>NZ_JAERQK010000003.1 GCF_017912535.1 Motiliproteus sediminis
CCCATACCGAACTCCGAAGTGAAACGACTCAGCGCCGATGGTAGTGTGGGGCTTCCCCATGTGAGAGTAGGTCATCGCCAAGCGCCTAATACGAGAAGGCCCCAGTCATGCGACTGGGGCCTTTTTTTATCGCTGACGGTTGGTGTCGGTCCGGCATGGAGCCGGAAATTTCTAACTGAGAGTGGTTCTGAAATCGGGGAGGGGGCAGGTCACAACCTCGCAGGGACTGACCTGCTTCCCAATCGTAAACGGGCCGGGAGTTTCCCCGGTTCGGCTTTACCCGTTATGTGAGTTTTTAGTTTACAGGGTTTTGTCGTTGCGGCTTTCGTAGTTGCGGATGATGGTGGTGACATTGCGGGAATCCACGCCGTGACGCAGGAGTAGTTTCAGCAGTTGCTCGTGCTGTTGGTGATAGGCGATTTTAAGCAGGGTATTACCGTTCTTGTCCTTTGCATTCAGGTTGGCGCCGGCTTCAACAACCCGCTTTATTCGTGGCCAGTGCGCGTCGATATCGGCAAGCGCGGCCAGTAATAAGGCGGTGCGTCCTTGGCTGTCACGCGCGTCAAGGTCGATTCCGTGGTTGACCAAGGCTACGGTGTTCTGAGTGTCCGTCGTGATGGCGTAGTGCAGCGCAGTCATCTCATCCCGAGCGCGTCGGTTGACGTCGGCGCCGGCATCAAGCAGCGCATTCAGAATCTCAGCACTGCCGGGGTAGCGGCTGGCAGACAGCAGTGGTGTCTGTAACGTGCGATCCACCGCATGGACATCGGCTCGGAGGCGGATCAGTGTGCGCAAGGCCTGCAGCGAACCGGCACGACTGGCCCGATGGAGAGCGGTGCGTTTCAGGTAGTCGCGGGCTTCCAAGTTGGCGCCGGCCCGGTGCAGCATCAGCACCAGTTGCTGTTGATTGCGCTCAGCGGCAAGGTGCAGTGGTGTGGCACCATGATCGCTACTGGACTTCGCTTCCAGCGGCGCTCGTTTGGAAAGCAGGTATGCCAGACTCTGTTCGCTGCCGTGAAAGGCTGCCTGGTGCATCAGTGTTCTTCCCGACTCAGTCGCGATCTCGAACAGCTGCTTGGGGTCTCCGCAGCTGAGCAGCGGCGCGCTGTTATCGTTCGCTACCGCTTTCAGCAGGGTTTTCGTGGGGCAAGAACGGGTAGAAACGGTTGATGCTACAGGATCAATGGGTGCTGCGTGTGACTCGGTGGTCGGCGCTGCAGCGGTGGTCGCGATGGCCCGTTGTTGTTGGTTATGCAGTTCGTCGCTAATTTCGCCCTGCTGACGTTGGATGCATTCTCGGGTGTAGATCACTTTGCCTTCGATGCGGCAGGGCGTGAGCGCAAAGGCGGGCGTGGCAAGTCCCCCAATCAGAATCAGTACCGGCAAAGTTCGCAGATGCATCGTTATACAGTGTTGGCGTCGTGCTTGTAGAGTTGGCGATCCAGTCGTTCCCGAATCAGGCGGATGTGAAGCCGCAGGTTGTATTGTGCATCCGCATAGGATTTCGGCACAGTGACGTGCATCACGTCTTGCTCAATTTCGTCCAGTTCACTCACTAACTGGTGACTCTGCTCTCGGGTGGCGGCCTGGCTTACCCGGAAATCGAGGTCGCGTAGCTGGTCGTACCAGCGGTAGATGCGCGAGCGAACCCGCCAACGGTAGGTAGGAGGCAGAATCTTCATCAACGGAATCATCAAGGTTACCAGCGGCAGGATCATTACGATCAGGCGGTCGATCAGGTTGGCGGCCCAGAACGGAAGATAACGCTGTAAAAATGGCGTGCCGCGTTTATAAAAACGTTCGGCATCATCGTTAAGGGGGAAATCAACGTACTGCGGAGAGGGAAACTCGCCGCGATTAGCGAACAGGGTTCGGCCCCCATGAGTTTTTGCTGCTGCCTGGAGCAGCAAAGAGGTGAGCGCGGGGTGAAATTCCTCGTTGGTGACCAAGGTTGCTGCGGGGGCGACAAGCTTGATCGCGCGCCGAGGAATGTTGCGTTCCAGATCGATAGATCCTTCCGGTAGCTCCAGTGCGGAGAGGAAATCAAAACGCCGTGCATAGGCTTGGGCGCGACTAAAACTGACTGGACGCACCTGGTCGTTTTCCAGTAGTTGGCGTATCAACGCTGATTTGGGGCTGGTGACGGCAAACAGCGCATCGATTTCACCCGCGAGCAGAGCTTTCGCCGCGGGTTGTCCTGACAGTTCGAATAGAGGAGTGTTTGTTGCCTCGATCCCGTTGGCTTTGAGTAGTTGCAACGCGAAGGCGCGGGTACCGCTACCTTGAGGCCCGATGGCGAGGCGTAAACCCTTTAAGCTGGTCAGGCGGTCGGTTTGCTGCTCACTGCGGACAAACACCCACAAGGGTTCGAAATACATGCTGCCCAGAGAAAGCAGGCCCGGGAAGGCATCACTATCGCCCAACCCGCCTTGTACAAAGGCAATCTCCACTTTATTGCTATTGAGCAGGCCTAGATTGGCCAGGCTGCCGCTGGTTTCAATGACTTCAAGAGATATGCGATCTTGCGCCAGTTGCTCGGCATAGGCGGTGGCGAACTGATAATAGGCATTGCCCGCACTTCCGGTTGCGATGCGGATATGGTCTGGCGGGGCAGGCTTAACGAACTGATACGCGAGTACAAAGCCGAAGATTACGATCAGCGCGCCAGCACCGTAAACCATCCAGCTTTCTTTGTGCGCTGATGTTTTGAGGGTCATGTGAGCTTTCCCGTACAAATGGATACGGGAATTATCAGTGCTGTGTCGCCAAACTCAAGCGTTGATGGCGATCATTACGACCAAGGATAAAAAAAGCCGCTCCAGAGAGCGGCTTTTTCAAAGCTGATTAGCGCTTAGGAGAACAGGTGCTTAACGCCGTCACGCTCTTCTTTCAGCTCCTGCTCGGTCGCAGTCATCTTCTCGCGGCTGAAGTCGCTGATTTCCAGTCCCTGTACGATTTCGTACTTGCCACCTTTACAGGTGACCGGGTAGGAGTAGATCAGCCCTTCTTCGATGCCGTAGCTGCCATCGGACGGGATCGCCATGCTGACCCAATCGCCTTCTGCGGTGCCCAGAGCCCAGTCGCGCATGTGCTCAACTGCTGCGTTGGCGGCAGACGCTGCGGAAGACAGACCGCGAGCTTTGATGATCGCCGCGCCGCGCTGCTGTACTTCAGGGATAAAGGTTTCTTTGTACCAGCTGTCTTCAACCAGACCGGTAGCGGCTTCACCGGCAACGGTGGTGTTGCTGATGTCCGGGTACTGGGTAGCAGAGTGGTTACCCCAGATGGTGACTTTCTTGACGTCGGTGACGTGCTTGCCGGTCTTGTTGGCCAGCTGGGCTGCAGCACGGTTGTGGTCCAGACGAGTCATAGCAGTGAACTGCTTGGGATCCAGGTCCGGAGCGTTCTGCTGCGCAATCAGGGCGTTGGTGTTGGCGGGGTTGCCGACAACCAGAACTTTAACGTCACGGCTGGCGTGGTCGTTCAACGCCTTGCCCTGTACGGAGAAGATCGCTGCGTTGGCTTCCAGCAGGTCCTTGCGTTCCATGCCCGGGCCTCGGGGACGAGCACCAACCAGCAGCGCGTAGTCAGCATCTTTGAACGCAACATTGGCGTCGTCGCTCATGACGATGCCTTGGAGCAGAGGGAACGCGCAATCTTCGAGTTCCATGGCAACGCCTTTCAGCGCGTCCAGAGCAGGCGTGATCTCCAGCAGTTGCAGGATAACAGGCTGATCGTTGCCCAGCATCTGGCCGGAAGCGATGCGAATCAACAGAGAGTAGCTGATCTGACCAGCAGCACCGGTGACTGCGACGCGAACAGGTTGTTTCATGGAATATCCCCTTTGCGTTGAATGTTAAGAGCACGGAGAGGTCCGGCCCCAAAAAAACGTGGCGCGATTATAGCAGTATTGCCAAAGCCGAAGCCACGACCAGAGTGGGGCCTTACTACCAATGGTGTAGTCAGGTAGAGGAAGCCGGCGGTGCCTCGAAACGGCCGACAAGTGCTTCGTTTCCCGGCGCCGGGCGAAGGGGAATGTTGAAGCTCAACAGTAGCGAGATCGCGGCCATAAACGCCCCGCAGAGGAAAACGGTCGCCGGGGACTGCAGCCAGATCAAGCCAAAAAGGACCGGGATAACGACCGCCGCAATGTGGTTGATAGTGAAACTGACTCCTGCGGTAGCAGCGATATCTTGCGGGTCGGCGATCTTCTGAAAATAGGTTTTCATGGCGATGGCCATGACGAAGAACAGGTTGTCAATGACATACAGTACAGCAGCGGTTTCGGCACTGTTTGCCAATGCGTAACCACTGAATACAGCGATCAAACCGCTGTATTCGAGCATTAGCGCGCGCCGCTCGCCCAGTCGCTGAACCAGCCTCCCCAGCCGCGGCGCCAGCAGCAGGTTCAGTGCCTGGTTGGCCAGAAACAGGAGGCTGATAGCGGCGACTGAGTAATGAAACTTCTCCACCATCAGAAAACCGGCGAACACGATAAAAATCTGGCGGCGCGCGCCGCTCATGAATGTCAGCGCATAATAGAGCCAGTAACGCCGGCGCAGCAGGAGCTTACGGTGCTGGACGGCGGGTTGAGTAAAACGCGGAAACGCACGCCAAAGATAAAACACAAGGGTGCAACTGATACTGCCAGCAAGCAGGTAGATCCAGTGATAGGCCACCTCGAACAGTTCGAACAGCAGCCAGATGGTGGCGAAGGTTGACAATGAAGCCGCCGCTTTGGCGGCGATAACCCGCCCCATAAATACCGCCGTATGCTGCTTGGGCAGCCACTGCAAGGTCAGTGATGATTGCAGGGTCTCGTAATAGTGGAAACCGATCGACATCAGTACTGTGGTGGCATATAGCCCGTAGGTGGTAGGTAGCATGCCGGTGATGGCTACTCCCACTGCCAGGGTTGCCAGCGCCAGCAAGGCCAGGGTTTGCTCCAGCAGAATCAGCAGTAGAAATACCGCGGTGAAGGCGAGGAACCCCGGCACTTCCCTCAGGCTTTGCAGAATGCCAATCTCCGCACCTGTGAACGCGGCGTGCTCAATGGCGAAATTGTTCAGCAGCGTCTGCCAGGTGGCAAAGGCGATGGTGGCTGCGACCGCCATCAGGGTCAAGAATCGCTCGGGCGTCTTGGGCATGGCATCAGGAGGCATCATCGCGCGTGCCGGCAAGTACCATCCCGGCCCTGGGCCAGGATGGACGGGGATTACTTGAGATCAAGAGCCAGACGGAAGCCCCAGGTGTTGCGGCTGGCATTGGGCGGATGGCGGTAGCGGCTGGCGGAACGGATCAACCGGCCGATGTCATACCAGGAGCCGCCACGCATGACCCGCAGGTTGCAGAGCCCGACGTCCCAGCTGGAACCGTCGGATGGCGCCTGAATGTAGTTTTCGTTATAGCAGTCGGATACCCACTCGTAGACGTTGCCGTTCATGTCATAGAGGCCGAAGGGATTGGGCTTGAAAGACCCCACCGGAGCCGATTTTTTGCCGTCCCAGAGACTGCCGCATTCGTCACAGTTGGCGTTGCCGCGGCCTACATCTTCGCCCCACCAGAACGGCGTATCGGTGCCAGCTCTTGCTGCATACTCCCACTCTGCCTCGGTGGGGAGTCGATAGTCGAGACCTGTCTGCTTGCGCAACCAATAGGTATAGGCATTGGCATCGTTCCAGCTGATGTTGATCACCGGCCGGTTTCCACGCCCCCAGCCCTCATCATCTGGAAGCGGGCGATCCGTGGAGAGTGCGAACAGGTCGTAGTCGGCGAAGGTCACTTCGTGCTGAGAGAGCGCAAACGGCTTGCTGATCTTGACCGGGTGCACCGGTTGTTCATTGTCGTCGCCGTTGCGGTCCTGATCGCCCATCAGGTAGGTGCCGGCAGGCAGAACCACCATGTTGGGGCCAAACACTTCTGGCATGATTTCGTCTTTGAACACGGCACCTGGTAGAAACGCCGAGGCCTGCTGTTCCTGCTGGTACTGGTGATCGGTGGCTACGTCTGCCGGGCTTCCTGGCACTTGCTGATCTTCGACCCGATCGCGCGAGAGACGGACCTTGTAGCCCTCCACCTGCTTGCCCAGCGCCTGCACTAGTTGGGCGTCATCGGTCAGACTTTTGAGCTCGGCAAAGTAGCGGTTCAGCGCCACTTTATTTTCCGGTGTCGGTGGTTGCGCCGTCAGGTTATGGATGGCCCCCAGAGCCTTAAGCAGCTGCTCGTCATGGCTGCGATATTGGTTGGTGGCCACCAGATAGCCGATGACCAGTCCGAGGGCGAACATGGTGCTGGCGGTGATCAGCATCCTTGAGGCTCCGCTGGCGGCAGGTTCCCGGGGCGCGGAGGCGCGTAACACGGACTCCGGAACAGCCTCTGCCCGTTCGCTGGTGTCGGGTTCCTCCGGTTCTGGCCGGTTACCCGTTGCCACCGGCGTAACCGGTTTGGAAGGGAACAGCGCATTGGTCAGTTCAACCGCACTCAGGGGGCGGTCGCCGGGGCTGGCACTCAGCGCCGGGCGTAGGGTTTGCCACTGCTCTTCGGACATCTTTTTAGGTGCAGGCAGGGTATCTGCCTCGCGGTCGTCCACCGGCAGTTCGGGCGGGAAGGGGGGGAATCCGCTGAACAGCTGGTACGCTATACAGGCAAAGGCGTAAATATCTACCGTGGTGGGTAGCGGTACGCTGATAAAAGATTCCGGCGCGTGAAATTCGCTGTTAAGAATTCGGTGGCCGTCAGCCTGTATTTTCTGCAACAGCGGCTGGCGGAAGGCAAAGTTAACCAGTTTGACCCCGCTATCGTGGGTGATGATCACGTTCCAGGGCGTCAGGTCACCGTGACTTATTTTCTGTGTGGTCGCGTAGTCAATCGCCTGCGCAATCTGGCTCAGAATGATTCGTGACTTCTCTACACTCAGCTGCTGGTAGCCGTCTTCCATCAGGATGCGGGCAAGACTGCGGGTTGTGACCGGCTCCATCGCAACGAACAACCACCCTTCGCGGCTCTGAAAGTAGCCATAGGTCTTGGCGATATGCTTGTGTTTGAGTTGCTTGCACTGGGTAACCAGAGCCTTGAATGCGTTCAGGGTGTGATCGTCTTGAAGTAGCTTCGGGTTGACGATCTCCAACGCGGCTTTTTCGGCGCGGGTGCTCTCGGTGGCCGTCGACAGGTCGTCGGCGTGCCAGACTTGGCCGATGGGGCTGTTACTTACCGGTTTTATCAGGCGGAACTGGCGGTGTTCGGGCCCAATGACCAACCCTTTTTTTAACATCGAGAAATCAAGCGTGACTGCGTCCGTCATGTAACAAGTGCTCTCCGTGGCCGAGCCAAATCGATTGGCTTAATAGTAGCTTACCCGCGCCCAACGCTATGGAAAGGGGGCAATTAAACCGTCATCAGCGGTGCAAAGGATTTCACCAGCTCATCCACCGCCTTCATCTGTTGCAGGTATGGTTCCAGTTTGTCCAGCGGCAGGGCACAGGGACCGTCACACTTGGCCTGATCCGGATCTGGGTGTGCTTCAAGGAATAGGCCCGCAATTCCCTGCGACATGCCGGCGCGCGCCAGCTCGGTGGCCAGGGCGCGGCGGCCGTCAGCGGAGTCGGCCCGGCCCCCCGGCATCTGCAGCGCATGGGTGGCATCGAATATTACCGGATATCCGAACTCCTTCATCACCGAAAACGCCAGCATATCGACCACCAGATTGTTATAGCCGAAGCTACTGCCGCGCTCACACAGCATCAGGCGATTGTTGCCGGCCTGCTCGCACTTGGTGAGAATGTGGCGCATCTCTTGCGGTGCCAGGAACTGCGCCTTTTTGATATTGATGGCGGCGCCGGTTCGGGCCATGGCCACCACCAGATCTGTCTGGCGAGAGAGAAACGCGGGCAGTTGCAGGATATCGGCAACTTCTGCGGCGGGGGCAGCCTGACAGGGCTCGTGAATGTCGGTGATGACCGGTACCTTAAAGGTTTGCTTGATCTCCTGCAGCAATTTAAGCCCTTCATCGAGCCCGGGGCCCCTGAATGAGGAAATGGAGGAGCGGTTAGCTTTGTCGAACGAGGCTTTGAACACGTAGGGTATTGCCAGGCGTTGGGTTACCTCAACGTAGTGTTCGGCAACGCGCAAGGCCATATCCCGCGATTCCAGCACATTCATGCCACCGAATAGTGCAAACGGACGGTTGTTGGCGATTTCGAGGGAGCCGACATTGACGGTGTTCTGGGTCATCTGGTGTCTCGCTGGGGCTAACGGATGTTGAAGTCCGCATTATACCAACCGTGACGGGGGGGGATAGTTCAGGCGGGAAATTGTTCAGCGAAACGATCGATCCACTCCAGCGCGGCCGCGTTACCGCCGAGCTGGCGCCCTTCGGTGCGGCTGACGAGGCGGCTGTAGCTGTTGATATGGCAGAGCTGCTCCATCATGCGGACGGCAAAGGCCTGCTGCTGGTCCAGAAAGTGAAGTTCGAACCGGTAGCCGTCGTCATCCAGTTCGCACTCGACGACCAAGGCCAAGGCGCTGGTTTGCTGCTGAAAGGCTGAAATCGTGACTTCGACCAGGCTGCCTGGGCGATGGGGTATGCACCAACGGCAGCGTAGTCCGCCATAGGTTTGTTCCGCAGCCGATACCGGATCCTGTAAGCAAGGGGTCAGGCAGATAACCGCTTGGGGAGGGTGGTCGATCAGTTGAGTGTGTTGTTTCACGGCCCTATCCTCGTACAGTGGATTGGCGTCTTGATCGGGTTATCGGCCAGCGGAAGCACCGAATAAGGTTTTTCTATGGGTGGTATAAGCAACAACAGTTCCAATGTGGAAAAAATCCCGACCGTGCGCATTAGTTTTTGCTGTAACCGCCAGACCGCGCGTTGGCAGGCGGATCATCAATCAAACAGGAGGAGAGTTCGGTGAGCGCCGATAGTGAATCAGCCCCCGGGCAGGGGCAGGATCTTGCCGCTGTGGCCAAGGAAGCGGGAGAGTTTGCCGATCGTTTTAACTCGGTACTGCTGGGGGCGGTGGGGAACGATGGGTATCCGGTGATGGGATACGCACCCTGCGTGCGCGACGACCAGCGCCACTATTTTCTGCTGGTCAGTGATCTGGCCGCGCATACGGCCGCGTTGCTGCAGCAGCAACAGGCGGAGCTGTTGTGGATCGAAGAGGAGGTAAAGGCCCGCAATCCCTTTGCCCGGCGTCGGTTGACGATGCGCTGTAAGGTGGCCGCGGTTAACCGTAGCAGCGGGTTGTATGAGCAGCGGCTAATCCAATTGCAGCAACGCTTTGGTGAAACCGTGGCGGTACTGCGCGGGTTGGCGGATTTCCGCCTGCTGCAGCTGACGCCGGTGGCCGGACGTTATGTTGTCGGTTTCGGGCGGGCGTATGCGATAGCCCCGCAGCAGGGGGGATGGCTGGCGAGCGGTCCCCTGCGCCCTGCGACTGATCCCGATTAGAACAGGTAAAACAGGAATCCGGTCGCTGCTGCGGTCAACACCGCCATGCCGGTGCTGAACAGGCGAAAACGCTTGGCCAGGCGTTTTTGGCTATGGGTCGACAGGATAAAGGGATAGCGGCGGTCGGGCATGCGGCTGAGTACGTTGACCGCTGGTGTCTTGGCTAGTTTGTCCCGCTGTTTGTCCGCCTCGCGTTCCGCCGCCCGGCGGACGGCGTCCCACTCCTGCATATCGATTTTTCCGTCGCCATCGGCGTCAAACCGTTGTAGCAGCGCGTTGTAATCCTGCTTCCAGTGGCGGATGACTTCGCCAACCTGTTGTTGCGTGGTCGGCAGATTGCGGCCTCCGCCGACTGTATGAAAATTGCCCAGCGCGTAGATGGTTTCGTGGGGCATGATCAGTTCTTCAATATAGCGGTAACGATCGTTGGTAAAGGTGGAGAAAAAACTGCTGTTGGTACTGAAAGCGGGAATGGCGTCGTGGCCATACCAGGTGCGCTTATGCTCGGTGATCACATCGGCGCTGTCGGGATCGACCACACAGGTGCCAGTGCCATCGTTGATCTGGAACCAGGCATCGCTGGTTCCCTGGCGTACGGTTTGCCAACTGCCTTTCTTACCCGATTCCCGATAGCGCTGGACTTTGTAGCGGTACCAGACGCAGGAATACTGGGACAGTGGCGCCACCAGTTCGCCGGCCTCGCCACCGATGACCGGGCCGACCAGTTCCACATAGCCCTGGGCGGCCGAGCGAATTTTGGAGGTGGGGGTATCTTCAATAATCCGCGCGCGCTTTAGGTAGTAGAACGCCATAAACAGCAGCACCAGCGCCACAATGGCACTGATCACCATGGCTGCCGTCAGCTCGCCGCTACTGAGTGACGCCTTCCAAGATGCGAGAGCGTTCATGAAAACAGCGCTTTCATATCAACGTCTGCTTTCTCCGCTTCACTGAACTCCAGCAGGTCGGCTGCCCGGAAGCCCATTTTCCGGGCCACGATCACGTCCGGGAACTGTTCGATACGCACATTCAGCAGATTGACCGATTCGTTGTAAAACTCGCGGCGGTCGGCGATATCCTGCTCCAGCCCGGTGATGCGACTCTGCAGGTGCTGGAACGAGTCATTGGCTTTCAGGTCCGGGTAATCTTCGGCCAGTGCAAACAGGTTACCCAGACCGATTCGCAGCTGGGTTTCCGCTGCTCCCAATGCTTTCATGTCGGCGGACTGGCGGGCGTCAGACACTGCCGAACGCGCCTTGATGATCGCTTCCAGTGCGTCTTTCTCGTAGCCCATGTACTGCTTGCAGGTTTCCACCAGCTTGGGCAGTTCATCGTGCCGTTGCTTGAGCAGCACGTCGATGTTGGCCCAAGCTTTGGAAACGTTATGCTTGAGCTGAACCAGCGCGTTGTAGATGGTGATGAAGTACACCACTACAACTGCAAGGGTGGCGAGAATCACCAGCGTAGAGATATCCATGGGGCTGCTCCGTCGTCGTTCCGTGAAGGCCATAATCTAACCTGATGCGGGAACAGCATCCAGTGACACAGGTCAGGCCTGTGCTCGGAGCGGGGTTCAATGACGATGAAGGTGGATAGAAAAGCTGGTGGTGAGGGGTGGATTCGAACCACCGAAGCTCGCGCGTCAGATTTACAGTCTGATCCCTTTGGCCACTCGGGAACCTCACCGGGGGCGCCCATGGTAGAAAGGATGCCCACGGTTGTAAAGTGCCTCGACGGTGCCAACGTGGGCGAGATTGCTTTGTTGGCGCAAGCCCGCTTTACTGACAAGCCATCTTTCTGTTACTCGGAGCGTGCGTGACCCGTTGGCTTGACTCGTTACCTCAGCTCAAAGCGCTCACCATCTTCGGCCTGCTGGTACTGCTAACGCTGGCCGTCACCTGGCAGGTGGAGCGCTACCGCTATGACCGTGGTTTGCAGCAACTGCATCAAGCGGGTGAAAACCGACTGTTGTTTCATATCTCCGGGATGCGACGCAATCTCAATCGTACCCGTGCCATGCCGTTTGCGCTGGCCCAGAATCCCGACGTGATCCACCTGCTGGAGTCGCCGCAAACGGCAGATTCCAAACCCGTTGATCTGTTTTTGGAACAGATCAATCAAGTGGCAGCTACACGTCGCTGGGAGGTGCTTGATCTGCAGGCGCGGATCGTCGCCAGCAGCGACTGGCGCGAACGGCGTAATGGACGAGAAGCATTTTACCCCGGCGCGCAGTTCTTCGAGCAGGCGATTCAGGGTGAACGCGGCGGCTATTTCGAGGCTCGGGGCGTAAATGGGCTGCCGATCTACCTGTTGTCGGCACCCATCTACGGTCGCGGCGGGCTGGCCGGCGTGGGGTTGGTGACCCTTGATCTGGGGCGGCTGGAGCAGAGTTGGACCGCCACCGACGAGACCGTGCTGGTCAGTGATCGCGACGCCTTGGTGTTTTTGACCAATAGTGACGGCTGGCGCTATCACCTTCTCCCTCTTGAGGGGCGCAGCGTACGAATCGGTCCCGAGCGTCGCAGTGATCTGCGTGGCCATCGTCGCGAGTTGCAGGACGGCACCCGGGTGGTGCTGCTCGATAGCCCGGCAGGACCGACCTACCTGATGCAGTCGGTGTGGCTTGACGACCTTGAGTGGCAGGTGCACCTGCTGACTGACCTCGGCCCATTGTTGCGGAGTCAGCGCTCGCTGGTGCTATTTTGTCTGGGCGGTGGGCTGGCGTTCTGTCTGCTGGCTTTGTTACTGCGTGAACGGTTGCTGAAGAACCGCCTGCATGCGGAAGCGGACGCCTTGCGTCTGCGCAATGAGGCGCAGCAACGGGCGATCATCGGTAGCACTCAGGTCGGGCTGATCACCCTCGATCAGCGCGGTCGGGTACGGAGCATCAATCCGGAAGCGATGACCCAGTTCGGGGTGCATGGCAATCTGATTGAGGGTCGGCCGGTGACGGCGTTGCTGGCCACGGCCGATGGCCCGGAATCGCTGCGCAGCTTTTTCAATACTCTGGATGCAGACGACGCGCCGCGAGCGGTCAAGGCGGTTGAGGGGCGGGCGTTACGTGGTGACGGTAGCGAGTTTCCCGCGCTGCTGTCGATTAATCCCCTGGCCTGGGAGGATGGCGACGGGTACCTGGTCACGGTAGTCGATATCAGCCGGCGCAAACGGGCTGAGCAGGCGCTACAACGTGCCAACGACGTGCTGGAACAGCGGGTTCAGGAGCGGACCGCGGCCTTGCGCGAAGCGCAGAAAGAGCTGATCCAGCAGAGTAAGCTGGCATCGCTCGGTACCATGTCGGCGGCGATTGCCCATGAACTCAATCAGCCGTTGACGGCGATTCAGACGTCGCTGTCCAGCACCCGCCTGCTGTTGCAGCGTGGTGCTGGCGAACAGGTCGAGCGCCAGCTGGAGCGGATCGCCGCGATGACCGAGCGGATGGCCACGATCAGTGGCCAGCTGAAAGTGTTCGCCCATAAGCGGGTTGACCGGTTTGAGGCGGTATCCGCGCGCAAGGTATTAAAGCAGGTACTGGAACTGATGCAGGAGCGGCTGCGCTCCGGGCGGGTTAGCGTGTTGTGGCAGGGTGAGGCTGATTTAACCCTCTATGCCGACGAGCCGCGGGTGGAGCAGGTGCTGGTCAACCTGGTCCGCAACGCCCTGGATGCGATGGCGGACAACCCCGGTGGACAGTTGACGCTGCGGCTGGAAGGCACTGCTGGGCGGGGCCAGATTGCGATTTATGATCAGGGAGCGGGGCTCAGTGAGGAGGTACTGGAGCACCTGTTTGACCCTTTCTTTACCACCAAGGATGTGGGTGAGGGCCTGGGACTGGGGTTATCGATAAGTTACGGTATCGTGCGCGACCTGGATGGTCAGATCCGGGCAGAAAACCACCCGCAGGGGGCCTGCTTCACTATCGATCTGCCGTTATATCCGGCGCAATCCGACTTGAATGGGAGTGATCAATGATAACCGGGCGTGGCCATATTCTGCTGGTGGATGATGATGCGGAGGTCCGTGAGGCGGCCAGCGAATGGCTGCAGCTGGCGGGCTTTGAGGTGGAAGCCTTTGCCGACCCGCGGCAGATCCCGGAGCGGATCACTCCGGACTACCCGGGGATTCTGATCAGTGATGTGCGCATGCCGCACCTCGACGGTCAGCAGTTGCTGCAGGCGGTGCTGGCCATAGCGCCGGAACTGCCGGTGATCCTGATCACCGGACACGGCAGCGTCGACATGGCAGTGGCGACATTGCGCGATGGTGCGTACGACTTTATTGAAAAACCCTACAACCCGGAGCGCCTGATCGAGCGGATAAACCGCGCGCTGGAGAAGCGCCGCTTGACCTTGGAAAACCTGCGGTTGCAGGCGCGCCTCAGTGCACGCGGCGGATTAGAGAACCGCTTGATCGGCGTGTCGCCGGCGATGGTGCGCCTGCGAGCCGATATCGAGCGTCTGGCCGCCATTGATGCCAACCTGATCATCCATGGAGAGACCGGTAGCGGTAAAGAGCTGGTGGCCACCTGCTTGCACCAGCTCAGCGATCGCCGCCGCCAGCCGTTTGTGCCACTCAATTGCGGCGCGATTCCCGAATCCCTGTTTGAGAGCGAGCTGTTTGGTCACGAAGCGGGCGCGTTTACCGGAGCCAGCAAGCGCCGCATCGGCAAGTACGAGTATGCCGACGGCGGCACCTTGTTTATGGACGAGATCGAAAGCATGCCGCTGAATCTGCAGGTGAAGGTATTGCGCACCCTGCAGGAGGGCGTCGTCGAACGGCTGGGGGATAATCGCGTCCACGCTGTTGATGTGCGGGTGCTGGCCGCAACCAAGATGGAGCTACGGGGTAACGACGCCTTTCGTCAGGACCTCTATTACCGCCTCAATCTGGGTGAGATCCGCATTCCCGCCCTACGTGAGCGGCGTGAGGATATTCCGCTGCTGTTTGATCACTGGGTTGCCGAGAGTGCCCGGGAACATCAGCGGGAGCCGCGCCGGCTGTCGGAATATGAGCGCCGCACGCTGGAGCGCTATCACTGGCCCGGCAACGTGCGCGAGTTACGCAACGTAGCGCTGCGTTACAGCCTCGATGCCGCTGCGGGCCTGAACGACCTGTTGGGGTTGGCTCCGCCGCCCAGCGCACCGGTGAACAACCTGACCGGCGCGTCGTTGTCCGATCAGCTGCAGGCGTTCGAAGTGCAGGTGATCAAAAGCTCGTTGCAGCGGCATCAGGGTAATGTGCAGGCGGTGCTGGACGAGCTTGACCTGCCGCGCCGCACCCTGAATCAAAAGATGCAGAAGTACGGTATCCAGCGCGGCGACTTTACCGATTGACGCTTGGCGGTGCACGCCCCGGTGGCTGCGCACTCGCTCGCCGCCGGTGCTCCAAACAGGCAAAAAATCGCCGATGACCAGGGTGACAGGAGACGGAGCGGCGTTTGGGTGGCCTCGGTTGGGTGGTTTGGTAACAGCGGTGGGGCGATAAGCCATTTTTTGCCGATAGCTCCCGAGAACCTTCGGCATAATCTTGCGCATGGGGTGTGTAAGCTCTTTCCAGTTTTAATAAAAACAATCTCTTATCAGGTTTTTTAGTGTTGGCACCCGGCTTGCTATAGCTCTGATCAGTACGCCATAACAATAAAACTCGATACGAGGATACTGATATGCAAGCAAGTAAGCGTCGTTTCATTAAAGGCCTGGGCCTGGCTCTCACTCTGGGCAGCGCCGCTGGGTTCAGCGTGCAACCTGCCATGGCCGACAGCTCCTATATTCTGGCAACCGCCTCCACCGGCGGTACTTACTACCCGGTGGGCGTTGCGCTGGCGACCCTGACCAAGGTCAAGCTGGAGCCCAAGGACAAGATCAGCATGTCGGCCATCAGCTCCGCAGGTTCTGCGGAAAACGTCAAACTGTTGCGCGAGAACGAAGCGCAGCTGGCGATCATGCAGGGCCTTTATGGCGCCTGGGCCTGGGACGGTGAAGGCGGTTTCAAAGAGAGTGGTCCGCAGAAAAAACTGCGTTCGGTCAGCATGCTGTGGCAAAACGTCGAACACTTCGCGGTGCGCAGCGAACTGGCGAAAACCGGCACTATCGATGACCTCAAGGGGTTGGACGGGCGTAAATTCTCCATCGGCAAGCGCAACTCCGGCACCGAAGGTTCGGGCCGTCAGATCATGAAAGGACTGGGCATCGACCCTGACAGCTTCGATCTGGCCTACATGGGCTACGGTCCCAGTGCCGATGCGTTGCAGAACGGTACGGTTGACGGCATGAATACCCCGGCCGGCGTGCCGGTCAGCGCTGTTACCCGTGCTTACGCGGCGCTCGGCGACAAGATGCGGGTGCTGGACTTTACCGATGAGCAGGTGGCACGTGCCAACGGCAAAATGAAGCTGTGGACCCGCTACGTGATCCCGGCCAACACCTATCCGGGACAGGCGCAGGCGATCAATACCATCGCCCAGCCGAACTTCCTCGCCGTGCGTGACGATCTGCCGGAAGAGGATGTCTACAAAATCACCAAAACCATCTACGAGAATCTGCCGTTCCTCAACGGCATCCACAAAGCCACCAAAGCAATGAGCCTGCAAAAGGCAATTGATGGCCTGCCGGTACCGCTGCACCCTGGTGCGGCGCGTTTCTATCGTGAGCAGGGGATGCAGATCCCGGCCCACCTGATCGTCGAGTAACTGCGCCGATCAACGCAGCCATCCCCGCGTCCGCCAGGCGGACGCGGGGCCATTCTGCCCAATCTGACTCATGACGGTGGCATTATGTCTGAGCAACAACGGTCCACAGCCGACGACACGAACGCGGCGGCTCTGGATCCGCAAACCGAGCAACAGCTGCAAAGCTTCGAACTGACCCAGCGCAACGAAGAGGGCCTGGTCGGACGCGCGCTGTATCTGTTCGGGGTTCTGTTCGCGCTCGCCCATATCTATTTCAATACCCTGGGTACCCTTTCGGAGCTGTGGGTATCAGCGATTCATTTTGGCGGCTTCGGGCTGATGTGTGCGCTGATGATTCCGATGCGCAAAGGGCAGGTTAGCTCGCGCCTGGTGCTGGCCGCTGACCTGTTGGTCGGGCTGCTGGCGGTTGCTGCAGCGGCTTATCTGATGCTGTTCGAGAACGCCCTCTATGACCGCGGGGTGCATTTCATCACCAGTGACTGGATCATGGCGTTGGTGGCGATTGCGGTGGCACTGGAGCTGACCCGCCGCACCACCGGCTGGTTTATTCCAGCGTTGATAGTGGTGGCGTTGACCTACGTGTTCTGGTGGGGCAAGTACCTGGAGGGGGTATTTAACTTCCCCGGTCTCAGTTTTGAAACCCTGCTGTTTCGCAGTTACTTCAGTGGCGAGGGGATGTTCGGTTCCATCGCCCGCATCTCCTGGACCTATGTGTTCATGTTTATCCTGTTCGGTGCCTTTCTGGTGCGCTCCGGCGCCGGCGACTTTATCGTTGAGCTGTCGCAGTGTGCGGCCGGACGCTTCGTTGGTGGCCCCGGCTTTGTGGCGGTTTTTGGCTCCGGCCTGATGGGCTCGGTATCCGGGTCGTCAGTGGCTAACACGGTCTCAACCGGGGTGATCACCATCCCGCTGATGCGCAAAGCCGGTTTCCCACCGCGCTTTGCCGCCGGAGTGGAGGCGGCCGCGTCCACCGGTGGCCAACTGATGCCGCCGGTGATGGGCGCCGGTGCTTTTATCATGGCCTCCTATACCCAGATTCCGTACGTTGAGATCATTGCCTGGGCTGCATTACCGGCACTGCTCTACTTCTTGTCGGTGACGTTTTTTGTGCGTATTGAAGCGCAACGTAGTCATGCGCAAGCGATCGAGTTGAACAGCCGTCCCATCGGTGAGGTGCTGCGCGGTGGCTGGCACTATCTGCTGCCGCTGGCGGTGCTGGTGGGACTGCTGATCTATGGCTTTACCCCCACTTATGCGGCGGGGATCAGTATTATCTCGGTAGTAGTGGCATCCTGGCTGTCGAGCAAACCGATGGGCGTTCGCGATGTGCTCGACGCGCTGGCGCAGGGGTCGCGTAACATGGCGACCACGGCGGTACTGTTGGTGGCGATCGGTCTGATCGTTAACGTGATCTCCACCACCGGTATCGGTAACACCTTTTCGCTGATGATCAACAACTGGGCCGGCGGCAGCCTGCTGATTACGCTGGTGTTGGTGGCGGTGGCTTCGCTGGTGCTGGGTATGGGGCTACCGGTGACGGCGGCGTACATTGTGCTTGGTACGCTATCGGCGCCAGCACTTTACGGCTTGATCAGTGAAGCGCAACTGTTGCAATTGCTGGTGGACGGGACGCTACCGGAGACAGCGCGGGCGATCTTTATGCTGGCTGATCCCGGCAGCCTGACCCAACTGGCCGCACCCATGAGCGCCGCCGAGGCGCAGGCGTTGCTGGCACTGGTGCCGGCTGATTTCAAGAGCACCCTGCTGGAACAGGCGGTTGACCCTTCTGTGTTGGCGATGGCGCTGCTGTCGGCGCATATGATCATCTTCTGGCTGTCCCAGGATAGCAACGTAACCCCGCCGGTCTGCCTGACGGCCTTCGCTGCGGCGGCGATTGCCCGTACCCCGCCCATGGCCACCGGTTTTACTGCCTGGAAGCTGGCCAAGGGGCTCTATATTGTGCCGCTGCTGTTTGCCTACACGCCCTTTATCGGTGGTGATGTTACCGAGGTGCTGACGATCTTTGTATTTGCGCTGTTTGGGATCTACGCGCTGGCAGGTTTCATGGAGGGCTACCTGGAAGGGCCGCTGAACAGGCCGTTGCGGGTGGTGGCTTTGGCCAGCGGCACGGTGCTGCTGTGGCCGCATCACCTGCTGTGGGCCAATCTGGCAGCACTGGTCGTGTTCGTGCTGCTGTTTGCTTACAGTCGCCGGCAAATGCCTGACCGGGAAGCGACTGCATGAGCTCCAGCACCCTGTTCGACTATCTGATCATCGGCGGTGGCATCGTTGGTCTGTCGACCGCATGGCAACTGCAGCAGCGGTTTCCGGACCGGCGCATCCTGCTGGTGGAGAAGGAGGGGCGCTTCGCTGCGCACCAGACTGGCCACAACAGTGGTGTGATTCATGCCGGCGTCTACTATGCGCCGGGTAGCCTGAAAGCCCGCTTCTGCCGCGAAGGGGTGGCAGCAACGATCCGTTTCTGCGACGACAACGGTATCCCCTATCAGCAGTGCGGCAAACTGCTGGTGGCCACCGACGCCAAGGAGTTCGAGCGCATGCAGGCGCTGTATCAGCGCTGCCAGCAGAACAAGATCGAGGTGGAATGGCTGGATGCCGGGCAGCTCCATCAATTGGAGCCGAACATTGCCGGCGTCGGCGCGATCCGGGTGCCCAGTACCGGGATCGTTGATTATGCGCGGGTCTGCGATGCGCTGGCGGAGCGGTTCCGGCAACTGGGCGGCATCACCCGGCTGAACACCGAAGTCCGCGCCTTGCAGGAACGGACAGACCGGATCGTGGCGACCACCTCCGGCGGTAGTTACTCGGCCCGTTATCTGATCGCCTGCTCGGGGCTGATGGCCGATCGCACCACCCGCATGCTGGGCATCGAAACCGAGTTTCAGATCGTGCCGTTCCGCGGCGAGTACTACCGGCTGCCGGCCCGTCATAACCAGATCGTCAAGCACCTGATCTACCCGATTCCCGACCCGGAGTTGCCGTTCCTGGGCGTCCATTTGACCCGCATGATCGACGGCTCGGTTACCGTTGGCCCCAATGCCGTGCAAGGCTGGAAACGAGAAGGTTACGGTCGGATCAACATCAGTTTGCGTGACGTGGCTGAGATGGTGCGGTTCCCCGGCTTCTGGCGTGTCCTATTCAGCCATTTGGGCACCGGGCTCAAGGAGACCCGCGATTCCTGGTGGAAGCGCGGCTACCTGCGCCGGGTGCAGAAGTACTGTCCGCAGCTGCGGTTGACGGACCTTGAGCCCTATCCCGCAGGGATCAGGGCCCAGGCGGTACTGCGAGACGGTACCCTGGTGCACGACTTTCTGTTTGCCGAAAGCCCGCGTTCGCTGCATGTTTGCAATGCGCCGTCGCCGGCGGCCACCTCGGCACTGCCGATCGGCAACTATATCGTCGATAAACTGAGCGCCAAACTGGCGCAGGCGCGCGAGGCGTCCGAAGCCGCTACGCTGAGATAAAGGAGTAAGGTTATGGATCTGGGTATCAAGGGTCGCTGCGCTATCGTCTGCGCGGCGTCGAAAGGGTTAGGGCGTGCCTGCGCCGAAGCGCTGGCCGCCGAGGGTGTGCAGCTGGTCCTCAACGCGCGCGGTAGCGAGGCACTGGAAGCAACCGCCAGTGATCTCAGAACCCGTTACCGGGTTGAGGTGCTGACGGTGGCCGGCGATGTCACCACCACAGCGGTGCAGCAGGCACTGCTGGCCGCCTGTCCGCAGCCGGATATTCTGGTCAACAACGCTGGCGGGCCACCCCCAGGGGATTTTCGTAACTGGGGCGATGAGGAGTGGCACGCGGCGTTGCAGGCCAACATGTTGACGCCCATCTATCTGATCAAGGCGGTAGTCGACGGCATGATGGCGCGCGGCTTCGGCCGCATCGTCAATATCACCTCGGCAGCGGTCAAGGCGCCGATCGGGGTGCTGGGGTTGTCCAACGGTGCCCGCGCCGGTCTGACTGGCTTTGTCGCCGGCTTGGCGCGCGAAACCGTGGCGCACAACGTGACCATCAATGCGCTGCTGCCGGGACCTTTTGATACTGACCGGCTCAACGCCACTCTGCAGGGTGTGGTGGAGAAAACCGGCCAGAGCCTGGAGCAGGTGCGCGAAGCACGGCGTAACGGTAATCCCGCCAGACGCTTTGGGCAGCCGCAAGAGTTTGGCGCCGCCTGCGCGTTTCTGTGCAGTCAGCATGCCGGTTATATTACCGGACAGAACATTCTCCTCGACGGCGGTGCTTTTCCCGGTACTCTATAATGATTGTTCGGGCTCAAGGGGAGCAACCGCAAGGTTGAGGCTGTGCCATACTTTACCCGGGTCTCGGTGACGGTAGTAGAGGTTGCCGATAGCGACTTTACCCACCGTGCAGGGATGTCAGTTGGCAAACAACACACAGGTCTCAATTCCTCTCTTGGTATGCCGTCGGGTGATGCTGCTGATACTGCTTATTGGTGTCTGGGGCGCTCACCCTGCAAAGGCAGATGAAGCTCTGACAGCGGTAACGCTGCAGCTGCGTTGGCATCACCAGTTTCAGTTTGCCGGCTACTATGCCGCCAAGCAACAGGGCTTCTACCGGGAAGCTGGCTTTGATGTGACGATTCTTAACGGTCGCCCCGGGCGCGAACCGGTCAGCGAGGTGCTGGCCGGCAGGGCCCAGTTCGGGGTAGCCAATGGCGAGCTTCTGCATCAGCGGTTAAAGGGCCAGCCACTGGTGGCGCTGGCGGCTATTTTTCAGCACTCGGCCTCGGTGCTGGTATCCAAGCAATCTGCCGGCATTCGGACCCCCCACGACCTGATCGGTCGTAAGGTGATGCTGATCAGCCAAGGGGCCGACGTCGGCTTGGTGGCCATGCTGGAGAATGAAGGGGTCGATATATCCCGCATTGATGTCATCAAAAGTAGCTACGATATCAACGACCTGATTGAGGACCGGGTTGATGCGTTCAACTCCTACCTCACCAATGAACCTTATTATCTGGCGCAACGCCAAATTCCGATCTCGGTTATTCACCCCGCCAGTTATGGCGTCGACTTTTACTCCGATATTCTGTTTACCACCGAAGCCGCGCTCGGCGCCATGCCGGACGGAGTACGGCGCTTCCGCGAGGCCTCGCTGCGGGGGTGGGAGTATGCCATGGCGCATCCGGAAGAGGTGATCGAGCTGATCATCGCCGAATACAACGATGCTAAATCCCGTGAACACCTGCGTTACGAGGCGGAGCGGATGCGGTCGTTGATACTGCCTGAGCTGATCGAGATGGGCCACATGAATCCGGGGCGCTGGGCGCATATGGCGGATACCTTTGTGGCCCAGGGGATGGCTCTCCCCGGTTACGACCTCAGTGGTTTTATTTTTGATGCCGACCCGCGGGTGGATCTGGATCAGTGGCGGCGGATGGTTGGCGGGCTGGGGGGTAGCCTGATGTTGCTGGTAGCCGTGGCGCTGGTGTTATGGTTTTACAACCGCCGTTTGCGGGCAGCGATTGACTACGGTCGCCAAGTACAGAATAAGCTCCGCAACCAGACGGCGCGCTTCGAGGCGATTTTCCAGAGCACGCCTGATGCTACCGTCATCGGTGATCTGGAGCGCAACATTATCATGTGTAATCCGGCGTTCGGGCAGATTTTCGGCTATCGCCCGGAAGAGGTGATTGGGCGCTCCAGTGGCATCCTCTACATGCGCTCCGAGGATTTTAACGAGCAGGGTGAGTTGCGATTCTACCCCGGCGCAAAAACGCGGCTGCTGCCCTATGAACTCGATTACCGCCGTAAGGGCGGCGAGCCCTTCCCGGGACAGTCCATGGGCGGGCCGATCATCAACAAGGACAATGACACCATCGGTTATATTCTGGTGGTACGTGATGTTACCGAGCAGAAAAAGAGCGAGCAGGCGATCGTGCGTATGGCGCTGACCGACTCCCTCACCGGACTGGCCAACCGCCACCAGTTCAACATCACCCTGCAGGAACAGATCAAGCGCTCTGCGCGCCAGCCACTCCGTTTTTCACTGCTGTTGATGGATCTGGATCTGTTCAAGGAGGTGAATGATCACTATGGCCACCCGGCCGGTGATGAGTTGCTGCGGCGGGTTGGGTTGGCACTACGGGGGATTTTCCGTGAAACGGATTTGATCGCCCGGATCGGCGGCGATGAGTTCGCGGTTCTGATGCTGGATCAGGCTTCGCCCCAGGATATCCGCCAGCTGGGGGAGCGGGTGATCAACTCGCTGGCCCAGCCGACCGTTATTGACGGTCATTCGGTGCAGGTGGGGGTGAGCATCGGCGCGGCCACCTTCCCTGCCGACAGCACCGACGAAGCGGCGCTTTACCGCATGGCGGACCGGGCGTTGTATGCCTCGAAGGAGCAGGGACGCAATCGTCTGACGCTGGCCTGTGAGGCCCTGGCCGTTGATACAGAGTCCTGAATTGCGTGTCCACGCAGTTTCTTCTGCCAACACGCCGTGCGTTGGTTTTAATCACGATAACTTTACAGGATTATGCTTGCAGCCACAGAGCGAAGCGCATGGTGCGCGCCGCTATAGCGCCGGAGTAATAGATGAGATTGCGTGGTGAGATGTTGGGGTGGGGCGGATGGCTGGGGCTGTTGCTCAGTACTCCGGGCGTGGCAGCATCGCCACCGGCGGTGATTGTTGCGCCGGTGGTGAGTGAAGCTTTTTCTGATCGCATCGAGGCGCTGGGTACAGCGCAAGCCAATGAAGCGGTAGATATTACCGCCAACGTGACCGAGAAAGTGGTGACACTTAACTTTGACGACGGTGAGCAGGTGGCCGCCGGCGCGGTGTTGGCGGTATTGGAAAAAAGCGAAGAGGAAGCGCTGTTGGCGGATGTATCCGCCCTGTTGGAGGAGCGCCGGCTGGCACTTGCCCGGTTACAGAAGCTGGAGCGCCAGCAATTGGCTTCGCGGGAGGACCTGGATCAGCGCCGGCTGGAGGTTGAACGCGCCGAAGTGGCGCGTACAGCGATGCAGGCACGGATCGCAGATCGCGTTATCCGGGCGCCGTTTGGCGGTATGGTCGGGCTGCGCCAGATCAGCGTCGGAGCGCTGGTTGAGCCGGGCGACCTGATCACCCGGCTGGATGATATTCGCACGCTCAAACTCGATTTTACCGTTCCCAGCCGTTATCTCGCTGATCTGCGCCCGGGATTGCCGATCTCGGCGCAAACCAGTGCGTTTGCCGACATGACTGTCAGTGGCGAAGTCGCCAGTATCGACAGCCGTATCGATCCGGTCACCAGGGCGATTCGGGTGCGCGCCCGGATCGACAACCCCAATCTGGTGCTGCGACCGGGGTTGCTGATGCGGGTGGTCCTGGAACGCAACCCGCGCACGGCGCTGACGATTCCGGAGGAGGCGCTGCTCGGTAGCGGCGTCGAGCATCGGGTCATGGTGGTCGATGCACAGCAACAGGTCGCGATGCGTCAGGTCCAGATCGGCAGTCGCCGCCCCGGCCGGGTTGAGATCCTGAGCGGTCTGGCGGTGGACGAACGGGTGATCACCCACGGCCAGCAAAAGGCGCGCGTCGGTGGCAAGGTTACTATTCGCAATCTGGATGACGGTACCCAGCCGCTAGCCGATATGCTGCGTAAACCCGGAGCCTGAACAGATGCTGCTTTCCGATATCTCGGTTCGTCGTCCGGTCTTCGCCAGCGTGTTGTCATTGCTGCTGGTGGCCTTTGGTTTGCTGGCGTTTGATCGTCTGCCGTTGCGGGAGTACCCGGACATTGATCCGCCGGTGGTGTCGATTGATACCCGCTATCCCGGGGCCGCAGCAAATGTGGTGGAGAGCCGTATTACCGAACTGATCGAGGACCGCATCGCCGGCCTTGAAGGCATCCGCTTTGTGGAGTCGAGCAGTGAGGACGGACGCTCGCGGATATCGGTGCAGTTTGATACCGGGCGGGATGTTGAGGCGGCAGCCAATGATATCCGCGACCGCGTATCGGCGATTCTCAGCGATCTGCCGGCAGAGGCGGACGCGCCGGATATCCAGAAGGTCGACAGCAACGACGACGTGATCATGTGGCTGAATCTGGCCAGTGACCGGCTCACCGTGCCGGAGCTGACCGACTACGCCGAACGCTATCTGGTGGACCGCTTCTCGGTGCTGGACGGGGTTGCCCGTGCCCGTATCGGCGGTGCCCAGACCTTTGCCATGCGGATCTGGCTCGACCGTGCGGCGCTGGCATCGCAATCCCTCACCGCCGCTGACGTCGAGGCGGCCCTGCGGGCTGAGAATGTCGAGCTGCCGGCGGGCAGTATCGACTCTGACCTGCGGCAGTTCAGTATTCGCGTTGAACGTCAGTTTCGCAGCGCCGATGATTTTGCCCGGCTGGTGATCGGACGCGGCGGTGACGGCCACCTGATCCGGCTGGGTGAAGTGGCACGGATAGAGAAAGCCGCAGCTGAGGAGCGGCTGTTCTTCCGCGGCAACGGGGTGCCGATGGTGGGGATCGGCATCATCAAGCAGTCCACCGCCAATACCATCAGCGTGGCGCGCGCCGCCAAGGCCGAAGCGGCACGGCTCAATCCGACCCTGCCGGAAGGGATGTCCATCAATCAAAGTTATGACTCTTCGGTGTTCGTTGAGGGGGCGATAGCCGAGGTCTATAAGACGCTGGGGATCGCCATCATCATGGTGGTGGCGGTGATCTATCTGTTTCTCGGTAGTGCACGGGCGACACTGGTACCGGCGATCACGGTGCCGGTGTCGTTGATCGCTACCGCACTGGTACTGATGTGGCTCGACTTCTCGGTCAATATGCTGACTCTGTTAGCGCTGGTGTTGGCGATCGGTCTGGTGGTAGACGACGCCATTGTGGTGCTGGAAAACATTCACCGGCGGATGGACAGTTACGGTGAAACCCGGCTGGTGGCCGCATTTCGCGGCGCCCGCCAGGTGGGTTTTGCGGTGGTAGCCACCACGCTGGTGCTGGTATCGGTATTCGTGCCGATCGCGTTCTTGCAGGGTGACCTGGGGCGGTTGTTCTCGGAGTTCGCCCTGACTATGGCGGCGGCGGTGGCATTTTCCAGTTTTGTGGCGTTGACCCTGTCACCGATGCTGGCGTCCAAAGTGTTGACCTCCCAGGCCCATGAAGGGCGCCTGGTCCGCCTGGTCGACCGTCTGTTTCGCGCGTTGCAGGATGGCTACCGGCGCCTGCTGACCTGGCTGGTCCATCGCTATCTGGTGGTGGTGGTGCTGTTCGTAGCACTGCTGGGTAGCTGCTTCTGGTTGTATCCCCAGATTCCCGACGAATACGCTCCCAAGGAGGACCGCGGTGCCTTCTTTGTTCTGGTCAGTGGTCCGGAAGGGGCGTCTTATCGCTATATCGCCGACTACATGACCGAGGTTGAGCGCCGCCTGATGCCGCTGGTGGAGAGCGGTGAGGTCACCCGCTTGCTGGTGCGCGCACCGCGTGGTTTTGGCAATCTGGCGATCTTTAACAGCGGCATCGCCATCATTGTGCTCGATGACAGGGAGCAGCGTCGTTCCGCCTGGGCGATCATGGCCGATATTCGGCAACGCCTCAGCGATCTTCCCGGCGTGCGCGCGTTTCCGGTGATGCGACAGGGTTTCGGGCGGCGGATACAGAAGCCGGTGCAGTTCACCATCGGCGGCGGCAGTTACGACGAACTGGTGGCCTGGCGCGATCGGCTGCTGGCCGAGATCAATGCTGACAACCCGGGACTGGAAGGACTGGACTGGGATTACAAGGAAACCAAGCCGCAGTTGCGGGTGCGGGTGGACTACGACCGTGCAGCGGCGCTTGGCGTCAGCAACAGCACCATCGGCCGCACCCTGGAAACCATGCTGGGGTCGCGTCAGGTAACCACCTTCATCGATCAGGGTGAAGAGTACGACGTGATCCTTGAAGGGGAGCGTTCGCTGCAGCGCTCCCCTGCGAGTCTGGAGAATATCTACGTGCGCTCGGACAGCAGTGGCGAGCTGATCCCACTGGCCAACCTGGTGCAGTTGGAGGAGTTTGCCGATTCGGTGCGTTTGAATCGCTACAACCGGGTACGCGCCATTACTCTGGAAGCCAACCTTGCGGACGGCTATGCCCTGGGGGAGGCGCTGGGGTACCTGGAGGCGCTGGTGCGTGAGCACCTGCCGGGCCAGGTGATCATCGATTACAAGGGGCAGTCGCAGGATTACCAGGCAGCCGGCCAGTCGGTGGCGTTTATTTTTGCGCTGGGTCTGCTGGTGGTGTTTCTGGTGCTGGCGGCGCAGTTTGAGAGCTGGCTGCACCCGCTGGTGATCATGCTGACGGTGCCGCTGGCCATCGCCGGAGCGCTGCTGGGTCTCTACCTCAGTGGTCAGACCCTCAATATTTACAGCCAGATCGGGCTGATCATGCTGGTGGGGCTGGCGGCCAAGAACGGTATTTTGATTGTCGAGTTTGCCAATCAGCTACGTGACCGGGGCAAGGCGTTTGAAACCGCGTTGATTGAGGCCTCGGTGGTCAGGCTGCGACCGATTTTGATGACCGGCATCACCACCGCGGCGGGCTCCTTGCCGCTGCTGCTCTCCAGCGGCGCGGGCACGGAAACCCGCCTGGTGATCGGCACGGTAATTCTGTGCGGGGTGATATCGGCGACGCTGTTTACCCTGTTGGTGGTGCCGGTGGCCTATGCGGTTCTGGCGCGGCGCACCGGGTCACCCCACCGCGTCAGCCAGCAACTGGAGCGGGAGAACGCACAAAACCCGGAGTAGTGCTCAGCCCTGGGGAGCGAAGTCGATCGCGATCTCGTCCCGCCAGCGTTCCACATCCTGAGCGCCAAAGTCGATCAGGCCGCAACGCGCGGTAAGTTTGCGCTCCAGATCGGCATCGCCAAGGCCGCTGGACACGATGTTGCAGTGCTCGACCCGCCCATCCGGGGTGATCGCCAGATCGAATACCACCCGGCCCTCAAGCCCCAGATTGCTGCGCAGGGCGCGGCGGTAAAGGGCATAGAACGCCGAGGCGTTGCGGTCGAATACCAGCTTGACGTCGCTGTTGGTGCGCAGTTTTGGCCCGGCCGGAACCGCCGCTGCCATCGCTTCCGCCTGCTCCAGATCTGTCGGCCCGTCAATGCGCGTGGTTTCACGGCCACTCAGCTGTTGACTGGCCTGAGCGGCGACCGCCGTGGTTTCTATACCGCCGCTGCGTTGTTCGGCGCGTTTGCCGATCAACTGGCGCTCCTGACGCTGGGCCGCGGCCGCTGTGGCTTGCTTGATCGGCTTGGCAGCGGTGGCGGCAGGCTTGCTCAGGTTGCGCAGCGCCGACAACTGGTTCTGCAGTTTGTTGATGCCGCTGTTCTGGGCGCGTTCACGCGCCTGCTTGACCTGCTCGGTGGTTGGCTTGGGCTTGGCCTTGAGCTTGGACACCGGCTTCGGCTCGGGCTTGGGTTCCGGCTTGGGCGGCTCGGGCTTGGGCTCCGGTTTTGGCTCCGGCTTGGGCTCGGGTTTGGGTTGTTCGGGTTTGGGCTTCTCGGGCTCCGGTTCAGGCTCGGGCAGCTCTTCCTCTTCGATAGCCGGTGGCGGCGGCAGCTCCTCCTGCTTTTTCTCCAGCATCACCTGCGCCAGCCGTGCCGGGACTTTTTCCAGCGCCTGGCGCTCGACGGGCGCCGGTTCAAACACGAAGTTGAACAGGAGAAACAGGACCACAAAGACGCCCAGTGTCCAGCCGGTGGTTTTGTACAGCAGTTGCTGTTCTTCGCGGGTTTCCGACCAGGGCAGCAGGTGTGGTTCGAGGGGGTCGTAGCGGTACGGTTTGGTCATCAGTCGGCGTCCTGTGCCTGGCCGATGACGGCAAATGACATCTTGCTGTAATCCGCTTCGGCGGCGCTCAGCATGATCTTTTTCAACAGCTGGAAGGGGATCTCCCGATCCGCCATCAGCGTGGCGTGCAGCTGGTCGCTGTCCCCGCGCTGGCCGCCACGGCTGGCCTGATAGCGCAGCTCCTCAATCAGACCTGGAATCAGATCGTCGCTTTCCGGTTGCAGGTAAGGGGTAGCATCAGCAACCTTGCGCCCCAGCACCACGATGTCGCTGTTGGTCAGCTCGATCATCAGGCTGGGCTCGATCGGTTTCTCCACCTTGGCTTCCGGCAGGCGCAGCTCCGGACTGCTGGGTGGCTGCACGTTGCTGGAGTTGACCAGCAGAAAGAACACCAGAATGGTGAAGATATCCATCAGCGAAACCAGGTTCAGCGACGGGATCTTCTTGATCTGTTTGCGCGCATAGCGGCGGCTGTTACGGGACTGAGGTCGGCTCATACGGGGTTCCTCAGCGCTTGCCTTGCTGCGCCGGGGCATCGCCGAGGGCGATGTCCGGGAACAGTTCAAAGGCGGACAGCTGGCCATCCTGAGTCAGATTGACCGCGCGGATATGATCCATCACCGCGATCAGGCGCTCGTAGGGTATGCCCGGTTCCGCCAGCACGGTGATGGTAGAGAGCTGCGGGTACTGGCGCTTGATCGGCTGCAGGCTGGCTTGCAGTCGGTGGTAGTCGTAATCCTCTTTTAGCGCGACCTCTTGTTTGTGATAGGTCTTGCGATTCTTGCGGTCCTGCAGGGTCAGGCTGTCGGCGCGCAGAATCACTTCGAGTTCCGGCAGCTTGGTTTTCTCTTCCACGCCCGGCGCCCCTACCTGTGGCAGGTAGAGCTCCAGAATGGTGAGCTGGTTGAAGGCGGCGGTAAGCAACAGAAACGGAATCAACACCACCATCAGGTTCATGAAGGCGGTGATGTTGATTTCGGGCGTTTCGTGCCGCCCCTGGCGTCGCTGGCGTCTGCGACTCATGAGCCGAGCGTTACCTGCTGCACCGGCTTGTCGTCACGCTCCTCGAGCTTCTGCTTGGCACCGCGGTTGATGGCGATCAGGTTGGTGAGCTTGACCGTGGCCATGTCCATGCTGTCGATAATCTCGGCCGTTTTGGTGGTGATGACTGCATGCAGCAACAGCAGTGGAATCGCTGCCACCAACCCGAACGCGGTGGTGTTCATGGCTACAGAAATACTACTGGAGAGCAGATTGGCTTTCTCCGCCGGGTCGGCATTGGCCACCGCGGAGAACGCCGCGATCAGACCAAGGATGGTACCCAGCAGGCCGAGCAGGGTGGCGATGTTGGCGAAGGTAGCCAGGTATGGGGTGCGTTTTTCCAGCCGTGGAATGATCTCCATCAGGCCCTCTTCCAGCATCCGCTCGACGTCGTCGGCGCGGCGGCCGTTCATCAGGTGGGTGAGGGCGTAGATCAGCATCTTGGAGAGGTGGGCGTTGGAGTTGCGCACATACTCCATGGTGCTCTTGATCTTGCCTTGCAGCATTAGCGGCTGGATATGGTTCCAGGCGATACGGTTGCGGGTCTTGACCATCACCAGATAGAGGTAGCGTTCCAGTGCGATTCCGAGACCGAGGGCGAGGGTGATCATGATCGGGTACATGAAGAGCCCGCCGTCCTGAATAAAGCGAACGATCGTATCGAAGAGTTCTGTAAACATTCGACTACCTTAACCTGCTGGTTGTTGGGCGGTGTGCAGCGATAAACCGCATCAATGGCGTCGGCCGAGAGAGGGGTTTGCGCGTCCTGCACAGGATAGGCCGGGATCGGTGGACCGGAATATCCGCAAAAAATCGGGGAGGATTATATGCTAATGACAAGGCCGGTACAAAGACCGAGGTCAAGGTCTGTCGCGGTCGTCACACTGCCAGGCACTCACCTCCTCGGCGCTGAAACTGTCACCCAGCTCACAGGGTGTCAGTGGCCGCAGTGCCGGATCGTCCAGCTGGGGCGGGTCCGGCATCTCCGCGCGGGGGTTCTGCCAGGGCAGAATATAGAGCACCAGCGGTACCTCTTTATCGCCGGTAATTTCGATGGCGATGGCCGGCTCGCTCTTGGGCGGTTCCGGGGCCGCGTGCAGTGGCAATGTGACGGCAGTGATGAGCAGCAACAGCAGGGTTCGGATCATATCAGCCTCCTGCCCGTTTGATGCGACGGTCCAGATCCTGCAGCCACAGGCTGACCTTCTCGTCTTCACCGGTCAGCTCCAGATAGCGCTGATAGTGGGTGCGGGCATCGATCCAGTACTGCAGGTAGATATCGAACAGAATGGCCAGGTTAAGGTGAGCCGGGGCGTAGCTGTCGTCAACCGCCAGCGCCAGCGAGTAGGCTTCCCAGGCCTGGCGGAACTTGCCTTCTCGGCGGTAGAGCGTGCCGCTGAGGTTGTAGGCGGCGGCGTTGCGCGGCAGAAGTTCCAGTGCTTTGTTGACCCGGCTGCGAGCGCTGTCGTCGAACCCTTCGTGGAAGTCGAGCAGCGCCAGGTTGAGGTAGGCGCCGGGAATCTGGGGGTGGCGCTCAATCACTTGTTGCAACGCGGCGCGGGCTTCGTAGGGCTGGTTGTTGCGCAGCAGCGCCACCGCTGCTGCGTATTCTGCCCGCCCTTCGGGGCTGATCACCAGCACCCGCTCCTGTAGTTCCGGCAACCCGACCTGCAGCTGCTCGGCGCGCTTGATGTTGGCTCCACCACAGCCGGTGAGCGCCAGTACCAGCGCGATTGTCAGCAGCTTAATCGATGGATTCGACATAGGTCGGTACTCGCTCGGGTTTGTCGTAACGCGCAGGCATGATACCGCGCAGGCGCTCCAGGGCGGTGGCGATACCCGGAGTGTAAATGCCTTCGGCGATCCATTTAAGATTCAGTTCGTAGAATTCGATCGCCTGGTCTTCAAACGGCAGGGCTTGTTCCTCCAGCAGGATCTCGTATTGTTCCAGCGCCAGTTCGTCGAGTTCACGCGGCCGTTCCGAGGCCATCAGGTCTTTGCTGAGGTTACGATAGAGATCCCCCAACATCACCGTGGCAAAGGTACTGGGTTCGGCCAGGCCAAACTCGATGGTGCGATTGAGGTAGCCGGCGGCTTCCTCCATCAGCGTCTGCTTGCGGGTGAGGCTCTTGTCCAACGGCAGCGTGAGCTTGACCCGTTCGAACTGGGATACCTTGCTGCGCCCCAATCGAAGCGACGCGCGAGAGGCCAGCAGCAATGAGCGCTCGCTGACCTCGGGGGCGGCTGCCACGGTGGTGACCATCTCATCCAGCCAGCGTTCGGCGGCGCGGCTGTTGCCGGTTGCATCGGCGATCTCGACCAGGATTTCACGGGCGTCCATCGCCTCTTCCAGCGGAGCGGGGAAGCTGGCGATGAAGCGTTCGTAAATGGCCGCAGCGGCGCGCGGATTGCCCGCTTTCTGCTCCAGTTCAGCCGCGCGCCAGAGCGCTTCTCGGCCAAGTGCCGAGGGACCTTCGCGCTGGAATATCTGGTCCAGATAGAATGAGGCCTTGGCCCACTGGCCGGTCTGCTCGTAGGCCACGACCAGTTTGTCCGGCACCGTCTCCTGCAGCGGGTTGCCGACGTAAGCGGTGCGGAACTGCTCCAACACCTGGATAGCTTCCGGCCAGCGTTGCTCGGTTAGCAGCAGGGTGGCGGCATCGAACTCCGCGGTGGGGCGCACCTTGGCGTCGTTGACTACGTGTCCCACGCGCAGGAAGTGGTTGATGGCGGCTACGTTATCCTTGAGCTGGTCACGGGCGTATTCGCCCTGCTTGTAGATCGCCTCGGCGGTACGGGTGCGGAATACCAGACGCTCCTCGGGCGCAACGTTCAGAGCAAGCGCTTGCAGGTAGGCGCGTTCGGCCGCAGCGTAACGCTGCAGTTCAAAGTTGGCGTGGGCGCTGACTCGCCACAGCCGCAAGCGCAGGTCCGGTTTAAGGCTGCGGTTCTGTTCCAGCAGGATCGATGCAACTTCCAGCGCGGCATCGTTATCCTGGCTGAGCAGGTAGTCTTCGGCCAGTTTGGTGGCGATCTGGGCCGCCTGCGGCGCGTTGGGGTAGGTGGAGACGAAGCGCCGACTCTGTGTGATGCTGGTGTCGAGCCAGCGGCGCTGCTGTTCCTCATTCCGGGCTCCTTGATAGAGCGCTTGGTACGCTAGCAGAGCGGCGTAGCCGGCCTCATGGCGTTTATCAAAGTCGCCCTCGCTGTAGGCCGCCAGTTCGTAGGCGCGGGCGGCGGCTTCCGTTTGCCCCAGTTCGGTCAGTGCCTCCGCTTTCAGGAAGTACATCTGCGGCAGCTTGGGGTCACCGGGCATCGCCTCGATAAACTGGTCATACCAACCGAGTGCCAGACCGTAGTTGAACGCCGCTTCGCTTTTCTCTTTGGCTTGCTGTGCCTTGGCGTGGTCGCGTTGTGCCAGATCCTGCAGGTAAGCGGGGAGGAACTCGCGCACGTAGCTGCGGCGGTTGTCGTCGGCGTTCTGCCAGTAGCTGCTGCTGGTGCCGAAACGCGCTACAAACGCCTCGCGGGCGGGCCAGGCTTGTTGGGGGAAACCCCCGTCGCTGTAGGCGGCTACCACGCGGGACTGGTAGTAAGGGGTGTTGTCGCCGTCAGGGTAGCGTTCCACCAGTGCGCTGAAACTACCGGCAGCATCGCTGTAGCGCCGCTTGCGTTCGTAGTACTGGCCGAGATCGGCGTAGACGCGCTCTTCATAGGGCCGCTCGCCAACGCGGGCGAAGTAGTCGCGCACGGTATCGACCCCCTGCTGGTAGGCAAATGTCATGGCGATCACCCGCAGTACATCGGCCAGCAGCCGCCGTTTGCTGCCGTCATCTCCCTGGCGTTGATCCCAGTACTTGTCAACCAGCGGGAAGAAGCTGACCAGCGCTTTACTATGGTTGCCCAGCTTGAAGTCGGACCAGGCCAGCTTGTACAGCGCCCTGTCCTGGTAGTCGCTTGCGTCGGGATCGTCGAGCAGGCGCTGGTACTGCTCTGCGGCGAGATCATAGTCACCCAGAGTGAACTGCAACTCGCCGATACGGAAGCCGATCTCCTGCCCAAAGGGGTTGCCGGGGTAGTCGCGCTGCAGCCGCAGCAGTGCGTCCAGAGAGCGGCGGGCGTCGCCGGCGAGGTCGTAGGCGCGGGCAAGCTGGTAGAGGATCTGGTCTTTCTGCTCCACGTCGTCACCGCGGTCGAGCAGGGGCTCATAAAGCTCGATGGCACGGGCAAAACTGATGCTGGGGTCGGTCGCTTTCCAGCCCTCGATCTGGGCGCTTTCCGCCAGCATCAGGGTCAGGTCTGCCAGGTGGCGTTGGGCCTGTTCCGAAACGCTGCGGTTGAGACCGCGTTCCTGCAGTAGGCGTAGGGCGCGATGCAGCGCAGAAAGGTCCGGCAGTACCGGTTCACGCGGGCGGTTCTCCAGTCGCCGTTGGCCATCTTCCCGCACCAGGACATAGTGGTTCTGGTCAGCGGTGCCGCTGAAGTACTGAAGTTGCGGTATCGATTTGGAGGTGAGCCAGAGCAGTGCTTGTTCCGCCTTCAGCACCATGCGCGCCGGTTCGTCCTTGAGACTTTGGGCCAGCGCTTTTGACAGCTTGACGCGGTTGCGGTTGAGCTCTTTGAGCATCTTGCGTGCTCGGGGTTCGAGCTGGCGCAAGCTGTCTGCCCGTTGCTGGGTGGCTTCGGTGTTGAGGGTTTCCACCAGTGCACGGCGGCTGTTGATATGTACTTCCAGTGCCTGCTGAGCCTTCTTCAGATCAACCTGGGTTTCCCACCAGGGGTAGGGAAAAGGGCTGCCGGTGGTCCATAGCGACAGGCCGGTGAGCTGGGTATAGCGCTCCTGCCAGGGGTTAGGGGTGCCCACCAGGGAGCTGAGTTCGAGCTCAAGGGCCAGTTGGTCCGGGGACTTGCCGGCTGCGTGCTCTGCGGGCACGCGGTAGGGTGGGCGCGGCGCCAGGTCGGCGTGCACCAGCAACTGGCTGGCAACGTAGGCGCGCCCGCGCTTGAACAGGGTTTCGTAGCCGCGAATATACTTGAGGTTATTTTCCACCAGCTTGATCAGGGTGTTTACCCGCTCCAGTTCCTGCACCAGGGTGCGGGTTGCGGGACTGAAGTGGAGCAACGCTGTGGCGTTGTCGCCGCTGTGGCGCTGATTCAGTTGGCGCTCGAAGTTGGGGTCGTTGATCTTGCTGCCGGCATCCTGCTGGTATTCCAACTGCTTGGTCAGGGCGTCGATCCAGATGCCGCTGATCTCGGCGGCCTGGGCACTGGCGCCCTTGGCGTAGAGAAACTGCAACAGCCAGCTCTGGTGCAGCGACAAGGGGCCGTCGCCGCTGGTATCGACCAGCTCTAGCAGCGCCATGAGTGCTGCGTCGGCATCGCCCTGCTGACGATATAGGCTGGCCTCGGTCATCAACAACTGGCGATGCAAGGCAGCATCGACATTGGCAAACAAGCGGGTGTCGATGCGACCGTTGTTCTCGCCCTGGGTGGCCGCCACCCGCGCATCCAGCAGGCTGGCGTAGCCGCTCAGCTGGCTGCTGGGGGACGGGTCGGAAATGGGCGCTTTGGGGTTGGTTTCTGCCGTCGCTGGCGGAGGCGGCATCAGGGTTTTCAGCAGGGAACGGGTAGTGTCGTTGTTGCCTAAGGCCAGTTGGCTGAGCGCGCGGTTGTAGCGGATCATCGGCAGCAGTTCGCTGTCGGCGGGCAGGCGATCATACATGACCAGTGCCTCACGGTGCTGCCCCCGGGCTTGAGCCAGCATGGCGCTGACAATCTGGGCGCGCTCGGCGACCTTGGGGTGCACGGGCGGTGCCAGTTGCGACAGCGAGTGTTCGGCGTCGCTGAGATCGCGGTTGTAGTAGTGTACCAGCGCCTGATTGAGCCACAGCCGGTTGACCTGATCGAGGGTATAGAGGCTTTCCACTTCTGCCGGCAGACGCAATACCCGGCCGTCTTCAGTGACGTTGGAGTGGGAAGCCAGCAGTCCGGGTATCAACTCTTTGGGGTATTTCTCCTTATCCTGTTGCCAGCGCGAGAGAAACTTGTAGCGTTCGGGCCACAGCAGCAGGTGACGGGCTTCCTCCTGACTGATGTGGTCGGCCAGCAGCGGCGGTGCCGCGGCGATCAGCAAACCCAGGGTCAGCAGTGCGGTGACGCGGCCAGCCACTACCATTGCTCAAACACCAGGTTGGCACCCTGAACCCGCATGTGCAGCTGGATCGGCATGGCGGCCTTTTCGATCTGCACCTCGCCTTCCAGGTAGGGGCCGTGTCGAAAGCCGATTCCGTAGAGGCGTGCTTTGAGGGTATGGGAGCCGGCAGGCAGCAGGGTGGCGTAGATCCGCTGATGCGCTCCCGCCATCAGTTTTTCGATATCACCAAAACTGTATTCGAGCTGATCGACCTTGTTGCCGTTCAGCCAGATCTCCAGCCGCTGCAGTAGCATCTGCGCGCCATACTCCTGATTGAACTGCAGCGTGATCAGGTCGTATTCGGGAAACAGCAGTGATTGTTCGGTGTAGTAAAAATCGAATAACAAACGGGTGGCTTCGATCTGCAGGGCGCGGCTTTCGGCCACCACCGGATTCTGGCGGGACTCGGCGTTGAGCAGCGGCGCGAGCAGCAGGGTGGCTGCGACAATGAGAGTCTGTGCGAACGTTTTGCTGCTCATGAGGGGCGCTGGCCGATTCAGCGTGGGTCCTTGGTCCTAAACGGTCACCGAATTTAACATGTCTGCTCGGTAGTGACTATCGACCAAGGGCCGATAGTGGACTCAGCCTTCGCTCTTGTCCTTGAATTCACAGAGATCTTCGATCAGGCAGGAGCCGCAGCGTGGCTTGCGGGCGGTACAGGTATAGCGCCCGAGAAGAATCAGCCAATGGTGCGCGTCGAGCAGGAACTCACGCGGAACGAAACGCAGTAGTTTTTTCTCAACCTCGAGTACGTTCTTGCCCGGCGCGATACGAGTGCGATTGGCGACCCGGAATATATGCGTGTCCACCGCCATGGTGGGTTGGCGAAAGGCGGTATTGAGAACCACGTTGGCGGTCTTGCGGCCGACGCCCGGGAGTGCTTCCAGCGCTTCGCGATCAGCGGGTACCTCGCCGCCGTGCAGATCGACCAATTGGTGGCAGGTTTTGATCACGTTCTCGGCTTTGGCGTTGAACAGGCCGATGGTCTTGATGTACTGCTTGAGGCCCTCAACACCGAGGGCCGCAATGGTTTGTGGCGTGTTGGCAACGGGAAACAGCTTGGCAGTGGCCTTGTTGACCCCGACGTCGGTGGCCTGGGCCGACAGAATCACAGCAATCAGCAACTCGAACGCGGAGCTGTAATTGAGCTCGGTGGTGGGGTGGGGATTGTCGTCCCTGAGGCGGGTGAAAATCTCCAGACGTTTGGCTGCGTTCATACCGCTATGCTCCCGGATCTAGCCGGTCACCCGGACCCGTTTGCTGCCGCCATCTTCAACCGGCTGCGGCTGGCGCTCGGTACGCGCCTTGCGCCGGGCATCAATGATATTTTTGACCGCGATGATCAGGCCCATGCCGACAAATGCACCGGGGGGGAGAACTGCAAACAGAAAGCCGGGGTAATCGCTGAACAGGGTGAGCTTCCAGCCGGCGGCTTCAGGGCCGAACAGCAGCTGCATATCGCTGAACAGGGTTCCCTGGCCGAGCAGTTCGCGCAGTCCGCCCAGCAGTACCAGTACCACCGAAAAGCCGACGCCCATCATCAATCCATCCAGCACCGCGGGCATTACCGGATTCTTACGCGCAAAGGCATCGGCACGGCCGAGGATGGCACAGTTGGTGACGATCAGCGGAATAAATATCCCGAGGATCTGGTACAGGTCGTAGGTGAGGGATTGCATCAACAGCTCAACGCAGGTGACGTAAGAGGCGATGATCATCACAAACGCCGGCAGGCGAACGGCGTCGGGAACCAGATTGCGAATCAGCGACACCGCCAGATTGGATCCCACCAATACCAGGGTGGTGGCGAGTCCCAGGCCGATGGCGTTAACCACCGAGCCGGTTACTGCCAGCAGCGGGCAGAGCCCCAGTAACTGCACCAGTGCCGGGTTGTTGTGCCACAGGCCGTCCAGGGTGATCTTGCGGTAATCAGCCATTACGGTGTACCTCCCAGGGGGACCCTTCAAGCAGGTGGGCGCGATTGTCGCGGAATAGCTGCAGTGCCCGTTTGACGCCACCGACCACCGCGCGCGGGGTGATGGTGGCGCCGGTAAACTGGTCGAACCGGCCGCCGTCCTTTTTCACTGCGAAGCCCGGATCATCGTCACTCTGCAGGCGCTCACCGTTGAACCCGAGCACCCAGGGAGACTTTTTCAGATCAACTTTGTCGCCCAGCCCCGGGGTTTCCTGATGGCGCAGGATTCTCACCCCGGCCAGGGTGCCATCAGCCTCGATCCCCACGATCAGCTCAATGCTACCGGTGTAGCCGTCGGCAGCGATCACCGGCACGATAACGCCGATGACCTGATCATCCTTGCGGGCCAGGTGGATCGCCAGCGGGCCCTCGGAACCTACTTGCTGGGCGCGGGGCAGGGTGACGGTGTCGTGCAGCAGGTCGTTGTCGATCCGCTCTGCCGGGATGATCTCGTAGAGTGCGCGCGCGGCGGCTTCCTCGCGGTTAGCGGCGATGCTGTCGCGGGTCATCACTTGAGTCACGGCAATGGCGCCGGCTGTGATCAGTGCGAACAGTGACAAGCCCAGGCTGTTAGTGCGAATGGCGCTGACGAGGCTCATCGCTTGATCCCCTTCTGCGGCTGTTTATGGCCGTAGGTTCGCGGACGGGTGTAGTAATCCAGAAAAGGTGCCGCCAGGTTCATCAACAGCACCGAGAATGCCACCGCATCGGGATAGTTGCCCCAAGTGCGAATAATATAGATCAGCAGGCCAATGCTGGCACCAAACACCAGTTTGCCCTTGTTACTGGTGGCTGCGGTGACCGGGTCGGTGGCAATAAAAAACGCGCCCAGCATGATCGCCCCGGTGCTGAGATGAAACAGCGGTGAGCCGTGATTGCTGGGGTCAGCGCCATAGAAGAAGCCGGATACCATAAACAGGGTGAACAGCAGCGCGCCGGGAATATGCCAGGTGATAATGCGACGTAGCAGCAGGTAGATGCCGCCAAGCAGGAACGCGAGATTGACCGCTTGCCACGCATGCAGCCCGGCCAGCAGTTGGGCTGATTGAGCCCACAACTCATCGGCGGTCAGCGCACCCTTGTGTTTGAAGGTTTCCAGCGGTGTGGCCATGGTGACCGCGTCGGGCAATCCCTGCCCGGCAAAGATGACCGCCAGCGCATCGACAAAGCTTAACTGGGCGCCGGTGACCTCCTGTGGCCCTGCCCAGCGGGTCATCTCCACCGGAAAAGAGATCAGCAACAGGGCGTAACCGATCATGGCCGGATTAAACGGGTTCTGCCCCAGTCCCCCGTACAGTTGCTTGGCGATGACGATGGCGACAAAAACGCCCACGGTGGTGGTCCACCAGGGCAGGTAAGGTGGTAGTGCCAGAGCCAGCAGCAGGCCTGTCAGTGCGGCGCTGAAATCGCCCAGGTAAAAGCCGAGCGGGCGCCGTCGCAGCTTGAGTATGACGGCTTCAAACAGCAGTGCCAGGGTTACCGCAAACACTGCGTTAATCAGCGGCCCCCAGCCAAAATACCACACCAGTGTGGCCAGGCCGGGCAGGGCGGCAGCAATCACCTGCTTCATCACGTCGCCGGTTTTGCCGGGGCGATGGACGTGGGGTGAACTGAGTCGCATTAGCGCCATGTTCAGGGTGACTCCGTGGCTTGTTGGGCCGCTTCGAGGGCGGCATCGGCGGCGGCGGCTTGTTGTTGCAGCTGTGCCAGTTCGGCGCGCAGGTCATCGTTATCGCCGGCTTCATCAAGCGCTTTCTGCGCTTTCTTCACTTTGGTGCGGGCGATAGCCACGGCGCTCTTCAGTGCTTTCAGATCCGGCCCCGTGTGTGGCGGTTGTTGCGCTTGCGCGGCCGCCAGAGCTTGCTCTGCGCTGGCCAGTTGCGGTTCCAGCTCGGTGACCTGCTGCGCCAGTTCAGCGCTGCTGTCTCCGGCCTCAATCGCTTTGCGCGCTTTCTTTAGTTTGGTGCGCAGGATCGCCGCGTTTGACTTCAGTTGCTTCAGGTCGGCGGTGGCTGCCGCGGTTGCCTCCGCCGGCGCGGCCGGCCGGGCGCTCTGTTCCGCCGCGGCGAGGGCGTGTTGGGCCGCATCGGCCTTGCTGCGCAGTGTCGCCAGTGAGCTACGCAGCTTCTCGGCGCTGGGCAGAGCTTTGGCTTCGGCGTCGGCGAGCGCCTTCTCGGTCTTGGTGACCTTGGTGCGAGCGGTGGCCGCCGCCAGTTTGAGTTCCTTGATGTCCGGAGTTTTGGCGGGTGCTGTGCTTTCCGCCGCTTTCAGGGCCGCCTCGCTGGCGGCCACCTTTTGCTGCTGGGCGCTCACCTCCGCCTCCAGTGCGGCCAGATCGGATTCGCCGCTGTCACGCGCGATTTGCAGTGCCTTCTCCGCTTTTTTGAGCTTGGTGCGCGCCACGGCTGCAGCGGTTTTAGCCGCTTTCAGCGCCGCCTCGGGATCGGCTTTGGGGGCTGAGGTTACCGCGTCGTCTTTCTTGGCCGCCTGTGCCTTGGCCGCGGCTTCGGCACGGGCCTTGCGGCGTGCCTCTTTCTCGGTTTTTTCCCGCTCCAGACGTTCGTTACGGGCTTCGAAGCGGATGCGCGCCTGCTCCGCCTTGCGCTGCTCTGCCTGTTCGCGCCGGATCTCGCCCTTGGCGTGGCGATAGTACTGCACCAGCGGAATATTGCTGGGGCAGACATAGGAGCAGGCTCCGCATTCGATGCAGTCGAGCAGATTGAAATTGAGGGCTTTGTCGTACTCGCGCCCCTTGGCGAACCAGTGCAGTTGCTGGGGTAGTAACTCGGCGGGACAGACCTGTTCGCAGGCGCCGCAGCGGATACAGTTCTGAGCCGGCGGCGCGGGTGGGAACTCATCGGCCGCGCCGGCGATGATGCAGTTGCTGGTTTTGATCAGCGGCACATTGGCGTTGCCGAGGGCATAGCCCATCATCGGTCCGCCCATCACCAGGCGGGTGAGGCGGTTCGGGTCGACCCCAGCGTGGGCCAGCAGGTCGCTGATGGGGGTACCGATCAGTACCTCACGGTTACCGGGACGGGAGGCGGCCTCACCGGTAATGGTAGTAATGCGCGAGATCAGCGGCTTGCCGAAATGGACCGCATTGTAGACCGCCGCCAGGGTGCCGACGTTCTGCACCACGATGCCGATATCTGCGGGGATCTTGCCGCTGGGTACTTCGACCCCGGTCAGCAGCTTGACCAGTTGGCGCTCGCCGCCGGAGGGGTATTTGGTCGGCACCACCACCACTTCAATGTCGATCCGGGAGCGGCGTGCGGCCTCGGTCATTGCGCGGGCCGCTTCCGGTTTATTGTCCTCGATCCCCATCAGCACGTGGGTCGGAGTCAGCAGATGGGCGGCGATTTCGATGCCGCCGATAATCTCGTCGGCGCGCTCGCGCATCAGCATGTCGTCGGCGGTGATGTAGGGCTCGCACTCGACACCGTTGATAATCAGGGTGTTGATGATGTGGTCGTCAGACAGGTGCAGCTTGATCTCGGTGGGGAAGCCGGCACCACCCATGCCGGCAATGCCGGCGTGGCGAATGCGCTCTGCCAGTTCGTGTTTTTCCAGTGACCGGTAGTCGTCGACGCCCTGCAGTTCGATCCAGCGCTCCTCGCCGTCGGGCTCAATCACTACGCAGGGCGCGGTCATCCCGGAGGGGTGGGGGACGGAATGATCCACCAGATCGACCACGGTGCCGGAGGTCGGCGCGTGCAGGTAAGCGCTGACGAAGCCGGTAGGTTCAGCGATCGGCTGACCCTTGAGCACCCGGTCTCCAACCTTGACCAGCGGGCTCGCCGGGGCACCGATATGCTGTTGCAGGGGCAGCACCAGGCGTGACGGCAGCGGCAGCGCTTCCAGCGGTCGCTGTAGCGATTGCTGTTTGTTCTCGGGCGGATGAATGCCGCCGTGGAAGCTCCAGATCTTGCTCATGCGGCACTCCCTGCATTGCCCCGGCCACGGTCGGTGGCAATGATGTGTTCGCTGGAGCTGGGCGACGGCCAGTTCCAGTTGGCCAGGGTCGGTTCAATCGGCAGCATGTCGATACAGTCCACCGGGCAAGGTTCCACACAGAGATCGCAACCGGTGCACTCACTGGCGATCACCGTATGCATCTGTTTGGCAGCGCCGAGAATCGCGTCGACGGGGCAGGCCTGGATGCACTTGGTGCAGCCGATGCACTCCGCTTCGCGGATAAAAGCGACCGTTTTGGGTTGCTCTTGACCGTGCTCGGCGTCCAACGGAATCGCTTCCACGTCAAGCAGATCGGCCAAGGCATCGATGGTGCTCTGGCCACCGGGCGGGCATTTGTTAATCGCCTCACCATTGGCGATCGCTTCGGCGTAGGGGCGGCAGCCCGGGTAGCTGCATTGGCCACACTGGGTCTGTGGCAGCAGCGCATCGATCTGGTCAACGATGGGGTTGCCCTCAACCTTGAACTTGACCGAGGCAAACCCGAGGATGGCACCGAAAACGAGGGCGATGCAGCCGAGGGCGATGATGGCGATCAGAATGCTTTCCATGAACCCCTCAGAACTGCACCAGGCCGGTAAAGCCGAGGAACGCCAGCGACATCAGACCCGCGGTGACCATGCCGATAGCCGCGCCCTTGAACGGCACCGGCACATCGGCCACGGCGATCCGCTCACGCATGGCGGAGAACAGCACCAGCGCCAGCGAGAATCCGACCGCTCCGCCAAAGCCATAAAAGATCGATTCCAGAAAGCCGTTCTGTTTTTTGATGTTCAGGAGCGCTACGCCAAGCACGGCACAGTTGGTGGTGATCAGCGGCAGAAAGATCCCCAGCACCCGATAGAGCAGTGGGCTGGTTTTCTGTACCACCATCTCGGTGAACTGCACCACTACCGCGATCACCAGAATAAAACTGATGGTTTTGAGGTATTCCAAGCCCAGCGGTGTCAGCAGGTAGGTGTAGACCAGATAGCTGCAGACCGATGACAGAGTCAATACAAAGGTGGTGGCGAGCGACATCCCCATGGCGGTTTCCAGCTTGTTGGAAACGCCCATGAAGGGGCACAGGCCCAGAAACTGGACCAGGACGAAGTTGTTCACCAGCACGGTGCTGATCAGTATCAGCAGAAGATCCACGGTCGGTCCTCGTGGGCGCGTTGCTTGCGGGCAGTGCGCCGTTCGACATCAGCAACCGGATGCTTACGATCACACCCGGAAAAAAGGGCCCATAGTTTAGCCTGAAGCGACCGCGCCGTCAGTAGCGCGGTCGGCTCGATTACAGCAGACCGGCCTGCTGCAGCTGGTCGTACCCCTGCTTGACGCTGGCGGCGATGTTGTCGGCGCTGACCGCGACGCGTTGGGTGGCGTCACTTTCGGCGGTGGCAATCAGCACGATAAAGCCATTGGCTTCCAGCAATGCGGCGGTGGCATCGATCGATTCCAGCGCGTCACTGTCGCTGATCACGGCCACCAGGCGGCCCTGATCAAACAGCACCTTCTCCAGACTGTAGGCAGCGCTGAGGCGGGCTTGTTCGTCCGCACCGGTCAGATAGAGGGACCCGTGCTGCTGGCCGAAACGCAGCGCGCGGTCAGCCTGAGTCACCAGTGGGCACTCGCTGATGTGGATCTCGTCACCGGCCAGTTTGGCCGCTATGGCCGGCCCGGCGATCATGCCGGCGCCGACGGTGAGGTTGCTGAGGCGATCAATGACGATAAAGGAGCCGGTGCCGGGGTGGTGGCGGTAATCGTCGCAAACCACGGCGCGGTCCAAGGTCAGTTCACACAAAGCGATCTCGTTCAGCGCCAGTTCGCTGGTGCGGGTCTCTTCCAGGGTGTTGACGTCGATCTTGTGATCCAGATTGGACACTCGACCGGTGACGGTGGTGGTACCAATCTTGACCAAATACTCCTTGCCGGGCTTCAGCGGGGCCTCGTTCATCCACACCAGATGGGCGTTGAAACGATTGATCACCGCAGGCACTTTGTGGCTGTGGACGATCATGTCACCGCGGCTGACGTCAATCTCGTCTTCCAGCGTCAGCGTCACCGACATCGGGGCAAAGGCTTCGTCGAGGTCACCATCCCAGGTGACGATCGACTTCACCTTGCTGTTCTTGCCGGAGGGCAGCACGGTGATCTCGTCGCCGGGGCGGACAATACCGGAGGCCAGGGTGCCGCAGTAACCGCGGAAATCCAGGTTGGGGCGGTTGACGTACTGGACCGGGAAACGCAGATCGTCGAAGTTGCGGTCAGCGGCGATCTCGACGGTTTCGAGAATCTCCATCAGCGGCTGATCCCGGTACCAGGGCATCGTGTCGCTAAGGCTGACCACGTTGTCGCCCTTGAGGGCGGAGAGCGGCACGAAGTGCAGGTCTTTCATGTTGAGACCGGCGGCGAACGCCTGGAACTCGTGCTTGATCTCTTCAAACCGTGCCTCGCTGTAATCCACCAGATCCATCTTGTTGATGGCGATCACGGTATGCTTGATCCCCAGCAGTGAGGTGATAAAGCTGTGGCGCTTGGTCTGGGTCTGCACCCCGTGGCGGGCGTCGATCAGGATCACTGCCAGGTCGCAGGTGGAGGCGCCGGTAGCCATGTTGCGGGTGTACTGCTCATGCCCGGGGGTGTCGGCAATAATGAACTTGCGCTTGGCGGTGGAGAAGTAGCGGTAGGCCACATCGATGGTGATGCCCTGCTCGCGCTCCGCCTGCAGGCCGTCCACCAGCAGCGCCAGATCGATCTCGCCACCGGTCGTGCCGGATTTGATGCTGTCGGATTTGATCGCTTCCAGCTGATCTTCATAGATCATCTTGGAGTCGTGCAGCAGGCGCCCGATCAGGGTGCTTTTGCCGTCATCTACGTTGCCGCAGGTAAGAAAACGCAGCAGCTCTTTCTGTTCGTGTTGGGCCAGGTAGGCGTCGATATCGGTGCTGATCAGCTCGGATTGATGGCTCATGGTGTCGCTCGTGTCTCGTTCGTTCGGTTGCCGCAGTGGAATCGGTGGTTTAGAAATAACCTTCTCGCTTCTTCTGCTCCATGGACCCGGCTTGGTCGTGGTCGATGGCGCGGCCCTGGCGTTCGGAGGTGGTGGTCAGCAGCATCTCCTGAATGATCTCCGGCAGGGTGGCGGCTTCTGACTCAACCGCGCCGGTCAGCGGGTAGCAGCCGAGGGTGCGGAAGCGGACTTTCTTCTGCATCGGTACCTCGCCCTCTTTGAGGGGCATGCGTTCGTCGTCAACCATGATCAGCATGCCGTCGCGCTCCACCACCGGGCGCTCGTCGGACAGATACAGCGGTACAATCGGAATATCTTCGAGGTGGATGTATTGCCAGATATCCAGCTCGGTCCAGTTGGAGAGCGGGAATACGCGAATGCTTTCACCGCGGTCGATCTTGGCGTTGAACAGGCTCCACAGCTCTGGACGCTGGTTCTTGGGGTCCCAGCGGTGGGCGTTGTCGCGGAAGGAGAATACCCGCTCCTTGGCGCGTGATTTCTCTTCGTCACGGCGGGCGCCGCCGAAGGCCGCGTCAAACTTGTACTTGTTCAGCGCCTGTTTGAGGGAGGCGGTTTTCATCACGTCGGTGTGTTTGGCCGAACCATGGGTGAAGGGGCCGATACCGGCGTCTACCCCCTCCTGATTGATGTGCACGATCAGGTCCATGCCCGCTTCCTTGGCCATCTGGTCGCGAAAGGCAATCATCTCTTTGAACTTCCAGGTGGTGTCGACGTGCATCAGCGGAAACGGCGGCTTGCCCGGATAAAAAGCCTTGCGCGCCAGGTGCAGCATCACTGAGGAGTCCTTGCCGATGGAGTAGAGCATCACCGGGCGTTCGAATTCGGCCGCGACTTCGCGAATGATCTGGATGCTCTCGGCCTCCAGCTGTTTGAGGTGGGTCAGTCGATGTTCAGGTAATGCGTTCATAGTGTCTGCTCTAGCTCGTTCGGTCGTGCGCAGGCGCACAGGCGCCATGATCGATGGCGCATATTACTCGACCTGGAAATAAAATAAAAAAGAATAAATTAGAATCTTTTTATTCGATTTGGTTATTTTTGATCCGTCTTGCACCCTCGCACCGGCACTGCCTTTTGCTGGGCTTTATATTCCAAAAAGCGCTATATAAATTTCAATATATTCTTTTGAGTTATATTTGCGGTTTCCTATGATAACGCCTCTTATTACACCTGAGTAGTTTGTGCATGGAACTGGCCTATAGCATTGCCGGCCTGGTGGTTGGCTTCATCGTCGGATTGACCGGTATCGGCGGCGGGGCGTTGATGACCCCGATTTTGATCGTCGGCTTCGGTATCAACCCGCTGGTGGCGGTCAGTACCGACCTGCTCTACGCCGCGATCACCAAGTTTGGTGGTGTCTGGCCCTACGCCAAGAAAAAGCTGGTGGCCTGGAAGGTGGTGGGAGCGATGTTAGTGGGCTCGGTGCCCGGCAGTCTGGTCACCCTGTGGATTCTGTCGCGGATCGACCATCCGGAGACGCTGGAGCACCTGATCAACCTCACCCTGGGCGTCAGTCTGGTGTTGACCTCGGTTGCGGTGTTTATGCGTAACCGTATCCGCGAGGCGGTGATCAATTACCACGCGCCGGAGCTGAAGGCGTTGGCGCGCCGCTGGCGGTTGCCGATCACCTCTCTGGCGGGCTTGTTTCTGGGGGGGCTGGTAACCTTGTCCTCTGTCGGTGCCGGCGCGCTGGGAACGGCATTGCTGATCCTGCTGTTTCCCCACATGACCATGCCGATGATCGTTGCCACTGACCTTGTGCACGCGGTGGTATTGACCAGCGTGGCCGGTGTTGGCCACTGGCAGATGGGCAACGTGGATACCACGCTGCTGGTCTACCTGCTGATCGGCTCACTGCCCGGTGTCTATGTCGGCGGCCATTTGGGAACGCGCTTGTCTCCCAAAGTAATGCAGCCCATTATGGGCAGCCTTTTGCTGGTGATCGGCCTGCGCTTTGTCATCGGCTAACCCTAATTCCTTAAGCACTAAGCTTTGAAACCTCGGCAGGCGATGCCTTCCGACAGTAGTTAACGAAGGTAGACAGCGATGTATATCTACAACGAGCTGGACCAGCAACTGATCGAACAGCGGGCCGAGCAGTTCCGCGATCAGGTCAGACGTTATCTGGCCGGCCAGATTGCCGAAGATGAGTTCCGCGTGCTGCGGTTGCAGAACGGACTCTATATCCAACGCCACGCGCCGATGCTGCGGGTGGCCATCAACTACGGCCTGCTGTCGTCCCAGCAGTTACGTGCGTTGGCTGAAGTGTCGCGCAAGTACGACAAGAGCTACGCCCACTTCACCACCCGCCAGAATGTGCAGTTCAACTGGCCGGCGCTGGAGCAGGTACCGGATATCCTGGCGGACCTGGCCAAGGTGCAGATGCACGCCATTCAGACCAGCGGTAGCTGTATCCGTAGTGTGGGCTCCGATCATTTCGCCGGTGTGTTTGCTGACGAGATTGAAGATCCGCGTCCCTGGAGCGAGATCATCCGTCAGTGGGCCGCGTTGCATCCCGAATTCGCTTATCTGCCGCGCAAGTTCAAGATTGCCTGTACCGGCTCCAGATCGGACCGTGCCGCCACACAGGTGCACGACATAGGCGTCCACGTGGTGAACAATGATGCCGGCGAGCAGGGGTTCGAAATTCTTGTCGGCGGCGGCCTCGGTCGCACACCGATGATCGGTAAGGTGATTCGCGATTTTCTGCCGCGCCAAGAATTGCTGGCCTATCTGGAAGCGATTCTGCGGGTCTATAACTTGTGGGGCCGTCGTGACAACAAGTACAAGGCGCGGATCAAGATTCTGGTGCAGAGCCTGGGTGTGGAGGATTTCCGCAACCGGGTCGAAGCCGAGTGGGAACGGATCAAGGGCGGCGAGCTGACCCTGACCGATGCCTACGTTGATCGGATCAAGGCTGATTTCCAACCACCGGCCTACGATGCCAATGCCGCGGCAGACACCAGCTACGCTGAAAAGCTCGCCAGCGAGCGTGATTTTGCCGTCTGGATCGAACGCAATACCGTGCCTCATAAGGTGGCCGGCTATCGTGCCGTGACCCTGACTCTGAAAGATTATCTCAAGGCTCCCGGTGACCTTTCCGATGTTCAGATGGACGAGGTCGCCGATCTGGCTGATCGCTACAACTTCGGTGAGGTGCGCACCACCCACGAGCAGAACATGGTGTTTGCCCATATCAAGCAGGCGGACCTTTACCCCTTGTGGCAGGCCCTGGGCGAACTCGGTCTGGCGCGTCCGGTCGTCGGCACCATCAACGATATGATCTGCTGTCCCGGACTGGATTTCTGCAGTCTGGCCAATGCGGAAACCCTGAGCGTGGCCCGTCAGGTACAGGAGCGCTTCGATGATATGGACTACCTCTATGACCTCGGCGACCTGTCGCTGAAGATGTCTGGTTGTATCAACGCCTGTGCCCATCACCACGTGGGGCATATCGGGATTCTGGGAGTCGACAAGAATGGCGAGTCCTACTACCAGTTTACTCTGGGCGGATCGGCGGCCGAAGATGCATCGATCGGTAAGGTGCTGGGTAAGTCGATTCCGCTGGCCGAGGTCGGCGATACCCTGCAGAAGATCCTCGATACTTACGTTGAGATTCGCGATGAGGGCGAGCGCTTCCTCGATACTGTCCGTCGCGTGGGTAACCAACCGTTTAAGGAGCGTGTCTATGCCGCTAATCATTGATCGTCAGCCGGCGGCTGATACCTGGGTTCGCGTCGACAGCGAAGAGGGGCTGAAGCAGTCCGGTGATCTGCTGGTGGATTTTGCCCTGTGGCTAGAGCATGCGGATCAGCTGAAGGCGCGCGACGGCCGGTTGGGTGTGGTGATTGATGGTGACAGCGAACTCGACCCGCTGCTCTCCGATCTGGACCGTCTGGCTTTGGTTGCCGTGGCCTTCCCCAGTTTTGCTGACGGCCGCGGTTTCAGTCTGGCGCGTATGCTGCGGCAACATCATGGCTTTACCGGCGAGATTCGCGCGGTGGGCGACGTCACCTGGGATCGGCTGCGCTATATGGCCCGCTGCGGCATAAACGCCTATGATGTGCCCGCTGAGCGCTACAGTGATGATATGCTTAGCGCCTTTGACGAGATCACCGTCTGTTATCAGGGTGCCGAGGACGATCCCCGTCCCATCTATCGGCAGTCCTGAGCGGCAAGGGTGGCGGAAGAACAGCGAGGGAGAATAAGCAGTGACCCAGCTTGAAAGTGCATTGCAGGCCAAGGTTGATCATTCCATTGGTCTGCTCAAGGAGGCTCTGGAAACCTATGGTGAGGTGACCTTCGCCAACAGTCTCGGGGCTGAGGATGTGGTGATTACCGATCTGATCTGTCGACATGTGCCCGGTATCGAAATCTTCAGTCTGGATACCGGCCGCCTGCCGGAAGAGACTCTGCAACTGCTGGCTAAGATCGAGCAGCGCTACGATACCAAGGTCAAAGTCTACTACCCCGATGCGACCCAGCTGGAAGCCTATGTCCACCAGAACGGTATCAACGCCTTCTACCAGAGCGTCGAGCTGCGCAAGGGCTGCTGCCACGTGCGCAAAGTGGAGCCGCTTAAGCGCGCGCTGGCGGATAAGAAAGCCTGGGTAACCGGTATTCGCCGCGAGCAGGCAGTAACTCGCGGTACCATCGAGTTCAGCGAATGGGACGAAGGTAACCAGTTGCAGAAACTGAATCCGCTGGCGGACTGGAGCGAGAAAGAGGTCTGGGCTTACATCAAAGCCTGCGAATTACCTTACAACGCGCTTCATGATCAGCACTACCCCAGTATCGGTTGTGCGCCCTGTACTCGCTCTATCGCCATGGGTGAGGATGTGCGTGCCGGCCGCTGGTGGTGGGAGAATCCCGAGTTGAAGGAGTGTGGTCTGCACCCTGCCAGTTCGTTGAACAAACCCTCCTGACGAGGACACCCACAAGGCCGCATCTCGCGGCCTTGTTTGTTTTAGGCTATGGGTTTCCCTAACCCGATCGTAATGCGGAGTCAAACACGTGGATTTTCTGCCCCTTTTTTTCGATCTCAAGGGTCGCGACTGCTTGCTGGTGGGCGGTGGTGTGGTGGCGCAGCGCAAGGCCGGCCTGCTGGTGCGTGCCGGAGCGCGGGTGGTGGCGGTAGCGCCGGCGTTTACCGATGAACTGACCGCACTGCTCACGGCCAACGGCGGGGCGCTGGTGGTCGGCGACTATTGTGCCCAACTGCTGGAAGGTAAAGTGCTGGTAATTGCGGCCACCGATGATGATTCGGTCAATCGCCAGGTGCATGCGGATGCCGTGGCGATCAATCTGCCGATTAACGTGGTGGACTGCCCCGGACTTTGCAGTTTCGTGTTTCCCTCTATCGTCGATCGTTCGCCCATTGTCGTGGCGGTTTCCAGTGGCGGCCGCGCTCCGGTACTGGCGCGGCTACTGCGGGCCCGGTTGGAAACCCTGATTCCCACCTCCTACGGCCGCCTGGGGCAGCTGGCCGGTCGCTTCCGTGAGCAGGTCAAGCAGCGCTTCAGCTCCCTGCGGGAACGCCGCCAGTTCTGGGAGCGGGTGTTTCAGGGCACCGTGGCCGAGCGGGTCGCTGCCGGTCAGGAACAGCAAGCGGAAGCGTTGCTGCAACGGATGCTGGAGCAGCATGAGCACCAGCCGGCGGTTGGTGAAGTGTATCTGGTGGGGGCCGGTCCCGGCGATCCGGAACTGCTGACCTTCAAGGCGTTGCGGTTGATGCAGCAGGCCGATGTGGTGCTCTACGACCGGCTGGTTTCCGAGGCGGTGATGAATCTCTGCCGGGTTGATGCTGACCGTATCTACGTCGGCAAGGCGCGTTCCAATCATGCGGTGCCGCAGGAGGATATCAATCAGCTGCTGGTGACGTTGGCCCAGCAGGGGAAGCGGGTGCTGCGGCTGAAGGGCGGTGATCCCTTTATCTTCGGGCGCGGCGGTGAGGAGCTGGCACTGCTGGCCGAGCAGGGGGTGCCGTTTCAGGTGGTGCCGGGCATCACTGCCGCCTCAGCGTGTTCGGCGTCGGCGGGAATCCCGCTGACCCATCGTGATTATGCCCAGTCGGTGAAGTTTGTCACCGGCCAGTTGCAGAATCGTACCAGTGAACTCAACTGGCCCGAGCTGGTGCACCCCAACCAGACCATCGTGTTCTATATGGGGCTGCATCGGTTGGGTTATCTCTGTGCCCAGTTAACGCGGCACGGCAAACCGGCGGATACCCCGGTGGCGCTGATACAGCAGGGTGGGACGCCAGACCAGCGAGTGCTGACCGGCACCCTGGCTACCATTGCGGAGCTCAACGAAGCTGCCCAGCTGCAACCTCCCTCGCTGATTATTGTTGGTGAGGTGGTTAATCTGCATCAGCGACTGGCCTGGTTTGGCGACCAGGCCCGTGGCCATAGCGGTGAGCAGACCGGCCTGATCGATCTACTCGGCGGTAACCGCGCCGGATAAGGTGTTGCCGGCGATTGCCTTGACCGCGGCAGACACCGGGGTGCTGTCCGTTGCGGTCGCGGCGCTGACCGCCTGGGTCGCCAGTGAGGCTGCGGCGTTCGCGTCGTTTATCAACCCGGCGTCCAAAGAGCTAACCGCATCGACCGATGCTGCCGCGTCGCTGGCTGGTGTGTCGGCCACCAGAATCGGATCGGGCTGGTCGATCACTACCTGCACCAGCTCGTAACAGGGGTGGTCTGTATCCACATTGCCCCACCAGGGCCGGGCCCAGGGTTCGAGCTCGTTGATCCGCATCATCGCCCGCAACTCCTGCACATAATGGCTGCCGCGCTCTGAATAGCCGGTCAGACCTGCTGCCAGCGCCCGGCCGCTAAGCGGTTTCTGTTGCTGACGCAGACAGCTGCGGATGGCACGCATGTCGCGGTAACTGCTGTTGGCATTAAGGTTGATCAGGTAACGGTTGATCCCCTCCTCGACACTGTCGTACGCGGCGACCTCATGGGTGGCGCCCTCTGCCCGCTGCAGCGGGGCCAGCCCGCAGCCGGGGCGAAAACACCACATGCCGAACAGGTTGTTGCCTTCACGGGCAAACCGGGATGTGCCCCAGGCGGATTCATTGGCGGCCTGGGCCAGCACCATCGCGGTAGGGATCTGGCCGACCTTGCGCTTCAGTCGCGCCAGTTGTTCGGCTGGCTGCGCGCTATCCACCCGGAACAGCTCTGCCATCTGCTGCAGCCAGGCGAGGTCGTCCGGATGCAGTCCGCCCTGATCGACGAAGGCCTGATCCAGCTTCAGCAGGTGTGTTCGCAGGGTTGCCAGGTGGTTGTTCTGGTGCGCTACCAGCGGCTCAAGAAAGCCGAAAAATTCAGCTTTCTTGGTTTTGACATCGGTGATCTGGCTGAAGTCGGGCAGCGATGCGTCATTGAACTCGGGCTGCAGTGCCGGCGCATGACCGATGCGCTGATAGTGCGGCTCACCGTCGCGCACCGGCTCGGAGGGCTGGCAGGCGGCCAGAACCAGAGTCAGAGCGGCGAGGATTGGTCGGGTTGCGGGGTAACGAATCATAGTGCTCCTAGGCGCGAGACATGAACTTGCCGGTGGCTGTATTGATCTTGATTCGCTCACCGCTGGCCAGGTACTCAGGCACCTGAACCTCGAGGCCGGTGGCGAAGCGGGCGGGTTTGGTGCGTGCACTGGCTGACGCGCCCTTGATAGCAGGCGCGGTCTCTTCAACGGTCATGATCACCGAGGCCGGCAGCTCCAGACCGATCATCTGCTCGTTGACGATCAATGCGGTCAGGCCTTCAATGCCATCGAAGAGGTAAGGTAACTGTTCTTCCAGATCGCTTTCGTTGAGAGCGTACTGGGTATAGTCCTCGGTGGCCATGAAGTTGACCAGATCGCCTTCGCGATACAGCATCTGTACTTCGCAGCGGCGCAGATCGGCCGGTTGCAGCATGTCGTCGCCGGTGTAGGTCTGTTCGTACTTCTGGCCGTCGGGTACCCGGGCGAAGCGGGTTTTATAGAGCGTCTGTGCGCCACGTGACGAGGGGGATTTAACCTCGATCTGTTTGGCGATATAGAGGTGGTTGTCGATCTGAATGACGTCACCTTTTTTCAGGTCACAGGCCTTGGGCATGGGTGTTCTCCAGCGAATTAGAGGCTGTTAGAGCGCTAGGGGGTTAATCGGTTCCCGCCTTAGCGGGCCATCAGAATGTCGTCCTGCTGGATGTTCAGACTGTTGGCCGGCTGGCTCAGATTGCCGGTGGCGAACAGCGGATGCACTTCGTTGACTACCAATGATGCGCGGGTGTCTTCCAGACGGATGTGCGGCTGGTTCTGGGGATCGAACAGGGTGGAACGACGGTACACTCGCAGTGTGTCTCCAGGGCGGATCCCGGTGACGCTCCCCGCGTTAAAGGTGATCCGGTTGCCGTCGGTGCTGACAATACGGGTGCTGAAGGGTTCGCAACGCACGGCGCTGTCGAGGTCGGCGCTGATGCGGGTGAGCAACTGACGTACCTTCTGGCCGTAATCGGTTGCCAGAAAGGCGGGGGTCATAAAGCCGGTTTTAGTGTGGCGGTCGCTGTTCCAGAGCCCTCCTACCCGGTAGCTGCGGCTGAACAGCAGGGCGCCGGTAAAGCCATCGTGAATAAATACGTCCAGGGCGAAGTTGCGCAGGTGTTGGCGCCCACGGTAGTCCAGCTGGTCATACCAAACCCGCAGCACGTTGCCCTCGTTGTCCTTCTCCGGCTGGTACATGCTGAGGTCGCGAACGATCCCGGAAACAATGAACTGGACATCGAGATCACGGAAGGCGGGCAGAGCGTCGGTGAGGCTGCCGTTGCCGGTCTGGCGGCTGCTGGCTGTGGCGGGATTGGTGTGTACGTTAAGGTAGCTAGCATCGAGCGCGCGCAGGTGATCACGCGAACCGATCCGGGCAGTCAGTTGGGCGGCGATCTGGCTGCTCGCCGCACTCAGATCGCCAATGGCGGCCTGGCTCGGCTGGGCGATGGGAAAGCCCGCCACTGCGGCTGACTTCAGGTATTGCTGCCCGGCAGCCGTGGCTGCGCAGGTTTCGTCGGTGTCAACCTCAGCGCGAATCTTGACCTGCAACTGGTCGCCTTCGATCTGCTCGCTGAGTACGCGGATGTTCTGTAGTTCACCTTTCATGCGCACCTGCAGATGGTCGGTCATCAAAATGCCGTCGCTGACTCGTTGGCGGCTGTTGATATAGGCGCCGGCTTGCAGCAGGGCTTGCTGGGCGGCGTTGTTGATCGCTTGCTGGCGGGCACTGTCGAGATCGCGATTGTAGATCAGCGCGCGGCCCTCCGCTTCCACGGTGACAGCCTGGGCGGTCACGCCGAGGGAGAGCAGCAGCAGGGTGGCAATCAATCGCAACACGGGGTCCGCCTATTCAGAGTCAGCTCAGTCAGCCGCTAAAAGTAAGTAATTTGGTGGCTTGACGCAAATCGGTATCAGACCGGTGGCTGTCGCTACCGGCGCTTTATGTTAGATTCTATCCCAAACCAAGGAGTTGCCGGATACACCATGATGAAACGGAGCGGTTTACTGCTGCCAGCGTTGCTGCTGGCAGGTTGTGCGGTCAAGGTCACCGAACCGGTGCAGGTGGAGTTGCAGCAGCCGGTACAGGTCACCTTGGCGCCTGACAGCCCCCGCCTGCCGGCGGCGGATCAGCCGGCCCTGGCTACGCTGCCCAGTGGTCCCTTGGGGCTGCCGGTGCGCCAGATGGCGGAACAGATCGATGCCAGCTTGCGCCAGCGCGGAATCAAAACCTTGCCCATCGCCATCAGTCCCTTTGTCGATCTCGACCAGCCAGCGGCGCATCGTGGTTTTGGCGATCAGCTTGCCGAGGGCTTCTACCACGAGCTGCAGGCGCGCGGATACAATCTTATCGACCATCGCGCGTTGCCTTTCGGTGAGGGAGCCGCCGGGCTGACCTCGCCGGCGCTGTCCGACTACTATCGCCAGCACCGTATCAGTTACGTGTTGAGCGGAACCTTCAGTGCGCAGGGCGACGGTGTCACCGTGAATGCGCGGATGTTTGATACCATCACCCAACAGGTGGTGGCTACCGGGCAGTCGCAGATCGGACTGCAAGCGCTGGAAGGTGGACTGCCCGGCTACAGTCCGTTCAGCAGCCGTGATGGGATGATTATCGAAAACGGCGGGGTGCCGCTGCAGTGAGGTCCGCATTGGTTATGAAAAAAGTTACCCTGTTGGTGGCTGCTTCGCTGGTGCTGGCGGGCTGCGACACCCTGAGTTACCAGTTCAACCGCGCCCAGCGTTCCATTGCCGAGAGCACCGGATCCGGTCAGCCAGTGAAAGTGTCGTCGGAGGCGCGGCTGGTTACAGCTACCGGTTATGCGCCGATCAGTGCCCAGCCAGGAGCGACTCCGAACCAGAAAATGCTGAATGCGATGCGGGCCTCCAAGTTGCGTGCATACCAGGAGCTGGCGGCGATCGTCCATGGTCAGTACCTGTTTGGTACCACCCAGGTTCGCGATATGGTACTGCAGAGTGACCAGTTCGACAGCGCGGTGGGCGGTATCGTTCGGGGCGCGCGGGTAGTGAAGAGTTATCCGGTGCAGGAGGATACCTACGCCACCATCCTGGAGCTTGATCTGCGCGATGTTCAGCGCGCCTATATCGATATGCAGTAGTCTGCTGCCCAATGACCAAAAAGCCCCGCATTGCGGGGCTTTTTGGTCTCGGCTGTTGCCGGTTTCAACTTGTTGCCAGCCGTTCCAGACTGTGGCAGAGGTAACGCCAAAAGCGCTCGACGCTGGCGATCTCTACCTTCTCGCTGGGTGAGTGGGGGAAGCAGATGGTTGGGCCAAAGGAGATCATCTCCCACTGCGGGTAGGCTGCCGCCAACAGGCCGCATTCCAGTCCCGCATGGATTACCTTAATTTCCGCTGGCTGGCCAAACAGTTTGGTGTGCAGCGCGTTGAGGGTTGCCAGCAGGGGAGAGGACGGGTTGGGTGTCCAGCCAGGATACGCGCCGGCCAGTTCCAACGCGGCGCCGACCGCCTTGGCGACCTCGCCGATGGTGGCACAGACTTCATCCCGCCCGGCCTCGCGTGCGCTGCGTGCCAGGCAGAGCAGTTGGGCGTGATCTTGCTGCAGGGTTACCCGGGCCAGATTGTTACTGGTTTCCACCACGCCAGCAAGATCGGGATGCATGGTGAAGACGCCGTGGGGGCAGGTGAGAATCGCATTCAGCAGGCGCAGGCTGGATGAGCCGTTCAGCGTTGGTTGCTCTATGGGGCAGCGGTGGATGCGGATAGCCAGATCAGGTTCGTCGTCGGCCCAGTGCGATTGCAGCTCGGCCGCAGCCTGTTGCAGCTCTGCTGTCAGGGTCTGCGCATCGCTGGCGGCGGTGGCGACGATCGCTTCGGCACGTCGGGCGATGGCGTTGCGCAGGCTGCCGCCCTCGAATCCGCCCAGCGTCAGATCGCCACGTTCGGCAAAGGGCAGCAACAGTTCGGCCAGCAGGCGGTTGGCGTTACCCCGTGGCAGATGGATGTCGATGCCGGAATGGCCGCCGGCGAGGCCGCTGATGACCACGGCAAAGCCGGCTCCTTCGCGGTGGTTGCCGCGCTCCAGTGGGAGTGTCAGGGTGGCGTCGATACCGCCGGCGCAGCCGACATAGAGCTCGCCCTCTTGCTCGGAGTCGAGATTAAGCAGCCATTTTCCCTGCAGGATGCCGGGCTCCAGCCCCATGGCACCGTCCATGCCGGCTTCTTCGTTGACCGTCAGCAGCGCTTCCAGCGGGCCGTGGATCAGGTCATCACTTTCCATGACGGCGAGAATTGCCGCCACGCCGATACCGTTGTCGGCCCCCAGTGTAGTTTCGGTGGCAGTTACCCAGCCGTCGACCACTTGGGGCCGGATCGGATCGCGAGAAAAATCGTGGGCCGAGTGGTCGCTTTTTTGCGGCACCATGTCCAAGTGGCTTTGCAGGATAACCCCGGGATGGTGCTCTAATCCGGGTGAAGCCGGTTTGCGTAGAATCAGATTGCCGGCGTGATCGCGCTGATGATGGAGGCCCTGCTGTTTGGCAAAGGCCTCGATATGGGCGATCAGTGCTGCCTCCTGTCGGGAGGGGTGGGGGATTGAACAGATGTCGGCAAAATGACGCCACAGGGGTGCGGGTGCCAGATTCTGAAGTGAAGACAAAGCAGACCTCGGTACAGCAGAATGAGCCGCCGATTATCCCGCTCCAGCGGCATGAATGCCAGTATGCTAGCAGGTCATTTCGGTCAGCAGGTCGAGCAGGTCGTCGTGTTCCCGGGCAAGGATCTGCAGTCCGCCAATCAGCGCGGTGGCCAGCGCCAGTGCGCCCAGCACGGCATAGAGTGGCAGGGCAGGAAGCACGGCAAATTCGGCGGCGATGATGTCAAAGCCGCACAGCATGCTTCCAAGCAGAAGAGTGAAGGTTCCATCCAGGTTGGGTGGCGTGCGTGTCAACCAGAAAACACCTGAATTTGAATGGGTAATACTATGACACACAATCTGTGCTGATATAAGTAGGTCGATAGCCGCAAAGGGAAGGGGTGGGCACGCTAATTGGCCCGGCTTATCCGCAATTCGCACGGCTGTGCCCGGCTCTGGCTTCAGTTCTTCGGTGCCAGGTCCGTCGTCGGCGGCGGGGAGCTTGGCGCCGTTGAGGCCGGCGGTTTGATACCCAGTTGTTCTGCTGCGGTCTCAACAGCGTTGCGTTTTTCCACTTCGCCTTGGCGCTCAAGGGCTTCCAGGCTGCTGGGCCGGCCGAGATGAAACAGCGCGTAGCCGGGGCTGACAAACTGGTTCTGGGCGCGGCCGAGGATTACTGCGTCAAAGGGAGCCAGAACTTCAGTGATGGCGTTGGTGATCGGATCGCTGATGATTCCCAGCAGCGCGCCAGTGTTGACCCGGTCGCCAAGGTTGCGCTTGTTGATCAGGATGCCGCCCTGCTCGGCCCGTACCCAACTGGACTGGTAAAAGACCGGTTGCGGTGATGACCAGAAACTGTCGTTGCTGATCATTTCGCGGGCGCTTAAAAGGCTGCGCACGCTCTTCACCCCCAGAGCGACCATCTCTTCGTCAAGGCTGAGCGGTCCGCCCACCTCCATTACCACCGCAGGTATGCCGGCAGCGGTGGCGGCACTGCGCAGGCTTCCCGGCGGGCTTGCGCTCTGCAGGACCGAGATCGAGCCAAATCCCTGGCTTAGTTCCGCGATGGCGGGAATGGTCAGGTCGGCACGCAGTTGTGGCAGATTCTCGCGAAAGTGCGAACCGGTGTGCATGTCGATCAAGAAGTCGCAGTGGCGAATGATATTTTCGAACAGGCTGTAGGCAACGCGCGCCGCAGTTGAGCCCTGAGGGTCGCCGGGGAACGAGCGGTTGAGGTCGCGCCGGTCGGAGAGGTAACGGTCGCGGCGCAGCAGCCCGTCGACATTAACCACAGGCACGCTGATCAGGGTGCCGGCCAGCTGTTCCGGTTGAATCTGGTGGGCCACCCGACGGTTGATCTCGATACCGTTCAGTTCGTCGCCATGTATGGCAGAGGTCAGGCATGCTACCGGGCCGGGTTGCTTGCCACGGGTAACCAGCACCGGTATGGGGGCAGTTGTGGCACCGAGTAGCTGCTGACTGTTCCAGTAAAGGGTGGTTGTGGTGCCCGGTGAAAGCTCGCGGCTCAACAGCTGCACGTTGCCGGTAGCGGCCGCTGCCGTCGATGCCGGCGAGGTACTCACAGGGCGGAGGCCCTTCGCTGTGTCTTCCTCGTCCTGCTCCGAGGCTTGGGCGGGAAAACCGAGCAGGGCGGCCAGCAAGCACAGCCCGCGTGTAAGGTCGTTGTTGACGTTCATGCATGGTTCAACTTTTAAACAGGGCATCGGTAGATGAAGGTCATGACTTGGATCAACTATAGCGGCGTAAACCACTGCTGAAAAAGTGACCTTCGGTTAACATAGGCGGCTACGTCAGCTGCTTAATGGATTCTGAGCTTCATGTTACCCCGGCCTCTGTACGAAGTTTTACCCTACCTCTACCTGTTCGGTTCCCTTGGGCTGATTTCGACTCAATCCAACTGGATGGTTATTCTGTTCGCTTGGGTGCTGTACACGGCCGGAGCGATTACCTGGGTGCTGCGTTCAGACGCGCGCCGGGTCAACAAGCGGATGCCGAAGAGCCAGAAAAATCTGTTTCTGCACGAGGATTTTTACGAGTCCCTGCCCTTCCTGTTTATCGGAATGGGGGTGTTGGCGGTGCGCTTTATCGAAAGCTGGATCGTATTCTGGGCCGGCTTTGCGTTGATGGTCTACGGTGGCTATGTGTTGGCCATCCGCATCTCTCGCCGCAAAATATCCTGGATTGATGACTGGCGCCGTTATCGTGGCTCGGCCATACAGGCCAAAACTGTCCACCGTAAAAAGCAGATGAACCCCATCTGCGATCAATGTTTGATTCGCGAAAGCTGCCGTCGTACCGGGCTTACCGACCGTTCCAATATTCTGGTGATGGAATGGTTGCAAAAGCATGAGCGGGTAGAGGCGATCGGCCCGCTGAAAGAGATGGTCGACGAAGCCGAGTTTCTGCCGATCGGCCACGACACCTTGCTCAAGGTGATCCTCAAACAGCAGCCTTATGCGGAGCAGTGTCTGGTGATCCAGAACCGCAAGAAGATGCGCCGCGTCAGCTGACCTTACCGTACCCAATGGAGTGCTATACTGGCCGACCTGTTCAATCGGCCGGATCACTCCATGTCATTACTCGTCGACCGCGACGCTGTTGTCGCCTCGCTCAAACGCCATTACCTGTTTTCGTCGCTGTCACCGTCAGAGCTTCAGCAACTGGTTGAGCGCGTCGAGCAGGTTAACCTTGAGGCGGAGCAGTATCTGTTCCGCCAGCAAGAGCCTGCCAAGCGTTTCTACTTAGTGGCAGACGGCCAGATCAAATTGTTTCACACCACCGCCGACGGCCATGAAAAAGTGGTTGAGTTGATCAACCCCGGGCAGGCGCTCGCCGAGGCGGTGCTTTTCATGCAGCGCCCTAACTACCCGGTAACCGCGGAAGCAGTGCGCGCCACACGGTTGTTTGCGATCCCCGGCGATGCCTATATACCCCTGTTGCGCAACAACAGCGATGCCTGCATGCGCATTCTGGGCGATCTCAGCATGCGCTTGCACGCCCGTTTAAACGATGTGGTGCAGCTAACCCAGCAGAACGCCACCCACCGCGTGGTTCGTTTTTTGCTGGGGTTATTGCCATCCAATGCAGCAGACGGTTGCACCATCTATCTCGAAACTCCCAAGCATGTCATTGCGTCACGGCTATCGGTCAAGCCCGAAACCCTGTCACGAATAATGGCTCGGCTGGCACAAAACGAGGTGATCGTCATTAAAGGTCGCGAAATTCGCGTACTGGATATCGACAAACTGCAGAACGTCACCGAGTAAGCTGTGCTGCGCGCCAGCGGCCGATGGAGGGGGCGCTGGTCAGTTGTTTTAACAGTTTGAGGCCGCGCTCTTCAGGGCGCTGCCCTGGCCGCCTTTTTCAACCAGTTCGCCCGCGATGGCGTTGAACGCCGGCCAGCGATTCTCACACCATTCCGGCGCCAGCAGCGTGGGTTTGCGGGCCGTAGCCGTGACGCGGTGGTAGACCACCTCCCAGGGCGTGTGCCGGATCATATCGGCGGCCACTCTCACGTAGTCATCCTGGCTGATGGCGTCAATCTCGCCCTTCTTCCACTGCCGCGCCATGATGCTGCCCTTGACGATGTGCAGCGGGTGCAGCTTCAGCCCCTCGCAGCCGTGCTCCAACACCCGCTCAAGGGTGACCAGACTATCCTCTGGCGCTTCGCCCGGCAGGCCAACGATCAGATGGGTGCACACCTTGAGCCCCCGGGCGTGGGCCCGATTGACCGCGTCCACGTAAGCGGCAAAGTCGTGGCCACGATTGATCCGGTCCAGGGTGGTGTCAAAGGCGGTCTGCAGGCCTAACTCCAGCCAAACCTCGTAACCGGCATCCTTGTATCCGGTGAGCAGATCGAGGGTGGCGTCGGGCACGCAGTCGGGTCGGGTGCCCACGCACAGCCCCACCATATCCGCCACTGCCAGCGCCTGTTCATACTGTTGTCGCAGCGCCTCGGTTTCGGCGTAGGTGTTGGTGTAGGCCTGAAAGTAAGCCAGATAGCGCTTGGCGCGCATATCCGGTTTGGCGCTTTCAAGCTGTTCGCGAATGCTGGGGGCCTGGCGACTGTGCGCGTTAAACGAGGCGTTGTTGCAAAACGTGCAGCCGCCGCGACCGAGGGTGCCGTCGCGATTGGGGCAGGTAAAGCCGGCGTTGATGCTGAGTTTGTGCACTTTCTCGCCGAAGCGCTGCTTGAGGTCGCGCCCGAGGCCGTTGATATGATCGTAAAGCTGCATGATGTCGGTGGGGTGGCGTTGCGGGCCGGTATAATAGCACGAGGTGCACGGGTGGATGCACAGATCAGGCACAGGTCGTACAATGGCGCCATTGTTGATCGGGAGTCTTACTTATGCGTTGTGCCGCTCTGTTGCTGTTTTTGTCGCTGGCCAGCTTTTCCGCCGTTGCCAACCATGAGGAAACCGAGCCTTCCGACGGCACCGTCAACAGCTTTATCGTGCTCGACCCGCCGCAAGTAGTCGAGCCGGTTAAGCTGGTGCTGGATAATCAGCAGTCGTTGGATATGAGCGCATTCAAGGGCAAGGTGGTGTTGTTGAACCTCTGGGCCACCTGGTGCCCGCCCTGTATCCGCGAGTTGCCGGCACTGGACCGGTTGCAGCAGCGGCTGGGCGGCGATGATTTCGTGGTGGTTGCGGTGGCGCTGGATCGCGCCGGGTTCGATGCGGTGAAGACGTTTTATGACGACCTCAAACTTGAGCATCTGGCCCTCTACACCAGTACCACGGCCGAGTTTGGTCGGGTTTATCCTGTGGATGTGTTTCCTGCCAGCTTCTTTCTTGATCGCGATGGGCGCGTGCTGAGTTACCTGCGCAGCTACGCGGACTGGGATGACGAGCAGGCGGACGAGATGGTGCGTCGTCTTATCGCCCAACCCTGAGGGATTGTGGTTGCAAGGTGATGGGGGATCAGGGATAATCCCGCCCCGTCGCTACATTGGCGGCTTCGTTATGGTGGCCCTGTGGTCCCCCCGCAACGATAAACCGTGAACCTGGTCAGGCCCGGAAGGGAGCAGCCACAGCGGTGGACTCGTGTGCCGGGGTGTGGCTGCGGGGCCGCCTCCATTTTGGGCTCGTCAGCCGGTTTTTGTCTCAATTTGTTCCTGTGTACTGGGGCCTCTCCGTGCTCTTGGTTTTTGCCCTCCTTGCTGTATCTTTGCCGTCGGATGACTGGTCCTGGCGGCGACTAAAACTTGGCCTTTTGCTGGCTATCCGGGGCGCTTGCCGCTAGCATAGGAGGCCAAAATCGGGCGTGCGTAACGCTCGGACATTCCGGCAGATTATCGACACTTCATGAGCTATCAGGTACTCGCACGCAAATGGCGCCCCGCCAGCTTTCACGAGATGGTGGGGCAGGAGCATGTCCTCAAGGCGTTGATCAACGCCCTCGACAGTAACCGCCTTCACCACGCGTACCTGTTTACCGGTACCCGCGGGGTCGGCAAGACCTCCATCGCACGTCTGTTTGCCAAAGCACTGAATTGCGAACAGGGCGTCAGTTCCCGTCCCTGTGGCCAGTGTTCACCCTGCCGTGAGATCAGTGAAGGCCGCTTTGTTGATCTGATCGAGGTGGATGCCGCATCGCGGACCAAGGTAGAAGATACTCGCGAGTTGCTGGAAAACGTGCAATATGCGCCGAGTCAGGGCCGTTACAAGGTTTACCTGATCGACGAAGTGCACATGCTCTCCACCAGCAGTTTCAACGCGCTGCTGAAGACGCTCGAAGAGCCGCCCCCCCATATCAAATTCCTGTTGGCCACCACCGATCCGCAGAAATTGCCGGTGACTATCCTGTCCCGCTGCTTGCAGTTCAATCTGAAGAATATGGTGGCGGAACGGATCGTTGAGCATCTGCAGATGGTGCTGACGGCGGAGCAGTTTAGCTACGAAGATGCGGCCTTGTGGTTGTTGGCCAGAGCGGCCAGCGGCAGTATGCGTGACGCTATGAGTTTGGCCGATCAGGCAATCGCCTTCTGCAGTGGCGAGCTGCGCGAAGCAGATGTGCGCGCCATGCTGGGGAGCGTTGACCACCGTCAGGTGATGACTCTGCTGCAGCAGGTGGGCTCCGGATCGGCGTCGGGTGCGTTGCAGGCGGTGGCCAGCATGGCGGAGTTTGGTGCTGACTACGACGGCGTGCTGGCGGAGCTGCTGAGTCTGCTGCATCGCATTACTTTGGCGCAGATGGTGCCGGACAGTGTCGATAACAGCCAGGGCGACCGGGATGCCGTTGTTGCCTTAGCGGGCAGTCTGCGGGCCGAAGATGTACAGCTTTTTTATCAGATAGCGCTCAACGGGCGGCGAGACTTGCCGCATGTACCTGATCCCCGTGACGGGCTTGAGATGACGCTGCTGCGAATGATCGCCTTCCGCCCGGTACAGGCCGGGGAGGTAGCGTTGCCAGACGCTTCGACACCGGAGGCTGTCGCTACGCCGGTGGTAACCGCGCCGGAAATACAGGCGGAGCAGGCCGATCCCCGTCCCGCCAGCGCTACTGCTGCCGACTCTCCATCACCGCGCCCGCCGGTGACAGATGAGAGCGATAACCATGTGGCCGATGGCGAAGATCTGTCAGCTTACGAACAGATGCCCCCTTGGGAGCAATCCGGGGGCGACGACCCGCTAAAAAAGCCTGAGCCCCCGGCGGCGGGGGTGGAACACCCCCTCTCGACTGAAGGCGCCGTAGCGCCGTTCGAGGAGGCGGTGGCGTCGGATCCTGTGCTGGATCCCGGCCCCGAATTGACAGCCCCGTCTCGGGTTGCTTCTCTGCAGCCGGAGGTCGCGGCTGAGTCCAGGGTTGATGCACACTCCACCTCCGCGCAAGCTGCGCCTGCCGGTGACACGCCGGCGCTGCGGCTGGATGCGTTGCAGCCGGAGGATTGGATTTCTCTCCTGGCCGCGATTGGCGTCACCGGCATGACCTACAACATAGCCGCAAACGCCGCACTGGAGGAGGTAAAAGAGAGCACGCTCTGTTTTAGCCTCGGGGCGCAACAGTATCATCTGTTCAACGATACCCATGCCCGGCGGATTGAGGCCGCGTTGAGTGAGTATTTTTCGGCACCGGTCACACTGGCTGTGGTCGAAGCAGAGAGCAGTCGTGAAACGCCGGCGCAATACAAGGCGCGTAAGCAGCGTGAGCGTCAGGCGGAGGCGCTAGCCGCCATTGAACAGGATCCCAATGTACAGGCGATCATTGAGCGTTTTGATGCCAGCCTGGATCTTGCATCGGTGCGTCCTTTAGATCCCGAACCCACGAGGTAGAGAGCGATGATGAAAGGTGGTATGGGCAACCTGATGAAGCAGGCCCAGGAGATGCAGCAGAAACTGCAGCAGGCACAGGAAGAGCTGGCGAATGCGGAAGTGGTCGGCGAGTCCGGCGCCGGTATGGTGAAAATCACCATGACCGGTCGTCACGATGTGCGTAAGGTCGAAATTGATCCGAGCCTGCTGCAAGAGGACAAAGAGATTCTTGAGGATCTGCTGGCCGCAGCGGTTAACGATGCTGTGCGTCGGATCGAAGCCAGCAACCAGGAGAAAATGGCTGCGTTGACCGGTGGCATGGGCATGCCTCCCGGCTTCAAAATGCCGTTCTGAATATGTCGTTCAGCCCCCTGATTGATCAGTTGATTGGTGCGCTGCGGGTGTTGCCCGGCGTTGGAGCCAAGTCCGCCCAGCGGATGGCGTTTCAGTTGCTGGAGCGTGATCGCTCTGGCGCGCTGAAGCTGGCCCAATCCCTCAGCGAAGCGATGGAGCGGGTAGGGCATTGCCGTCGCTGCCGCACGTTGACCGAGCTTGATGAATGCAAGATCTGCAGCAGCGAGCGGCGCGATGAATCGCTGATCTGCGTGGTGGAAACCCCCGCTGATGTCCTCGCCATCGAGCAGACGGGCAGCTTCCGCGGGCGCTATTATGTGCTGCACGGACACCTGTCGCCCATCGATGGGCTGGGGCCTGAAGAGGTTGGCATTCCGCAGCTACTGGAGTTGGTGCAGCACAGTGATATCAGCGAATTGGTGATCGCCACCAATCCGACTGTCGAGGGCGAAGCCACGGCGCACTATATTTTCGAGCAGGTTCGACCGCTGGCTATTACAGTTACCCGTATCGCACACGGGGTCCCCTTGGGGGGAGAGCTGGAGTACGTGGACGGTGGAACCCTGGCTCATGCTTTTGCAGGACGCAAACAACTGTGATTAATCGACCGCTGGAACAAACCGTACAGGCGCGCTTTGATCAAAAGGTGGCCGCTGCCGAATGGGTAGACAGCCAGTCGCGTTTGGAGGCGTTGTGTCTCCAGTGGCGACAGCAGCCGGTGATCGGGCTCGATACCGAATTTATCCGTACCGATACTTTTTACCCTAAACCCGGGTTGATTCAGGTGGCCTGTGCTCAAGGGGTTTATCTGATAGATCCGCTGGCCATCGATAGTATGGCTCCTCTGGTGGGGTTGTTCGAAGATTCCAAGGTGCTCAAGGTATTGCACGCCTGCAGCGAGGATCTTGAGCTGTTTGCCAGCAGTTACGGCGCGGTTCCCCAGCCGCTGTTTGATACCCAGGTGGCCTGTGCGTTTGCAGGCTTTGGGCTGTCCATCGGTTATCAGCGACTGCTGGAGACCTTCTTTAACTTCAGTGTCGACAAGCAGGAGACGCGCTCGGACTGGCTGCAGCGCCCGCTGACAGAGTCTCAGCGACGCTATGCCGCGCTCGATGTGGTTTATCTGGACGAGATCTATCAGCGTTTGGCCACCCGGCTGCGTGAAAAGGGCAGCTACGACTGGGTCCTGGCCGAATGTCAGCAGCTCGCTGACGAGGCGCTGGTCACGCCTGATCCGGACCAGTATTACCACCGTTTCCGTCAGGCCTGGAAGCTAAAGCCGCAACAACTCAAAGTGCTGCAGTCGGTGTCGGCCTGGCGAGAGCGCGAGGCTCGGGTGCGCGACATGCCGCGCAACTTTCTGCTGCATAACAACAGTGTGGTCGGTATTGCGATGAAGCAGCCGCGCACTCTGGGGGAGCTGTCGCGCATCGAGCAGATCCGCGGGCGCACGCTGTCCAAGGATGGCGAAGCCTTGCTCAGTCTGGTGGCGGCGGCGCAGGATAGCGCCACGGTTCCCGAAGCGCCCGGCGCGCCGTTGCCCTCATCGGAAGGTAATCGGGTCAAGGTGCTGAAAAAAACGGTACAGGCCGTCGCTGCGGAGTGGGACATAGCCCCGGAGCTGCTGGTGCGCAAGCGTGATCTGGAAGCGCTGGTGCGTTCCGGAATGGGGGGCGGTGGCTATTGTCTGCCCCAGGGACTGACAGGGTGGCGTGAGCCCCTGATAGGACAACCGCTGTTGCAGGCGTTGCAGCAGACTAGCTAGTGGTAATGCTGATGAAGATGATCTGTTCGGTGTACAAGAGCACCAGGAAAGACGAGATGTACCTGTACGTCGATAAGCGTGAAGAGCTGCAGCGGGTGCCGGAGCCGCTGCTGGAGATGTTTGGTGCGGCTAAGCAGGCGATGACGCTGTTGATCACGCCGGAGAAAAAGCTGGCACGCGCTGACGCACAAGAGGTGTTGGCGCAGATTCGTGACAAGGGTTACTACCTGCAGATGCCGCCGGCCAAGGAGGAGTACCTGCTCGATCTCTACAAGGCTCCCACCGAAGGCAAGTACTGATGGCCGCGCAGCCGTTCTGGCAGGGTAAATCGCTGGAAGAGATGAGCAATGCCGAGTGGGAGTCGCTTTGCGATGGCTGCGGTAAGTGTTGTCTGCACAAGATTGAAGACGAAGATACCGGCGAGTTCCTGTATACCGCGATCGCCTGTCAACTGCTTGACCTGAAATCCTGTCGTTGCAGTGATTATCCGCATCGGCAGCAGCGGGTTCCCGGCTGTTTGCAGCTGCGTCCGGAAACGGTTGTTGAGTACAGCTGGTTGCCGCGCTCCTGTGCCTATCGGCTGTTGAGCGAAGGGCAGCCGCTGCCTGAGTGGCATCCTTTGATCAGTGGTTCACCGCTGACCGTGCACGAGGCTGGCGTGTCGGTGCGGGAATGGGCCGTCAGTGAGCTGACCGTCAGTGATGACGACTGGTACGATCTGGTCTTGGACGGTGTCCAGCTATAAGATTGCAGCGCCGGCTGGCGACCGCTAGGTGTTCTCCGGCGCTGCTGTCCGTGGGCTGAAGTTAGAATCGGTAGCCCAGCGATGCGCCGACGGACAGGGGTGAGCCGATTTGGAAACTGACGCCGTTGTCCTCAATTCTACCGAAATCCTGATAGCGCAGTTCGGCACCGACGAATAGCCGGTTGCTGAGCTGGTGCTCGACCCCCAGACGTGCCTGCCAGAGCGTGATACTGTCCCTGCCTTGCATGGAGGCTGAGGTGTAAAACTCGGGTTCGCTATAGCCGACTCCGATCCCGGCGTAGTAGCTGAGCGATTCGCCTTGGCCAAAGTGGTAATCATAATTAACGGCATAGGTGATCAAATCGGCGTCTACATCGAAACCTGGCCTGGACGAATCCATTCCGTTTATCTGTAATTCCACCTCAATAGCGTGGGCGGCGGAGCGATAGCCGAGCGCGACGCCGAAGGATTGCTCATCATCGAATTCATCGCTATTCCACAGGTAGTGAGTGTTTATCTTGGCCACCCCGTCCGCATGGACCGGTGCGGCCAGGAAGCTTAGGCCTAGAAGAGCATAGGTTGCTTTGGTCATGAGAGATCTCCTTTTCGGAACCTGGCTGAAGATATACGCTGGCGGCGTGCCTATGGCTTGCCCCTGCAGGTGAAAACCCGGTGTTTTGGCATCAGTGGTCTATGCTTGGCGTGAACGGTTTGGGGCTGTCTGCAGGGGAGGGCGGCTTGATCGATCGATTGGAACATTTCTGGGTGGAGCAGGTGCGCGCCCCGGCGACAGCGATGCTTGACCCTCGTTATCCACTGCCGCCGCGCACCGCTATTTTTCGATCCGCGATTTTGCTCGCGCTGCTGTTAGCGCTGCTCCTTGCTACCTTGATGGGCGATGAGGGGGCTGATTTCAGTCGGCAGACTCGGCTGTTGTTCTGGTGGCTGCACTGTTTTCCTATTCTGATGCTGCTGCTCTTCAGTGCCGCACCGCTGATGCGCAGAGGAGTGTCCGTGCCTGTGGCAGTGTTGCTGGCGCTTGTTCTGACGTTGCCGTTGGCTGCTGTGTTATCGCTCGGGATAGATCGCAGCTTCGGAATTCATGACCCGGAATTGGCGAGCGCGAGATGGTGGGGCGCGATGGTGGTTATGGAGACACTCGATATTGCTCCGGCTGTCGCCGTTTTGTGGGGTCTGGTGCTGTTGCTTGCGGGCAGTGGTCGTTCATCGTCGGCGGATTTGGTTGACAGCACGGCGGACAGTGCGGGTCGATGGCCGGAAATACTGGCAGACGTGCCACCGGCAAAGCGCGGTGATCTCTACGCTGTGCAGGTCGATCAGCACTACCTTACGGTATTTTCCAGCGGTGGAGAAACGCTGGTCAGGTGCTCGCTCAGCGATTTTTTAAAGACTTCGGCGGGTGCCTGCGGGGTGCAGATTAGTCGCTCGGTGTGGGTGAGCCTTGGGTATGTAGAGCGCGTCTCGAGCATCCATGGAACGGTGTACGTCTTTTTGCCAGGCGGTTGTAAGTTTGCAGTCAGCCGCCGGCGAATTGGGTTGGTGAGGGCGAGTCTGAGGGTTGGTCGCCCTGTTCATGGTCGTGCTGATTAGCGAAAAAAAAGGAGCGCCGCGGCGCTCCTTTTTTGATGGCTTGAAAAGCTAAGACTTAGCTTTTGCCTTCCAGCTGCTGCTTGATCAGGTCGCCGATGGTGGTCGGGCCGCTGATTTCAGCTTGCTGCTGCTTGTTCAGGTTAGCCATGGCCGCTTTCTCGTCAGCTGCGTCTTTCGCTTTGATAGACAGGCTGATGGTGCGGTTCTTGCGATCAACGTTGACGATCTTGGCTTCAACCTGCTCGCCTTCCTTCAGGACGTCGCGCGCGTCTTCAACGCGATCAACGCTTAGCTCGGAGACTTTCAGGATGCCTTCAACGCCTTCGGCCAGCTCGACAACAGCTACACGTGCGTCAACGCTCTTGACGGTACCATTAACGATGGTGCCCTTGGCGTTGGTTGCTGCGTAATCGCTGAAGGGGTCGCCGTCCAGTTGCTTGATGCCCAGGGAGATGCGCTCTTTCTCGGCGTCGATGGAGAGGATAACCGCTTCCACTTCTTCGCCTTTCTTGAAGTTGCGCAGGGCCGCTTCGTTGTCGCCTTCCCAGGAGATGTCAGACATGTGAACCAGGCCATCCAGATCGCCTTCCAGACCAACAAAGATACCGAAATCGGTGATGGTCTTGATGGTGCCGGAAACCTTGTCGTTGGTAGAGAACTTCTCGGAGAAGGTTACCCACGGATTGTCAGCGCACTGCTTGATGCCCAGGGAGATACGACGACGCTCTTCGTCCACGTCCAGAACCATCACTTCCACTTCGTCGCCCAGCTGAACAACTTTGGACGGGTGGATGTTCTTGTTGGTCCAGGACATCTCGGATACGTGTACCAGACCCTCAACACCATCTTCCAGCGACGCGAAGCAGCCGTAGTCGGTCAGGTTGGTAACGCGTGCCTGCACCTTGGTGCCAGCCGGATAGCGCTGCTTGATGTCGCTCCACGGATCATCGTGCAGCTGTTTCAGACCCAGAGACAGACGGCCGGTCTCTTTGTCGAACTTGATAACCTTAACGGTGATCTCGTCGCCCGGAGTCAGCATGTCGCTCGGATGAGAGATACGCTTCCACGCCATGTCGGTGATGTGCAGCAGGCCGTCAACGCCGCCCAGATCTACGAACGCGCCGTAGTTGGTCAGATTCTTGACGAAGCCTTTAACTTCCATGCCTTCCTGAATAGTGGCCAGCAGCTCGTCGCGCTGGGCGCTGTTAGCTTCCTGAAGAACCGCACGACGGGAGACAACGATGTTGTTGCGCTTGGGATCCAGCTTGATCAGCTTGAATTCCAGCTCCTTGCCTTCCAGGTGATCAACGTCACGAACCGGACGTACGTCAACCAGAGAGCCCGGCAGGAAGCCCTGAATATTGTTGATCGCAACGGTGAAGCCGCCTTTGACCTTACCGTTGATCATGCCCTTGACGGTTTCTTCAGCGTCGAAGGCCTTCTGCAGCTGCTGCCATGTTTCGGCGCGCTTGGCCTTCTCGCGAGACAGCTTGGTCTCACCGAAGCCGTCTTCAACCGCTTCCAGAGCAACGCAAACGTCGTCGCCGACGGCGATTTCCAGCTCGGAAGAGGCGCTAACGAACTGGCTGCGCGGAATAACCGCTTCAGATTTCAGACCAGCGTTAACGGTTACCCAGTCGGCGTCGATATCGATAACAGTACCGGTTACCAGTGAACCGGGCTTCATGTCGATATCTTTCAGGGATTCTTCAAAAAGTTCAGCAAAGCTTTCGCTCATTTTCAGTCCTAGGGGTCGGCCGGTTGCAGTGACCGGGACCACAGTTAAAACCCTGTACCGTCAGCTTGCACAGGTCAGTTCAACGTAGTTTTCCCGAGGCAGCAGGCTGACGTTACGCCGCCAAATGGGAAAATGAGGCACGAATTATACAGTAACCTACTGGGGAATACAGCTTTATTTCCGGTTGGCTGGACTGGCCGGGGTGACGTCAGAGCATGGCGTTGATGCGCTCGTTGAGCGGCTTGAGGCAGGGCGCGGTAATCTCGTTCAGGTCGCGGGCGAGACGGTCATTGATCAGGGTTTCGTCACCGCTTTTGTAGTATGCCAGCAGGTTGCGCTCTTCGGTTTTACTGTTGGGGACGAAAATGATGCCGTCGCCAAAGCAGAAGCCGAACGCGGGCAGGTGTTCATGTACGATGATGTCCTTCTCACTTTCGTCAAAGCTAAGCCGGTACTCCCGCAGAATATCGAGGTACACCGACGCCGCGGCCAGCGCCATGACCTCTTTCTGGAAGCTGTTGAAGCGGGTGGCATCTGAGGATGAGTTGAAAAAATCGGTCAGCACTTCCGTGGCGCGAATCCTTTCCTCCTGCAGGGGGAGGGGGGCGTAGCGCTCGTTTTCGGTGCGGTAGGCGCGCAGTGCCAGCAGTTCGCGCTCCAGCCGTTCAACCTTTTCATTGGCGATGGTCAGTTCAGAGGCCAGTTGCTCCTTTTCGCGGCTGAGAGCGATGATGATCTTTTCGGTGGGTGAGAGTTTCTTTTCGGCGATGTCAGGTGGCAGCTGCAGCTGGCCTTCGGTACCGACGGTGACTGCTTCAGGGCCGCCCTTGATCGGGATTACCTTGGTGCCGAAATCGGCCAGTTTGTTGACGTTCTCTTCATGCTGCTTTTCTACCTTGCCGTAGAGGAAGTAGCCGCCCACGCCGAGCACGCCGAGCAGAACGACGACTATGGAGCCGAGAATGATCAGTTTGATATTGGGCATGCGGCTACTGTTGTCGAGATAGCATCCGGGAGTCAAGCAGGTCGATCAACACTTCGCCGCTTTCTCGAATCAGTGCATCCTCTTCGGCGGGGCGGGAGCTGTGCGCGGTGCCCGTACTGGCCTGTTCAAGCTCTGCAACACTGGTCAGTGGTTCCAGGTTCTTGGCGGCACGGCGGCGGTTTTCCAGCTCCAGTCGCCAGCGCTCATTGTCTTTACGCAGGGCACGCAGGCGCTCCTCCTGCAGGGGCAGAGTGTCGCGCTGGCGTCGCTGAGCCTCTTCGATGCCTTCGCTAAGGGCGATCAGGTCCGGGTCCATCGCCGCGCGGCGGTTATGCGCCAGCTCCAGATTGCTGAGTAACGGTGTTAACGGAGGGTAGCGGCGATGGGGTAGCGGTTTTACTTCGTCCCAGGGTAGCGCGCCCTCCTGAGTGCTTTCGCCCACTTCGTCAGGGTCGTAAACCGACGGGTACTGCAGGTGCGGCAGCACCCCTTTGTGTTGCGTGCTGACGCCGGAGACCCGGTAGAAGGTGGCCTGTGTCAGCTTGAGCTGGCCGAAATCAAGGGGGTGTAACGCCTGGACGGTACCCTTGCCGAAGGTCTGGTTGCCGACGATCAGGCCGCGGTCGTAATCCTTGATGGCGCCGGCAAAAATCTCCGATGCCGAGGCGCTGAGGCGGTTAACCATCACCACCAGCGGTATGTCGTAGTAGGTGGGATCGTGATCAAACTCGACCCGAATTCGCCCCCAGGAGTCCTTGATCTGTACCACCGGCCCCTGCGGAATGAAGAGCCCCGCCAGGTCCACGGCTTCTTTAAGCGAGCCACCGCCGTTGTTGCGTAGGTCGATCACCAGTCCTTCGGCGCCTTCAGCGATCAGTTGATCAAGCAGCCGGCGCACGTCACGGGTGGTGCTGCGGTAATCGGGGTCGCCGTTTCTGAGGGCGTTAAAGTCGATGTAGAAGGTGGGAATGCTGATCACTCCGATCTTGCGGGTTTCGCCGTTACGCGGAACCTGAAGAATGCTTTTGCTCGCTGCCTGCTCTTCCAGCTTGACCTCGTTACGGGTAATGCTGACCAGCTTGGTCTGCTTGGCGTCGCTCCCGGCCGGCACCACCTCCAGGCGCACCACCGAGCCTTTGGGGCCGCGTATCAGGTCGACCACTTCATCCAGCCGCCAGCCTACGACATCAACCAGTTCATCATTGCCCTGAGCCACGCCGACGATCACGTCTGCCGGGCCGATAACCCCGCTTTTGGCTGCCGGGCCGCCGGGAATCAGACGGACCACCTTGGTGTTCTCATCCTCGCTCTGCAGTACCGCGCCGATCCCTTCGAGAGAGAGGCGCATGTCGATGTTGAAGTTTTCCGTCCGCCGCGGCGAGAAGTACTGGGTATGCGGGCCATAAAGGCTGGTCAGGGTGTTGGCGTACACCTGAAAGGCATCGTCGGCGTTGGTCTGGTAAAGCCGGTGCAACTGGTTGCGGTAGCGTTTGCTGAGGATCTCGGCCGCTTCTTCCAGAGTTTTGTCGGACAGTTTGAAGTTCAGTACCGCGCTTTTCAGTCGCTGTCGCCACAGGTTGTCCAGCTCGACGGCACTATGGGCCCAAGCGGCCTCCTTGCGATCGGTCTGCATCTCTTCATCGCGGCCGAAGTCGAGCTGGGTCAGCCCCTGCTCGATCTGATCCAGCATGTAGCGAATTCGCTCCTCGGTGCGCTGCTGGTAGCGATTGAATATAAAGAATCCCGCGCTCAGATCCTTGTTGCGCAGCGCTTCGTCCAGACGGTCGCGGTGCTGCTCAAATTCGGCAATATCACTGGCAAGAAAGTAAAGGCGATGACGGTCGAGGCGGTTGAGGTAGGCGTCCAGCAACTCGCTGCTGAACTGGTTGTCGATCGTGCGCTTGCGGTAGTGGCCGTAGCGTAACGCCTTGTTGATATCGCTGAGCGTGTCGCGGTGTACCTGCTCCGGTGCCAGCGTTGGCAAGGAATCGGGCAGTTCCGCCAGCACGGCGTGAGCCGTGGGCGGGAGCAGGGTTGCGACCAGTAACGCTATGGATAGGGTGGTGCGGGAAAGCAGTTTAATCACGTAGTGTCCACTCATTGCCGTCGTTGTAATTGTGGGACCGGCAATAACCGGTTTCGGTTCCTCGGTCCGGGGGGTGTCGGTTCGGCACGGCACCGCCTTTGCTGCATAAGTATAACGGGCAGGATATGATTTGTACCTTCGAGACCGAATTAGGAGCAATTTCAGGTGAGGTTTAATTACTGGGCGCCACTGATAGTGGTGCTGGGAGCGCTGTCGTTGAGCGGCTGTGATAATGAACTGTTGGGCCGGATCGACAAGCTCGAAGCTGATGCTTCCCTCAACGCCGAAGCCGGACGGGTGTTTCTGGCGGAGAACGCCCGACGCCAGGGCGTGGTCACGACGGCGACCGGATTGCAGTATCGCATTATTCGCGAGGGCAGCGGTACGCGCCCGCAGTTGACCGACAGGGTGAGGGCCCACTACCGCGGAACGCTGATTGACGGTACGCCGTTTGACAGCAGCTACGACCGCGGTGAGCCGGCGGTATTTCCGGTTAACCGGCTGATCCCCGGCTGGACCGAGGCGCTGCAATTAATGCCGGCTGGCAGTCACTGGGAGCTGTTTGTGCCGGCGGAGTTGGCGTATGGCAAGCGCAGTCCGTCGCCGAAAATCCCGTCCAACTCGGCACTGGTGTTTGAGCTGGAGCTGCTTCAGGTGTTGCCAAACGGAGGCTGATCATCGCTATGCAACAAACCAACTTCAATCAGCTGCTGCTGGAGTTTCTGGCGGCTTCGCCAACGCCTTTTCATGCCGTTGAACAGATGGCCGCAGAGCTAGACCGGGCGGGCTTTGAGCGCCTTGATGAACGTCAGCGTTGGCAGTTGAAAGCCGGGGGGCGCTACCAGGTAATCCGCAACGGCTCGGCACTGATCGCCTTTACCCTGCCGGCCGAAGCCGACCTTGCCGCTACCGGTCTGCGTCTGATCGGCGCCCATACCGACAGCCCCTGTCTTAAAGTGCAACCACTGCCGGAGCGCCTCAAACAGGGGTACTTTCAGCTGGGCGTCGAGGTGTACGGCGGCGCGCTGCTCAATCCCTGGTTCGACCGTGACCTGTCGCTGGCCGGACGGGTAAGTTACGCCGCTCCGGACGGGCAGTTGGGTCAGGCGTTGGTGGATTTCAAGAACCCGGTGGCGGTGATTCCCAGCCTGGCGATTCATCTGGATCGGGAACAGAACAGCAACCGCAGTATCAACCCCCACCAGCATCTGCCGCTGCTGCTGTCCCAACCCGGTATTGACGGTGAGAAGCCGGACCTCAGGGGTTTGCTGAAGCAGCAGCTGCAACGTGACGGCGTTGCGGTCGAACGGGTGCTGGACTTTGAGCTCTGCTGCTATGACGTGCAGCGCCCGGCAATGGTCGGTCTGGATCAGGCGTTTATCGCCAGCGCCCGGCTGGATAATCTGCTCAGCTGCTTTGTCGGACTGCAGTGTATTCTCGCGGACCAATCCGGCGGCGCCATGCTGGTCTGCAACGACCACGAAGAGGTGGGCAGTGAATCGACCACCGGGGCCCAGGGGCAGTTTCTGGAATCGGTGATCGAACGTCTGGTGCCGGAGGTTGAAGAGCGCAACCGTCTGATCGCCAATTCGCAGCTGATATCGGCTGATAACGCGCACGGCGTGCATCCCAATTTCAGCGATCGGCACGATGCCAATCACGGCCCGCTGCTCAACCGCGGGCCGGTGATCAAGGTGAATGCCAACCAGCGTTACGCTACCAACAGTGAAACCAGCGCCCGCTTGCGCCAGTTGGCGGAACAGGAGCAAGTGCCGTTGCAGGTATTCAGCGTGCGTCCGGATATGGGGTGTGGCAGCACCATCGGCCCGTTGACCGCCTCGCGGTTGGGGATTGAGACCCTCGATATCGGGGTGCCGACCTTCGGCATGCACTCCATTCGAGAGCTGGCTGGTCGCGACGACGCGTACAGCTTGTACCGGTTGCTACGGCGGTTTCAGAACCGCCGTTAACGGGGCCTCAGGAACAAAAAAGCCAGCGCAATGCGCTGGCTTTTTTGTTATCGCTGAACGCGGGATCAGGCGTTGCCGTAGTCCGCGGCTTTCTCTTCGATATGGATCGGCTCCGCGTGTTCCTCACCCGCGTGCTCTGCAAGCGCTTTCTTGGTGCGCTTCTCGATGATGAAGTAGAGCACGACACCGGCAGCCAGGCCCCAGGCTGCGCCGTAGACGGCCAGCACCACACCCATGGTACCAGCGACGCCCATGGCGGTAGCGTTGTCGACCTGTTCAACCGCAACGCTGATGCAGAGGTAACCGGTGATTAGCAGGGTGATGGACAGCGCAATCGGCAACACCGGCTTGAACAGGGTGACCAGCGGCAGCATGAACAGGGCGATAAAGCCGACGATCCAGAATACGCCCGCACCGCTGTAGATGGTGTCCATGGCGCCGCGACCGTAACGGTAGCGCTCGGCAATGGTGGCCATGGCGCCGGTGAACAGCGGACCCGCCAGGCCCGGGTAGGGAGCGAACAGGCTGTGGATCAGGTTACGGATACCGGTGACGATATGGACACGGTCAACGTTGACTTCGATCTTTTCGTCGGGGCGCAGGTGATCAACGCGGTCGAGCAGTGACTGACCGACAATGATGTCACCAAAGGCGATGATGTAGGCGATGATCGCGGTCGGGACCGCCAACCAGAACAGTTCCAGGTCGGGGAAGCCGATGGTCCAGGGCAGGTAGTTCCACATCTCGCCGAAGGCGGGTGAGGAAAGACCGAACTGGACGTCGGGCAGCGGGTATTCGGCGATGACCCAGCCGATCGCCATGGCGATCAGGGTACCGGGCACCATGCCGTAGCTGGAGATGATCTTGGCCCAGCGGTGCTTTTCGATCAGGTCGCGGAACGACAGTGAGAACAGCATGTAGGCGGTGACGGCGAAGCCGATACTCAGCGCGTAGGGGGTAGTGGCCAGGCGACCACCCTCAGAGATTTCGCCGGTAATCGCGGCGATCCCGGCACCCAGCAGAATGCCTGCTTTCATGGAGCTCGGGAACAGGTTGACCAGCTTGGTACCCAGGCGGGTGACGCCGAGGAAGAAGAAGATAAAGGTCACCACCAGTTGCAGCGCCACCAGCGCCTTGATGGCATCGGGGCCGGGTTCGAAGTCACCGATAAACAGCAGCACCACCGGAATTGCCGGGGTGATCCAGCCGGGTACGAAGGGGGTGCCCAGAAGGTTGGGCAGCATAAAGCCGATACCGCAGACCACAACGTACGCCAGGGCAACGTCATAGGGCAGGCCCAGGTATTTTTCCAGCAGCGGGATCATTGCCATGGCGACCACGAACATGATCATCGCCTGGATGGTTTCCGCCATTTCCCAGCGGTAGTGAATAAATGGAAGTCTGATTTTAAACGGCCCGGCAGCCCAATAGGGGTGCTCTTCGCCGTACTTGCGCTCGGTCAGTGCCATGGGTTGTTTTATCCTGTTTTTCCTTAAGTCGCGTTCAGGAACCCACGGCCAACAACGGCGCACAGGTTCCGGTCCTGTGTTGCGCAGCTGTTGTTTTTGTTTTGAGCGAAAGCACGGGGCCCACAGTAGGGGGGAGAGAGGCCGAAGTCGACAGTTGTTCATGCGACTTTGGTGGTGGCTTGTTACCAAAGTATAAGGGGTTGTACCTAGGGGTTTTTGCTTATTTTTTGAGCAGAAAGTGATTCCTAGTCATTTTTTAGCCGGCTATTCAGGGCGTCAGGGCTTTCGAGTTCGATAACGAGGCGGTCTGTTATGGTGGCTGCCGACGCGGGGGCGCAGAGATAAAGCGGCAACTGACAGCCGCGAGCCTGCTCGCCCAGTTGGCGTAACTCGCTGGCCGACAGCGGCGTTTCGGTGACCAGAAACAGTGACGTGAGCGGCTGTGACTGCAGTACCGATGCCAGCGCGTCCAGCGGCAGGTTGCGTCCCAGCCAGTGCGGGCGGCAGGCGGGCACTGCCAGAGTATCGATCAGCGTCCGCAGTTCCAGGTATTCATCGCCGATGACCAGCCAGCCGACACGTGGCGCACCGCTGCTCTTGTGCTGTAGTCGCAACTGGTGCATCAAGGCATCACGCAGCGCACTGAGAGCGAAGCGGTAGCCGGCCTGTTTGAGCGGCCCTTGATGGCGCTGGCCGCGCAGTTCGGCCAGAAGCGGGTGGAGCAGTTTGGTGGCCAGCTGGGCGCCGGGCAGCTCGCGACGCAGGTGGTTCAGTTGCTGCTCCAGTGCTATGGCGTCGAAGTTGGCAATCGCTGTCAGCAGTTGCTGTTGCGATGCGGGCCAGTCCGTGGCCGGCAGTTCTTCGCCGGGCAACTGACCTTTAAGCACCTCCCGGACCCGGCTAACGGGCACTCCACGGGCGATCCAGTCGGCAACCCGATTAAGCTCGGCAATCTGGGCTTCGCTGTACAGTCGGTGTCCTTTACTGGTGCGCGAGGGCACCACCAGGCCGTAACGGCGCTCCCATGCCCGCAGGGTAACCGTGGGGATGCCGGTGCGCCGGGTTACCTCTCGGATCGGATAGCGGGGTTGCTCTATCTCACTGTTGGGCTGGTCAGATGGCATTGTGAAGTCCCAGATTTTCAGGGTGTGGCTGCAGATACCGCTGTTGCTGAACGTAGCGGCTTCCGCGCAAGCGCAGATAATGACGCATCATACGTAGCGGCACTACCAGCGGCAAATGGCCCTGGTGGTAGCCATGAATCCCCTCCAGCAGCTCGTCGCGTTCCCCCTGGCTGAGTTTGCCCTTGAGATAGCCCAGCAAGTGCAACAGGGTGTTGGTGTGCCCGCGGCGGGTGGCAACCTTGGTCAGCACCTGCATGCAGCGACTGATATAGCGCTGACACAGCGCCTCGATCTGTCCGTCATCCGGACGTTGGGCAATCAGCCGCCCGAGTTCGGTACAGGCGCGCGGATCGTGGGCCATCAGCAGGTACTTGCATTGGGAGTGAAAGGCGACCAGCGCCTTGTGGCTCGGTCGGGCGCCAACCTGGTCGCGCCAGGCGCGATAGGTATAGCAGCGGGTGAAAAAATTCTCGCGCAGGCGGGCGTCGTGCAGCCGGCCCTCCTCCTCGATCGGAAGCAACGGCTGGGCTTGGCGCAGAGCGGCGGCGAACAGTCCGGTACCATCATGACTGGCAGGGTAGCCGTTCTCGCGATAGATCTTGACCCGCTCCATCCCGCAGCTGGGGGATTTCTGCGTCAGGATGAAACCATCCAGCTCATCATGCGCACCTCCCCAGCGTTGGCCGAACTCGGTCAGTTGCTCGGTCACATCGAGGCTGGCGTCGTCACTGCCGCGGGCCCGTACGCCGCGGTCGGTCGCCACCAGTCGAATCGGCTGACGAGGGGTACCAAGACCAATGCCGACCTCGGGGCAGACCGGTTTCAACTCCGCGATCGAGTCGAGCAGTCGAAGGCAGAAACCGGCCCGCTTGTGGGCGCCGTTATAGCGTACCTTTTGTCCGGTCAGGCAGGCACTGATGCCGAGGGTGAGGCGCTTGGTGGGGGTTGTTTTGTTTAGGATTGGCATAGGTTTTACCTTATAAAGTGAGACAAGCGAACCGCGCTGTTGGATGATGTATAGCAATTAAAGGGTTTTTGTACAAGTTTTATGTATAGCTTTTTGCGCTGGCACCCGCTGCCGGGCAGCACCACCGGAAGGGGGTGTGTGGGCTCGAGTGGGTAGTGGCCGCTTTAGCTGATTGCGCCCCCTTCGACCGGGGGCGCCGAGGAGAGGTCGGGCGGGTAGTCGGTTGGCGCTGAGCCAACAATTGCGTGGCGGGAGGGATCAGGCGATCAGGCGGCGGAGCAGCTCCTGGGGCGGCATCGGCCGGCCGATCAGGTAACCCTGGACCTTGGGGCAACCGAGCCCTTGCAGGTAGCGAAGCTGGGCGTCCGACTCCACGCCTTCGGCAACCAGATTGAGGCCGAGGCCGCGCGCCATCGCAACGATGGCCGTGACAATAGCGTTGCGCTCATCGGCGGTGGTGATCGCGCTGATAAACGAGCGGTCCACTTTGAGGGTGTCCAGTGGCAGCCGCTGCAGATAGCTGAGGGATGAATAGCCGGTGCCGAAGTCATCGACCGCCACCCGGATTCCCTGTTCCGCCAGGGCGCGCAGCTTGCTTACTGCCTGATCCATATCCTGCATCAGCACGTTTTCGGTGATCTCCAGTTCCAGCTGGTGCGCGGCCACGCCGTGGCGTTCCAGCGTATCCAGTACATAGCGGTTGAAGTCGTTCTGCAGCAGTTCCCGCGCCGACACGTTGACCGCCAGGGTCAGGTCGCGCAAGCCGTGCCGGCTCCAGTCCGCCAGCACGCTGCAGGCATGATCCAGCACCCAGCGGCCCATGGGAGCGATCAGGCCGCTCTCTTCGGACAGTGGGATAAATTCGTCCGGCATCACCAGTCCCTGCTCCGGATGCTGCCAGCGCAGCAGGGCTTCGACGCCAGTCACCTCGCCGCTATCGACAGCCATTTGCGGTTGAAAATGGAGGCAGAGCTGGTCTTCGTCCAGCGCCCGACGCAGGCCGTTTTCCAGGGTGAGGTGGCGGGAGTGCAGGTTTTTCATCGCCGGGTGGTAAAACTGGTAGCTGTTTTTGCCGCGCTTCTTGACCTGATACATGGCGGTGTCAGCGTGGCGGACCAGTTGATCCAGAGTCTCGCCGTCGCGGGGATAGAGAGCGATGCCGATGCTGCAGCTGGTAAACACTTCGACCCCTTCGAGCTCGATCGGCGTTTCCAGCGCCTTGAGGATCTTGTCGGCGCTGGTGGCTGCGTCCTGGTCGTTGCGAATGCCCGGCAGCAGCAGATTGAACTCGTCTCCACCGACGCGGGCGAGGGTGTCGCTTTCTCGCAGACAGCCGCGTACACGCTGGGCGACCGATTGCAGCAGCTGGTCGCCCACCTGGTGACCGAGACTATCGTTGATCACCTTGAACCGGTCGAGGTCCAGATAGAGCACCGCCAGCCCGCCCTGATTGCGGTGGGCCTGGGCGATAGCCTGCTTGAGCCGATCGTGAAACAGGGCGCGATTGGGCAGTCGGGTGAGCAGGTCATGGGATAACTGGAACTGCAGCTGCGCTTCAGCCTGCTTGCGAGCGCTGATGTCACGGGCGACACCGTAGGTGCCGATGAACTGCCGCTGGGGGTGCTGATCTGGGTGGCTGTAGATTCCCATGGCGCTAAGTTCGATCACCACCGCCTCGGCGGCGGCATCATTGGCGGCGCTTGAGGGCAGCAGGCGGCACTCGATTCCATGGCTGGCGCGCAGCCCGGTACGCCGCTCGCTGAACGCAAAGCGGACCGCCTCGCGGTCATCGGGATGCACCAGCTCGCTGTAGTGACGACCGATCAGCTGGTCGGCGGGGTGGCCCAGCAGCGTGGTAACTCGCTCGTTGACGAACACGAAATGACCATCCGTGTCGAGCATGTAGATCACATCGGGGGAGTTGTTGACGAAAAAACGGTGGCGCTGTTCGGAGGCCGTCAGCTGCTGATGTATTTCGGCCATTCGCTGTTCCATCCGCTGGCGCTGCACCAGGGTATCGATGACGGTGAGCAGCTCCTCCGGCACAAAGGGTTTGCGCAGGTGCTGGCTGGCGCCCAGTTCCAGAAAGCGGCGAGCGGTGGCCGGATCGGCGCTGCTACTGATTAGCAGTAACGGAATCTGCGGCAGTATCTTGCGCAGCTGGCGCAGGGCATGCTCGTTGGCGCGGGGGTGTTGCAGATCGACCACCATCAGGTCTGCCGGCTGACGCTGGTGCAGCGCCAGTGCGCTGGCACAGTCGTTGGCGCCAAAGCAGAGGTGCTCGTAGGCCTGCAGCAGGTCGCGCAGGCTTTGGCGCAGGCGTGAATCGTCACTGATTACCACGATGGCGGCGGCGTCTGTCGCGGCCTGTTCTGGATCCTTGTCGGCACTGGCCAGATAGCTGGTGCCGAGCCAGTTGCGCAGGGACATCAAAACTCCTTCTCCGGCTCGGAGGGTGGGCAAGGAAGTAACAATACAAACTGGGCTCCGCCATCCAGCGGATTGCGACAGCTGATGCTGGCGCCCAGCTGGCGGCATAGATCGGCAATGATCTGCAAACCGAGACCTCGACCGGGTTGACCAAGAGCGGGCGGTGCAGTCGCGGTGGGCAGCATGCCCTGTTCCAGCACCCTGTCGGGTAGTCCCGGGCCACTGTCGCGAATACGCAGCTCTGCATGGCGGATGCCGTTGAGATTGACTCCTGCTCGAGTGCGCAGGGTGATCTGGCCCTCGCCGGCCATCGCTTCGCAGGCGTTCTTGAGCAGGTTGGTGACGATCTGGCGTACCGGGTCGGTGGCACAGGCAAAGGGTTGCAGCGTCGGGTCCAGCTGGGTGCTGATCTGGACTCCTCCGCTGCCGCCGTCGAACAGATCGCAAAGCTGGCGAACGGTAGCATTCAGATCCAGAACCTGTTCCGGATCGGTTGAGGTTGAAGCGTCGCTACGGAAATCCTGCAGCAGGGATTCGATCCGCGCCAGCTCGTCACGAATGGTGTTCAGTGGTGTCAGTGGCTGGTCGTTGTTTTCCAAGGTGCGTGACAGAATCTGCAGGTAGTTGCGAGTCACGCTCAGGGGGTTGGCAATCTCGTGAACCAGCTCGGCGGCGCGGCGCTGCTGTTGTGCCTGCAGGTGATCGCGGTGGTGCTGATGGCGCTGCTCTGCAGCACGCAGTTGCCGCATCATCTGGCTGAGGTGCCGGCCTGCATAGTCAGCCCGGGCTTGCTGGTCGGGGCGGGCGAGAGTAGCACTCAGCAGCAGGGCTTCCACCCGGCCCTGGTCGTCTTGCAGCGACAGACACAGGGCGTGAGTGGTGTCGAGCAGACGCAGCAGTTGGCGGTCGATCAGCGCCGGGGTATCGGTCGAGATCCTGAGCGGCCGGGGTTGGCGCAGCGCCGCGGCGAGTTGCGAGTGTGGATGGTCGAGCGGGACCTGCAGCTGCTGCAGCAGATTCGGTGGCCATGACGATGCCGCTGCGATACGGATCTGCCGCGCGTCGGGGTACAGCAGCAGCAAAGGCTCATCCAGCAGCGCTACGGCGTGCCGATGCAGGGCAGACCAGAGGGTGCCGCCACTGGGCGGTGGCATGCCGGGAAGCGCGGCAAACTGTTCGATATGAGCGGCTAGCTGGGAGGGCTGGAAGCTTTGTTGGGCGCGCAGGCTCTGTTGTTCGGCACCGTTCGCCCGGGCGTTGATCTTTCGCTGGAGTGCCCGCGCGGCGGCCTTGTCATATCCCAGCGCGTGAAGCAGTGGCAGCGGGTCGTCATCCGGCCCGAATCCGGGCAGCGCCAGACGGAAAATCGCGGCGGTACGAACGATCAGCGGTGCGGCGAACTGAAGCTGCCGACTCTCCCAGAGCAGGTAGCGCAGCGCGTCTCCAGCCAGACTGGCGGGGGCCAGTTGTTGCAACCAGTCGGCGCTTGCCAGCAGGCCCGGATCCTCGCTGGCGTGGCGCTCCGGGCTGAGCTGAAACACCGATGTGGCGTCGCGGTAACCGGGGCCGAAGCGCTGAGGGTCGTGACCCAGCTGCTGCAGCCAGCCCAGGGGCAGGCAGGCCAGCGTCAGTTGTTGCTCTTGTCGCTCGGCGGCGCTCAGGGTGGCCGTCATCAGCTCGGCTGTTTGCTGAAGTCGCGCCAGGTGCCCCCAGATTCGCTGTAGAGCCGCCAATGAATCGCTGTCGGGCGGGCGGAAAAACTGCCGGCTGGCGCGCTGCCTCAGACGGGTTTGCAGGCCGTCAGTGGCTGGGTACGGCAGCTGGAGCTGAAGTTCGCCCGCGGAGTTGGCGCTGCCGTCGGTCGCCTGTTGCAGCAGATCGGCGCACAGGGCTGGGTCATGCAGCAGGGTCCGATACAGTGATGCGGGGGTTAGGGAAGATGTGACTAATTCCTGGAGCAAGGCCAGAAGCAGGTGGGGGACCGCTGGAAGTTCGCCGGTGGCGAGAAGGGACTTTGTTGTTGGCATGGTGATCCCGTTCTTTGCCGCAGTCTTGCATGGCCTCAGGGATCAGTCAACGCTCTGATTAGGCGTATTTTTATATAAAGCAATTGCTTATAAAGCGTGTGCCGGTCAGGGTAGCAGCCAGCGTAGTGCCATCAGAATAAACAGCAAGTAGGCCACCAGCGAAGAGGGAACGGCGCGGTCCGCCAGCGGGTCGTTACGTTCACGCAGGCGTCCCGCCAACACCAGCGCCGCCGAGACCGCGGCGAGCATCAGAACGATGAACAGGTAGGAATCCCATGAGCGGTGTTCGGGATACCAGCCCAACAGTGCGCTGGCCAGCCCCGCGGTGGCAAACAGCAGCGAGATACGACCAAAAATGCGTAGCAGCGAGGCGGGTAAGGTCACGTTAGGCTCCGGTAGCTGAACGAGGCCTTTATACCATTGCCGGGGTAATGTTGCGAGGCGGGGAGCCGGTAGGCGGTAAACAGAGTACAATAGCGCCTCTTTATCGAGCGGGCGTGGATCCGGTCGGGGTAATTCATCAGGAGCACTGAGTTGTTTGCCGAATATTCTCTTCATGAGCGCCTGCTAAAAGCAGTCAACAAACTGGGTTTTGAGCAGCCTACTGAGGTCCAGCAGCAGGTCATTCCGGCTGCCCTGTCGGGTAAGGACCTGCTTGCCAGCGCAGAAACCGGCAGCGGCAAAACTGCCGCGTACCTGTTGCCGTTGTTGCAGCGCATGGTGGCCCAGGACGCGCCGAATAGCGGTACCCGGGCTCTGATTCTGCTGCCCACGCGCGAGTTGGCGCGTCAAGTGTTGAAGCATTTCAGTGACCTGGCCGGTTTCACCCGGATCAAGGCGGGGCTGATTACCGGCGGTGTTGAGTTCAAGTTTCAGCGCGCAGAGTTGCGTAAAAACCCGGAGGTTGTGATCGCGACACCGGGACGCCTGCTGGAGCACCTGAGTGCCAACAGTCTGGATCTGGCCGATCTGGAGATGCTGGTGCTCGATGAAGCGGATCGCATGCTCGATATGGGTTTTGCCGACGATGTGATGACCATCGCCGACGCCTGCAGCAGTGTTCGTCAGACGCTGCTGCTCTCTGCTACGTTGTCGCCCAAGCGGATGGGGCAGGTGATCGACAAAGTGCTGCGCGATCCGGTGCGACTGCTGCTCAGCGGTGCCCGCGATCAGCATGCCCAGATAGCGCAACAGATCGTGCTCGCCGATGACATCAAACACAAAGAGCGCTTGCTGCGTCGTCTGCTGGAGATTGAGCAGCCTGACAAAGTGGTGGTGTTTTCCAACACCCGAGCCGGTGCCGACAAGGTGGGTAGCCTGCTGCGTTTTCACGGTTACCGCGCCGGCGTGTTGCATGGTGACCTGACCCAGGACGAGCGCAACCGGATCATGCAACTGATGCGTCAGGGGGGGCTGCAGATTCTGGTTGCCACCGATGTGGCCGCGCGGGGGTTGGATATCAAGGGTGTGAACCTGGTCATCAACTTCGATATGGCGCGCAGCGGTGACGAGCATGTTCACCGGGTTGGCCGCACCGGCCGGGCCGGCGAAGAGGGGTTGGCGATCAGCCTGATCAGCGCGCGCGAATGGAATCTGATGGCCAGTGTCGAGCGCTACCTGCGAATCAAGTTTGAACGCCGTGATGTGCCGGGGCTGGAAGGCAAGTACAAGGGGCCGGAAAAGCTCAAGGCTTCCGGCAAAGCGGTACGCAGCGGCAAGCGCAAGAAACCCGATCCGCGTAAAGCCAAACCCGTCGAGAAGGGCAAGCAGCGCCATCGTGATCGCAAGCAGATCGGTAAGCGTCGCACGCCGGCCACGCCGGTGGAGCAGCGTCTTGGTGATGGATTTGCGCCGCTCAAGCGGAAAAAAACGGATGACAGCGAACCCTAGCGATATCTGGCTGTCAATCGCAACATGTAGCAAGTAACGAGCAGCGCCAATGAATAATCCTCATTGTTGTTGTGGTTATGCTTAGCTATGCTGGCTTATTAAGACTCATTGACGAGGTACAGGTCATGTTGACCTTTGAAGACTGTCTGGACTATTGCGAGCTGACGCTGGATGAGATCGACGCGGTGGCTGCGCATGAGCACAGCTGCCGTCTGCAGGCGCTGGCGCTGGCGGGCAGTCTGGTGCAAAGTGATCAGGGGCGTAAGCAGTTGCTGCGTATTTTGGGTGAAACGCTGCTGGAAGCGCGAGTGCACAACGACCTCGCTCGTGAGCGGCAGCTGGAGCAGGTCATTGCGGCGTTTTCCGAGCGCCACAGTCAGCAACGCGCAAGCTAGAGATTCAGTTCAGTCCGGCGTTGTGTCGGGCGAGGGACCTAAAGGTCCGAAAAAAAGGGCGGCCAAGTGGCCGCCCTTGTTATGTTCCGCTTATGATCAGGTCAGGTTGTAGCCGGACTCTTCGTGTTCGGAAGTATCCAAACCCTGAATCTCGACCTCTTCGGTGACCCGCAGACCCACCAGTGCCCCAACCAGTTTGAGGATGATCCAGGTGACCACCGCCGTGTAAGCGAAAGTGGCGACGATGCCAACCAGCTGTACGTAGACCTGGCCGCCCATGGTTTCAATACCATCGGCAAAGCCGAAGCCGCTGAACACGCCCAGACTGGTGCTGGAGAACACCCCGGCCATCAGGGTACCCAGAATGCCGCCAACGCCGTGCACTGGCATGACGTCCAAGGAGTCGTCGATCTTGAGGGTGCGCTTGATGTATTGGGTGGCAAAAAAGCAGATCCCCCCCGCCAGGATGCCGATCACCAGTGCTCCGCCGGGACCGACAAAACCGGAAGCCGGGGTAATGGTGCCAAGGCCTGCGACCATGCCGGTAATCGCGCCGAGCAGGCTCGGTTTGCCGAATTTGGCCCATTCGATGAACGACCAGACCAGCACCCCGGCGGCGGCGGAGATGTGGGTCACCAGCATCGCCATGGCCGCATCGCCGTTGGCAGCCAGGGCGCTACCGCCGTTGAAACCGTACCAGCCCACCCAGAGCATGCCGGCACCGGCGGCCGACATGGTCAGGTTGTGCGGCGGCATGGCGGTGGTGGGGAAGCCCTTGCGTGGACCGAGAACGATGGCCGCTACCAGCGCGGCCACACCGGCGGTAATGTGCACCACGGTGCCGCCGGCAAAGTCGTACAGGCCCATCTGGCCCAGCCAGCCGCCGCCCCACACCCAGTGGGTTACCGGCGCATAGACCAGCACCAGCCAGATGCAGCTGAACAGCAGCATGGCGCTGAACTTCATCCGTTCCGCAAAGCCACCGATAACCAGCGCCGGGGTGATGATGGCGAAGGTCATCTGGAACAGCATAAACAGCGGCTCGGGAATATCACCGGCCAACGTGTCCTTGCCGATACCGGCCATCATCACCTTGCTGAAGTCGCCGATCCAGGCGTTGCCCTCACCAAAGGCCAGGCTGTAGCCGAAGATCAGCCAGATGATTGAAGCGGCGCCGGCGATGGCGAAGCATTGCATCAGCACCGAAAGCACGTTCTTGGAACGCACCAGGCCACCGTAGAAAAACGCCAGACCCGGCAGGGTCATGAACAGCACCAGCGCGGTGGAGGTTAGAATCCAGGCGGTGTTGGCACCGTTAAGTTCGTCGGCGCTCGCCAGGCCCGGCAGCATGGCCAAGCCGATCAGTACGAGTTTTTTCAGCATCGTCGGGTTCCGGTAGTCGTTGATTTAAGCAGTTACAGGGCGTCGTCGCCGGTCTCGCCGGTTCGGATTCGCAGGGCGTTTTCCAGCGCGCGCACAAAAATTTTGCCATCGCCGATCTTGCCGGTGTTGGCGCTTTTGACGATCGCCTCAAGGGCGGCATCGAGCTGCGAATCGGCCACCGCCGCTTCTATTTTGACCTTGGGTAGAAAGTCCACCACGTACTCTGCTCCGCGATAGAGTTCGGTATGGCCCTTCTGGCGGCCGAAGCCTTTAACCTCGGTGACCGTGACGCCGTTGACGCCCACTTCAGACAGTGCTTCACGCACGTCGTCGAGTTTGAATGGTTTAACGATGGCGGTAATCAGTTTCACGCGCATTCACTCCTTTAGTGCAGAGCGGGCGAACATCCCCGGTTCTGTTAATGAATGAGCGATGCAAGAGCAGTTTTCGTGCCATATTTTGGTGCCATTAAAAAACAAATGGTTATGTCTGTTCTGGGCGCTATTGGGGCGCTTTAGTGCAAATCGGTGGTGCGTCGGCTTGATAAGGCGCACCAAAAAGATGCGTGCGGTCCTGATTAGTGCGCGCGCATGCGGTCTTGTGGATAACCCCGCGGCGGCTAAGTTGAAGCGGGAAGCCGGAGGTGCCGAGTGGTTGACATAACGCAACGGTCGCCACCATGCTTGCACTACAACCATCACAGGATTATCGCAATGGATCAGGACACCCAAACCCGCCTTGAAGCGGCCGCGTTTCGCGGTCTGGTCGCCCACCTGCAAAAACGCACCGACGTACAGAATATCGATCTGATGAACCTTGCCGGTTTTTGTCGCAACTGTTTGTCCAAGTGGTATCTGGCCGCCGCTAAAGCGGAGGGCGTCGCAATGGATTACGACCAGGCGCTGGAGCGTATTTATGGCATGAGCTACGCCGACTGGAAGGCCAATTATCAGGGTAAGGCCAGTGCCGAACAGCTGGAGACCTTTGAAGCCACCAAACCCTTGCACGCCGAGATCAGTGGCCACAACTGAACCGTCTGGGCCGTCGCTGCGGCCGCAGGCGCAACCTCCGCTATCGCACGCGCATCACCCTCTGACACGTGGGTTGCTGACCGGTCTCGGCTTGTTGTGCGTGGTGTTGGGCGTTATCGGTATTGTGTTGCCCTTGCTGCCAACCACGCCGTTCCTGTTGCTGGCGGCGGCCTGCTTTGCCCGTTCTTCACCCCGTTTTCATGCCTGGTTGCTGGGGCATCGCTGGTTCGGTCCGCCAATCCGTGACTGGCAAGAGCAGCGGGCAATTCGGCCAAGGGTCAAGTGGCGGGCAACGGTGCTGGTGTTGGCTACGTTTTCGGTGTCGTTGCTGTTGATCCAGCAGTTGTGGGTCAAAGGGTTGTTGTTGCTGATGATGACAGCACTGCTGCTGTTCATCTGGCGTACCAGCGATGGTGACTATTAACCCACCGGGTTAGTAGCTGCGCCGACGGGCGTGCAGGCCCTGCAGCACGCCGCTGGCGATAATGGTGGCGCATCCCGCGAGCTGCAGCAGGTTGAGTGTTTCGCCGAATAATACCCAGCCAAACGTCACCACGGCGATCGGTTCCAGGTAGGCCAGGGTGCCGAAGGTCGCGGCCGGGAGCTGTTGCAGCGCACTGACGGCAAACAGAATTCCCAGGAATCCCGGGAAAAGCCCCGCAGCCAGCAGCCAGCCCCACTGTTCGATGGCAACGGATTCACCGGCCCTGAGCACAAAGGGCAGCATCACCAGCGCACCGAACAGTAGCTGATAGAAGGTTTTGCTGTAGCCGTCAGTGCTCGCCGGCAGGGTGCGGTTGACCAGCATGAAGGCGGCATAGCACAGGGTTGAGGCCGCGCCGAACAGCAGTCCGGTGGTTGCGTGACTGCCGCCACCAAGGCTGACGCTGAACTCCATCATCATGGCGAACCCCAGCAGAGCCAGAGCGATAAGGGTGCTGCTCTGCCAGGTAAGCCGCTCATTCAGCCACAGGTGAGCCCCCACGGCGGCGACTACCGGCGCCAGATAGATCATCATGATGGCGTTGGCCATGGTGGTGTAATTCATCGCCTGCACGTAACAGAGGATAAAACCGGCCAGCAGCGCGCCGTTGAGAGCCAGCTTGACGCTGGGGCGCTGGCGCAGCAGGTAGAGACGGCCGCTGGCCTGCAACCAGCCGAGCATCAGCAGGGCGCCAAGAAACAGCCGGTAGAAGGTGACGGTTTCCGCCGCCAGCCCGGTCACCCGGGAGACGATGCCGATGGTAGCCATCAGCACCGCCGACGCGACCGCCATCAGTAGATAGGGGGTGAGTATCGGGGGTTCGAGTGTTGTCGTGGTCGTTGTCATGACCCGCTAACCGCGACTGACAAGGTACACGCCTGCGCCGGCCATGATGCCGCCGGCTCCACGATTCAGTCCGCGCATGGCCCGTTCGGAGCGGAACCAGCGTCGTGCCCGCGAGGCGGTCAGCGCGATCAGCATCAGCCCCGCCATCAGGGCAACCAGAGTCAGCAGTGATGCCAGCGCAATGTCTGCCGCTGACAGCGTGCTCAGATCCATAAAGGTGGGGAGAAAGGCGATATAGAACAATATCACCTTGGGATTGGAGGCGGAGATCAGAAAGCCCTGAATGAAGCTCAAACCCAGGCCGCTGCGATCGGTGGCATGGGGCGCGTTATCGGCGCTGATCGGCGTGGTCCAGAGCTTCCAGCCGAGATAGATCAGGTAGGCCGCCCCGGCCCAGCGGATCAGGGTAAAAAGCTCGCCCCAGTTGGTGGCGATGGCCGCCAGACCAAAACAGGCCATGATCAGATAGCCGATATCGCTGACTACCATCCCCAGCGCCAACAGGGTGCAGGGTGCCGCGCCTTGTGCCAGAGCGCGGGCCAGAATCGCAAACACGCCGGGGCCCGGGGTCACCCCGAAGATAAAGATGGCGATAAAAAAAGTCAGGGCGCTTTCAACGGTCATGGCGGCTTCCTCGCGACAGAGGAGCGATGCTATCAGAGAGGGACCATCGCCGAACAGTGATAAAGATGATCGCAGAACCGCGATATGGCCCCCCAGGCCGGACTCGAACCAGTGACCCGATGATCAGATCGAACCCTTAGCCCCCGGAAGCTGCTGTTCGACGTGGACGTAGGGTCGCGGGAGGGTGCCCCAGTGTAGTTGTGTGGCCATGAGTTGCCGTTTGAGCCGCCTTTGGCGTACCTGTTCAAGCATTTTCTCTACGGCGGCGATCAGCAGTAGCTATGAATCTGCAGCTCTGCTTTTGGCTGCGATGGGCAGGACAATCTCGAACATGGAGCCTTGGCCCGGTTCGCTGCTAACGCGAATCTCACCTCCGTGGCGCTCAACGATTTGATGAGAAATGTAAAGTCCCAATCCAGTGCCGGATCCTACCGGCTTGGTCGTAAAGAACGGTTCGAACAGTTGATTGATCTGCTTTGGATCGATACCGCAGCCGCTATCTTCAACTTCGATTGTTACCGAATCTGCGGTCCGGTGAGTACCGACACGGATAGTGCCTTGCCTGTCTATTGCATCAGCCGCGTTAACCAGCAGGTTGACCAGAACCTGCCCAATTTGCCCGGCATCGCACTTGATGACCCCTGCGTTACCGTATTCGCGCTTCACAGTAGCTTTATATTTAATCTGGTTCCAAGCCACGTTGATGGCGCTTTCGATGCATTTTTCGATATCAACAGCACCGATCTTTCCCTCTCCCGCACGCGAGAAATCTTTCAGGTCAGAAACGATTCTACAGACTCGTTGGCAGCCGTCCTGGGTCTCCTTGATCAGATCGGCAAGATCGGCTTCTAGATAATCCGCATCAATCTCTCGCTCTAATTGACTGATCTGGCTTTTACCATCATCCCCAAGCTGTTGCTTTAGCTCTTGATAAGCCTGCAGCAGCTTAAGCAGGTCCTTGCTGTACTGCTTAAAACTGTTGACGTTGGAGCTTATAAAGCCCATCGGGTTATTGATTTCGTGGGCGATGCCTGCTGCCAATTGCCCGATAGATGACATCTTTTCAGTTTGCACCAGATACTGTTGGGTCTTTTCCAGTTCACTGAGTGCCTCAGTCAGCGCAGCGCATTGCTCTGTAAGTTGCTTCGACTGTTCTACGTAATGGGTTTGGTCGTTCAAAATGACAAGTTTGCCGTTGAATTTGCCGCTAATATCCAGCAACTCTCGCATTTTCACTCCAAAACAGAGGTGCTTGCCATCGCGCTCGACTTCGAGCAGACCCTCTTCATCTACCAGCTTTTTAAACTGGGCAAGCGGGGGAATGGCCTCCAGGCGACGTTCGTTGGTCTGGCCAAACTGCCCTGTGCCGGGGATCTGTTTGCCATTGAATAGGATACCTGCCGCCAGATTGGCATAGCGAGCCCGGCCCTCCGGATTGAAAACAATAACTCCTTCGCTGATGGTTTCGAGCATGGTCAGGAAGTCGCTTTTGCGGTTCGTGATGTCCCGGTTGGCACTCTGGAGCTCGGCCACCAGTGAGGGCTCGGAGTATTGGTTCCATTCGTTGAGGAAGGCTAACTCAAAGCGGTCGAACAGCCGATCGGTATAGAGTAGCCAGCTCCTGTGTTGGTCTGGGCGCTCAATTTTTTCTGCCAGCAGGTCTTGGTACGTTTGCCGGTAGTATTTGAACAGACCCAGAAACATGGAGAGGTTGATGCCTCGTTCGCGATGTTTGCGGGCCTCTTCTACACCGAACGCCGCAACAGGATCGTCACAGTAAACCTCGTCGGGATGAAGCTCCGGGACTTTATCGTAGATCGCAGCGGCCTGGGAGAACGCGGTACTGATCCCGTGAATCGAGAGTCGCCAAGCCTCCACGAGGGTCGATGTATAGCGGCAGTAATCCTGTCGCTTCGCATAGTCGAGGACGCGCTCCATTAACCAGTCCTCATGGTTAAGGTAGAACGCCGCCAGATGCGTGAACTCGCTCTCTACTGGAATCTTTGAAGTAGGCTTGATGGCCTGTTCTGGTGTAGTCATTCCGCGCATTCCTCGCGAATGCTTGTTCGGGGACTGGTCTGCTTATATAACGATGTCTGAATATTTAGTTCAAGGCTGGCGTGGCTAAAAATCAATTACTGAAAGAAAGCCTTGTTGTGATCCGCCGGTGACTGCCTGAGATCAAGCCGCTGAAGAAGGCTCTTGAGCGCGCTGGGTATCTGGCCGCCAGCCCACAGGCAGCGATGCCAATAGTCCCGTGGTCACTCGGACGGAGAACGGGTGTGAAGCAGAAAGCAGGATTCTGGAAGTTCAGATTAGATTCATCGTGTTAGGTGATTCTGAACACGTCTGAACAAGAGAGAAAAACTAGCAGATGGCTCCCCGAACTGGACTCGAACCAGTGACCCAATGATTAACAGTCATTTGCTCTACCAACTGAGCTATCGGGGACCGATATGGCTGCGGTTGTCTGGCGATTGGCTCCCCGAACTGGACTCGAACCAGTGACCCAATGATTAACAGTCATTTGCTCTACCAACTGAGCTATCGGGGAATCGCCTTAACCGTGGGCGCGAATAATAAAGAGCTTTTTTGAGGGGGTCAAGGCGTTGCGGTTATGGATTCCGTTCGGTTGCGTCTTGTTCTATGCGCGCAGGTCATTTCTGCGTTTGCAGGCAGGGTAAAGTGCTGGGTTGGAGGGGGCTGGCGATGCGCGGCTGAAGATTGCAGGCTGAGGTACGAAGGTCGATGGCGCCAACGTATACCCCCTTTGCCGGTCGCTGCCTACCCCAGAAGTCGCTGGCAAGGGTGGGGGACAGTTCCGGTCGCCATAACGCTTCCTCTGCGAGCCCTGCCAGGTTGGCATCGTTAATGGCGGGTAGTTGCCTGCGTGTACCGCTGTGACCCAATCCCAACGGGCTTTCCGCTAACCACCGGCCGCTGGCCTCAAGGCGCTGTTGCAGCCAGGCGATAAAGCCCTGGCTGAAAACTGAGGGGTATTTGGCCGGATAGTCGGAGATGCGGTGGGAGAGTCGCGCTGCTGCCACATCAAAGCGTGCATACAGGTTCCAGCTATTGATGACGTTGTCGCTGGCTTTGATGCGGCCTCCCTTGCGCGCCTCGATCACACCATCGATCAGGTTGCGACGAATCACAGCGCTGCTGGGTGACAGCTGCACGTCGACACCCCGGGTCAGCAGCAGAGTGTTGTGTTCGATCAGAGATGCCGATGCCCGTTTCAGGTAGATGCCTGCGTCAGAACAGTTCAGCACTACGTTGTTGCGAATAACGCCGTTGCGGTGTTCGTAACTGCAATCCTGCTGTTCACAATACGGCGGGGCGGTGCCGCCGCCACCGAGCGACAGCCCGATACGCCAGCCGCCCTGATGCTGGTCGGCGCAGATAACCAGATTGCGTTCGATCAGGCCGTTGCGTGAATTGCCCTTGAGAAACACCCCATAGGCGATCTGATCTTGCCGCCGCCCGCCGAAATCACGCAGGGTGTTGGCGCGAATGACCCAGTCTCGACCACCAACGATATCGATGGGGCTCACCGGGGCGCTGGTCTCTCGTGGAGCCCGGTTGTAGATCAGGTTGCCCTCGATCACCCCCCGGTCCGGAAACGCTCCCAGCTTGCCGTTGGCCTTGATATGGCTGTGAAAGTCGATCAGTTGGTTGTTGCGGATCATGATGTCATCGGCGTTCTCGGACAGGTGGAAGGCGTGTTCGGTAGTTGCCGTGCCGCGGATGACCAGATCTTCAAACTGCCAGTGAGGATGGTAAATGGAGAAGGTTTCCTGGCGCCGGGCCTGGATAATCGCCTGATGTGGTGGTCGCGCGACCAGGCGGATCGGCGCCGCTGCGGTGCCGCCGTGGTGCGATTCGAAGCGCTGCAGCGGATAGATACCCGGCCTTAGCACCACTTCATCGCCGGCGCGGGCGCTGGCAAGCGCCTGATGCAGGGATGCGGGCGTGCTGACCGTGATTACCGCGGCGTTCGCCACTGGGCTGCCGGCTGCCAGCAGTAACGCCAACAGCTGTTGCAACGGTCGCAGGTATGGGAACGGGATAGTCGGCATGGGCGGATAGTGGCGGACTCTTTCAAGGCAGTAAAGCAGCGTTCGGGTCCGTTTTCCCTTTGGCTGTGGCTATAATGGCTCCTTTTCGACGGAGGCTGGTGTGAGTAAAGAGCGGGTACAAGTGATCAGCCGCAACGGCGAACCGGAGTATGCGGTGCTCCCTTATGCGGATTATCTTGAACTGCTGCGCCGTGCCGAGGGGCGTGAAGCGCCGCTGGCGGTGGCGCCAGTGCCTGAGCGCGCGCCGGAGCCGGCCATAACATCCGCCAGGGCTGGGGTCGAAAAAGCCGTTGCCGATACGCCCTTTGATCCGGCCGAGTTGGTGCGGCTGCGCAAGCGTGCGGGCATGAATCAGAGCCAGTTGGCCAAGGCGTCCAAGCTGGGGATGATGAACCTGATCCAGATCGAAACCGGCCAGCGTCAGCCCACTGCCTCCATGCGCGCTGATCTGGCGCGGGCACTGCGAGTCGAGTCGCTCTGATGGCGGAACAGCCCCATCTGTTACTGATCGACGCTCTCAACCTGATCCGGCGTATTCACGCGGCGGTGCCGGGGGAGGGTGACGAGGCGCTGGAGGGGGCGCTGAACTCCTCCGCCCACGCCGTAGGGCGGCTGCTCAGTCGCTTTCAGCCCAGTCATGGGGTTTGTGCTTTTGATGGCTGGCAGAAAAGCTGGCGTCATCTGGCGTATCCCGATTACAAGGCCGGCCGCAAGCCGATGCCGGATAAGCTCAAAACCGGCATGGAACGCTTTCATGAGCTGTTCCGCTACAAGGGGCTGACCAGCCTCACCTATGCCAATCTTGAAGCCGACGATATTGTCTGCACCCTGGCGGCCAAAACCCTGGCCGCCGGCGGGCGGGTCACGGTGGTATCCACCGACAAGGGCTTTGCCCAGTTGCTGGCACTCGGCAACGACAATCTGCTGCTGTGGGACCACTTTGCCCGGTTGGCGATCGATGCCGACTTTGTCCGTCACCGCTTTGGGGTCGAACCGGCTCAGCTCTGTGATTACCTCGCCCTGACCGGCGACAGCACCAATCACATCCGCGGTGTCGATGGCATCGGTGCCAAAACCGCGGCGCAGCTGCTCGGTGACTACGCTGATCTGGAGGGGGTGTTTGCCCATCTGGAGGAGCTGAAACCGGGCCAACGCAACAAGCTCGAGGGGCAGTGGCATCACGTGGAGCTGGCGCGGCGGTTGGTTAAACTGCGCACCGATCTGGAGCTGGACTGCAAGCTGAGCGATTTCAGAGTGGGAGCGGAGATGGCCGAACCCAGCGTTCGGGGTGGCGCGCCTGCGTTGCGCTAGTGTCTCCCGGGGGCTATTGGCTCCGCCCGCGCAACTCCTCCAGCAGATCGTCCCGATCGTTGCGACGCAGGGGCCCGGTGCGCAGCAACTGGTCAGCGATCCACAGGCGGTAGTGATAGCGCTGATCAGCCGCAACTGGCTGGCGGTTGGCGTCGGAATAATCCCAGTCCAATCGGTACTGCCCTGCAGGCAGGCGCGCATTGACCAGCAGCCCCAGAAGCTGTTGCTGTTGGTTGTAGATCTCCGCGCGAACCGGCGCCGTTGAATCCAGACTGAACCAGATGGAAGCCTTGCGATGGTAGCGCTGCAGGAGTGACTCCCGGGGCAGTTCGATCAGCTGTTGGATAATCTCTTCCGGGGTGGCGCCGGCAAACCGGCGCTCTAGAAAACGCTTGATCAGTACCTGGTCGGTGGCGGCGATGTTCGGTAATTCCGTCAGCAGGTGCTGCAAGTGCCTTTGCAGGTTGGGGAATGATCCGCTATCGCTGACTCTGCTGATGTGGCGCAACTGCTCTCTCAGGCCGAGCACGGCGCGCTCGGTCCGGCTTTGCCAGGCATACTCTTCGGTAATAAAGCCGCCAAGACTGTTGTCCAGTGCCAGGTAGCGGTCGCCGCCGATCTTCAGGGCGGTCTCGCGCTGGATCTCAGCAAAGTTGTTACGGTCAACGCTCAGCTCGATCAGGGTGCCGACGGCAGCTTCTTGCACTTTCTGCACCGGCTGCAGCCAGTCAGGCAGGCTGAAACCGAACTTGACGTAGGCGAGAGGTAACGCCAAACCTATGATGATACCGAGTAGCAGATTGCTGCCGGACTGTTGTTCGGGCATGGCGGGCCCTCATCGGTGGGAGCCATAAGTATAGCGGTCGCGGTTGCGATGCCAGCCGGTGCAGTTATCCGACTACCGGGCTATGAGCGCTTTAGATGGGACGCGATTGCAACGATCGCCAGCACCAACGTGCCTGCCACCATTCCAGCGAGCCCGTCCAGCAGCACCGGCACCACCAGCGGCAGCAGGGCTATCCCTTCGACGGCGTGCAGTGCCGCCTCCAGCCAATGATGGGCAAAGGGCAGACCGTGCACCAGGATGCTGCCGCCCACCAGAAACATCGCCGCGGTGCCGACGATGGAGAGCAGCTTCATCAGTCCCGGCGCCGCGCGTAATAGTGCCGCCCCCAGGCTGCGCTTGAGTCCGGGTTGGTCGCCGGCGCTTTCCAGCAGGTAGAGGCCGGCATCATCCAGCTTGACGATGGCGGCCACCAGTCCGTAAACGCCGACGGTAAACAGTACCCCCAGGCCGCAGACAATCAGCAACTGATTGAGCAGCGGCGCGTCCTGAATTGAACCGAGGGCGATGATGATGATCTCGGCAGAGAGGATAAAGTCGGTGCGGATCGCGCCCTTGATCTTTTGCTGTTCCAGGTTGACCAGATCCACGTGGGGATCGCGGACGGCCTGCAGCTGTTGCTGGCGGCGTGCTTGCGTATCGTGCAAGAACTTGTGGGCCAGTTTTTCCGCCCCTTCAAAGCAGAGATAGAGCCCGCCGATCATCAGCAGCAAAGTCACCGCCCAGGGCGCAACGGCGCTGATCAGCATCGCCGCCGGAATCAGGATCAGCTTGTTCTTGAACGAGCCCTTGGCCACCGCCCACACTACCGGCAGTTCGCGCTCGGCGCGGACCCCGGAGACCTGCTCGGCACTCAGTGCCAGATCGTCACCCAGCACCCCGGCGGTTTTCTTGGCGGCCACTTTGGAGAGCACGGCGATATCGTCCAGCAGGGTGGCGATATCGTCGATCAGGGCGAGCAGGTTGGCGCCGGCCATGGCGAAGTCCTTATCAATGACGGATCAGGTTGCTATCGTCTGGCCTGGCGCCGGTGGCGTCAATAGTTGCCGCGGCGGGCCGGTTAAATCCTCAGCGCCATAGCCGCTGCAGCTTGCCGCCAAAGCGCAGCATGGTGCGCAGCGCCGGGCCATCGAGGCGGCGCAGCTGACGAATCCAGCCGGCGGTATCGGCGAGAAAGTCGCGGGTGGCGCTCATTCTCAGGCGGGTAGCGATGGGTGTCTGGCCGTCGTGCTCGGCCTCCTGAACGCAAGCTGCCAGCGCGTCCAGTGCCGGCTGTAGCGACTTCTGTTGGTGCTCCTCCATCATCACAAACACCAGCTCCCAGATATCGGCGTGGGCCGAGTACTGTTTGTCACTGCCGTCAGGGCTGCGCGAGGGCGTGATCAGGCGCCAGCCGCTGAGGGTGTCGATATGGCGCGCAACCTTGTCGTGTTCCAGCGCCAGTGCCGCAGCGATCTGCGCCACCGACAGTGCTTCCGGGGCCAGATAGAGCAGGGCATGGACCTGCGACAGTTGGCGTTCGCCACCCCAGCGGGCGCCTAGGTCACTCCATTGATCAATAAACCGTCGCATGGCGGGGGTGAGTTGCATCGGGCGTTTCTCATGAGGGGGTAGTTAGACACTGGGAAAACCGGCGCCATCTGTCAAGTTCAAACCGCTGTTCGCGGCCTTAAACGCAACGGAATCAACGGCTGGCAGGGGGTGCTCTTGAGGGGCGTCAATAAGCCGTGCATCAGCGGCTTTTTAGCGGTGTTTTGACCCTTCTAATTAGGGTAGAATCGAGCGTTTTACGGCGGGCTCAACGCTGTTTTTACCGGCACGGGACGCCGGTGAAAGTGACCGCCCAAGCGCTCTACAACCGGGGAATCCGATGCTTTTCAATAAGCTGCCAGACGAGCTGTTTGTACCTCTTTCCGGCCAGAACCGACACATCTACCAGAGCGTGCTGATCGAGCTGGCGGACCTGTACTTTGACGAAGACCTGATCGACCCCTTTATCCCCAAGGATCTGGTGCGTTCCACCATTGAAGAGGCGATCATCAAGCACGGTATCCGCAGCTGGACGCCGGAAGAGGACAGCGATTCGGTCAACGAACCGGAGTTGCCGCGCTCGACCGCCGAGTACGCCAGCCGTATCTACCGCCGGCTGGTGAAAACCGGCTGGCTGGATGAGGAGCAGCAGCTCTACCGCACCTACGTGCTGATGGCGCCCTCCATCAGTCACATTCTGCGCACCCTTACCAGCATCGCCAGCTTCAAGAAAAAGAGTTACGGCGGTGCGGTGCTGAACGTGTTGAGCTCGGTGGAAGCGGCGATCAAGGATCCCTCCGGCCGCGGTCTGACCCTGCAGGAGGCCGCCCGCACCTCGGCCGAGTTCAGCGCCCACCTGACCGATATGCTGCTGGGTCTGCGGGAGCTCAAGCAGAGCTTTGCCGAAAGCACCAACGCTCAGGAGATCGTGCGTAACTTCTTTGAACACTTCGTTGAGGCGATCCTGGTCAGCGACTACAAGACCCTCAAGACTCACAACAACCCGTTCCGCTTCCGCCGGTCGCTGCTGTCGATGCTGCGCGAACTGCAGTTTGACCGGGTCAAGCTGGCCCAGCTGATCGATCACTATCAGGAGGTGCTGGAGCTGGGTGAAGCGGAAGCGGAAGCCACGGTGCACAAGCATATCAACCGCATCATCCGCATCTTCGAATCGGTGGATGAGCGCTTGGCGGCCATCGACGAGTTCCGTTTCCGGCTGGAGAAACGGGTGGCCGATACCGTCCGCTACATGGACAAGACTACCCCCGGCATGAGCGCGCGACTGTCACGCCTGATCGGCGCGCTGGCGGAGCAGGATGAAGCGGATCTGCCGGAACTGACCACCCTGGAACACTACCAGCTGTTGTCGCCCAAGTCGGTGCGCGCGGCGCCGCGCAAGCGCACCCCGCCGAGCCTCACCATTATCCAGCAGCGGGTGATCGACCCCGAAGTGCTGGCGATGCGCGAACGCTTCAAGGAGTACAAGGAGCGCCGCCAGATCAACGGCCAGAAGCTTGAAGCCTATCTGGAACGTCACCTCGGTAGTGCCAAAACCGTCAAGGCGGCGGAGTTCAAGATCGAGTCGATCGAGGATTACATCGCCTTCAGTTACGTGCGCCATATGCCGAGCCTCGGCAAGAAGGTGAAACAGATCATCGGCAACTACGAACTCACCATTGAAGACCGCTACGTCGAAGTCGCCGGCATGGTGGAGTGCCGCGACTTCAGTATTCAGCGCAAGCCCAATAACCCCAGCAAGACCGTAGAGAAAGGAACCCAGCATGCTCGGTGATCTCAAGAAAATTCTCAGCCGCGACGGAGCCAAGGATGAAGAAGATTTCATCGCCGCGGCCAACAAGCTGCTGGTGAGCCAGTTTCTTTACGCCGACAAACCTTCGCACCGGCCGCACTACTTTCTGATCTCGGCCCACGTGGATTACTTTACCGACCTGTTTGCGGCGATCGGGTGGTCACTCAGCTATCAGCCGGACGAGTCCTACATCGGCCTGATCCCCAAGGGCGAGGAGCGTTACCTGCGTCTGCGGATCGACGAATCGCTGTTCCTGCTCTGTCTGCGCCAGCAGTACGAAGAGCGGCTGGAGAACTTCGACGTCGAGGGTGGCAAGGCGTTTATCGAATCGGACGAGCTGCTGCGCCTGTATGAAAACCTTACCGGCAAGGAGATCCCCAACGAAACCCGTTTCAAGGAGATCCTGTCGCTGTTCAACCGTCACGGCATCATCGAACGGGGCAAGCCGCCGGAAACCGATCCCAAGAACATACCGTTGATGATCAACCCCAGCATCCGCCAGGTGGTGGTGGAAGACTGGGTACGCCAGCTGGAAGCCCTCGGTGCCAGCGTTGACGAGCTGGAAAACGACGCCGTCACCGAAGATGAGCTGGAGGAGCAGGACAACCTCGGCAGCGATGCCCCCAGCGCCAACGACAGTGAAGAAGCCACCGCCGCCAACGACCAGACCGAAGAGGAGCCCGTGCAATGAAGCTGTTGAACAAGATCGTACTGGTCAACTGGTATGTGCTTGGCGTGGTAGAGATCCCGATTCGCGGCAACGTCGCCATCGTTGGTCCCAACGGTTCCGGTAAATCATCGCTGCTGGACGCGATCCAGACCGTACTGGTGGGCGGCAACAAGCGCTACCTCAGCTTTAACGCCAGCGCCGGGCAAAAGTCCGAGCGCAGCCTGCGCACCTACTGTCTCGGCTTTCTCGACGACAGCGCGGCCAAGACCAACACCACCCGCGAAGACTCCATCACCTATCTGGCGATGGAGTTCAAGGATGAAGACGACGGCCACGTCGACACCATCGGCCTGGCCATCTCCGCCAGTCTGGCCAGCCCGGAAGAGGAGGTGGAAGGTCGTTTCATTCTGCCCGGCACCGAGGTCACCCTGGACGATTTCACCGAACGCGCCAAGGGCGGCCGCATTCCCAAACCCTGGCTGACGGTGCGTGACCAGCTGCGTTCGCGCTGCCCGGAGATGGTGCTGGAAAAACGCACCGGCCGCTTCCTGCGTGAAGTGATGGCGGTACTCAGCCACGACCCCAGCATCCCGGTGGATGAAGAGAAGTTCCTCAAGAACTTCCGCAACGCCATCAAGTTCACTCCCATCGACAGCCCCACCCGCTTCGTGCGCGAGTATGTGCTGGATGAGAAACAGGTGCATGTGGGCGACTTCCGCAAGTCGCTGGAGGAGTACCGCGCCATGGAGGCCAAGACCAAAGAGGTCTCCACCCGCATCGAAGAGCTGGAAAAAGCGCAGGACCTCTGTATCGGCGTGCGCCGCAACGCCAAGAACGCGGTCGAGTACGAGTGGGTGGTGCATGAAACCCGCTTTGAAGAGGCCGACCTCAAGCGTGAAAGCGTCGATGAAAAACTGGAAGAGGACCGCGACAAAGAGCAGAGCCTGCAACTGGAGGCCGACAAGCAGGAGGTCGAGCTGCAGCGGCTGATGCAGGAGCTGGCCGACACCCGCGCCGAACTCAACAACTCCGACAGCGCCGGCAAGATCAAGGAACTGGAGTTCAAGATCGAGGCCAAGCAGCACGAGCTGACCGTGGTCAGTGACAAGATCAGCGCCATCTACAACCTGCTGCGCGGCACGGTCGGCTTTGCCCACCATGAAGCGCTGCTGCCTGACAGTTTTGTCGGTGTGGTGAAAGAGGCGGTCGGCCTCTGGCGTGAGGGCGAGAACCTGCTCGGCAGCGTCTGGCCGACTGAACCGATGAAGGTGGACAACTGCCTCGAAGCGCTGAAGAAAGAGATCGATAACGTGCGCCTGGAGATCAGCCGCCGCTTTGAAGGCTCGGTGATCGCCCTCAGCGGTTATCGTGATCAGCTGCAAGGGTTTCAGGGTGCCATCGAACAGCTCAAGCAGGGTCGCGCGCCGCTCAAGCGCAACACCCGCGAGCTGATGGAGATTCTGACCGAATACGGCATCGAGTCCACCCCGCTGTGTGAACTCACCGAGATCAACGACGACCACTGGCGTACCGCCATTGAGAGCTTCCTCGGCAACCGCCGTGAAGCGCTGATCGTCGACCCGGATCGGGTCAAGGACGCCATCACCCTCTATCGCCGCCGCGCCCGCCATCTGAAGGGTTGCCGGATCGTCAACACCACCACTTCGGAGCGCTGGCTCGACCGCGCCAAGTCCGGTTCGCTGGCCGAGTACGTGGACTGTGAAAACAAGCACGCGCTGGCCTATATCAATCGCACCCTCGGCGGGGTGATGGCGGTAGAGAGCGAGGCGGAGCTGCTGCGTCATGAGCGCGCCCTGACCCCGGACTGCATGTTGCAGAGCGAGGGCTCCACCACGGCTATCCACGAGCAGGCGCCGATGATGGGTATCCGTCACCGCGCCCAGCAGCTGCAGCGTCAGGATCAGGACTTTGAAAAGCTGCAGGCCAAGTACAACGCCGAGCAGAAGCGCCACGACGATCTTAACGGTCTCAAGGAGCTGCTGATCAAGCTGACCGCGGCGCTGGCCGGGGTGACCGAGAACACCTACAGCCTCAGCAACGCCCGCGAAATGGTGCAGGCCGAAGTGGACGGTTACCGTCAGGCGATCACCGACCTGCGCAATCAGGACGACACCGGCATCCAGCAGAAGCTGGCCGATCTGGTTGAAGCCCAGTCCACTACCCAGGCGGCCCACCAGAAAGTGGTGGAGCAGCTACGTAGCCTGCGCACCAAGATGATCAAGAGCGAAGCCAGCCTTGAAGTGCTGGAGAAAGAGCTGGAACTGCACGCCGCCGCCCGCGCTAAAGTCGAAGAGCGGCAGCTGTTCGATGCCGGTTCCGCGCAGGAGAAGCGCGACTACCTGGACGAATCCTGTGGTGGTGAGCTGGAACGGGTGATCTTCGACGCCGCCCGCAAAGCGCAGAACGAGATCACCCTGGTCGACAAGAAGAAGAACCAGGTGCGCGACGCGGTGGCCCAGTACAAGGCGCGTTACCACGGCACCGGCTCCAGCCACCAGCAACTGGATGAGATCACTCCCGATTCTACCCACGAGCAGCTGGAAGAGTATGTCGGCAAGACCATCGACGCCCTCAAGCAGACTGAACTGGCCCACTACACCACCAAGGCGGAGCGGGCCCGGATCGAGGCCGAGACCGCCTTCCGTTCCGACTTCGTGGCCCACCTGAACGACCAGATCGACAAGATCAAGGAGCTGATCCGCGAGCTCAACAACCACCTGAAGCACCGTCCCTTCCACAAGGAGATGTACAGCTTCACCATGACTCCCAACCCGGAGCTGAAGGATATCCTCAAGCTGGTGGAAACCTACTCGCGTATCGACCAGGCCAATGCCGGCGGGCTGTTCGACAGCACCGTGGCGGCCGACTCACCCCACCGCGAAGCACTGGAGAAGATCCACGAAGTACTCAAGGACGAAGGCGAATCCAGCATCCTGCAGGATTACCGCAACTTCTATAACTTCGAACTGGTGATCAAGGATCTGGACGGCAACATCAAGACCAACCTCAGCCAGCGGATCAAGACCGGTTCGGGTGGTGAGCACCAGGTGCCGTTCTACGTCGCCATCGCCGCTGGCCTCGGCGCCACCTACCGCATCAAGCAGATGCCGGACGGCAAGCCGGTGGGCGGTATGAGCCTGTCCATGTTCGACGAAGCGTTCAACAAGCTGGACGCCGAGAACACCCAGACCAGCCTCGGTTTTATGGGGGATCTGGGCCTGCAGACCCTGATCGCCGCACCGGACGACAAGTACTCGCTGATGGCCGCCACCATGGATACCGTCATCAACGTCTGCCGTGACGGTGCCATTGTGGATCTGGACGTGGAGTTCCCCACCAAGAAGGGCAAGGAGTTACTGGATTCCGACAACCCCTACCGGGAAGCCCGCGAGGCGCGTGAAGCCCAGCTGGCGGAGCAGCAGCAATCTGCGGCAGAGGGTGAGAACGCCGGGGGAGAAACGACGGAAAGGGTTGAAATGATTTAGTCTCCGTTAACCCCATGTGTCGAAAAAAAGCCGACTTTAAAGTCGGCTTTTCTTATGGTCAGCGATGTGCGCGGGCTTAGCCGGTCCCCGGTTCAGAAATCCATACTTCTGCCACAGGGTCGGTGTTTAACTGATTAGCTCTTGACCTTTCGGCGTCGAGTCCAACCGATTCCCGCCAGACCCAGGCCCAACAGGGCAATGGATGCAGGTTCGGGTACCGCGGTGCCCGGATTGGGGGTAATGGTTGGTCCAACGCTGACATCGATCAGGCCGCCATCAACGCCCTGGGTGAAGTCATAAAAATTGTCGTCCGGGTCAACGTCTGAGAGGCCGTAAATCAGCTCCTCAGTGCTGACGAGTGAGGCGAACAGGTCGCCCAACAGAGTGGCATCAGAGCTGAAGAACCAGCCTGTATCCAGCGTATTATTTCGAAATCCACCGCCGCTGAATGAACCCGCGATCAGGCCATTAGATGACGTGCTTTGCGCTTGCACATCGGACCAGTTGCCGAAGTTTAAGCCGTTCAGCAGCAGCGTATTATCATCCTCATCAAAATTGCCTGCTGCGTTGTCACCATCGTCAAGAGTGATACGAATGGCTGCCTCGGCGATACCGCCGCCCAGTGCTCCGGTAACGCCAGCGTTAAAGCCGGTCTGGGTGCCGATTATTACCGGGTTGACGCCAGCTCCCGAGAAGCCAACAAACAAAGAGCTTGCAGAGAGTTGGCTGGTCAGTCGATTGCCGTTACTGCCAACCAAGTCCAGCACGATGCCACCAACCTCGGTGAAACCGCCAGCGAGAGCTCCTTTGCTGGTGAGTGATGTTGTGGTGAAAGGCGTAGCCGCTGCGCTGGCACCGTGCAGCAGAGCGGCCGTCCCAACTGCCAAACAGAGTCGTTTATTCACGGTTTGTCTCCTTAGGGTAGGTAATCCATGACTGCCCTTGTCGTTATGCAGGTGGTGTGCCAGCAATTTAAACGATGTTTTAAAACAGTGGCTTTATTTGATTCGGGGTTATTCGTTGCTCGCTAATATGTAAAATTTTTCGACATCAAATGATGTGATGTGGCTGGGGAGTGCGGGGGCGCACGGCTTTTGCGTCTTTGATCTGTTTGCTCAGTGATAAGGGGGCGTCACCTTCGATTGTGTGTCGATACTGGCGGCTCGGCTGCTGTGCCTTCCATTTATCGGGCCCGATAATTGGCGCGGTATTTATTAAGTTATCCGTTTAAATCATTCATACACTAATCTGTTTTATAAATTATGTGGTTGTGGCAGGAGAGTACTTCGATGAAAACAGATGTATGGCAGCGAGGCGTGCTGCTGGTTGGGCTGCTGTCTGTGACGCTCCTGTCCGGTTGTACCTACTTCTCTCAGGGCTTTCCCAGTGGCGACCACAACGGGGTGGCCATGGCAGCGGAGTACTTTGGCGACTCGGCGAAACAAGTGGTGTACTTGGATCAAAACTGGGCATCGGATGACAGCCTCTGGTTCTACAACACTACCCAGGGCTCCGACCTGATGCCCTACCGGCTGTTTCTCCATCTGCGCCAACCCGGCAGCGATGAGCTGTTTCGCAGCGACGACAACATGAACCGCCTGCGCTATCTGGTGCAGACGCCCTCGCTGGACAACGGCGACGGACTGCCGGTCGGATTTGTGATCGACAGCTACCAGGGCAAGGACTACGTTGGTCTGACTTGTGCGGCCTGCCACACCGGTCAGGTCAACGTGCGCGATCTGGCGATCCGCATCGATGGTGGCCCGGCGATGGCCAACTTCCAGCTGATGTTTGAAGAGCTGGAGCAGGCCCTGGAAGAGAGCCGGTCGGGGCCGCGGTTTGAGCAACTGGCGGATGACGTGCTCGGCGCCGGGGCCGACGCCGACAAGCGCGCAGCGTTCAAGCAGGAGGTAGCCGCGGTCTACGACGATATTCGCCGCTATAACCTGATGAACCTTCCGGTTCACCAAGTGGACGGTCAGCCAACGGTGGTTGATTACGGCTACGGCCGGCTGGATGCGTTCGGGCGCATTTTTAATCGCATCATGGTCCACCTGGAGCCGAACCAGATTACCAACCCGGCCAACGCACCGGTCAGTTATCCGCACCTGTGGGGCACCCCGCAGCACGACTTCGTGCAGTGGAACGGTATCGCCGATAACACCTCCAGCCTGGGGTTTGGCCCGCTGGGGCGCAATACCGGAGAGGTACTGGGGGTGTTCGCCACCTTTGAGGTCAAGCCCAAGCGGCCCGGTCGTTACGACTATCCCTCATCGGTCGAGTCGCGCAACCAGGTGCGGCTGGAGTCGCACCTCAAGGATCTGCGTTCGCCGCTGTGGACCGATATGGCCGACGCGGTCAACGCAACCCTGCCGGAGCCCGACCCGCGCCTGGCGATCGACTGGTCACTGGCTGAAGAGGGTGCCCGGGTCTACCGTCAGTTCAAATGCAACTGGTGCCATTCCGGCAACACCTTCCAGCAGGAGATCAACGGCGCTGAACCGGTCGATCGTACCGACACGGGCCGTATGATCCGCGCCCAGTTCAGCAGCGTGCAGATGATCGGCACCGATCCCCTGATGGCGACCAACGCACTCAGAGCCTGCGGTGACCGGGGGTTGTACGACGGTGCCGATCTGGTGCCATGTGGTTCCGACCCGCTCAATACCCAGCAGGTGGCGGTGGCACCGGCGCTGGGCAGCGTTGCCCGCGGGGTGATGACTGAAGGCTTCTGGCGCAAAGTGGGCACCTTTATCGCTGCCTTTGTCGACAACCCCTACAACGCCTTGTCGGGCAAATCCAACCTCGATCGTAACGTCGACTTTGAGGTCGCCAATGGCTATCTGAACACCTACAAGGGGCGCAATCTGCACGGTATCTGGGCGACAGCCCCCTACCTGCACAACGGTTCGGTACCCAGCCTGTACGACCTGTTCCTGCCCAGCTGCAGCGATCAGGAGATCGCCGCGGGCAAAGCCTGCCGGCCAAACCGGTTCACCGTCGGCAACCGCGAACTGGACCCGGAAAAAGTCGGCTTTGTGCAGCTCGATATCGGGCAATATCCGCAGCTGGTGTTTGATACCTCGTTGCCCAGCAACAGCAACGCCGGGCACGAGTACGCGGTCGGCAAAACGCCATTCCCCAAGGTGGATAGCAGCGGCAAGGTGATTCGCGATCCCTCGGGTAAGGTGGTGACCACGGTGGTTGACGAGCCGATTACCGAGCCGCAGCGGCGAGCGCTGGTGGAGTACCTGAAGACCCTGTAGCGCACAGCATCGGCGGGTAACGGCTGCGCCATCTCGACTACAGTAGTGGGAACTAGCATCAAGCCGGCAGGATACTGATCCCGCTCGGCTTGGCTTTGTTTCTGGTATGGGGCAGGAGGGCCGTGGGCGCAGTTTTATGGAATCCATAATCGGCGGTTCGGTCACCCTGAGTCTGGCGGTGTTTGTGATCGCCGGACTGACGATCGCCCTGTGCGGGGTTACCATCACCGTGCGCGCCGAACGGCTGGCGTATTCTACTGGCCTGGGGCAGGCGATCGTCGGCGCGGTGTTTCTGGGCGCGATGACCTCGCTGTCGGGGTTGGTCACCTCATTGACCGCCGCTTATGAGGGCCACCCCCAGTTGGCGGTCAGCAACGCGGTGGGGGGCATCGCGGCGCAAACCACCTTTCTGGCACTGGCCGATATGGCCTATCGGCGCGCCAACCTGGAGCACGCGGCCGCCTCAGAGGCCAATCTGGTCCAGGGTGGGGTGTTGATCATGTTGCTGGCGGTCGCGGTGCTGGCCGGGCATACCCCTGATGTCACCTGGTTCGGTTTGCACCCGATCTCGGTAATGCTGTTCGGCGCGTATCTGCTGGGGCTAAAACTGACCTCCGGGGCTCATCAGCAACCGATGTGGTACCCGAAACAAACCCACGAAACCCACGAGGAACCCCAGCGCCAACAGCGCCCGCCACGGCGCCGGCTGCTGCGATTGTGGACGGAATTTCTGCTGTTGGCGGTGGCGGTGGCGGTGTCCGGCTGGGTACTGGCGGAGGCCAGTCTGGAGCTGGTGGCGCTGACCGGACTCAGTGAGGGGCTGGTCGGCACCCTGTTCACCGCCACTACCACCTCATTGCCAGAGGCGGTGATCGCCATCGCCGCGGTGCGCCGCGGAGCGTTGACGTTGGCCGTAGGCGACATCATCGGTGGCAACACCTTTGATGTGTTGTTTCTGTCGTTGTCGGATCTGTTTTATCGCCAGGGTTCCATCTATCACGCGGTGACTCACCAGCAGTCGTTCTGGCTGGTGTTGAGTCTGGTGATGGCGGCGGTGCTGATGCTGGGGATGCTGCGGCGGGAGAAGTACGGGGTTGCCAATATCGGCTTCGAGAGTGCGTTGATGTTGCTGTTGTATCTGGGGGGAGTGGTGGTGTTGGTGAGTAGTTGAGGGGCCTGAAGGGGTGTAACCTTGCATCGGTGTGATGTGACGTGGCTTTGCTTGTTACTGGCGGGGCAGGTTGTTAGCGCTCATTAGCAGTGCGGCTTGAGGGCTTCTGTTCCGCCCACCCGGGCGGCCCTATTCTTTGGCAAACGTTCCAAAGAACAGGGGAAGAAAGAACTACCCGTGCCCCATGCTCCCCTGGTTCCGCCGCCCTGCGGGTTCACTGCGCGTGGCGCGAACAATCCGGGGATCGTCAGAATGGCCGTCCCTGGCCATACTGCCGCCGCTTCGCGCATCCAGCGCTCGCCCCTTGCGGGCCTTAATCGGATTCTTCACCCCATGCTCGTCGGCTCCAAAGGGGCTATGGGTTGCCGTAACATGCTGAGGTGCGCAACAAGTATAAAAGCAAGTCCTGCCCCGTGCGCTTTAGGATCAGAATCAGTATTTGATATTATGGCTGAATTGTTAAGTAGTCGAACACTGCTTTTGCTGCGGCCATTATTAACGTGATAAGGGTGCCTAGCTGTTTAAAAACAGACTCCTCCCTGCTAGATATTACGGAAAAGAATCTCGCTGTTATCCACACAAAAGGCTTTAATAGGGATATAGCAAAAAATACTGACATGTAAACGGTTACAGGGGCAAAGGTGGATGAAAGTACAGGCGTTAGATGAAGATCTTTTTCCCATTTAAAATCATGCCATTCTTTCGATTGATATATCAGATTTACTATGTTTTCTGCATTATTGTATGTTGAGTTTAATGAATGTAATAATGAATCAATAATGCTCAGTTCGTTGTTAGGTGTAATTATGGTTAAGCCGGTGTATAGTGTTATCATGAGGATGTAGCTGGCTAAGATATCAACAATTGATGCTAGGGCTAGATTTCTTTTTCTGCTAATTACACTTCTCAGCAAGTGAAGCGTAATCCATATGGTTAGAAAATCGAATATATAATTTATAGATGCTAGAAGAAAAGGCCTTGTCACAACTAGTGATTTGTTTTCTATATGGAACCAGTGGGAATCTAGAATTTCTGTAGGTATCAAGTATTTTGATACTACTATCGCTATGGTCGTTATTATGCAACTAAAAAAGCTGCTTACTATAGCAACAAATGATATTTCCTGTATTATTATACCTAGTCTTTCATTGCTAAAAAAAACTTGCTGAAACATTACTATCAAAGGTAATAGGATAAATATTCCAAGTATTCCAAATATTTGAAATATCCACATGTTTTTATATATTGTGTATATAGTCACCCACGAAATAGAAACGATTATAGCAATGACTATATAGTTTTTTATTCTTTGAGATCTGTTTATTTTTACTCTTGTTACTGTTTCGTGCTCGTTGTTGTTTTTAATGTTTGTGTTTTCGATGTTTTTTCCGATTGATATGTCAGTAATAAACGAAAGAAAGCTCTCGGCTTTTCTTGCTATTCTAATTTGCCACTCTAGTAATGGTAGGTCGGAAATTAGTGTTGACCACTTATAAAGCCTGTCATGAATAACTCGTACTTCTTTGTCTTTTAGAAAAAAATCTAGTATTGCACCGAGGGCTACTATCGATAAGCCGATAGCAATAACTAAAAGCCACTCTGCGTACGTTTTATCCATTATGAATTAATAATTCTGTGTCGTTGGTGCAGCACATGAACTTTGGTGCACAATTCTGTGTGGAGCAGGCCATCGCCACCACCCATCAAAATCTCCCCAAACATCCCCATCAACAGCTCCGCCTCTTCCTTATCCCGCTCGGGGTCTAGCACCGACAGGTAATACCCCGCACAAAGGGCGAGGGCGGGCCAGACGGCGGGGCTTTCGCCGATGGCGGTGAGGCCGGTAAGGGCGGTGCGCAGGTGCTGGCGGGCTTCCGGTTCGCCGCGGCGTTTGGCGATCAGGCCGCGGGTCCAGTGGATAAAAGGTTGGCCGTGGGGCGGTAGTTGCTCCTTCATGATGCTGGCGAGCAGTTCTTCCGCCCGTTCCAGATCGCCAAAGCGGGCTTCCGTCAGCGCCAGGTCGACGGCGATGGTGGGGCTTTCGTTGGAATGGCGGTAAGCGAGGCGCATCTGCTGCAGAAAACCGTCGTACTTGCGGTAGGCGTGGAATACCAGCGCGGTCTGGCCTTCGAACATCCCCGGTGAGGACTCCTCGATGGCGTGGCGCCAGGGGGTGAGGCTCTCCAGCGCGGTGGCTAGCGGTTCACTGTCGCGTAGGGCGCAGGCGTTGCGGATCGCGAGGTCGAAGGCCATCTCCGGTTGAGTGAACTGCGGCTTGAGTTGCTCCACCAGTTCCCGCACCTGCTGGTTCTCACCCAGCGCAGAGGCGCGCAGCAGGGCGTCGTAGCGCTGGGCGGTGCGGTAGTTGAGCAGTGCGTAGGCGGGCAGGGCGGTGGCGATGGGGATGCCGCAGAGCCACAGCCACAGAGTGTCACTGTAAAGGCCCCAGCCGATCAGGCCGACGCCAAGGGTGATCAGCCATCGACTCTGCCAGAGGATGCCGCGAATAAAGGTGAGAGTGCTGGGGTGCTGGCGTAGTTGCAGTTCGAACTTGGCCAGCGCGGCCTGTTGCTTCGGGCTTAAACGATCCAGATCGTCGCGGGGGATCGCCAACGCGGCGTCGTCGTGCAGCTGGACGTCGTTCAGCCCCTGCTGATGCAAACTATCGAGGGCGTCGCGGTTGCTACCGGCGTCGATAAAGCCGCTTTGATTGCGCCCGCTGGCATCGTTACCGCTGTAGAGGATCTTTTTCACCGCAGCGCCTGCGGTGTGCGCGGCGGGCAGGCCGGTTTGGGTGCGGTAGCTGCGGTTGCCATATTTCCTCCCTGAAAACGGCACACGGGTTGAAGTGCAATGCGGCGATGACTATTTATTTGTTTTTGCTAATAAAACTGGCCGCTGCTCAACCCTGTTTGTAACCATTTAGCCCCTCAATTGCAACGGGCTTAGTTCTGCTTTTTAACGCCTGCGCAGGATCGGCGGCGTAGCAGCGGCGATAAGCGGGTGGGTTAACGGGTCAGGGTGAGCAGGATGTCGGCAAACCAGGCGCAGTTCAGTCCCAGTGCTTCGTCCACGCCCTCTTCGCGGTTGCTCACATCCAGCCGGGCGGAGTGAACGCCCATCAGCCACCAGGGGAGTTGATCGTCTGCGGCGGCGTCATTGCGCATCACCACCATCGCACCGCTGGAGCCTCGATGGGTGCGGGCGTCGGTAAGAAAATAGCCGCTGCCCTGAAAACGGAGCGAAAACGACGAGGCGTTGATCGCCTGGCGCGCTACCGGGAGGTGATGCAGGGTGTCGTGGAATCCCAGTGGAAAGCCGATGATCAGCATCGGTGTGCCGATCGTTACCCGGTCGAGGTCGGGGTGCAGATGGTCGGGGCCAAAGGCGGCGTAGACCGCCGGTTTGGGAAAGGCGCTGCGGTCGATCTCGATCACCGCCACGTCGATCGCGCCGGCGCTGTCTTCCCCTTGGCGCCAGAGGGCGGTGCCCTGGTGGTAGAGGGGGATGGAGTAGTTGACTGATTGGGTGGCGTTGCTGGGGTCGATATGCAGTTCGATCTCGATCCGGTCCGGGTGGTGGCCGCTGTCGGCGTCGATCAGCACGTGGCGGCAGGTCACCAGAAACAGGCGCTGGTTGTTTGCAAAGAAGAATCCGCTGGCGTTGGTCAGCGCCTGCTGGCCAGCAAAGGTCTGAATCGGGGTGGTGGTGAGCAACACGCGGTCGATGGCCATGGCGGGTCCGGCTGAGGTGATGGGGGCTGCATCAGAATAGCAGCTGTAGCGTTACTCTGCGGTCAGCCGGGTGGGCTACAGGGCGGGCAACGGGGTGGTCTGCGGGCTGGCGCTAAACTTGCAGCCGGAGTGGGCTGGCTGACAAAACCGACAATCCGCATCAGGCCGGCGCAGGAGAACCACTATGGATCTGCAGGATTTCGCTCCCGAACCACTCTATTTCGACCAGCCTTCGCTGCCCGAGGTGCAGGCGTTGATTGCCCAGGCCGCACAACGTTATGCCGACGGCGGTGCCGATGCGCTGTTGCAGCGGGCGGCGGCGCTGGCGCCAGAGGATCTCACGGTGCTGGTGGCGCGCTACCGTTTTTACTTTTACCAGCACCGTCATGCCGACGCGCTGGCGGTGGCTCACCGGGCGATGGCCGTGGTGGCGCCGCTGATCGGCTTTCCCGAGGACTGGCGGCAGATCGATTCGAACCATCTGCAGGCTGGCGTCGGTCGCTCCTTTACCCTGGTGCGTTTTTACCTGATGGCGCTCAAGGGCGCGGCGCTGCTGTTGCTGCGGATGGGCGAGCAGCCGCAGGCGGTGGCGATGCTGGAACAGGTGCAGGCGCTGGACGCCAACGACCGATTGGGTGCCGCCGCGCTGCTGCAAACGGTGGCGGATCATTCCATCTGAGCGGCCATCTCGCCGCTTTACCCGGAGGGAACGCCCCAGCGTTTTGTCCGACAACCGTTGTCGGCTTTGTGACAGCGATTGTGACAGGAATGGCGATCCGCGGTGGTTAACCGCTGCTATTGCTGCTTGCCAAGGTGATTTGGGAGGGGCATGGGGATTGCAACAGCTCCCGGTAATACCCGCAACCTGACAAGGCGTACCCCATGACTGCACCCCTGGCTACCCCGACGCTGACTGTCCAGACGGCGGCCAATCCGGCCGACACCCGCGACGCCGTGGCGATCTCACCGTCGGTTCACTGGATCGGCGCGCTGGACCCCGGCCTGCGTACTTTCGACATCATCCTTAAGACCGCCAACGGCACCAGTTACAACAGCTATCTGGTGCGTGGCAGCGAGGGTGTGGCGGTGATCGACACGGTCAAGGAGTCCTTTTCTGCCGAGTTTTTCAGCCGGCTGGAGTCGGTCGCTCGCTATGAGGAGATCAAGTACATCGTGCTGAATCATCTGGAGCCGGATCACAGCGGTGCGCTGCCGGAACTGATGCGGCGGGCGCCGCAGGCACGGCTGTTTATCTCCAAGAAAGCGCAGGTGATGTTGAAGGCGTTGCTCAAAGGGAGCGAGTTCGAGTTCACCAGCGTCGATACCGGTGACAGCCTGTCGCTGGGTGATCGCACCCTGAGCTTTCTGCATACCCCCTTTCTGCACTGGCCCGATACCCAGTGCACCTATCTGCCCGAGGAGGGGGTGCTGTTTTCCGGTGACGTGTTCGGCTGCCACTTCTGCGACCCGCGGTTGTTCAACGACCGGGTGGGCGACTTCCGCTTCTCGTTCGAGTACTACTACGCCCATATCATGCGGCCGTTCAAACGCTATGTACTGAATGCGCTGGCGCTGATCGACCCCCTTGAATTGGCGATCATTGCGCCGACCCATGGGCCGGTGCTGCGCGATAATCCGCGCAATTATCTGACGCGCTATCGTGAGCTGTCACAGCCGGCGTTCAACAGCGAGGTGGGCGCCGACGAGAAGACCCTGCTGATCTTTTACATCAGCTCCTACGGCAACACCGAACGGATGGCGCAGGCGATCTACGCCGGCGCCTGCCAGGTGGAGGGTGTGCGTGCCTCGCTCTACGATCTGGAGGGCAGTGAGGTGGCCCCCTTTGTGGACCTGATCGAAGGCGCTGACGGTATCATGTTCGGTACGCCCACCATCAACGGCGATTCGGTCAAACCGGTGTGGGATCTGCTGTCGTCGCTGGCGCTGATCGAGGTGCGTGGCAAGCGTGGCGCGGTGTTCGGCTCCTTTGGCTGGAGCGGCGAGGCGGTGGGTCTGGTGGAGGACCGCCTCAAGGGGCTGAAGATTCAGGTGCCCCTGACCGGCAAGCAGGTCCGGCTGATCCCCACCGACGCGGAGCTGGCGGAGTGCCAGCAGTTTGGCGTCGATATGGCCCGGGCGCTGCGCAGCGACGACTGAACGACTCCGGTACAGCTTCTATACTCACTGCCACCAGAGGTAAGCGGGAGGAGCCATGTATCAAGGGATCTTTTTCGACCTCAGCGGGGTGCTGTACAGCGGCCACGAGGCGTTGCCGGGGGCCGCAGAGGCGCTGGCACTGGCCCGCGCCGGTGGCGTGACGGTGCGCTTTGTGACCAACACATCGCGGCGCACGGGCAACCAGTTGGTTCAGGATCTGGCCGCCATCGGTCTGGAGATCGAGCCGCAAGCGCTGTTTACCGCACCCCGCGCCGCCCATGACTGGGTCGTCAACCACGGCCTGCGGCCCTACTGTCTGATTCATGACGCAATTCGTTCCGAGTTTGCCGATCTCGACCAGCATGCACCCAACGCGGTCGTGGTTGGTGATGCCGCTGAAGGCTTCAGCTACGCCGCCATGGATCGCGCTTTTCAGCTCTGCCATGCCGGAGCACCGCTGATCGGCATCGGTCGCAACCGTTATTTTCGCCTGGATGACGAGCTGCATCTGGATGCCGGTGCTTTTGTTACCGCGATCGAGTATGCCGCCGGTTGTGAAGCGGTGATTATCGGCAAGCCCTCGGCGGCGTTCTTTGCCCAGGTACTGGCCTCTACCGGGTTGCACGTTGACCAGGTGTTGATGGTGGGCGATGACGTTCATGGTGATGTAGAAGGGGCGTTGGCCGCCGGACTGGGTGGCTGTTTGGTGCGTACCGGCAAGTATGAACCGGGGGATGAGCAGCGAATCAGCGGGGAGTTCCAATGCGTGGCGTCCGTAACCGAGGCGGTCGAGCTGGCGCTGTCACCCTAGCGGCTGGCGCCCCGGCTTGACTGTGCAGTGCTGACCGCTGTCAGTGTTGAACCGGTGTCTGTTGCCCGGGCTGGGGCTTGGCGCTAGGTAGCAGGGCCAACGGTCGCTCACGCTGCCCTTCGGTTAGCTTCAACAGCGGCTCCAGTCGTTTAAGCCGGCGCTGCAGTTGCCGCCGGGTGTTGGCGAAATCGCGTGAATCGTCCAGTAACCAGCGGCTCAGGGTAGCCAGATAGAGACTGGTCAGCAGCGATTCTTCCACCGCGCGATTGAGGTGGGCGGCATTACGTCCGGCGGCTTCACGCATCCACTGCACGGTGCGACTGATGCGCATGATGCCGGCGATCTGGATATGCAGGTGACCGGGCTCCAGTCGGCCGAGCAGCATCTGCCGGGTGGTTCGCTGGTGCGGCGCCAGCGCCAGCAACCACTCCATCATCACCTGTTCGATCCGCTGCAACGGCGGCAGGGTGTTGAATTCCCGTGTCGCCACCGCCAGCAACATGGCACGGTCGGCACGATCAAACCAAGCGTCGATCAGATCCTCTTTCTGGCGGTAATGGGTGCGGATCTGTTCCAGTGAACAGCCCAGTGTATCCGCCACCTGATGCAGACGCAGGCTCTCCCAGCTCTGTTGGTCCGCCAGTTTGAGGGCTGCGTCGAGAATAGCGTCGGCCGAGGGGGTGTGGGGGGGCATGGTGTCGCTCCTTGATGGTTCCGGCACCGGTTACTATAGTCGCTGTGCGCTAGCGGCCCCGGCTGCGGTGCGAAATCCCGGGGCAACGGTTGATCTGTGGCCCGACACAAGGCAGAGTGCCGGTAAACCGGCTGCGGCTGGTCCCCCAACCACAAGTGAGAGAGATGATCATGGCAAGAGCAAGCGCGCGTCACATTCTGGTGGACAGCGAAGCCCAGTGCATGGCGCTGAAAGCAGAGATTGAAGCCGGAGCCGATTTTGGTGAACTGGCGAAAACCCATTCCAGCTGCCCCTCCGGCGGTCAGGGCGGTGATCTGGGATCTTTTGGCCGTGGCCAGATGGTGCCTGAATTTGACCAGGTGGTGTTTAGCGCCGAAGTCGGCACCGTGCAGGGGCCAGTGCGTACCCAGTTCGGTTACCACTTGCTGGAAGTGACCCAGCGGGACGATTGAGCTGAATATCCGGGATGTCTAAAAAGGCCACCTTGCAAGGTGGCCTTTTTTTCTGTTCATGAGCGTAGTGCTGTGCGTCTCATGAGCAGCAATCCAAGGCCGATTAACGCGATTGGTGCGGGTACCGGAACTTGGTTGGTGCACTGTGGGGAGCTGGGGTTCTGCTCACAAAATGAGGGAGCCGCAGCCTCGGTAAAGCCTTGATAGGTGACTTGCGACTGAGAGTAGTTGTAAAAACCAAAACGACCGGTGGTGTTGCCTACGGTCGCGATATTGAAAATGGTTTGGCCAGCGCCAAAAGCGCCGCCTGCAATATCTATTTTGATCAGCGTCTCCGTATACTCCAGAGTAAAGTCATAAACAATGTTATCAACCCATCCCATACCTAGGCTGGTAGCGATTACATTGTAACCAGTCGTGCTGAGATGGTGGTTGGCAAACGGGATTGCATTGAGTCCGCCGGTGACCTCTGACAGGTAAAAGCCGGGTGCCGATCCGAGTTGCTGGCCCTGCTTCCAATCGAACAGGAAAAACGGCGTGGTGTCGTCAGCGTCAAAGCCGAAGACGAACCCCATGTAGTCGTCATCCCCGTCGTTGCCAGCCGAAAACGAACCTTGAAACTGAGTGTTGAAGAAATCGTTGGGACTAACGAAAGCCGTCGGGTTGCCGTTGATGGTTTGCGTAACGCTGTTCCCATCCCCAGCCACATTCCAGTTACCGTTGCCGAGTGGTCCTTCCTGAACGAAAGTATTGAGATCAATGGGAGTAGGGACTGCCCAGGCAGAGGTTGACAGTAGTATGGCGCCGAGAGCGGCACCCGCAATCTTTAGCTTCATGGCAGGCCTCCTGCGTGTGTTTATGCCAACTTTGAGTAAGCATGATTTATGCCGTTCTTTATTTATCAACAGGTTGGGAAGGTTTCGGCAGGGCGGTGTAAATTATTATGACACCTGGTGCTCATCATGATGGGTGGTCTGAGGGGCTTGGTGTCAATCCGGATCCAGCGGCAGCTTGATCCGAAAGCGACTGCCTTTGCCCACCTCGCTCTGAACTTCGAGCTTGCCCTGGTGTTTTTCGATGATGCCGAGCGACAGCGAGAGACCGAGCCCCGTTCCTTGTCCTTGCGGTTTGGTGGTAAAAAAGGGGTCGAAGATATGCGGTAATACGTTGGCAGGGATCCCCTTGCCGTCGTCCTCGATATCCACCCAGGCCCAGTGGGCGTCACAGCCGGTGCTGATCCGGATGGTGCCATGCTCTTCAATTGCGTGGGCGGCATTGACCAGCAGGTTCATCAGAACCTGGCCGATATGGGACAGCACGCAGTACACCTTGGGCACGTTGCGGTACTCTTTGACCACCTCAGCTTTGTACTTGAGTTCGTTCCAGACCACGCTGAGGGTGTTTTCCACCTCTTGTTGCAGGTCGCACCAGACCTTTTCACCGGTGCCTGCGTGGGAGAAGTTCTTCAGGTTAAGTACGGTGTTTTTGACCCGCTCCAGCCCCTCGATCGATTCGTTGATCAGGGCCGGCAGGTCGTCGACCAGGTAGTCGTAGTCGATCTGGCGTTTGTGGTTGCGGATCGCATTCGCCAGCTGCTGGTCGCTCAACGTGGCTTCGCCCTGTCGGTACAGGTCAAGCAGCGTCATCAGGTTATCGACGTAGTGCCCCAGACTGGTGAGGTTCGAGTTGACGTAGCCGATCGGGTTGTTGATCTCGTGGGCAACGCCGGCGGCCAGGGTGCCGATGGAGGCCATTTTTTCGTTCTGGATCACCTGCCCCTGCAGTCGTTCGCGATCGTCGAGCAGCTGTTTCAGCTCCTGGTTCTTGCCCTGCAGGCGCTGCTGGTAGCGCTGCAGTTTGAGGTGAGTCGAAACCCGGGCCAGCAGCTCTTCCGGTTGAAACGGCTTGGTGAGAAAGTCGACCCCGCCGCTGCTGAAGGCGCGCACTTTGCTGTCGGAGTCGGAATTGGCACTAAGAAAAATCACCGGAATGTTGCTGAATGCCGGTTCATCCTGCAGTTGCTCGCAAACCTGAAAACCATCCAGCCCCGGCATGTTGATGTCCAGCAGAATCAGATCAGGCTGCACCTCGGCTACCGCTTCCAGGCCGGTGGTGCCGTCGGTGGCGGTATACACCTGATAACCCTGAAGTTGCAGCAGGTGTGCCAGCAACTCTCGCGCTGAGGCACTGTCGTCAATAGCCAGAATGGTTTGTTGAACCGGGTCAGACATACTCGCTCCCTGAGTGTGGTCGTCCTTCTTTGAGGCGTGCCTGAGGCACTGCCGTCACGCGAGTTAGTCTAGCCTTTATTCGCCGCTTCCATAAGCCCAAAGCAATATAGTGGCGGCTTGAACCGATGGTGGAAATGATCTGTATCTAATACAAATGGGCGGCTTCGCGTTAAGCTATGCCGATCCATTACCCTCGCGAGTTGTATCACACCATGGCAACACCGATCGCATGAAAAAGCCAGAGGAAAAAAGTCTCAGAATCCCGGTTGATAAACTTCGGCTCGGTATGTTCGTTGACTTGGAAATGGGCTGGACCAAGCACCCGTTTCTGTTTGCGCGCTTCAAACTGACCAAGGCCAAGGATATTGAGACCATCAAGGGTTTGGGGCTGTGCGAGATCACGGTGATTCCGGCCAGGTCGGACCGTAACGCCATACGGAACCCGCCGCCGCCCAAGAGCGACGACAGCGCCCCGAACGCCGACGATATGATGGCTGAAAAGCAGGCCACCCTGAGCAAGGCGCAGGGGTATCGCCAGCGTCATAACAGCGTGGCGAGCAAGTACCGTGAGCAGGCGGAGAAGATGAAGAAGATCGCCAAGGCGCTGAGCACCGAGCCTGCGAACGCGATCCAGGATGCCGATGAGGTGGTTGAGGGGTTGGCCGCGGAGTTCGATGGCAGTAGCGAGCTGCTCACCAATCTGGTCAATCTCGGGGCCGGGGAGCACAGTTTTTACAACCACAACGTCAACGTCACGGTGCTGAGCCTGATGCTGGGTTCGGCGGCGGGGCTCAAGGGCGAGGCTCTGCGTCAGCTGGCTTTGGGTGCGCTGTTACACGATATAGGGAAAATCGCGCTGCCGTCACAGGTGGTGACCAAAATCGGCAAGCTAACACTGCCGGAAGAGCGTGTCCTGCAGCAGCATCCGGTGTTGGGGCGTCGGCTCACCGAGAAGGTGCGGACGCTGCCGAAAATGGCACAGGCTATTATCGAACTGCATCACGAATATCTGGATGGCAGCGGTTATCCCCATGGCATTGGCGGGGCCCGGATTCCCAAACAGGTGCAGATCGTTTCTATTTGCAACATCTACGACAACCTCTGTAACGCCCGCGTGGCACAGGAGTCGTTGACGCCAAAAAACGCCTTGGCACTGATGTTCAAACGCTACGCAGACAAACTGGACAACGAGCTGTTGCAGCTGTTTATCCACCATATGGGGGTCTATCCACCCGGCACGGTGGTGAGGTTGAACGATGACAGCATCGGTCTGGTGGTGGCGGTTAACCCCAAGCAGCTGCTGCGGCCGGAACTGTTGCTCTACAGTGATGAAGTACCCAAGGAGGAAGCGCTGATCGTCAATCTGGCAGAGCATCCGCAGCTGGAGGTCGAGGCGGTGCTCAAGCCGGGCGAGTACCCCAGCAGGATCTATCAGTATCTGGGGATAGAGGAGCGCATGGGGTACTTCGTCGACTCGCTGTAACGGTCGCCAGGCCGCCGCAGTGGCTGCGACGGCCTTGTGGCTACTGCCCGAGGTGCTGATAGGAGAACAGAAACTCCTTGTCGCTGAGCGGGTGGTGGCAGGTGCGGCAGGCGGTGATGTCTTTATCCAGTCGCTCGCCGGCTGGACTGAATACCGCGAATTCCCAGTCGCCGGTGGTGAGGGCGTCGGGGTAGCCCTGATCGAATCCCTTGCCGCGTTCCATTACCACGATAGCCGCTAGCTGGTCGGGAATCCGTTGACCCAGATCGCTGACTTTTGCGGTGCCGTCTGCGCCCAGCTTCACGCTGTAGAGCTCGCCGACCACCACCGAACCGTAGGGGAGCTTGCCGTCCTTTTGCTTGCCGGCGATAGCGGTTTCGTTGGCGAATATACGAATCACCTGTTTGTCGTTTGCGGTGCGATCGCCGCTGAAGTACTGGGTAAAACTGGTGCGGTAGTTGCCGGGGTCAGCGACATTTTCAGGCCCGGCCCACAGGGGCGGGGCGAGCAAGCCCAGAGTCAGGGCTGCAACCAGTGCTGGGGATTTCATGGGGAGTACCTCCGGGTTGGGTCGCCCGCGGGCGAAGCGCGAACCGTGCATGCCGGCGGGCGGCTATGCATGTTTGAAGATAGTCGATACCGCCGCTGGTCACCGCATCCTGCGTACGCGTTGTCTTGCCTGTCAGCCAGGTCCCCGAGAGGGTTTTTACGCCCGATGATTCACTCCGGTGACCGAAAAACGTAGACTTCGCACTCCTGTTTATTTGTCAGCGAGTGGAAGACCGCCATGGGCCGCGCCTATCAGAACCGTAAAGAATCGATCGCCAAAACCTCCGATGCCAAATCCAAGGTGTACAGCAAGTACGGACGTGAAATTTACGTCTGCGCCAAATCCGGCGGTACTGACCCGGACGGCAACCTGACCCTGCGTGGCCTGATCGAGCGGGCCAAGCGTGATCAGGTACCCTCCCATGTGATCGAGAAGGCGCTGGACAAGGCCAGCGGTGCCGGCGGCGAGGATTTTTCACCGGCTCGCTACGAAGGGTTCGGTCCCGGTAACTGCATGGTGATGATCGAATGCCTCACCGATAATCCCAACCGCACCTTCGGCGACGTTCGTAACTGCTTCACCAAGACCAAGTGCAAGATCGGCACTCAGGGGAGCGTGGCCCACATGTTCGATCACTGCGCCATCTTCGTATTTGCCGGTGACGACGAAGAGGCGGTGCTGGAAGCGTTGATGATGGCTGACGTGGACGTCACCGACATCGAATGCGAAGAGGGCAAGATCACCGTCTTTGCACCGCATACCGAATACGCCAAGGCGCGCAACGCTCTCGGCGACTACCTTGAGGGTGGTGAGTTCGAAGTGGACGAGATCCAGTTTCTACCCCAGACCATGACCGCGGTGGCGGGTGACGACGTGGCGCTGCTGGAGCGCTTCCTTGATATGCTCAACGATGTCGACGATGTGCAGCGGGTCTACCACAACGCCGAGTTCTGACCAGTCCGGCTGCCGATCCACAGCCCGCCATCTAGCGGGCTTTTTTGTGCCTGACGATCGGAGCGACAGGGGTAATTAGCGACTAAGATTAACGGATACCGGCCCTCTGTCCCCCATCCTGCGGCCGAGGCGTGCGCTGTCGGGTTTTACAAGAGGTACCTTGATGGATTCAAAGCGGTCTGCGGATGATCAGATCATGGCGGCGGTCACCGAGGGGCTCGATGATGCAGTTATTGAGCAACTGATAGACAATATCGCCATTCCCGCTTTTGTGATCAATCAGCACCATGTTGTTACCCACTGGAACCGCGCGCTGGAAACGCTGAGTGGGTGCAGAGCCGGAACGATCGTCGGTAGCAGCAATCACTGGCAGGCGTTCTACAGTCATCGCCGTCCCACCATGGCCGACCTGATCGTGGCCGGCAATCTGGAGCGAGGGGTTGATGACTTCTATCGCGATAAATATCACCCCTCGCAGCTGTTGGAGGGGGCCTTTGTTGCCGAGGATTTCTTTCCGGATCTGGGTGACCGCGGCGAGTGGTTGGCGTTCACCGCTTCACCGTTGCACGACAGCGCGGGTGCTATCGTCGGCGCGATTGAAACCCTGACTCCGATAACCGAGCGCAAGCAGGCCGAACAACGGTTGATAGCCAGTGAACAGCGCTATCGCGAACTGAGCTCGCTGGATGAGTTGACTCGGCTGTTCAACGTGCGTCACTTCAATATGGAGATCAGTAGCGAGCTGGAGCGGGCTCGACGCTATCGACAGCCGCTGGCCATGGCCATGCTGGATCTCGATCATTTCAAGCGCCTCAATGACACCTGGGGGCACCAGTTTGGCGACCAGGTCCTGGAGGGCGTGGGAACCTGCGTGCGTGGGATGCTGCGCGCCGTAGACAGTGCCTACCGCTATGGCGGTGAAGAGTTCGCGGTACTGATGCCGCAAGCGGATCTCAACGGGGCCATGATAGCGATGGAGCGGATCAATCAGGCGCTGGCCGCAGAACGGTTTCAAACTCCGGCCGGAGACTCTATCTCTATCACCGCCAGCGTCGGTGTAGCTGCAGCCGGCAGCGATGAGAGTGCCAAGTCGTTGATTGGGCGTGCGGATAAAGCGCTGTATCGCGCCAAGGCTGACGGTCGCAACCGGGTGCGCGGTTGCGATATCGGCGGGGTGTTTACCGGTACGGATCTCTGACTTAAGGGGGCTGCCGGTCGTTTTGCGGCTGACAGCCGGGGGCATCGCTGCGGTAGCAGATCCGCAACGGGGTCACCACACGCCGCGGTACCGCGCGCCGCGTGTTGATGCGTTCCAGCATCATGATCGCTTCATACCCCATTACATCCGGCATCTGGCCCACGTTGCCATGACTGAGGCCGTTGGCCAGGTGCTGCAGTTGCCGGTCAAGGGTGTCGGCGAACAGCAGCAGGGTGTGGTGCCGGTCGAGCAGGGCGCGAAACGGGGCGACTGTGTCAGCGTAATCGGGGTGCAGCTGAGGCCAGAACCCCAGCGTAACCAGCGCCAGCCCTTCATCCTGTTGTGAGGATTCGCGCAACATGTGCTGTAGCTGGGCGAGGGCAACCTGCATGTCGTCGCCGTTATAGAGAGGGCAGCGGGGGTGTTCCTGCCAGTCACTTTCGGCCAGACGCAGGTCGAGGCGGTGGCGAGATTGTTTAAGAGAGGCGCGCAGTCCTTGCTGGCGTAACTGCAGGTTATGGGAGTCCGGATGGCCGTTGAGGATGCAGAGTGTGCCGCCGTTTGGTCTGAGCTGGCGTAGTCGTTCCCCCAAGGCGAACCCCAGTTGGAAGTTGTCGGTGCCGATAAAGGTGCGCCGCAGCCCCGGTTGTGCGGCCAGGTCCTGCTCGTCGAAATCGGCATCGAAGGTGACCACCGGTATGCCCCGGGTGCGGGCCGCGGCAACAGCATTTGTGGCGAGATAATCGGAGCGCACCACTGAGATGGCAACGCCGTCCAACTGTTCGTTCAGCAGTTGCTGCAGCAACTGGTCCTGGGCGCGAAAATCGGTCAGTGCCGGTCCGCGGTAGAGGCATTCGGTATCCGCAAGGGTGCGGGCGGCACTGATACAGCCGGCTTTGGCGCGTTCAAAGAATTCGCTATTCTCCTGTTTGGGGATCAGCAGGTAGCGTGTCGGCGCTTCGGCCCAGCCGGCAGGGGAGGCCAGGAGCGTGAGTAACAACGAAACAGGCGAAAGCCAGTGAATGAGATCCCGATAGTGTGTGGGCATGGCGTGCTCTGAGTCGGTTCGTTATGCAGGTCAGTTAAGACCCTCTGGCCACAACCGGCAACCCCTTGGCGACCGGAACGAATTCAGCCTCGACGGACTCCAAGCCTTCATGGACCGCAATCGCCCGACCGGGAGCTGACCTGATGATCGATGCTTTGAAACAGTTTTTTGGCACTCAGCTGGATACCCGCAGCGGAAGCCCTGTCGATGAACAGCAGGCGTTGAAAGTCGCCACCGCCGCGTTGCTGATCGAAGCGTCGCGGGCTGACTATCGTATTGACGACACCGAACAGCATGCGGTGCTGCAGGGGCTTAGATCACGCTTCGGGCTTGAGGACGCGGCCATCGATGCAGTGCTGGCGCTGGCACGACAGGAGGTCGACAAGTCTGTTTCGCTCTATCCCTTTACTCGCCTGATCAACGAGCACTACAGCTCTGAACACAAACGGCGCCTGATCGCGATGCTGTGGGAGGTGGCCTTTGCCGATGGTGAGCTGGATAAGTATGAGGACCACTACATTCGCACCGTGGCTGATCTGATTCATGTCTCCCACAGTGATTTCATTCGTACCAAGCTGCAGGTGGCTGAGCGACTTGGCGTTGCACTGCCTACGGGCTCTCGACCTCAATAACCACCGGTGGGTTTCCATCCCCGCGGCCTGCGCGGGTGGTTACAGCGGCATCGTGCGGCGGCGGGTATCGGAGCGGAGCGGACATACTTAGCTGCGGCAAGTCGGTGCTTCAAAGCTCGTTTTCATAGTGGTTTGATATTCCCTGTTTCGCCTCCCGGCGACCTACTTCTTTATCAGTCGTGATAAAGAAGTAGGCAAGAAAGCACTCGCCCGCAAAAGCCGCCCTACGGGACCTGCGCGCTGAACACCCTCAAGGGCGTCCAGTGCTCGTCGTCTTTCGAAGGGCCGGGGGTGCCAGCCGCACTCCGGGTGCCGTTATCTGCTTTTCTGGCGTGAGTAGGAATGCAGTAACTCGGCTGCGACTTAACCCCTTTGGAGCCGACGAGCACGGCGACGGGGATTCGATCAGGCCCGCGCAAAGCGCGGGGCGAGGCATGGACGCCGAGCCGGATTGCGGCACAGGCATGTGCCGTTCGATCCGCCAGAATCACCGTTGCCGCGCGCAGTGGACCCGTAGGGCGGCGGAACCAGGGGAGCATAAGGCACAAGTAGTTCTTTCTTCCCCTGTTCTTTGGAACGTTTGCCAAAGAATAGGGCCGCCCGAGTGGGCGGAACAAAGGCTTTCAAGCAACACAGCAAATGAGCTTCAAACGCCATTGATTGAGTCGCTTCTCAGCCGAGCAAAAATGTCCGCTCCGCGCCGTCAGCTGCCGCCTCATGGCCACAAAAAAGGCCAGCGTGAAGCTGGCCTTTGCTAGTGTGCTGCTCCCTTAGGCGCGGGCAGGTTCGCCCATCAGGGTATCGTCATCATCAGCCTGAGAGGATGGCTTGGCTTTCGCTTTGCCGGTCCAGTAGTCGGCGTTTTCAATCCCCAGTTTTTCTGGATCAAAGCTGTACTCGCTGACCCCCGCTTTCTGCTGTGCTTCGTAGTCCTTCAGTGCTTTCAGCGCCGGCTTGGCCATAAAGAAGATCGCCACGATACCGACGATATTCAGCCATGCCATCAGGCCGACGCCGACGTCACCCAGCCCCCAGGCCAGATTAGCGGTTTTGATCGCGCCATAAAACGTGGCACTCATCAGGCCCACCTTCAGGGCAAGCGTCAGGCCGGGAATGTTAAGGCTGCGCTTGATATAAGCAACGTTGGTTTCGGCGATGTAGTAGTAAGCCAGAATAGTGGTGAAGGAGAAAAAGAATAGTGCCAGGGCGATAAAGGGTTTGCCTACGCCCGGCAGCACGCTCTCTACAGCCATCTGGGTGAAGGCCGGGCTGTTGGCGGCGGCGCTGGCGGTGATGTTCTGCACCAGGAAACTGTCACCCATACCGTGCACGTTGTAGGCACCGGTGATCAGAATCATCAGCGCGGTAGCGGTACAGACGAACAGGGTGTCGATGTAGACCGAGAACGCCTGTACCAAGCCCTGCTGCGCTGGATGTTGAACCGAGGCTGCAGCGGCGGCGTGCGGGCCCGTGCCTTGGCCGGCTTCGTTGGAGTATACGCCCCGTTTTACGCCCCAGCCGATGGCTGCGCCAACACCCGCCATGGGCGTAAAGGCGTCACTCAGGATCATGGCAAAGATACCGGGCAGGGCATCGATATTCAGGGCCACGATGACGCAGGCGATGATGATGTAGGCCAGCGCCATAAAGGGCACGATCACTTCGGTAAAGCGGGCGATCCGCTTGACCCCGCCAAAGATGATAAAGCCAAGGATCAGTACCACGGCCAGCCCTGACATGATTTTTGCCGAGCTCAGCTCGCCCATGCCGGTCTGGATCATCTGACCGGGGCCGAAAGCCATCTCTACCGCGTTGCCGATGCTGTTGGACTGCACCCCCGGCAACAGCAATCCGCAGGCGAGGATGGTGGCCAGCGCGAAGATCCAGGCGTACCACTTCTGGCCCATCGCCTTTTCGAAATAGTAGGCCGGCCCGCCACGGTATTGGCCGTCTTGCTCCTCCTTGTAGATCTGCGCCAGGGTGGACTCGATATACGCGGTGGCGGCGCCCAGAAAGGCAACCACCCACATCCAGAATACGGCGCCGGGACCACCAAAGCCGATGGCAGCAGCGACACCGGCGATGTTACCGGTGCCGACGCGGCCGGACAGCGACACGGCCAGGGCCTGAAACGACGAGATCCCCTTGTCGGAACTCTTGCCTGAGAACAACAGGCGCCACATCTCGCCGAAGTGGCGGATCTGCACGAAGCGGGTCAGGATGGAATAGAAAAGGCCGGCGCCAAGGCACAGATAGATCAGCGCGGGGCTCCAGATAATGCCGTTCATAAAGTCGACAAAGGCTTGCATTCAACGGTTCCTCTAATAGCGGTTGTATGCCTCTCTGGCGGAGGCTTGCCCAAAGCAGCGGCGGATTATACGGCATTCGATGAGGAAAATTTACAGTGGTGATCAGAAAAATTTACGCTGCTGGCAGTGCCAGGGGCGCCTTTCATGCGGAAGTTCGCGGTGCGGATGGTTCTCCTTTCAGCTGAGCTTTTATTGGCAAAGATCTACGGAATAGTCGGCGCTGTCAGGTGTTGGTGTTTCTGGGTTGCCGTGCCGATACCGGCCACTATTTGAGGAGATGGGCTATGAATTGGTTGAAGGGTTACTGCCGCACCCTGTGCGGCGCAATAATGCTGGTACTGGTGCTTCCATTGCAGGCCGAAGAGCGCCCGATGGGTTTTTTTGTGACCAGTGTGGGCATGGGCAATGGTGCCGATCTTGGCGGTCTGGAAGGCGCTGACGCCCACTGCCAGAAGCTGGCAGCGGCGGCGGGGGCCGGGGAACGCGTCTGGCGCGCCTACTTGAGCACCGAGCTGCCGGACAAGCGAGGAGTGTCGGCGCGTCACCGGATCGGTAATGGTCCCTGGTACAACGCTCAGGGGGTGCTGATAGCCGCCAATCTGACCGATCTGCATCTCTATAACAAAACCATCACCTTGGAAACTGCACTCGATGAACAGGGGAACCGGATCAAGGGGCGTTACGACAAGCCCAACGAGCACGATATATTGACCGGCAGTGGCGATGACGGCATGGCCTATTTCCCCGATGAACAGGACCATACCTGTAATAACTGGACCAGCAGCGGCGAAGGCAGTGCGCAGGTGGGGCATCATGACCGCCACGGCGGCGGCAACGTCTCATGGAATTCAGCCCACGCCAGTCGCGGTTGCAGTCAGGAGGCACTGGCGCGGACCGGCGGCGCCGGAAAGTTTTATTGTTTCGCGGCGGACTAAGAAACCGCCGACACCCTCTTTTTGATGGGTAGCGACAGCTGCCAAGCTGGCACATGGATCGTGTAGGAGGGGGAAACCATCCCCCTCCCCCTCCCCATAAGTGCGGTTAACGGCTGGAGTAATTGCCACGCGAGTGACGAAAACAGGTCGGAAAGGTGACAAATGTCACAGTGGCAGCGAGGCGATGTGCGACTGATTCTTTATATTTCAGTTAGTTAATCAAGTGCGCAGATTGGCATCGATGTTGCGATAGCTCCGGTACCACTAGCAAGAATCAGGAGCTAAACATGATCAGTTTGACCGACAACGCACGTAAGGCGGTTCGGCGTTTTATTCAGGGGGCGGATGGTGACGCCAATGCGCTGCGGCTGCGGATAACCGGTGGCGGTTGCTCCGGCCTTGCCTACGAAATGAGTCTGGAGGCCGCGCCAGCGGCGGATGACCTGGTTGTCGATGCCGGGCGTTTCAGCGTGCTGATCGACCCAGCCAGCCAACCCCTCTTGGCCGGGGTGACGGTTGATTTCGTTGACGCGCTGTCGGGGTCGGGTTTTACCTTCAGCAATCCTAACGCGGGCAGCGAGTGCAGTTGCGGCAAATCGTTTACCGCCTGAACTTTGCCCAGAGTTGTGCCGGTTTCAAGCCGCGGTACGCTCGTAGCTTAGGACGACGCCCTTGAATGGGCGTTCGAGATACGAGGTGTCGTGCGGGTGGTTCTGGCAGTGGCTGAAACCCCGGGCGATCATCATTTTGCTGAAGCGTGCATGGTGTCCGCGGCCGGGGTCGACCATGACTACCTGACAGGCCGGCCTGGCGTGCTGGTCGATAAACCCGGCCAACAGGATGGCGTGCTCCTGTTCGTAGAGCAGGTCGCTGCCAATGATAAGGTCGAACTGACCGAGGCTGCTTTGGGGGTCATCCCAGCCGGTGCGCACGAAGGGAATGGGCTCGCCGGCATTGATGCGCACATTTTCAGCCAGAAAACGGCCCGCTTCGGGGTGGTAATCGGTAGCAGTAATATCGGCGTTGCGCTGGTTAAGCAGCAGGCTCGACAGGCCGATACCGCAGCCCACTTCGAGAATCCGTTTGCCCTCGATCTCCTGCACCAGCATCTGGTTTGCCAGCACCTCACCGGAGGGCCAGATGATGCCAAACAGAGGCCAGGTGGCCGAGGATATTCCCAACGACTCGGCGATGCCCAGGTCGTCCTGATACTGCTGATTATCGCGCAGGGTGCGCAGGTGAACATCGTAGCTACCAACCTCGAGGGTCTGGTAGCGCAGCCGAAGAGCGGACATGGGACGGTCTCTGTCAGGTGAACGCAGTTCCCTCACATCGGACCGATTCGCTACGCAATGGCGTTATTGTACGCGCTGCCCCGATAACTGGCGAATATATATCCAGCGGGCGGGCTCAGGGCCCCTTGTTAAGGCTTTGTTGCGCCTGGCGAATCTTTTCCTCTTTCCAGCTGCGGTGATCACAGATCGCCTTGACCACCACCTCGATGTCGTCGGTGATGGTGACGATATCAAGGTCCTCGGGCGAGATCAGGCGCTGTTTCAACGGTGCAGTTTTGAGCCAATCAATCAGCCCCTGCCAGAACTCACTGCCGTAGAGTACCAGCGGTAACGGATAGATTTTCATGGTTTGCATCAGGGTGAGAGCCTCGAAGAACTCATCGAGCGTGCCGTAGCCGCCGGGCATGCACACATAGCCCACCGAATATTTGATAAACATCGCCTTGCGGGCGAAGAAGTAACGAAAGTCGAGAGACAGGTTTTGATACGGGTTGGGGTGCTGCTCCATCGGTAGCTGAATATTGAGCCCCACCGATGCAACCCCGGCGTCGCGGGCGCCGAGGTTACCCGCTTCCATGATGCCGGGTCCGCCGCCGGTGATAATCGCAAACCCCTCTTCACCTAAGCGCTGCGCCAGAGCGCGGGCTTGCTGGTAATAGGGATCCTCGGGTTCGGTTCGCGCGGAGCCGAAGATGGTGACCGCCCAGCCCAGATCGGAGAGGCGATCATAGCCTTCGGTAAACTCGGCGAGAATGCGCAGCAGGCGCCAGCTCTCTTCACCTTTTATGTCCTCAATCATCGCGGTGGGCTCCGTCGCAGGCTAGATTCAGGGAGTATAGCGGCTTACAGGTCGGCGCTTCAGCTGGCATGGTGCTGAAACGGACCGACGCCAGCGGGGCGACGGAAAAGCGGATAGAACCTGTCGCGGTAAGCGCTGCTTATCAGGTCGGGCCCACCAAGAAGGCGCTACCGGGAGTAGTGCCTTTCTTACTTGGCTTTGAACGGGGCGTTCTGGCTGCGGCGTCAGACGTACAGGTCGATATTCTGGCCAATGGCTGAGCTGGGGTCGACTTGGGGTACCGGCGGAATCAGCTGCAGCAGTTGCTCGCCTTGCATCTCCAGCGACTCTTTCAGCAGTTTGGCGGTGACATTCTCACGCATGCGTGCGGTTTCGATAGTCGCCATGGCGGGCGCGAGGGCTTGACTGACATCCATCATAGGCCTCCCTTAAGGGCGATTTTTCGGACAACGAGGTGACACTTTAGCACGCCCGGAGTCTGATAACCTTGAGATAAGGCAAAGAGCCGTCATTCAGGAGAGAGGTATGAGCAGTCAAGGGGGACTCATAGCACGCTACACTAGCGACCTGCCACCGGGGCGAGTGGAGTGGATCGGCCTGCGTGAGGAGCGCAAAGGCGAGATCCGGGTGGTCGATCAGGTGTGTGCGCTAGAGGGGCAGGGGCTGGAAGGAGATCGTCGCTGTCAGGGGCGCCCGGGTAGTGGGCGTCAGGTTACGTTTATCAGTCGCGAGTTTATCGCTCAGATCTCCCTTTATCTGGGGCGTGATGCCATCGATCCGGTGATTTTGAGACGCAATATCCTGGTATCCGGGATCAACCTCAACGCCCTGCGGCATCAGCGTTTTGCGATAGGGGAGGCCGAGTTTGAGGCAACTGCGTGGTGTCACCCCTGCGCGCGGATGGAATCGGTGTTGGGGCCGGGCGGTTTCGCGGCGATGCTGGGGCATGGTGGTCTGTGTGCCCGCATCAGCAAAACCGGCATACTGCGAGTTGGCGATGCCTTGATCAGACTTTAATGCGCAGCAGTGGTGTCGTTAAAATCCGCAATACGCTTATCAGGAGACCCCATGTCAGAACCCTCTGTTGCCATTGTCAGCAAGCAGGCCAACGCCTACGCCGACGCACTGGCGACCAGCCTGACGACAGCACCGTTAACGTTCACCGAGACCCCGGCGGCTAGCGCGCTGGCAGAGGTGCCCGTGGTCCTGGCCGACCCGGATCTGATCGCGCCGCTGGTGCCCCGGCTGCCTGATCTGCGCTGGCTGCAGTCCACCTGGGCGGGCGTAACCCCGTTGATACGCCAGCCTGCCCGGCACTACCAGCTGACCAACATTCGTGGCGTGTTCGGTCCGCTGATGGTGGAGTACGTGTTCGGTCATCTGCTGGCCATCGAACGCCAGCATCGCGACCATTATCACGCAACCCGTCAGCAGCGTTGGCACCCGGTTGAGCCAGGTGTCTTGCGAGGCAAAACACTGGGGTTGATGGGCATGGGTAGCATCGGCACCGCGCTCGCCGAGGCCGGGCGATTTTTTGGTCTGACAGTACTTGGCTATTCGCGCAGCGGTGGTGCTCATCCAACATTGGAGCGCGCCTATTGCCAAGGCCAGTTAGCGGAGATGTTGCCTCATTGCGACTATTTGGTGGCTTCATTGCCGAGCACGCTTGCTACCCGCAACCAGCTTGATGGCGAGGCTTTTTCGGTTCTCAAACCGGGAGCGGTGTTGATCAACGTGGGACGCGGTAATCTGATTGACGAAGAGGCCCTGATACAGGCGCTTGGCAGTGGCCGGTTGCGTGCGGCGGTGGTGGATGTGTTCAGGCAAGAGCCGCTGCCATCCTCGCACCCGTTGTGGCAGACGCCCAATCTACTGGTTACCTCCCATACCGCCGCGCCGAGCCGGGTTGCCGATATAGCGCCGATTTTTATCGATAACTACCACCGTTTCAGCGCCGGCATGCCGCTGCTTCACAGGGTGGACTTCGAGCGTGGTTATTGAGTCGACAGTCGCTGAGCTATGCTGTAAGTAGGCCTGTTAGGCTAGGGGAAACAGAGCTTTCGCCGGGGGGGATGATCATGGGTACACCGACTAAATATGAGTTGCAGCGCGCGCTGGCGCGTGCCGCGCATCTTCGCGAAAGCGGACAGGATTGCTACTTTATCGGTAAAGCACTGCTCAACGGTCACTATCGACTGGAGCATCTGGAAAAGGTGTTGGCACTGACCGAAACGTACCTCAAATTTGGTCAGGACGAGCAGGAGCATGGCCGGCTGTTGAAAGCGATTGCGGAGTATCATCGGCTGTGTGAACGCGGCGAACCGGAGGCTGAAGGATTCGGTCTGGAATAGTCGCGCGAGATCGTTCGAAAGTCGTAGTTTTTTTAGACTAACGGATTGGTGCAATGCAGCATGTTGGCTGCTAGTCTTGTACTCGTGGGCAGAACCACGTACCGGTGGCGTCACAGGCCGGCGTCAGGTGTCTGCAGCGAGAGTGGTATGACCTGTTTTAACTCCGAATGTCTGGGTAATAGCGACTTTGAGCGTATTGCACGCCATGCTCGTCGTCGTTTTGTCGAGGGTATCGATACCGTCACCCTGATGCAGGGTGCCAGCAGTGAGCGCGAGCGGCGAGAGATCGCACTGGCCGCGCTGCTGGATCTTGATGAGGCTACCATCGCCGGGATTGAGCTTTTCGCCTGCGACAGTCTGCAGTGCCGCGCGCGGGAGTACCGACAGCGCCTGCGTCGTCTGTTGTCGCTGGAGCAGCCGCTGATCGCTGTTGGTTTTTAACTCCGTTTGCCGCCGCGGCTGTCGATGCGGGCCATGATGGCCGCCATCTCATCAGCCTGCGCCTGTTGTTGCGCTCTCTCCTGAGCCAGTCGTTCGATCTTTTGCTGCTCTATGGCGGCGCGTAATTTTCTCTCTTTGTCGCTGTTTCGTACCCGCCCGGTGGGCAGTTTCTCTGGACCGTCCATACTGACCGCCGGCGTGGCTGTGCCAACCGTTGACGCCTTGCGTTGCGCTGCTGAGCGCTTGGGGCTGGCCTGGCTTGGTTGCGGCGTAGTGTCGCGGGTTGCACGCCGGGTCGGCCGGGTGCGGATCCCCTGTAGCGATAGCGCGTCATGTTCAGTCAGCGCTTCTTCAGCCAGCTGACGCAGTTCGCTCAGCGACTCGGCTACCGCCCACTCCCGCAACTCAAAACTGTTTTCGCCACAGTGGCGGATATCACTGAAAAGGTCATCCTCCAGGCCTTCATGGGCCGCAGCACAGAGCTGTCCCCAGCGTCGTTGCGGGCAATCTTGGGTGGTGCCAACGTAAACTTGCCCCGATAGGGTGTTGGTGAGGGTAAATACGATCACGGGAGTTTGTTCCTACTGCGAGTACAACCAGACCGGGGTCTGGCCCCGCTCGAAAGGGCGCGTATTATAGAGCGCACTAATCCGATTGCCAGTCTTGTCATCGGGGATATTTCCGGGTAGTGCCCGGATGGGAGCGCCACTGTTAACCTGATTGATCAAGAGCTCCGCCAACGTTCACCCGATGTGGTACACGCGGGACTATGGCGCGTGATCCTTGACTATGCCTGAACCACGTCTGCTGGTTTGCGGAATGAGATGAGGATTAGCGGTGAAATTTGTGTGCGTTTATGGCATAAATTGGCAAGCGTTTACAAAGGAGTGTGATCATGCGCAGAGTAACCCTGGTGCTGGATTACCAGATCGATGGCCAGCCCCTGAAATCAGTGGCTTTCAAAACCCTGCAACAGCGCCTGAACAACGCTATCCCGGCGGCGCGCTGGGCTTATCTGGGCTATATCGGCAACCGTTTCTGTATGGATAGCGTGGTCAATGAACAGCGCTTTCAGGAGGTGCTTGAGCAAGCCAGCCAAGTGGCGTTTGTGCGCCGAGTACTCGACGAACCCTGGCCAGCCAATCAGGAAGGCAGCGACTGAGCAGCGCTAATATTGACCAATAAAGCGGGGCCGAGGCCCCGCTTTTTGCGTCTACTGGCGATCGATCAGATCAGGTTGTAGACGAACACGACCAGCACCCCGATCGGGGTCACGTAACGCAATAGCCCGTACCAGATCCGGAACATGGCGCTGTCGCCCATCCCCAGCTCGTCCTGCACGCTGTCACGACGCAGTGCCCAGCCGGCGAACAGCGCAACCAGCAAACCACCAAGGGGCAGCATGATGTTGGCGGTCAGGTAATCGAGCAGGTCGAAGATGGTTTTGCCTTCGAAGGTTGCGAACATGCCCAGCGGGTGAAATCCGGACCACTCGTTCAGCGACAGAATGGTCAGCAGGCCCATGGTCCAGATGGCGGCGCCGGCAACCAGAGTGCTGGTGACCCGGCTGATGCCCTTGTTTTCCTCAACCCAGGAGACAACCGGCTCCAGCAGGGAGATCGCTGAGGTCCAGGCGGCGAACACCAGCAACACGAAGAACAGGGTGCCGAACAGGGTACCGCCCGGCATCTGGCCAAAGGCCAGTGGCAGGGTCTGGAAGATCAGGCCGGGGCCTGCTCCGGGTTCGAGACCGTTGGCGAACACAATCGGAAAGATCGCCAGACCTGCCAGCAACGCGACCAGGGTATCCATCAAGGAAACGGCGATGCTGACCTTGGCGATGGAGACCTGCTTGGGCAGGTAGGCACCGTAGACCATCATCACGCCCATCCCCAGACTGAGGGTAAAGAAGGCGTGCCCCATAGCCGTCAGTACCCCTTCGGTACTGAGCTTGGAAAAATCCGGGCTGAACAGAAAGCTGACGCCCTGGCCGAAGCTGTCGGTGGTAAAGGCGTAGCCGACCAGCATCAGTAGCAGTACGAACAACGCCGGCATCAACCAGGTGGTGGCCTTTTCCAGACCGGCGCGCACACCGCGTGCGACCACCACCATCACCAGCGCCATGAACAGGGTGTGCCATAGCAGCAGGGTCGAGGGGCTGCCCAGCAGGTTGCCGAACAGCGCGCCGACGGCGTCAGCATCGGCACCGGCAAAGGTGCCGGTAGCGCTGGTGCCAACGTAGGAAACAGCCCAACCACCGATCACCGAGTAGAACGACAGGATAATGAACGAGCCGACCACGCCGAGCCAGCCCAGCCCCTGCCAGCGGGCCGAGATTCCGGCTTTGGCTGCGAGGTTCTTCATGGTGGTGATGGGGTTGTGGCCGCCGCGGCGACCGATCATTACTTCGGCCATCATGATCGGCAGGCCGATCAGAGCGATACAGAGCAGGTAAACCAGAACGAAAGCCCCGCCACCGTTTTCACCGGTGATGTAGGGGAACTTCCAGATATTGCCAAGGCCCACGGCTGAACCGGTAGCAGCGAGCACGAAGGCAAAGCGTGAGGACCACAGGCGCGGCGCCTGTTCGCCGCTGGCGTCGCGGGTAAGGGTGGTTGAAGTGCTGGACATCGATCTCTCCTGAGTTGTTATTGTTGTGGGCGCCCCGATCTGTCGGGGCGTAATCGGATGGGGTTAAAGGCGGAAGCGTTCCTCGGCCAGTTGGTTGGCGATCAGCGCGGTCGCCAGTTGCTCGCGCTCGGCGCGGGCAAAAATTTCACTGAGGGTGGGCCCGATCTGTTCCACGTGGCTGCGAACCCGGTCAGCGTCGTAGCCCTGACGTTCGTAGCAAACGTCGATAATGCCACCGGCATTGATGACGAAATCGGGGGCGTAGAGCACACCGCGGTCGGTCAATATCTGGCCATGCCGTGCTTCAGCCAGCTGGTTATTGGCGGCGCCTGCAACGATCGGTGCGCGCAGGCGCTCGATGCTGTCATCGTTGATCACCGCACCCAGGGCGCACGGGGCGTATACATCGACGTCGAGGTCGATAATCTCGTTGGAGTCCACGATCACCGCGCCCAGTTCTGCTTTGGCGCGCTGCAGTTGCTCCGGATAGATATCGCTGACCCACAGCTTGGCACCCGCGTCATGGAGGTGGCGGGCGAGGCGGAAGCCAACGTTGCCCACGCCCTGGACCGCTACCCGCAGTCCGGTGAGATCGTCGCGCCCCAATTTATGCTTTACCGCGGCCTTGAGGCCGATAAAGGTGCCGTAAGCCGTAGCGGGTGAGGGGTCGCCGCTGCCGGTGCCGCCAAGGAGGCCGGGGCGGGTTTGCACACCGGCGACGTGGTCGGTTTCCAATGCCATGACCTTCAGGTCCTGAACGCTGGTACCGGAGTCTTCTGCGGCGATGTAATGGCCGCCCAGTTGCTCCAGAAAGCGCCCCATGGCGCGTAACAGTGCTTCGCTTTTATGCTGGCGGGGGTCGCCAATGATGACGGACTTACCGCCCCCGAGGGGAAGGTTGGCCAGGGCTGATTTATAGGTCATGCCCTTGCTGAGGCGGAGAACATCACGCAGGGCTTCCTCGTCGCTGGCATAGGGCCACATGCGGCAGCCACCCAGGGCGGGGCCGAGGTTAGTGTTATGAACGGCGATAATCGCCCTGAGGCCAGAGGCTTCGTCATGGCAGAAGTGGATGGCTTCGTGGTGATCAAATTCAGGATGGCTGAAAACATTCATGGAGTGTCTCCGGGTATCGATTTTTGGTGGAACGGGTGCAGGGTGCGGCTAGGCGCGTGGCACCGGACCGGGAGATAGCGATAGCTGGAGAGCAGGGCGGGGCTCCGCGCTGAGGGCGCAGGGCCGAATCGAGAGTACAGCGTTCATATCAGGTTCCTTTACCGTCACTGGATCGCAGCGCGGTGCAGTTTTTTGTTGTTATCCCGGAGGTAACCGGTGCTTGCTGGTTCGCCCTTGTGAGGCGTGGGGTTACGCTAATGCAAGTTTACGTTAACGTCAATGTTAAATATTAAACGCTCGGTGAAAATAATGGCCGCGCCGCTTTGGATCATCCTCTACGCGCTTTGAGCGCGCGCGCTGCAAGGGTGAAACCGCCGTCGGCCCCGTCGACAAAATGGATATGCTCACTGCGCTGCAGATCGAATACCATGCAGGTCATCAGCGCTTGAGAGGCGCGGTGACAGCCGTAGTCGAGCTGGCCAGCCTCGGCTTGCTGTTGGAGCCAGGCCTCGATCTGGTCCGCTTCATCGCTGCTGCAATCTAGGAGTAACCGCAGGGTGTCATCGAAGCGGCGAAAGTCACTGTTTCGGCGAAGCTCATCCCGATAACGGCGGGGATTGAAGTGCCCTGCGGAGAGATTAAGGCGATTAAGGCAAACATGAACCAGGGTGCTGAGGAGTACTTTTAGCGGCCACAGCCAGTGACGATGCCGGCCGCGGCCGGCGCGGATCTCGGCACCCAGCCCTGCTGGCGGCCAGCGCCAACGGAGGTTGTCGGCGCGCACCGGCCGGTGGTTGAGGTCGGTGCCGCCCAGCAGTTGGTTGATTGCGGTTAACACCGGTTGGTAGCCGCTGTGGATGGGATCGGTCGGCGGGGCGCTAACCTGCACGATCAGGCTGAGCATCACCCCCTTGCTACTCTCCAGCGGTTCAAGTCGGCAGGAAAGGCCGGAAAGGTCGGCGGCCGATGGCGGTTGCGGTCGACGGTAGTGATAACGCTGGTCCGTTTTGATCATCTGCTCCGCCAGTGCACTGGCGCCGCCGGAAAACAGCGCCAGGCTGTTACCGGGGGAGAGCTGCAGTTTGGCCACCCGCAACCGGGCACCATGCTGGCGGAGGGTGCGCAACTGTACCGAACCAACACGCAGGGTCAGGGCAAACTGCTGCTGTGCCAGGGTGCGCAATCCAGCCAGTGCGCTGAGTGCGTTGTCGATAGCGCAGGGCGGTACCAGCAGGGTGGCGCCATCGCCGCCAAATACATAACCGATGTTGCTGCGATCGCTGGCGTTGAGTACTGCGCTAATGCAGGCGGCCCCCACCAGATTGACCGCTTTATAGCGTCCTGCATCAATCGCTCGGGTGGAGTTCTCGATGTCGGTAACGATCAGGTGCCAGTCGTCAGGCGCCGGGGCAAAGCGTCCTTCGTCGAGGGTGCGGGCAAACTCTGTGGTTGCAGGCAGATTGGCGTAGAAACGCTGGGTATCGGCTGGAGTGGGCATCGCGCGTCCTGTTACTGGCTCAACCATAGGCTAACCCGCTGCGGCGCGCCAGAGTGGCGGTGTTGCAGCGTATGAGGTTAAGGGGTAGGAGGGTTGCCCCCTGGTACGGACGAGGCGTCCCGTTCAGCGTCAGGGGGAGGCGGTTAGCAGCGCGGTGGTGGGTATCGGCACCTGGGCCAGCAGCGAGGTTCCCTTATCGCCGCTTTCCAGGTGCAGGGAGCCATTGATCGCGTGACAACGCTCGCGCATTCCGTTGATGCCAAAGCCGGCCAGCTGCTGTTGCTTGCTGACGTCAAAGCCTTTGCCGTTGTCGCGCACCACCAGTTGCAGGGTGCCACGGTTGAACTGCAGTGACACGGCGACCTGGGTCGCCGCGGCATGACGATAACTATTGTTCAGGGCTTCCTGCGCAATCCGGAACAGGCTGATCTCGATCTCTCCTGCCAGTCTTGGTAGCGGGGGGAGGTCCAGCTCGACATTGCAGCCCTGATCCTGCAGCTGCAGCAGCACCGGCATGTGGCCGATCGCTTCGCTCAGGCCGAGATCGTTGAGCGGCAGTGGGCGCAGGCTGACGATGCGGTTGTACACCACATCGTACATCTCTTGTGCGCGGTGATAGATCGACTCGGCACCTGGATAATCGGGGTGATCCCTGCCCAGACGTTGCAGAATAATGTGGGCTTCGGTGCTGACCGCCGCCAGCGTTTGCCCCAGTTCGTCGTGAAGCTCCTGGGCCAGATGCTTGCGCTCCTCCTCCTGCAGGTGGAACAGCTGGTGCAGCAGCGATTTGTTCTGGGTCATCAACTGCTCAAGACGCAGGTTGCTTTGTTCCAGTTCGACGGAGCGTTGGTGCAGTGACTGATTACTCTGCTGTACTTCGCGGTGGGTTGCTTCCAGCTCGTCGCTGTAGCGCTTGAGCGTCAGTCGCGAACTGTCCAGTTCATTGACATGATGTGCCAACAGTTTGATCACCTGATTGATCTCGGCCACGACTCCGGCCTTGGGTAGCTCTTTGCGCTGGTCTGGTGCGCGGGTGTAGTGCAACAGATTCACCAGCGGCTGCAGGGTGAGCTTAACCGCTACCATGCTCAGCAGGATGGCCAGCAGGGTGCCAAGCGTGAGCGCCGATATGGCTTGGCCGGTCATCCGCGCTGCCAGATGATCGGCGCTGTCGGCCGGCACTATCGTGACCAGTTGCAGGACTCCGGTTTCGTGATCCAGGCGGATGCCATCGGCGCGGGCGTAGAGCGAGCCGGTGCGGACTCCGGTATGGCTGTGCTCCAGCGCGGCAGCAACGGCGGTCCGTTGGGCTTTGTCCAGGCGGGTGTTGCTCACCAGAATGCGGTCTTGATGGGTGAGTGCCACCGTCAACCTGAAGCCTCCCAGCGCGGCGTTGAGTTTGTTGAGCAGGGCAAAGTTATCGCTGAGCAGGGTTGCCGCATAGAGGTAACCCAGCACTCGGCCGCTGCCGTTCTCCAGTAGCGGTTCACGCGCCATCAGACCGATCTGGTCCAGCGAGTCGCCGCTGCTGAACAGGTGCCAGCGGTAAAGGGGATCGTCGAACTGGCGAATCAGCTGTTCGCAGTTGGCGCGGAAAAACGGGTCGCCGTGGTCGTGGCACTTTCGGTTGTCCGCCGTCGCCAGGATCAGGCGGTCAAAGGCCCGCGTCTGTCCCTGGCCTTCCAGCACCGTCAGGCGCTGGTGCAGCTGCTGAAAGTCGGCGAGGCCCGGGCCGATATCCAGCTCCTCCTGATTGATCAGCTGGGTGAGCTGGCTGTCGATGCGCTCAAGGTGACCGTTGAGCACCGCCTGCAGTAGCGCGCGGCTGAGGGCGAAGGCGCTGTCACGTTCCCGTGTCGCCTGCTCGTCGGCGTGCTGGAACTGGACGCCCAGCAGAATGCCGCTGAGTATCAGGCAGCCCATCAGTACCGCGCCGCCGAGCAGGGTGAAAATTGAGATGCCGCGTTTCACGGTTGCTCCCTGCTGTGGGGGAAGGCGAGGGCGCGCAGGGCGTTCTGAATGCTTGCCGGTTGTTGCCGGGTCAGGGGGCGCATCTCGCCGCTGTAGACCTGTGGTACGGGCAATCCCAACTGGTCGTTGAGAATGGCTTCGGCCATGGCAATGCTGCTCTCTTCATTGAGGCGAACGACGGTCAGATCAAGCTCGCCGCGGGCGATCGCATCCAGCTCTTCAACGCCGCCGCCCCAGCCGTTTACCCGGATGCGGTGCTGCACCCCGCGCTCTTTCAACGCCGCCTGGATACCGAAGGCGACGTCGGTGGAACAGGCGTAGAACAGGTCGATATCGCTGTTCTGGTCAAGGGCGTCGAGTGTCGCCAGGCGAGCGCTTTCCTGATCGGCGGCGGTATAGTAACGCGATACCACTTCAGCCCCATGCAGCTGCGCCAGCTTGATAAAGGTCTGGCCGCGCATGGCACTGACATAGCCGCGATCACGAAATATGACGCTGATCCGTTGCGGGGCCGGCTCGGTGGGGTTGACGAACAGGGTGTCGGCCAGAATTCGGGTGCCCTGCTGATGGTCGAAGCCGGTGTAGAGCAGCGGCGGGGCGGTTTGCCAATCCCGTAACGGGGTAGTGATGTTCTGCAAGATCAGCTTCGGACGGCCTCTTACCAGCAGACGCTCGATCACCTTGCGATGGGCCGGCGAGTCGAGGGTAAAAATCAGGTAGTCGGGATCGCTCTGCAGTGCGTCACGTAGCTGTTGCTTGAGTTCGGTTTCGTCCAGTACCGGGCGGGTGAAGAAGCGCTCCAGTTGGTAGTCCAGCCCCAGGCGGTCAAGGCGGTGGGTAAACACCTGCAGGCTGCGACGCCAGTAGTCCGATTTTTGCTGGGCCGGGTAAACCACCGCTATGCGTATCGGCGGGAGATGTTCGGGCGCCTGGCGCGGCAAATCTTGAACCTGGGTTCGTAGCTGCCGGGCCAGAGTCAACTGCTGCGGATTCTCGTTGTAAAAGTCATCCAGAAGCTGGTAATCGTCCAGCGCAGCGGCGGCCAGAGGCCAGCTCAGTAGCCACAGCAGTGCCAGCCAGCGGGTGGGTGAAAAAGTCATCGGCCCTATTCTTTGTGTGGAAAAAGGGCGTAATTTACCGTTTTTTAAGCGTCGCGTCTGCCGCCATTTAACGAATGCGGATCGTTGTCAGCCAGCGCTGTTGTGGATCGACCGGTTCGATATCCCATTGCCCCAGCGGCGGTTCATGATTCTCCGGCGGCGACGCCAGCAGATTCAGGTCGACGGCGTTGGCGGTGCCAACAATATGGTCGCCTTGCCAGCTCAGACGGTAGTAGATGCCGTTCCAGAAATCAGCACCGAACTCGCCCGGGCGCTTGAACAGGAACAGCAGGTCATGCTCCAGCCAGCGCAGGTCATCAGCGCTGATCAGGCGTGGGCTGGCGTAGGGGTAGGGCAAGTGACACCAGAGCTCTTTACCTTCCAGGCACTTCATCTCTTTCATGGATAGAAAGTGATCGGTAAAGCGGCTGTGATCAAGGTGAAGGCGATACTTGTACCCTGTTTGCTGGGCAAATAGGTTCAGCGAACCGATGGCGATCGCATCGCCGTGGTTGTCGAGCAACTTGATTGTCAGGGTGCGGTTGTTGTCAGCCTGACCCGGTGAGGAGAGCAGGCAGAGGAAAAACAGAACGGACGCAAAGCGGAGCATGGCAGCGTTCCTGGCAGCATGATGCTCCTAACCTAGCCCCTGACAGGGATAAAACAATGCTACTTGCGTACCGTTTTTTTCTAGCGCAGCAGCTGCAGTACCAGTTCGGGAGCGGCGTTGGCCTGCACCAGCATGGCGTTGCCAGCCTGCTGGATGATCTGGTTCTTGGTCAGCTCGGCGGTTTCCGCGGCGTAGTCGGTGTCGATGATACGTGAACGACTGGCGCTGACGTTTTCGGAGATGTTCTGGAGGTTGGCGATGGTGGAATCAAGACGGTTGATGGTGGCACCCAGCTCTGCCCGCCGCGCATCGACTTTGGCCAGCGCCTTGTCGACGGCGATGATGGCGGCGTCGGCATCGGTGGTGACGTCGAGGCTATTGATCAGCAGGGTGGCCGAGTCCGCCTGTCCGGTGTTGACCGTGATGGTATCGCCCTTGTTCATGCCGATCTGGAACTCGAACTCGGTCGATGACAACGGCCCTAGCGCCGCGGTTTCGCTGGGGAAGTTGATGGTGACGCCTGTCCATGGTTGCTCTTCGAGGTTCTCCACGTTGGGCAGCACCGATTCAGCGGTCAGCTCCGGCCCGCCGTCTGCATCGAGACCGCCAATGGCACCGGTATCGTCGTTGGTCAGGTTGGCGATCGACATTTTGGCTTGCATAAACGTTAAGCCGTCACGTGAGGCACTGCCCGCTGTTCCCGCGCCCTGGCCGTTGAAGTCCTTGATAAAGTTAGCCAGTGCCGCACCTGCGTTTGCAGCACCGCCCCAGGGGCTGCTGCCGACATTGAGCAGCGCATCGCCGAGGGATTCGGTCGGGTTGGCCGACAGATATTGCATCACCGCCTTGACCCCATCGGTGACCCCTGCGTTTTTCAACTCGTCATGCAGGTAGGCGACCGCGATGGCCCCGGACGCGTAGGTGCCTGCGGTGGTGCCATCGCCCAGCTTGTTCAGCAGCGCCTGGTAATCGGCGGTGGTGTCGATAACGTCGCCAGCGTTGTTATCGACGTTGGCAATATCGCTGAGAATGCGTTCGTCCGCGCCCTGAATAAATTCCGCCGTGCCTTCGGTAAACCAGCCGTTGGTGTCGCTGCGCAGCTGGTTCAGGTTCATGGTGCGGGCCATCACCGCGTGTACCATTTCGTGGGCGATAATGCGGTCACTGTAGAGCGGACCGGTGCCACCGTTGGGCAGATTGGGCGGGGTGAAACTGTCGCGGTCCAGCTGCAGCGTTTGCGACACCAGCGTGGAGCCGACAAAGCCGCTGGCGACCTGAGCCAGCACGCCGTCGGTGGTGATATCGGTAATCTCCACATCGAGAGCCGGTCCGCCGCTGGCACTGATGCCGTAGAACTGGCTTATCCGATCTACCGCTTCGCCAATCCAGTAGCTTTTCAGTCCTTCGACAATACCGGCCTTGGTGGGATCGGTGATCTGCCCGGCACCGCCAAACAGCTTGGTTTTGCCGAAGCTGGTGGTGGCCGAGATGCGTGATATCTCCTCCACCAGCTGATCGATCTCTTTCTGGATATTGGCGCGGTCACCGTCACTCATGCCACCGGTGTTGGCGGCTTGAACGGACAGTTCCCGAATCCGTTGCAGGTTGTTGGTGACTTCGCCCAGAGCACCCTCTGCCACCTGCATCATGGAGATGGCATCGTTGGCGTTACGTGCGGCCTGATCCAAGCCGCGAATCTGGGTGGTCATGCGGTTGGCAATCGCCAACCCCGCGGCATCATCCCGGGCGCTGTTGACGCGCAGACCGGAATTGAGACGCTCGATGGAGCCGGCAATGGCGTTGCCGGATTCACGCAGCTGACGCTGGCCAAAGAGCGATGCGAGGTTGGTGTTTATGATCAACGGGCTATCCACTGCCAAATACAGTTAGTGCAGTTAACGGCCGTCAACCGATTGGCTTTAGGTTAATTTTGCGTATATGCAGGTATTGATATTTGATTGATTAATCGCTTTCGCGACCAAAGTTGCACTGCTGCCGGTTGGGCATAACCAACCTAAATGGTAGGATATGGTCTGAGTGTTGAACTGACAGGAGCTGTTCTGATGACGCCGATTGTTGAAAAGCCTGAACCGCCCGCGCCGCATGAATGTTGTGGTGGTGGCAGTTGCTGTCCCTGTGTCTGGGATCGCTATTACGACGAGCTGGCGGCGTGGCGCGAACAGCAGGCCGCGCAAGCAGAGGCGTCAGCACCGGTGACCAGCAACGATTCCGCCGCCTGATCGCTCAGGGCCTGACTTCGATATACACCGGTGCGCCCTGCTGCCAGCTGGGCAGGTAGTGGCGCCCCTGATAGCGCATGTAATCCACCCCCTCGATGGTAACCGGCTCGGCCGCGGCCGGTAGTTCGCTGATGACCCGTTCCGGCGCTGGCCTGACAAAGCGCGGATCATCGATGATCCGGTAGTTGCGTGCCGCCTGGTTCCAGGCATACCAAACCCCGCCGAACTCGTAGTAGGTACCGCCATCGACGTCGATGGTGTGGTATCCCGCGGGTAGCTGCTCGATCACTTGGCCCACCGGTGGTCGCACCACCATATAACCGCCCCGGTCGGGCCGGAAATAGAGTCCCTGACTGAGGTAATAGTGGTCGCCCTGAATCACGATGCGGACCGCGGATTCGGGCAGATGAGACCAGCGCGGGTAGTGATAGCCGGGGCGGTGGTAACCGTAGCGGCGGTACCAACGGTGGTCATCCCAACGGGGATCGTTGTAGTTGGGGTGGCGGCGATGGTCGTCACTGGCCTTCGCGTCCGGCACGCTGACGTGGGCTGTCAGCATCAGCACGGCCATAACTAGCGATGTAATGGTTGGCGTCATGGGGCGTTGTTTCCATGTTCGGTATACCGGTAAGACCGGATTTTGGGGGCCGCGTTCCGATCCAGCTTCGGAGCTTGAGTCTAACCCGTGGGGTGCCGATAATGCGCGAGCCAATCAAGCGGAGCACACGAGCAATGATCAAATCCCTGCAGCAGGCCCTGGAGCAGCGTTACGCCACCAAAGTGTTCGATCCCAGCGGTGCAGCCGATGAAGCCAAGATTGAAATCCTGGTTGAAACCCTGCGTCTGGCACCATCCTCGATTAATAGCCAGCCCTGGCACCTTTATCTGATCACCAGTGCCGGGGAAAAAGCACGTATTGCAGACGCGGCCTGGGATGCCAATAAACCCAAGTTCAGGGATAGCTCGCACCTGTTTCTGTTCTGCGCCAAGACCCGTTTTGGCGCGGACGAGGTGCGAGAGATAGAACAACTGGCGGCGGATGTGCGCGGTGTTGCGGTGAACGAAGAGCGGGTGGCGATGATGACGGCGTACGTCAACACCATGACCGATGCCGAACGGCTGGAGTGGATGAAGAAACAGGTGTACCTGATGTTTGGCCAGTTCCTGCTCTCCTGCGCGCTGCTGGACCTGGATGCTTGCCCGGTGGAAGGGTTCCTGCCGGAAAAAATGGATGAGCTGATGGCGCTCAAGGCGCGTGGCTTGACCTCGGTGGTGGTGGGTGTGGTCGGCCAGCGCTCCACCGATGACTTCAACAGCCTCGACAAGGCCGCCAAGGTGCGTTTCCAGCGCGAGCAGCTGGTAACCGAAGTTCGCTAATCCGCACCCCCGAACCTAAATAACAGGCCCGTCAGCCGCGTCGGCGGGCCTCGATCACCAGCAGAATTCCGCCCAGAATCAGCAGTGATGCCAGCACCAGCCGCAGGGTCAGGGGCTCGCTGACCAGTACCACTCCGCCCAATGCCGCCAGTACCGGCACCAACAGTTGCAGCACTGCGGCCTGGGTCGGCGTCAATGAGGGCAACACCCGGTACCAGATGGCGTACCCGATCCCGGAGGTGATGGCGCCCGAGGCGGCCGCCAGCAGAAAGCTACGTTCCGACAGCCGCGGCTGGTCGATCATGATTACCGCCGCCAGCAACAGCACCACCATCGGTACCGTGCGGGTGAAGTTGAACGCGGTATCCGTCAGCGGTGACGAGGAGCCGCGCCCGATCAGGGTGTAAAACCCCCAGGCGATACCGGCCAGTGCCATCAGAACGAAGCCGAACGGATCGGGCGCATCGATGCCGGGCAGCATCAGGTAGACGAACCCGGCAAATGCCAACGCCACGCCCAGCCACTCCAGCCGCCGCAGCCGGTGACCGCTTAACAGACTGGCCAGAATGATGGTCAGCTGCACCGCACCGAACAGAATCACTGCCCCGGTACCGGTGGCCAGCGAGACATAGGCATAGGAGAAGCAGGCCGCGTAGGCGAACAGCATCAGACCGCCGTGCCAACTGCCACGGCCGCGCGGGGCTCTGTCGTCGCGTTGACTCAACCGCACCAGCAACAGCAGCATCAGGCTGCCCGCCACCAGCCGCACCGCGGTGAAACTGGCAGGGTCGGTGCTGCCATCCTCCAGCCCCAGTCGCCCCAGCACCGAATTGGCGGCGAAGGCGATCAGGGCCGCGACGATCAGCAGTAGGATCCGTGGTTGCAGAGCGGCGGTGGTCATGGGGACTCCCTTAGCCGCTCACCTTGGGCAGTTCGGCGAGCGCCTGCTGGAGCAGGTTTTCGTCGTAGGTGATGTCATTGAGATTACCGGCAAAGTAATCGGTATAGGCCTGCATGTCGAAGTGACCGTGACCGGAGAGGCAGAACAGAATGGTGCGCTCCTCGCCTTTGGCCTTGGCATCCAGCGCTTCGTCGATCGCCGCACGCACGGCGTGGGAAGACTCCGGTGCCGGTACGATCCCTTCGGCGCGGGCGAACTGCACCGCCGCTTCGAAACAACGGGTTTGCGGCAACGCCACCGCTTCCAGCAGTCCCAGCTCCTTGGCGTGGCTCACTAGCGGTGACATGCCGTGGTAGCGCAGCCCGCCGGCATGAAAGCCGGGGGGCATGAAGCTATTACCCAGGGTGTGCATCTTGGTCAGCGGGGTGAGGTGGGCAGTGTCGCCAAAATCGTAGGCGAAGGTGCCGCGGGTGAGGGTGGGGCAGGCGGCCGGTTCGGCGGCGACGATGCGGGTGTTTTTACCTTCACGCAGGTTGCGACCGATATACGGGAACGCCAGTCCGGCAAAGTTGGAGCCACCGCCGGCACAGCCGATCACCACGTCCGGATCGGCATCGGCCATCACCATCTGTTCCATCGCTTCGAGGCCGATCACGGTCTGGTGCAGCATCACGTGATTGAGCACCGAACCGAGGGCGTACTTGGTATCGTCGCGCTGGGCGGCCAGTTCCACCGCTTCGGAGATGGCGATCCCCAGGGAGCCGCGGCTCTGTGGATCGGCGGCGAGGATGGCGCGACCGGCGGCGGTTTCCATCGACGGTGAGGGCACGCAACGGGCTCCGTAGGTTTCCATCAGCGCGCGGCGATAGGGCTTCTGGTTGTAGGAGACCTTGACCATGTAGACGTCGACGTCGAGGCCGTAGAGCGAGGCGGCGAACGCCAGCGATGAGCCCCATTGACCGGCGCCGGTTTCGGTGGTCAGCTTGTTGATGCCCGCTTCCTTGTTGTAGAACGCCTGCGGCACCGCGGTGTTGGGCTTGTGGGAGCCGGACGGGCTGACCCCTTCGTACTTGTAGAAGATCTTGGCGCTGGTACCCAGCGCCTTCTCCAGCCGGCGGGCACGGTAGAGCGGCGCCGGGCGCCACTGGCGGTAGACCTCGCGCACCGGCTCCGGGATCTCCACTTCCCGTTCGGTGGTCACCTCCTGCTCGATCAACGCATCGACAAACAGCGGCGACAGGTCGGCGCCGCTGACCGGCTGCTGCGTGCCGGGGTGTAATACCGGAGCCGGCGCTTGCGGCAGGTCGGCGACGATGTTGTACCAGTGGCGCGGAATACGGTTTTCGGGGAGCAGGTATTTGACGCTGTCGTTCATTTCGGGTCCTTGCTGGGTACTAAGGGGCTTACACCCCGAAGGTCTAATCGATTGTTTTAGAAGTCCTGACCCGGTGACGTTAGCAGAGTTGAAGAAGCAGCGGCAATGGCTCTTGGGTAGCAAATTGTAACGACGGTCACCGTCCAGCCCTGGCTGGATGCGGGGCTGGACGGCGGCCGCTACGGGGTCTTTTTACGCTTCTTGCCGGTGCGCTTGTTGTTGCCGTCGCAGTCGCACTCGTCGCGTACTTCGTCCGGGTCGCGGATGACCGGCACGCTGGGTGGCGGTAGTGCGGTGGTTCCCGGCGTGCAGATGCCTTTGATGCGTGTGGTGGTTAGCAGATAAGACCCGGCGAGTATCGCCTTGCCGCCATCGTTGTAGGTAAAACAGGTGCGAAAGGCTACCCGGCGCTCCGTGCGCAGGGCGTCTTCCGGGTCAACCGATTCGCTGCAACCACAACCTTTACCGCAACCCAGCTCTTCACGCTTGGGGTGGTCTTTAATGGCGCGGGCAATAGCACTGGCGAAAGCGTCGCGCATCTCCGGATGGGGATAGATGTTGTAGATACCGCTGGGGTCGTCTTCGGTCGGAACCGGATAAGTGCGGACGATGTCATCATCGCCCTTGCCGGGACAGTTGGTTGTGGTTTCGAAACGGGGATCGGACAGTTGGTAAATAATGACCGTACAGTCCTCTGCCGAGCAAGCCATGGTCAGCCCTCCTGTCGGGTGTGGTGCCACTAATCATAGTTGCACCAGATCAGGCGGTTGGGGTCGGATTCAAACGGTCGTGTAGATCGCGTCAGACCCAGCCGAACAGGTCGTGGACGAAGAAGATTACTATCTCGATGGCGATCAACCAGATGATGATCCACTCCAGAAACGATGAGTGACCATGTTTCTGCTCTTCCGCCAGCATCGCCAGCACGTCGCCCAGGGTATCCAGCTTGTGCTGGATCAGGGTCACCCGCGGTTCCAGTTCCAGATAGCCGGCGGTGTTGTCGTAATAGGGCTGCAGCTCCGGGTACTCCCAGAAAAAATCGGGCGTATCAAGCAGGTCAAAGCGGAGCACGATATCGGTTTTGAACTGATGGATACGACCGCGCCAGCGCGCCAGTGATTTGCGCCCCATACGGATGCGACCGCGTTGGGCGAGTTCGTTGGTGAGCTGTTGCGATTCCAGCATCATCCCCTTAGCCCCCTCCTCAAAACTGGCCAGCTTGCAGCTTTGGGCGATGGCGTGGCTGACCGCTACCCGCTGCAGCAGGTGGTCTTGATCCAGCAGAATATGATCTTCATGGACTCGGAACTGCTCACCCTGATGGCAGCTGAAGTGGTCCAGTTCAGGGCGCGGCAGCGGCCGTATGCAGACCGGCTCCAGCCAGCTCCAGGGATGCTCCAGCGGCTCGTGGCTCCAGACCACCAGCGTGCCATAACCGAAGATGATGTACTCGCCCTCGGGGCGCACCAGATGCCAGCTGCCCCGGCTTCGGGTTGCCTGATGGGTGGCCATCAGGGCGGGCAGCAGGTCGGGATCAAAGTCCTGGGCGATGCAGGCCGCCAGCACGAAACGGGGGGTAGGTGCGGTCATGGTATCGATCCTCGAGCCTGTCGCGCGGCGCTATTATGGGGAGTGCAATCGGCGCGATTATGCGCCTGTCTGCCGTTATCCGGGAGTAGTGTCTGGAAATAAATTTGCCCTTCCGGACCAGCGCGATAAGCTCAACCATTCACAGGTTATAACAACTATCCGTGGGAGCCTGGCATGGGACAACTATTAGCCTTTGATGTCTACGGTACCTTGATCGATACCCAGGGAGTGATCACGGCGCTGCAAACGCGGATCGGTGACCGGGCGGCGGCGTTCTCCGCCCTGTGGCGTGACAAGCAGCTGGAGTACTCCTTTCGTCGCGGGCTGATGGGCCGTTACCGTAACTTTGGCGTTTGTACGGCCCAGGCGCTGGACTACTGCTGTGAACTGTTGCAGGTCGATTTCGATGAGCAGGACAAGCAGGCACTGATGGCCTGTTACGCCACCCTGCCCGCCTTTGCCGATGCCGAAACTGGTTTGCAGCGCTTGCAGGCGCAGGGCGTGCGCATGGTGGCGTTCTCCAACGGCACCGCAGATGCGGTGGCGGGCCTGCTCGCTCATGCCGGGATTGAGCACTATTTCGAGGATGTGGTCAGCGTCGACGAGATCGGTACCTTTAAGCCCAATCCCAAGGTTTACCAGCACCTGCTCACGCGCTGTGACCAGCAGGCTTCGGCGACCTGGCTGATCTCCAGCAACCCCTTCGATGTTATCGGCGCCCGTGCCGAAGGGCTGCGCACGGTGTGGGTACGACGCACTCCCACGGCGGTGTTCGATGCCTGGGAGTATGCCCCGGAGCGGATCGTAACGGAGCTGTCAGCACTGGCCGACGCGCTCGATTAAGCCGGTAGCGGCACTGCCGTCAGCGTCTTGAGGTAGGGGGCCAGATCGACGCCGGTTTCGCTTTTGAGTTCGGCAGCGCGCTGCGGCAGCTCGTTGAGGGCTGGCAGTTGCTTGGCGGCCACCAGTACCAGATTACTGGAGCGCGGGGGCTCGATCAGCCACACCGCTGGCAATTGGCGCCGAACCCTCATCAACAACGACAGCAGTTTGCTTTCGTCGACACCGAGTAGATTCAGCACCAGTACCCCTGCAGAACCAAGCGGGCGCAGGAGTTGCTCGCAAAAGTCAGGTGCGTGTACCAGGGCCTGGTCGTTGCCGTCGTGCAGGTCACAGAACAGCAAGTCAAAGCGCAGCGGGGTAAGGGTGACAAAGTGCGCGGCATCGCCACAAATTACCGGATGGTCCGAAGCGAGCCCGAACCATTGTTGTGCCGCCTCGATAATCGCCGGGTCTCGTTCGACGCTGGTCACCCGGGTCAACGGGAAATGACGCCGGAAAAAACGCTCAAATGCGCCGCAGCCCAGACCCAGATTCAACAACGAACGCGGTTGGTGCAGGGCGAGTGCTCCGGCGAGCATGGCGACAGCGTAAGGAAGTTGCGGTAGATCCGGCCGGTCCAGATGCTGTAGCCCCTGCAGCGTGGCGGTCTGCTCCCCCAATGTCAGCCAGCGCCAGCGCTGCCACTGTCGTACCCTGAGCGCCGCCGCTCCCTGTTGCTGCCACAACAGCTTACCTTCGTTGCCCCGCAATGCGGGCAGATCAGATAATGAGGTCACGACGCAGCTCAGTCAGGCGTAGATCCGGTTGCAGTTGCAGCAGCAGGGTGCCATCACGGCCAAGACTGAGCTGTTCACCGTCGTAGCTGAGCTGCCAGCCATGGGGATCGTTGATCAACTGATGCAGCAGCCGTTCGCGACCGGGAGAGGGCGTGGCTTGGCCCAGCTGGGGCAAGGTCAGACGCAGTTGCTGATACTGCTCATTGGCGAGAATCTGGCAAAGCTCGGTCAGGGTCCAAACCGCCGGTATGGCCTGCAACGGCTCCAGCGTGCCGAGCAGAGCAGGGGATATCACCGCCGCTTCCTTGGCGAAAAACTTGCGGATGCGGACGTTTGCCGCCGGCCGGAAATTGCCGCTGTCACGGGCATTGCCGTCAAAGTTGACCTGCTGCAACCCATCAACCATAAATTGAAGGTCGAAGTGGCAGGCCTTGATAAACTGCCACGCCGGTTCCAGACTGGTGCGGGAGCCTATGCTGTACTTGGTCGCCTGACGCCCGTCGCGCACGCTACGATTGAGTAAAGTCAGGGTCAGAAAGCTACTCTGCATATCCACCAGAGTATCCGGTTCGCTGACAAAGCAGTAGGGGCGTTCGCGCCGGCAAAAGGCGATCCATTGCTCGCGATTGGCGAGCGAAGGCAGCACGGGAATGATCATCGGCGAAGGCTTTTTCGACTGGTCGAGCCCCACAGTATAAAACCGCAGACTACGGAGGCAACAACCACTGTGAAACTGATCAATCGTTCGGCCATTATGGTTCTGCCGCGACAACCTTACGCCGACTGGGTCAACGGGCTGGGTCCGGAGGTCAGCGGGTTGGACCACCCGATGGAACTGGAAGCGCATCGGCGCGAGGGACGGGTCTATCTGGTCGACGAGCAGGAGGACGCATTGGCGCTGGAAACCGCGGTGCCGGAGAATTGGCGCCAGATTTTTGAGAATGAACTGGCAGCCTGGGACCAGTTTGCGGATGCCTGGCCGGGCAGCCTGAGTGAAGCCCTGTTTCGCGACTGGTTTGAAACCCGCGAGCTGTTGCTGGCGTTTGATCTCGGTAGCGAGCTGTTAATGACCGCGGAACTGGAAGATTAACCAAGACTCATAGTGCCGAGGTGTCATACCCATTTACGCGGCCGTATGATACAAAGGTCGAATGACTTTTCTCATCGGCCTTCCCGGCGTTCGTTTTGCAACCCGTTGAATATCGTGCCGATAGTGTTGGAGTAGATCAGTGCACGAGCCAAAAACGGTCTCCATGACCTCTTTCGAGTCCAGCGCCGCGGCGCTGCGTCAGTCGCTGCCTAATCTGGCGGTTCACCCGCTGCGTGACGAGCTCTATAACGAACTGCACAGCCGCCCCTATCAGGTGGTGGCGATGCCAGCGCAGATGACCCACATTGCGGTACTGCATGGGGGGCAGTACAAAGAAGCCGAGCACCAGTTGCTGACCGCGTTGTGCGAGCAGTATCAGGTGACCGGTCCGACCACCACCATGCCCTGTTTCTACCAGGACTTCGGCTTGTTCGAACTGCGCTGGGAGCGGCATAACGAGTTCTCCGGCTACACCTTCATCCGCAAGGGCGAGCTTAAGAGCGAGCCTTTCCAGCGCAACGCTATCGATTATGCCCCCAAAGAGTGGATCGACCGTCTGCCGGGGCAGGTGGTGGCGGCGTTCCATGTGCTGATTGAGGATGTTCGCGACGCCGACGAGCCCGCGGTGGAGCAGGTTGCCAACTATTTTGAGAAGCTGCGCCTGGTGGGCAGTCAGCCCGCTAATGGCAAGGCGATGGTGTGGACCACCTTCCGCCTTCACAGCGACGGCTATGGCCGTTTCATGATCTACAATCGCGGCTTGAGCGAGTCCCAGTTGGGGCGCCTGACGCAGCGCTTTGTCGAGCTGGAAACCTATCGCCTGATGGCCAGTCTGGGGTTGCCGCTGGCGCGTGAGCTGTCGCCGCAACTCAGCCAGTTGGAACTGGAACTCAAGCAGGTAACCGATGACGTGGCGACGCCGGAACGCGGCAGTGATGACCGTACCCTGATGATCAAACTGTCGAAAATGGCGGCCCAGGTGGAAGCGTTTCGGGCGCGGGCCAGTTACCGCTTTTCCGCTTCGATCGCTTACCACGGGGTGGTTCAGCAGCGCCTTGATGTGTTACGTGAGCGCGAGCGTGAAGTGGCGGGCCACCTGACCCTGAACGAATTTCTGGTGCGCCGCCTGACTCCGGCGGTGCGTACCTGCGAGGTGGTCAATAAACGCCTGGAGGATTTGTCCACCCGCGTTGATCGAGCCAGTCGGCTGCTCCGTACCCGGATCCAGCTGGCGGTGGAGCAACAGAATCAGTCGCTGCTTGGAGCGCTAAACCGCCGTAGCCGCATTCAGTTACGGATGCAGCAGACGGTGGAGGGGTTGTCGGTGGCGGCGATCAGTTACTATCTGGTGAGTCTGGCTAAACTGGGATTTGAGAGCCTGTACGAGTTAGGCGTCCCGTTGAATAAATCACTGGCGACCGGGATGGCGATTCCGCTGGTCGTTGGTCTGGTGTGGTGGGGCACGCGCCGCATCCATCATCACTTTAATTCGCTCGACCGTGGGGCACAGGCACGCGCGGCGGCAGAGGAGTAAGCAATCGTTATGGGCATGCAAGCGATCATCGAACAGAAACTCAACGCCGGTCTCAAACTGAGTCATCTGGCGATCGAAAACGAAAGCCACCTGCACCGTGGGCCGGCCACCGACAGCCATTTCAAGCTGGTGGTGGTGTCGGACGATTTTGCCGGCAAGGGACGGGTAGCTCGCCACCAACTGATTTACGGCCTGCTGGCTGACGAGCTGGCGCAGGACGGGGGCATCCACGCTCTGGTGATGCACACTCATACTCCGGAAGAGTGGCAGGCCAATGGTCAGACAGTGCCCAAGTCCGCGCCCTGTCGGAGTGCGCACTAAACCACAGTGACCGCCCCCCTGACACTGCAGGCTGGCGCCACACACCGCCCCCGGCGCTACGACTGGCGTTTTGTGATCGCGGTGGCCAAGGAGCACCGTCGAGAGCTGATAGTCGCCAACCTGGTGGCGATCGCAGCCACCCTCGCGGCGGTACCCTTGCCGCTGTTGATGCCACTACTGGTGGACGAAGTGCTGCTTGAGCAGCCCGCTCTGCTGGTTGGCGTTATTGATCGCTGGAGCCCGGTTGAGTGGCACGGCCCCTGGCTTTATATCCTCGCTGTGCTGGCGCTGTCGGTGATATTGCGCGTAATAGCGCTGGTGCTGACGGTGTGGCAGGGACGCCAGTTCACCATCATCTCCAAAGAGATCGTTTACCGGATGCGGCGGGGGTTGCTGCAGCGTCTGGGGCGCATCTCCATGGCTGAATATGAAACCATCGGCAGTGGTGCGGTGGCATCTCACTTTGTCACTGACGTTGACACCATTGACCGCTTTATCGGCAGTTCGGTCAGCAAACTGCTGGTGGCATCGCTCAGCATCCTTGGCGCGGCGCTGGTGCTGCTGTGGCTGCACTGGCAACTGGCGCTGTTCATCCTGTTCATGAACCCGCTGGTGATCTGGCTCACCATGGTGATCGGCAAGCAGGTGAAAAAACTCAAGCACGCCGAGAACAGCGCCTTTGAGCTGTTTCAGGGGGCGCTGACCGAGACCCTCGACGCGATCCAGCAGATCCGGGCCAGTAACCGAGAACGTCACTATCTGCAGCGGCTGGTCGATGGCGCTGCCGCGGTGCGTGACCACTCCACCGCCTTTGAATGGCGCTCTGATGCCGCCAACCGTCTCAGTTTTATGGTGTTTCTGGTGGGATTCGATATCTTTCGCGCGCTGTCGATGTTGATGGTGGTGTTTTCGGATCTGACCGTTGGCCAGATGATCGCGGTGTTCGGCTACCTCTGGTTCATGATGGCTCCGGTGCAGGAGGTGCTTAACATGCAGTACGCCTACTATGCCGCCAACGCTGCGCTGGGACGGATCGACCGGTTGCAGCAACTGCATGAGGAGCCTCATTATCCCTGTCTGGAGGACCCGTTCGCCGGTAACCGTACCGTTGCCATTGAGCTGGACAACGTCCATTTTTCCTATCGTGCCGGTGAGGAGGTGCTGAAGGGGATCAGTCTGGCGATCGCGCCGGGTGAAAAAGTGGCGCTGGTGGGGGCCAGCGGCGGCGGCAAGTCGACTCTGGTACAGGTGCTGCTGGGGCTTTATCCGCCGCAGCGCGGGGTGATCCGTTTTGCCGGTGTACCGGTGGAACGAATCGGGCTGGAGCGGGTGCGCGATAACGTTGCCACGGTGCTGCAGCATCCGGCGCTGTTCAACGGCACGGTGCGCAGCAACCTGACCCTCGGCCGTCCGGCGGATGATTCGGCGCTGTGGTCAGCCCTGCAGGTGGCGCAGCTGGAGGATTTTGTCGCGGCGCTGGAGCATCAGCTCGACGCCCGTGTGGGCCGTCAAGGGGTGCGGCTCTCCGGTGGCCAGCGCCAGCGGTTGGCGATTGCGCGGATGGTGCTGTCTGATCCCAAAGTGGTGATTCTCGACGAGGCCACCTCGGCGCTGGATACCGAGACCGAATATGCGCTGCACCGGGCTCTGGAGCGTTTTCTCTCCGGCCGGACCACGCTCATCGTGGCGCATCGCCTGAGTGCAGTGAAGCAGGCTGACCGGGTCTATGTGTTTGAAGATGGCCAGATCGCCGAGCAGGGCAGTCACCAGCAGTTGCTGGCGGAGAACGGCCTGTACGCCAAACTCTATGGAGAGAGGCAGCACTAGCGATGGCGCGACCGGTGTTACCGCTGGTACGGAGTGAATGGGTGCGCTTGAATCGGCACCAATGGTCCTGGCACGAGGGCAACTGCAGTGAGCTGCTGGTGGATGGCGCCCGCTACTTTCCGGCGATGCTGGGCGCGATCGGGAGCGCCCGTCGGGAGTTGTTGCTGGAGTTCTATTATGTCCGTTCCGGTGCGCTGATGGACCGCCTGATCGAGGCGCTGGTGGCCGCCAGTGAACGTGAGGTGCGCGTCTGTCTGCTGATCGACGGCTTTGGTGGGCGAGAGCTGGCCAGCGCGGATCGCCAGCGGCTGATCCGGGCCGGCGTGCAACTGGCGGTCTATAACCCTATCCGGTTGCGTAACGTCAGTCTCAATCTGGCACGCGATCACCGCAAATTGCTGCTGGTTGACGGTGAAGAGGTCTTCACCGGCGGAACCGGTCTTACCGATGAGTTCTACTCCGGCGCCACCCATCAGCCGCCCTGGCACGAGCTGATGTTGCGTCTGCGGGGGCCGGTGGTCGGCGACTGGCGTACCCTGTTTGCCCGACAGTGGTGGTGGGTCACCGGTGAGCAACTGGCGGCGGCGAAGATGCCGCCCCCCTGTGGACACCAGCGGATGAAGATAGCAACGACCGCGGGGCCGCTGCATCAGGGGATCAAAGTCAGTTTCCGTCGTCAGATCAACCGCGCCGAGCAGCGGGTGTGGATGGTAACCGCCTATTTTCTGCCTTCCTGGTCGGTACGGCGGGCGCTGCGCCGGGCGGCTCGGCGAGGGGTGGATGTGCGCTTGCTGCTGCCCGGGCCTTACACCGATCATCCCTGGCTCTACCACGCAGCGCGGCGCTACTACCATCAGCTGTTGCTGGCTGGGGTGCGGATCTTCGAATACCAGCCGCGCTTTGTTCACGCCAAGGTGAGCCTGTGCGATGACTGGGTATCGTTGGGATCGTGCAACATGGACCACTGGAATCTGCGCTGGAACCTTGAGGCCAACCAGGAGGTGCAGGATGCGGATCTGGCTGCCAAGGTGGTGCAGACGTTTGTCGCCGATCAGGCTGACAGCCAGGAGATCACCCTGGCCGGCTGGCAGCAGCGCCCGCGCGGGCACCGCATTTTCAGTTTTGTCGTCGGTTACGTCAGCGCGTTGCTGTTACGGCTGTTTTAGCCTCGCGGGAAGAAACGACTAAACTTCGACTGTGCGCAAGCGGAAGGAGAGTCGCTATGAGCAGAGTGTGGGTCTGCCTGTTGTCGCTGCTGGTGGTGGCCTGTGCCCCGGTGAGTGAGCGCAGTACTGACACCGCCCCGGAAACCGTGCCACCCCGTGAAGAACAGGTGCCTGCGGCGACCGCGCCGGTGCAGTGGGTGCAGTTCGGTATGGTGCTGTCAGTGTCGTCGGTTGAGGTGGAGCAGGGCGATGGCGCCAACGAGGAAGCGCTGGATATGCGCATCCTGCTTGATAGCGGTGAAGCGTTGGATATCGTTCAGCCGGTGTCGCAGGCGGGGCGGCTTAATCGCGGTGACCGGGTGAGAGTGCTGCGTATCGGCGGCTTCAGCCGGGTAACCTTCTGGCCCTACGGCAACTTTTCACCCCGGCCGGAGCCCAATTAGCGTCGCCCTTTACCGGATTTTAACGGCGGCTTCTGTTTCTCTTCCGGTACCCGGAAGAACAGATAGAGGTCGGTCAGCAGATCAGGTATTTCGTTGATCAGCTGCTGGCACAGCTTCCTGTCTTTGCGCATTTTGACCAGTTCGGGGTCGTCGAACAGTTCCGAGGCCAGCATGATCGGTAGCAGCAGTTCGGCAACCTCTTCTTCGCGCTGGCTGAACCAGGCGCTTTCGCGCATGAACACCCCTTCCATGAACGCCTGAGTCCATCCCTGCAGCAGTTGCTCTTCGTCGTCCAGCACCAGGTCGCATGGCAACTCCGGGGCTTCCTCCTGGTTGAGCTCTTCACTGATGGCGGCGAACTCCCGTTGCAGCCAGCCCTCGATCCGGTCTTTTTGGGTATCGTCGATATAGCCCGGAGTGCCGTCGAAGATCACTTCCAGCCACTCGTCGCTGGCGACCGGCTCCGGACAGATGGCCAGCGCAGAGAGCAGACCGTGAATGCCGATGTAGTCGAGTGCCTCTTCGGATACGGCGTCGGAGAAGATGAAACTTTCCAGCTCATCGATTTCAGCTTCGGTCAGCGGGTTGGGCAGGGCTAGTGCGCTCATGATGGCTCCGGATTGCTCAGCAGGCTCGTGGGTTGGCCGGATTGTACTCTGAAAGGGGCAGCGTAGCGACCGCTGCGGCAGGGTCGCCGCGGCGTCACTCTGAGTCGGGGCGGCGCCGATTCACCAGACCCTTTGCCGCCATCACTCCCACACCGACAATCGACAGGTAGAGGGTGCCGATATACCAGCCGGCGCCCCAATTGGCGCTCTCGTGGACCGCATAGGTGAGGTAGATGCCCGAAACCATCATCAGCATGCCGATGATCACCGAACTGGTGCGTCCGGCGATCAGGGGCTTTGGCTCATCATCCTGCTTGAGGTAGATGGAGCGGATCTTGCGATTGATGTAGGCGGCCACAATCTGGTGCTCTTCCTGCGATTTGTCCAGACTGTTCATGATCTCGATATCCTCTTTGAGGTAGAGGCGGGGGCGCGGCAGCATCGACTTGATCTTGGCGATGGTGAGAAAGACACCGACCGCGGAGCTGATCACCGTAACCGCCAGTTTGGTGTTCTCCGCTACCAGCAAGGCAAGCAGTTGTTCAATCATGGGCTTCTCCTTGGCGTAACCCGTCACCTGCTGCAGTTTAGCCGCCGCACGGGTGCGCTTCTCGAACGGCCGTATGAGAGGGACAGCTTGCCCTCGGCTCCGTTGCGCAGGCATCCCAGTGTGAAGCAACTGGCTCAGCGGTTACTGGCATTACCCCGGTAGCCATAGGTGATGCGTTCTTGCGTCAGTCCATTAAGCCGCGGGTTAATAACAGAAGAGTGGCCGCCTTGTGGGGAACGGTTGGCAGTGACAGCAACCGGCGCATCCCCCATAATCCCCGCCCATGTCTGATCACGCCCTCGCTTGTCTGCGCAATACCTTCGGTTACGACCAGTTTCGCCCGCCTCAGGATCAGGTGGTGGCGACCTTGCTGGCCGGCCAGGATGCGCTGGTGCTGATGCCCACCGGGGGTGGCAAGTCACTCTGCTATCAACTACCGGCGCTGCTGCGGCCCGGCACCGGGGTGGTGGTGTCACCGCTGATCGCGCTGATGCAGGATCAGGTACAGGCGCTGCTGCAGTTGGGGATCAAGGCGGCGTTCCTGAATTCGACTCTGGATATGGAAGCGATCCGGCAGGTGGAGGACCAGCTGCGTAATGGTGAGCTGGATCTGCTGTATATTGCCCCGGAACGGCTGCTGCAGCCACGCACGCTGGGGCTGCTCGATAGCTGTCGGATCGCCCTGTTCGCCATCGATGAGGCGCACTGCGTATCCCAGTGGGGGCACGACTTTCGTCCCGAGTATCTGCGCCTCTCAGTATTGCATGAACGCTACCCGCAGATTCCCCGCATCGCGCTGACCGCCACTGCCGACCGGCGCACCCAGCAGGAGATTATCCAGCGCCTGGCGCTGGAGCAGGCGGCGGTGTTCTCCCGCGGTTTCGATCGGCCCAATATTCGCTACCGTATCGCCCAGAAGCAGAATGCTCGGCAGCAGCTGAAGCGCTTTCTGGACGCGGAGCATCGTCATGATGCCGGGATTGTTTACTGTCTGTCGCGGCGCAAGGTGGAGGAGACCGCCGAGTGGCTCAACCGCGAGGGTTTCAACGCGCTGCCCTATCATGCCGGCCTGCCGGCGGAGGAGCGGGCTGCCAACCAGCACCGTTTTCTGGCCGAAGAGGGGTTGATCGTGGTGGCTACCATCGCCTTCGGTATGGGGATCGACAAACCGAATGTTCGCTTTGTTGCCCACCTGGATCTGCCCAAATCGATCGAGGCTTACTATCAGGAGACCGGCCGCGCCGGGCGGGACGGCGAACCCGCCGATGCCTGGATGGTGTATGGGCTGCAGGACGTGATCTTCCTGCGCCAGATGCTGGAAGGGGGCGAGGCGCCAGAATTGCAAAAGCAGATCGAACGCCAGCGGCTGGAATCGATGCTGGGGCTGTGCGAGGTCACCAGCTGCCGCCGTCAGGCACTGCTGAGCTACTTTGGCGAAAACCAACACCCGCCCTGCGGCAACTGTGATACCTGCCTGGATCCGGTGGAGACCTGGGATGGCACCGAGGCTGCGCGCAAGGGGCTGTCGGCGATCTACCGTACCGGTCAGCGTTTTGGCGTCGCTCATGTGATCGACGTGCTGCAGGGTAAGCCCACCGACAAGGTGAAGTCCAACCAGCACGACCGGCTGACCACCTTCGGCATCGGCAAAGATCTGGCGGTGGACGAGTGGCGTTCGCTGTTTCGCCAGCTGGTGGCGCGCGGGCTGCTGGGGGTCGAACTGGACGGCTATGGCGCGCTGCGGTTGACCGATGCCTGCCGCCCCCTGCTGCGCGGTGAGGCATCGATCCTGCTGCGCAAAGACAAGCGTGAAGCCGGCAAGCGCGGGGTGCGGGTGGCGACCCATCAGCGTTTCAGCGGCGAGGATCGTGACCTGTTCGAAGCGCTGCGCAACCTGCGCCGTGATCTGGCCGATCTGCAGGACGTACCGCCCTACGTGATCTTCCACGACGCGACTCTCAGCGAAATGGTGGAGCAGCGGCCCGATTCGCTCTACGCCTTGGGCCGGCTGACCGGGGTCGGCAAGCGTAAGCTGGAGCGCTACGGTGACGAGTTCCTTGACGTATTGTTGTCGTTTCAGAGCTGATTATTGACTGCAGCATCGGACGGCGGTTATGGGCCGGAGCTGAGATACTTATCATGAATTGGATTTTCGCTGTCTCTAACAACCTCGTTGGGATCATAGCGGTTGTTGTTTTTTTGAATAATGGGTTCGGCGCTTCGCTGTTAATCGTCGCGGGTGGTTTGATCTTATTCAAAGGTCGGCTTTTTAACGATATCGGTTGGCTTCACGGGCTCCCGGCAAAGATCTTTGGCTCAGCGTGGTTGCTTGTTGGTGTATCCCTGCTGGTAGTCCATCTCTTACTGGGCTGAAAGTGAGAAAACGATTTTTAAACAGGCATGGCAGCGATCAGTGAGTACCGAACTCTGGTCCCTGTTTGCCAGTGGCTTTATCGCTTCGACCCTGCTGCCCGGTGGCTCCGAGCTGGTGCTGATCTACCTGATCCAGAGTGGCGACTACCCCCTGTGGCTGCCGTTGGCCGTGGCCACCGCCGGCAATGCCCTCGGCGGCCTGGTGACCTGGGGGATGGGCTGGTGGGTGGCGCGGCGCTGGCCGTTGCGCGATCTTAGTCCTCGCCAGCAGCGGGCTCGCGTCTGGATGCAGCGTCACGGCTACCCCGTACTGTTGCTCTCCTGGCTGCCGCTGGTAGGTGATCCGCTCTGTTTTATCAGCGGTTGGCTCAAGATGCGGCTACTGCCGGCAGCGCTGCTGATTCTGGCGGGCAAAGCGGGGCGTTACGCGCTGCTGGTGGCGGGGGTGCAAGGTGTCGTGGGCTGATCAAAAAACGCGCAGCCGGTGCTGGTTTCCTAGCTGGATTGCCAGTAAAATCCCCGCCCCTGTTTTAACCATCCAGCAATAGGCTTCTCATGGATATCTTTGACCCGGCAAGCGCCGAATCGACTTGTGACTCGGTCGCTGATCAGCCCGCCGTTGACGCCAAGGCCGCGCCGGATGCTGCGGCCAAAAAACGCACGGCCCAAGTGAACAAGTTGCAGAAACGGCTGCGGCGCGAGGTGGGGCGGGCGATCGAGGATTTCGGCATGATCGAAGCCGGTGACAAGGTGATGGCCTGTCTTTCCGGCGGAAAAGACTCTTACGCCATGCTCGATATTCTGCTCAACCTGCAGAAAAGCGCGCCGATCGATTTCGAGGTGGTGGCGGTCAATCTGGACCAGAAGCAGCCGGGCTTTCCCGAGCACGTATTACCCGAATACCTGAGCCGCATCGGGGTGCCTTTCCACATCGTCGAACGCGATACCTATTCGGTGGTAAAAGAGGTGATCCCGGAGGGCAAGACCACCTGTGGGCTCTGTTCACGGATGCGTCGCGGTACTCTCTATCGTTTTGCCCAGGAGATCGGTGCCACCAAGATCGCGTTGGGACACCATCGTGACGATATTCTTGAAACCTTCTTTCTCAACATGTTCTACGGGGGCAAGCTGAAAACCATGCCGCCCAAGCTCAGGAGCGACGACGGCAATAATATCGTTATCCGCCCTATGGCTTACTGTCGTGAGAAAGATATTGAGCGTTACGCCGAGTTGCGAGATTTCCCCATCATTCCCTGCAACCTGTGCGGGTCGCAGGAAAACCTGCAGCGTCAGGTGATCAAGGAGATGCTGCAGAGCTGGGACAAGCAGCACCCGGGGCGGATTGAAGTGATGTTCCGCAGCCTGCGCAACGTGGTGCCTTCCCATCTAGCGGATACGCAGTTGTTTGACTTCAAAGGGCTGGAGCTTGGACGAGGCGGCGACAATCAGGAGCCGCAACTGCTGGACGTGCTGGCCCTGTAATCTCGGCTCATGGCGGGTAGAATAACGGGCAGCTTCAGGCTGCCCGTGTTGATTGTGGCAGCCATAACCGATTCGCAGCGAAGGATATTCTGTTGATGAAACGCGCCCTGACTCTTGCCGCCACACTGTTGTTGAGCGCCTGCCAGCATCAGCTTCAACCACAGCCTGCAGCCCCCTCGGCGGCAGTGGCTGCGGCCGAAACCAGCGCGCGCGTGGAACAACAGCTGCAGTCCCAGCAGCAGGCTATCGCCAGTGTCGAGAACCGTCTGACACTGTTGCAGGAGCAGACGATCAAATCCAACCAGAATCTTGCTCAGCTGCAGCAGCGTGCCCAGCAGCAGTTGGTGGCGCTGCAGCAGCTGCAGATGTTGCTGGCCGCGCAACCGCAGGAGTCGCAACAGGACAACGGTGCGCTGGAGCAGTTGGCGATGATGGTGGACCGATTGGAGCAGATGTCCGCGTCGGCTGCCGCCAGCACCGAACCGCCCCGGCAGGATCCGGCAGGGCCGCAGTACCGGTTGGCATCCACCTACACCGACCAGGGAGTGTGGGTGATTTTCAAGTATGACGAGGTCACCGGTTTGACCTGGAGTGCGGTGGATGGGCGCTGGAATGAAGTGGAAGAGAGCGACATGCTGCCGGTGTCGCGTTACCAGGTGGTGCTGCGCCCGGCGAGTAAAGATGTTAAAGGCTATGTGGCGGCGCGGATCGACCAGCAGAGCGGCCGCACCTGGTGGCTCAATGGCAATCGCTGGGAAGCGTTTCAGTGATTTTGGCGCAGCCCTCACAGGCGCACTGTTGTGACCCACTGATTGAGCTGTTCAACGATCTTTTTGCCACCACGGAAAACACCCAGTTGGTACGCGGTGCTGACGAACCCTTGTATCTACCCGCTACGGAGCAACACCCCCGGCACCGGATAATCTTCGCGCACGGCTATTTTGCCAGCGCACTGCACGAGATAGCCCACTGGCTGGTGGCGGGTCCGGAGCGTCGTCTGCAGCAGGATTTCGGTTACTGGTATCGCCCTGACGGGCGCAGTGCTGCGGAGCAGGCGGAATTCGAGCAGGTGGAGGTCAAGCCTCAGGCGCTGGAGTGGATTCTGGCGCGGGCCTGCGGCTTCCGTTTTCGCACCAGTAGCGACAACCTCAGTGGCGAAGGAGGCGATCCGGAGGGGTTTCGCCGTGCGGTGCTGGCACAGGTCCGGCGCTATCTGCAGCAGGGTCTGAACCCGCGCGCCGACAGGCTGGTGCGGGCACTAGCCGGCCGCTATCACCAGCCTCTGCCTGTGGCAGCGGATTTTCATCTGGCCGACCTCTAACCCTTTTCAGGGCTGGATCGGGGCAGCAGTTCACGCAGCGCCGTAGCGAGCAGAGCCGGCGGTGCGTTGTGATCCATCAGCGCGCGCATCTGACCCGTGGCGTCCAGCAGGTAAATGCGCGCAGTATGATCGACGGCGTAACCGAGGGCCGAGTTCTGGAGCTCTACTTTGAGGAAAAAGGCGCCATAACTGAGGGCGATTCTGCTGAGGGCGTCCAGGTCGCCGGTCAGGCCGATGATCTTGGGATGAAAGTAGGGTGCGTACTGCGCCAGGCGCTCCGGGGTGTCGCGCTCCGGATCGACCGATATAAACAGCGGTTGCACCTGCTCGAGCTCAGCGGGAGTAAGTTGATCCAGAGCAGCCGCCACGTTGGCCAGCCCGGTGGGGCAGACGTCGGGGCAGCTGCTGTAACCAAACATCAACACCACCACTTGCCCCTGAAGGTCATGCAGTGCAAGCGGGCCGGTGGGCGACTGCAGGGTGAAGTCGCCGCCGAAGCCGTTGCTCCCGGGGGCGGTGTCAGGGGTGTCTGACGTGCCGGAAGCGCCAAAGTATAGCCCCGCACTCAAGGCCGCCAGCAGTAGTGTGAGAACCAGCGCGAAGCGTTCCAGTCGGTTAAGTCGGATCGTCATGATTATTTAGCCCAAAAAGTAAAAGTAGCCACCTGTTGGGTGGAGCCGGTACCCAGCACCACCCGTGCATTCCACTGCATCCGTCCGCTGGTGCAGGCCGGCAGCTGCACTTCACCACGATAGCGCCCACTGGCGTCGCGATGCAGTGGATACCGGTTTACCCCCATGAACATTTCGGCCCCCTGCAGGTCGAGAACCACGCTGTCGGCAGATAGTCCGCTCAGCTCCGCCGTGGCGATAAAACGCTGGTGGGAGGCTGGCGCCCGGTCAAAGTGCAGCCGGACCTGTTGCCGACCGGAGCCCGCCTGACAGCCTTGGGTGAGATCGCAGTCGGCGGCCGCACTCAGGGTTGCCGCTCGGCCTTCGATCCAGCGATAGCCCAGCTGCGCTGCGAGCAGCACCAACAGCGCGCAAACGCCGAGAATGATCCACTGGCGGTTGCCGCCATGACTGTCGACCCGGCTGCTCATTCGATCATTTCGTGGTCGTGGCGGAAGGGGTGGGCTTCGTAGGTACCGAGGTTACGGATATCGACGCCAAAAAAGTCCAGTTCCTGCAGCGCCAGCTGCATGGAGCGCTGGTCAGGGTGGGCGGCGACATCGAGATGAAAGGTGCTTTCCCGCAGGGTGCCGCCGGCCATATAACTTTCCAGTTTGACCAGGTTGACGTTGTTGGTGGCGAAGCCGCCCAGCGCTTTGTAGAGCGCGGCGGGGATGTTGCGCACTTTGAACATCATTGAGGTGATGTAGTCTTTACCCGGTTGGTAGGCTGGCATGTGGCTGGTGGCAGAGAGGATCAGAAAACGGGTAGTGTTGCCGACCACGTCCTGCACGTTTTGCTGCAGAATCTCCAGGCCGTAGAGCTCTGCGGCTAGGCTGGAGGCGATGGCGCAGTGGCTGGGGTCGCCGCGTTCACTGACCTCCAGCGCGGCACCCGCGGTGTCGAGCTTGGCTACGGGTTCAAGATTCAGTGTGCGGATGCGATCATGGCACTGTGCCAGCGCCTGTGGGTGAGAGCCGACGGTGCGCAGCTGCTCCAGCCGGGTGCCGGGCACCCCCACCAGGCAATGATTGACCGGCTCGAAATGTTCGCCAACGATGTGCAGCTTGGTTTTTGGCATCTGGCGGTAGATCTCTTCCACCCGTCCTGCCGTTGAGTTCTCCAGCGGAATCATCGCCAGCTTGGCCTTACCCTGTTCTACCTCCATCATGGCGGCGACAAACGAGCTGCAGGCCCGGGCCGTCATCTCCGGATGTACGTGCCGGCAGGCAAGGTGAGAATAGGCCCCTTCGTGGCCCTGATAGGCGATGATGTCTTCTAACATGAACGGTGCTCGACTCGACAAAACCAAAGAGCGCTATGTTAGCCGGTTTGTGCCGCGGGCGCAGCATCGTCAGTAGCAATCGCAGCCTGGCTTGGGTAGGGTATGGCGGTACTGCCAGATCGATAATTGTTTACGCTTATGACCCCCGCGCGCATTGCCAAGTTCAAGCAGGTGCTGGACCACCGTCAGCCCGACCTTACTCTGATTGCCGATCAAGTGAATAAACCGCAGAACCTGTCCGCTTTGATTCGCACCGCCGATGCGGTTGGCATCCACCGGGTTCATGCGGTGGTGCCGCGTGAAGGTTACCGTGATTACCGGGGTACCGCGCGTGGCAGCGGCCAGTGGGTGGAGGTGGTTTCCCACCCCGATAACCACAGCGCGCTGGATGCCGTGGGGGCACAGGGGATGCAGCTGGTAGTGGCTCACTGGTCGGAGCGGGCGGTGGATTATCGCCAGATTGACTATACCCGACCAACGGCACTGCTGATGGGGGCCGAGATGCAAGGCGTGAGCGAGCAGGCCGCCCGACGGGCTGATCACCACGTGCTTGTGCCGATGATGGGGATGGTCGGCTCCCTGAATGTGTCGGTGGCGGCCGGCATTATACTGGCCGAAGCGCGACAGCAGCGGGCTGATGCGGGTTTGTACGACCATTGCCGACTGGACGCCGCTGAATACCGGCGTACGCTGTTTCGCTGGATTCACCCGCAGTTGGCAGACTATTGTGTGCGTAAGGGGATCGATTTTCCGCCTTTGGACGATGCGGGTGAGCTGGTGGAGCCTTTTGTCGGCTGAGGGCCGTGGCCAGCGCCGGTGGCAAATGCGCGAGTCACTTTTGCTGTCTTGCGCGGTTGAACGAAGGTTTCTCAGGCTTGATGATATGGGTCAATGCGTGCCTCATACGCACGTATGACAATAGCCGCAAATTTGTGAGGGGTTTTGCTTGGTATGGGCGTTAAAGCGGGTTTGACTGGACTGGTGTTAGGGCTGAATCTGGCGGTTACCGGCCCGGTTTATGCCGAAGCGGGGCATGATGATCCGACGATCACCTGGATGCCAGCCAATATCGACTGGAAAAAGGCGGAAACCATCTCGATCTTGCTGGAAGACAACCTCTTTACGCCGGACGATGTTGTGCTTACTGCGGGTAAGCCCTACAAGCTGGTCCTGACGAACGTCAGTGACCGGCATGAACATGATCTGGTGGATCTGGCGTTTTTTCATTCGGTGGTGTTTCAGAAGCTGATCATAGGCGGTGTGGAGATCGATACCCCCCATGCCCACAGCTTGCTGCTGGAGCCCAACACCAGTGCTAACCTCTATTTGGTGCCGGTCAAAACCGGTGAATATGAGGTGTATTGCAGCGTCGAAGGGCACCGGGACGACGGCATGGAAGGTTTCTTCACCATCGAGGCGGCCGAGTAGGTCGTCAGCCATTCATACTCCCCGCGTTAATTAAGGGACCAGGACTGCACATGAACAGATTGGGATGGCCGGCGCTGCTGCTCGCGCTGGCTCTACAGGGATGCTCTTCGGAGCCTGAAGTCGCAGAAGTTGAAGAAAAAGCCGGTATGAGTGGTGCTAGTCGCGAAAAGGCGATGCATGCCCGCTGGGCAGGGCGCGATTACAAAGAGCTGATAGCTGAGCTGGGCAAACCGATCTACGAGATGACCATTCCCCGGTATGGTTGGCCCAACTCCAGTGCGCTGCTTTACGGCCTTGATGAGGGGAGCGGCTGTATTGATGCCTTCCTGATCGTTAAAGGTGACGATCGCACCTGGGTGGAGGATTATTACTGCCGTTAAACGAAGCGGTGGTTTCGAATAAAAAAGGCCCGCAGTGCGGGCCTTTTTTGTGCGGCGAAGGTGATCCGGATCAGTCGCGCCGGCGGGGGGCGTTGCTCTCTTTGCGCGGCGCTTTGCTGTCGGCGCGCGGCGGACCTTTGCGGTGGGGCTTTTTGGCGCCGGGCTTGCCTTTGCCAAATTTCTTGCCGCCTTTTGACGGACGTTCCCCGACACCCCGCTGATCCTCGGCAGTGCTCATCTGCATCGGCTTGTTGCATACCCGCACCTGCTTGAAGTGATTGAGCAGTTCCTGCGGCATGCCGTCAGGAAGCTCGACGGTGGTGTGGTCGTCGTGGAGCTTGACGTGGCCGATGTAGCGGCTGTCGAGATCCGCTTCGTTGGCGATGGCGCCGACGACATGCTTCACCTGCAAACCGTCTTCACGACCCACCTCGATGCGGTAGCGGATCCAGCTGACCTCGTCACCGAAGTTGGCTTTCGCGCGCTTGCTACGTTCCGGACGATCGCCGCGGTCAGGGCGTTCGCCACGGGCGGGGCGTTCGGGCTCCGGCGGCAGTTGCAGCGGCTTGTCCTGCTGGGCAAGGAACAGCAGCGCGGCGGCCAGTTGCTCCGGCGGCTGCTCCAGCTCTGCGACCAGCTTGGCGCTGAGGTCGCGGTAGAAATCGAGATCTTCGTTCAGTACCGAGACCAGGCGTTCACGGAAGGCGTTGATGCGCACTTCAGTTACCCGGTTGCGGCTGGGGAGATCCATGGATGGAATCTGCTGGCGGGTGGCGCGCTCGATTGCCTTCAGCAGGCGCCGTTCACGCGGAGCAACGAACAGGATCGCCTTGCCGCTGCGCCCGGCACGACCGGTACGGCCAATGCGGTGTACGTAGGCTTCGGTATCGAGGGGAATGTCGTAGTTGACGACCAGACTGATGCGCTCTACATCAAGACCGCGCGCGGCAACATCGGTAGCAACGACGATATCGAGCTGGCCGTTTTTCAGCCGCTGTACCGTCCGCTCCCGCATCGCCTGGTTCATGTCGCCGTTAAGGGCCGCGGCTGCGTAGCCACGGGCTTCCAGCTTTTCTGCTACTTCAGCTGTGGCGGTCTTGGTACGAGCGAAGATAATTACGCCGTCGTAGCTCTCGGTTTCCAGCAGACGGGTCAGCGCGTCGAGCTTGTTGACTCCGGAGACCAGCCAGTAATTCTGGTCGATATTCTCGACGGTTGAGGTCTTGGCAGCGATCTTCAGCTCACGCGGATCGCGCATATAGCGCTTGGTGATGCGGCGAATCTGCTCCGGCATGGTGGCTGAGAACAGCGCGGTCTGACGCTCGGCGGGGGTTTCCGCCATGATCGCTTCGACCTCCTCAACGAAACCCATCCGTAACATCTCGTCGGCTTCGTCCAGTACCAGCATCTGGATGCTGGACAGGTCTAGCGTGCCGCGGGCGATGTGATCACGAATTCGGCCGGGGGTGCCGACAATGACGTGCGGACCGCGCTTAAGGCCGCGCAGCTGCAGGGTGTAGGACTGGCCGCCATAGATCGGCAGTACGTGAAAACCGCGCATATGGCGGGCGTACGCTTGCAGCGCTTCGGCCACCTGTACTGCCAGTTCGCGGGTCGGTGCCAGCACCAGTGCTTGCGGATGGGTGCGTTCGATATCGATCTTCTGCAGCAGAGGCAGCGCGAAAGCGGCGGTTTTACCGGTACCCGTTTGGGCCATGCCGAGCACGTCTTCGCCGTTCAGAAGAGCGGGAATGCAAGCTTGTTGAATGGGTGAGGGGGTTTCGTAGCCGAGGCCGGTGAGGGCTTCAAGCAACGGCGCAGCCAGCGACAAGTCGCTGAATTTGGGGGATGACATAGGATGGAATCCAGGGGGGAGGTGTAAAAGAGCGGGATTATAGCGCGAAGTTGGGGCTGGTGCACGTTATATCTCTATTTCGGGGCCAAGGTGGTACTTCGGCGACGGTATTCAAACAGCTGTTGTAACAAAACTGCCATCTGGAGGGGGAGTAGATGGATCATTTGGCGGGGCTGGTCTAGTACATAACAGACTGTTGCGCCCGCTGGTCCGGGGCGGCTTCTACAGGCGTTACCGGGAAAGTTGCTGGTGGGTGTTGCTTACAACGCTGTTATTCAGGGGGAGGCTGGTCGTTGGGTTTGGAAAGGTAAGGTGTGTGGGCTGAGTAAGGGATGGTTTTCTTCGACAGGACTGCGCTGCAGCAGGATCAAGGTCCTGGCGGTGTGAGCCTGTTAACGAATCAAAAGGGTGAATGTTATGACTGTTCAGAAACGGATGCTTGCCACCGCGGTGGCAGCTACTATGTTTTCGGCGCCGGTGTTGGCCGAAGTGGATGTCAAATTCTCCGGCCACATTAACCGTGCGGTGATGTTCTTCGATGATGGCGAGGAGTCCCAGGTTCGCCACGTCGATAACGATGCCTCCTCGACCCGCTTTCGAATCAATGGCTCCACGACTGTTGATACCACCACGGTGGGAGTGAATATTGAACTGCAGGCGGAATCACAAAGTACGGCGGTTACCAATCAGGATAAAAGTGCCAGCGATGGTTTTGATGTGGGTGAGCGGATTCTTGAATTCACCGTCGCAGACAGCTGGGGCAAGCTGTCCGTTGGACAGGGCTCAACCGCAACCGATGGTACCTCCGAAAAAGACCTGTCAGGCACAGCGTTGGCCGGTTATGCCTCAACCGTGGATATTGGCGGGGGACTGATCTTCAGAGCCAAAGGTGACACCGCTACCGTGCCCTCATCCGGTATCACCGTGGGCAGTGCGCTGTCTGATATGGACGGCAACGGCCGACAGGACCGTTTGCGTTACGACTCGCCCAGTTTTTCCGGGTTGAGTATCGCGGCCAGTCACTCCGATGAGGGCACCGGCGATATCGGCCTTCACTACAGCGCTCAGTACGACGGGATGAAAGTCGCGGCCGGCCTCGGATATGTCGACTTTGACGGCGGCAACAACGATACCCAGACCGCGGGTTCGGTATCGGTGGCTCTGGATGGCGGCTTTAACGTGACTGCGGCTGTCGGTGAGCGGGACGTCAAGGTGGGCAAGGACTCTGACTTTATCTATCTGAAGCTGGGATACAGGATGGGTCACAACGCCTACTCGGTTGACTATCACGTTACCGACCAGTTGCAAGCGGGTCACGAGGGTAGCTCCTACGGCGCCCAGTATGTGCGCACCATTCCCGCGTTTTCCACCGAGGCTTATGTCGGTGTGCGCAACTACGAGCTGGATGATGACTCGGGAGCAACCGATTACGAGGATGTGCTGGTTGCCTTGGTTGGCGCACGGGTGAAGTTCTAGATGGTGGTGTCAGCCATGCTCAGGGGCGTGCTGATGGCCAGCGGGTTGGTGTTGCTGGTAGGGTGCAGTGGTGCCCAGCCGGTGGCCTATACCGATCCGACGGAAACTCCCGCGGGCCCTGGCCTGTTTTCCGGCAGCAGTGGTGAAGTCACGGTGACCATCGGGCCAAACAGCGAGCAGACTGCGCCCGCATCGGAATGACTCCGCCGCGATCATAAACCCCAAGGGCAGGTAACAGGCCTGCCCTTGGGGTTCTCCGAGGTTACTCCCGTTGCAACCTGGATCAGGTATCCGAAGCGAGGCTTTCAGCCAGAGCCGGTTGCGGAGGCTGTTCGAAAATATAGGGCGCCGGCCGGCGGATGTGGTAACCCTGTGCCAGGGTGACGTTGATCGACTTGACCGCCTGCAGCACCTCCTCGCTTTCAACATATTCGGCGATGGTTTTGGCGTGCAGTTCATGGGCGAGGCTGGCGATGCAGCGCACCACGGCGTTGTCCTTGGCATCACTGACCATATTGGCGACAAATTCCCCTTCAATCTTGACGAAATCGATAGGGAAGTGCTTGAGATAATGAAACGATGAGAAGCCTGAGCCAAAGTCATCGATCGCCAGCTGAAAGCCTTCCGCCTTGAGGCTGCCGACGAATTTTTCCAGCATGGTCATGTTCTTGACCGTATCGCGCTCGGTAATCTCGAACACCACCCGCTCCGGCGCTATTCCGGCTTCTTCGGTAATCCGTTTGACCTCGGGTAGAAACTCGCTGAGAACCAGCGAACGGGGCGACATGTTAAGAAATACCAGCCCCTTGAACTGTTCCTGGTTGACCCGTTCGAATGCCTTTTCCATGACTGCGAAGTCAAGGCAATGGATAACCCCCATGGTTTCGGCGATCTCGATAAATTCATGGGCACCCATCACATTATCGCCGTCCAGCTGAATGCGGCTCAGTACCTCAACCGCTTCGATGATCCCTGATTCACTACCCATCATCGGCTGGAAGTAGGGGATGACGCGCTTCTCCTTGATCGCCTTGCTGATCAGCAGGCTTTTCTCGCTGATATCCTTGAACACCTCCACCACGTCGTCTTCGTTGGGGATGTAGATGCGGTTTTTACCCAGCCCCTTGGCCTTGTACATCATGTTGTCGGCAAACATGAACAGGTCCTTGGCGCTGGAGGCGTGTTCGGGGTAGACCGCCACGCCCATGGACATGCCGGTTTCGAGGGTCTCGCCAGACGGGGTGACGCTGCTCATCTTCTGCAGGTTGCGCTGGATCCGTTCGGCCACTTCACGGGTTTGTTCGAGCGTTGCTTCAGGCAAAATGACGGTGAATTCGTCGCCGCCGTAGCGGGCGAGCATATCGCCGGCGCGCAGTGCTTCACGGATCGATTTGGCGACCTCCTGCAGGTAGCGGTCGCCGAAACTGTGGCCAAAGCCATCATTGATTGACTTGAAGTTGTCGAGGTCGATCACCAGCAGACCGAAGTGGTATTCGTGGCGCTGTGCCCGCAGCACTTCGTAATTGAGCATCTCCCAGAAAATACGCTGGTTGTGCAGGTCGGTGAGCGGATCGCGGGTAGCATAGTATTCGAGATCCTTGGTGTACTTGTAGATCGCTTTGACCGAGCCGACCACGTTCATCAGGGTGGACAGAATGCTCTCCATGACCAATCGGCGGCTTTCGTCCTGGCTGACACCTACCTGAACACCGATGCCGACGATGCCGCCGATCTTGGGAACTTCCAGAAACAGCGACTTGGTCTGCAGCCGGATGTCGTCCAGATTCAGCTCGATCGGGGCGCGGTTGCGACCCGCGATGTTATGGTTGATCTTCAGCGTCTGCAGGTTGCGGAACGAGGCGGTGTTGTCCAGCGCTTTGCGGATCTCCTGCTCCATCATCCGTCGGGTATGGTCCGTCGGCGGTCCGTACCAGAAGATCTCCAGATCAAACACCTCGTCGTCCACCTTGAAGATGGAGAACAGGGTGTAGGCGTTCATCACCGTGTTGATGTCGTTCAGCAGCAGACTGACGTACTCGCGCCAGTCACGGACCACCTCTGAGGTGATGATGAATTTCTCCAGCAAGCGGATCTCGAATTCGAGCAGTTCGCGGTCGACGGCGATGGTGCGCATCCGTTCCGCCAGCCCTTCTACTTTGCTGTAGACCTGATTGAGCTCGCTGAATCCGAGGTCGCGCTGTTGCAGGTCGAGATCGTTCAGATCCGAGACCTTGTTAACCTTGTCGATGCTCTCTTCCAACTGCGACATGGAGCGGTTGATGCGCCGGTTGAGGTAAAAAATCACGATCAGCGAAAGGATAAACGGGAAGGGCGCCATGTAGATCAGGCGGCGGAGCAGATCATCTCTGGCGTGGCTCATCAGCGGGGTCAGATTCTGGCGCACTTCAATCAACCCCAGCGCTTCACCCGGTTTGACGTTGGTGTGACAGGCCAGGCACTCCTGTCTGGCCAGCAGCGGATAGCTGTAGCGCAGCACGTCGTCTTTTTCGTCGAAGTGGGCGCTATTGCTGCTCAGGGTGCGTTGATTGAAGGCGTCGAGTGCGGGCTGCTCGATCGGACCATACTCTTCCATCACCTTGTTACCGCGGAAAATGGTGATGGTGTGACTGTTCTGGTTGTTGGTGCTTTCCAATGTACCGATGAAGGTCTCCAGCTGGGTACGAGTCCACCCCTGACGCATGACCTGGAACATGGAGTTGAAGGTGTTGATGGCGAGCTGGTTGGATACCGCGATGGCGTTGCTCTTTACCGCTTTGACGTAGGCTTCATTGGCCGCCCAGTAAATGATAAAGAAGCCGAGAAATGAAAACAGGAACGCCGTTTTCAACAAAAACCACTTCATCGACCTGTTGTACTTCATCGCTTTTGCCCCACTCAACCTGTCGCCTGGCGAGAGCGGACAACAGGCCAGAAGGCGTTTATCCGGTCACGCTGCGGAGACCGCCATTGTATATGACAGCCGCGTGACTCCGCTTCAGAGTTTGTTGACGCAAATCAAGCGGGGCGGGTTTACCCGCCCCAGAGCGCACCGGGGCGGCCCGATGGGCGCCCCCGGTGGGGTTACAGATGAGACTCGGCGTATTCAGCCAGACGGCTGCGCACTACGCTTTCGAGGTGGATGGTGGCGGCTCCTTCGTAGTCACGAAAACGCTCGACGATGTAGGTCAGGCCCGAGGTCAACGGAGTCAGATAGTTGGAATCGATCTGCGCCAGGTTGCCGAGGCACACCATCTTGGTGCCGCGGCCGCAGCGCGTGAGAATGGTCTTCAGCTGCGAGGGTGTCAGGTTCTGCGCCTCATCGATCAGTACGATGGCATCCTGGATGCTGCGTCCGCGGATAAAGTTGAGCGACTTGAACTGGATGTTGGCCTTCTCAATGGTGTATTTGATGCTGCTCTGCGGCTGCTCGTCGTGTTCGTGCATCGCCTCCAGATTGTCGTGAATAGCGGCCAGCCAGGGGGTCATCTTCTCCTCTTCGGTGCCCGGCAGGAAACCGATATCTTCCGCCACCGGCGGGGTGCTGCGGGTGACGATGATCTTGTTGAACAGCCCCTGCTCGATCACCATCTCCAGGCACGAGGCCAGTGCCAGCAGGGTTTTGCCCGAGCCGGCCGCACCGTTGAGAATGCACAGGTCAACTTCGGGGTCGTTGAGCGCGTCCATGGCAAAGCTTTGCGGCAGGTCCAGCGGTGATATCCCCCAGCAGTCGCGATCCATCAGGAAGCGCTGGCTGATATCCTGCAGTTTGACTTCCAGTTCATCGACACGCACCACCCGTGCGGCGAAGTCGTTGTCGTCATAGATATATTCGTTGGGAAAGGTGTCCGGCAACAGCGCGCGGGCGATGCGATGATAGGTACGGCCGTCGTGCTGCTCGGTCTTGACCTCGTCAACCAGATCCCAGAAGTTGCCCTCCATCCGATGGTAGCCGGGGGTGAGCAGATCGAGGTCGGAGATCAGCTGGTCGGTACGGTAATCCTCGACCCGCTTCAGGCCCGCGCCCAGGGCTTTGAGGCGCATGTTGATATCTTTGGTAACCAGGATTACCTGGCGGTCAGCGTGGCTGGTTTGCAGGTGCAGGGCCGAATTGATGATGCGGTTGTCTTTGTTGGTTTGCGCGGGTAGAAAACCGGGATGCATCTGCAGTTCATGGTCAGGGAAGATCGACAGCTTGCCGAGCTTGGCGTCGGGGTCAGCGGTGGGCAGGGTGATCTGCACGCCGGAGTTGATCTGGTCAGGGTCGGCGACACTTAGAATGCGATCGATGGCGCGGATGGCGATTCGCGCTTCCTGAGCGACGTTTTTCTTGCGGTCTTTGATGTCATCGAGCTCTTCAAGCACCGTCATCGGGATGACGATATCCTGTTCCTTGAATTCGGTCAGACAGTTCGGGTCGTGCAGCAGTACATTGGTATCGAGAATGTAAAGCTTCGATGCGCCCATAGATGTATCTCCTTGATGCGATGAATCCTGCCACCGGTTTGCGAGCTTTCCATTCAACCGGTTAGTCATTACCTTACCCGTATACCAGTTTAGGTTATACAGGTCACCCCGTTATGTTGTCGCTTCGTTCCATTGTTGTGTTGACCGGCGCCGGTATCTCGGCGGAGTCCGGGCTAAAAACCTTCCGCGCCAGCGATGGCCTGTGGGAGAACCACCGGGTTGAAGATGTAGCTACGCCGGAGGCATTCGAGCGCGATCCAGAGCTGGTGCACCGGTTCTATAATCTGCGCCGCCGACAGCTGCTGGATCCAGCCACCCAGCCCAATGCCGCCCATGTGGCGCTGGCCGAACTTGAGCGTCGCTTTGACGGGCGCTTGCTACTGGTAACCCAGAATATCGACGACCTCCACGAACGCGCCGGCTCCACCAACCTGTTGCATATGCATGGTGAGCTGCTGCGCGCCCGCTGCGTTGCCACCGGGCGGGTATACCCCATGAACGACGATATGACACCGGCCACTCACTGCCAGTGCTGCGATCGGCCGGGTTTGCTGCGCCCTGACATCGTCTGGTTTGGTGAGTTGCCTAAGGGGATGGAGCGGATCTACGACGAGCTGGAAAACTGCGATCTGTTTCTCTCCATCGGTACCTCCGGCAACGTTTATCCGGCAGCCGGTTTCGTTGAAACTGCCTCTCTCAACGGGGCCTACACGGTGGAGCTGAATCTGGAACCGAGTAAAACGCGCAATGCGTTCGAACATCATGTTTATGGCCCCGCCTCCGAGGTGGTGCCACAGTTTGTCGATGCGGTGCTGGGTGGCCGGTTGTGAGTGAGTCGCTATTTGCACGCTGGTTTATCAACCGTCACGTCCTGCTACTGGCGCTCTGCCAGGCGTTGCTGATCAGCGGCAATATCCTGTTGGTCGCGGTGACGGCGTTAATCGGTCAGGAGCTGGCGCTGTCGCCGCTACTGGCCACGCTCCCGGTGGCGATCCAGTTTGGCGGCATGATGGTGGCGACCTTGCCGGCGTCGCTGTTGATGAAGCGGATCGGCCGCCGGCGCGGTTTCGTCCTTGGCAACCTGGTGGGGATCGCTGGAGCAATGGTGGCGTTGCTGGGGTTGTGGTGGGGCCTGTTTGCACTGTTCTGTTGCGGCACCTTTCTGCTTGGCTGCTGTATCGGTATCAGCCAGCTGTATCGCTTTGCGGCGGTGGATGCCTCGCCGGCAGAGCAGAAGCACCGTGCCATCAGCTGGGTGATGAGCGGCGGTCTGCTGGCCGCGGTGTTGGGTCCCAATCTGGCGATCTGGACCCGCGACTGGCTGCCCGAGGTTCTCTATGCCGGCAGTTTTGCCGGCCTGGTGGGGCTCTACCTGCTGGCACTGGCGCTGTTGGGTCTGGTGCGCATTCCGCCGCCCTCGTCAGCCGAGGTTGAAGGGGAGGAGCGGCCGCTGGCGGAAGTAGCGCGCCAGCCGGTCTTCGTGGTGGCGGTGTTGGGGGCGATGGTCTCCTATGCGGTGATGGCGCTGATCATGACCGCAACACCGCTGGCGATGCTGGCCTGCGGCCACAGCTTTGCCGCCACCGCCGGGGTGATTCAGTGGCACGTGCTGGGCATGTTTGCGCCCTCTTTTGTAACCGGACGGCTGATCAGCCGTTTTGGTACCGGGCCGATGATGTTGGCGGGCTGCGCCTTGATGATTGCCTGCATTCTGATCAACCTGCAGGGGGTGTCCGAGTGGCATTTTCTGCTGGCGCTGGGTGTGCTGGGGATAGGCTGGAACTTTCTTTATATCAGTGCCACCGGTCTGGTGACCGACGCGTACCAACCCGCAGAGAAAGCCCGGGTACAGGGGCTGAACGATGTCTTGGTTTCGGTAACCGTGATGGCCGCGACGTTCGGTGCCGGCGCGTTGCAGAATGCATTGGGATGGGCACCGGTCAACCTGATCATGTTGGCACCGTTGGTGGGGATGGTCATGGTGCTGCTGTGGTTTGAACGCCGTGGCCGCGGTTGTGACGATCAGGCGTTAGTGACCGAAAAAATATAGGTTTTTGCTACAGTTAGGTTATTGTAGCTTCTTCGGTTGAAGCCCCGTAGTAGGAGTAGTGGCCATGACAGCGATTCAACGCGTCACCACCAGCGTTACCCCCGAACACAATCTCGACACCCTGTCCCAGTACGAGATCGATCGGCTGCAGGACAAAAGCCAGACCGGTCTCTACCGGGTCTTCCGCAAGTGTGCCCTGGCGGTTCTCAACTGTGGTAGCGAAGTGGATGATTCGCGTGAAGTGATGGAGATGTATCGCGATTTTGATATCCGCATCAGCCAGAAGCACCGTGGCCTGCAACTGGATCTGGTGGATGCCCCGGCCAGCGCTTTCGTTGATGGCCAGATTATCACCGGCATCCGTGAAAATCTGTTTTCAGTGCTGCGTGATCTGCTTTATGTCGGCGACGAGCTGGGCTTCAATGACCAGCATCTGAGCCCGTCTCAGGCGATCACCAACGAGATCTTCCACGTGCTTCGTCATGCCGATGCGATCACGCCGCGGATCAAGCCTAATCTGGTGGTTTGCTGGGGTGGCCACTCCATTAATCGTGAAGAGTACAAATACACCAAGAACGTGGGTTACGAGTTGGGGTTGCGGGGGTTCGATATCTGTACCGGCTGTGGTCCCGGGGCGATGAAAGGGCCGATGAAAGGAGCGACCATCGCCCACGCCAAGCAGCGCAACTTCAGCGGCCGCTATGTGGGTATCTCCGAGCCCGGCATCATCGCCGCCGAATCACCCAACCCCATCGTCAACGAACTGATCGTGATGCCTGACATTGAAAAGCGTCTTGAGGCTTTTGTGCGCCTTGGTCACGGCATTATCGTTTTCCCCGGCGGCGCAGGCACCGCGGAGGAGATTCTTTATATCCTGGGGGTGCTGCTGCACGAGCGGAACCGCGAGTTACCGTTTCCATTGATCTTTACCGGGCCGGAATCGGCGGCGGCGTATTTCCAGACTATCGACCGCTTTATCCGCGATACGCTGGGCGACAGTGCGGCCCGTCGCTACCGCATTATCACCGGTGATGCCGCCGAAGTGGCGCGCCAGATGCGTCAGGGAATGGCGGATGTGACCGATTACCGCAAGGCGACCGGCGAATCCTTTCATTTCAACTGGCCGCTGCATATCGACTATGAGCTGTTTCAGCAGCCCTTTGAACCCACCCACGCAAACATGGCCAAGCTGGACCTGCACCGCGACCAACCCAATTTCGAGCTGGCGGCAAACCTGCGTCGCGGGTTGTCCGGTATTGTTGCGGGCAACGTCAAGGAATCAGGTATCCAGGCGATCGAGGCCCACGGCCCGTTCGAGCTGTCCGGCGATGCGGCTCTGATGCGCGCCCTCGACAGGTTGCTGTGCTCCTTTGTCGAGCAGCGGCGGATGAAGCTCAATCACGCCAACTACAAGCCCTGCTACCGGATCAACCTGTAGTCGTGCCCTAGCGGTCGCTGAGCAGCGCGGCATTGCCGCCCCAGGCGGTGGTGTCGGTGCACAGGTGTTTTTCGTACACGAAGCGGCGCAAATAATGGGGACCGCCCGCCTTGGGGCCGGTGCCGGACAGGCCGCAGCCGCCGAAAGGCTGGCTGCCTACTACCGCACCGGTCTGGTGGCGGTTGATATAGACGTTACCCACCCGGGCGCGCATCGCCAAAGCCTCGGCGTGAGCACTGTTGCGGCTATGGATGCCGAGTGTCAGGCCGTAGCCCAGCTGATTGATGGCATCGACCAACTGCTCACTGTGGTCAGCGCGGTAGCGCAGCAGGTGCAGGATCGGGCCGAACTGTTCCTCACCCAGTTGATCGACCCGTTGCAGCCGCACCACCGCGGGGGCAACAAAGCTCCCCTGACTCAAATGGTCACCGACCGTGCCTTGATAGAGCAGCCTTCCGGCGGCTTGCTGCTGGCTGAGATAGTTAAGCAGCAGCTGCTGAGCCTGAGCATCGATTACCGGGCCAATATCCGTGGCCAGTTGGGCGGGGTCTCCCAGTTGGCGCTCCTTGAGGGCACCGATCAACAGGGTTTCGATACTGTCGGCGATCTCCTCCTGCAGGCAGAGCAGGCGCAGCGCCGAACAGCGTTGGCCGGCGGCGCCAAAGGCGCTGTCCAGCGCATCGCGAACCACCTGTTCCGGCAGCGCGCTACTGTCGACGATCATGGCATTCTGGCCACCGGTTTCGGCGATCAGGGTGGCGATGGGCGCGTGCTCACGCGCTGCCAGGCGACGCTGGATAGCCAGCGCGCTGGCGCTGCTGCCGGTAAAGGCGACCCCATCGATGCGCTGATCCGCCAGTAGTTGGTCGCAGAACCCTTCGCTCGGGCCGGGTAGCAGCGCCAGTACTCCGACCGGAATGCCGGCTTCCAGCATCAGCTCGCAACAAAGGGTTGCGATCAGGCTGGTCTGACGTGCCGGCTTGGCGATTACGCCGTTGCCGCAGACCAGCGCCGCACTGACCTGGCCGGTAAAGATCGCCAACGGAAAGTTCCAGGGACTGATGCAGACAAACAGGCCACGGGGCGCCATCAGCAGGCGGTTGTCCTCCCCGGTGGGGCCCGGCAGCGATTGTGGGGTAAACAGTTTTTCTGCCTGACGTGCGTAGTAGTGGCAGAAGTCCACTGCCTCGCGCACTTCGTCCAGAGCGTGAGGCAGGGTTTTACCCGCCTCGGCCACCAGCAGCGGGATCAGTTGCGAGCGGTGGCGTTCGAGCAGTACTGCCAGGCGATCCAAGCAGGCGGCGCGGGCCGCCGCGGGAGTGGCGGCCCAGGACTGGGCCGCGGTGCTGACGCAGTCGATCGCCCGGGTGGCCGTTGCGGCGTCGGTGGGATACAGGTCGCCGATATCGCGCTGTTGGTCCTGAGGCGAAAATAGTCGCACGGGCTCGCCCTGCAGGCAGGACGACCCGTTGATCAGCGGCGCAGCCTGGCGCCAGGGCAGTGGTTCCGCCATCCAGTCTTCCAGACAGCTGGCCGTGTCCGGGCGCTGCAGGTTGAGTCCGCGGCTGTTGGCGCGCTCCGGCGCAAAGATCTCGGCTGGCCGTGGGAGTGATCCGGCCGGTGGCCACTGTGCCGTGGCCGGTACGGCCAGTGCCTCGAGCCCGGTGCCCGGATGATAGATCTGGTTGACGAATGAGCTGTTGGCGCCGTTCTCCAGTAAGCGGCGTACCAGATAGGGCAGCAGTTCGCGGTGGGCGCCCACCGGCGCGTAGACCCGGCAGGGAAAGCTGTGGCTGTTACGAGCTTCCCGGTAGAGGGCTTCACCCATGCCAAACAGGCGCTGGCATTCAAACGGGCGACCGTCACTGAGGGTGAGAATGTCCGCCAGAGTGCGGGCGTTATGGGTGGCAAACTGGGGGTACAGGCGGTCGCGACTGTGACCGCAGAACAGGTAACGGGCGCAGGCCTGGTAGTTGAGGTCCGTGGCGCTCTTGGCGGTAAATACCGGGTAGTCTTCCAGCCCACGTTGTTGCGCCCATTTGATTTCGCTGTCCCAGTAGGCGCCTTTCACCAGTCGCACCGGTATGGAGGTGCGGTGGTGGCGGGCTGTGGCGGTTAGCCAGGCCAGCGTGGCCAGCGCGCGCCGGGAGTATGCCTGTACCGCGATACCCAGCAGTCCCCATCCGTGGGCGGGGCCGGCGAGCAGGTCTGCGAACAGGGCGAGCGTCGGCTCCAGCCGGTCCGACTCCTCTGCGTCGATGGTGACCGCAATCCGGTGCTGCCGGGCAAGGCTGATCAATGACGCCATCCGTTGATTCAGCACCGGCCGCCAGCGTTCGCGCTGGCTCCATTCGAATCGCGGGTGCAACGCGCTGAGTTTGATCGATACGGCCGGTCTGAGCGCCCCCGGCGGGTAGCTTTCATTGCAGCCCAGCGCGCTGATGGCGTGCTGATAAGCGTCGAAGAATCGCTGCGCATCCTCGGCGCAGAGCGCCGCTTCTCCCAGCATATCGAAGGAAACAGTGTCGCCGTCGGCCAGCAGTTGCTGGCTGTTATCGAGCGCTTCGTAGATGGTTTCCCCGCAGACGAACTGGTCGCTGATCAACCCTACGGCCTGTTTCAGGGCTTGGCGTATCAGCGGTTGGCCAAGGCGCTGGCCGATGCCGGCGAGGCTGTGGTGGTGCTCGGAAGCAATAAGGCTTTGCGCCAGTTTTAAGCCCTGGTGGGCACTCTTTAGCCACAGGTTGTCGTGGTCGTCGTGGCTGCGCCAGTCGGCTCCGCGAAGGCGGGTGCGGATCAGAGCATCGGCGGTACTGCTGTCCGGAATACGCAGCAGCGCTTCCGCCAGCGCCATCAGGGCGAGGCCGTCGGCGCGCCCCAGCGGGAACTCCTGCAGCAGCGCTTCAATGGCAAGACCGGAGGGCGGGTGACGACGCAACGCGCGGACCCAGCGCTCACAGCGTTCACGAGTCAGCCGCTCGTCATCGGCGTCAAACCTCAGTAGCGGCAGCAGCCCATCGATATAACGCTGTTGGTCGGCGTCGTAGCAGCGCCGCAGTTGGTCAAGAATGTGTTCGGGAGTATGGTGAAGTAGTTCGCCGGAAAACAGCTGCGCGGCTGAAAACATGGGCGTGTCCTGCACAGGTGGGTGGGACTATCGGGCGTGCAGGTAAGTGTAGACGAGAGATAAGAGCGGCCCGTGGGGCCGCTCAGTAAGCTGCGTGTTAGACGCGCTCGAAGATGGTAGCGATACCCTGACCGCCGCCGATACACATGGTGACCAGCGCGTAGCGACCGTTGGTGCGCTCCAGCTCGTACAGTGCCTTGGTGGCGATAAATGCACCGGAACAACCGACCGGGTGACCCAGAGCGATGGCGCCGCCGTTGGGGTTGGTCTTGGCCGGATCCAGTCCCAGGCCTTTGGTAACGGCCAACGCCTGCGCTGCGAACGCTTCGTTGGACTCGATTACGTCCATCTGATCCAGGCTCAGGCCGGCGCGCTGCAGCGCCAGCTTGGAAGCCGGGATCGGGCCTTCACCCATGATCTCGTTGGGGACGCCGGCGACGGCGTAAGAGACCAGGCGAGCCATCGGCTTGTAGCCATCGCGCTCGGCGGCATCGGCACCGCCCAGCACCAGCATGGCTGCGCCGTCGTTGATGCCGGAGGCGTTACCGGCGGTAACGGTGCCGTCTTTCTTGAACGCCGGGCGCATCTTGGCCAGGCTTTCCATGGTGGTGCCCGGCTTGCCGTGCTCGTCGGTATCGAAGATGGTTTCACCCTTGCGGCTCTTCAGCGTGATCGGCACGATCTGCGACTTGAAACGGCCTTCTTCGATCGCTACCGCGGCGCGGCGCTGAGATTCAACCGCGAACGCATCCTGTTCTTCGCGGCTCAGACCCCATTTTTCAGCCAGGTTTTCGGCGGTAATACCCATATGGCCCACGCCAAAGGGATCAGTCAGAACCGACACCATGGCGTCGATCATGCCGGTATCGCCCATGCGGGCGCCGGAACGCATCGCCGGTGCAAAGTAAGTACCGCGGGACATCACTTCAACGCCGCCGCCGACGCCGTAATCGCAGTCACCCAGCATGATGGCTTGAGCGGTAGAGACCACGCCCTGCAGGCCGGAGCTACACAGACGGTTGACCGCCATCGCTACGGAGTCCATTGGCAGGCCGGCCTGGATGGAGGCCACACGCGCCACGTAGGCGTAACGGGATTCCGTCGGGATACAGTTGCCGACGGTTACATAATTAATCTTCTGAGGATCAACGCCGGAACGGACCACGGCTTCTTTCATCACCTGTCCGGCCAGCTCGGCGGGCTCCATGCCGCTCAAAGAACCACCAAAACCACCAATTGCGGAACGAACCGCACTCAGAACGAAGACTTCACGATTTGCCATTTCTTACCCCTTGTAATGATGTCACGTAGAGATCATCTGTTTTAGTCGGCGCCGGCCGGGTCTCATGGACTGAGGCTGAATGGGGTCATCGGGAGGCCGATGACCGGTGTACGCCGGAAAAACTAAGATATCTAGTTTGCTCTTGCACCACTCCCTGTGTCATGCGCACAGCGTTTTCTGGCTAAAGCGAATACACCATAGCATTGGAAAGTGACAAGACCTAGACAAATGACATTTCCGGTGTAGCAAAAGTTGGTGACCGGGGCGTGCTAAGCTGCTTGAAATTGACAGCGGTGAGGGAAGCTCGATGAACAGTCACGAAGTGGATTATGAGATCTTTGGTGACGCCATGCAGGTGGTTGAGGTGGAACTCGACCCTGGAGAAACGGTGATCGCCGAGGCCGGAATGATGAACTACATGGAAGACGGCATCGCCTTTGAAACCAAACTGGGCGATGGCTCGGACCCGGAGCAGGGCTTCTTTGGCAAGCTTTTCTCTGCTGGTAAACGCGCTATTACTGGTGAATCGTTGTTCATGACCCACTTTGAGAATCGTGGTGAGGGCAAGCGCCGGGTCGCTTTCGCTGCACCCTATCCCGGGACCATCATGCCGGTGGCGATGGGCGCGGTGGGCGGGGTGATCTACTGCCAGAAAGATGCGTTTCTGGCGGCCGCGCGTGGCACCCGGATCGGGGTTGCGTTTTCGCGCCGCCTGGGCGCCGGTTTCTTCGGTGGCGAGGGCTTTATTCTGCAGAAACTCGAAGGCGACGGTAATGTCTTTTTGCAGGCTGGCGGGACGCTGGTGCGTAAAGAACTCAATAATCAGACCTTGCGGGTCGATACCGGCTGCCTGGTGGCGTTCAGTAGCGGCATCGATTATGACATCGAGATGGTGTCCGGGCTGAAGTCGATGCTGTTCGGCGGGGAGGGGATCTGCCTCACCACCCTCAGTGGCACCGGCACGGTCTGGCTGCAAAGCCTGCCTTTCTCCCGCCTGGCCGACCGACTGTTGGCGGCGGCTCCTGGTCTGGGCGGCAGCGACAAGGGCGAATCCTGAGGTCAATCCGGGGACTTGTTCCGGGGCACGGGTCTGATTAACCTAGCTGCGCCCACCAATCCAGCCAAGGACTCCAATCATGTGTGAACTGCTCGGGATGAGTGCCAATGTTCCCACCGACATCTGTTTCAGCTTCACCGGTCTGATGCAGCGCGGCGGGCGCACCGGTCCGCATCGTGACGGCTGGGGGATCACCTTTTACGAAGGGCGGGGGATTCGCTCTTTTCACGATCCGGAACCCAGCGTCGAATCGCCGGTAGCGGAGCTGGTTCGGCGTCATCCGATCAAAAGCCATGTGGTGATCAGCCATATCCGTCAGGCCAACGTGGGCGATGTTTGTCTGGCCAACACCCATCCGTTTTCCCGTGAGCTGTGGGGGCGAATGTGGGCCTTTGCCCATAACGGCCAGCTGGATGCGCGCATCTTCGACCTGCCGCTCGATTTTTACCGTCCGGTGGGTACCACTGATAGCGAATACGCATTTTGCTGGCTGCTGGGGGAGGTTCGGCGGGCGTTTCCCGAACCGCCCGATGACTATCCGGCGTTGATTGCGTTTATCCGCGAACGCTGCGACAGCCTGCGCCAATTGGGGGTTTACAATATGCTGCTGAGTGACTCTCGTCACCTGCTGGCCTACTGCAGCAGTAAACTCAGCTGGATCACCCGACGGGCCCCCTTTGGGCACGCCTCTCTGACCGACGCGGAAGTGACGGTAGATTTCTGCCAGGAAACCCAGCCCACGGATGTGGTAACCGTTGTGACCACCGTTCCCTTGACGGACAACGAAGTCTGGACCCCGATGGAACCGGGTGAGCTGTTGCTCCTCAAGGATGGCTTGGAGATTCCAATTAACGGTTAATTAAGCGTTTTCTTATCAACAGGGGTTTGCAGCCCGGCTAAAATCTGCTTGAATCCGACTAAAGTATATTAGACTTAGGTGCCCGTCATTTGGAGCGGCGCACTTGTGGGATCATCATGCAGGACTGCACTACAACAATAAACGCAGCGGACACGCTTCCCTCATCCGGTCAGGATTATCATACCTTACTCGACGTCTTCGATCGCGCGTGTCAGCGTTACGGAACGCGCCCCGCCTTCACCAGTCTGGGCTACAGCATCAGCTTTCAGGAGCTGGAGCGGCAGAGCCGTGCCTTTGCCGCCTACCTGCAGTGCCATACCGACCTGCAGCCGGGCGACCGCATCGCCATCCAGCTGCCCAACCTGATTCAGTACCCGGTGGTGCTGTTCGGCGCTCTTCGGGCGGGATTGGTGGTGGTCAATACCAATCCGCTCTACACCACTCAGGAGATGCTGCACCAGTTCAGCGACGCCGGCATTCGCGCGCTGGTGGTGCTGTCCAATTTGGCCGACAAGGTGGAGAAGATTCTGCCCCGGTTCGGTATCGATCATCTGATTATCACTGATCTTGGGGATGCGTTGCCGCTGTGGCGGCGCTTGCTGGTCAATACGGTGGTGCGTCATGTGAAAAAACTGGTGCCTGCTTACCAGCTGCCGTCGGCCATCAGCTATCGACAGGCGCTGGGTCTGGGGCAGGGAGAGCGCTATCAGGCGCCGGACATTGATCCGGATGATCTGGCTATTCTGCAGTACACCGGCGGTACCACCGGTATCGCCAAGGGCGCGATGCTTAGCCACAGCAACCTGGTTGCCAATGTGCGCCAGGTGAAGAAGGCGATCGGCGGTATCTTTGATCCCGAGGGCGAAATTGCCATCGCACCGCTGCCGCTTTACCACATCTACTCCTTCACCGTGAACTGTATGGTGATGATGGAAGCCGGGGTGCAGGTGGTGCTGATCGCTAATCCGCGTGATATTCCCGCCTTCGTCAAAGAGCTCAAGCGCTACCGGTTCAGCTTCTTTACCGGCCTCAACACCCTGTTCGTGGCCCTGTGCAAGAACCCGGAGTTCCAGAAACTCGACTTCAGTCGCCTCAAGGTTACCCTGTCTGGCGGAATGGCGCTGACCCGGTCGGCGGCTGACAGCTGGCGCGCGGTAACCGGTCACGGCATCAACGAGGGCTATGGCCTGACCGAGACCTCGCCGGTGGTGTCTTTGAACCCGCCCGGTTCAGCGCAGCTGGGGACGATCGGGGTGCCGATGCCGGAAACAGAAGTGCGCCTGATCGATGACGAGGGTGCGGTCGTACCGGTAGGAGGTGTGGGGGAACTCTGTGTGCGCGGCCCGCAAGTGATGCAGGGCTACTGGAAGCAGCCGCTGGAAACCGACGCCGTGCTGGATGCCGATGGCTGGTTCCGCACCGGTGACGTGGCGCAGGTGCAGGATGACGGTTACATCCGTATCGTCGACCGCAAGAAAGATATGATCATTGTCTCGGGCTTCAACGTTTACCCGGGTGAGCTTGAAGAGGTGATCGTTTCACACCCGGATGTCGAAGAGTGCGCGGTGGTTGGCTTGCCCCACGAGGTCACCGGGGAGCAGATCAAGGCCTATGTCGTCAGTCGCAACGCCGAATTGACGGTCAAAGAGCTGCGTGACTACTGCCGGGAGCGGCTAACGGCCTATAAGGTGCCGGCGCTGGTGGAGTTTCGCAGTGAACTGCCCAAGAGCAATGTCGGCAAGGTGTTGCGCCGCCAGTTGCGCGATGCCGAACGACAGGGTAACGGCCGCAGCAACGGCAATGGCCGTGCTCAGCAAAGCAGCTGACGGATCACTCCGGGCGCGGGGCGTCGGTAAAACGCTGGTTCAGCTCTTCGAAGAAACTGTTAAAGGGGACCGTCAGCCACAAGCGCTGCAGTTGCAACATCGAACGCACGCAGGTGGGTTCGTTGCTGTCTTGCTGCAGGGCGTCCTGTAGTCGCTCCATCTGGTACTCCATCCGCAGCGCCTGATCCTCGTCCGGCGTGGTCTGTCCGCAGAGAATTTCCCGTCTGATACAGAGCAGTCGCAGTGCCCGGTCGCTGCTCGCCAGCAGCGCATCGATCCCGTCGGGGGCCGCGCTGATGCGTTGCAGTGCGTCAAGCCGCGCCGCCACCGCAGCCCGGACATCGTCAGCCAGGGTCTCTGGCAGCGTCCCATTGATCGGCTGTAACGGCGGTTGCTGGCCGTCCAGTAGCGCCTTTTCCAACTGCTGGCACTGCTGCTCTAGCTGCTGCAGTGCGCTCCAGTCCGGCTCCTGCGGATGACAACGCAGCTGGTATGCAAACAGGGCGGTTTCGAAACGGCGCTGCAAGCGCCGACCGTCAGCCAACTGATCCAGTTGCTGCTGGAACTGCTGTTGCAGCCGTGCCGGACTGAGGGGCAGTGGCTGGTGCGTGTCTTCAAGCTCAACGCATAGCGCTTCGCACTGCTGTCGGGCCTGTTCTTCGTTGTCGGCCCGCGCAGTTTTGGCACGCTGGTGCAGCTGGTTACAGGCATCGTTGAACCGCGGCCAAAGTTGTTGTTCGAGCTCCCGCTCAGTGGGCCCCAGCTGTTTCCATTGGCGTTGCAGCTCCCGGGCTTGTTCGGCACCGGCGTCAAGATCGGAGTCGCCCAGGAGGCGCTCAGCCTGCCCGGTCAGTTGCTGTTTTAGTTCGCCGTTGCTTCGGCGCATCTGGTCAAGCTGCTGCTCCAGCGCCTTGAGGCCCTGATTGAAACGTTTCTGAAGTTTCTTGCCGGGTGCTCGCTCCACCGGACTGAAATGGCGCCAGTCACTGCGCAGTTGCCGATTACTGGCCACCAGCGACTTGAGATCGGCACGGGACCAGTCGGTATGCTGGAGTAGATGATCCAGTTGCTCGCACAGCCGTTCACGCTGGCTCAGGTTCTGCTGGCGCAGTTGGCGTTGCTGGTCAAAGTAATCGCGACAGTTACTGTAGGCCCGGTCGTTGGCTTGCTGATACTGGCGTCGCAGACCGTGTGGAATCAACGGGCTGTCGAGCTGCTTCCACTGCTGCTGCAGCTCTTTGAGCTGGGCGGCACGATTGGCGACCGCCTGGGAGTCGTCGGCGGAGAGGGCTTCCATTGCCTGACAAAGGGCTTCCAGCTTGGGCCGGGTGGCAAATTGCTGCCATCCCTGCAGCTCCTGATAGCGGGCGTTGAGACGGGTAAACTGTTGTTTGTCGCGTCCGCGCAGCTGGCGCTGCTGCTCCCGTAGCGGCCGGATGGCATCCGTGGCAGCGGTGAGTGCGCCCTGGTCCAATGCTTGCTCGAGCCGTTCGAGGTGATCCCGCAGAGCGTCATCGCCCGGCTCGGGAGCCGGCTGTAGTTGCTGCTGCAGCGTGGTCAGCCGCAGCCGGCAGTGTTGCAGTAGCGGCGTGGTCGGTAACTGGCGCGGCCACGCCAGCTGCTCCAGCAGCGCTGTCAGTTGTTCAGTCTCATCAGCGGCTTGCAGCTGCGGCGCCAGCTCGTCGTAGCGCTGCCAGTGTGCCAGTCGTTGCGAAACATTGGCGTGGCATTGGTCGAACTGCTGTTGTTCGCTGGTGGTCACGGGGCGGATAACGGCCAGCTCCTGCCAACGCTGCTGCCAGTGCTCCAGTTCGGAAGTGGCGCTGCGCTGGTCGGCTGCCGTCGGCTGAGTGAGGGCCTCGGCGGCTTGTCGAATGGTCGCCAGCAACTGTTGTTGCTCACTGTGCGCGCAGGCTTGCTGGTCGCGTTCGGCCAGTTCCTCGGCGTAACGGTCTGCTTTAAGCACGCACTGGGCATGGGCTTTGTCGAACCGGGTGAGGTAGTTGTGGGCAGGTTCGAAATCGAGACTGTCCCACTGCAGTTTCAGCCCCTGAAGCTTGGCCTGGTAGTGGGGCGCAACACTCTCTTCTGCTAACTTTTCCAGCGCTTGGCACAGGTGCTGTTGGGCTTGCTGACGGCTCTGTTCGCGTTGGGCCTCGTCGCGCTGGGCGTCCTGTCGAGACTTGAGAGTGCGGTACAGGTTTTTATCGCTTTGTCGTACCTGACGAATCAGTTGCTGCAGTAGCTCGGGGTCGCGAATGCTTTCCGCTGCCAGTTGCCGCAGGGGACGGCTGTCGGCATCGGTGATCACCTTGGCCAATGCACTTTCGTCCACCAGTCGCAGTACCGCCTCTTGCCGGATCTCGTAACAGTCGCCTTTGAGCGCCACGTGCAGCAGGTAGTCGGTCTGGGCAAGGCGATCCAGCACTTGTAGCCGGCGCGCCATGGGCAGTTCGATGGCATCGAGGCCGGTGACCAGATCACACAGACGGTTGAGGGCGCTCTGGCGCACACCGGCGTCGACATCATGGTCGGCCAGTTGGCTGAGGCAGTCGACATTAACCAGTTTATTCAGCGCTTGCCGGCGGACATCGGGGTCACGGTCCTCGCGGGCGATGGTTTCGAGAATGGTTTGATCGTTATCCTGACCGGGATCGAGATTACCCACCGCTTTTTTGCGCACGTCAGACCGCGGGTGCTGCCACTTGGGGCGAAACAGGTTTGTCAGGATCAACTGCATGCCTTAACCGATCGAAAATTTATGAATGAATACCGCCAAGGCCACGAGCAGTGGCAAAGTCGGACGGCCATGGCCGCGAGGCGCGTTGGCGGTCGAGGGGACGTGTGTTTTGCGTTGTTATGGTTACATCTTCCCGGCGGCCATTCTATGACTTTTGGCGGCGCTTCGAAAGCGATTCGCTCACTCATTGCTGATGACAACGTTTGTACTTCTTGCCAGACCCGCAGGGGCAGGGACTGTTGCGACCAAGGGTGGCAAGGGCGCGAAACTCCGGTTTGCCCCGGGTGTAATACCAGCGCCCCTGCTCGCGCACGAACGCTGAACGCTCCTCCAGTTCGCCCAGCCGATCACCCTCAAGGTAGCGCGCGACGAAGTGCACCTCGCCGGCGGCGTCGGTTGGCGAACCCGCATCGCAATCACGAACCTCCAGAGCCAACCAGCGGGTGTGCTGGTCCTGTTGCTGCAGCGCCTCGATCGACAACGCCTGCCGAAAATCGCGATGATGGGTTTCAATCAGGTAATCAAAGTAACCCAGCGCAAAGGCACAGAAACGGGAGCGCATCAGCTGTTCGGCCGTGGCGGCCTGCTGTTTCTCGTGCAGCAGAGGGCGGCAGCACAAGGCAAAAGGTTGACCGCTGCCGCAGGGGCATGCGGATGACACAGGGGGGCGGGGCATCGACCGTGTACCTGTTGGCAGTTGGGGGGGCGGTTACTTTATCATAAGCGGCAATCAGGACAGGACCGACCCCATGGCTAACTCGACCCCGACATTCTACTGGCACGATTACGAAACCTTTGGCGCTACCCCCTCCCTGGATCGCCCCTGCCAGTTTGCCGGTATCCGTACCGACTGGGAGCTCAATCCCATCGGTGATCCGCTGATGATCTACTGCAAACCGGCGGATGACTATCTGCCCCATCCGGAAGCCTGCCTGATCACCGGGATCACCCCGCAAACCGCGCTTAAAGAGGGGGTCTGTGAGGCCGAGTTTATGGCTCGAATCCATGCCGAGCTGGCGCAACCGGGGACTTGCGGCGTCGGCTACAACAGTCTGCGCTTTGATGACGAAGTGACACGCTACGGTTTCTACCGCAACTTCATCGATCCCTACGGTCGCGAGTGGCAGAACGGTAACTCCCGTTGGGATGTGATCGATATGCTGCGTATGGCGCGGGCGTTGCGGCCCGAGGGGATCGAATGGCCGCGGTACGAGGATGGCACCCCCAGTCTGCGGCTTGAGGATCTGACCCGCGCCAACGGCCTGAGCCACGAGGCCGCGCACGATGCCTTGTCCGATGTGTATGCCACCATCGCCGTGGCTCGTCTGGTGAAAGAGCGCCAGCCGCGTCTGTTCGAGTATGCGCTGAAGTTACGGGACAAACGCTTTGCTGCGTCGCAACTGGACGTGGCGCGGATGAAACCGGTGCTGCATATCTCCTCCCGCTACTCGGCAGAGGTCAGTAATACCGCGCTGGTGGTGCCGTTGGCAGCACACCTGACCAATCGCAATGCGGTAATTGTTTATGATTTGCGGGTCGATCCCACCCCCTTGCTGACCCAGGCCGCGGAGCTGGTGCGGGAGAAGCTCTATACCGCCAGCCGGGATCTGGCCGAAGGCGAAGAGCGGATACCGCTGAAACTGGTTCACCTCAACCGGACCCCGATGCTGGCCCCCGCCACGATGCTCACCACCGAGGAGGCGGCTCGACTGCAGATATCCGGCGAGCAGTGCCGACGCCATCTGGGGCTGCTGCGGGCGGCCGAGGGGCTGACTGAAAAGCTGCAGCTGATCTATAGCGACCTGGGGTTCGAGAGTGGTGGCGATCCCGACTTGATGCTATACAGCGGCGGCTTTTTTTCGCCGGCTGATCGCGCGGCTATGGATCGGGTGCGCGCTACTGATCCTTCGCTGCTGGGGGAGGAAACCTTTGCTTTTCAGGACGGGCGTTTGGAAGAGATGCTGTTTCGCTACCGGGCGCGCAACTATCCCGCCACGTTGTCCGCAGAAGAACAGCAGCAGTGGGAGCAATACCGTCAGCAGCGGCTGCTTGAGCAGCCCCCGAAAGGGGCTCTGACCTTTGAGGCCTTTTACAGCCGCCTCAATCAGTTGGCAGCGCAACAGCCGGCGGCGGAGAAGATGCATCTGCTGGAGGAGCTTGCTGCTTATGGGGAGTCCATTTATCCTGTCTGAATGTTGATTCGCCGCACCGTACCGCTGTTGCTTTGCTGCCTGGTGACGCCTGCCGTTGCCGAGGAGCCGCTGCCCTATCTTGAGGTGCCGCCGCAGCCGGTCGAGGAGCTGCGCTATCACCAGATTCCGCATTCGGCCGAATTAGGCAAGCCGCTAAAGGAAGAGGATTTTCCGGAGATCCCGGTAGATCGCATCAGCGATCTGCAGGAAGACGCGGAAACTGTCTACCGCAATATGGAGACCGGCCAGTTCGATCGCGAACCGATGGTTGAGATCGCACCGCGCAACTACCCTGACATGCAGCTGCCGGAGCCCACAGTCATTCCCGCCGAACAGCCCTCCGCGCCGCCGGTCAATACCATTCCCGCCCAGCGTATCGTCGAGCGTCAAAGTGTCGGTGAAGATCGCATCTTTCAGGAGTTGAATGCCCGCGCCGCCGAAGAGGCGGAGTTGCCTCCGCCGCCGCCGATGCCGATGCCGACCGTCCGAGGAATGCGTCGGGTGAGCAGCTCCGCGCCGGTGGCTGCGGATGCTGCCACCCTCTCGGTGGTGGAGGAAGCGGCGGACTCGGAACAGTAGCCCGACGGCTAGTTGGCCGGCGGCCGCTGGGCTTCCAGCAGTAGCTGCCGCTGACGCAAGCGTTCAGCCGTGTCGAGCAGGTCCTGCCGGCTGACCGCGCGAATTGCCGCTGCCAGCTGCTCGCGGCTGTCGAAGTTCAGGTATTCCCGATCCAGCTCCTGCCAGTAGCGGTTGGTGCGATCACTCAGCTTCTTGTCCCGTTCCAGCAGGCTAACCAGCAAACTTTGCTTCAGCTGTTGCAGCCGGGTGTCGTCAATCGCCTCTACTAATGTACCGACGCCGTCGAGGAAGCTGTTGATATCGGCAACCAGCGTGCTGGTAGCGGTGGAAGGGGATTGCACCACCAGTGCGATACCGGCGCGTTCCTGAAGCGGGTATGCAGTGCTGAAGACCACGTAGCCACGCTGTTTTTCGGTCCGCAATTCGGTGTAGAAGGGGGCGGATATCAGTTTGTTGATCAGTCCAAACAGCGCCCGCTCCTTGAGGCCGTCCTCCTGCCCTTGCAGGTAGAGAATGACCGCCTTGTCATTGTGGTCAGCGGCGACCGGCAGGCGCTCAAGACCGACCTCCAGCGACTGGACCTCTCCCGGGGCAACCGCTACCGGTTTCATCTGGCTGAGCAGGCGCTGCTCCAGCACGGCGGCCAGCTCCAGCGCATCATCGCGGCTAAGATTGCCATGGGCCAGTGCTTCCAGATTACCCTGTCCCAGCAGTCTGGGGATATGCGCCTGCAGTGCTTTGGCATCGATCGCCTCCAGTGCGGCCAGGCGCTCATCAATCGACCACCCCGGCTGCATCAGCCGGTCCTGCAACTGGTCAAAGGCCAGTTCGTAGGGGGTTGACTGCTTGCGGTTCTCCAGCTGCTGGCGCATCTGGGTCTTGATTATCGCAAAGCGATCAGGGTCGACCTCAAACCCCGGCAGGCTGTCCACCACCGTTTGCAGCAACCGCTCCTGTTTGTCGCTATAGCCGGACAGGCGCAGGCTAAATCCACGAATGTGCGGGTACAGACTGGTGCTGAAGCCGGCTACGTTGGCAGGGTAGAGGTAGCTGTTAAGTTGATCGTTGACCAGCTTCACGAACAATGCGGTGAGCAGATTATGGCGCACCGTGTCGTTGGCGACGGGCGATCTCACCGTCAGGTAGAGATTGGCGCGCGGAAAGCGGAAATCATCGTCCTGTTGATACCAGAAACGTAGCCCCGGTCGTTCGACAATCGCTTGTGGCCGCTCCATCCCCGCCAGCGGTTGCAGGCTGAAGTCCTCGGCCAGGAAGGGGTTGGGCTTGGGCAGTTGGATCGCAGCTACCGGCTCCCGGGCGCGCCAGCGTTGCAGGCGGTCGTTATCGATCGCCTGCAGTTGGTAGCGGGTCTGGTAATAGGGTTCCACGCGGTCGGTGTCGATCTCGCTGGCAGTCAAGGTCAGCAGCAGATTATCCGGGTTCAGATGGCTGAGGTAACGTCGAATCAGCTCCGGATCAAACTCGCTAAACAGGTAGTCACCGTGGAGCAGTTCGGCGGTGGGATAGCGGCGCAGCTTGCCCGCCAGGCGCAACACGTCGTAGAGCTCCCGTGAGGGTTCCTTGAAACGGAAGGCGGTTTCGCTGATCTGCCGTTCTTCCGCGTAGCGCCACTCTTCGATGTCGTCGCGGGCGATAAGGTTGATGGTCGAGAACAGCAGATCAACGACCTTGTTGTAGTGGGCGAAGCCTTCCGGGGTCAATTCCACGTTGACTGAAAACGACGCCGCGTCATCGTGGTTGAAGCCGGCACCGGCACTCAGGCCTTGGGCCCAACCACGGCGCTTCAGTTCTGCCAGCAGGCTGGTGGGGCCCTCATGACCGATCAGCGCACCCAGATAATGCAGCGGTTTTTTATCCCAGTAGGGCGTTACCGGCGGCACCGGGAAGGTGGCGCTGAGCTGGTAAAGTTCACGCAAGCTTTGCACGTTCAGCTGGGCGGGAAGTTGCTTGGGCTGGAACAGCGGCGCAGACGACAATGGCAGGGTGCTGTCGCCGCTGCTGATGGCGTTGAATTTGCTCCGGGTCCATTGTTCCAGCGTGTCCAGCGATTGCGGCCCCTGAATAACCAGTGACATGCGGTTGGCGTTGTAGTGGCGCTGGTAGAACTCGCGCAGCGCGGTTTGCAGGTCTGAGTCAGGCTGGTCGCTGAGGGTGTCCAGGCTGCCCACCGAGAACTTGGCCAGCGGGTGTTCGGGGTTCAGCGCCTGTTTCAGCGCGGCGTAACCGCGGCGACCATCGTCCTTGAGCTTGGACTGGTACTCCGAATGGACGGCATGCCGTTCACGGTCGACATACTCGGGGGTGAACAGCGGGTTGATAAAGAACTGGGCGAAGCGGTCCAGCGCCGGCTCCAGATGCTGTTGATCCACATCGAAGAAGTAGTTGGTGCGGTCGTAGGCGGTAAAGGCGTTATGGCGCCCGCCATGCTCGCTGATAAAGGCCTGATAGGCGCCCGCTTGCGGGTACTTTTCGGTCCCCAGAAACAGCATGTGCTCGAGAAAGTGCGCCAGCCCCGGGTGCTGCTCAGGGTCTGCGCCACTGCCCACCGATACCTCCAGACTGGCGGCGGCCTTGTCGGCGTCCGGGCTGCTGATCAGCAGCACTTTGAGGCCGTTGTCGAGATCCAGTGCCCGGTAGCTGCGGTTATCCGCCGGGCTGGTGATCAGCTCGGCGCTGTGGCTGACGGCACTGGCCAGTAGCGCCAGCAGTAAAAAACCGAAACGCAACTGTTTCGATAGCGCAGTCATGGCATCCCTCTTCGCATCTGCAGAAAGTTCTGGTTAGAGCCGGTCAGGCGCCCGCGGTTCCCGGCGGGGCTGTTTTTCGACTCAGTGGCTGGCAGGCAATACCTGGCGGGCCAGGGCGATAGCGTCCTCAACGCTGTGCTTCTCCGGATCAAGCCGGGTGATGGCGCGCAGCGCGGTAAAGGCCTGCCCCAACTGCTGCTCCTGCTGCTTGTAGAGATCATTGATGGCCGCGTCGATGGCATCGTAGACCGCGCTGATCTGCTGGTCTCGGTTGAGCGCCGGGTTGACGTTGTTGAGAACGTTCAGGCAGGCGCGGGCAATGTTGATGTAGCGTTGGTCGAGGGGTTGGCTCACGAGTTACTCCGGTCGGCGGGTCAAAAAACAGGGTGCATTCTACCCAACCGGACCGATAGCAGCCACGGCTATGGCACTGCTGCGGTGCATTGCTTAGAATCCACGGAAAGTTAACGTGTGGGGGCAGGGATGAACAGAGAAAAGGTGGTGTTCGCGTTTTTCATCGTATTGGCGCTGACGCTCAATTTTGGCTTTTACGTGGGCGAGATCGACGACCCCGCGCACCACAACGTCTACGAGCTGTTCTTCGCCATTGTGGTCAGCCTGATCGCCACGGTGCTCAAGTTTGGCGACCGTACCCATATCGGTGCCGTGCTGCTGGCCACCAGTCTGGTGGCGGACCTTCAGCTGGTGGCTGCGGCGGTGGTCTGGGGCTTTGCCGAACATGTCAGTGCCACCGGAATGACGCCGGCGATCATGGCCAGCGTGGTGTCGCTGTCGGCCGGAGCGCTGCTGGCGAACATCACTTCGGTAATTCTATTGATGGTCGAGACGATACTGGTGCGCCGCTGAGGCTCCCATGAATAATATCTTCTTTGTCCTGTTCCGGCGTCTGCGGGCGCCCCTGATCACCCTGATCAGCGTGTACGCGGTGTCGATCTTTGGCTTCGTGCTGATTCCCGGGGTCGATGATCAGGGCCAGCCGTGGCAGATGAGTTTCTTTCACGCTTTTTACTTCGTCAGCTTCATGGGCTCCACCATCGGCTTTGGCGAGGTTCCCTACGCTTTTACCGACGGGCAGCGGATGTGGACCACGGTGACCATTTACGCCACCGTGATTGCGTGGCTTTACGGCATCGGTAAGCTGCTAGCACTGTTTCAGGATCAGGCTTTCATTCGCCTGATGAACCGGGTCGGTTTTCGCCGTCACGTCAAACGCACCGAGGACGATTTCTATCTGGTGTGTGGCTACGGCATGACCGGCTCGTTGGTGGTCAAGCAGCTGTTACGCCGCGGTATCCGCGCGGTGGTGGTGGATATCGACCAGGAAAGAATCGACGCGCTGGAAACCGACGATCTGGAGTTCAGCACCGCCGGTTTGTGCGCCGATGCCTCGGAACCGGACGTACTCACCGACGCCGGTCTGCAGCGCAGAAACTGCCTCGGGGTGCTGGCGTTGACCAACGAAGACGAGGTGAACCTCGCCATCGCCATCGCCAGCAAGCTGCTGGCCCCCGAACTCACGGTTATCTGCCGCAGCGAATCGGACGTTACCACCGCGAATCTGGCCTCGTTCGGTACCGATCATATTATCGACCCCTTCGTAACTTACGCCGAATATCTGGCGTTGGCACTGCACGCGCCCTACCGCCACCTGGCGTATGACTGGCTGACCAATCCCACCCACCGGGCACTGAGCAGTATCAAAAAGCAGACCCAGGGTGCCTGGGTGATCTGCGGCTATGGCCGCTTTGGTCGTGCCCTGCACCGCAGCTTTGCCGACAAACCGGTCAGCCTGACGCTGATTGACGTTCACCCCGAACCGGCGGGACTCGACATCCCCTATGTGCAGGGGCAGGGGACTGAGGCAGAGACCCTTGATGAGGGTAATATCCGCACCGCAGTGGGGCTGGTGGCCGGTACCGGAAACGACGCCAACAACCTGTCGATTATCATGACCGCGCTGGAGATGAACCCCAACCTGTTTACCGTAGCCCGGCAGAATCTGCACGCCAACCGGCCGGTATTTCAGGCCGCCAACACCGATCTGGTGATGGAGCCGGCGCAGATTATCGCCCACAACATTCTGTCGCTGATCAAGACGCCGATGCTGAGCCGCTTTCTGGGTTTGATGGCGCGCCAGCCGGAGGAGTGGGCCCGGGGGCTGGTCAACCGGATGAGCAACGTAGCCGGCGACGACGAGCTCGACAGCTGGGCGTTTCGGATCGGTGCGCAGGAAACCCCGGCGATACAGGAAGCCTACGACGAGGGGCGCAGCCTGACCCTGTCGCTGCTGATGACCGACCAGCGTGACCTGGAGCAGCGGCTGCCGGTGATCTGTTTGATGGTTACCCGTCGTGGCGAGTCCACCTTGCTGCCGGATAGCGACTGGTCGTTGCAACCGGGCGACAAGGTGCTGTTCTGTGGCCTGGCGGAAGGTAATCGGGAGATGCTCTGGGCGATCGATAACCGTAACGTGCTTGATCGCCTGATGGGCGATCGCAGCAGTGCCGGCGGCACGTTGTGGCGCTGGCTGCGCAGCCTGTCCACGAGCCGTTGATGGCCCACCTGCTGTTGGTGTTGACCACCCTGTTCTGGTCCGGCAACTTTGTGCTGGCGCGGGCGATGCATCTGGAGATCCCGCCGTTATCACTGGCGCTTCTGCGCTGGAGTCTGGCGTTCGTGATTCTCGCTCCCTGGGTGTTGCCGGCTCTTTGGCGTGAGCGGCAGGTGTTGCTGACACACTACCGCATGCTGCTCTTGTTGGCGCTGCTGGGGGTGGCCAACTTCAATACCTTTGTCTATCTCGGTGTGCAGCACACAACCGCCACCAACGCCACCCTGATGCAGTCGGCGGTGCCGGTGGTGATCCTGCTGTTGTCGGGTTTGCTGGGGCAACCTGTTCGTCCGATTCAGCTGATGGGAATTCTGCTGTCGCTCTCCGGCGTGCTGTTTATCGTTACCCGTGGCGACTGGTCGTCGCTGTTAGCGCTGGCTCTGAATCCCGGTGATCTCTGGATTATGGCTGCGGTACTGACCTGGTCGCTGTATACCCTCTGTTTGCGCTGGCGGCCGCAGGCGCTCAGCGCGCTGGCACTGCTTGGCAGCACCATCGGATTGGGCGTAGCGATGCTGCTACCCCTGTTCCTTTGGGAACTGGGTACCGGCGCGCATATCCAATGGTCCCGTTCCAGTGTTATGGTGGTAGGCTACGTGGCGCTGTTTCCATCGGTACTGGCGTACTTTTTCTGGAACCACGGTGTTTCCCGGCTGGGGGCGCAACGGGCAGGGTTGTATATTCATCTGATGCCGGTTTTTGGGCTGCTGCTGTCAGTGCTGTTCCTCGGGGAATCCGTACTGCCTTTTCATCTGCTGGGCATCGGCTTAATATTCGCGGGTATCTATCTGGCTACCGGCCGGCAGAGCCGGGTGCTCTAATTTTCATACTGGGGATGCAAGACATAATGACAGGACTACTTCGCTCTTTCTGTTGTGCACTGATGTTGGGTCTGGTGCTCGCGCCGCTGGACGCTGAAGCCAAGCGCTTTGGTGGCGGCGGCAGCCTGGGCAAAAGCTTTTTCACCCAGAAGAAGGCTGCGCCGGCTGCGGCTCCGCGACCAAGCAGCACCCAGCAGGCAGCCACCGGCAGCCAGCAAAAAACGGCCGCGGCGCGCCCCGGAATGGGGGGCATGCTCGGTGGTCTGCTGGCGGGCAGCTTGTTGGGCGCGCTATTCTTTGGCGGCGCGTTTGACGGTATCCAGCTGATGGATGTTCTGATCATCGCCCTGATCGGCTTTGTCCTGTTCAAACTGTTTGCCCGCAGCCAGCCGGTACGACCCCAGCCCAGTTACGCCGGGCATGCGGGGGGCGAGCAGCCAATGGCGCGACAAACCGCCGAGCCCCTTTCTGGCGGCAGCTTCGAGCCCACTCCGTTGATGTCGGCCCGCTTTGACGAGAGCGAAGTGGAGCTGCCGGGCTGGTTCAACAAAGACGCCTTTATCGAGGGCGCGCGGCAGCACTTTGCCGAACTCCAGCGGGCCTGGTCGATCAACGATCTGAGTACCATCGAAACCTACTGCAGCGCCGAGCTGTATGCAGACCTGGTAGCTGAACGGGAGCGTCTTGGCGCGGCCACTCTGGATAACGATCTGGTATCGGTGATGGCGGATATCGTGGGTTACAGCGAAGCCAATCAGGAAGCCCGATTGAGCATCAACTTCTACGGCTGGATGCGTGAAGGCGCCGGTAATGACACCACCGAGTTCAACGAGATCTGGCATTTGACTCGGGATCTGACCCGGGCCGATGCGGACTGGTTTATCGTCGGTATCGAGCAGCCTTGAGCTCCTGAAGAGCTCGACGAATCCGTGCCGGGCTGTTGCTCGGGTCGGATCCCGTGGTAAAAAGAACCCCGCCAAGGAGAGTGTGTAAAAACACTCTCGAGTTAGCGAAAATACCCGCATCAACTGATGCGGGTATTTTTTTTATGTGGCACATTCAGGGCGAATCCCGACAGCAAAGCACCTTATTCCCCGAATGATGCGCTTTATACGGCTTTTGGCGTGTTCAAATAGAGGTCTGGTTCGCGAACTTTCCCGACCGTTAGAGATCGCTAATAGAGCGGCTTGCGGCGGCAACTATCAACACAAACCAGCCACTTGGAGTGGTCTGGTTTGTACTTGTTGTAGATTGAAAATCGAACTGAACCTTAACGATTTCTATATTGATAAAACCTAAAAAGGCTTTCTGTCTAGAGTTGAGTTGGCAACCTATTCTCTTTGAAAGCTTTGACATAGGATCTAAACGCATGAATATTGTGAGCATTCATCGTTGGAGCCCAGTGAGTAGAGAACTGGACCGTCTTTTGAGATACATGTATCGCTGCTTTACCTCTCAACTTATATTTAGCCAAGAGTATTTCCAACTTATAATCTTTCGGGAAAGACTTTTCCAAAGACCTACCACTATCAGTCTTTGACATCTTGGCTGAAACCCTCAGCATTGAAGGCTTTTGCTCAACAGTCGCTTGTTTAGGATGCATTGTCTTTTGACTCGAACTAGGCGATGAGTCAGGTTTATCATAAATTTTTTTTTGTAGACCATTATTCTGACGAGACAACTTTTTCCATATGAACTTCAACAAGCGCCAAAAAGCAACCAAAATAATCAGTTGAAATGCTAAGCCTACGCCAGCTAATGCTGCAGTACCCGGATCCATTTACAATCTCCTATTTGTGACTGCTAGAAGTGTTAATTGAAAATATTAAACACTAAACAATCCCTGCTATTCATCAATACAGTTTTTTAGCCACTGGTAAATTCCATTTTTATGAATGTATTCTGCCTGCTCAACTTCTAAATACATACACGCAATAACTTCGGCAGCTGTCAGCCAAATTGAAAATTTTGGATTTTCTAGCACGAAGTCCTCTCTTTGCACTTTATTATCACCGATTTTTGCTTGTTCTACGACACCATGACCAGCCCACCTTACGAAAGACTTCTTTTGGTGGGCGTCCATATCTTGAATTAATTGGTCAAGAGTAAGCTCGACGTTAGATATATTGTGGGCAAACTGGTTTCGTAAGCAGGCAAGTCTCTCCAGAAAAATAGCCTGCTCAGGATAGAGGACGCCTAAGCATTTAAGTAACTTTACTTTGCCATACCTACCGTTGGCTTGATCTAAATGGGAGAAGCTATCTTCTAACTCTGGCGTACCCAACTTGGAGATCAATGTGTGTGTACAAGCGGCCTCAAACAATGCGCTAATCTTTATGGCAAATGACCAGTCGTCTTCTTTTAGCAGCTTGGTGTAGAACCCATCTGGTAGTGATAGCCTCTTCTCAAAGTCACCTACATTAGTAAATATATCAGTCACTTTGTTATCAGCTCCTGTGAATGCACCGACGTTGGAAAACATGCCGCCTTGTTATACGCTTTACTCACACCAAACATATAAATTACCCACTTCGCTATCGCTGCTTACCTTACCAAAAAACAAATATACCGCTGTTTCAGCGCTGTGGTTTTCCGAACAGTCCAGAGCGACTTGAGCCTTATATTGTTCTGGCGATACACACTCAAATGTGCCCTTGTTTTTTTTGCTGTGCTCAAACAATGAGGCTGTACATTTTATTCCTTTCGGACTGCGCCATACTTCCTTTGAAATATATCCCTTACCTTTAATATCAACTGGAAGGACAAACTTTCCAAGAGACTCACCAATATCTCTTCTTTCAACATGAATACTCTTCACGACACCAGCGGGAACGTGAATACTCAAACCGACTAACATTAACAACAGTAATCGAGATCTCATGATGCTCCTTGCGTATAACAGCTTATTCTTGAACGAGCGTATTGATACTCTAAATACAGGTTAGCAAACGCTGAAAAGATCAAGAAATTTGAGAAAACCTGTCATCTTTCTCCGATGAAAACAAGCATGCACATATGGCTTGGTGGGGTCGCGCAGCATCTCAACGCCCGCCGCCCCTAACACACTGTTCATGCAGAATTTGGTGTGAGCTTTCCAGAGCAAACCGTGCAGTCGGTGTTAACAAAACGAGCGCTTTTTCCAATACCGTCCAGATATGCTGTATTCCAGCCATCAGTACAGCCTATCTAAGCACTCACTCATTACTCTCAAAGTCAGCTTTGGGGCCAAGAGCGGTCATATTGGCCCATCTTCCAGCGCGGCTGACGGGGCGGCTGGGGATATTGGCCAACTAGGCACTCACCATTTCGGGGCAAGATTCTCCAAGCCGTGTTCTCATTCTGCGCGGGACCTCCGAGGTCACCCCATCGTGACCTGATAGCGCTCGAGACATCGGTCAGTGAAACAGCGATGCATTGAGCCACAGGTGCACCCACACGCTAGCCGCATAGCCAACGGCTACGGCTGGGGCCCATTTCAGGTGGCCGAAGAAAGTGTAGATGCCGCGGGCCTGCCCCATCAGCGCGACCCCCGCAGCGGAACCCACAGACAGCAGACTGCCGCCGACGCCGGCGGTAAGGGTGATCAGCAGCCACTGGCCGTGGGACATGGCCGGGTCCATGGTCAGCACGGCGAACATCACCGGAATGTTATCCACCACCGCCGACAACAGGCCGAGTGCAACGTTGGCGCTGGTGGCGTCCCATTGGGTGTAGAGCAGGTCCGACAGCATCGCCAGATAGCCCATAAAGCCGAGCCCGCCGACGCACATGATGACCCCGTAGAAGAACAGCAGGGTGTCCCACTCCGAACGCGCCACACGATTAAATACGTCAAACGGCACCACGCTGCCGAGGCGTTGCAGCCGTTCCTGATCGCCGGCTGCTTCTGCGGCTGCGCGCTTTTTCTCCAGCGAGCGGGGCAGGGTCATCCGCAAGAAATAGCCGAAGAACTGCAGGTACCCCAGGCCGGCCATCATGCCCAGTACCGGCGGCAGGTGCAGCAAGGTGTGGCAGCTGACCGCGGTGGCGATGGACAGCAGGAACAGCCCCAGAATCCGGCGAGCGCCACGTTTCAGTTCGACCGCTTCGTTGAGGCCGCCGGGTACCCGGCGCGGAATGGCCAGGGTCATCAACGCGGCCGGGACAATAAAGTTGACCAGCGACGGCAGGAACAGGTCAAAGAATTCGATAAAGGTGACTTTGCCCGCCTGCCACACCATCAGCGTGGTGATGTCGCCAAAGGGGCTGAAGGCGCCGCCGGCGTTGGCCGCCACCACGATGTTGATGCAGGCCAGGTTGATAAAGCGGTTATCCCCCTCGGCCACTTTCATCACCACGGCACACATCAGCAGGGCGGTGGTCAGGTTGTCGGCGATAGGCGAGATAAAAAACGCCAGAAAGCCGGTGAGCCAGAACAGGGTGCGATAGCTGAAGCCTTTCTTTACCATCCACGCCCTCAGGGCATCGAACACCCGTCGTTCCTCCAGCGCGTTGATATAGGTCATCGCCACCAGCAGGAACAGCATCAGCTCGGAAAACTCCAGCAGGGTGTGTTTGTAGGCCTCTTCCACCGGGCCGCTGAGCCCTTGCTGGATGTAGTACCAGCCGATCAGCGCCCAGATGATCCCCGCTGCCACCAGCACCGGCTTGGATTTGCGCATGTGGATCTTCTCTTCCAGCATCACGACCAGATAGGCGATGACGAAGATGATCAGGCAGGTGATGCCAACACCGGTGGCGGTAAGATTGAGCGGACCGGTGGCAGCGTGGGCGGTGACGGGAGCAAAGAGGACAACGAGCAGCAGCAGTGGTTTGAGCATTGAAGGCTTCCTTGGAAACGTCCGATGTTGTTGATTCAGTGTAGATAGAGCGGCGACATCTGGCTATCGCCAAAAGTGGTACGTAGACTTGTACCTTGAGATGAGGACAACAGGATGGCATTTGCACTGGTACGCCATATATTGGTGAAAACCGCTGCCGAAGCGGAGAAACTCAAACAGCAGCTGGCCAAAGGGGCCGATTTTGGCGTTTTGGCCAGAAAGCACTCCCTCTGTCCTTCAAAAAAGCGCGGTGGCGACCTGGGTGAGGTGCGTCCGGGGCAGATGGTGAGGTCGGTTGATCGGGTGATATTCACCAAACCCCTGCGCCAGGTGCAGGGACCGGTAAAAAGTTCTTTTGGTTATCATTTGATCGAAGTGATTTATCGCGGCTGAAGGTTATCGAGAGCTGTTTTGATCCGGATCATGGGTCTATGCTGATAGGGTCAACGGACCGGTTGAATGCTTCCCTTATCGGCGTATAAGGAAAGTGTGTTTCCCCCAATCTGCAGTGTCCTGCAGTAAGGATCTAAGATGAATGTCAGTATCAACAACCGTCACGGTAAAGTGTCTCCCGCTGTTCAGGAAAAAGTCGAAGCATGGCTGCAAGATTGTCAGGAGCGTTTCGGCGAGATCAGCTCTGCGCAGGTAATCATGGAACAATCCGAACGTCAGGATGAAGTCGAAGCAACCCTGCATATCAAGGGTAAGGATGTGTTCGCCAAGGCATCCGGCGACAATCTCTACGTGGCTTTCGACGCCATGAGCGACAAGATCGACCGCCAGCTGAGTAAGATTAAAGACAAGCTGACTCACAAAAAGGGTACACCCAAGCCCGCCGTGATGGAGGACGAGGAACCGCTGGACGCAGAAGCCGTCTGATTGGAAACCTCGACCAAGTAAAAAGGCCCCAATGGGGCCTTTTTTTGTTTCATTGTGGGTCGGGTGTCCGCGCGAAGGCTCAGTTATCGGTGTGGTCGCGTAAGAACACCCAGGTATCGGCATCTGACTGGGCTGGGGCGTAGTAGTACCCCTCGCTATCAAACCCTTTCAGTGCCTCGGCGTCGGTAATGCGATGATCGATTGCGTAGCGGGCCATCAGGCCGCGCGCTTTCTTGGCGTAGAAGCTGATGATCTTGTACTGTCCATTTTTCTGGTCCTTGAACACCGGGGTGACCAGGCGCGCGTTGAGCGACTTGGGTTGCACGCTCTTAAAGTATTCGTTGGAGGCCAGATTAACCAGGGTATCGATCTGCTGCTGTTGCAATAGCTGGTTGAGAGCCTCTGTGATCTGCTCGCCCCAGTAGGCGTAGAGGTCCTTGCCGGCGGGGTTGGCCAGCCTGGTGCCCATCTCCAGCCGATAGGGTTGCATCAAATCCAGGGGCCGCAGCAAGCCGTAAAGCCCTGACAGAATGCGCAGATGCTGCTGGGCGAACGTGAGCCCAGCGGCATCAAGCGACGGTGCATCCAGCCCGGTATACACATCCCCCTTGAACGCCAGTAGCGCCTGCTTGGCATTGTCGGTAGTGAACGGGCGTTGCCACTGGCCGAAGCGGGCGGCATTCAGTGTTGCCAGCTTGTCGCTCAATTTCATCAAAGTGGCGATCTGCTGCGGCGGGTATTCACGCAGTTGCTTGATCAGGGCTTCCGCCTGATCGAGAAAATCCGGTTGGGTCGCTTGATCGGTGGTAGGTGGCGTATCGAAATCGAGAGTCTTGGCGGGTGAAATCAGTATCAGCATTGGTGGTCCTGAAGCAAACAAGCGGGCAGTAGTCAGCCTACTGCCCGCACGATAAAGATCAAGGATTAACTGTGTAGCCGGGTGTTCAGCTCGTCGACCACCTCGGTCCAGTCCGAATCCTGCTCCAGTGCTTCAGCAATAAAACGCGCCTGACTGGGGCTCCAGTAGGCGTGATCCTGCAGCGCTTCAGGTGAGTTTTTCATCCGGTGATGAGCGATAAACTCGTCAATCGAGTGGCTGTCGCTCGGAAGCCCCAATTGCTCAAATAGCGTGCTCAGGGTGTGAGTGCTGGTATCCATAGCCCCTCCTGCGTTGGTGGTGTAGCGAAAACTCGTCAGCAGTATAGTTGACTATTAGGGTAGGAAATAGTGCCCGCCAGTATCGATTTATCGCTGAGCGGCTTTCCAGCGGTGGCGAACCAGCATGGCCAGCACACTCCCTACCGGAACCAACAAGGCCAGCAGCAGCGGGTGCTGCAGCGGAATCTGCAGCTGCACTGCCAGATAGCTCACCGCGCCGGCAAACAGCAGGCCGCAAAAGCAGATCAGAACCGCGGTAGAAAAGTTGGCCGCCAGCGCCAAAGGCTTGGAGCTGGGGCTGGTTTTGAGCAGATAGATAAACGCGACGACGAAGGTCAGAACGATTATCCATGAGCCGAGGGATTCGAGTTCCACGTGGTGCCTCTGCGGGTGTTGCCTGGGGGATGGCAGGTGCGGCCCGGCGGATTTACGCCGTCCGGGCCGCACCCGAAAACCGATACTGTAGGCAGGTTGGCGGCGCGTGGCAACGGCGAGCGCAATTCCGTATCATAGCGGCCTTGATTCGACAGGATAGCCAGACAGTTCCATGAGCAAAACACGCGTTCTTACCGGTATTACCACCACGGGCACCCCGCATCTTGGCAACTATGTGGGGGCCATTCGCCCGGCCATTGCGGCCAGTCAGGATTCCAGCCTGGAATCGTTCTTCTTTCTGGCCGATCTGCATGCGCTGATCAAATGCCATGACCCGGAGCGGGTGGCGCGCTCGCGCCAGGAGATTGCCGCGACCTGGATCGCGCTGGGACTGAATACCGACAACGCCACTTTTTACCGCCAGTCCGATGTACCGGAGATCTCCGAGCTGAGCTGGATCCTTACCTGTCTCTGCTCCAAGGGGCTGATGAATCGGGCCCATGCCTACAAAGCCGCACTGGATGCCAACCGCGACGCCGGCAAAGAGGACCTTGATGACGGCGTCACCATGGGCCTCTACAGCTATCCGATCCTGATGGCGGCGGACATTCTGATGTTCAACGGTCAGCAGATCCCGGTGGGCAAGGACCAGATTCAACATATCGAAATGGCGCGCGATGTGGCCGGCCGCTTCAACCATACCTATCGCGAGCTGTTTACCCTGCCCGAAGCGATGGTGGAGGAGGAGCCGCTGACCATCCCCGGCCTCGACGGCCGCAAGATGAGCAAAAGCTACGACAATACTATTCCGCTGTTCTGCACGGCCGACCAGTTGCGTAAGCTGATCAATCAGATCGTTACCGACTCGCGCCAGCCGGGTGAGCCGAAAGATCCGGACAGCAGCACCTTGTTCGAACTCTACAGTCTGTTCGCCAGGCCCGAAGAAACCGCGGCTTACCGCCAGCGCTTCCTCGATGGTATCGCCTGGGGTGATGCCAAAACCGAGCTGTTCGAAACCCTCAACGCCTATCTGGAGCAGCCGCGTCAGCGTTACAACGAATTGATGGACGACCTGGGCAGTTTGGAGCGTGAGCTGCAGAAGGGCGGCGAGCGTGCCCGTGCCTACGCCGCGCCACTGCTGCAGCAGGTCAAGCAAGCCGTGGGAATCAGTGCGCTGGATGCCACGGCCAGCTTCGGTGGTGAAACCAAGCAAAAGAAAGAAGCCAGTGCTGAGCAGATAGCCCGTGCTGAAGCGGGCCGTCGACGCGCGATCATGATGCAGGTGCAGCCGCTGCTGGATCAGGTGGCCGCGGCAGCTGATAAAACAGTGGCCGCCGCCGAAGTGGTGGTAGCCAAGGAAGCGGAAATTGCCGGGCTGAAAAAGAAAGCCAAGCAGAAGGCGGAAAATGAACTTCAGGTGCTCCGCGAGGAGCTGGCACCCTACCTGTAAAGCAGCCGTGAAAACCGGCGCAGGGATCTAGACCGGGAGAGCCTATGGAATACCGCACACTGATCGATGTTGACTCACTCCGGGCCTTACTGGATCAGGCCTCTGTGGTGGTGTTGGACTGTCGTTTCAATCTCGCTGATCCGGGCGCTGGCCGTGCGGCGTATCTGGCCGGGCATATTCCCGCGGCGCGCTTTGCGGACCTTGACGCTGATCTCTCTTCACCGGTGACCCCAACTAGCGGAAGGCATCCACTGCCGGATCCGACCCTGCTGGCACAGCGACTCGCGTCCTGGGGAATCGACGCCGACACCCAGGTGGTGGTGTACGACGATATGGGCGGCGCCATGGCGGCGCGGGCCTGGTGGTTGCTGCGCTGGCTCGGTCACGAGTCGGTGGCGCTGCTGGATGGCGGCTTGCCTGCCTGGCAACAGGCCGGCCTGCCGCTCGAACAGAGCGAGCCTGAGCCTGAAGCCAGATTTTTCGATATGCGCCTGCGTTTCAACGCCGTGCTTGACAGCGAGTCGGTAGCCGCACGGCAACAAGCCGGTGAAGGGCTGCTGGTCGATGCGCGGGCCCCGGAGCGTTATCGTGGTGAAGTGGAGCCGATCGATCCCGTCGCCGGTCATGTACCGGGGGCGCTCAACCGACCGCTCAATCTTAATCTGGATGATAACGGGCGATTCAAGCCGGCCGCGCAGCTGGCTGAGGAGTGGCGCGCGCTGATCGGCGCTACCGAACCGTCAGCACTGGTGATGATGTGTGGCTCGGGTGTGACCGCTTGCCATAACCTGCTGGCGTTGGAGCATGCGGGCCTGTCCGGCGCGCGGCTCTATGCCGGTTCCTGGAGCGAATGGATTCGCGATCCGGCACGGCCGGTGGCTACGGGCGACGAGTCCGCCTAACCCACTCGGTCAGGAGAACAGCGATGAACTGCTGCAGTGACGATCAACGATTCCCCCAGCTCTCGTTATGCTTGCCCGATTGGGTTGAGGCGGTGCTGCCCCCGGTTGACCACCGCTTTGAAACACTGGAAGAGCGGATGGCGCTGGTGATCGCACTGGCGCGGCGTAACGTCGAGGAGGGCAGTGGTGGCCCGTTTGGTGCGGCGATATTCGAACGTGACAGCGGCAAGCTGGTCGCCCCCGGGGTCAATCTGGTGGTGTCGTCCTGCTGGAGCGGTTGGCACGCCGAGATGGTCGCTACGGCGATGGCGCAACAGTTGCTGGGGACCCATGATCTGGGAGCTGAGGGGCTGCCTGCCTACGAGTTGGTGGCCAGTACCGAACCCTGCGCCATGTGTTTTGGTGCCACCCCCTGGTCCGGCGTGCGGCGTCTGCTTTGCGGCGCGCGGGATGCCGACGCCCGCGCGATCGGCTTTGACGAAGGGCCCAAACCGATGGATTGGCGCGGGGCGCTGGCAGCGCGTGGTATTGAGGTGGTGGTCGATCTGCTGCGCGATGACGCACGAGCGGTCTTGCATCAATACCAGCGCCAGGGCGGCCCTATCTATAACGGTCGAGCCGGCGACTGAGACCTGTCATTGGTCGTTACTCCACCCTGTTTTGCTATCGGCATTGCCGCTCTGTCAGCTTCTGAACCTGCTGCGGTTGGAGCACCAGCCGGGGGTGCCGGTTTTTTTGCGGTGAAACGGCAAAGGACGGTGCGGAGCGGACATTGTCCGACCGGTCATATCCAGTGAAGAAGCAAAAAAATGCCCCGCTTCGGGGGCGGGGCAAATGGAAGGAGAAGATGCAAACCAAAAAACAAATCTGGGGTTCAAGTAATAGGACTCTGGCGGGTAGTTTTCGGTTCCCATATTGTAGAAAAAAATTTAATCTCTGTTAAAACAATCATTTGATGTTGCCTTGCGCCCGTTAGTGCGGTTACCCTGGTGTCAGGCAACGACCAAACGCCGCTGCCAGGTTTTGCAGCAGGGCAGGGTAGCTGTCGGCATCGGCACCCAGTGGATCCAGTTCGTCGCGACCCACGTTCAGGCCATCGGTCACCGCGGTCACCAGGGATGAGCGAAACTGAGGCTCGGCAAACACACATACCGCATTGGCGCTTTCCAGTTCGGCCCTGATGGCCTGCAGATGGCGGGCCCCGGGCGCCCGTTCCGGGCTGAGGGTGAACGCACCCAGGTGGTTCAGTCCGTAGTGGTTTTCAAACGGGGCGTAGGCATCATGAAACACAAAGTAGCCGCGCCCCGCCAGCGGCTCAAGTTGGGCGCGCAGCTGCTGGTCGGTAGCACGAACCTCGGCGATAAAACGGGCTAGCGCCTCGCGGTAATGTTTGGCGTTGTCGGGGTCCAGCTGCCTCAAACGTTGCTCTATCTGCCCGGCGATGGTGATGGCGGCTTCCGGATCCAGCCACAGGTGTGGATTGTCATCGCCGTGCGGGGCTTCTTCATCTCCGTGCCCGTGCCCGTGCCCGTGCCCGTGCCCATGCCCATGCCCATGCTCCCCATGGTGGCCCTGATTGATGGGCGTTGCGGTATCGCTCAGCTGCAGCAGGTTGACGTTTGCCGGCAGCGATGTCAGCGCTTTACCCAGAAAACTTTCCATGGTCGGCCCCACCCAGATTACCAGGTCGGCGTCGTTGAGGCGGCGCAGGTCTGAGGGGCGCAGTTGATAATCATGGGGTGATGCACCGTTGGGTAGCAGCGCAACGCTCTGGTTTGGCTCGGGAAGCAGGGCATTGGCAATTAACTGTAGTGGCTTGATGGTGGTGACAACGGTCACCGCGTGGCTGCTGGTGGTGTGAATTGCAAGGCCGAACAGGGTGAACAGGGCGAGTGTTATTTTGCGCATAATGAGTGGTTGAGGTTATCCGCTGATAAGGAAGGGAAGCAATGTAATGTTATAGTGTAACATTTGCAAGCCTTTGCGGTGGCCTAGGCGATGAGGTCGCCGAGCCGCTATAATGCGCTCTTTTTCCTACCCCTTCGCCAAGCGAGAGACTGATGACCGTTCGTACCCGTATTGCCCCGTCGCCCACCGGTGATCCCCATGTCGGCACCGCCTACATCGCACTGTTCAATCTGGCCTTCGCGCGTCAGCACGGTGGTCAGTTTATTCTGCGCATTGAGGATACCGATCAGGCACGCAGCACCGCCGCATCTGAGCAGATGATTCTCGACTCCCTGCGCTGGCTGGGGTTGGAATGGGATGAAGGCCCGGATGTCGGAGGCGACTGTGGGCCCTATCGGCAGAGCGAGCGACGTGACATCTATGCCAAGCACGCCCAAGAGCTGCTGGACAAAGGTCATGCGTTCCGCTGTTTCTGCAGTTCCGAGCGCCTGGACGAGCTGCGCAAGGAGCAGATGGCCAACAAGCAGACGCCCGGGTATGACGGTCACTGCCTGCACCTGTCCGAGCAGGAGGTCGCTGATCGGGTCGCTGCCGGCGAATCCCACGTGGTGCGGATGAAAGTGCCGAGCGAAGGCGTGTGCGTGGTCGATGATATGCTGCGCGAGCCGATCGAGATCGATTGGGCGCAGGTGGATATGCAGGTGCTGGTCAAGGCGGACGGTATGCCTACCTACCACCTCGCTAATGTGGTTGACGATCACCTGATGAAGATCACCCACGTGATCCGCGGCGAAGAGTGGATCAACTCGGCGCCCAAGCATCTGCTGCTTTACAAGTACTTCGGTTGGGAAGCACCGGTGTTATGTCACATGCCGCTGCTGCGCAACCCTGACAAGAGCAAGCTGAGCAAGCGCAAGAACCCCACCAGCATCATTTACTACCAGCGCATGGGCTACATGGCAGAAGCGCTGGTCAACTACCTCGGCCGCATGGGCTGGTCGATGCCGGACGAGCGGGAGAAATTTTCACTGACGGAGATGTTCGAGAATTTTGACATTACCCGGGTTTCCCTCGGCGGGCCGATCTTCGATCAGGATAAGCTGAGCTGGCTTAACGGCCTGTGGATTCGTGAAGAGCTGACGCCGGAAGCGTTCGCTGACGCGGTCAAGGCCTGGGCGCTGAACCGCGATTACCTGATGCCGGTGGTGCCGTTGATTCAGCCGCGGGTGGACAAGTTCTCGGATGTGATTCCGTTGGCGGGATTCTTCCTGTCAGGAATGCTCGAACTCAACGAGTCCGATTTCGAGCACAAGAGCCTGGAGCGGGATCAGGTGCGTCAGGTACTGCAGTTTGCCCTGTGGCAGCTTGAGGCGACGCGGCAGTGGGATAAGGACAGCATCTTCCAGGGCTTGGGTGCGGTGGCCAAGGCGATGGATATCAAGATTCGTGACTTCCTGGCACCGCTGTTCGTGGCCATCTCCGGCAGCTCGGCGTCGGTGTCGGTGATCGACTCGATGGCTATTCTGGGGCCGGATATTGCCCGCGCCAGAGTGCGTCATGCGCTCAATACTCTGGGGGGCGCTTCCAAGAAAGAGGCCAAGCGCTGGGAAAAAGAGTTCAAAGCTCTGGCGACAGTTGCCTAGCCGCGGATTGGCACAGACTGAAAAGGGGCCCAACGGCCCCTTTTTAGTGTCCGGTACCGATCAGCCGTCCCGGCTCAGCTCAATGTAGCCGTTGACCCCTTCCATAGTCATCTGTGCGTGTTCGCTGCTGATCACGCGAACGCGCACGAAGGCGCGAGGGTCGTTGGGCTGGCTGATGGCTACCTGGTCGGCATCGGTATTGAACCGCAGCTGCTGGTGGTGAATGGTACCTTCGCCCATCTTCAGGTAATCCGGACCGAACTCCACTTCACCGATATCGAGCACCATGCCCTGGGATACCAGTTGTCCCTCCCAGCGCCCCTCCAGCGGGCCCGGCTCATGACGGCACCCCAGCGTGCTGACCAGAGCTATCGCTACTGCGGGTATGGTGATGGAAGTCATAAAATTCATAAGGTTACTCGGTGTGCTGGTGATCGGGGCGGATTCTAGAGCTGAACCTGGCACGATTCGTTGACCCGGGTCAGGAGAACGATTGTTAGCTGATCGAGCGATCAATAATGGTATGCCGTGAGGGATGGACTGGCTCGCGGCGAGGCTGGCGGGGTCACATTGGCAGGTGCAGCGAGCCTGCTCAAAAGCGTTAAAAATTTTTCCACAAAGCCCTTGATAGCGTCAGGGCCGGTCGATAGAATACGCCCACGTTTTGCAGAGGGGCCTTAGCTCAGCTGGGAGAGCGCAACACTGGCAGTGTTGAGGTCAGCGGTTCGATCCCGCTAGGCTCCACCAAACCCTTCGGGTTTGGCCGCGCAAAACGAATCCAGCGTCCCATTCGTCTAGTGGCCTAGGACACCGCCCTTTCACGGCGGTAACAGGGGTTCGAACCCCCTATGGGACGCCATCTCTTTTCTGCTTTCGCGGAAATGATGTGGGGCCTTAGCTCAGCTGGGAGAGCGCAACACTGGCAGTGTTGAGGTCAGCGGTTCGATCCCGCTAGGCTCCACCAATCTCTTTCATTTTGCCGCTTTGCTTTTGCCTCTCCATTGGCACGTACGTCTTTGTTTACGCTATCTCGGCTATCTCGGCTATCTCGGCTATCTCGGCTATCTCGGCTATCTCGGCTATCTGGGTACTCCTCAGCCCGCGCTATAATGGCGCCTATTTACCATCAGGGATGCCAGTTTGATCATTAATGAACAAGAGCGGGACGCCGTCTACAAGACCATCTTTAACCGCCGTGACGTACGCGGTGAGTTTTTGCCAGATCCGGTCCCGGACGATGTGATCCGCCGTATTCTGGTTGCGGCCCATCATGCGCCGAGTGTCGGCTTTATGCAGCCTTGGGACTTTGTGCTGGTCAGTGATGTCGAGGTTAAGCGGCGGGTGAAGGCCGGTTTTGAAGAGGCCCATCGCGAGGCGGCAGGATTGTTCGATGACGAGCGCCGGGCGGTATATCAGCAGCTCAAGCTGGAAGGTATCACCGAGGCGCCGCTGGGAATCTGCATCACCTGCGACCGCGCGCGTACCGGCCCGGTGGTGATCGGGCGGACCGCCAATCCGGAGATGGATCTGTACAGTTCGGTGTGTGCGGTACAAAACCTGTGGCTGGCGGCGCGGGCGGAAAATCTGGGCGTTGGCTGGGTTAGTATCATTCATCATGACCGCTTGCGCGAGGCGTTAGGCATCCCCCAGCATATCGTGCCGATCGCCTATCTGTGTGTCGGTTATGTGTCCCGCTTTCACGAGCGCCCGGAGCTCGAAAAAGCCGGCTGGCTGCCGCGCATGGAGCTTGCTGACCTGATTCACCGGAACCAGTGGTGATGCTGCGTCACAGGTGTCGGCCCGGTGAGTAGCAGTCCGTTCTGACACAAAATCGATTACACTGCCCCGGATGCAGCTGTCGGCACATCTGTAACTGCATTTTAATTATCATCGCTGCCGATGCAGATCGGCAGTCTCTGCCCCCCATCGAGTTCTGTTGTCATGCTGAGTTATCGCCACGGCTTTCATGCCGGAAACCACGCTGATGTGTTGAAGCACCTGGTGCTGGTGCGTTGTCTGCAATATCTGGTGCAAAAACCGAAGCCGGTCTGTTATCTGGATACCCACGCCGGAGGCGGGGCGTATTCGCTCGCCGATGCGCGGGCGCAGAAGACCGGCGAGTACCGTGATGGCATCGGCCGGTTATGGCAGTGCGATCACCTTCCGTCCCCGCTGCAGGCCTATCATGACCAGGTGGCGATATTTTGCGGTGCCAGTCTGGATGCCTATCCCGGTTCACCCGTGCTGGCTGCGCAGCTGCTGCGCGATGTCGATCGACTACTGCTGAACGAGTTGCACAGTTCCGAGCAGCAGGTGCTCAAACAGCGCTTTGCTGCCGATCGTCGGGTGAGGGTTATCGAAGGGGACGGTTATGTCGGCGGGCTGGCCGCGCTGCCGCCGAAAGAGCGTCGCGGTCTGGTACTGATCGATCCTCCGTACGAGATCAAGAGCGATTATGAACGGGTGGTGAAGTGGTTGAAGGACGCCCATCGTCGCTTTGCTACCGGTATTTATGCGCTCTGGTATCCGGTGGTCGATCGGGCGCGTATCGACCGCTTACAGCAGGCGATAAAGGCGAGCGGCATTGCCCGCATCGATCTGTATGAACTCTGTGTGGCGCCGGACACTTCGCCCGGCATGGGCGGCAGCGGTATGGTGGTGATCAACCCGCCATGGCAGTTACGTGCGGAGATGGAGATAACTTTGCCCTGGCTGGCCGAGAGGCTGGCGCCGGAGGGCGGAGGTCGTTACCGGATTGTCGAACTGGCAGGCGAATAAGCGCACCTTGCTGCCCGCCTGCCGCGTTGATTCGTGCCTACATCACCGGACGGGGTGCTGTACCTTCGGGGGTGAGTGGCGGGGGAATGATCCCCGGATTGGCTTTCTCCACAGCGGGCATGCGCTGGCATAGCACCGGTGCTGGCTCGCGAGAGCCTCCTGAGGTCGGCGCGCAGACGATCACATCGGTTCGCTCATTGCTGCGGCTGCTGCGGGCGATCTCTGCCTGGTAGTAGTAACGGATCTCTTCTCGCAATGGTTCCTGTAGCATCTTTACCAGATTTTCTACCGCTCGGGCGTAGTTCCCGTTGGTGCTGTTCGGGTCATCGCCCTGATTGATGGCGTTGATGCAAAGGTAGAATGCGGCATCGCGAAACAGCTGCAGGGTGTGGGCGCGTTGGTAGAGCCGTTGCACATTTTCAGTGCGGCCGCTGGCCAAGGGGAGAGCTTGCCCGGACGGGGAGGTTTCCGCGGCCCGCAGCGCGTCGGCGATGGCGCGGGAAACTGTTTCTGCGGCTTCGGCAGGGGGCTCGGCACAGAGCTGTCCGGTGGTGATATTGGTCAACAGCAGACGGCGGTCCGGAGTGAGGGTCAGGGTGCCGATCTCGCCTCGCAGTTCGCCGGCTTGGGCAGCAGCGGGGTTGACTGACGCTTGTTTCAGCCCCTGCAGCGTTTGACAGCCGCTCAGCAGCAGCGCGGAAGCGAGAAAAACGATGGCGCGTAACATGGTAACTCCTGCAAATGGATAGGACCCGGGTAGATGTCGGCCCGGACAGCTGGCGCACCCATTATACGGCGTTGGGTTGGGCAGGACCTAGGGCTAGCGTCCCCGATAGGGGATCTTGCAGTAGAGGATGCCCGCCGGAGGTTCGATACCGCGTCGCTGCAGGTAGAGGCCGAGGGATTGCATCGACAGCGCCGCGTGGGGGGTTGGACCGAGATACACCTGATCGAGAGGCAGCGGTTGACCGGGCCCGGCAAGCTGAAGTTCGACGTAGGGCACCAGCATGGAGCGGCCTTCACGAAATTTGAGACCGGGATGGGAGCCTTCGGCAGCTATGGAGGTGACCAGTCGCCACTCGGCCTCCTCCGCGAAGGCAGGGTGTTTGAGCAATGCGGCGGTATGCAGCAGATCCTCTTCCGCGGAGCGGAACAGAGCTTCGTAGTCGCCGCCGTGGTTATCCTCGGCCAGCTGCTCCAGGTTATCCAGTAGCGCTTCGATCAGCTGGCGCTGCTGCTCCGGCGCGTAGATGCAACGGCCGATGCGAAAGCCCTGCTCGGTGGCGGCCTTGATCAGGGTGTCCGGCCGAAACCCGAGGCTGACCCCTTTGCCCAGAGAGCTGTAGCCTCGCCACTGGGACAGCAGGTTGCCGTTGGCACGAAAGGAGGCACCCAGCAGCAGATGGTCGCGGCTGATACCGCGCGACAACCACTCCTGAAACTGGGCCAGTAAGGCGACATTGCCGCTGCCCTCGTCGATGCGTCGGTGGCTCTGCTCCAGAATGAGCTCGGTGGTGTGGCGGATTTCGGCCGAGTCGTTGAGGTAGCGCACGTCGCTGGCCCAGATGGCGCCGCTCTCAACGATACCGGACAGGCCCTGCAGCGAGGTGTAATGAAACAGGGTTTCGTCGGGGCGGTTGGCGTAAAGCTGGGCGTTGAGATTGCGCATGGCAGGGCACCAAAACGGATGTTGCGGGTAGCCTAGTCCAGATTCGTGGCGTTGAGATTACAATCCGCACTAAGAGGCCGTTGCCGGTTTAGTTGGCAAACCGTGATGCAGGTGCGACTATGCTGCATTATCTGGATACCACCAGCATGGAGGGAACGTTGATGCTGGAATATGTGGCATTGGGGATGCTGATCTTTGTCGGCATTACGCTGTTTTACGGGGTGATCGTGATCCACGATATCCCCTACGAAATCGCCGTACATCGACACCATCCTCATCAGGATGCGATTCACGTGGCAGGCTGGGTGAGTCTGTTTACGTTGCATGTGTTGTGGCCCTTTTTGTGGATCTGGGCGACGCTCTATCGCGCCGATCGCGGCTGGGGGTTTTCAACCGATGGTGCCGATTCCACCGGAGAGGTAGAGGTGTTGCGCCAGGAGGTTGCCGAGCTGCGCGAGCAGCTGGAGCAACTGGCGGCATCTCACGCCCAACGAGAAGAGGGATAACATCGCATGGATTTGCTGCTGATCCTGACCTATACCGCGATCTGTGTGGCCGTATTCAAGGCCTTCAAAATCCCGCTCAATAAATGGACCGTTCCTACCGCCGTGCTTGGGGGCATTGTGCTGATCGGCTCGTTGGTCTTCCTAATGAACTACAACCACCCGTTTTCGGAAATGACACGGCGATACTTTGTGACCGTGCCGATGGTACCCGACGTGAGCGGGCGGGTCATTGAGGTGGCCGCGCAACCCAATCAACCGCTGACCGCTGGCGATCTGATTTTCAGAATCGATCCGCAGCCTTTTCAGCAGAAGGTGACCAGCCTTGAGGCCCGTGTGGATGCGGCGCTTAAAGACCTCAATCGTGCCCGTGACCTGGTGGCGCGCAAGCTGGGGCGGCAGATCGATCTTGATCAGGCTGAAGAGGACTATATAGACCTCAGTGCGCAGCTGGATAGTGCCCGCTTCGATCTGGCCAATACCGAGTATCGGGCGCCCACCGATGGCTATGTTACCCAGCTGGTGATCCGCCCCGGGGTTCGTGCCGTATCCTTACCACTACGACCGGTCGGGGTGTTTGTGCCGGCCGAGAGTCAGTATGTGGTCGGCTGGTTTCGTCAGAACAGCATTCAGCGCTTGATCGAGGGGGCTGATGCGGAAGTGCTGTTTGACGGCATCCCGGGCGTGGTCTTCAGCGCGGTCGTTGAAAGTGTGCTGCCGGCCATGGGGCAGGGCCAGACCATGGCCGATGGCCGCATGCTGGACCAGAGCACCGCGCTGGTGCCGGGGCGTGTGGCGGTCCGGCTGCGGATCACCGACTCGCGCATCGACCAGTACCAGCTCCCGGGCGGGGCGTACGGCCAGTCCGCTATATATACCGATCACTTCACTCACGTGGCGGTGATGCGTAAGATCTTGCTGCGTATGGCCAGCTGGATGAACTATCTGTTTCCCTTCCATTGAGTGCACTCCGGGGGCTGATCGGTCAGCAAGCAGGAGGCCTCCAGATCGGGAGGCCTTTTACGTTTAACGGGGAAGAATGATGAAGTTGCTCCATATTCTGGCGGTTGCCGTTGGTGGCTCGTTGCTGGCGTTGGTGGTAATGCTGGTGTTCAAGGCTCAAGCCTCGAAAGAGGGGCAGGCGCCGGGTATGTACGCCGGCCAGTTGAGTCCATGCTCCAGCAAGCCCAATTGTGTTCGTAGTGAAGCGGGAACCCCTGCGGATAAGCGGGTCGCGCCGCTGCCGGTAGCAACTTCGCCTGAAGCCGCCTGGCAGCAGCTGGCGGCTGCGATCGAGTCCACCGGAGGGGTTGTGGTTGGTCGCAACGACGACTACCTGGCCGCGACCTATACCAGCGCGCTGTTTGGCTTTGTCGACGACCTGGAGGCCCGCCTCGATCCCGCTGCCGGGGTGATTCAGCTGCGCTCCGCGTCTCGCCAAGGGCATAGCGATCTGGGTGCTAATCGGACTCGTGTAGAACGCTTGCGGCAGCAGTATCTTACTGCCGGTCAGGGGGCACGCTGATGTCTGTAAAGCTATGTAAAAAGGGGTGTAAAACCTGACCCCGCTGGCTACTATTGGTTTCCGGTCGCGGTACCCTGCCGCTGTCTGAAGGTCGTTATTGAGTCGTGGATACCCGTTGCGTAGGTTACTGATCACATCACTGTTGCTGCTCGGAGGCTGCAGCGTCTGGGCACCGGTTGAGGTGGCGCCCGAATCGCCGTTGCCGGGCGCGCCTGCGTGGCAGCAACCCCACATAGCCGATGCCATGGAGCCGGTGGCGGAGCCCTGGCTGCAGCATTTTGCCGATAGCCGGCTGGAGGCGTTGGTCAGCGAAGCACTGGCGTCCAACCCGACTCTGCGGGTGGCGGAGTTCCAGTTGCGTGAGAGCCGTTTTGCTGCCGATGTGGCGGGGGCAGCGGAGCAACCGTCGCTTGATGCCAACTTTCAGGGCGGGCGCGCCCGGCGTGCCGGCACCAGCAGTGACAGCTTTAGTGCCGGACTGAACGCCGCGTGGGAACTGGATCTGTGGCAGCGTTTGTCGCGGGCGGCGCAGGCGGCGGTCACCGATCGTGACGCCCTGGCGGCAGACCTGCGTGCAGCGCGTTTATCGTTGGCGGCGAATGTCGCCAAAGGCTGGTTTCTGGCGGTGGAGGCCCGGCAGCAGCAGCAGTTAAGTGAGCGGCTGGTGGCGAATCTGGAGCAAAGCCTGGAGGTACTGGAGAGCGGTTATCGTGCTGGTCTGGTTGCGGCGCTGGATATCCATCTGGCGCGCGCCAACCTGGCTACGGAGCGCAGCCGCTTGGCGGACCGGCGCAGCGCGGTGGGAGACCGTTTGCGCGAGCTGGAAACGCTGCTGGGGCGCTATCCCGGGCGGGCGCTGGTGGTCGATGCTCAACTACCGCCATTGCCGCCGGCGGTGCCGGTGGGGCTGCCCTCGCAGCTGCTGGCGCGCCGGGCAGATATTCGCGCCGCGGAGCTGCGACTGGTGGCGGCTGGCCTGCGTCAGGACGCCGCCCATGCCGACCGCTTTCCGCGGATCAGCCTTACCGGATCGCTGGGCGGCAGCAGTGACGAACTGGGCCAGCTACTGAGCGGTGACAGCCTGGTGTGGTCGTTGTTTGGCAACCTTGCCCAGCCGCTGTTTGACGGCGGTCGGCTTGAGGCGCTGGAGGGGCAGGCCGCGTCGCGTTTTGAACAGGCGCAGGAGCGTTACCGCGCCACCCTGTTGCAGGCTTTCAGTGAGGTAGAGGGCGCGCTGGAACAGGAGTCCGAACTGCGTAATCTGGTGGCCTCGCTGGCGCTGGGGGTTGCGGAGTCCGATCTGGCGGAGCAACTGGCCTATGAACAGTATCGCCGCGGGCTGGTCGATATTGTAACGGTGCTGGAAGCGCAACGCCGAGCGTTTAATGCGCGCAGTGCCTACATTGCGGCGCGCAACCGCCAGTTGCAGACGCGCATCAATCTTCATCTGGCGCTGGGCGGGGACTTTGCCGCGGCTCCATCACAGCAGACGGGTAACACCGATGACTAACCTTACTCCGCCTCTCTGGCAACGTTTACTGCTCCCCTTGCTGGTTCTCGGGCTCTGTCTGGCGGTGGTGTATTACCTGGTCAACAACAAGCCCAAGGCCGAGCGCGGGCGCTCGGTCCAGCAGCCGGTGGTCAGTGTGGAAGCGATGCGCCTGCAGCCAACCCGGTTCCAGGTGGAACTCGATTCATTCGGGGTGGTTCAGCCGCGAACCGAAAGCCGCTTGATCCCGCAGATCTCCGGTCAGGTTGTCGCCATCTCCGAGCGTTTCCGCGCGGGCGCTTTTTTTGAGGCGGGCGAGGTTCTGGTGGAGATCGACGACCGCGATTACCGAGCCGAATTGGAGATCGCCAAAGCACAGCTGGTGGAGGCGCAACTGCGGTTGAGTGAAGAGCAGGCCCGTGCCCGTCAGGCGCAGCGCGATTGGGAGCGGCTGGGTGACGGAGATGCCGGCGACCTGGTGCTACGGCGACCGCAGGTGGCGGCGGCGCAGGCGGCCATCGCCTCGGCTCGGGCACGGCTGACCACGGCGGAGCTCAATCTGGAAAGGACCAAGATCAAGGCCCCCTACGCCGGGCGGGTGCTGACCAAGTTGGTGGATGTGGGTCAGGTGGTAACCCCCAGCACAGAGCTGGCCTCTGTCTATGCCGTGGATTACGTCGAGGTGCGCCTGCCGCTCAAGAGCCGTCAATTGCAGTATATCGACCTGCCGGAGCAGTACCGTGACGGAGGCGTCAGCAGCGCTAACCAGCCCGAGGTGATGCTGGAAGCGACGCTGGGTAATCGGCTCTACCGTTGGGCTGGGCGGGTGGTGAGGGTCGAGGGCGCGATCGATCAGGCCACCCGGCAACTCTATGTGGTAGCGCAGGTGGATGACCCCTATGGTCGCAACGAGCGCGGTAACCCACCGTTAAAAATCGGCCAGTTCGTGCGCGCCCGCATTACCGGCGAGCAGATTGACGGGGTGTTCGTGCTGCCCCGTGGCGCCGTTCGACAAGACAACCGCGTGTTGCTGGTGGAGCAGGGGCGTTTGCAGGCGCGCGCGGTTAAGCCGGTCTGGTTTGACGAGCACTATGTGGTCGTGGCCGAGGGACTCAAAGGGGGCGATATCCTCAGCCTGACGCCGCTGGGTACCGGTGCCGAAGGCGCGCTGGTGAAGGCAACGGTTGACGGGCAGCCGCTGGTGCAGCAGGCCCAGAAGCCTGCAGTAGCGCCGGTTGCCACAACCGACCCGGCCGGTTAAGGGGGCAGTATGAACGGCCTGATCACCTGGTTTGCCCGCAATCCCGTAGCGGCCAATCTGCTGATGCTGGCGGTGCTGCTGGCGGGGCTCCATTCCATCGCCAGCCGGCTCCCGCTGGAGGTGTTTCCGGATATCGAACTGGACCTGATCAACGTCAGGGTCAGCTATCCCGGTGCGACCCCCTCTGAAGTGGAAGAGGCGCTGGCGATCCGGATTGAGGAGTCGGTGCAGGATCTGGAAGGGATCGACCGTCTGTTCTCACGCTCCACCGAAGGCTCAGTGCTGGTGAGCGTTGAAGTGGCCAAAGGTACCGAACCACGCGATCTGATGAATGATATCAAGAGTCGGGTGGATGCCATCAACACCTTTCCGGTCGATGCGGAACGTCCGGTGGTCAGCCTGCAGCAGCGGGTTCGCGAAGTGATCAGTGTGGTGGTTTATGGCGAGCGGGATGCCATCGAGCTGCGTCGCCTGGCCGAGCAGGTGCGCGACGACCTGCTGAATCTGCCTAACGTTACCCAGGTCGAGCTGGACAGCGCTCCCAGCTATGAGCTGGCGATCGAAGTATCCGACTACACCCTCAAGGAGTACGGGTTGACGTTGGCTGAGGTGGCAACCGCGGTGCGCGATGGCTCGGTGGACCTGTCGGCCGGCAATATCCGTACCGGCGGTGCTGATATCCTGGTGCGCACCCGTGGCCAGGCCTATAACGCGGCCCAGTTCAGCCGCATACCGGTGCTGACCCGGGCTGACGGCACCCGGGTTACCGTGGGTGATATCGCCCGGATCAGCGACGGCTTTGAAGAGGATCCGGTGAAAACCCGCTTTGACGGCCAGCCTGCGGTTTCCATCGATGTCTATCGGGTGGGTGATCAGAACTCCATCACCCTGGCGCGTCAGGTGCGTGATTATATCGGCGCCAAAGCGCCGCAGTTACCGCAAGGGGTGGCGCTCGATTACTGGCGCGATCGCTCCAAGATCGTCAATGCGCGGCTGCAGACCCTGACCAAAAATGCTATTCAGGGCGGCATTCTGGTGATGCTGTTGCTGGCGCTGTTCCTGCGCCCCAAGGTCGCGTTCTGGGTCTGTGTGGGGTTGCCGGTGGCCTTTGCTGGCGGCTTTGCGCTGATGCCGGAGATGGGGGTCACCCTTAATATTGTCAGTTTGTTCGCCTTTATTCTGGTGCTGGGGATCGTGGTGGACGACGCCATCGTCACCGGGGAAAACATCTATACCCACTACACCCGCCATGGTGACAGCGCCCGCGCGGCGATAGAAGGCACCCATGAGATCGCGGTGCCGGTAACCTTCGGGGTACTGACCACGGTGGTGGCCTTTGTGCCGCTGATGATGATCGACGGGGTGCGCGGTGCCATCTTCGAACAGATCCCGCTGGTGATCATTCCGGTGCTGCTGTTTTCGCTGGTGGAGTCGAAACTGGTGCTGCCGGCGCATCTGCGGCACCTTCGGCCACCCAACGAGCATTCACGCATCAGCCGGGTGCAACGTGCTATCGCCGGCGGGCTAGAACGGTTTGTGCAGCGCTACTACAGTCCGGTACTTGAGCGGGTGCTGCGGCATCGTTATCTGGCGCTGGCGACCATCATCGGTATCAGCAGCATTGTGTTTGCCACGGTGGCGGCGGGCTGGACCAAGTTCCTGTTTTTTCCCCGGGTACAGAGTGAAGTGGCCCGCGCCACGCTGGTGATGCCGGCGGGGACTCCCTTTGCGGTCACCGATCGGCACATAGAGCGGATCACCGCCGCCGCGCAAAAACTGCAGGACACATACATCGAGCCGGAAACCGGCGCCAGCATCATCACCCATATACTGTCGGCTTCCGCCAATAACGGCGCCAACCGGGGGCGGGTGATGTTTGAGATTGTGGCGCCGGAGCACCGTACCCTGGAGATCACCAGTTCGGAGCTGGTGCGCGAGTGGCGCAAACAGATCGGAGAGATCCCCGGTGCCGAGTCGATCAACTACCGGGCCGAAATCGGTCGTGGTGGTGACCCGGTGGATATTCAGTTGACCGGTAACGATCTGGACCAGCTCCGCCTGCTGGCGGAAGAGCTGCGCCTGCGGTTGTCGACCTATCCCCACCTGTTCGATATCGCCGACTCGCTCTCCAACGGCAAGCAGGAACTGCAGATCGATCTGAAGCCGGAAGCCGAAGTGCTCGGTGTGACCCTGTCGCAGTTGGCCCGGCAGGTGCGGCAGGCATTCTTCGGTTTCGAGGTGCAACGCATTTTGCGCGCCCGTGACGAGGTCAAGGTGCTGGTGCGCTACCCCATTGATGAGCGCCAGTCGCTGCAGACCCTGGAGCGGATGCAGATCAGGACCGCGGACGGTACCGAAGTGCCCTTCAGCGAGGTGGCACGGCTGACGCCAGAGCGCAGCCCGGCCTCGATCAACCGTATCGACCGACGTCGCACGGTTAACGTCACCGCCGACGCCAACAAGGAGGAGGCGGATCTGGAAGCGATCAAGCGTGATGTTGAGGCGTATCTGGAGGAGCGCTTGCCGGCGTTCCCCGAGGTTCGCTACAGCCTTGAGGGTGAGGCCAAAGAGCAGCGTGATTCGTTCCGGGGGCTGTTCTTCGGTCTGATCGGCGTACTGTTCGTGATCTTTGCGCTGCTGGCGATCCCGTTCAAATCCTACCTGCAGCCGCTGATCGTGATGTCGGTCATACCCTTCGGGGTGGTCGGTGCCATCGGCGGTCACTGGTTGATGGGGATGCCACTGACCATGATGAGCCTGATGGGGATGCTGGCGCTGCTGGGGGTGGTGGTCAATGATTCGCTGGTGCTGGTGGATTTTATCAACCGGCGCAAGCTTGAGGGGGTCGCGCTGGCCGAAGCGGTGCGTCAGGCGGGAGCCGCGCGTTTCCGCCCGGTGCTGCTCACCTCGTTAACCACCTTTATCGGACTGATGCCGCTGATCTTCGAGAAAAGCACCCAGGCGCAGTTCCTGATCCCGATGGCGGTGTCGCTGGGCTTCGGTATTCTGTTCGCAACCCTGATCACCCTGCTGATTATTCCGGTCAACTATCTGGTGCTCGAGGATATAAAACGGCTATTGCGCGGGCCTCGACCGCTGGAGCCGGAAACCGTTTAGTGCGGCTCCGGCTCCTCGCTGGCGTCGAGATCGCTTTCAGCCTGGTACACCCGGTACTGGTCACGCCCGGCGTTTTTGGCCCGGTACAGCGCCATATCCGCCTGACGGATAACCTGACCCGCGCTCTGATGCTGCTGACCAACCAGACTGACGCCGATGCTGGCGCTGACGTCACAGTCGTGGCCATCGATAACCAACGGTTGCCGTAGCGCCTCAATGATCTTCTCCGTGGCTGCATAGACGCCCTGCGCGCAATCTACTTCGGTCAGCAGTACGGTAAATTCGTCACCGCCGAGGCGGGCGCACAGGTCGCTCTTGCGGGTCATCTTCAGCAGCCGGTTGGCCACCTCAACCAGCAGGCTGTCGCCCACCTCGTGGCCGAAGCTGTCATTGACAGCTTTAAACCGGTCCAGATCGATAAACAGCACCGCCGAGCAGCGCTGGTGACGTTCGCTGTAGCGCACCACCTGTTCCAGTCGGTCGACAAAGTAGCGCCGGTTGGCAAGCCCGGTGAGGGAGTCATGGTAGGCCAGTTTTTCGATCAGCAGCTGGTTCTCTTTGGCGTCGGTAATATCGTCGCTGACGGAGATGTAGTGGGTAATGGAGCCCTGTTCGTCGCGGATCGGTGCGATGTGCATCAGCGACCAGTAGTGGCTACCGTTTTTGCGCTGGTTGCGGCGCTCTCCGCGCCAGACGTTGCCGCTCTTCAAGGTCTGCCAGAGCTCGCTGTTCTCCTGGGGGGAGGTAAAGACCGATTTGATGATGCTGGGGTAGCGACCACGGGCCTCGTCGGAGGAAAACCCGGTGACTTCTTGAAAGCGGGGGTTGGTGTATTCGATCACCCCCTCGCTGTTAGCGATGACGATGGCATTGCCACTCTGCTCTACGGCGCTACGAAACAGCCCCAGTTGGGTTCTTTCATGGCGCAGTTGCCGGTTGGTGTGCTGCAGCTGGTCGGTCTTGACGGCCACTTGGTGTTCCAATAATCGTGGCCGGGCGAGCAGATGAAAAACCCAGTGGCCGATAATCAGGCTGAGTAGCAGCGCCAGCGCCAAGGCCAGGGCGTTGGCGGCCCGGAACTTGGGCGGTTTGAAGTAGGCGACGTCCAGATACCAGGTGGAGTTGGGCAGGGTAATGGTGGCCTGAGTGAGAATCTCCGCCGTCAGTGAACGGTCACCGGCTATCACCTGCGGCTCGCCGCTGTCGGGATGGTTGCGCCACAACTTGTAGCCGTAGCCCGCGGCGGCAAGCTGGTCCAGTTCGCTCATCGCCATCACCTGATCCATCCGAATCAGCGCTGAGGCAAATCCCCAGAACTGCTGCTCAATCTCCACCGGCTGACGACCGATGATCGCTACACCGCCCTGAACCAGCTCAAAGGGGCCGGCCAGGGTTAGCTTGTGGGTTTCGATCGCCTTGCGGGCTTCGGCACGGCGTTTGTCGTCTTGCAACAGGTCATGGCCGATCGCCTTTTCGTTGCCGGCCAGAGGGTAGATTTTGGCGATGACGCCATCAGGTGCGAGTTGCAGGTTGGTGATCCCCTGCAGGTTGTGCAGAATGCTGTCGGCGATCGCCTCGAAATTATCACTGCGCCCGCCGGTCACTTCGATGTAGGTTCCCAGTACCTTGGCGCCCGCCAACGAGCGCTCGACGTTGCGTTCCAGGTTCTTGGCGGAATCCAGCGCGATCAGGCGGGTATGGCGTTCGGCTTCGTGGAGCCAGTAGTTGAAGCCCAACTGGATGGCCGTCAGCAGCAAGATCAGAAAGCCGCTGGCGGCAAGGGCGGCGAGGATCCTTTCGCGCGTGGTGTTGACCATATCTCTCTATGCGTCTATCCAAATGGGTGCTGAACGCTAGCTTAGTGGAAAACCACCCGCTGAGGGTAATTTATTAACCCGGCGGGCTATGGATGCGACAGGGGTGCGCCATCGTCGGGCGCACGCCAAAGTCGGTACCGGCTGATGCGGGGTTGCCGTTTGGCTGTCACCAGTCGATCCCGGGCTGGGCTTTGATCCCGCTGGCAAAGGCGTGGCGCTGGTTGCGCACCTCGGTAATGGTATCGGCTACCGCTTCGAGGGCATCGGGACAGGGGCGACCGGTAATGACAACGTGCTGATGTGCCGGGCGCCGGGAGAGCGCGGTGAGCAGCTTTTCCAGCGGCAGGTAGTCGTATTGGAACAGGTAGGTGATTTCGTCCAGTACCACCAGTGATAGATGCTCGTCGGCGAGCATCCGCTCCGCCTTTGACCAGCTCTGTTCAGACGCTGCAATGTCGGCACGGCGATCCTGAGTGTCCCAGGTAAATCCGGTGCCCATCACCTCAAATCGCACCGCCGGATGGTTGGCAAACAGCTTCTCTTCACCGGTCTGCCACTTACCCTTGATGAACTGCACGATACCCACCTGCATGTCGTGCCCGAGGGCTCGTGCCACCATGCCAAAAGCGGAACTGCTTTTGCCTTTGCCGGTACCTTTGAGGATCACCAGAATTCCGCGCTCTTCAGTGGCTCGTTGGATCTTGGCGTCGATGATCGCCTTCTTGCGCTGCATGCGGGCGTGGTGGCGCTGGTCGCGTTGCTCGTCAGTCATCATTCGGTCTCGTTGTCGCAGAGGTGGGTTGAGTGCCGGCCAGTTGGTCAACAACCTGCGTTAGCCGTTGCCACTGAGCCTCATCTGCGGGGAGCCCCAGCCGCAACAGGCGGGCGTCGTTGAATAATCGGGTCAGCACCCCGTGATCGGCGAACTGCTGGTGCAGTTGTGTCGCCCGCTCATGGTAGAGGGTTTGGAACAGGGCGCAACCGGCGGTTTTTTGTGGGTTTAGCCGCTGCAGCAATTGTGTCAGCCGGCGGCTCTCCTGAACCAGTATTCGGCGGGTGTCGTTCTGCCAATGGCGGTCCTGCAGAGCGTGGATGCACACCCAGCGGGCCGGATGGCTCATGGCCCAAGGTCCGAGGTGCTGCTCCAGGCGTGCGCACAGCGGTTGCTCTGCCAGTAGAAAACCGGCGCGCAGGCCGGCCAGACCGAAGAACTTGCCCACCGAACGCAGCAGCAGTAATCCCGGACGGTCGCTGTATGCCGCCAGACTCTGCTCCGGTGCGGCGTCAGCGAACGCCTCATCCACCACCAACCAGCCGCCGCCGGAGGCTAACTGCCGGTGCAGTGTCAGTAACCGACTTGCTGCTGTGTGCGCGCCGCTGGGGTTATTGGGGTTAATCACCACCACAACGTCATAGCCGCTGGCATCGTCGGGTAGTTGGTCATAGAGGCTGACACGATGCCCCGCGCGGTGCCAGGCGTTGAGGTGTTCCTGATAGCCGATACGCGGCAGCGCAACCTGTCCACAAGGGCGTAGCTGCGGTAGTGCTTGGATAGCTGCCTGACTGCCGGCGAGGGGCAGCAGGGATCGGCAGCCATAATACTCGCGGGCCACCTGCGTGAGGTCGTCATCTGGCTCCGGAAGGCGGTTCCAGACCGCTGATGGAATCGCTGCAACCGGCCAGCCGTGGGGATTGATGCCGGTGGAGAGGTCCAGCCACTGCTCCAGCGGACGCTGGTATTTGCGGGCTGCGGCGTGCAGGCGTCCGCCATGTTCCAGCATCATGAGCTGCTCCCCACGGCCAGTGCCAGCGCCAAAACGACCAGCAGCCATAGCAGTAGCGTCCGGTCGATCAGATTCAGCGCTCGCTGAATGTCGATATGGCTAACGGTCGCGCCGAAGCCGAAACGCGGGCGCCGGCGCAGCCGGCCTTGATACAGGTTGTCGCCGCCGACCCGAACCTCCAGCGCGCCGGCGCCGGCTGCCATCACTGGTCCCGCATTAGGGCTGTCATGGGCTTCTGCCTGGGTGCGCCACGCATGCAGGGCCACCGCTGTTGCGCCGCAGGCGGCGTAGCCCAGTGCGGTGACCCGCGCGGGGATCCAACCCAGCAGGTCATCGAGTCTGGCCGCTGCCCAGCCAAACTCACGGTAGCGCTCATTACGATACCCCCACATGGCGTCCAGCGTGTTGGCCAGCCGGTGGAGCAGGGCGCCGGGCAAGCCGGCCAGCAGAAACCAGAACAGGGTCGCGAACAGGGCGTCATGGCCGTTTTCCAGCGCCGATTCGACCGCCGCAGCGGCGATCCCGGTTTGATCGAGGGAATCGGTATCGCGGCTGACGATCCGGCCGAGGTGGCTGCGTGCCCGCTCGAGATCGCCCTCTGCCAGTGGCGTGGCGACGGCCAGCAGGTGCTGGCGCAAGCTGTGGCGACCCAGACAGAGATAAAGACCGATCAGTTCAAACAGCCAGCCCCCCGGTAACCAAGTGATCAGGCAGGCCAGGATGGATAGTGGGGCGATGGCGATCACCAGTGCGGCGACACCCTTGGCACGCATTTGCACTGGTGTTGTCGGGCGGCTGCCGTACAATGCCTGCTCCAAAGCCGCAGCCAGCCGGCCAAATCCCACCAGTGGGTGCCAGCGGCGTGGCTCGCCCAGCAACGCGTCTAACATCAGGGCAAAGACTAGGATGAGCAGGCTGAACAGCATGGCGGATCCGGCAGGGTAGCAAGGCGAGAAAGCGAAAGACCGGCGTCATCTTAATGCGCCATTGATGAAAGGCAAGCAGGTAGCAACCATGCAACGACAGACGCTGATGATTCAGGGCACCACTTCCGATGCGGGTAAGAGTGCGCTGGTAACCGGATTGTGTCGGTTGTTCTATCGCCGCGGTATTCGGGTGGCGCCGTTCAAACCGCAGAATATGGCGCTTAACAGCGCGGTCACCGTTGACGGCGGTGAAATCGGTCGCGCGCAAGCGGTACAGGCACGCGCCTGTGGGCTGGAACCCCATACCGACATGAATCCGGTGCTGCTTAAGCCTAATACCGATACCGGCGCCCAGGTCATCGTCCATGGCCACCCCATCGGCGAGATGGAAGCCGGTCCCTATCATGATTACAAAACGCGGGCGCTGGCGGCGGTTCTGCAGTCCCATCGGCGTTTGTGTGAACAGTATGAGCTGGTAGTCGTCGAGGGGGCGGGGAGTCCGGCGGAGATCAATCTGCGCGACCGCGACATCGCCAATATGGGCTTCGCTGAAGCGGTCGACTGCCCGGTCATCCTGATCGCCGATATCGACCGCGGCGGGGTGTTTGCCCATCTGGTGGGGACCCTGGAGCTGCTCAGTGACAGCGAACGCCAGCGCACCGAAGCACTGATTATCAACAAGTTTCGCGGTGATATCGCCCTGCTGGAGCCGGGCAACCGCTGGCTGGAACAGCGTACCGGCAAACCGCTGCTGGGCACGGTTCCTTACCTGCAGGGGCTCTATCTGGAAGCAGAAGACGCCATCGCCGCGCAGAACCTCAATGCCGAGGGGCCGTTGTTGAAAGTGGCAGTGCCGGTGCTGCCGCGGATCTCGAATCATACCGACTTTGATGCGTTGCGGATGCACCCGCAGGTAGAGCTGATTTTTGTTGGCCCGGGGCAGAGGATTCCGGCTGCTGACCTCATTATTTTGCCCGGTTCCAAGAGCGTCGCCAGTGACCTGCAACAGCTGCGTGCCAACGGTTGGGAGAACGCTATTGCGCGTCACCTGCGTTATGGCGGCAAGCTGCTGGGTATCTGCGGCGGCTTTCAGATGCTAGGGCAGACGCTGTCCGACCCGCAGGGAATTGAGGGTCGCGTCGGCGACACCCCGGGCCTGGGGCTGCTGGATTTCTCCACCCGGCTGCAACCGCAGAAACAGCTGCACCGGGTCGAGGGCCGGTTGCAGCCCTGGGGGGCGATGGTGACCGGCTACGAGATTCACGCCGGTATCAGCTGCGGCAAGGCGCTGGAGCAGCCGCTGGTAACGCTTGCCGGACGATGCGATGGTGCGCGTTCCAATGATGGCCAGATCCTTGGCACTTATCTGCACGGACTATTCGACCATCCGCAAGCACTGGCGGCGCTGCTCAGCTGGGCCGGGTTGGAGCGCCCCCGGCATCAGGACCTCAGCGCGCTGCAGGAGGAGGGTATCGACCGCCTGGCGGACGCGCTCGAAGCCAGTCTTGATCTTGAGCAATTGCTGTCGATGATCACGCCAAAGTCACTGCTGGATTGAATCGGGGTTAATAACACCAGGCACGGTGTGGACTAAACTTCCGGCAGGTTCCGGGAGGTTTCTACGTGGTCAGGGTGTTGCGGCGAATCGATCAGGGCTGGCACCCGTCACGATGGGGGCTGGCCCCGTGGCTGGGTCTTCTGCTGGCCCTGCTCAGCGGTACCTGCTTCGCGGGTCTGGACTACCTCTATCAAACCAGTGAGGTTCCGGTGCCGTTGGTCGGTATCGGCATTCTGATACTGGTGATCGCAGTCCATCTGGTGATGCGTCTAAACCACCGCCTAAGAGCGGAAATCCGCAATCGCTGGCGCGCTGAGGACGAACTCAGCGACAGCCAGCAGCGTTTGGCGTTGGCCCTCTGGGGCGCTGATCTGGGTTGCTGGGACTGGAACCTCGACAATGACGAACTCTACCTCGATCGGCGCAGCGCCGAGCTGTTGGGCGTTGAAGCCGGTGAGGGGGTGCTCAGTCTGCAGGACCGGCACCCGGCATGTGAGCTGTTTCGCAGCTTGCGGGGTCGCATGCAGGGAAGTTCTCCCGGTTATAACCTCGAACAGGTCATGCGGGTCGGGGATCGCTGGCTACAGTTTGCCGGCAAGCGATTGCCCCATGGTAACGCCGCTTTTCGCGCGCTGGGGACGTTGATGGACGTTACCCAGACCCATGCATACCAAGAAAAGCTGGAACAGCTTTCGATAACCGACCCGCTAACGGGTGTGTTCAATCGCCGCCATTTCTTCGACCGTATGGCGCCGGCCTGCGCCCAGGCCCGGCGCGATAATGCGCCACTCTCTTTCGCCATGCTCGATATTGACCATTTCAAGGCCGTCAACGATGACCACGGCCACCTCTTCGGTGACGAGGTGCTGAGTCACTTTGCCGCTTTGCTCAAGCGTCATTGTCGTCCTTACGATCTCGTCGCGCGCTACGGGGGGGAAGAGTTTGCGGTCTTGTTTATCGGGATTGATCGGGTGCAGGCGCAGACCGTGCTTAGCCGTTATCGTGAGGCGTTAATCGCCTCACCGGTTCGTCGCGGCAAGGCGACGTTGACCTGTTACTTCAGTGCCGGAATCGCTGATCTATGCGAACTGGAGGAGCTAAACGACTGTGCCAAACTGGTAGAGATCGCCGACAGCCGGCTGTACCGGGCCAAGGCCGCCGGGCGTGACCGGATCTTTGTCGATAGTGAAGGATCGGCGAGCTCCTGAAAGCGGAGATCGATTTCGCATTCCGGTGTGGCTCCGGGCTATAATGGCGCCACTTTTTGTCACCGTTAACCAGAAGGATTGAGTCAGACCGTGATCATCCAACCGAAAATTCGTGGTTTTATCTGCACCACTACCCATCCCGTCGGATGTGAGGCCAACGTTCGTCAACAGATCGCCACCGTCAAAGCGGGCGGCCCCATCGCCAATGGTCCCAAGCGGGTGCTGGTGATCGGTGCTTCCAGTGGCTACGGTTTGTGCTCACGTATCACCGCCGCGTTCGGCTGTGGGGCAGCGACTATCGGCGTTTTCTTCGAAAAGCCGGGTACCGAAAAGAAGACCGGTACCGCCGGCTGGTATAACTCCGCAGCGTTTGACAAGTGCGCCAAAGAGGAAGGGCTCTATTCCAAGAGCCTGAACGGCGATGCCTTTTCCCACGAAGCCAAACAGAAGACCATCGATCTGATCAAGCAGGATCTGGGGCAGGTCGATCTGGTGGTGTACTCGCTGGCAAGCCCGGTACGCAAGCTGCCGGACAGTGGTGAAGTGGTGCGCTCCTGCCTCAAGCCGATCGGTGAAACTTACCGCTCCACTGCGGTGGATACCAACCGTGACACCATCATCGAAGCGGAAGTCGAGCCTGCCACCGAGCAGGAGATCGCCGATACCATCACGGTGATGGGCGGTCAGGATTGGGAACTGTGGATTGATGCGTTGGATAAGGCCGGCGTGCTGGCCGAAGGCGCACGCACTGTGTCCTACAGCTATATCGGTACAGACATCACCTGGCCGATCTACTGGGACGGTGCTCTGGGTAAAGCCAAGATGGACCTGGACCGCGCAGCCAACGAACTCGACCAGCGCCTCAGCGCCAAGGGCGGCAGCGCCAACGTGGCAGTGTTGAAGAGCGTGGTTACCCAGGCGAGCTCTGCGATTCCGGTGATGCCGCTCTATATCGCCATGGCGTTCAAGGTGATGAAAGAGAAGGGCCTGCACGAAGGCTGCATCGAGCAAATCAACCGGCTGTTCCGTGAGCGCCTGTTCCGTGACGACCAGGCGGCGGGCGAGACCGATGAGGGTAACCGCTTCCGCCTTGACGACTGGGAACTGCGCGACGACGTGCAGAACGCCTGTCGCGAAATCTGGCCGGCGGTGACTACCGAAAATCTGCGCGAGCTGACCGATTATCAGGGCTACAAGGATGAGTTCCTGCGCCTGTTCGGCTTTGGTATCGAAGGCGTTGACTACGACGCCGACGTCAGCCCGGTAGCTGAGTTTGACGTTGAAGATATCTAAACGTCGACCCTGATCAAAACCCCGCTGCGGCGGGGTTTTTTGTTGGCGAATAGACCAGGCTCCTTAGCCGGCACGGGCGCATAAAAAACGCACCCGGAGGTGCGTAAAGGAGTTGGGGGTTGGCCGATCAGGCTACCCGGCTGTCCTGCCGGGAGGCGTGTGCGCGATGATGTTCGATGCGCTCGCGTGCGAAACAGAAACACTTACCACACTGGGTACCGAGTCCGGTACAGCGGCTGGCTTGGCGCAGATTATCTGCACCTTCCACCACTACTTGCTGCAGCTGGCTGTCGGTCACCTCTTTGCAAACGCAAACGTACATAACACGGCCTCACTCATGATCAACATCGTCCATGCTAATCGAAATGAGAAGGATTATCAATAGCGTTTTGTTATAGCGCTTATACTAACTGCTCATTTGGGATTGCAGGTAGTTGGGCAGCCCCACTCTGTCTATCAGTCCCAGTTGCTGTTCGAGCCAGTAGGCGTGATCCTCCTCGGTATCGGCTAGCAAGGTTTCCAGAATTTCACGACTTTGATAATCCGATTCCGATTCGCACAGGGCGATGGCTTGTTTCAAGGCATCGCCCACTTCGTACTCCACCAACAGATCATTCTTGAGCATCTCAGGCACGTTTTTACCGACGCGCAGCGGTTCGCGCGTGACCATATCCGGGGTGCCTTCAAGAAATAGGATTCGCTCAATCAACTTCGATGCGTGCTCTTTTTCATCGTCAAATTCATGGGCGATTCGCTCGTAAAGGGCTTCCAGCCCCCAGTCGTGATACATCCGGGAGTGGATAAAATATTGGTCCATCGCAGTCAGTTCTGAGGCCAGCAACCCGTTGAGCGCGGCGATCACCTTGTCGTTGCCTTTCATGGTGGCCTCCTCAGCTCATCTGGCTCTGCAGGTAGTTTTCAATGCCGGTGGTCTGAATCAGGTGTTGTTGGGTTTCGATCCAGTCCACCTGCTCCTCTTCCTCATCGAGGATCTTCTCCAGCAGCTCGCGGCTGACGTAGTCCTGCTGAGATTCACACAACGCGATGGTGCTGCGAAGCGTGGTCAACTCCGCCAGTTGCAGGCTCATGTCGCACTCGAGCATCTCGGGGATGTTCTCGCCGATGCGCAAGCGGCCGAGATCCTGCAGGTTGGGCAGGCCTTCGAGAAACAGAATACGTTCGATCAGGTCGTCAGCCTGTTTCATATCCTGAATCGACTTCTTGTAGCTGTGCTCGTTGAGCTCATCGAACCCCCAGTTACGCTGCATGCGCGAATGGAGGAAATACTGGTTGATGGCGGTGAGCTCCAGAGTCAACACGGCGTTGAGTTGCTGGATCACCTGTTTGTCACCTTTCATGAGGGACTCCTGAGCTGGAATAAAAAAGGGGAGCCATGTCGCGTTATCACTCAGTTAGCCTAGAGGTTGGTTGCGCTTTGTCAATTTAGCAAAGCGAGATGTGCGGGCCGTCAGGGCAGCCTTTCAGGATCCCGTGGCTGGCGTCCATGGCGCCCCAGGCGACGATGTACGCCGCGTTGCAGCGCCTTGAAGCTGTTCTCCGCGATATCAACCCCGACCAGAACCAGCACCGATAGCAGTGCCAGTTTGACTCCCAGCAGCGGCTCGCCAACGCCGATGGTGACGCCGATCGCGGCCAGCATCCAGATACAGGCGGCGGAGGTAACACCGACCACGGCGCCATCGCGGGACATCATTACCCCGGCCCCAAGAAAGCCGATACCGGTGACCGCCTGACCGATGATCCGGGATGGGTCGGTGACATCGCGCATCACGTGGTTAGAGATGGCGATAAAGACGTAGGTGCCGAGGCAGATCAGGGTACTGGTGCGGATACCCACCGGCTTGCCCAGCAACTGGCGCTCCAGACCGATGATGGTGGCCGAGAGCATCGCTGCGAGGATGCTGCTCCACTGGAGTGGCGCCAGATCGAGCAGGGCGCTGAGGGTCAGGTCTAGGTTCATTCGACGATGTTGCCGGCGTCAGCCAGGGTTTCGCCGCCGGCAGGGCGCAGTACCAGCGTCGCTTTCAGCTTCTGGCTGCCGAAACAGGCCATGCGTTCGAACTCCTGATGACTGACCGGCAGGTGAATGCTGTCGTGGAAGGGGTGGTGTCCATCTTCATCCGGATCCGGGTCGTTAAGATAGACGAATCGTTCGTCACAGCCGGCCACGAATACCCAGTGTGGAGCTTTATTGCGGTTCAAACGCCAGGTGCTGATCAGCGTGATCAGACAATCGCCGGCGGCGATATGCTGTTGTAACTGCGCCGGGGTGATAGCGGTATCCTGCAACTGGATCTCACTGGCGTTGATCCGCTCGATGAAATCGTCGTGTACCAGCCGAATTACCTGCTTCTTGCGCTCGTCCCGCACCCCCTCGATAAAAGGGATGTCATGGCATTGGCGGTAGAGGGTAACGTCGAAGCCGCGTTGCCAGGCACTCAGCGCCAGGCCTTCCGGTGAACAGCCGCCGTGGCCGGCGGTCATGAATATGGTGGTCGCTTCGCGCCAGAGCTGGATCTCGGTACGGGTATCCAGTGAACAGCTGTCCGCATCCAGTGATGCCATCGCCATCATCAGCGACGCCGGTCCGCAGGTAAAGGGAGTACTCTGGCGATAGAACAGCTGGCGCTGGTGCGGCTGGGGCGGCGTATGCGCCAATGCTTTTTCCAGCCGCAGGGCGGTTGCGCCGTCATCGTAGTAGTCCGGTTCGGTATCGAACAGCTTGTATCCCTTGGCGCGGTAGAGAGCCAGCGCGGCGGGATTGTCTTCACGCACCTCCAGCCGCACGAACAGGCAGCGCCGTTCGCGTGCCACGGATTCTGCGGCCTGTAACAGTTGCCGGCCGATGCCGCTCCCTCGCCAAGCCGGAGCGGTTGCCAGCGAGTAGACCCGTGCCAACGATGACCCACGACGGAACAGCAGCAGAATATAGCCAACAACCTGACCCTCACTGGTCGCCACCAGGCACTGGCTGTGGCGCCCGCGCAGCAGGTGCCGAAAGCTGCGTCGGCTGAGACGGTCACCATCGAAACAGGCATTTTCAAGTTCTACCAGGGCGTCGAGGTCATCGTGATCGGCGGCACGCAGCAGCACAGATCGGGCGGGCAGGGACATAGCCAGAATACGCCTCCGGAAGGGCGGGGAGAAGGTGGCTCAAAATGAGCGAATGCCAGTCAGTGTAGATCTGCTGTAGGCCCCGTGGCAATAGGGCTGTGGCGATTTTTGCCGGAGCGGTCACGGGGCGGCATAGGGGGACTAAAAAAGTGTTGCCCGAGGCATGGAATAGGCGCAGAATCGCGCCAAATTCTGGCTCCACATTTACCCCACCCACGGAGTTATCATGTCGACGCTTCTCATCGTTGTCGACACCCTGGAAGACTGGTCGCCCTATTTTCCCAGCGGTGATGTCATTAGTTTTGAAGAGTATCTCAACCTGCCAGAGCCCAAGGGCCGGGTGCGGGTCATTAATCTGTGCCGTAGCCGGCGTTATCTGTCGCCCGGCTACTACTGCTCGTTGCTGGCGGAAGCGCGGCAGCATCATATTCTGCCTTCGCTGAAAGTGATTAACGATCTCAGCCGCCGCGCGCTCTACCAGCTGCAACTGGTCGGTATGATCGAACAATTGCAACGGTTGCAGCCACAGCATGGTGAGTCGGAACTGCGCTTTCGCAGCTTCTTTGGTGATACCGCCGAGGTGTATCTGCGCCCGTTAGCCCAGGAGCTGTTCGAGCGTCTGCCCTGTCCGATGCTCGAAGTGGCGCTGCGCTTCAAGGGTGACCGCTGGCAGGTGAAAGAGCTCAAGCTGCTGGGCCTCAGCGATCTCACCACTGAAGGGGATCAGGACCTGTTTGCCCGCGCCTTGGATCAGTTCAGCCGCAAAATCTGGCGCAAACCCAGCGCGCGCAAGCCGGCGCGTTACGATCTGGCGATACTGGTAGATCCGGAGGAGAGTCTGCCGCCGAGCGATCCCAGAGCGCTGAAGCGTTTTATCAAAGCGGCAGCCAAGGTGGGTATCGAAGCGGAACTGATCGGGCGGCGCGACCTGCAGCGGCTGGCGGAGTTCGACGCGTTGTTTATCCGCAAAACCACCGCCATCGATGACTACACCTACCGCTTTGCCAAAAAAGCCGAGTCGGAAGGGCTGGTGGTGATCGATGATCCCGCCTCGATCATGCGCTGCTGCAACAAGGTGTACCTGAGCGATCTGCTGCGGCGCCACAAGATTCCGGCGCCGCGGACGGAGATCCTCTGCAGCAGTGACGAGGCGCGTCTGCATGAGGTAGCGGAACGGTTGGGTTACCCTATTGTGCTGAAAATACCCGACGGGTCGTTCTCCCGCGGCATGGCCAAGGTAGATGACTGGGCGGGATTGCGCGAGCACAGCCGGGGGCTACTGAAGCAATCAGCGCTGGTGCTGGCGCAGGAGTTTCTCTACACCGAATACGACTGGCGTATCGGCGTACTGAACCAGAAGCCGCTCTACGCCTGTCGCTATTACATGGCCAAAAAGCATTGGCAGATCTACAAGCACGGTGAGGGTGCGGTGCAGTCCGGCGGCTTTGACACCCTGCCTACCTTTGAGGTGCCCAAACCGGTACTGCAGGTGGCGATGAAGGCGAGCAAGCTGATCGGTGATGGTCTCTACGGCATCGATATCAAGCAGAGCGGCAATCGCGCGGTGGTCATTGAGGTCAACGATAATCCCAGTATCGATTCCGGGGTAGAGGACAAGTACCTCGGTGACGAGCTTTACCTGCAGGTGATGCAGGAGTTTGCGCGCCGGCTGGAACTGCGCGGCCGGCACGACTGAGGTAGCTGCCATGAATACACCCGCCCCCTTCGGCACAGTGCTGGGCTACGCCCCCGGTGGCGTGCCGGTGTACTCCTCCCATTACCCCAGCGCCGACAGCGCAGCATACCCGGACCGTGAGTCGTTCCGCAGTTATCACGACGGCGTGTTTATGGGCTACAAATGGCAGTGCGTCGAGTTTGCCCGGCGCTGGCTCTATCTCAATCGTGGCTGGCTGTTTGACGACGTGGCGATGGCGTACGACATATTCGAACTACGCAGCGGCAGAGCGGTGCGTGATAACGCGCCGGTGGCACTCCAGTCCTTCGCCAACGGCGGTCAGCGGCCGCCGGAGCCCGGCTCCCTGCTGATCTGGGCTGAGGGTGGGGAGTTCGAGGACACCGGGCACGTAGCGATAGTGACGGCGGTGTTTGAGGACCGGGTACGAATCGCCGAGCAGAATCTGGACCATCGACTCTGGCCGCCCGGGCAGGACTGGGGGCGCGAGCTGGCCTTGCTGCGCACCGAAACGGGTGGCTATCTGGTGTCGTGCACGTTCGCCCAGGGTTCGATCCTTGGCTGGGTTACCGCCACCGACGATGCGACCCATGCGCTGCCGCGGCAGGAGTTGTCCCCTGACTTGCTCAATCTCGATCTGCGCGAGCTGTCGGAGCCACCGCCGGAGGATTGGCTGGACCTCAGCCGCCCGGAACAGCGTGCCTACGCCGCGGCTATGGGGGGCGCCCGCTTGAGCAGCGATCCCTGGCAGCAGCGGCTCTGGTTCGCGCTATCTGCCAGCGCTGAAGCGGAACTCAAGCACGCCACCAACGAACTGCATGCCATGTTCATGCACGCCACTCACCGTGTGCTTCAGGATGATGAGCTGCTGGCGCGTTTCAATCTGCCGCGTTCCATCTGGCCCAAGCTGCGCGCATCCTGGAACAACCGTCGCAATCAGATGGTGACCGGACGCTTCGACTTTTCGCTATCGGAGCGGGGGCTCAAAGTGTACGAGTACAACGCCGATTCCGCCTCTTGCTACCTGGAAACCGGCCTGCTGCAGCAGCGCTGGTTTGACGCAGCAGGGGTGACCCAGGGGCGTGATCCGGGAGCGGCGCTATACGCCGATCTGGTGCGAGCCTGGCGCAAGAATGACGTCGATTCGCTGTTACATATTCTTCAGGATGATGACCCTGAAGAGGACTATCACGCTGCCTACATGGCATCGGCGGCTGAGGCTGCAGGCTATCGGACCAAGCGGATTCGGGGTATGGGCGGACTCAGATGGGACGATAGTGGCCATGTAGTCGACAGCGATGGCGAGCGCGTGCTTTGGGTATGGAAAACCTGGGCTTGGGAAACCGCGCTGGACCAACTGCGCGCCGAGTGTGATGAAGACCAGGCCCTGGCGGCGATCGGGGCGGCGCGCCCACGCCAGGGTAATCTCCGTCTGGTCGACGTGCTGCTACGCCCGGAGGTGATGGTGTTTGAGCCGCTGTGGACGCTGGTGCCGAGCAATAAAGCGATCCTGCCGGTGCTGTGGCAGCTGTTCCCTCAGAGTCCATATCTGCTTGAAACCGACTACAAGCTGTCAACGACGCTGGTCGCCAAGGGCTACGTCAGTAAGCCAATCGCCGGGCGTTGCGGCTTCAATATCAGCCTGGTGGACCCGAGCCGCGAGCTGACCGAGGAAACCGGAGGTCGCTTCGGTGAGCAGGAGCAGGTCTATCAACAGCTGTTCCCCTTACCCCAGCTGCAGCAGCTTTATGTGCAGGTCGGTACCTTCAGCGTGGATGGTAAGTACAGCGCGGCCTCTGTGCGTGTCGACCGCTCACCGGTGATCACCAATGCCAGTGATCTGCTACCGCTGCGGGTGGTTGCCGATGAGCAATGGGGTGCTGCCTCGGCAGCAGCTGCGGCGTCGTCGTAGCTGCTGTTGCCACTGCCGGAGACAGCTGATGCCGGCTGGCCATTTGAACCAATTACGCCGAATTCCCATAGAGAGATCAGGGCGAATCTGCTAAACCTTAACTCAACAATAACCATTGCTTGAGTACGGTTAAGGATGATCGAGAACTCCATCGGTGACACACTGCTGCGGATTCACAATAGCCTGCGCAGCCAGTTTCACCAGCTCTGCCGGGTGGCTGTGGCGATCTACGACCAGCCCAGTGACACCCTGAAAACCTTCGCCAACAGCACTGATGGCGAATCGCCGCTGATGTTTTATGAAGTGAAACTGGCGGATGTGCCCTCGTTGCAGCAGTTGGCCCGCGATGGTAAACCCCGAGTACTCGATGACCTGGATATCCTGCGCCGGGCCAATACGCTCCACAGTCGCAAAATTGTCGAAGCCGGCTACCACTCCAGTTATACCGAGCCGCTGATTTTTGACGATCAACTGGTAGGGTTCCTGTTTTTTGACTCCGACAAGCCTTGTTACTTCAACCAGCGGGTAATCGATAAGCTGCAGCCGTATGCCAAGGTGCTGGCCGCTATCGTCGCGGTGCAGTTTGCGGCTATTCGTACCCTCAGCGGTGCGGTCACGGTTGCCCGCGAGTTCAGCCGTCATCGTGATGAGGAAACCGCCAACCATCTGCGCCGGATGTCCACCTACTCGCGTTTGATTGCCAAGACCGTTGCTCCCGGTTTTGGGTTGGGTGATGAAGAGGTTGAGTTCATCTTCAATTTTTCACAGCTCCACGACATCGGCAAAATCGCGATCGCCGACGCCATCCTGCTGAAGCCGGGCAAACTCACTCCGGAGGAGTATCGGGAAGCGCAAGCGCATGTGGCGCGCGGAGTGGAGATGGCGCAGATGATGATCAAGGAGTTTGGGCTGGAGCGCATCCGCCATACCGATATGTTGCTCAATATCATCGGCTGCCACCACGAACGCTACGATGGCAGTGGCTACCCCAACGGCCTCAAGGGTGAGGCTATTCCCATTGAAGGCCGCATCGTGGCGGTGGCGGACGTGTTTGATGCGCTGACCAGTGAACGCCCCTACAAACATGCGTGGGCGGTAAACGATGCCTTCGCCTACTTGCTGCGTAATGCCGGCACCCAGTTTGATCCGGTGTGCGTCGAAGCTGCCTTTGCCTGTGCCGAAGAGTTCAAACAGATCCAGGCGCGCTATCGGGATGAGCCGTTCCTGCCCGAAGAACAGTCGAGTAGCTGACCCTGCAACCGCGGCGGCGTTGGACTATAAAAAGGCAAAACAATAATTAATAGAGTCCCGCATGAGCCAATCCGTCACCTGCGAATTCCGCCCCGAGTATATGATGCGCTATAGCCAGTTTGCGCCGCGGTTGTATAACTACTGCCGCTCACTCGGATTTGAAGCGGGAAACATCATGCCGTCACGAGCCTTTTGCTCTGATGAGAGTCAGGGCTTCCCCGTGATCCTGATCGCCAAGCATTTTGGCGCCTTTCCCTTTAATCACGGCCAGGTCGGCGGTATTGTCGCCACCGATCGCCATGGGCCCCACGCCCATCATGGTAAAGATCTGGTGGTGATTCAGGCCAGCCACGTGGGCTATGACCCGGACAGCGGCCGCTTTGGCGAGTACTGCCGGCTGCAGACCGAGGACAATCATCGCACCACCACCTGCGGCAAGCTGGGTGAGCTGTTACGTTGGTACCAGCAGGAGTACGAGTTTGCCCGTGACAACATCCAACTAACCGAAGAGCAAGGCGTGGAAGCGGTGGTGGTCGATAACCAGCTGCTTGATCAGCGCCGCCTGGAAGGGCTGTTTCCACGTCTTGACCGGTTGCTGGCGCTGGACAGCGAGGGGTTGCCGCGGCTGGTACGGACATTGAGCACGGCGCGGGTGTTTGTCGCCGCCGCTAGCTTGATTGAGCGCACCGAACCCGAGTTCTGGCGCCCGGGAGGGCGGGAGCCCATTGGTGATGCGTTGAGTTCGGACCTGTTCAGTTTTCGGCGCCCGGACGGGGATGCCCAGAGCGTTCGCGACCAACTGGAAGAAAACCTGTTGCCGCACATGCCAGAGATCGTTACCTCACCGGCGCCCCTGCTGTCGGCGGCACAGTTCAACACCCAGGCTGAGTTTGACCGCACCTTTCGCAGCATTGCCAAAGCGCGGGAGTACCGCGACAAGAAGCTGCTGTTTGTGTCCTGTGTGAATATCGATATCTCGCCAGAGCCGGGTCAGCTGTTTCCGCTCACCAAGTGTGTCCCCTGGGCCGCCTATGTGCAGGACGGTCAGGGAAACGCCCGCACCCTGGAGCAGGCCGAGTTGTTGGCGGAATTGCTCAACCAGCCCGCTGACAACCCGGATCAGATCGACCTTGAAGTGGCAATTCAGCAAATGATCGATGCCCGCGAGGTGCGGATTCGCGTATGAATAGTTTACGTTCTCTTTGGACGGTTATTTTGGCACGTGTGCGACCGCGATCACGGGCAGTCAGACGGAAGGTTTTTCTTATAGGTTTGTCGTGGCTCATTTTCCCCGCCTTTCCTTTGGTACTTTCCGGTTGCGTCTCGGGAGTGCCTGCAGTCGCAGCACCGCCGAGTTATGCTGTGCCGTTGAGTATCGAAACCGCACTGGGCCGTCAGGGCGCCTCACTGCTGGCAAGCCGTGAACGCGGTGGTCCGGACCAGTCTGGCTTTGTGGCGCTGTCACGTGGTCAGGATGCGCTGGCGGCGCGCATTGCGCTGATTCGTGGGGCCGAACAAAGTTTGGATCTGCAGTATTACATCTGGCACGACGACCTTTCCGGTGCGTTATTGGCTCGGGAGCTGCTTCACGCGGCACAACGTGGCGTTCGGGTTCGCTTGATGCTTGATGATCTCGATATGGCAGACAAGTACCCGGCGTTGCTGACCCTGGATGCTCATCCGCAGATCAGCGTAAGGCTCTATAACCCTTTTCGCCACCGCAGCTGGCGAGGACTTAACTTGCTGTTGGAGCCTTCCCGACTTAACCACCGTATGCACAACAAATCTCTGACCGTGGACGGCGCGTTCAGCGTGGTGGGCGGTCGCAACGTGGGTGACGAGTACTTTGACATCAGTGGGCACAGTACCTTTGCCGATATGGATGTGCTGATGGTGGGGCCCGCCGTTGCCGAGGTCGCCGCAGCGTTTGACCGTTACTGGAACAGCAAGTGGGTGGTGCCGTTTGTCGCGGAAGAGGGCAGGGAGTCGCTGGTTGGTGCGACAACAAGTGCACCGCCCCCGCTGCCGGAGTCGGTCGCGCAACATACCTACCTGGCCTCGGGCGCTATTGGGCGCTTACCGTTTGTTTGGGGGAGAGCCGAGGTGCTTTACGATCCGCCCGGTCTGATCGACGCGAAAAGTGAACTGGCTGATAGCGCGGTGGTTTCGCATATGGGGCGCTGGGTGACGCAGATTGGCGCTGAGTTGATTATCGTCTCGCCCTATTTTGTGCCGGGTGAGGCACTGGTGGAGCAGCTTGGTGACTTAGTCGACAACGGGGTTTCGGTGAAGGTACTTACCAACTCGCTGGCGACTAACGATGTGACTCTGGTACACGCCGGATACATGCGGTATCGCGAGCCGTTGCTGCAACAGGGTGTTGAACTCTGGGAGATGAAAGCTCGCTCCTTGCCGCCGCAAAACAAAGAAAACCAGAGCGCTGCGGGCTCTTCGCGTGCCAGCCTCCATGCTAAGGTGATTGGGGTCGATAGGCGCTACCTGTTCGTGGGATCGTTCAACATGGATCCGCGCTCGGCCTATATCAACACTGAGATGGGAGTGGTGTTTGAAAGTGAGCCGTTGGCTCAGGGGTTGAGCGATGCCTTTGCGCTGTCCATCGCCCAGCGTGCCTATCAGGTAAATATTTCTGACGGACGTCTAAGCTGGAAAGAGTGGCGTGAGGATGGTGATGTAACGTATCAATCCGAGCCGAATACCACCCTTTGGCAACGCTTGATGGCGTCGATGCTGTCTTGGATCGTTATTGAAGATCTACTATAGCCGTGGTTCGCCGTCCCGGTGCGCCTGCTGCCGATAAACCAACGGAGTGATGCCTATGTCAGAGCCGGTTGAATCGCTCGATCCCGTTAATGCCCCCGCTCCTCAACAGCCCGATCCAGTGCGCCGGCTAGCGCTGTATTTGACGATGGTTACTGCCAGCCTATTTCTTTACTCAGTATGGGCTCAACGTGTGATTCCCTTTAGCGGTTTCGGCATCGTTCAGGCGAATTTAATCCGGATCGCTCCGCAGGTGGCAGGTCTGGTGGATGACGTGGCGGTGGTTGATAACCAGTTGGTTGAGAAGGGAGAGTTGTTATTCAGTATCGAAACGGACAACTATCAGCTGGCACTGGCCCAGCAGGAAGCCCACTTGGCTACCGTAGGTCTTGTCATCGGTGCCGATACTGCTGCGGTGCAAACCGCTCAGGCACGGGTAATTCAGGCTCAAGCGGTCCGCAATAACGCGCGTTTGCAGGTGCAAAGGGCGAGTGACCTCAATCGACGTGGATTATTGTCGCAGTCTCAGTACGACCAAGCCGAGGCGGCATATCTTCAGGCGGAAGGCGCCGTGGATGAAGCGGAAGCCAATCTGGAAAAAGCTAAGGCAAACCTTGGGCCTAGCGGGCAGCAAAACCCGCGCTTGCAGGAGGCGCTGGCCAACTTGCGTCGGGCGCGACTGGACCTGTTACGCACCGAAGTAAAAGCGCCGGGCGAGGGGGTGATCACTAATGTCCAATTGGCCCCGGGGCACTACGTGGGAGTTGGTTCGGCAGCGATGACTTTCATTGACGCCGACGATATCTGGATTACTGCTATGTACGGCGAAAATTCGCTTGAACATATTCGACCGGGGCTGCCAGTGGATATTGTCCTTGAAGTGTTACCTGGGCGCGTGTTTCAGGGGACGGTGCGCAGCGTTGGCTGGGGTATCGCTGGTGGTACATCGACGGAGAGCAGCAGCGGACTGATGAATGCCCCCGCTTCCAGCGGTGACGTCCGCTTTCCGGTACTGGTTACATTCGATCAGAGGCCGCCGTCTGGCGTGCGCTATGGTTCAGAAGCATCGGTGCTGGTGTATACCGAAGAGGCCGGGATGCTGTCGATGTTGGGCGCTGCATGGATTCGCCTTGTCAGCATCTTGACTTACCTGTTTTGAGCTGGGATGCCATGGCGCTGAGGCAACTGCGGTTTGCAGTGGCGCCGCTGGTGCTGTTTGGCATCTGTTTTTGGTTGCGGCTACCGCTGCCGTTTCTTCCAGCACTGTTTTGCGTGCTGGTGCTGTTTATCTCTCCGCAGAGGCCGACCCGGCCGCTGGTGATGAAGTTAACCGGGCTTATCGTGCTCATCTGTGTGCCGGTGGCGTCAATCGGTGAGCTATTGCATGACTACCCGGCCGCGCAGTGGAGTGCGGTGCTAGCCATGGCGTTGGTGGGTTTTGGTCGGCAGGCGCATAACCCTGATGATCTGGTGGCGCGGCTGCTGTTGATTATCATGCCGATTACCATGGTACTGCTGATGGCCGGGCGACTTTCAGCGTGGATATTGCCGCTGTGGATTACGGCCATGTTTATCTTGGGCGTGCTGGCGGCTATCGCTGCCTTTTGTCTGTGGCCGGAGCGGAGTGAGCCGGTGGAGGGTGGTGAGGTTCGCGGAACAGTTGGCGCGGATCGCCCCGTGACTGTAGTGATGAAGGCATTGGTGTTTACCAGCGCACTCTACTTCTGTCTGCACTTTGTACTGGGGAGCGCGGTGTTCGTGGCCGCTACGTTGGCCACCTTTCTGGCGGCCCGCGAGCGTGGAAGCGGCCGTCAAACCCGCTTGGAAACTCTGTTTGGCAATATTGTCGGAATCGCAGCCGGGGTACCGGTATTAATGGCGTCGGCAATATTGCCATCCCCTCCGGCACTATGGTCGCTGGCACTGTGTGGGTCTCTGTGGATGTCTGGATTACTGCGCTCTGTGCCTATCCCTGTCTACTTGCAGACAGCATTTATGGCCTATCTGGTCGCCCTTAGCGCAACGATCCCTGTCGATGGTGTAAATGACCCGGGCGCTCTGGGCGAGCGTTTGCTGGCACTGCTATTGGTCGCGCTCTACTGCGGGTTGGCGATGGCGTTGTTGTACCCACGGCGGCCGCAACCGGACAGCGGTGGTTGAGTGCGGCGGTGAGTGGGTCATATGCTGCCATCGAACGGACCCGGAGCGGTTCGGCGCGGCGCAAGTGGCAGTTGCAGGCGAACGCTCGGCTATCATAATCAATAGCCGGACTGAACTTGGGGGGCTAGCCGCAGACAGGAACAAACGCCGGGAGGCATTAGTCGTTCTGGTGGATATCAATGGCTATGGATTGAGTTGTGGTTAAGGTGGGTTGAGACATCGAGGTAAGTCGAGGGTGTGGCGTGAAGAGCGAGCGCGAACAGCAACAGGGTGATGACAAGGACGGTTTGATAAGCCAAGCCCGAGCCTTTGCTATCGCTGCCCACGACGCAGTCAACCAGCGGCGCAAGTACAGCGGCGCGCCTTATTGGGTTCACCCGCAGGCCGTGGCCGGGCGCGTTGCCAAAGTTAGCGATGACCAGACAATGATCGCCGCCGCGTGGTTGCATGATGTCTTGGAAGATACCCCGGTCACCGCGCCGCAGCTCCGTTCCCGGTTTGGTGACCGGGTTACCTCGCTGGTGATTGACCTGACCAATATCAGTCGCTACGAGGATGGCAACCGGGCAGTGCGTAAACGGATCGATCGCGAACATACGGCCCGTGCGCAGGCCGACGCCAAGACCATCAAGCTGGCCGACATTATCGATAATGTTAGCGAGATCGTGGACAATGATCCGGGATTTGCACGTATCTACCTGGTGGAAAAAGCGTTGCAGATCGAAGTGCTTCGTGACGGCGATCCGCGCCTGTTTCGGCAAGCCCAGCAACTGATTGCCGAGGGTCTGGCGCGGTTGAATATCCGCTATCCGGGCAGCCAGCCATTATTGGGAGAGCAATGAATTGAACCAGTTACTGCAACGCGTTCGCGCTGGATTGCCGGTGGAATTCGCTGAGGTTCAGGCGGTTATCGCTGCCGAATATCACTATCACCCCACCGCGTTCCACAACGGAATCGGCGCGCGTCAGGTGGTCAACGCGGCCGGTGAAAACGAAGGCTCCTGCCGCCTGTTGGCGTTCGCCAAGATGCAGGGCTTGACCCAAGCGCAGACGTTAGCATTGTTCGGCCACTATTACCGCGACGAAGTGCTGGGTGATCCCGGTGGAAGCAGCCACGCTAACATTCGCGCGTTCATGGCAGACGGCTGGGCGGGGGTTGTGTTTGAGGCGCCTGCGTTGACGCCGCGTTAGCCGGTAACCGGCGCGAGCGCTGCCGGTAGTTCCGCCAGACTCTCCAGACACCGATCAGCCTCTGCCCATTCAGGACGCTGGCGCTGTTCCTTAGCCGGTATCACCACCACGCTCATTCCGGCCCTTTGGGCGGCCAGCATGCCGTTAACCGAGTCTTCGATCGCAACGCACCGTTCGGGAGCGATCCCCAACGCTTTGGCGGCGGCCAGGTAGACCGCCGGATGAGGTTTGCCGCGGAGTTCCTGTTCAGCCGACAGCCGCTGGCGGAAACAGTCAGTGAGCCGTAATCGCTGCAATGCCGCGTCGATCAGCCGCAACGATGAGGAACTGGCTATCGCCAGCGGGTACTGCTGCTTCAAGTTATGCACCGTCTCCACGGCAGTGGGTAGCGCCGCGCCCTGCTGCTGTATCAGTTCGATCGCGCGTTCGATGATGGCGGCCGCCAGCGCCGTGCGATCGCAGCGCAGGCCCGGTTTCCGGCGGCACCAGTAGTCAACCACCTCGTCGATCCGTAAGCCCTGCGTCAGGGCGCAGTCACTGTCGCTCAACCACAGGCCAGTGCTGGCGAACAGTTCGATCTCCGCCTGTCGCCACAGCGGTTCGGAGTTGATCAGCACACCGTCAAGGTCGAAAACGATGGCATCAGCGGAGATCTGGAGGCCCATGCCGGCAAGCTTAGCATGGCGGCACAGCTAAACGCCTGTTCGCATTGTCTGGTGTGCTCGCAGGTTAGCGGCGTTATCGGTTGCTAAGCTCAACGGTAGCGTCCAGCAGAGAAGGCGAACCCATGACCGAGTGGTCTGAAGACGGGCCTGGCAATCAGCGCCCACCCAATTCGGCATCCGCACCCAAGGCGCTGCTGCCGGTCCGATGGGGCTGGTTTGCGGTGTTAGTGATGGTTTTCGGAACGATCGCGCTGGCCTGGGTCTGGTCGCGCCCGGCACTTTATGAGAGCCATGCCTTGCTGCAGGTGCAGTTCCCTCCCCGCTATCAGTCTGCCCTGGCCGAGTCGCCGCCTGAGGAGATGGTGCTGCATCAGCAGGTGTTATTAAGCCACCCGCTGTTGCAGACCCTGCAGCAACAGCTTGGCAGTTTGGGGGTGGTGGTGACCCTGGACGAACTGCGTTCAAACCTCCAGGTGGAGGTGTTGCCCAATAGCCAGTTGGTGCGACTGGTGGCGCAAGCCGGTGATCCAGCGCTGGCACCTTCGGTGGTTGAGCGCTGGATCACCCTGTATCAGCAACGCTTTTCCCAACGTCAGGATCAGATTACGCGCGCCGAGGGGGCGCGCCTTGATGAACGGGTCGCGGAGCTGGAACGCATGCAGCAGCAGGTACAGCAGGAACTGGAGACCTATCAGCGCGAGCATCAGATTGCGTCAATCGAGCGGGATGAGAACCGGGTAATGAATCGCATTCGCGGGCTGGCCGAGTCGCTGGACCGTATTGCCGAGCAGCGTCGCCGGGCTGAAGCTGAGCGTGACGCCTTACTGGCGGCAAAACGGCGTGGCGAAATCCTGGTGCAGGCGCAGGATCAAGCCGGGATCGACAACCTCAGCCGGCGTGCGGTACAGATAAAGGACCAGCTGCAGACTCTGGAGGAGCAATACACCCGGCGCTATCTGCAGATTAATCCCGAGGCGCAGGCGCTGCAGCACCGTTTGCGGCAGATTGAGGCGCAGATTGATGAGCGTCAGCGACAATCGCTGACGCAACAGCTGCAGCGGGCACAGCGTCAGGTCGACAGCAGCCGGGCGCAGGAGCAGGTAATGCTGGCCGAGCTTGCAGCCCAGAATGATGCGGTACGGCAGTTCGAAGGGCGGCTGCTGACGCTGCAGGCCCGGCGCGAGCAGTTGGCGCTTCTGAATACCGAACTGGCGACATTGCGTAACCAGCGTCTCGCATTCAGTCAGGCGCCGCGCCGCGACGTGCGTATCCATGTGCTGGAACCAGCCGTTTCATCCACACGGACGGTGGCGCCCGACTACTGGCGTGATAGCGGTTGGGCGCTGCTGCTGGCAGCACTGCTTGCACTGGCGCTGTCGATACTTAAGGGGATGATGAGTGCCAGACTCCTGCATGGGGCGCGCCTGCCGGCGCCGCCCGTGCCAGGGCCACCGCGGGTGATCCACAGCGTGGGAGTGGCGCCGTTATCGGTTGCCACCTGTCGGGAGTTACTCCGCTGCGCCGATCAGCAGGAGCGGTTGCTGATCATGTTGCTGTTGAGTGGGGTGCAGCTGCGTGAGGTATCCCGGCTGGCTTGGTATCACCTTGCCGATGGCTGTGAACGCCTCAGCGTTCCGTCGCTGCCACCGCGGGAGCTGTCGTTGGCGCCGGCGCTGAGCCGGTCGCTGCGGCAAAGTTTTGAGGGGCCAGATCAGCGTCTGCAGCCGCTGTTGGTGGCAGAGGACGGCCATCCGCTCAGTCCGGATCAACTGGATGAGCGGCTGGCTGCTACGGCGGAGCGGGCGCAGCTGCGTGACCGCGATATTTCCGGCGAGCAGCTGGCGCATACCTATCTCTGTTTTCTGGCGGAGCAGGGGGCGGGGCTGGAACAGCTGGAGCGTCGTCTGGGGCCCCTGCCGGTGGATGTGCTGGATCCGTTGCAGCAGCGCCTGCCTGCGGGGCCGGCACGTATGCTGGAGGAGATCAATCCGCACTATCCGGCGTTGCTGTAGGTTCGGTTAATTGAGGCCCGTGTGCCGGGTCACGCTATTCGGCACCTATAACGGTTCCTTATTCCGCCATCCGTCGTTGCTCGTTGCTCGTTGCTGCCGTAGCTCCACTATGACTCCGCCGCGCTTAGGTCGGCGAAATAACCACTTCGTTCAAATGTGCCACCAGGCGCGAAGCTGCACACTAGAGCAGCAGGGTGATCCCCATCAGGGTGACCAGCAGGAAGGCGCCGCGTTTGAGGTTGGTTTCCGACAGGGGTGGCGGGTAACGGCGTCCAGCCAGGGTGGCGAGACTTACCACCGGCGCTGCCAGTGCGCCCAGAAGCAGGAGCTGCGCGTCCATCTGCCCCTGCGCACTGACAACCAGAATACGCAACAGGGTCGAGAAGCCGAATACGGCCAGCAGAGTGGCCTTGAGCACGGCCAGCGGTTGCGGCTGGCGGTAGAGGTGAAATACCACCGGCGGCCCGGATACACTGAACAAGCCGCCTCCCAGCCCGCCAAGGAGACCGAAAAAGCCCAGCGTCCAGGTCGGGGAGGGCTGCCTGTACGGGGTCGGTTTGAGCATCAGCAGAAAGCCGCCACCGAGCAGGGTCACGCCGAGCAGCAGGCGCAGGGTTTGTTCGGTTTCGCTGGAAAGATAGTCGAGCAGCCAGATACCTCCCAGCAGACCGGGGATCAGTCCCAGCAAGATAGCGGCCAGGGTGCCCCGGTTGATACCCGCCCAATCACCGCGCAGGGCGACCAGCACGTTTACCAGCGAGGTCAGGCTGACCAGAATCGCGGCGTCGGCCAGCGGAATCAGCTTCAGCCAACCGATGACGCCCATCAGGATCAGCCCGTACGCGAACCCCGCGATGGTTTGCACGTAGGCGGCAAAGGCTACCAGCAGCAGTAGGGGAGCAATAGCGTGGAGGTCGAGCAGCATGGCACCGGGCTCTGGTTGTCAGTTCCGCAGCATACGCCGTTTTCAGGTAGAGTTCTAAGGCACGCCGGCCATCGGGGGGCGCCGTGTCATGTGGCTACAGGGGACGGACCAACGCTACTACGTCGCCGGGGGAAACCTCGTCACCGGGGATAACGAGCAACTGCTCCACCACACCGCTGGCGGAGGAGAGCACCTCCATGTCGGTTTTGTAGGCTTCCACCACCAGTAGCGGCTGGTAGAGATCAACCCGGTCGCCGGGTGATACCAACAGCTCTACCACCTCCAGCAGCTCGCTGCGGCAGGTGCCGCAACTGTCCCAGCACTCCGGCTCGTCGGGGACCTGTATCGCGATGCTGGCGGTCATTCGGGCTGCAGGGGCGTGCCGCCGGACTGTCCGTTGGCGGTGTGGGTCCGCATGGTGTTGACCAGCTCGGCGATGGCCTGCTGCTTGCCGTTGTTGTTACGGTAGACGGCGAACAGCTCCCGCCGCACCTGGGCGATTCCGGGCACCCGGTGCAGTTGCCCCTCATCGAGCAGAGGTGCCACCACCCGCAGGGGCATGAATGCAGCGCCGTTGTCGCGCAGCAGATATTCAAGCGCAATGCTGGTCTGGCTGGTCTGCAGAACCGGGTTGAGAGTGTGACTGACCGCCTTGGCCTGGCGGATGCTGAACGCGGTGCCCCAGTTGATCAACACAAAGTCGGTTTCATCCAGCTGCGCCGGTGTTTGCAGTTCGCGACTGGAAACCATCACCAGATCCAGCCAGCCGAGAGAGTCGGTGGACAGCTCTTCCACCTTGGGAGGATCGAGCAGTACCGCCAGATCAAGGGTGTGTTCCAGCAGGCTGCGAACCAGCGCGTGGCTGTTGAGGGTATCGGTGCTGAGGGCCACATCCGGCAGTTGGCGCGCAATGGAAACCAGATGTTCCTGCAGTACCGCGTCCCAGAGGTTGGACGGGGCGCCCAATACCAGCTGCAGCCGCTGCCGCTCATGCAGTCCGACCTCCTGGGTAGCCCGTTGCCAGGCGGTGAGGATGGCCTGGGCATGGCTGACCAGGCGCTCGCCGGCGGGGGTCAGCTGAATGTTGTGGCGATAGCGTTCAAACAGTTTGACCCCCAGTAGCTCCTCCAGCTGGCGGATGCGGAAGCTGACCGCCGACTGGGTCAAATAGAGGTTTTCAGCCGCCCGGCCAAAGTGGCGGGTTTTCTGGACTTCGAGAAAGGTTCGCAGGAGTGCGGTATCGACGGAGCTGCTCACGGGCGTCCCTGGTCTGGATCGGATTTACCCGCTGTATAGCGTTCGCCGCCGGTGGATGCAAGCCCTAATTAGATGGTGGGCGGCTCTTCCGGCAGCGAGTGCGCGCCGATCTCTTCCGAGATCGCTTCGACCCGCTTCTCGGCGCTGGCGACGGTATCAAAGCGGGCGATGTGATAGAGCGCATCGCCTTCGTTGACCAGCGGAATGTTGTTGCGGCCGATGATCAGCCCCGCGTAACTGGCGGTCACCTCCATTTCACGGCTGCTGAAAGGGGTGGTGATGATACCCAGCGCCTGTCCGCGGCTGACCCGTTGGCCCAGCTTGAGGGTGGAGCGGAAAATGCCATCGGCTTCAGCCCGCAGCCAGTAACTGGAGCGCGCCACCGCCGGTTGCAATGCCGGGCGCGGGCGCTTCAGCGCCGGCAGCATATCCAGTGCGCGCATGACGTTAAGAATGCCACGAACGCCGCCGCGAATGGCGTTGTTATCGAAGCGCAAGGCCTGGCCGGCTTCGTAAAGAATCAGCGGTATGCCATTCTGGTCGGCACACTCGCGCAACGATCCGTCGCGAAGCTGGGCATCAAGAATGATCGGCGCACCAAACTCACGCGCCATGCTTTCCGCCGCCGGGTTGTCGAGGTTGGCGCGTATCTGCGGCAGGTTGCTGCGGTGAATGGCGCCGGTGTGCAGGTCGATCACGTGGCTGCAACGCCGCAGTACCTGGGTATGGAACAGATGCGCGATGCGGCTGCCGAGGGAGCCGCGTTCGCTGCCGGGAAAGCAGCGATTGAGGTCGCGTCGGTCAGGCAGATAGCGGCTGTGCTGGATGAAACCGAAAATATTCACCACCGGCACTACCAGCAGGGTCCCGCGCAGACGGCTTAATGAGCGGTGCAGCATCAGTTGGCGGCAGATTTCAACGCCGTTCAGCTCGTCTCCATGGATGGTGGCGCAAACCAGCAGCACTGGTCCGTCGCGGCGCCCGTGGATCACTTCGATCTCAAGATCGAGCGGCGTGTGGGTATAGAGCCGTGCGAGGTTGATCGCCACGATGCGGCGTTCGCCAGGGGCGACCGTCTCACCGGCGATCTCAAACGGAGCGCGTTTCAATTTAGCCTTTTCCTCGGGTGCGCGACTTATTGACGCGGGCGTGGGCGTTCTTCTCGATAAAACGGATGATAGCCCCGGCGACATCCTTGCCGGTGGCTGTTTCCACGCCTTCCAGTCCCGGACTGGAGTTGACCTCCATGATCAGGGGGCCGCGCGCCGAGCGTAGCAGGTCGACACCGGCCACATTAAGCCCCATGGTGCGGGCTGCTTTGACCGCGATGGCGCGTTCTTCCGGAGTGATGCGCACCAGCGAGGCGCTGCCACCCCGGTGCAGATTGGAACGGAACTCACCTTCCGGGGCCTGGCGCTTCATTGCCGCGATTACCCGGTCGCCGATCACAAAACAGCGAATATCGGCACCGCCGGCCTCCTTGATGAACTCCTGTACCATGATGTTGGCCTTGAGGCCCATAAAAGCCTGCAATACGCTTTCCGCTGCCTTGCTGGTTTCTGCCAGTACCACGCCGATCCCCTGGGTTCCCTCCAGCAGTTTGAGTACCAGAGGCGGTTGGCCGATCATGCTGATCAGGTCGGGAATATCTCCGGGCTTGTTGGCAAAGCCGGTGCGCGGCATGTCGATCCCTTTACGCGACAGCAGCTGCATGGAGCGCAGCTTGTCACGCGAACGGCTGATGGCGACCGATTCATTCAGGGGATAGACGCCCATCATCTCGAACTGGCGCAGCACCGCGGTGCCGTAAAAGGTGACCGATGCGCCGATACGGGGAACGATGGCATCGTATCCGGTCAGGTTTTCACCTTTGTAGTGGATCGCCGAGGTGCGGGCATTGATATCCATGTAGCAGCGCAGGGCGTCGATGACGCGCACCTCATGGCCGCGATCTCGGCCAGCTTCCACCAACCGGCGGGTGGAGTACAGGGATGGGTTACGGGACAAAATGCCGATCTTCATGGAATCAACCTGAATGGAATGGGGGGAGTGGGTTCTAGTATGAACCCGATTAGCGCGGCTCGCCGAGCAGATAGGATTCTGCCGGCGCAACCAGATAATCCGACTTGAGCGCGGTGCGGCCCAATAGCATGCGGAATTTCATTGAATCTCTGTTGGTAAGCGTCACCTCAACCGATATGCGTCGCTCACCGAGGTGTACTTCGGTCAGTATGACCGGGCGGACCTCTTCATGACCGCCGGAATCGCGCACCTTGCGGCGGTCATGAACCGCTGCTTCGCAGATCACGGTGCGGGTTTCGTCGTTCTGGTGGGGATGGATGCCGAAGCGCACCCACGCCTTGCCATCGCGGGTAAAGGGTTCCACGAAGTAAGCGTGCAGCGCCGAGGAGCGTGCACCGGTATCCACTTTCACCTTGAGTCGTTCGATCCCTAACTGCGGGAGTGCTACCCACTCCCGCCAGCCGATAGCCTGAGGCTGGGCCTCAGTCATCATCGAAATCGTCAAAATCGTCGCCGGAGTTGGTCGCCGGTCGCGAATCACCCACGGTGTAGAAATGCTTGTCCTTCTGGCATACCCGGGTGTAACGCTCCCAGGCTTTCTCGTATACCGTCGCTGCCGGATGTGCGCCACGGCAGAAGGCAACAAAGGTGTGTTCTTCCTCAGTGACCGGGGCGCGTTCACCCGTGGCCAGCTGCTTCATCGCCCAGCCGTGAGCCACCAAGGCAGCGGATTGCGCCGGAGTGAACTCGCCGCTACGGTCGAATCCATAGGGAAAGTTGTCGTCGTCGCGGAATTTTCGGTCGCTAAAGAAACTGCTGAATTGCTGTTGGGCTGTGGCCATGTGGTACCTCCACTGCGTTCAACGGGGGGTCAAAGTTGTGTGGAGTATGGGTAAGGGGGGGGAGTGGGTAAAACAAAAAAATCTTATCGACAGAATAAAATTTACCCACCAGTTCCAGCGGAATTTTCTTTGCTCAGGGTAGCGACTTCGATCCGGTTTCGTCCCCGGTCTTTGGCGTGGTACAGCGCTTCGTCAGCGAGTTTGATCAATGTGTCGGGCGACTGATGCGCTTTGGCCCGCAAGGTTGCACAGCCGATAGAGAGCGTCAGTTGCGTGCGATCTGGTGCTCCCTGATGGGGTATCTGGGCTTGCTCGATCGCCAGACGGCAGCGCTCGGCCAGCTCCTGTGCGCTTTCGTCGGTACTGGGCAGGATGACGGCAAACTCCTCGCCGCCGAAGCGGGCCAGCAAGTCCCGGGGGCGGGCGATGCTGTTGCTGAGTAGCTGTGCCACTTTTGCCAGACAGTCATCGCCGGCATCGTGGCCATAGTGGTCGTTGAAGCGTTTGAAATGATCGATGTCGATCAGCAGCAGGCTGATCGGCTCCTGGGAGCGGCGGGAAGCCTGCCATTCGCGCGCCAGGCACTGATCGAACTGACGGCGGTTGGCGATGCCGGTCAGGGCGTCGGTGAGCGACAGTCGTTCCATCTCCCGGCGCAAGCGCACCTGGCTGCTCAGATAAAGGGTCACCAGCAGGGTCAGGGCGATACCAAACAACGCAGTCAGCCAGCCGGTCATGGTTTGGCGCTGGTCAAAGTAACTCTGCAGCGGCATCACCCGTGCGCGCAGCGGGATGTGGGCCGGGTTCTCAAGTACGGTCTCGTAATACAGTCCGGAGCGGGTTTTGGGCAGCTGGTTACCCGGCCAGCGGAAGCTGCGTTGGCCCAGATTGGCGGATTCGATCGTCAGCTCGATCAGGGCGCCTCTGAGCGGCACCTGGCCCACGGCGTTTTCGAGCAGAGCCGGTATATCCAACAACGCCACAATCAGGCCGAAACTGTCCTGCTCGACCGAGTGGGTGCGGGTCAGGGTGATCTGCTGCTCATCGCCCACCGGATTTTTAACCGACAGCACCTGGGTCAGCTGTTCACCGGCCAATACCGGACGGGCGCTTTGCAGGAAGTCCGGCACCAGTGCCAGATCGTGCCCCAGCCAGCTGCTGTAGCGCTTGACCGGCTCCACCAGCATGACCGGCAAACTGAGCCGCCCCTGATGCTGCTCCAGGCGCGCCCAGGCGATACCGTTCAGGAGCGGGCTTTGGGTATGGAAACGCTGAAAAATATGGCGCAGGGACTCGCCGTCGGGTTCGCTCTCTTCAACCACGATGCGAACGTAGTCAACCACCGCAAAGCCCTCGTTGATCTGCAGGTTGACTGCCGCCACTTTCTCTTTCGCGGTTACCAGAAACTGGGCTTCGAGGCGTTCGCTCTCCAGTTCATAAACCCAGGTGCCGGTGGCGATGCTGAGCAGAATACCAACGGTGAGTACGGTATAAACCGAGCGCGATTTCGATATCATCGGCGGTCGCGGTCCGTGGGGGGCAGTTCGGCGTGTTCGTCGGGAGCGAAACGCGAGCGGATCAGCTCGGCGTCTTCCAGCCGCTTGATGAATGCATCAACGCAGTGGGGGTCGAGCTTGACTCCCCGCATCGCGAGCATCAGCTCAACCGCCTGGTCAGTGCTGAGACGGTCCTTGTAGGGGCGTTCGCTGGTGAGCGCGTCATACACGTCGGCGGTGGCAACGATCCGCGCTTCCACCGGGATCTCATCGCCGCTGATGCCATGGGGGTAGCCGCTACCATCCCAGTTCTCGTGGTGCAGCTCGATGATGTTGCGCAGCATGGCGATGTAGTCCAGCGATTCCAACGCGTGATTACGGATCAGGTGGTCCACCAGTGTGCGACCGCGACTGGTGTGGGTTTTCATCACCTCGAATTCGTCCGCCGTCAGCTTGCCCGGCTTCAGCAGTATCTGGTCGGGAACGCTGATCTTACCGATGTCGTGCATCGCCGAAAACTGCACCAGATGCTCGATAAACTCATCATCGAGGTTAAAGTGCGTCGCCACCTCGCAGGCGATCAGGCGGGTAAATCCAGCGATCCGTTTGAGGTGCTCGCCGGTTTCCGGGTTGCGTTCATGGGTAACCTCAATAGCGGACTTCATGGTGGCCTGAAGGGTGTTGACTTCGGTCCGCTCCTGCACGATCAGCAACGAAATGGCATAGGCGGCGATCTCCAGCTGCGGAATCTGGAAGCGGGAAAAGCAGTTAGGCTGATCGGCGTTGAAAAACACAAAGCCGAGCAACTGGTCATTGTTGTGCATGGGCACCGTCAAACTGCTGCGATAACCGGCCTTGATCAGCGCTCTGGTGTGTTCCGACGGGTGTTCGGCGAAGGTGGTCAGGTCCTGAACCAGGCGTGCCTGACCGCGGACGGCAAGCTGTTGCAGCGAGGGGACCTCCTGCAGTGATGCACTGTAATGCAGCAGTGGACTCTTGATGTCGCTGCTGTAGGCGTAGGTGGTCACCAGACCGGTGGCATCATCATACAGGGCTACCGCTACCCGGGTGAGGTGCGGCTGTTGTTCTCTAAGCGTCTTGTGCAGATCCTGCAGGCGCTGGCTGAGTTTAGTCATCAATAAACGCTCGGGGAGCATGGACATCCCTGTGTTCATGTTATGCATGTTTTAGTGACGGCTGCAGCGTTACTCCGTTGATGCCGCGGCAGGTTTTACTGTAGCAGCGGGCGCTCGGCTTGGCACTACTGCTCAGCCGCCGGCGCACTAAAACGCATCAGAGCCTGACCCTGGTCATTCAACAGCGTGAGCTGGCCAGCGGTGATCCGCCAGGCTGCCACTTTATTGAGTAGTTGCAGCATACGGTCTTCCACCTGCATGGTGGCCGGGTCGCACATCATTCGCGTGCCCATCAGCGCACCGAACTGCAGTGCGGGCGTGCCCAGTCTGGCACTTCCGGCAAAGGCGTTGCAGCCGGAATGACCATTGACGCGGCCCTCCTCTGCGTTCAGTTGCATAAAGGGCTGCCGCTCCAGCGCTGGTAGCGGCTCGCCCTGTAACTGGCTCAGAATCCAACGGGTGGGAACCAGCTCTGCCGGAGGTACCGGCTTTACCGCCACCAACTGCAGCTTGAGCTGACGGTCCTGACCCGCCGTCAGCACCGGGTAGTGGCGGTCGGTAATGAACAGCAACCGGCCTTCATGAATGATCCGGGCACTGACACTGTAACGGTGGCGCGAATCCACTGTCTTGGCCGGCACATCCAGGCTGAAGGGTTGGTTGGCTTCGGGCGCCTCTATGGCCAGGGTGGCAAGGGTTTGGGCTTTGGCATCGGCAAGGCTGGTATCCTGAACCTTGATCTCCAGCACAGTGCCCACACCCAGCGGCGTGTCGAGAGGGGTGACGGCTGAACCACTGACGCGGATGTCGTTAGGCGCACAGGCGGTAAGGAATAGCAGGCCGGCGCATAGTGTCAGTAGCCGGCGGCCGACGGATAGCGGGTGCAACATGTGAATCTCCTGGTTAAACGGGGCTTGGGCAGATGATGAACAGGTGGAACAGGTGACGATCCAAGCCCCGACCTATGGATGCCAAAAACCGGCATCGGTTCCCCACCGGGATGATTGTCGTCAAACTGTAACCCACTGTGGTGGCATATTTTCTAGACTGCCATCAATATCTTGACGTTGATGCAACCATGCCCCGCGATTCCGCTAACCCGACGGTCTCCCGCAGCGCCTCTGGCGTGAGCGCGGGCATGTGGGCGCTGACCGGGCGTGGCAGCAGCCAGCGCCTTCCCGAACTGGCGCAGCTGGAGTCTCTTTGCCTCCGTTACCCGGAGCGCCTGCAGGTCTGCAGCCTGACCTCTATCGCCGACGGTGACGATTGCTGGCCCTGGCCCCGACTGGAGCTGGGTGACGGCGCTCCCGTGCGGCCTACGCTGCTGTTTGTCGGCGGGGTTCACGGTCTGGAACGGATCGGTACCCAGCTACTGCTCAGCTACCTGGCGTCGTTGCTGGAGCGGAGTGGCTGGGACCGTCATCTGCGCCAGTTGTTGGAGGCGGTGCGGGTGGTGTTTCTGCCGCTGGTCAATCCTGCCGGAATGGCCCGTGGCTGGCGCAGCAATGGCCAGGGGGTTGACCTGATGCGCAACGCACCGCTGGACGCGGAGACCCGCGCGACCCCCTGGCTGGGCGGACAGCGCCTCTCACCTCGCTTGCTGTGGTATCGCGGCCAGGCCGACGCTCCGATGGAAGCGGAAGCACAAACGCTGGTGGCCGAAGTGCGCGCCATTCAGAGCCGGAGCCCGTTCACGCTGGTCCTGGACTGCCACTCCGGCTTCGGGGTGCGCGACCACCTCTGGTTTCCCTTTGCCGGTCGGGCCCGCCCTCCCGCGCGGCTGTCCGAGTTTGCCGCGCTGGCGCAGCTGTTTGATCGTGGTTACCCCCATCACCCCTACGTTGTTGAGCCTCAGCATCGTAACTACATGACTCACGGCGATCTGTGGGATTACCTCTACCTTGAGAACGAGGCCCATCAAGGGCCGCCGCTGCTGCCGTTTACGCTGGAGATGGGTTCCTGGAGCTGGGTCAAGAAAAACCCGCGGCAGCTGTTCAGCGTGCCGGGGTTGTTCAATCCGGTGGTGGAGCACCGCCTCAAACGCACGCTAAGGCGGCACCTGCTGCTGCTCGACTTCCTGTTGGCCGCGGCAGCCTCCTGGCAAGAGTGGCAGCCGCAGGGCGAGCAGAGGCAACAGCTCGAGCGTGCCGCACTGGAACGGTGGTACCGATGAGTAGCGGCCCGGAATGGTTGTTATTGCGTGGGTTGGGACGCCAGCCTCTGCACTGGGGGGATTTCCCGTCGCAGCTATCCGTGGCCCTTGACGGCGCGTCGGTGTGTTGCGCTGCTTTCCCCGGTAGTGGTGACCGCTACCGGCAACCCTCGCCGATCGCGGTAGATGGTTACGTCGATGGATTGCGCAGTGGGCTGCCGTCGGCGCCCCGCGTGTTGGTCGGGCTTTCCATGGGGGGGATGGTGGCGCTCAACTGGGCGTGCCGCTTTCCGCAAGAGGTGCAAGGGGTGGTATTGATCAACAGCAGTCTGGCGGCATTGTCGCCAGTCTGGCAGCGGTTGCGCCCACTGGCGGCGCTGGCGCTGTTGGGGGGCTGGTTATTGCCATCGCGGTGGCGTGAACCGCTGGTGTTCGACCTCACCTGCGCCGACCGTCGCCGGCGAGCGGTAACGGTGGCCTACTGGCAGCAGCTGCAACGGTGCCAGCCCGTTTCCCGTCTCAACCTGCTGCGCCAACTGCTAGCCGCCCGTTCCGGCGGCTCGCTGCCGCAAGCGAACCAGCCGCTACTGGTGTTGGCCAGCGGTGGCGACCGAATGGTCAGCGCCCGTTGTTCGCAGGCGCTGGCTGGCTCTTTGGGAGGGCATCTGGAGCTGCATCCCTGGGCCGGGCACGATCTGCCGCACGACGACGCCGGCTGGGTGACGGCGGCGATCAAAGGCTGGTGGCTGGCAGCGGCTGGCGTTAGAGCAGTTGATTGAGTTCCATCACCCGATGGATCTTGCGAGCACGGCGTGCCAGCCGAGAGATGTCACCCAGCCGTGGCTGTTCGCCTCGGGCCAGGCGGTGCTGCCACTCGTCCAGTTCGGTATCAATAAATTCCAGCAGCTTCTTGGGACAGCCGCTGCAGGGGCCGTTGCATAGCTCTGCCTGGGGCAAGTCGAAGGGGAGTGTCAGACGTATCTCATCAATCAGGCGCTGCATCGCCTCCCGGGTGGACGGTTTGCAGGGTTTGCTCCGGGTTGTTGCGCCGCTCATGGCGTTGTCTCCACCCCGTGGGCGCGGCAGAAGGTCGACCATTGCTCAAGGTGGCGTTCGGGCAGGATCAGGGCTACGCAAACCCGCTCGGCATAGTCGATCTGCACCACGCTCCCCTGGTGCTGCTGCAGCCAGTAACGCAGCCGTTGTTCCTGGGCAAAGTCGAGCCGGGCGGTGAGGTTGCAGCAGGGCTCGGTCTGTTCCAGCCGCAGGGCGTCAAGCGCTTGACCTGCCGCCTGCCCATAGGCGCGCACCAGACCGCCAGCCCCCAGTTTGATGCCGCCGAAGTAACGGATCACGATCACCATAAGGTCGCCAATTCCGCGGTGGCTGATTACGTTTAGAATCGGTTTGCCGGCGGTGCCGCTGGGTTCTCCGTCGTCGCTCATGGCAGCCGACTGCGGACAGGCCGGATCACCCAGCTGGTAGGCCCAGCAGTGATGCCGGGCATCGGCAAACTCCAGCCGCGCCTGTGCCAGCAGCGCCATCGCCTGTTCGCGATCACTGCAGGGGAGCGCCCGGGCGATAAAACGACTTTTCCTGACCTCGGTTTCCACCTCGGCAGCAGCGACAGGGACGGGGTAGGGCTGGGACATCGAACGGCGAATCAGCTGAGCAAAAAGCCATTGTCGTTGCTTTGCTGCTGACTGTACAGGGCAGCAGTGAGCCGGCGGCTAAACAGGTTGCCGCCGGAATCGGTCAACCCTGATCGGGGTAGATGGCGAAGCGCGGGCAGCTTTCATCGACGGCCTGGTCGTACCAGTCGCACCGGTCCTCCCAGAAGATATGGTCCTGTGGTGCACAGGGAACCGGGTCGGTCAGGCCGCCCGCCGGAATGGTGAGCAACTTGCCGTTGCGGGCGAGGCAGGGCACCGGCGAGCCGCAATGGGTGCAGAAGCAGCGAGAGAAAAAACGCGCTTCCGGCAGGTCGAAACGGCGGCACGCCGTCTCCCCCTGCAACCATTCGATCGCGTCAGGGTCGGCGAACAGGTTGGCGGCATGGGCGCTGCCGGTGGAGCGCTGGCAGCGGCTGCAGTGGCAGAGGTGAAACTGGTGCAGCGGTGGCTTGATCCGGTAGCGAACCTGACCGCACAGGCATTGACCGTTGAGGGCTTCAGCCATGATCTACTCCTTGCTGTTGGTTGGGCGCCGAACATAATCCGGGTGCCATACCAGCTCCCAGATGAATCCGTCCGGATCGCGGAGGTATCCGCGGTAGCCGCCCCAGGGCGGCGCTGCCGGCGAGCGCAGAGATTTGGCTCCGGCTCGGAGTGCCTGTGCGAGCAGCTGGTCCACCGCCCCCTTGGAGGGCAGGTTCAGCGACAGGCTGTTATGGCCGGCGCGTGGCTCCGGGGCCGCCGCACCGGTCTCCTGCGCCAGCGCGGGGTAGAGTGCCAGCCGCACCCCGCCGAGGTCAAAGAACGCCAATTGCTCGTTGGCGCGGACCAGGTTGAGGCCGAGGCCGTCGCGGTAAAATCCGACGGAGCGGGCCAGATCAGCCACCCCGAGCGTGACGTAACTCAGCTCGCCCATGGCCATCCTTAGCCCTCGCGCGTACTGGCCAGCAGGCGCAGTGACAGGCCCAGAAACAGGGTGCCGGCCAGGCGCTGCAGCAGACGCTGGATTGTCGCTGAACCCTGCAGCCGCTCGCCAGCCATGCCCGCGCCCCAAGCGATGGCACCGAACACCGCCAGGGTGGTGAGGATAAACAGTAACCCCAAAGTCAGCAGCTGCGCCTGCGCTTCGCCCCGGGTGGGGTCGGCAAACTGGGGCAGAAAAGCGAGAAAAAACAGCGCTACCTTAGGGTTGCTGATATTCATCAGGATGCCGCGCCGATAGAGTTGCCGGGGACTCAGAGGAGTGACCGCCGGAGATTCGCTGTGGCCGGCCCGGAAGGCTTGCCGGGCCAGGTACAGCAGGTAACCGGCGCCCAGTATTTTGAGCAGCATGAAGGCGGTGGCCGAGGTTGCCAGCAGTGCGGCGACCCCGAGCGTAACCGCCAGGGTATGGACGACCAGACCGCTGCACAGCCCCAGCGTCACCCATAAACCGGCGTGGCGGCCTTGCTGGAGCGACTGGGCCAGCACGTAAAGGTTGTCGGGCCCCGGCACCAGCCCCATCAGCAGCGCGGCAGCGGTAAATCCAAGTAGAGTGTCCAGTGGTAGCATGACGCCCCCGTCTTATGTTCAGTCCAGATCCCAGATGGCTACCGCCTGCAACAGCTGGTCGCCGAGACCGTCGTTGTCGAGCTGGTCCAGATGGTACTCCAGCAGCCAGATCAGAAAGCGCACCACCAGCGCGCGTTGAGCGGGGGTACATGCGGCGACCAGGGTGTTGTTTTCGCCATCGCCGAGCAGATGGAAGAGCAACTGATCGAGGTAATAGTCTGCGGCGAGGGTCGATGCTGCCAGCCGGATCATGGCCGGCAGATAGTAGCGTTTGCCCTCGGGGCTGGCAAAAGTGATCGGGTCCCAGCTGGGCGAACACAGCTGGGCCGCGCCGATGCTGTGCACGTCGAAGCGGCGCAGCGTGTCATCATGCTCAGCGCATTCGTCGCAGTGGCGGTAGTCGGTAAAGTGCGCCGGTTTCGGCACTGCAAACGCGCCCAGCGCCTGCTGAAACCAGTCATCGGGAGTGAGTTGTACTCCTTCGTGAACGGGGGTGTTCATCATCAGCGGCCACCGCCTGCGTCGATAAAACTGCCGGTTACGTAGCTGGCCTGGTCTGACAGCAACCAGACTACTGCCGCGGCGATCTCCGCGGCGCTGCCGCCACGCCCCATCGGCAACTGCGGGGCCAGACGCGCCACCCGTCCCGGCTCACCCCCGCTGGCATGGATCTCGGTGTCGATGATGCCGGGGCGTACCGCGTTGACCCGAATACCTTCGCCGGCAACCTCTTTGGACAAGCCGATGGTCAAACTATCGACCGCGCCCTTGGAAGCGGCATAATCGACATACTCCTGAGGCGCTCCCAGACGTGCGGCGATGGAGGAGAGGTTGACGATGGCACCGCCCTGGCCGCCGAACCGGGTCGACATCCGTTTAATCGCTTCGCGGCAACAGAGCAGGGTACCGGTAACGTTCACCGCCAGTATGGCGTTGATGCGCTCGGCGTCCATCTCGGTCACTCGGGCCTGAGGACGCAGGATACCGGCGTTGTTGACCAGAGCGTCGAGTCGATTCCAGCGCTGGTCGACGGCGCGAAACAGCGCCTCGACCTCGCTCTCACGGCTGACGTCAGCCTGCAGGGTGATCGCTTCGCCACCCGCGGCACGGATCGCACCGGCGACCTGGTTGGCTGCGCTGCGCTGCTGGCGATAGTTGATCGCGACTCGGTAGCCTCGGGCTGCCAGCAGTTGTGCAGTGGCGGCACCGATGCCGCGGCCTGCCCCGGTCACCAGGGCAACGGGAGCGGTCTTGCGGTCAGGGGCAGAGGTTGGGACTGTAACCATGGTGTTGGTTCCGCTAGATGGCAGCGAGCAGCATAGCAAACAGCGCCGCCATTAACCTGACGGATGCATGACGTGATTGAGGGTAAGCTGGACTCCAGGGGGGCGCCAGCGGCAATGGGTGATTGCCTTGGCGGGGTGCTGTCAGGCGCTGCGCGGGGTGGAGGAGACCGTCATCGCGCGGGTGCGCAGGTAGGTTTGCTGCACGATCAGGGCGTCGTGACTGGCGCGGTGGCGGGTAACCGCCAGCTCGCGGGTAATGTCGGCTTTGACCCTATGCCAGATCTCCATCTGCGCTTCACTGAGGATCATCTCCAGAGCGCTGATGGCAAACTGCGGCGCCATACCGGCGGCGGCAAACAGGGTGATCAGCCAGGGCTTGTCCACGACCCAGCCGTCGCTGTAGACGGTGCAGCCTTTGAGGCGACGATTGATCCGAGCGGCTACCTGGCGCACCGGGTGGCCGTGGTCGAGCAGGGTTTGGCGGCTGATGCCATGCACCGATTCTGCCTGCTCGCTCCAGTGCGCCCAGTAGCGCTCCGGTGTGATCAGGGTGCTGAAGCGCTCTTCCGGCTCCAGTGCCAGACCGACCTCGATCGGGTAGCTGTGGGGGCCGAAGCCGGAGGCTTCGATATCGATGATGTAGGGGTGTGGGGGTTGCCGCATTACTGTTCCGGTTAGCAACGGTCCATGGCCCCGCTGCTGCTGTCTGAAAGTCGCTGCCGAGGGTAACGGTTGCCGGTTTACAGGTCACTAGGTGATATTCGGTAAGTGATCATTTCCTGATCAGGGTCAACCCGGGGTGCGGAAGGCGGCGATGCTGTGGACTCCCGCGGGCGTCCCCGTGTTTGCAGGCTGGGCGGTCACCGCCATGTGACTGGCGGGTGAGTGGGGCTCGTTGGCAGGGGGAGTATGTAGGTCAGAGTATGCAGGTCAGAGCTGCTTCAGCATCCAGACGTCACAACCCCCATGAATCGATTCGCCCAGCGGAGCATCCAGCGGCTGAAAACCGAGTTGGCGATAGAGGGCAATGGCGGTGGTCATCGAGGCCAGCGTGTCCAGATAGCAGCGGCGGAAACCGGCCTCGCGGGCGAAAGCGAGGCAGCGTTCGCTGAGTGCTCGCCCGATCCCGCGCCCTCTGGCCTCGGGCAACAGAAACAGCTTTTTCAGTTCACACAGGCTCGCACTGCTGTCCAGAGGTGCAATCCCGCCACCGCCGACCACCCGGCCGTCCAGCAGGGCGATGAAATAGGCGCTGTGGTCATCGCGACCATAGTGACGGTGCATCGCCGCCACCTCGGCATCGCCGGGGCCGAACCCTTCGCCGACCGCACCGAACTCGGCGCCGACCTGGCGGATGATCTGTGCCACGGCGGCGGCATGTTCGGCGCGGATAGGAAGGATGTCGATGGTTTGGCTGTTGTTCATGGTGGCTCCTGGCTGGGCCTGCCAGTATAGTGCTGTCGTTTGCGCGGGTCAGCCCCCGTGGCTGGGCCTGAGGGGTAAAATGGGCGACACTGAAAACCGCTGCCTGGGGAGTTGAAGCCGTTGATTTCGCTGTTCGGAGAATCCGCCGCCGGCCCCGATGCCGGATTGATCGAATCGGTACTGCGGGCCGATATGGCGCTGTTCGAGCTGCTGCCGATAACGGTGCAAGCGGAGCTGGTGCGGTTCGTGCCCGACTTTCTCAGGGGTAAGACCTTCTACGGTTGTAACGGTCTTCAGGTAACCGAGGCGCAGAAGATTCTGGTCGCCGGGCTGGCGGCGTTGGCCGGGCGTACCCAGCCGGTGGGTTTCTTCCGCACGACCCGCTGGATTCTGCTCTATCCCGACCTGGCTGATCTGGACGGCCAGGCCTTTGACTGCTCCAAGGTGGTCCTAGCGTGGGCGCCGCTGCTGGCGGAAAGCCAGCAGGTTCATTACTGCCAGAATCTGGGCGTTCACGAGTTTACCCACGTGATGGACCAGTTGCTGGGGATCAGTGGTGGCAGCGCGGCCCAGCGTGACGGCCTGGCGGCGCTGCAGCAGCAGTTGCTGGTGGACGAAGCAACCCTGCTTGACGATCACGCCGCCGAAGGGCCGGAGGAGTTTCTGGCCGCGGCGGCCGAGGCGTTCTTCAGTGCACCGCTGGAGCTGGCGGCAGAATATCCCGATCTCTATCCGGAGCTGGTGCAGCTGTTTGGAATCGACATGGGGCAGATCCTGGGGCCCTGGCCTGAGGCAGACGATCAGGGCCCCGCTTAGCCGATCAGTTGATCACCCGCAGGTTGATCACCTCATCGATGGCGCCGAGTGCCGCCAGCGAGCTGTCGCAGGGGCACTCGGCCAGGTCGATGATGTTATAGGCGATATCGTCGCGGCTCTTGTTGAGCATGTCGACGATATTGATCTCGTGTTCGGCGATGATCGCGGTGATCTGGTTCAGCACCTTGGGGACGTTGCGATTGGTGATGGTCAGCCGTACCGGGGTGGTTCGCGGCAGGCCGATCTGGGGGAAGTTGACCGAGTTGCGGATGTTGCCGTTTTCCAGAAAGTCCATCAGCTGGTCTGCCACCATGATGGCGCAGTTCTCCTCCGCTTCACCGGTGCTGGCGCCAATGTGCGGCATCTGCAGCATCTTGGGGTGGCGCAGGGTGTCGTTGGCGGGAAAGTCTGAGACGTAGCGGTGGATGCGATTTTCATCGAGTGCGCGGGTGACCGCGTCCCGGTCGACGATCTCGCCACGGGCGAAGTTGAGCAGCACCAGCGACGATTTGGCACCGGCGAGCAGATTGTCGTTGATCAACCCCTTGGTTGCCTCCAGTGCCGGCAGATGCAGGCTGATGTAGTCAGCACGACCGAACAGACTGTTGAGGTTGTCCATCTTCTCGACATCGCTGGACAGCCGCCAGGCCGCCTCGACGCTGATGGCGGGGTCGTAGCCGATCACTTTCATCCCCAGCGCCAGACCCATGTTGGCTACCAGCGAGCCGATGTTGCCCAGCCCCACCACGCCCAGTGTCTTGCCGGTCAGCTCGGTGCCGGCAAAACGCTTTTTCTCCTTTTCCAGCAGCGGATCAAGGCCCTCTTGCGGTTCCAGACTGTCGACGAACTTCATCCCCTGATAGATGTCGCGTGAGCCCAGCAACATGCCGGCCAGCACCAGCTCCTTGACGGCGTTGGCGTTGGCGCCAGGTGCGTTGAACACCACGATACCCTGCTCGTTGCAGCGTTCCAGCGGCACGTTGTTGACCCCGGCGCCGGCGCGGCCGATCGCCTTGAGACAGTTCGGGAAGTCGATCTCGTGCAGCTTCTGGCTACGGATCAGAAAGGCGTCTGGCTGCGGTAGCTCGCTGGCAATTTCATAGCGGTCACGGGGAAAACGATCCAGTCCCTTGACGGAGATGGCGTTATAGGTGCGAATCTTGTACATGGCGTCCGGTTCCTGATTATTATGCGGCGTTGTCTCCCTTCTGCACGGCAGGAGGTGACAACGCTTGGGGTGTATCTGATCAGGCTGCTACCGACTCACAGGCCGTCCGCGGACGGTAGCAGCAAGTGGTTTAGCCCTTGACCTGCTCGTAGCCCCAGGCCAGCCAGGGCAGCAGTGCTTCCACGTCGCGGGTGGCCACGGTGCCGCCGCACCAGATGCGCAGGCCCGCCGGTGCGTCCTTGTAGGAGCCGATGTCGTAGGCTACGCCTTCGCTGTCCAGCAACTTGACCAGCGCCTTGACCTGATCCGCCGCCAGATCCAAAGACAGGCAGACACTGGTGCTGGAGCGCAGGCAGGCGTCCGCAGCCAGGAAACTGAACCCCTCGTGCTGATCAACAAAGGCTTCAATCGCTTGCAGGTTGGCCTCACTGGTGGCGATCAGCTGGTTAACTCCGCCCAGCTCGCGAACCCAGTTGAGGGCATCGATGTAGTCCGCCACGCACAGCATGGAGGGGGTGTTGATGGTAGCGCCTTCAAAGATCCCCTCGATCAGCTTGCCGCCCTTGGTCATGCGGAAGATCTTCGGCAACGGCCAGCTGGGGGTGTAGCTTTCCAGCCGCTCCACCGCACGCGGGCTCAGAATCAGGATGCCGTGGGCGCCTTCGCCCCCCAGCACCTTCTGCCAGCTGAAGGTCACTACGTCGAGTTTCTCCCAGGGCATCTCCATGGCGAAGACGGCCGAGGTGGCGTCACAGATGGTCAGGCCCTGACGGTCATCGCTGATCCAGTCACCGTTGGGAACGCGCACACCGGAGGTAGTACCGTTCCAGGTAAATACGATGTCATGGTCCGGGTTGGTCTGGGTCAGATCCGGGAGTTGGCCGTAGTCGGCAGAGAGCAGGTTGCACTCCAGCTTGAGCTGCTTGGTGATGTCGGTGTGCCAGCCGGCGCCGAAGGACTCCCAGGCACAAACATCGATGGGGCGCGCGCCCAACAGGCTCCACAGCGCCATTTCAACCGCGCCGGTATCGGATGCGGGCACGATACCCACGCGGTAATCGGCGGGCAGTCCCAGTAGCTCCTTGGTGTCGTCAATCGCCTGTTTCAGCGTGGCTTTACCCAACGCAGAGCGATGCGAGCGCCCCAGGGTGGACAGCTCCAGCTTGGAGACGTCATAGCCCGGACGTTTGCTGCAGGGGCCGGATGAAAAATTGGGGTTTTGCGGTTTAACAGTGGGACGTGTCGGCACGCGGCTATCCTCAGTCATGTGGCAGTGCGAAAAAAAGTGCTCCGAAGTTACCAGAAACCGGCCATGGTCACAAAATGCTCATGGTCTATGCTTGATGGATTCACTTAACAGAAGGGAGTTCGTCGCCATGAATCAGGCCGTTACTTGGCTCGGCAACGGTGCCGGTGCCGTGGGAGTCCTGTTTTGCGTTATTGCGGGTCTGGTCCGGATCAGCGGTAATTACTGGTTGTGGGGTATGGACGCCATGACCGTGTTTACCGCCGGGGTTGGTCTGATGGTGTTTGCCTGCCTGGCTAAACTGCAGCTGTTAACCCAGGGGCAGGCGCCCAATCCCTGATCTTGATCAGAAGTTTTTCAGTTTTTGCTAATTTAAGCCCGCGTCCTATTGGGCGCGGCTCCCTCCCGATCTAACCTGAACAGTGCCACCTGCGGTGGCGTTGTTCAAACCAGGGAGCGGTATCATGAATAGATTCAGCGCGCGGCAGATCGTGCTATCGGCTGTCGCCATCATCGCCTTGTTAATGGCGTCTCTGTTTTATCTCAATTATTCGCTGTTTCAGCAGCTTCATCAGTTGGTCGAAAAAGAGCGGGCGCTGTCGCAGGCCAGCGAGATCTTCCACACCACCCGTTACCACGTGGTGCAGATTCAGCAGTTTCTGACGGACGTGGGAGCCACCGCTGACGAAGGCGGTTTTGACGAAGCGGAGGCCAACCTGACGGCGGTGCGGCAGCGGATGGAGGCGCTGTCTGCGCTCAATCCCGACTATCGTCCCGCCGCGGAGCGGGTGACCGCCGGCAGTGAACGGTTGCACGAGGTGGGGGTGCGGATGGCGCGCGCGTACATCGACCAGGGGCAGCAGGCCGGTAATCAGATCATGAAAGCCCCCGGAGTCGGTTTGGATGATGCCTCGGCAGCGCTGGCCGCCGAGCTCGCGGCGCTGGCTGAACAGGTGGAGCCGCAGCGTCAGGCGGCCTCCGATCTGCTGGACTCCGCCTCCCAGGATGCGGTGGGCAGCGCGGTGTTCTTCGGTCTGTTGGTGACCGTTATGCTGATGCTCGCCCTAGCGCTGGTGTACTTCAAACTGATACCGCCGCTGCGGCGGCTGTCGGACACCATGACCCGGCTCGCTTCCGGCAGTGCCGATCTGGCGGTGCAGCTGGATGCTACCGGCAAGGACGAGATATCGCAGGTGGCGTCGAGCTTTAACCGCTTCGTCGATCTTATCCACCGGCTAATCCGGCAGGTGGCCATGACCACCGGTGAACTGGGTCAGTCGGGTGACCAGATGTCCGGTGCATCGCAGCGCACGCTGGATCAGATGGGGCGCTTGAGCGCCACCACTGAACAGATGGTCAGCGCGATCGAATCGATGTCGCAGACCGTTGCCAGCATCAATGCCAACGCCGACCGCGCCGCCGAGTCAGCGGGTGAGGCCGACCGCGAAGCGGCGGCCGGGCAGCAGGTGGTGGCTGAGACCACCGAGACCATTTCACGGCTTTCCGGGCAGGTGTCCCAGGCCGCCGAGGTGATTGGCAAACTGCACGCTGACGCCGAAAACATTGGTGGCATCCTTGATGTGATCCGGGCCATCGCCGACCAGACCAATCTGCTCGCCCTTAATGCTGCCATTGAGGCCGCCCGCGCCGGCGAGCAGGGGCGTGGCTTTGCGGTGGTTGCGGACGAGGTGCGCAGCCTGGCACAAAAGACCCAGGATTCCACCACCGAAATCCAGACCATGATCGATTCGCTGCAGGGCGCAGCGCAGCAAGCGGTGGACGTGATGGAGCAGGGGCGGTCAGAAGCGGAGCAGAGTGTCCTGCAGGCGCGGCGGGCCAATGACTCGTTGCAGTCGATTACCGCGGCGGTGAGCGTTATTCGCGAGATGAACGCCGGCATCGCCGCAGCATCCGCAGACCAGCACCAGGTAGCCGGCAGCATCAGCACCAATGTCAGCGATATCGCCCAGGTCGCGGCGCAAACCATGGATCAGGCCCATGAAGGCGTCGAGGTAAGTACCCGCATCGGTGATCTGCTGGCGCAGCTCAACATCCAGGTTAAGCAGTTCCGCTTCTCCAACGATCATGGTCTTGATCTGTCGGCCGCCAAGACCGCACATCTGGCCTGGAAATCACGCCTGCGCGGATTTCTGGATGGTCAGGAATCCCTCAGTGTGGAGCAGGCGGTGTCCCATCAACACTGCGACTTCGGCAACTGGTACTACGGTGAGGGCGTCGCGGAGTACGGCCATCATCAGGCGTTTCAGGCGATTGAGGCGCCGCACGCCGAGCTGCACCGTTTGATCCGGGATATTGTCGAACTGCGCAACCGTGGGCAGCAGCAGGAAGCCGAAAGGGAGTACGCCAAAGTGGGAGCGCTGTCCTCGCATATTGTTGAGATGATCAACCGGCTGGAGCAGCAGGCGGGGTAACGATGAGGTCCCCGCCGGCTTGCTGCTGCCGGCGGGGACTGAGGTCTGGCGGCAGGATCAGAGTGCGCCGCGCTCGACCCGCTTGATGTCGGCCGTATGGGTCAGGGCCTGGTCAAAGCTGAGGGGCTCGCCCTTGGCTTTGTAGCTGCCCAGCCCGTTAAACAGGATCATCACCTTTTCGCCTGACCCTTTCTTTTTCAGGTCGGCCTTGTCCAGCCCGGCCACGTCCATCAGTTCGTTCCAGACCACCCCTTCCTGCATCGGAATCAGAGCAAAGTTGCAGCCGTTAAACTCCACCTGCATCGGGGTTGTGGCGTTGACCACATAGATGATGGCCAGCGTTTCCGGCGTCAGCGCGTCGTGGTACATCTCGACCAGTGCGGGCAGATCTTGCAGCCGATCGAGCGAGCCGGCCAGCAGCTTGAGATGGTCACCCTGGGACAGCAGGATGGTCTGCTCCATCACGATGCCGGGCGTTTTGCGGTTGCCGGCGGAATCGCCGGCTTCCGCTTCAACCAGCGCCAGACGGCCGCGAAAACCGAGAGTGTCCGGCTTGCCCGCTTCCTGCACAAAAGCGATGTTGAGCAACAGGCCGCGCTCTTCGAACTGCTTGATGATCATTGAAATCTCCTTGATTGATGAGGTTTGCAAACAGCAGAGCAAAAAAGGGGCCAGCGATAATCTGCGCTAACTGACTGTATTGGCGTGGCTTGTTGGCAGCTCTTGCTGTCCAAATACGACAATATCGCCGGCAATCTTACGCATTGTCGGCTTGCTGACAGAGAATCCGGTGGCTATTCGCCGGGCGGCAGTGCCTGACTGAGCAGCTCTACCAAGTGTGCCGTTGGGGTGGCTGCCCGCTGGCGGTGCCGGTGGCGGCAACTGAAGCCGTTGCGCAGGGTCAGCGGTGCCTCGGGGGCGCGTGCGGCTTCACTCTGCTGCCACAGGGTGTCGCTGAGGGGCTGCTGTTCCGCTTCCAGCCCCACATGGCCAGCCATGCCGCAACAGCCGCTATCCACCAGGGTGAAACGCAGTCCAGCCACGCTCTGCAGCACCCGACGGGTGGCGCGCATGGCACCGAAGGCGCGCTGGTGGCAGTGGGGCGACACGTCCAGTTCGGTATCGAGGGCAAAGGCCAGCGCCCAGCGTCCGGAGCGCTGTTCGCGGGCGATAAACTCCTCCAGCAGCAGGCTGTTGGCGGCGAGGGTTTCAGCCGCTTGCCCCAGTCCCAGAGCTCGATACTCATCACGCAGGGTCAGCAGGCAAGAGGGTTCGAGTCCCACCAGTGGCACGCCACGCTCCACATAGGGGCCAACCGCTTGCAGCATCCGCCGGGCTTCGTCACGGGCCTCATCGACCCAGCCCTGTGACAGGTAGGTACGGCCGCAGCAGAGCGGGCGATCCGGTTCGGCGTCGCCCGCCGCCGGGGCGGCGATGGCGACACGATAACCTGCCCGCTGCAGCAGTTGCAGGCAGGTATCGAGCAGTTGCGGCTCAAAATGATGGCCAAAGGTGTCGGCCAGCAACAACAGATCGCACTGCTCCGGTGTGCGGCGATAAGCCGCGTACTTGTCGAAGGGTTGCAGCGCGGGTTGCGGCAACGGCTCGTCGGCGGCAATGCCCAACCAACGCTGACCCAGCTGCGCCAGCCAGCGCGAGCTGTTGCGCCAGCGGATCAGACTTTTGAACAGCGGCCGGTAGTGCAACCAGTGGGGCAGGGTGGCGAACAGATGGGCGCGCAGTCGCCTGCCTGCAGGCATGGGGAGATGGCGCCGCTGGGCCAGATACTCGATCTTGATCCGTGCCATGTCGACGGCGTTTTCGCACTCGCGCCGACAGCCTTTGCAGCTGACGCAGCTGTCCATCGCCGCACTCAGGCCGGCAGGCAGTTCAGCGGCAAACCCCGCAGGTTGATTAAGCAACTGCTTGAGCAGTTCGACCCGCCCGCCGGGGGAGAGCCGTTTGTCGCCGCTGGCACGAAAACTGGGGCACATCAGACCGCGGTCGCCCGGTTGCTGGCACAGGCCGCTTTTGATGCACACCGCTACCGCCTTGCCGTAGTCACCGCCATGTTTGGGGATGTCGGCGTAGGCATCACCCATGCCGGCGTCGGTATAGTCGCTCCAGTCCAGTGCTGTCTTCATGTTTGCCTCGTACTGCGCTGCAGAAGATGTTGCTCATCACTGCAGAAATGCAAGAACGGGTCCGCTGTGCGCTAGCAGTGAGCGATGCTGCCCTCGATAACCGACACGCCGCCTGTGTTGCGGCTTGCAGCGGCGGATGGGGGCAAGCCTGCTGGCGGACCGCTGCGCCCAGGCTCGGTAGCACCACCACCAATGTGACAAAAGCGACAGTGACAAGCGCGACCAACGCAGGGGGTAACTCTGGTCCAGGACTGTGGTCAGAGCTATATCTACTTGAGCAACCGGTCTCAAATCATGCTCTAATTAATAACCATACACAGCCGTATCGAATTCGTTGATTTATGACTGTTTTTCAACCCCTGCTTGAGGCCGCCAAAGTGGTGGCCAGCCGCCTCGATAAGGCGTCACCGGCGACATCGGCGCCGGCGCTGCAGATAACCCATGCGCTGTCGCTGGACACCGAGGTCGATCTGGCGGCCTGGCTGGCCGCCCAGAATGGCGACGAAAAAATATACTGGCGGGCGCGGGATGGTGCGGCCGAGCTGGCCGTATTGGACTGGGGCCCGCGCTGGCAGGGCGATGCCGCCCGGCAGCAGTTGCGTCAGCCGAGCGATTCGTTACGGTTCTGGCTCTCTGGTTTTGATCCGCAGCTAGCCTGGCAAGGGTGGCCCGACGCGTTATTGGTGCAGCCGGTTCTGGCGATCCTGCGTCAGCAGCAGCAATGGCAGTTGCTGGTCCAGTGCCCACCGGAGCGTGCCGCCTCGGTGGCGGCTTCCCTGCGTGGCTGGCACCAGCGGGTGCATCGCTCCGGCCCCTTGCCCGCGGTGATCCGGCAGGACCAGCCGGCAGCGCCTGAATGGGCCGCCGATGTGGACGCTGTTCGTCAGGCCATTGACCGTGGCGAGCTGGCCAAAGTGGTGCTCGCGCGGCGCACCCGGCTGGAAGCCGGCGGCGCTATCTCGCTGTGGTCGCTGTTTCAGCATTGGCGCGAACAGGGGCAGCGCTGTTATCAATTGGCGCTGCAACAGGGGCAGCGGGGCTTTCTCTCCTTCTCTCCCGAACGTCTCTACCGGCGTGCGGGCGACCAGCTGCAATCTGAGGCGCTGGCCGGCACCTTCTGGAATTCCGATGCTTCACTCTCGGTCGGCTGTTCGGTGGGCTGCATCGACGCCAAGCTCAGCCACGAGCATGCGCTGGTGGTGGAGGATCTGCAGCGTAAGTTATCCCGCTGTTGTGATTTGCTGCGCGGCGATGACGCGGTAGGGCTTTATCCGCAACCCAATATGCAGCACCTCTATTGCGCCTTCAGCGGCGCGTTGAAACCCGGTGTTAATGATGCCGATCTGCTGCAGCTGCTGCACCCCACCGCCGCCGTCAGCGGTCTGCCGGCCGGGCCGGCGGCCGCCTTTATTCGCCAGCACGAGCACTTCAACCGTGGCGGTTATGCCGGCTGCTTTGGTCCGGTCCAGCGCGGCCAGAGCGAAATGACAGTCGCTATCCGCAGCGGCCTGGTCGAGGGGCGGCAGCTGGATCTTTACGCCGGCGCCGGGATCGTTGCCGGTTCCGAGGCGGCGCAGGAGTGGCGGGAGCTGGAGCGCAAGATCGCGCTGCCACTGAGTCTGTTTGACGTGGCCGCTGCCCGCGATTGTTCTCAGGATGAGCATGTTTCCCGCGTCGCACACCAGTCTTAATCAACTCTGGGCCGAGCTGCTGCTGGAGGAACTTCAGCGTCGCGGTATCAGGCATCTCTGTCTGGCGCCGGGCTCCCGCTCCACGCCGCTGGTACTGGCAGCCGCTCGGCGTCCGGGGCTGTGTCTGCATCATCATCTGGATGAACGCGGGCTCGGCTTTCTGGCGCTGGGCATCTCCAAGGCGGCTGACGCCACGGTGGCGGTGATTACCACCTCCGGCACCGCGGTGGCCAACCTCTATCCCGCCCTGATCGAAGCCAGCCTCACCGGAGCGCGGCTGGTGCTGCTCACCGCGGATCGACCACCGCGGTTGCAGGATTGTGGTGCCAACCAGGCGATACGCCAGAGCGACATCTTCGCCGACTATCCACGCCGGGTGGTACGGCTGCAGCCGCCGAGTGTCGAGTTGCCCCCTGACCAGTTGTTGCAGCGGCTGAGCGCCGGGCTGGCGGCGATAGAGAGCCCCGCCGGCGGTGTGTTGCAGGTTAACTGCCGTTTTGACGAGCCCCTCTATCCCGGTGCCAAGAACACCGACTTCAGCGATTATCTGGCTCCGCTGGCGCAGTGGCGTGGCAGCGATGCCCCCTGGGGTGAACCGCTGTCACCGTCCGAGCCCGTGATGCCGAGTGCGGCGGAGTGGCAGATGTTCCGGGATGCCCCCGGGATGGTGGTGGCAGGCGCCCAGGTGCGCCACACACCCGCGATCACGGCGCTGGCCCAGACCCTTGGCTGGCCGTTGATCGCGGATATCCAGTCGCCGTTGAAGTTTGATTCCGAGGCGGTGACCCAGATCGACAGCGTGCTGGCCGGCCCCGGACGGGCGCTGCTGAGCCGGCGGCGCCACCTGCTGCAGTTTGGCGGTCGGCTGGTCTCCAAGGCGTTTCAGGGCTTTATCGACGCTCACGACTGGGACCAGTTCTGGGTCGTGCACCCGGGGGATTACGCCCTCGATCCGGGGCGCAATCACAACGTCTTTTTCGCTCTGGAGGCGGAGCCATGGTGCCGGGGATTACCGCTGCCGACAGCGGAGGTGAGCGCTGGTGCGCGGTCATTGCCGCTGGCGCTTGAGAATCGTGCACTGGCGGACAGCCTCAACGCGCGCATGGCAGCGGATTCGCAGCTTGGCGAAGCGACCGCGGTCTATCAGCTGCTGCAGCACGCGCCCGCCGGCAGCACGCTGGTGGCGGGTAACAGCCTGGCGATCCGGCTGCTGGATATGCTCGCCGGAACCGCGCCTGCCGAGCGCCGGCTGCGGATTCTGGCCAATCGTGGCGCCAGCGGCATCGAAGGCCTGATCGCCACTGCGGCCGGCGCCGCGCTGGCGGGTGAGGGGCCGGTAACCCTGCTGCTGGGCGATACCGCCTTTCTCTACGATCTCAACAGTTTAATTCTGCTGCGTCAGCTACGGGTACCGCTGGTCATCCTGGTGCTCAACAATGACGGCGGCGGCATCTTCAAGCTGTTACCGGTGCCGGATCAGGCGCTGCTGGAACAGCACTACCAGCGTCCCCACGGCCTCGACTTTGCAGCCGGTTGCGCCCAGTTCGGGGTGGCCTACCACTGCCCCCAGTCGCTGCCGGCATTTACCAGCGCGTATCAGCAGCTGCTGGCCAACGGCGGCGGGGTGATCGAAGTGCGCGCAGATGCCGATGACACGGTCGCCTTCGTCCGCAGCCTTACCGCCGCCCACAAATCTGGTTAATATCAACGGTTTCTTATGCCGGCGCCGGACGCGCCGGTGGGCTATCTGGAGGTTTTGATGAAGTACGGCATGAGTGAAGCGGAACTGTACGCTGCGATCGAGTGGCAGGACTGCAGCGCCGATTACGCGGATATCCGCTATCACAAGGGCGAGGGGATCGCCAAGATCACCATCAACCGTCCCCAGGTTCACAACGCCTTTCGCCCCCGTACCGTGCAGGAGATGATGCGGGCACTGGAAAATGCCCGCTACGACGCCAACGTCGGCTGCATTATTCTCACCGGAGCCGGGGACAAAGCGTTCTGTTCCGGTGGCGACCAGTCGATCCGCGGTGATGCCGGCTATCAGGATGGCGAGGGCACCGAGCACCTCAACGTGCTCGACTTTCAGCGCCAGATCCGCACCTGCCCCAAGCCGGTGGTGGCGATGGTAGCCGGTTACGCCATCGGTGGCGGCCACGTGCTGCACCTGATCTGCGATCTCACCATCGCCGCTGACAACGCCCGCTTCGGCCAGACTGGCCCGGCAGTGGGCTCCTTTGACGGCGGCTACGGCTCCAGCTACATGGCGCGCATCGTGGGGCAGAAGAAAGCCCGTGAGATCTGGTTCCTGTGTCGCCAGTACGACGCCGCGCAGGCGCTGGATATGGGGCTGGTGAACACTGTGGTCCCGGTGGCGGAGTTGGAGCGTGAAACCGTGCGCTGGTGCCGCGAGATGCTGCAGAACTCGCCGATGGCGCTGCGCTGCCTCAAGGCGGCGATGAACGCCGACTGCGACGGTCAGGCAGGGCTGCAGGAGCTGGCCGGCAATGCCACCCTGATGTTCTACATGTCGGCAGAGGCGCAGGAGGGCCGTAACGCCTTTATGGAGAAGCGCCGCCCCGAGTTCAACAAGTTCAAGCGTCAGCCCTGAGTTGATTCAGCCCCGATGACGCGCCGCGCCGCTCTCTATCGCTACCGGCTGCCGTTATCCCGGCCGTTGCGGCTAGCCTTCGGCACCCTGGTTGAGCGCGAAGGGCTGATCCTTGAACTCCGTGAGGGCGAGCGGCAGGGGTTGGGTGAAGCGGCGCCGCTGACCGGTTTCAGTCCTGAATCGCTGGCCGAGGCGGAGCAGGCGCTGCGCCAGGCTGCGCACGCGTGGGTGAGTCAGGAGCCGGCAACGTCCAGCCCGGACGCACCGGCAGCGACCTTTGCCTTCGATTGTGCTTTGCGCGAGCTTGAACGGGGCCCGCTGCTCGGTGATCCGACCGCCGGCGGTTATCCGCTGCTGGCGGGCGACCGCGACCAGCAGCAGGCTAAGTGGCAGCGGTTGAAACGGCAGCCGCCGACGTCGATCAAACTCAAACTCGGCAATGTATCCCCATCGCAGGAAGCCGCGTGGCTGCGGCACCTTCTCGACGATGCGCCGGTGCTACGGCTGCGGCTCGATCTGAACCGCCGCTGGACGATGGCAGAGGCTGATCAATTCGCCGCCGCGCTGAGCCATGAAGTCCGCAGCGCCATCGACTATATCGAGGAGCCTTGCCAGCAACTGAGCGATTCTTTGGCTTGGGCAGAACGCCACCAGCTGCCACTGGGGCTGGATGAGAGTCTCGTCGAATGCGGCGAACAGTTGCCCGATTGCGACGCGTTGCAGGCGCTGATTCTGAAACCCACCCTGATCGGCTCGCGGTATCGGTTGCAGAGTTGGTTGGGGCAAGCGAGCGAGCGCGGCCTGCGTACCCTGCTCAGCAGCTGTTTTGAATCGCCACTGGCGCTGGGGCAGCTGGCCGCGCTGGCCGCCGAGTTGACGCCCGAGGAGCCGCCGGGGCTGGATACCCTCAGTTATTTTTCCAAGGATCTGATCCGTCCACTGCCAAACTCAACCCGGCCGTTGCTGCCGCTGGAGGCGCTGTCATGCCTGTGGCACAGATAGCGTGTCCGTTGTGGCAGGCAGCGCAACGCTGGCCCCGGCAACCGGCGCTGGAGGAGGGCGGGCTCACCGTCAGCTTTGCCGATCTGGAGCAACAGGTCGCTGGTCTCTGTGGCCAGCTCAGCCGGCAAGGGGTTGCAGCCGGTGATCGGCTGGCGCTTGTTACCAGTGATCGCGGTGCGCTGGTGCGCTGGCTGCTGGCGGCGTTGCGGTTAAAGCTCACCGCCGTGGTGATCAATCCCGGCCAGCCGGATGACGCTCTCAGCAACCAACTGCAGCGCGCCGCGCCGCGCTGGCGGGTGGCGGAGCGGAGCTGTGATGATGAGGTCTCCGCGGTATGGTCGCCGCGCCTGTTCGAGAGCTGCAGCGGGGATTCGGAAACGGTCACCGCCATCGATTCCTATCTCCCTTTTACCGGAGTGTTTACCTCCGGCAGCAGCGGCACGCCCAAACTGGCGCTGCACTGCTATGCCAACCACTACGCCAGCGCCCGCGGCAGCCAGAGCCTGATTCCGCTGCGCCCCGGTGATCGCTGGGCGGCGGTGTTGCCGTTCCATCATGTTGGCGGGCTGGCGCTGATCTTCCGTTGCCTGCTGGCGGGAGCCTGTCTGCAAATCCCCGCTTCGGAGCGCACCGTAGCCGAGCTGGTGACGGATTCAACTACCGGCCCCACCCATCTGTCGGCGGTCGGTACCCAGCTGTTGCGGTTGAGAACGGAGGGTGTACGCCTCGACGGCGGCTGCCTGCGCACCCTGCTGCTGGGGGGGAGTGCCTTTTCACCGCAACTGCTCGACTGGCTGGAACCGCAGCGGTTGCAGGTGCTGATCAGCTACGGCCTGACCGAAATGAGCTCACAGGTGATGACCGGCCTGGTCAACCCGGACGGGCTGCTGGCGACCCTGCTGCCGGGGCGTGAGCTGATGATTGCCGCCGACGGCGAGATTCTGGTGCGTGGCGACACCCTGTTTCTCGGCTACGACGAGGACGGTGTGCTGCGCCGGCCGCTGGATGAAACTGGTTGGTTCCATACTCGTGATCTGGGCGCGCTGACAGCCACCGGGCTAAAGGTGCAGGGGCGGCTGGATAACCAGTTCATCAGTGGCGGTGAGAATATTCAGCCCGAAGAGATCGAAGGGGTTATAGCCCAGTATCCCGGGGTGTCGGTCTGCGTGGTGGTGCCAGTAGCGGATGCCGAGTTCGGCCAGCGACCGGTGGCACTGGTGGCGGGTCTGACCCTGCCCGATCAGGCGGAGCCGTTACGGCAGTGGCTGCGTAAGCGGCTGCCGGGCTACAAGGTGCCGATTGCCGTGCTGGCGTTGCCGGAGCAGGAAGGCGCGTTGAAGGTGCAGCGCTCCGCATTGCTCCGTTGGGCGGCCGAGCAGATTTTTTCGCAGTAAGTCCTTATCGCTCGATTACGCCTGTAGCCAGCTGAAGCTGGCCCGCGATTTGCTGCCGGTTAGATTGAGCGGCTAATCATGTTGGCTTTACAACAAGCGGGCGGTCCGCTTTATCACCCAGTTGCTACGGAGTGCGCTAATGAGTCCCATTCGATCCAGTCAAACCCACCCGTTGGAGATCGCGGCGGTGCGTGCCAGCGATGATCAGGGGCGGATCGGCATCACCTTCTGCCCCGGTAAACAGGACCCGCATGCGCTGACCGGTGCCTGGGCGCGAGATCTGGATGCGGATCTGCAGGCGATCAGCGCCTGGGGCGCAACCCTGGTGGTGACCCTGGTGGAGTCGTTTGAACTGGGCCTGCTCAAGGTGCCGCAACTGGGTGAGGCGGTCGAGCGTCACGGCATGGACTGGTGCCATCTGCCGATTGCCGACTACTCAGTACCGGATGCACAGTTCGAACAGCGCTGGCTCTGCGAGGGCAAGGCGCTGCGCCAGCGCTTGCGGCAGGGGCAGGATATCGTCGTCCACTGCAAAGGGGGGCTTGGCCGCGCCGGGATGATCGCGGCGCGGTTGCTGGTGGAGCTGGGAATGCCGCCCAAAGAGGCGATCCGGCTAGTGCGCCGTGAACGGCGCGGGGCGATCGAAACGCCGTCGCAGCTCAATCTGGTGCGCAACACCCAAGCGCTGGTGGATCAGGAGTAATGAGCCCCAAGCTTGAGCAGGTGGCGATCGATACCACCGCCCTGACGCGTATCGCTGGCCAGCGCGGCAGCAATCCGGGTGGTATCTATGAGGATGCCTCCGGGCAGCGCTACTACGTAAAAACGCTGGAATCGCCCCAGTTGGCCCGCAACGAACGGATCGCGGCAAGGCTCTACCAACTGGCGGGCGCGCCGACGCTGGACTACGTCGATACCCTGGCTGCCGATCAGGTGGCTACTCGCTGGCTGGATCTGGATAAAACCTGTGTTGCCCACCTGAGTGACGATGAGATCCTTCAGGCGCAGCGCTGGTTCGGCGTCCATGCCTGGACCGCTAACTGGGATGTGGCCGGTTTTAACGGTGACAACCAGGGGGTCGCGAATGGGCGGGTGATCACCCTCGATCTGGGCGGAGCGCTCAGTTTTCGTGCCCAGGGCGACCCCAAGGGGCCGGCGTTCGGCACCGAGGTTCACGAGCTGGAACGGCTACGCAGTGATCCGGATAACCCCCATGCGCGGCGGCTGTTTGCCGGGATGGATGAGGCGGCGTTGGGTGCTGCGATTCAGCGGGTGGTGGTGCTGACCGATCAGGCAGTGTGCGCGGCGGTGCTGGCGGCGGGTGGCAGCCAGAAGCTGGCGGATAAGCTGGTGGCGAGGAAAGCGTTTATGGCGGCGAGGTTGTGATGCTCGCTAGCCGGGTGGTTGTGCTGCGCTAGCGTTTGCGCCGCTTCAATCGCCGTTCATGGGGCGCAGAGCCTGATTTCGATGCGTTCCTTGCCCTTGCCGATATTGTTGCGCTTGAGCTGGATCGACCCGATCTCGCCGGTGGTGCGCACATGAGTACCGCCGCAGGGCACCTGTGAAAATCCTTCGATCTCCCAGTAGCGGCGTTCATTGGCCTCATCGTCAAAGCCGGTGTGAATCGCCAGATCAGCGGCGATGATCCGGTTGGCTTGCTCCGCCAGCGCGGGCAGCAGGGGTGAGAGGCTTTGGGGCCAGACAAAGTCGATGCGGGCTTTATCCTGGCCGATATGGGCGCCGATCTTGGTCACACCGGTTAGTTCGCGGTAACAGAGTTCCAGCACCAGCTCGGCGGCAAAGTGCAGGCGCATCAGGCGATAACGGCGGTTGCCGTCGATGTTGATCTGCACCGATTGGCCGACCTGCAAGCCGTGATCCGTGGGCAAGGTGTAACGGATCTGCGTTCCTTCCTTGCAGGCGTCTATGACCGGCATTCCGGCGATGGAGCCCTGGTCGCTCTCCTGGCCACCGGAGAAGGCAAAGAAGATGGTCGAGAACAGTTCGATCTGGTCACCCTCGACCGCGGATACTACGGTTTGGTGTGAGGTGGCGTAGGGATCTTGCCAGAACAGTTTGTGGGTCATCGGTGTCTCAAGCGGGCGGCTCTCTAGGCAGCATTGAGCCTAACACCGCCGGGCCCTGTTGGCTAAATGCTCGTCGGTCGGTGTGAGTCCCCGGTAGCGCTGATCACCGGGAACGGGGATCATCCGGTCGGTCAGATGTAGTAGTCCTTCAGCGGCGGAAAGCCGTTGAACTCGATGGAGCTGTAACTGGTGGTGTAGGCCCCGGTGGAGAGCCAGTAGAGCCGATCACCAATGGCCAGGTTCAGCGGCAGGCCGTACTTATAGTTTTCGTACATGATATCGGCGCTGTCGCAGCTGGGGCCGGCGATCACCACATCCTCCACTTCACCGCTTTTATCGGTATAGATCGGGAATTTGATCGACTCGTCCATGGTTTCTACCAGCCCTGAGAACTTGCCCACGTCGGTATAGATCCAGCGGTGCAGCGCGGTGCGCGATTTACGAGAGATCAGTACCACCTCGCTTACCAGCACCCCCGCGTTGGCGATCAGCGAGCGCCCCGGTTCCAGAATGATCTCCGGAAAGTCCTCGCCAAAGTCCTCGCGGATAAACCGGCTGATCTCGGCGGCGTAGGTTGCCAGGTCGTTGGTGCGGGTGAGGTAGTTGGCGGGAAAGCCGCCGCCCATATTGATCATCTTGAGTTCGATTCCGTCCTCGTCGCGCAAGCGCTCGAAGATCACCTTCACTTTGCCCAGCGCCGCGTCCCAGGCACCGATATCGCGTTGCTGGGAACCAACGTGAAACGACACCCCGTAAGGTTCCAGCCCCAGATCACGGGCCAGAATCAGCAGGTCCATCGCCATATCGGTCTGGCAGCCAAACTTGCGCGACAGCGGCCAGTCGGCGGTCTGGGTGCCTTCGGTCAGGATGCGCACGTAGATGCGGGAGCCCGGCGCGGCGCGGGCGATATTGCGAAGGTCAGCTTCCGAGTCGGTGGCAAACAGGCGCACGCCCTTATCGAAAAAAGCGCGGATATCGCGGGCCTTCTTGATGGTGTTGCCGTAGCTGAGGCGGTTCGGACTGACGTCGAGCGCCAGTACCTTTTCCAGTTCATAGATCGAGGCGATATCGAAGTTGGCGCCCTTGTCGCGCAGCATGGTCAATATCTGCGGCGCCGGGTTGGCTTTGACCGCGTAATAGATGCTGGCGTACGGAAAGGCCTCCACCATCTTCTCGTAGTGACGGTCGATGGTGGCGGTATCGACCACCAGAAACGGGGTCTCTTTGCCGGCGGCAAAGGTGGTGATGCGGTTAAAGGTGTCGGTATCGTAGTAGTCGGCTAGGTTGAACGCAGTCTGGTCGCTCATGGGCGAGTGTAGGCTCTCTGGATTAAGGTCGATAAGTGGGGATTGCTGAGGGTTTTGCGCGGTCGCGGGGAGGGGGCGACAAGGGTGCGCGGGCTAAGAAAAAATGACCTGGATAATGGGGTGCATTTGCTGCTTAATCCAGTGCTAAGTCAATGGGTTGCTTGCGTCGTTCTCGGAGATATTTTTTCATCGATTTGGGCGGGAACTGGGTGTTGAATTCATCTGCGGAGAGGGGTGAGCACCGGGTGGTGTAGCTCCTATGGTTGCCATATCCGAGAAGCTGGCAGGCTTGTGTAATCGAATCGTTGGTTAGACTGCTGGATAGTCTGTGTTCCGCCCACCCGGGCGGGTCACTTTTTGTCGGTCGTGACAAAAAGTAACCAAGGCCGCTACGGCCATCCATGGCCTCTCGCGGCATTTGGGCATCCTGCCCGGCAAAGCACTCGCCCGCAAAAGTAGCCCTGCTGGACCTGCGCGCTGAACTCCTTCGTAACGGGCAAAAAACTGATTTACAGAGAAATGCGGTCGCTCGGCTGCGACGTAGCCCCTTTGGAGCCGACGAGCATGGGGCGGATAATCCGATTAAGGCCCGCAGGGGCGAGCGCCGGATGCGCGAAGCGGCGGCAGCATGGCCAGGGACGGCCATTCTGACGATCCCCGGATTCTTCGCTCCACGCGCAGTGGACCCGCAGGGCGGCGGAACCAGGGGGCATAAAGCACAAGTAGTTCTTTCTTCCCCTGTTCTTTGGAACGTTTGCCAAAGAATAGGGCCGCCCGGGTGGGCGGAACAGAGGCTTGCAAGCAGACGCGGGAATGAGCGCGTTGGCTCAGAAGCTGAACGGCACCCCCCGAATTCAGCGCCTAAGCTCCCGAGCCACAACCAGATATACCAACCCGCCGATAACCCCACTCCCCACACAAAGCCAATGCAGCACCGATACCGAGATCCAACCCAGCATCGGGTTATCCAGATTGAAGAGATAAAACGGCTCCACGTCGGCGTGCATGATGCTATCGAGCGACACATGGCTGAAAGTGCCGATCAGCGCTGACAGCAGCGCCACCGGCCAACGGATGGTGATGGGGTGCAGGCGCTGATAACCCAGCAGACGCAGCCCCAGTTCGGCCAGAACCTTGCCGCTCAGCGCCGCCAGCAGTCCAATCAACAGCGCCCCGAGAATGGTGTGGGAAAAACCGTGCAGATGCCCCTCACGAGTCAGCATCACCAGCAGCGGTTGGATATCCATCAGGATCTGCGCCCAGCCAAATACCATCAGGCTAAAGCTGCCTTGTAGCAGGGCTTTGATGGCTATGCCGGGGCCTAGGTGGAAGGGGGTGAAGGGCATTGGATAGTTTTCAGATCTTTAATAATAACCATAAGCTGATTAAATTTCTTTCCGATCCAGTCCATAAACATGTTGAGATATTGTTGCTTGATATATTTTTGCTTGAGGTGCCTCTTTACTAACTATTGAGATGATCTCGCTTCTATCTTTTTCGGTAATGCTCGCACCTAAGATTACTTCGATAATCTTTTCTTTGGAAAATGAATATAGTCCTGCTCCACCATCCCTTTTCAATTTTATATAGCGAACTTCTTCTTCGTACGACCATGCATCAGACTTTGTTCCTACCGTGCTTCTAAATAGCTGGTCATAATCACTAAGTTGCCCTGGGGTTAGCTCAGGATAGCGATCACTATAAGTAACGGTAATGGGCAGTCCCATTTCTCTATCGAAATTCTGATTGAAATCGAAGCCTATGCAGAAACCTTTATGGGAATCCGCATAGTGTGACCACATCAGAATATGTTCCCATCTCTTGGCAGTACTAAAAATACCGTACTGAGAAAGCGTATCGTGTATGTCTTTTTCAACAAGGTCTATATCCAGTAATCTTCGCAATGCTTTGCGCCGTTCCTCCTTCCTTTGTTTAAAATTTAGATTGTTTAAGTTTTTATTAATAAAACTATCCACAAATGCTTCGCGTTTTTCTAACGTGTCAAGCCCGACTACCTTAGGTTTTAATTCGTAAGGATCGTTGAATTGGTTCGGGCTTGCGAAATAAAGCTTTCCTTCTGTAAAGGGTTGAAATTTGAAGTCGGAGTTGAAAGATCTGAATTTATAAATCATTTAATTGAATAATTGGATTATTAAGCCACAAACGCCGCCTTTAGCAACTGCCTCGTATACTCCTGCCTAGGATTGGCAAAAATCTCCCCCGCATCCCCCTGCTCAATCACCTCCCCGGCGCGCATCACCAGCAACTGGTGACAGAGCGCTCGGACCACGGCGAGGTCGTGGCTGATAAAGAGGTAACTCAACCGGTGCTTCTGCTGCAGATCTCGCAGCAGCTCGATGATCTGCGACTGCACGGTGCGATCCAGCGCCGAGGTGGGTTCGTCCAGCACCAGCAGCCGCGGCTTCAACACCAGTGCGCGGGCGATGGCGATCCGCTGGCGCTGGCCGCCGGAAAACTCGTGCGGGTAGCGGTGGCGGGTGTCCGGGTCGAGGCCGACCTCGGTCAGTGCCTCGATAATCTGCGCTTCGTGCTCCGCCGGGCTGTCGGCCTGATGGATACCGAGCCCCTCGCCGACAATCTCGCCCACGGTCATCCGTGGGCTGAGGCTACCGAAGGGGTCCTGAAACACCACCTGCATCTGCTTGCGCAGCGGGGTAACCTGCTGCTGCCCCAGTGGATCGATGCGCTGGCCCTCGAAGGTGATGGGGCCGTCGCTGCGGGTGAGGCGCAGCAGCGCCAGCGCCAGGGTGGTCTTGCCGGAGCCGGATTCGCCGACCACGCCGAGACTCTGCCCCGGCTTGAGGTCGAGGGTGACGCCGTTGACCGCCTTGATATGATCGACGGTGCGTTTCAGCAGCCCCTGCTTGATCGGGAACCATACTTTGAGGTTGTCGGTGGCGAGGATAGTTTCGGCAGCCGGCGGGCACTGGGCTGGCTGGCCGCTGGGTTCGGCGTCCAGCAGCTTCTTCGTATAGGGGTGCTGGGGGTTGCTGAACAGGGCGTCAGTGGACGCTTGTTCCACCAGTTCGCCCTGGTTCATCACACAAACATGGTGGGCAAAACGGCGTACCACGTTGAGGTCGTGGCTGATCAGCAGGATCGCCATCCCCAGTTTCTGCTGTAGCTCCGCCAACAGGTTGAGAATCTGTTCCTGAATGGTGACGTCCAGCGCGGTGGTGGGTTCGTCGGCGATCAGCAGCTCCGGCTCGTTGGCCAGCGCCATGGCGATCATCACCCGCTGGCGCTGGCCACCGGAGAGTTCGTGGGGGTAGCTGGCGAGGCGCTTTTCCGGCTCGCGGATGCCGACCAGAGTAAGCAGCTCCAGAATCCGTGCCCGCGCCTGGTCGCCCTTGAGCCCCTTGTGCAGCCACAGGGTCTCGCCGATCTGCTTGGCGATGGTATGCAGCGGGTTGAGCGAGGTCATCGGCTCCTGAAAGATGGTGCCGAAGCGGTCGCCGCGCAGCGCCCGCATACGCGGCTCCGGGGCGCTGAGCAGCTCCTGGTCGCCGTAGTGGATGCTGCCGCGCGGGTGGCTGGCCTTGGGGTAGGGCAGCAGACGCAGGATCGCCATCGCCGTGACCGACTTGCCGGAACCGGACTCGCCCACCAGTGCGGTGGTTTTGCCCGCTTCTACGGTAAAGCTGACTCCCTTGACCGCATCCACCGCCGCGGTGCCGTCACCAAAGCGCACGCAGAGGTCATCGACCCGGATCAGCGGCTGGCCGGGGGCCAGAGTGGTGGCGGTGGAGCTGGGGTCGAGGTCAGTGTTCATCATCGGTTCCTTGGCGCTTACACCTTGCGCGGGTCAAAGGCGTCCCGCACCGCCTCGCCGATAAAGATCAGCAGGGTCAGCATCAGGCTCAGCACCACAAAGGCGGTAATGCCCAGCCAGGGGGCGTGCAGGTTCTCTTTGCCCTGGGCCACCAGTTCGCCCAGCGAGGGGGAGCCGGGGGGCAGGCCGAAGCCGAGAAAATCCAGCGCGGTGAGGGTGACCACCGAGCCGTTGAAGATAAAGGGCATGAAGGTGAGGGTGGCGACCATGGCGTTGGGCAGGATATGGCGGAACATGATCAGCCGGTTGCTGAGCCCCAGCGCCCGGGCGGCGCGCACGTATTCGAGGTTGCGCCCGCGGAGGAATTCGGCCCGCACCACGTCGACCAGCTGCATCCAGGAGAACAGCAGCATGATCCCCAGCAGCCACCAGAAGTTGGGTTCGACGATGCTGGCGAGGATGATCAGCAGAAACAGTACCGGCAGCCCCGACCAGATCTCGATAAAGCGCTGGAACAGCAGATCCACCTTGCCGCCGTAGTAACCCTGCACCGCGCCGGCGACCACCCCGATTACCGAACTCAGGCCGGTCAGGATCAGCGCGAACAGAATCGAGATCCGAAAGCCGTAGATCACCCGTGAGAGTACGTCGCGGCCCTGATCGTCGGTACCCAGCCAGTTGCTGGCATCCGGCGGCGAGGGTGCCGGCTGATCGAGGTTGTAATTGATGGTGTCGTAGCTGAAGGGGATCAACGGCCAGACGACGCGGCCTTCACCGCCGGTCTTGATCTGCTCGATGATGTAGGGATCGGTGTAGTCGGTGGCGGTTTCGAAGTCGCCGCCGAAGGTGGTTTCCGGGTAGTCGTTCCACAGCGGCCAGTAGCTGTCGCCGCGGTACTCCACCCATACCGGGCGGTCGTTGGCGATCAGTTCGGCCCCCAGGCTGACAACAAACAGCGCCAGAAAGATCCACAGCGACCAGTAGCCGCGGCGGTTGGCACGGAAGCGGGCGAGGCGGCGCTGGTTAATCGGGCTCATCGCCATACCATTCCTGTCATGGTCAGTGCTCCCTGCTCTCAAAGTCGATCCGCGGGTCGACTAAAACGTAGGTGATATCGCTGATCAGCTTCAGGATCAGCCCCAGCAGGGTGAAGATGTAGAGGGTGCCGAAGATGACGGGGTAGTCGCGGTTAATAACCGCTTCGTAACCCAGCAGGCCAAGGCCGTCGAGGGAGAAGATCACCTCGATCAACATCGATCCGGTGAAAAAGATGCTGATCAGCGCCGCCGGCATCCCGGCGATGATCAGCAACATGGCGTTACGGAACACGTGGCCGTAGAGCACCTGGTTTTCGTTCAGGCCCTTGGCGCGCGCGGTGAGCACGTACTGCTTGTTGATCTCGTCGAGAAAGCTGTTCTTGGTCAGCATGGTGAGGGTGGCAAAGCTGGATATCACCGACGCCAGTACCGGCAGGGTAATGTGCCAGAAGTAGTCGCCGATCTTGCCCATGAGGCTCAGCTCGTCGAAGTTGGGCGAGGTGAGGCCGCGCAGCGGAAACCAGTCAAAGTAGGTGCCGCCGGCAAACAGCACGATCAGCAGGATGGCGAACAGAAAGTTGGGGATGGCGTAACCGACGATAATGGCGCTGCTGGTCCAGACGTCAAAGGGGGTGCCGTCGCGCACCGCCTTGCGAATCCCCAGCGGAATCGACACCAGATAGGTGATCAGGGTGGCCCAGAGGCCGAGGGAGATCGATACCGGCAGCTTTTCGATGATCAGGTCGACCACCGACTTGTCGCTGTAGAAACTGTTGCCAAAGTCGAAGCTGAGGTAGTTGACCAGCATATCGAAGAAACGCTCGTGGGCCGGTTTGTCGAAGCCGTAGAGTTTTTCGATCTCCGCTACCAGCGCCGGGTCCAGCCCGCGGGCGCCGCGATAACTGCTGCCGTCACCGTTGCCCCCGCCGCTGCCGCCCTGGGCCATGTCGCTTTGCTGTGAGCTGCCGATGCGGGCCGTGGCGTCGGTGTTGAACCCTTCCAATTGGGCGATGGTCTGCTCCACCGGACCGCCGGGGGCGGCCTGGATGATCAGGAAGTTGATGGTGAGGATGCCGACCAGGGTGGGAATGATCAGCAGCAAGCGGCGGAGAATGTAGGCGCCCATCAGTTGGTGCCGGCCTCCTGGCGTGCGTCAGCCTTGAGCCACCAGGTATCAAAGCCGAGGCCGTAGGGCGGCCGTTGGGCCGGCATCTCGAACTTGTCCCAGTAGGCCAAGCGGTAGCTGTCGATATGGAACTGCGGAATGAGATAGTGGTTCCACTGCAGCACCCGGTCCAGCGCGCGGGTGCGCAGCACCAGTTGTTCGCGGTCCGGCGAGGCGATGATCTGCTCGATCAGGTAGTCCACTGCCGGGTTCTTGATCCCCATCAGGTTGCGGCTGCCGGAAAGATCGGCCATTTCCGAGTGCCAGAAGTCGCGCTGTTCGTTGCCGGGGGAGTTGGACTGGCCGTAGCCGTAGACCACCATGTCGAAATCAAAGCTGCGCAGGCGGTTGATGTACTGGGAGACGTCGACGATGCGGATGCTCATGTCGATGCCGAGGCGCTTGAGGTTGCGGATCATCGGCGCCACCACGCGCTCAAACTCTTTCTGTACCAGCAGCAGTTCGAAGTCGAGGGTTTGTCCGTCAGCGTTGCTGAGCTTGCCGTTGTTGATCTCCCAGCCAGCCTGTTTCAGCAGCCGCATGGCGTTGCGCAGCTGGGTACGGTTGTTGCCGCTGCCGTCGGTGCTGGGGGCACGGTAGACGCTGCTGAACACCTCGGGCGGCACCTGATCGCGGACCGGTTGGAGGATCTCCAGCTCTGCCGGGGTGGGTAGTTCGTCTGCGGCCATCTCGGAGTTGGAGAAGTAGCTGTGGGTACGGGTGTAGGCACCGTAGAAGATGTTGGTGTTGGTCCACTCGAAATCAAAGGCGTAGGCCAGCGCCTGACGCACCCGCGGGTCGCTGAACTTGTCGCGGCGCAGGTTGAAGATAAACGCCTGCATGCCGGTGGGGTTGCTGTGCTTGACCTGCTCGGTCTTGATCCGGCCGCTGTCGAACTGCGGCCCCTGGTAGCTGGTGGCCCAGTTCTTGGAGGAGGTTTCCTGGCGGAAGTCGTACTCGCCGGCCTTGAAGGCCTCCAGCGATACGGTGCTGTCACGGTAGTAGTCGTAGCGGATGGCGCCGTAGTTGTGGCGGCCGCGCATTACCGGCAGGTTCTCACCCCAGTAGTCGGGGTTGCGACGCAAGGTGACACTGCGGCCGGGATCGAAACTGTCGATCAGGTAGGGGCCGCTGCCGACCGGGATGTCGAGACCGGGGGCGCTGAAATCACGCCCCTCCCAGTAGTGTTTGGGCAGCACCGCCACCTCGCCGACGATCAGCGGCAGTTCGCGGTTTTCAGAGTCGCGGAATCGGAACTCTACCGTCAGCGGGTCGATCGCCTCAATCGCTTCGATGTCGGCGTAGTAGGCGCGGTAGAACGGATTGCCCTGTTCACGCAGCAGCTTGAAGGTGTAGATCACGTCGTCGGCGCGCACCGGCTCACCGTCGCTGAAACGGGCCTCTTCACGCAGGTGAAAGCGGATCCAGCGGCGGTTGTCCGGCATATCCACCGACTTGGCCAGCAGGCCGTACTGGGTGAAGGGTTCGTCCAGCGACTTGACCATCAGGCTGTCGTAGATCAGGCCGATGTCGTCCGCCGGGGTGCCCTTGATGATAAAAGGGTTGAAGCTGTCAAAGGTACCCAGCGACCACTGCCGCACCAGACCGCCCTTGGGGGCGTCGGGGTTAACGTAATCAAAGTGCTGAAAATCGGGGCCGTACTTGGGGCTGCCGTGCATGGCGATGCCGTGGGCGCCGGTAAGATCGGCGGCGCTGGCGGGCAGGGCCAGCAGGGCGAACAGAAGGGCGAGGGTGGAGCCGAGTCGCGATGCAGTCATGAACAGCCAATCCTTGTGTCAACGTGCTGATTTTTATAACAGCTTAGCGCGCCCCCATAAAGGGGGCGTGCTGCATCGGACCGTTCTATCGGGGCCGAGGTTCCCGCGCAGGCGGGCTAGCGCGAGCCGGTGACGTCCACGAACAGCGTCAGTTGCTGGCCCGGTTGCAGGTACTTGGCGCTGGCGACCTCGTTGTTCCAGCGTTTGATATCGCTGACCCGTACCTTGAAGCGACTGGCGATGCGGGCGAGGGAGTCGCCGTTACGCACGGTATAGCCGACCTTGCGGATCACCTGACGGCTGCCGTTGCTGGCGACCAGCTCGCCTTGGGGTTGCCAGACCACCAGTTTGCGCCCGACCCGCAGCGGATCGCCGGGAGCCATCTGGTTCCAGCTGGCCAGTTCACGCACGCCGACACCGTACTCCCTGGCGATCTTCCAGAAGCTGTCGCCGGGGCGGACATAGTAATCCAGCTTCTGCTTGCCGGAACGCAGGGCAATGCGCTCGTTCTTCTTGGCCTGCCGTTGGCCTTTGCTGTAGGCGTAGACAGTGGCGCTTTCCGAGGCGGTGGGGATCAGCAGTACTTGTCCGGCGCGGATCATGTTGCCGCGGATACTGTTGGCGCTGCGCAGGGTGTCCGGGGTGGTGTGGTGCTTCTTGGCGATGGTGATCAGGCTGTCGCCGGATTTGACCTTGTAGCGTTTCCAGGTGACCCGCTTTTCCGGCGGGTATTCTGCCAGCGCGGCCTCAAAAATATCCGCGTTGGCCACCGGTACCAGCAGGCGATGCGGGCCCTTGGGGTCGGTAGCCCACTGGTTGAAGCCGGGGTTCAGCAGGTAGAGTTCGTCGATCTCCAGCTCCGCCAGCTCGGCGGCCTTGGCGAGATCGATCTGTGAACCGACGTCGATAGCGGCAAAGTAGGGTTCGTTGGGCAACGAGCGGAAGCTCAATTGGTACGCGGCAGGGTCGTCGATCAGCTTGGCCAAGGCGATCAGCTTGGGCACGTAGGCGCTGGTTTCGCGCGGCAGATCGAGATTCCAGAAGTCGGTCGGTTTACCCCGTTTTTTGTTCTTGCGGATCGCCTTGGAGACGTTGCCGCCGCCGGCGTTGTAGGCGGCCAGCGCCAGCAGCCAGTCGCCGTCAAAGCGCTGGTTGAGCTGGGTCAGGTAATCCAGCGCCGCTTCGGTGGAGGCGATCACGTCGCGGCGGCCGTCGTACCACCAGGTCTGCTTGAGGCCGAAGTGTTTGCCGGTGCTGGGGATAAACTGCCAGGGGCCGGCAGCACGGCCGTGAGAATAAGCGAACGGGTCGAAGGCGCTTTCCACAATCGGCAGCAGCGCCAGCTCGGCGGGCAGGCCGCGCTCCAGCACTTGATGGAGCACGTGGTAGTAGTAACGTTCGGCGCGCTGGGCAACGCGATCGAGATAGCGGGGGTGGCCAGCGTACCAGTTGACCTGGGCGGTGACACGGCGATCGTCAATGTTATGGTCAAGACGGAAGTTGTCGCGGGTCAGCTGCCACAGATCGGCAGGCGCGGGTTGCTCGACCGGCTCCGCAGGGCTGGTGACTTCAACGCTCGGGTGGTCGATAGGGGCTGCCGGTTGCACCTGGTCAATCAGCGCGCTGGCGAGCGCTGTTTCGGTTTCGCTGGATTCGGCGCTGGCCGGTTCCGCCGGCACCAGTTGATCGGTGGAGCGGGTCGGGTCGACAGACAGCGCCTGGCAGCCAGCAAGGGAGATGATGAAGCTGCCGATGAACAGCCCACGGCGGGATATTTTTATGGTCAAAACAGTACCTCGTTGCAACGGCGCGGCGGCACGCGGTGTTACAGGCCGCGCCGGTAATTCCGTTCGATTTTAGGGAGCCGCTGGAGCTGGAGCAAGGACAAGGGTCAAACTGTGGTTAGAAAACATCCTTCCACTGGCGGATCGCTGCGAGGGTCTCTGACCCCGGTTGGCAGCTCCCGGTTCCCCGTTTGCCGGCTGCGGTCACGACATCCGCATCACGCGTGCGCATGAAGGGGTTGATCCGTTTCTCTTCGCCAATATGGCTGGGCAGGGTGGGCCAGTGTTGCTTACGCAACTCCTGACAACGATCAATGGCGGCTTGAATGTGGCTGTTGTCCGGTTCTACCGCCTGGGCGAACCTGAGGTTGGCGAGTGAATATTCGTGGGTGCAGTAGACCTCGGTGTTGTCGGGTAGCGAGGCAAAGTAATCCATCGCGGCCTGCATCTGCTCGGCGCTGCCTTCAAACAGGCGACCGCAGCCCGCCAGAAACAGGGTGTCGCCGCAGAACAGCTGCGGTTGACTGCCCGCCAAGTAGTAACTGATGTGGTCGAGGGTGTGGGCCGGGGTGGCCCGCACCGCAAAAGATGCTCCCAGCAGGTCGAGCTGGTCGCCGTCATTGAGGGGGTGGGTAATCAGGCTGCAGGGCGAATTGGCCGGGCCATAAACGGGTATGTCGCGGTCGGCGGTCAACGCGGCAACGCCGCCGGTATGGTCGGCGTGATGGTGGGTGATAAGAATAGCGGCCAGATTCTTGCCCTCCTGGGTCAGCCAGTGCTCGACCACGCTGGCGTCGCCGGGGTCGACCGCCAGTACCGCCGTATCGCCGGCGGCGCCCGCCATCCAGATGTAGTTGTCATCGAAGGCGGGAATCGGTTGAACCTGCAGCATAATCCTTCCTCTATAAGACGGTGACCTGGACCTAGTCTGACCTATAATAGCCGACATGCGTGCCGCCCCAAAGCTTGTGGAGAACTCTCTGTGAAACTCAGTAACACCAAGACCTTAGCGCCGCTCAGTGAGAGCATCGAGGAGGTGCGTGCCTGGTTTAATGGTGAGCTGGGGCAGCAGCTGTTGGCGGCGGAAAAGCGGGTGATGGACCGGGTGATGCCTACGCTTTTTGGCTACCACATGCTGCAGGTGGGGGTGCATGCCGAAACCGACTTGCTGGAGCATGCTTCCGGCGGCCATAAGTTTGTGCTGATGCCGCGCATTGAGATGGGCATGGATGATGCGGCGGTGATCGGTCGTGCCGAAGAGCTGCCGTTGGCCAATGGCTGCATCGATGCAGTGGTGCTGCACCACGCCCTCGACTTTGCCCAGAGCCCGCACCAGGTGTTGCGTGAGGCGGCGCGGGTGCTGCGCCCGGGAGGCAAACTGGTGGTGGTGGGATTCAATCCCTTCAGCTTCTGGGGCCTGAGCCGACTGGTTCGGCAGCGCAAGGGGCAGGTTCCCTGGCGCGGCCATTTCCTTTCCGTTGGGCGTTTGCAGGACTGGCTGACGCTGCTGGAGCTGAAACAGGACCGCGCCTGCTCCGGCTTTTATCGCCCTCCCATAGAGAGTGCCCGCTGGCGGAATCGACTTGAGTTTGTCGAGCGTTGGGGTGAGCGCTACCACACCAATAATGGTGCCTTTCTGGTAATGGTTGCCAGCAAGGAGACGCTGGCACCGACGTCGGTTGGCAGAAGCTGGCGCCGGCGGCTAGTCTTCCCCGTGGCAAAACCGACAGCGTCACGGGCCGGTCGTCAGGTGGCGCGGCAGTCGCCGCCTGACAGCGACAGCGCGCGCGAAGCCTAGGGAAGTCCATTTACCCGTCTGCTCGAACGGTTTTTTTTCGCTTGTTAGGTACTGGTCACCCTGCTGTAGCCCAGGCTATTAGGGGGTTTGACTAGTTCATTTGCTTTTGTTTATGCAAAGTATCAGAAATATTAATTTTATTTTATATCTGGCGCTCGGGTATTGTTTTGCTAACTGAAGAACCGACTCTGATGGTCGGAAATAAGAATGCACACCCTGAACAGGGACAGGAGCATCGCGATGGAAAACAACGATCTGATCTCACAAGGGTTGACCCTGATGGTGTTCGGGATGGGCTTTGTGTTCATCTTTCTGACGCTGTTGGTGGGAGTTACCAACCTGATGTCGGTGCTGGTGACCCGTTATCTGCCCGAACCCGAAGTAGTCCCCGCGGCCCCGAGGCGCGCCGCGCCGGCCGCGACGGACGAGGCGCAGCTGCTGGCCGTGATCTCGGCGGCGGTGCATCAGTATCGACAACGTCATCGCAAGTAGGCGTGAACACCGATCAATAACAAACAGATTTCCAGGATAAGGCACACCGATATGACCGATACAAAAAAACCGTTAGGCATTACCGATGTCGTACTGCGCGACGCGCACCAGTCTCTGTTTGCTACCCGTATGCGGATCGACGATATGCTGCCGATCGCTGAAAAGCTGGACCAGGTTGGTTACTGGTCGCTGGAGACCTGGGGCGGCGCTACCTTTGACTCCTGTATCCGTTTTATCGGTGAAGATCCCTGGGAGCGCATTCGTGAACTGAAAAAGGCGATGCCGAATACTCGCCACCAGATGCTGTTCCGGGCGCAGAATATACTCGGCTACCGCCATTACGCCGATGATGTGGTAAAGAAGTTTGTCGAGCGCGCCAAAACTAACGGCGTTGATGTTTTCCGCGTGTTCGACGCGATGAATGACGCGCGTAACCTCGAGACCGCACTGAAGGCGGTTAAAGAGTTCGAAGGCCACGCTCAGGGCACCATCTCCTACACCAAGAGCCGTGTTCACACCACCGAAATGTGGGTCGATTACGCCAAGACCATCGAAGATATGGGTGCCGACTCCATCTGTATCAAGGATATGTCCGGCATTCTGACGCCGTACGATGCGTTCGACCTGGTTTCGCGCCTGAAGGCGCAGACCAACCTGGAGGTGCATCTGCACGCCCACGCCACCTCCGGCCTGTCTGACATGACTATCCTCAAAGCGGCGGAGGCAGGCATCGATCGGGTTGATACCGCGATCTCCTCCATGTCGATGACCTACGGTCATAGTGCGACCGAATCTATTGTTGCCGCGCTGGCGGGTACCGATCGTGATACTGGTCTGAATCTGGAGCTGATCGAAGAGATCGCTGCTTATTTCCGTGAAGTGCGGAAAAAGTACGCCAAGTTCGAAGGGTCTCTGAAGGGTACCGATTCGCGCATTCTGGTAGCTCAGGTGCCGGGTGGCATGCTGACCAACATGGAAAACCAGCTGAAAGAGCAGGGTGCGGCCGACAAGTTCGATGACGTACTCAAAGAAATTCCGCGGGTTCGTGAAGATCTGGGCCTGATTCCGCTGGTAACCCCGACGTCACAGATCGTTGGTACCCAGGCGGTGCTGAACGTGCTCACCGGTGAGCGTTACAAGAGCATCTCCAAGGAGACCGCCGGTATCCTCAAGGGGGAATACGGTGCGGCGCCTGCTCCTTTCAATGCGGAGCTGCAGGCGCGGGTTCTGGACGGTGGTGAAGCGATTACCTGTCGTCCGGCCGACCTGCTGGAGCCGGAGCTGGACAAACTGACTGACGAACTGCGCAAACTGGCGAAGGATAAAGATTTCCGCCTGCAAACCGGTGAGCGTGAAATCGACGACGTCCTGACCTACGCCCTGTTCCCGCAGATCGGGCTGAAGTTCCTTGAGAATCGTGGCGATGCGTCTGCGTTCGAACCGGCGCCGACGCTGGAACAGGCCCAGGCGGCCCCGGCACCGGCCAAGAGCAGCAGCGGTGAAGATGTCTACACCGTCAACGTCAATGGCCAGAGCTATGTGGTGCAGGTCACCGAGGGCGGCGATGTGACCGCTCTGGCTCCGGTAGGCGGCTCTGCTCCGGCTCCGACGGCATCCGCGGCGGCTGCGCCGGCAGCGACCGGTGGCGAGCCGGTGGCGGCGCCGCTGGCCGGCAACATCTGGAAAGTGCAGGTGCAGGCCGGTGATATGGTGCAGGAGGGTGACGTGCTGGTGATTCTTGAGGCGATGAAGATGGAAACCGAAGTGCGGGCGGCCAAGTCCGGTACGGTTGGTTCCATCAGCGTCAAAGAAGGTGATGCGGTGAAGGTAGGGGATACCCTGCTGACGCTGGCGTAAGGGCGCTTCCTTATGGATAACGTAATCAAACTGTTCGTCAGCTCCGGCATCTACAATATGACGCTGGGGCAAGCGGTGATGATCGCTGTCGGTCTGGTGCTGCTGTTTCTGGCGATCAAGAAAAACTTCGAGCCGCTGCTGCTGGTGCCGATCGGTTTCGGTGGCATTATGGCCAACATTCCCGAGGCGGGGCTGGCGTTCTCAGCGGTGGAAAACGCGCTGCATCTGGGAACGCCGGAGCTGGTTGGTTCGATTGCCCAGGCCGTAGGGCTGGACGCGGGTGCTGCTCTCAAGGCGATCAAGGAAGCCTATGCCAGTGCCGATGCGGCCGCCCACCTGCTGGCGGTGCAGACCGCAGCAGATGCGGGCTTCAACAACGGCATGTTGTACAACTTCTACACTGTGGCGATCGCCAGTGGTGCAGCGCCGCTGCTGATCTTCATGGGCGTGGGAGCGATGACCGACTTTGGTCCGCTGTTGGCGAACCCCAAGACCCTGTTTCTAGGGGCCGCGGCCCAGTTTGGTATCTTTGCCACGGTACTGGGTGCGGTGGGGTTGTCAGCGCTGGGTATTATGGATTTCACCATTCAGGATGCGGCCGCTATCGGCATCATCGGTGGTGCTGACGGGCCTACGGCTATCTATGTCGCCAGCTTGCTGGCGCCGCACCTGCTGGGTGCGATCGCGGTGGCTGCCTACTCCTACATGGCACTGGTGCCGATGATCCAGCCACCGATCATGCGTGCGCTGACCACGGCGGATGAGCGCAAGATCGCCATGACCCAGCTGCGCCATGTGAGCAAGACCGAGAAGATCTTCTTCCCGATCCTGCTGCTGATTCTGGTAGCGCTGCTGCTGCCTGACGCGGCACCGCTGCTGGGGATGTTCTGCTTTGGTAACCTGATGCGCGAGTGCGGGGTGGTTGACCGCCTCAGTGATACCGCCCAGAACGCGTTGATTAATATCGTTACCATTTTTCTTGGCCTGTCGGTCGGCTCCAAGCTGAGCGCAGACAAGTTCCTTGACCTGAACACTCTGGGCATTCTGGCGCTGGGTATCGTTGCTTTCGGGATCGGTACTGCGGCTGGTGTATTGATGGCCAAGCTGATGAACAAGGTAAGCAAGCACCCTATCAACCCCTTGATCGGTTCAGCCGGAGTGTCCGCAGTGCCCATGGCGGCGCGGGTGTCCAATAAAATTGGCCTGGAAGCGAATCCGCAGAACTTTCTGCTGATGCACGCAATGGGACCTAATGTCGCTGGTGTTATCGGCTCGGCGGTAGCGGCAGGGGTGATGATCAAGTTCGTGGGTTAGCGGTTTCCCTTTCGCGATTCACACTCTTTGGGGGCCTTTGGCCCCCTTTTTTTGTTCAGTCTTCGGTAAATCAGCAATTTTTGACAATAAATAGTGGTTATATTCAATAAGCTGCGTGGTTAATTTTCTCTTTACTTAACAGTGCGTATCGTGGCGCTCCGGCTATGCTTAACCAAGTTTGCTAAGTATCTGTATATAAGGAGATCAACATGTCACGCCTGCCGTCTTGGATGGGATGTGCCTTACTCACTTTCTTGGCGGGATGTGATCAAGCACCTCCACCCGCACCGCCAGCGAAGCCCGCCGTGGTGGTCACCACCGTAGGCTATGACATGGTAACCCCCAATGCCGAGTTTGTTGGCCGTACTCAGGCGTCGGAGGACGTCAAACTGCAGGCCCAGGTCAGTGGTCCGTTGCTGCGTCGGGATTTCAAGGAGGGTGATCAGGTCGAGAAGGGCCAGCTGCTGTTCGAGATAGACCCAGCGCCATTCAAGGCGGCGCTGTCGCAGCAGCAGGCGATTCTTACTCAGGCCCGGGCGGCGTTGTCGGTGGCCGAGCGGAACTACAACCGCGGCAAACAGCTGCATCCGCAGGGTATGATTTCAGATAGCGACATGGATCAGTTGACCTCCAACAAGGATCAGGCAGCGGCCAAAGTGGTGCAGGCGCAGTCGGCGGTCGACGCCGCCCAGCTGCAACTGGATTACACCCGTATCGAAGCTCCGATCAGTGGTCGTATCTCCGCCTCGCTGGTATCCATCGGTGATTTGATCTCTCCCCAGGTCACGTTGGCCACTCTGGTGCAGCTCGATCCCATGTGGGTCAACTTTCAGGCCAGCGAGCAGCAGGTGGCCAATGCGCGGCAGGCGCGCCTTGACGACAGTCAGAAGCCCACTCTCGACACCTTCGATTTGAGACTGCTGATGCCCAACGGTAACCCCTATGAGCGCGGTGGTTCGATTGAGTTTGTCGATAACCGAGTTGATTCGCGTACCGGAACCATCAACCTGCGCGCCAGTTTTCCCAATCCGGACGGCCTGTTGTTGCCGGGTATGTATGTGACCGTCACGGTATCGGTACCAACGGAACAACAGGTCATTCTGATTCCCCAGGCCTCGGTGCAGGAGGATCAGCAAGGCCGCTTTGTGATGGTGGTGGGCGATGGCAATAAGGTCGTCAAGCGCCTGGTCACGCTGGGCGATCGATACGGTGTGGAGTGGCAGGTTGTGGAAGGGCTGCAGGAGGGGGAGCGCATCGTGGTTGAAGGGTTGCAGAAGATACGCGCCGGTATCGAAGTGCAGGCGACGGAGCAGACCATCGAACCGTTTCAGGCCAATCAATAAGAGGGCGGTTCGATGATCAGCAAGTTCTTTGTCTTCAGGCCCAAGTTTGCCTTTGTTATCTCCATCGTTCTGACCCTGGTCGGCGCGATTGCGATTCCGCTGCTGCCGGTGGCCGAGTTTCCCGAAGTGTCACCGCCCCAGGTGAGCGTTACCACCAGCTATCCCGGGGCCAGCGCCGAGGTGTTGCAGGAAACCGTGGCACAGGTCATCGAGGCCGAGGTCAACGGAGTCGATGACATGCTCTATATGTCATCGAAAACCTCCAATGACGGTGCCTATTCGCTGACGGTTACCTTCGATGTAGGCACCGATAGCGACCAGGCACAGGTTAACGTGCAGAACCGGGTACAGCAGGCTGTGCCCCGGTTACCGGCAATCGTGAACCAGCAGGGGGTCCGGGTTAAGAAGCAGAGCCCCAACTTTGTCATGATCGTCAATCTGGTTTCGACCAACGACAATATCGATGGCCTGTTTCTGGCCAACTACGCCGGTATTTACGTCAAGGATGAGCTGGCGCGGATCAATGGTGTATCTGATGTATCGGTGATCGGCGCAATGGACTACGCCATGAGGATCTGGCTGGATCCGGACCGTCTGGCGAGTTTATCGGTGACCGCGCAGGATGTGATCGCGGCGCTGCAGGAGCAGAATATTCAGGTGGCTGCCGGGCGCATTGGTGCCGCACCGGTGGACCCCGATCAGCAGTTTCAATATACCCTCCAGGCCAAAGGGCGACTGACCAGCCCTGAAGAGTTTTCGGCGGTGGTGGTGCGTTCCAATAACGATGGCTCCAAGGTCGTGGTCGGCGATGTGGCTCGGGTGGAACTCGGTAGCCAGTCCTATGACTCGCAGGGCAAACTGGACAACAACCCCAGTGCGTTGGTCGCCATCTACCAGTCTCCGGACGCCAATGCGCTGGAGGTGGCCAGCGATGTGCGTGCGACCATGGAGCGGTTGTCGCAAAGCTACCCGGACGGACTTGATCACCTGATTCTCTACGACACGACGGAGTTCGTTTCAGTGTCGATCAAAGAGGTGGTGGTTACGCTGTTGGTGGCGGTCGTGTTGGTTATCCTCACGGTGTATCTCTTTTTGCAGGATGTGCGTTCGACCCTTATACCGTCGATCGCCATTCCGGTGTCGCTGATCGGAACATTCGCGGTGTTACTGGCGTCGGGCATGACCATCAATACGGTATCGCTGTTTGCCCTTATTCTGGCCATCGGTATCGTGGTGGATGATGCCATCGTGGTGGTAGAGAATGTCACCCGATTGATGGAAGAGGAGGGATTGTCACCCCGTGACGCAACGCTCAAGGCGATGGAAGAGGTAACCGGGCCGGTTATAGCCACGACTTTGGTGCTGCTGGCGGTATTTGCGCCGACGGCCTTTATGCCGGGAATTACCGGCCAGATGTACGCCCAGTTTTCGGTTACCATCTGTATCTCTGTGCTGATCTCGTCGGTCAATGCGCTGACTCTGTCACCGGCCCTGTGTGCCTCGTTGCTGAAAGTGCCAAAGAAGCACGAGAGCGGTTTTCATGCCTTGTTCAATCGCTACTTTAATGCGCTGACCCGCGGTTATACCAACTGGGTCAAGGCGTTGATCCGTCGTGCGCTGGTGGTTGGCGTTCTCTTTCTGGGGGCGTTGGGCGCCACCGGCTATCTGGCGAGTACTTTGCCGGGCGGCTTTGTCCCCGCCGAGGACAAGAAGGCGTTTCTGGTTGATCTGCAACTACCGGACGGAGCCAGCCTTAACCGGACCGAGGCGGTGATGAGGGAGTTGGTGGCGCGGACTCTGGATGAACCGGGAGTGACCAATGTGATTCACGCATCCGGTTTCTCGGTGTTGACCGGTTCGGTGGCGTCCAATGGCGGCCTGATGGTGGTGGTATTGGATAACTGGGAGCAGCGTGCTGCTCCCGAACTGACCGATAAGGCGATACTGGCGAAGCTGCAGCGGCTGTATAACCAGAATCCACAGGTCAGCGCCCGCGCCTTTACCCTGCCGCCCTTGCCCGGTGTTGGGGCAGTGGGCGGGTTGGAATATGTGCTGCAGGACACCGCCGGCAGATCGCCGCAGGAGTTGGCGGCGGTGATGCGGGCGGTGATCCTCAAGGCCAACGAGCGCCCGGAGATCGCCTTTGCGTTCAGTAACTATCGTGCTGATGTTCCGCAGATGTTCATCGACCTGGACCGGGAGAAAGCCAAGGCGCTGGGAGTCCCGTTGACGGAGGTGTTCGGCACCCTGCAGACGATGTTGGGTGGCAGCTACGTCAACGACTTTAACCGCTTCGGCAAAGTGTTCCGGGTGATGGTTCAGGGGGAGGGCGAGTACCGTAACTCGGACAAGGATATTGCCCGTTTCTACGTTCGCAGCGCCGAAGGCGAGATGGTGCCGCTATCGACGTTGGTGCGGGTAACGCCGACCCTCGGGCCTGAGGTGCTGAATCGCTACAACCTATATAGTTCCGCCAATATCAACGCCATACCCGCGCCGGGCTTCAGCAGTGGTCAGGCGATCAAGGCGCTGGAGGAGGTCTCGGCCGAGGTGCTTCCCGAGGGCTACAGCTACAGCTGGACAGGCCAGACCTACCAAGAGATCAAAGCGGGTAATCTGGCACCGGTTATCTTCGGCCTGGCGCTGATCTTCACCTACCTGTTTCTGGTTGCCCAGTATGAAAGCTGGTCCATTCCGGTTGCGGTGATGCTGGCGGTGCCACTGGCCGTGCTGGGGGCGTTTCTCAACGTACTGGTGGCGGGTGCCGAAGTTAACCTTTATACCCAGATTGGGCTGGTACTGCTGATCGGCATGGCGTCGAAGAACGCGATCCTGATCGTCGAGTTCGCCAAGCAGCAGCGGGAGGCGGGAATGGCGATCAAGGAAGCGGCGCTGGAGGCGGCGAGAATGCGTTTCCGTGCGGTACTGATGACGGCGTTCTCTTTTATTCTCGGCGTGCTGCCGTTGGTGATTGCCACCGGCGCCGGGGCTGAGAGCCGCAATTCGCTTGGTTATGCGGTGTTTGGGGGGATGATGGCCGCGGGTATCGTCGGTACCCTGCTGGTGCCCTATTTTTACGTGGTCATGCAGGGGCTGCGTGAGCGCTTCAAGGGTGGCGCAGCAACCGATAATAGCGGCTAGAGTCAGCGCCGCTGATTCAGTACACTGGCAACGGCAACCTTCGGGTTGCCGTTTTTCTTCGTTGAGGACCCCGCATGAAAATGACCCTGCGCCAGCTGTCGCTGTTTCAGTGTGTTGCCCGTCACATGAGCTTTACCAAGGCGGCGGAAGAGATGCACCTGACCCAGCCGGCGGTCAGCATCCAGCTCAAACAGCTGGAGGAACATGTGGGAATGCCGTTGTTTGAGCAGGTGGGGAAGAAGCTTTTTTTGACCAACGCCGGGCGGGAACTGCAGCATTCCTGCGAAGATATCTTCTCCCGCCTGGATAATCTCGAAATGGCGCTGACCCAGATGAAGGGAGTGATGCACGGTAGTTTGCGGATCGCCTCGGTCAGCAGCGCCAAGTATTTCGTTCCGCATCTGCTGGGCGATTTTCATCGCCAGTATCCGGAGATTACCCTCAGTTTGCAGGTCAACAACCGTGGGCAGATATTGCGCCGGCTGATGAACAATGAAGACGACCTGGCTCTGATGGCGCAGGTACCGGACGATATGAAACTGTGCAGTTATCCCATCATCGATAACCCGATGATCGCCATTGCACCACCGGATCATCCGCTGGTGGGCAAAAAAGCGCTGCCGCCGAGCGTGTTGCAGGAGGAGTGTTTTCTAATGCGCGAAGAGGGGTCCGGCTCGCGCAAAGCGATCGAAGATCACTTTCGGCACAACGGTATCGAACTCAATCAGACCATGGAACTCGGTAGCAGTGAAACCATCAAGCAGGGGGTGATGGCCGGCTTGGGGTTGTCGGTGTTGTCGCGTCACAGCGTGGCGCTGGAACTGGCCACCGGCTGCCTGGTGGCGCTGGACGTAGAAACTTTACCGATTCTCTGGACCTGGTGCTTGGTACATCATCAGGAGAAGAAACTGTCGCCGGCGGCGCAGGCGTTTCTCGACCACGTACTAACCCATCGTGAACAGGTTAAGGTGCTGATCGATAACCTGTTTCTGGATGCATCACTGCACTAGTTGGGCAAGGGGTTCTGGTGCGAGTGTGAGGTTGTACCCTGCTGCCGGTGGCCTTGCCGAAACAGCGGCTTCAGCCGGGTTTGAAACCGCTATCTTCAATCAGGTTGTCGCCTGATGCGGCATCACGTGCCAGATCGTCCACCCGCTCATTTTCAGGGTGGCCACTGTGACCCTTGACCCAACGCCAATCGATATCGTGCTGCCGGGTGGCGGCGTCCAGGCGTTGCCAGAGGTCGACATTTTTCACCGGTTGCTTATTGGCGGTCTTCCAGCCTTTGCGTTTCCAGCCTTGAATCCATTGAGTGATGCCCTGACGCACGTACTGGCTGTCAGTGGTCAGGATCACTTTGCAAGGCTCGGTTAGCGCTTCCAGAGCGGCGATGGCGGCCATCAACTCCATGCGGTTGTTGGTGGTCAGACGATAGCCTTGACTGAGTTCCTTGTGATGCTTGCCAAAAAGGAGCAGTGCGCCGTAGCCGCCGGGGCCGGGATTACCGAGGCATGAACCATCGGTGTATGCGGTAATCTGTTTCAAAACGGGTCGATCTATCCAGTGTGTGAGGGGCCATTGTAGTGAGTCGGGCTGTGATAAGATAGGCCGCGTTAGGGTTCCTTCGACCCCGTCGTTAATTGAGAGCGAGTTCAGAAACACTATGCGTCAGATCGTCCTGGATACGGAAACCACCGGTATTGAACCGTCCGAAGGTCACCGCATTATCGAGATCGGTTGTGTCGAGATGATCAACCGTAAGCTGACCGGGCGTACCTACCACCGCTACATTCGTCCGGAGCGCGAGATTGACGCCGAGGCGATCGAAGTACACGGCATCACCAACGATTTTCTCGCCGACAAGCCGCTGTTCCATGAGGTAATGGAGGAGTTCAAGGCGTTTATCGCCGGGGGGGAGTTGATCATCCACAACGCGCCGTTTGACGTTGGCTTTATCAACCACGAGTTTGCATTGGCCGGCCCTGATAACGGCCGGGTAGAAGATATCTGCACCGTCCTTGATACCTTGGTGATGGCGCGACAGATGTTTCCGGGACAGAAGAACAACCTGGATGCCCTGTGCAAGCGCTTCTTTATTGATAACTCGCAGCGTACTCTTCACGGGGCGTTGCTCGACTCCGAGATCCTCGCCGACGTTTACCTGATGATGACCGGCGGCCAGACCAGCTTGTCGCTGGGCGCCGGCGCTGACGGCAGTGATGCACCGACGCCGATTCGGCGCGTCGCTCCCGGTCAGTTCCAACTGCAGGTGATCAACGCTACCGCCGAGGAACAAGCGGCCCATGAGGCGATGCTGGATCGCATCGACAAGAAGAGCGGTGGTAGCGTCTGGCGCGGCGCAAGCCACTGATCAACCATCGCCCGGTCAGAGGATGACTACGTGAACTCAACTGTGAACCTGCGCGTTGCCTTTGCCACGCCTCATAACCCCTGTGCGGAATTTGCCATCGGTCTGAATCCTGCCCGCGCCACCGAAGCACAGATGATCCAGTGTCTGTCGCAGGGTGTCCTGTACGAACAGTTCACCAGTTGGGTGGTGATCAGCTTGTTGCGACCCGGTGATATTGCAGTGGATGTGGGCGCCCATGTGGGCTTCTACACCCTGTTGATGCGCAGCCTGGTGGGGGCAAGCGGCGCGGTGAGGGCGGCCGAGCCAGAGCGGGATAGTTACATGGCGCTGCTGGGTAACATGGCACGCAACGGCTTCGGCGATATCGCCACCATTCCCAGCGCCATCAGCGACCGTGCGGGTCGGGCGGCGTTTGTGCAGGATACCAACAACGAGGGCGAATCCAGGCTGGCGACGCTGGCTGATAGCAGCTCGCTCCGGGTCACCACCACTACTTTGGACCAGTGGCTGCAGGATCTTCCCCGTCCTGCGCGGTTGCTCAAGCTGGACGCCGAAGGGTGCGAACTGCACATTTTGAACGGCGCCACCGAGTTCTTCGCACGTCAGGCTCCGGGGGCGGTTATCTGTGAAATAAACCCTACGGCGCTGAACCGTTACGGGGCATCAAGCGATGGGCTACGGCTACGATTCCGTGAGTGGGGGTACAGCTGCTACCTGATCAATGTGGCTGCCAAGGGCCGCTATGATCTTTGCGATGGCGCGATCCTTAAACCGCTGCTGGACGATGAACGCGTCGATACCAATGCGGTTTACAATCTGCTTTTCTGCAGCCCTGGTGTGGTGCCGGCCGGGTTGGGTGTCTAGACCCGGCCGCACCCTGGTTCCCGCCTTTTAAGCGGCTTTTTTCAGTTTTTTCTTCAAGGTTTTCAATTTGTCTTCATGCTTGGCGATCTTCGCCTTGCGCGCTTTGATGCTTTTTTTCAGTTCCTTTACTTTAGCTTTGGCCATCGGAGTGCTCCTTGGATAGTTGGTGCTGTCGTTTCATGAACTCGCGAATAAACTGCCGTACCTCTCGCGCTGCGCTGGTGTCGAGTTGATCGCACAGATCAACGAACTCGTCCCGTTCCGCCGCGCTGATACGAATGACCAGCTGGCTATCCTTCTTTTTGTCTTTCTTTCTACCGCCCACTTGGGTTTACCCCTGCCAGCATGAGACGGCCAGGAAGAGCCTGAGGTCCGTCACGTAGATGCTTGCTGATTGGTATCAACAATGTATATACGTTGGCGATACAGTTAAGCAGGCTGTAACTCCGTTTGCCATGCATGTGGCCAGAATTCACAGAAACTTCACGAAAATGACATTGGTTAGTCATCCGGGCTGGTTGCGGGCGTGCGGGAACAAAAAAGGCAGCTCCGTGGGGCTGCCTTTTCTGAATGGCGATTGCGTTTAGGCGGGTGCGTCCGTCACGTCACAGAGGTACTGCGGTTCGATATCCAGATCGATATAGGCCATGCCCAGCTTGTCGAGGTAGTCAGCGCGGTCGGTTTGGGTGGGGTGTAGTAGGGGGAACGCTACCTCGTTTTGTTTATAAAGATCTTCCAAATAGTCGAAATACTCGTCGGTGCGTGCGATCAGCATGGCGGCCGCTCCCACATCCGGCTTGACCTGTTGTTGCAGGCTTTCAGGCAGCTCCAGTGCCAGTACAACGGGTTGCTCTTCACCCTCAAAGCGGACACTGCGGTTACGCACGCATTGCTGCGCCCAGTAATAGGCTAGTTCGCGGCTCTGGGTAAGAAAAACCGGTTCCTTGGTCTGCTCCAGGTCGTTGTGACCGATGGTTTCCAACGTCTTTGCAACGGACTGTTGTAGTGCCTGATCGCCAGAGCCCTTAAGCCCCTCTGTCATGATGGATTCCAACAGGGCCGACGAGGTGCCGTGGTACCAGACGTTGCTGGTGGCGAATCCGGTCTCGCTTAACAACGTTGCAGCATCCTGTAAGTGGGCAGGAACCTGAGTCATAACAGCACCTCTCTTGGTCGATGATATCGTATCGGTAAATGGCCGGTATCCCGGCCCTCTCGGGCGCGTCATCATAACCGCCACGGCGGTCAGATCAAGGCTCGTTACATCAAGATAACGGCAAATAGGGTCGCTATTGGTCGTTACCCTGGAACACAGTACGTGGGGCGTAGCCGTTGCTGAAACGAAAAAGGCGACCCGTGGGCCGCCTTTTATCCCCTTACCGCAGCTGAGCCACTGTAAGGGGGAACACTGTGCTGTTCAGCGGTCGTTATACTTCGACGTCGTTGAACTGGTTGGAGGTGTTCTTGGCGCCACCCGCTTTCAAAGCGTTTTCACCCGCGTAGTACTCTTTGTGATCGTCGCCGATGTCGGAACCGGACATGTTCTGGTGCTTAACACAAGCGATACCCTGACGGATCTCTTTGCGCTGTACGCCAGCTACGTAGCCCAACATGCCTTGCTCACCGAAGTACTCTTTGGCCAGGTTGTCGGTAGACAGGGCCGCCGTGTGGTAAGTCGGCAGAGTGATCAGGTGGTGGAATACGTTCGCTTCACGTGCAGTATCTGCCTGGAAGGTGCGAACGCGAGCGTCAGCTTCTGCAGCCAGTTCGGAATCGTCGTACTCGGCAGACATCAGCTTGTCACGGTCGTAAGCGGAAACGTCTTTGCCAGCTTCAACCCAAGCATCGTACGCCTGCTGTCGGAAGTTCAGGGTCCAGTTGAAAGAAGGTGAGTTGTTGTAAACCAGCTTCGCATCCGGGTGAACTTTACGAACTTCGTCCATCATCTCCTTGATTTCGTGAACCGTCGGAACTGCGGTTTCGATCCACAAAAGGTCAGCGCCGGCATTGATCGCTTCGATACAGTCGAACACGCAACGCTCGTGGCCAGTGCCCTGACGGAACTGGTACAGACCAGAAGGCAGACGCTTGGGACGAACCAGCTTGCCGTTGCGGCTGATTAGTACGTCACCTTCAGAGGTTTCCTCAGGGGTGACTTCTTCGCAATCCAGGAAGGAGTTGTAAACGTCGCCTTGATCACCCGGCTCTTTAACAACCGCGATCTCTTTGGTCAGGCCAGCACCTTCGGAGTCGGTACGAGCAACGATAACACCCTCGTCAACACCCAGCTCCAGGAAGGCATAACGCAGGGCGCGCAGCTTGTTATGGAAGTCAGCGTGAGGAACGGTCACTTTGCCGTCCTGGTGACCACACTGCTTCTCGTCAGCAACCTGGTTCTCGATCTGCAGACAGCAAGCGCCGGCTTCGATCATCTGCTTGGCCATCAGGTAAGTGGCTTCGGCGTTACCAAAACCTGCATCGATGTCAGCAACGATCGGCACAACGTGGGTTTCGTGGTTGTCGATCTTGGATTGGATCTCGGCTTCTTTGGCGCTGTCGCCGGCTTCACGAGCCTTGTCCAGTTCACGGAACAGGCCGCCCAGTTCACGGGCATCCGCCTGACGCAGGAAGGTGTAGAGTTCACGAACCAGATCAGCTACCACAGTTTTTTCATGCATGGACTGATCAGGTAGCGGACCGAAGCTGGAACGCAGCGCAGCAACCATCCAGCCGGACAGGTACAGGTACTTGCGTTCGGTGGAGCCGAAGTGCTTCTTGATGGAGATCAGCTTCTGCTGACCGATGAAACCGTGCCAGCAACCCAGTGACTGGGTGTACTTGGTCTTGTCTTTGTCGAAAGCGGCCATGTCGCGACGCATGATGCCGGCACAGTACTTGGCGATGTCCAGACCGGTTTTGAATTTGTTCTGCGCACGCATGCGAGCAGCGTACTCCGGATTGATCGCGTCCCAGGATGAACCGTGAGCGCTGCGGAGTGTGGCAACCGAGTCGATGTCTTTCTGGATCTCTGACATGGTTAGTTCCTTCGTAATGGAGGTTAAATCTCTATCGCTTTCAGGGCGCCTTCCCGAGGCTGCTGGGCGACTCTTGGAAGTTACTCTACTGCCTCGTTCAGCATAAAAGAAATCAATATTCTCTATTTTCAGTATCCATCTGGTGAATGTTAGACCTTGGCCTGACGCCCCTGTGAATATTCACCACGCACTTTTATACCGGCTTTGCTGCTGCGGTTTATTGATCTGGATTAGCCTTTGCTGCGGGTGCGTTCAAATAGGAATAATGCCTATTAAATAAATAATTTATTGGGGTTTTTTGATTGCGCTAATGCGGTTTGGGGAGTGCTTGATGGAGGTGTGGAGCGTTAGTGTGTTCGGTTAAGGTTTGATTTTTATGCACCCCGGGACCTGTTTGCACGGTGTTTTCTGCGCGCTCTCTTGCGACTAAGGGTTAATAGCTTTGCATTGCAGAGGCGACAAAAAAACGGCAGCCGGAGCTGCCGTTAGCGTCACTGCAGGTGGTCGAGATTACGGCAGACAGACGTTGTCTTCGCAGTAGCGTTCAACATGGGCGGCGGTCAGGGCGCTCATGTTGAAGATGCCACGGGCGGACACGGACGGAATAACGATGTGGGCTGGCTTGTTCATGCCGGTCAGGAACGGGCCTACCAATAGCGCGTCGGTGAGCGAGCGAATCAGCCCCAGGGCGATGTTGGCGGCATCCAGATTGGGCATGATCAACAGGTTGGCGCTGCCGCTGAGATTGGCACCGGGGAAGATCCGCTGGCGTAGCTCCTCGTTCATGGCGGTGTAGGAGTGCATTTCGCCATCGACTTGGACCTCGGGGTGCTTGTCGCGCAGCATCGCTGCAGCATCGCGCATCTTGCGCGCCGAGCCACTACTGGAGGAGCCGAAGTTGGAGTGCGACAGCAGCGCCACTTTGGGTTCGACACCAAACTGTTTGACGAAGTCTATGCTGGCTTCGGTGATCGCCACCAGTTCCTCGGCATCGGGATCGACGTTGAGGAAAGCATCAGCCAGAAACAGCGGCCCGGAGGGCAGCAGCAGGGCGCAGACAGAGGCAGCGTGGCCGTTGCTGCCGAGTACCTGGTTGATCTGGCGGAAGTGGGTCTCAAAGCGGTTGACCTTACCGCAGATCATGCCGTGGGCTTCACCCATGGAGACCATGGTGGCGGCCAGCGCGGTGGGATTCTGGCGCATCTCGGCCTGGGCGGCTTCAACGGTGATCCCCTTGCGGCCTACTTTGTCGTGGTAGTGCTGCCAGTACTGGTCGTGGTGATCGCAGTCACGCGGATCGAATACGCTGACGTCCTCACCCAGATTAAAGCGCAGGCCCAGCCGCTCCATGGAGGCCTGGACGATTTCGTTACGGGCGATCAGGATCGGCTTGGCCACCCCTTCGTCGACGATAGCCTGCATCGCCATCAATACGTCGTCGTTCTCGCCTTCGGCGTAAACCAGACGGCGCTTGGGGCCCTGCTTGGCGGCTTCGATCATCGGCTGCATAAACAGTCCGGCGGCGTTGACAAACTCATGCAGCTTGGCGCGGTAGGCGTCCAGGTCGGCGATGGGTCGGGTCGCGACACCGCTATCCATGGCGGCCTGCACCACTGCCACCGGTACCTCTTCGATCAGGCGCGGGTCGAACGGCTTGGGAATCAGGTATTCGGGGCCAAAGGTCAGGTCTTCGCCGGCATAGGCTTCGGCGACCACGTCGGTGGCTTGCTTCATCGCCAGATCAGCGATCGCTTTTACCGCAGCCTGCTTCATCTCTTCGTTGATGGTGGTGGCACCGCAATCGAGCGCACCACGGAAGATGAACGGGAAACAGAGCACATTGTTGACCTGGTTGGGATAGTCGGAGCGGCCGGTGGCCAGAATTGCATCCGGACGCACCTCTTTGGCCAGTTCCGGCATGATCTCCGGCGTGGGATTGGCCATCGCCAGAATCAGCGGCTTGGGTGCCATTTTGGCGACCATCTCCGGGGTCAGTACGCCGGGGCTGGAGAGGCCCATAAAGAGATCGGCGCCATCGATGGCATCATCCAGAGTGCGATCGGTGGTGTCGCGGGCATAGCGCTCCTTCCAGGGATTCATCCCTTCGCCGCGACCACTGTAGATTACCCCGGTACGGTCGATCAGGGTGACGTGCTCTTTCTGCAGTCCCATGCTCACCAGCAGGTCGACACAGGCGATGGCGGCCGCGCCGGAACCGGAAACCACGCACTTGATATCTTCGATGCTCTTTTCCACCACGCGCAGGCCGTTGTAGACCGCGGCGGCGGCGACGATGGCGGTGCCGTGCTGGTCGTCGTGGAACACGGGAATGTTCATCCGCTCGCGGCACTTGGCCTCGACGATAAAGCACTCCGGCGCTTTGATATCTTCAAGGTTGATACCGCCGAAGGTGGGCTCCAGGGCGCAGACGATATCAACCAGCTTGTCGACGTCGTTTTCTGCCACTTCAATGTCGAACACGTCGATATTGGCAAATTTCTTGAACAGTACCGCTTTGCCTTCCATCACCGGTTTGGAGGCTAGCGGACCGATATTACCCAGCCCCAGTACCGCGGTGCCGTTACTGATCACGCCCACCAGATTGCCGCGGGCTGTCATCCGGGCGGCTTCGTTGACATCCTCGACGATCGCTTCACAAGCGTAAGCGACACCCGGGGAATAGGCGCGGGACAGGTCGCGCTTGTTGGACAGCGGTGTGGTGGGTTGGATGCAGAGCTTACCGGGCGTCGGCTCGGCATGATAGCGCAGGGCGCTCTCTTTAAAGTTGTCGGTCATGCGACGGGTCCTTCTTGTTCGACAATCAGAATACGTGAGGCTGGCGACGGACTGTGAAAGTGATCGCCAGGTAAGGAATGCGTTTTCTCAATCCCACCAGTCTACAGGATGGCAACGGCTAAGTGCAGAGAGAATAAAGGCCGCTAGGGGTAACCCTAGCGGCCTAATCCTTTTGGCCCAAGCCAGAGGTCGGTTATTGTGCTTTCACCGCCTGGCGGTGGGCGTGCAGCAGCGGCTCGGTGTAGCCGCTGGGCTGTTCGCAGCCCTTGAACACCAGATCGCAGGCGGCTTCGAAGGCGATGCCGTCAAAAGCCGGGGCCATCGGCCGGTAGCGCGGGTCGCCGGCGTTCTGGTCGTCAACCACCAGCGCCATCTTCTTCAGCGACGCCAGCACCTGCTCTTTGGTACAGATACCGTGACGAATCCAGTTGGCCAGGTGCTGGCTGGAGATTCGCAGCGTGGCACGGTCTTCCATCAGTCCCACGTTGTTGATGTCCGGGACCTTGGAACAGCCGACACCCTGATCGACCCAGCGTACTACATAGCCGAGGATTCCCTGGGCGTTGTTGTCGAGTTCCTTCTGGATCTCCTCTGCCGTCAGTTGCTGATCGCCCAGCAGCGGGATGGTGAGAATGTCGTCGACGCTGGCGCGGGCGCGGGTCTTGAGTTCCTCCTGCCGGGTCGGCACGCTGACCTTGTGGTAGTGCAGAGCGTGCAGGGTGGCGGCGGTGGGAGAGGGTACCCAGGCCGTGTTGGCGCCGGCCATGGGGTGGCCGATCTTGGCTTCCATCATGTCGGCCATGTTGTCCGGAATGGGCCACATCCCCTTGCCGATCTGAGCGCGCCCCGGTAGTCCGCACTGCAGCCCGATATCGACGTTCTGATCTTCATAGGCGAGGATCCAGGCCATGGTCTTGAGCTTGCCTTTGGGTGCGAAGGGGCCCGCTTCCATGCTGGTATGGATCTCGTCGCCGGTGCGGTCCAGGAAGCCGGTATTGATGAATACTACCCGTTCGCTGGCAGCGCGGATGCACTCCTTCAGGTTGACCGAGGTGCGACGCTCCTCATCCATGATCCCCACCTTGATAGTGTTGCGTGGCAGGCCCAGCGCATCTTCGACCCGACCAAAGAGTTCGACGGTGAAGGCGACCTCCTCCGGGCCGTGCATCTTCGGCTTGACGATGTTGACGCTGCCGGCACTGGAATTGCGGATCGACTTGCCATTGAGGCTGCCGTTGCCCTTGAGGTCATGCATGGCGATACAGACGGTAAACATGGCGTCCATGATCCCTTCTGGAATCTCGTTGCCATCCTTGTCGATGATCGCCGGATTGGTCATCAAGTGACCCACGTTGCGGATAAACAGCATGGAGCGTCCCTTGAGGGTCAGCTCGCCGCCGTCCGGCGTGGTGTATTCGCGATCGGGGTTGAGCGCGCGGGTGATGCTGTTGCCGTTCTTGACCAAGGTTTCCTGAAGGTCACCCTTCATCAGGCCGAGCCAGTTGCCATAAGCCTGCGCCTTGTCCTCGGCATCCACTGCGGCGACCGAGTCCTCGCAGTCCATGATGGTGGTCAGCGCGGCTTCTACCAGAACATCTTTGATATTGGCGGGATCATCTTTGCCGATCGGGTGGCTGGCATCGAACTGCACTTCGAGGTGCAGGTTATGGTGTTTGAGTAGCAGGGCACTGGGCTTGGAGGCATCACCCTGGTAGCCAGCCAGTTGGGTGTTGTCAGCCAGTTCGCTGGTGCCGCCGTCGTTCAGTGTCACCAGCAGGCGACCATCGATAATGGCATAACCGGCGCTGTTCTTGTGGCTGCCGGCCGCCAGCGGTGCGGCCTGATCCAGCAGGTCACGGGCGTACTCGACCACTTTGGCGCCGCGTACCGGGTTGTATGCGGCGGTGCGCTCGGCGCCACCGGTTTCCGGCAGTACGTCGGTGCCGTAAAGGGCGTCGTACAGGCTCCCCCAGCGCGCATTGGCAGCGTTGAGGGCGAAGCGGGCGTTCATGATCGGTACTACCAGTTGTGGACCGGCCTGGTCGGCAATCTCGGGTTCCACGTTATCGGTGGTGATCTTGAAGTCGGGTCCTTCCGGGACCAGATAGCCAATCTCTTGCAAGAAGGCTTTGTAGGCAGCGAAGTCCCCCGCGCCGTTGTCGCGGTGCCACTGGTCGATCTGGGCCTGCAGCTGGTCGCGTTTGGCGAGCAGGGCGCGGTTTTTGGGAGCCAGGTCGTTGATAATAGCTTCCAGTCCGCTCCAGAACTGGTCGGCGCTGACGCCGGTGTCGGGCAGGATGTGGTTAACCAGCAGATCGTGAAGCGTGTTGGCGATCTGCAAGCCGCCGATCTGAGTGCGTGCGGTCATAGTATGGGCCTCAAAGCTGTGCCGCCCCCGGAGGGACGTTCCCTAAGTAGACAGAAGATAAGGTGAATCCATTCTAAAGCGAGGGACCAGAATTTATCTAATTTATCGTTATTATGCTCACTATTCGTTTGCTGAATGCTTTTCGGTGTGCGCTCAGCTGTCGCTGGGCATGGTTGCCGCCACTTCACTGATCAACTGGCGCAGCCACTGATGGCCAGAGTTGTGCTGCAATAGCGGGCTCCAGGCCATCTTAAGATCAAAGGGATCAATATCAAAGGGGGGCTTGCGAATTACCACGGAGGGGCTGTTCTTGAGCAGGTTGGCTGCGCGGGACGGCAGGGTCACTACCAGGTCGCGTCCTTCGGCCAGAATCATGGCCGCTGTGTAGTGGCGGGTGAACACCGTGATGTTGCGCTTCTTACCCAGGCGGTTGAGCGCTTCGTCGACCCAGCCCAGACGCTGCACATCCTGTGGATTGATGCCTACGCCAACTCCCCAGCCGGTTTTACTTACCCAAACATGGTGGGCGCCCAGATAAGCATCGAGATCGAAGTTATCAAGAATGGGATTATCGCGGCTGATGACGCAGGAAAAGGTATCGCTCCAGATGCTTTTTTGATGAAACGACTGCGGCATGGAATCGAAGCGGTTGATCACCATGTCTACCTTGCCCTGCTCGACGTCGAGAAAACTGACGTCGCTGGGGGTCATGATATCGAGGGTGGTGTTGGGTGCTTCGACCCGCAGGCGGCTGAGTACCTGCGGCAGCAGTGTCGATTCGGCATAGTCGCTGGCCATCACTCGAAATACCCGGTCAGAGGTGGCGGCATCGAAGGGTACCTGTGGCTGAATTGCCTTTTCCAGTTGCGCCAGTGCTTCCCTCACCACGGGTTGCAACTCCAGCGCGCGCTCGGTCGGAGTCATGCCATCGCTGGTTCGCACCAGCAGCGGGTCTTCAAACAGGTCGCGCAGACGACGCAGACCGTTACTCATCGCCGGTTGGCTCAATCCCAACTGGCTGGCCGACTTGGTGACGTTGCGCTCGCGCAGCAACACATCCAGGTAAACCAGTAGATTCAAATCGATACGATCAATATTCATAGGAATGATGACGAAAATAGAAACTATAAATTAGGGAAATTATTTCAGGCTGGTTACTCTCTGTCTACACCATCGCGTTCACTGCTCTGATGGACGACGACCCGGCAGAGCAGATCGTCTGAGTTGCAATTGGTGCATCCCCTCGCCGGTAGTTCGACTACCGGTTCCGCGACAGGTCCAGAGTCGCCGGATTCAGCCTCGCTTTGCGAGGCTTTTTTTCGTCTAGTTGATCACGATGTGGTTAGACTTTGGTCTAGGGTTTGTTCTGTCTATCGACCTCTGTTTCTGCCTTCGTGGCGTCCGGCAAAACGGCACGAGGGCTGTCGCTATAAGGGCTGCAGATAGCTATGCACAGAAGGTGTGGATAAGTCTGTGAGTCAGTTTTGAAAAGATGCCTGAAAGCGCGATAGATAGCCCGCTAGCGACAATCTGGTTAAAAAATAACCAATCTAAAAAGCATGTTTAATTACAACGGAGTAGTTGTTGTCAATGGTGTTTTTAAGGAAGTTTTCCGGTTTGTGTGACGATAGGGTGTCGAAAGCGTTAAAGAAACTCAGCATGTGTATAAAAAGTCACTACATGGGGGCGGAGCAGGGCAGTTTAGGATTTATTCCTATTTGATATATATCACCTCGGCTTTAGTCTTGAGAAGCTGTCATTTTGTTGTGTTAGCCGTTTGCTTTTTCAGTCAGGGAAGACAACCATGACTCATTACACTCAGGAATATGAGCGCCTGCTGTTTGAGCTTCAGCATCTTCGCTGGCGAGCGCAGAACTACGGCTACAGCGCCGCCCAATTGGAACAGGATATTGGTCGGCTGCAGGACCACCTGGCGAATGCTGATCCGGCTCAGCGGGCCTCCCTGAGCCGCTTGCTGGACAACTTTCGCAGTGCCGTGTGCGCGGAGTTGGCTTCCTGACCCTGACAGGGCCGTTGTGCGTTGTTACCCCCTTCCCGATAGGCTACCTTTAGCGCTTTGTTTGCAAGCGGAGTAAGCCGTTGCCTGCCTTAATTGCAGTAGTCGAAGATGATCCAGATCAGCGCCATAACTATGGAGAGGCCCTGCGCCGGCGCGGCTATCGGATTGCTGCGTATGCTGATCGCGTGACTGCGCGTGCAGGTCTGCTGCAGCACAAGCCCGATCTGGTACTCCTTGACGTCATGCTGGGTGATGAAGCCGATGCCGGCTTTGAGCTGTGTGCGGATCTGCTTGGCAGCTACCCGGAGCTGCCGGTTATTTTTCTCAGCTCCCGCAGCGATGAGATTGATCAGGTGTTTGGTCTGCGTCTCGGGGCGTGGGACTATCAAACCAAGCCGGTTTCGCTGACTCTGCTGGTTGAGCGGGTCGGCGCGCTGCTCAAGGCTGCCAAGCGCCGTGCGCTAACGCCCGCAGTCGACGCTCCCTCTCCGCAGGGGTTGCAGTTGGATCGGGATCGGGTAGCGGTCAAATGGCAGGGGGTTGATGTACCGCTGACGGTGACCGAATGCAACCTGCTGGCAGAGATTGTCGCCCGCGCCGGGGTGGTGACCACGTACGACGAGTTGGCGGCCGTTACCCGTCAAACCTGTGTGACCAATAACACCCTTAATACCCATATCCGCCATATCCGGCGTAAGTTCGAACAGATCGACGCTCAATTCGCAGCGCTGGAAAACGTCTATGGTGCCGGCTACCGCTGGCGTGGAGATGGGTGCTGATGAGTCTGCGCAGAACCCTGCTGTGGCTCTGTTCCGGGTTGTTACTGCTGCCTTTCCTTGGTTATCACTATCTGCAGGACATGCAGCAGTTTCTGCTTCGCGGGCAGGAAAATGCCCAGCAGCTTACGGCGCAGGCGGTAGCCACGCTTCTGCAGCAGCGTGATGACCTGCTCGCCTCTTCGCCGCTGCCTGCCGATGAAGAGGCGTTGTACGCCTGGCCTACCGACCAGTACATGGTGCTGGACGGTTACGACGACGACTGGGACCCGCGCATCAGACCGATAGCGATCCCACCCCAACGGGGCGCTGACGGTAACGCTGGTTTCGCCATGCGCATCCGGCTGGCGCAACGTGGGGCAACATTGTGGCTGATGGTGCAGGTTGACGATCCCACCCGGGTATTTCGCCACCCCGCGATCGCAGCGCTGGATAGCAGCGACCATCTGCGCCTGGCGCTGCGATACGGCGGTGCCGCGCAGCGATTGGTGATCGCTGCGGAAGCGATCGGACTCGCGGAAGTCTATGCTGCGGATCGCTTCTGGCGGCACCCGGTTGGCCCCGTCAAGGTGCCGCTACAGGCTAACTGGCAGGAGCGTGAGGGCGGTTATCAGGTAGAGATCGAGCTGCCCCTGGCTGCCTTGGCAGAGGACCCGCGAGTGTGGCTGGCGGCCGTGGATGTTGACAATAGTGTGGCGCGTACGCCCGGCGCGGTGCTGGCCAGCGGCAGCCATCGTGGGCGTGCGGTTCACTTGCATGCGCCGGAGCTGCAGCGGTTAATCGCGGGGTTGCGTCAATCCGGCCGCCATATTCGGGTGCTGGATCGGCAGGCGGTGGTTCGCGCGGTTTCCAACTTTCACAGCGCTACTCCGGGGCTGGAGCAGCGGGCCTCGGAGAGTGTGCACAAGGCGCTGGCCGGAAGCTCGGTAATCGACCGTTACCGAAGCGCCGGGCAGGAGCGGATCCTGGCTGCCGAACCCATTAGAGGCGCTGGTGACGCGGTGATCGGGGTGGTGCTGGTTGAGGTTGCGACGCGGGAGATTCTTGATCTTCAACGCACGACGTTGGTGAAAACCGCGGCTCTCACTGCGGCGGTGTTTGGGCTGATTATGTTGGGGTTGCTGTGGTTTGGTGCGCGGCTCACGCGGCGCATTCGTCAGCTGGGCTCTGCAACCCGAAAAAGCCTCGACGAGCGTGGCCGAGTTGTCAGCCCATTGCTACCGGAAGCGCAGCGGGGCAGTGACGAGCTGGGGCAGCTGGGAACCGAGATCAGTACCCTGCTTGGGCGACTGCAGCACTACACCTCTTACCTTGAGCGGATGCCACGAGCGTTGCGCCATGAACTGAGTAATCCGCTCAATACCATCGGTACCTCGCTGCAGATGTTGCGTGACAGTTCGCTCGGCGATCATGAGCGACGTTATATCGACAGTGCGGAACGTGGGGTGGAACGTCTCACCCTGATTCTGACTGCGCTGGCTGAGGCTACCAGCCTGGAGGAGGCGCTGCAGGAAGAGCGTCTGGAGCCGGTGGAGCTAAGTGGGCTGGTGCGGCGTTACATGCTGGATCACCGGGATCAGTATCGCCGCCACCGACTGGTGCTGGGGGGGCTGCCGCAGGAGGCCTGGACGCAGGCCAACCCGCTGCGGCTGGAGCAGGCTCTGGACAAGCTGTTAGACAACGCCGCCGACTTTGCACCGGCCGGCAGCGAGGTTACCCTGAACCTGGAGCCGGGTGCCGATAGCTGGCAACTCAGTCTGTTCAATCAGGGTGCGCCAATACCTGAAGGGCTGCAGAGTAGCCTGTTCGAGTCATTGGTGACCGGTCGCGGCGGTCAGGCCACTGACTGCCCGCATCTGGGAATGGGCCTGTATGTTGTTCGTCTGATCATCGAATCGGCCGGAGGCACCGTAGCGGCCAGTAATCGCGACAACGGCGTGGCGGTCGCACTGGCCTTACCGCGGATATTATCCCCTTAGGCCGGACGCCGGCGCACCAGTACCTCGCCCGCCGCCATATACTCGGAAGCCCCTAATCGACCAATCGGGTCGACCCGGCTGGCATCGACCTTGACCCGCCCTTTGGCATCTGTCACCACAACGCTGTCATCGATGTAGATCTGATTGGCCTTGCCCAGAATCATCGCCTGGGGGGTGGCACCGATCTCATGAATTTCGTAAAGCTCGCAGGCGTACGCAATCCGGCTGCCCCTGATGCGCGGCACCGGGCTGCCGGGAAAGGGGTCGGTTTCCAGGCCGAGGTGCTCAAGTTCCGATTCGCCGGCCGGCAGCGTGATGGCGCTCTGGTTCATTGCATCCAGTTGCCCGGCGTGAGGAAGGTGAATCACGAACTGCTTGCGCGCTTCGATGTTGACGCGGGTGTCCTTGGGGGTGCCGTCCGGCTTCTTGCCCAGTGAGATCATTACCAGCGGTGGGTTGCTGGCGACCGCGTTGAAGTAAGAGAAGGGAGCCAGGTTGAGACTGCCGTTTTCGTTGCTCGACAACACCCAGGCGATAGGGCGAGGGATCAGTGTTTGAATCATGGTGAAATACACCTGATCCGCGGGTAGCTGATTGAGATCGATCTGCACAGTGGTTCTCCTTTGCTGAGAGGCTAATAGTAGCGAAGCAGTGGCGCTGAAGCATCGTTTTGTCACAGCGGTGCTATGCTTAGGCGGTACCGCCTTATTTAACCTCTGGAGTGATCTATGGAGTTCTTCGATGTGCAGACTGGCTGCGCTATCGGAGCTCTCAAGTCCGCGATAGTGGAGCAGGGCCAGCAGGGCTGGGTGCTCCTTCTCAGGGATGAAGATGACGCGCTGTTGCCGTTGACCTGCGACGGCGAGGTGCAGGTATTCAGAGAGCGCGGACTGGCAGCTTCGGTCGCTCGCCGATTTGGAATCAAACGTGTGTTGGTTTTAGAGGAGTGCGGCTAGCGTCCTTTCCACCGTGGTGTGCGTTTGTTGAGAAAGGCGTCGATACCTTCCTGAGCGTCCTCACTCTGGATATTGCAGGTCATCACCTCGCTGCAGTGGGCGTAGGCATCAGCCAACGAGCGGGGTAACTGCGCATGGAAGGCCTGCTTGCCTACTGCCAGCGTTGCCGAGGATTTCGATGCCAGCGTTTCTGCCAGTGTCATCACGCTTTTCGGCAGCTCATCGGCGGTTACCACCCGGTTGACAAGGCCCATTTCGTAAGCGCGTTGCGCACTGATCATCTCTCCCGTGAGCAGCATCTCCATGGCGTGTTTGGGCGCTATATTTCGGGTCAGCGCCACCATCGGCGTGGAGCAGAAAAGGCCGATGTTGACTCCCGGCGTTGCGAAGCGCGCATCGTCGCTGCACACCGCCAGGTCGCAGGTGGCCACCAGTTGGCAGCCTGCGGCGGTAGCGATGCCATGTACTTCGGCGATTACCGGCAAGGGTAGCTCGGTGATTGTCATCATCAGGCGGGAACAGGTTGCAAAGGTGCGTTGCTGCAGCTCGTGATCCGCACCCTCGGTCATCTGCTTGAGATCGTGACCGGCACAGAAACCGCGCCCGCTGCCGCGCAGGATCACCACGCTGATCCGGGTATCGGCGGCAATGTTGGCGAACTCGTCGATCAACCGTTCCATCAGTTCCAGCGACAGCGCGTTGTACGCCGCGGGGCGATTCAGGGTGAGCCGGGTGATGGCTCCCTGATCCTCGCGCAGTAGCAGTTCGTTGGTGCTCATTCTGGGGCTCCCGTTCAGGGTGAGGGGTAAGTAAGGGTTTATCCTAGGTCATTGGAGCGTGTTGCCTATGCATCTTTGGTCGCACAGGGGCGTCATGATAAGCTGCCACGCCCAGATCAAGCCCGTCGGAGAAAGGCGTGAATGAACTTATTCTGGCCCCGATGGAGGGGCTGGTGGATGCGGTTATGCGCGACACCCTGACCCGTATCGGCGGTTTAGACCGTGCGGTGACAGAGTTCGTGCGGGTGTCCGAAACCGAATTACCGCCCAAGGTGTTTTACCGTCTTTGTCCGGAGCTAAACAGTGGTGGTTGCACGCCTTCCGGCGTGCCGGTTCGGGTGCAGTTACTGGGTAGCGATCCGGCGTTGTTGGCGCTTTGTGCCCGGCGCGCCGCGTCGCTCGGGGCACCGGCGATTGATCTCAATTTCGGTTGTCCGGCGAAAACGGTTAATCGCAGCCGCGGCGGTGCGGTGTTGCTGCAGGAGCCGGCGTTGATTGAGCGGATTGTGGCAGCGGTGCGCAGCGCGGTGCCGGCAGAGCTGCCAGTGAGCGCGAAAATGCGGTTGGGTTATGACGACAGCCGTCTGGCATTGGATAATGCTGTGGCGATCGAAGCCGGTGGTGCTGATGAGCTCTGTGTCCATGGTCGCACCAAGGCGCAGGGCTACGGGGGCAGTGCCGACTGGCCCGCCATCGGACGAATCAGAGCCGCGCTGAGCATTCCTGTGGTTGCCAATGGTGATGTGTGCTCCGTCGAAGATTATTTCCGCTGCCGTGAGCTGAGCGGCTGTGATTCGGTCATGCTTGGACGTGGGTTGGTGGCCCGGCCGGGCCTGGCGCTACAGATCCGCCAGGCCCTGGCAGGGCAGGCACCGGTGGCGCTGGAGTGGTTACAGCTGCAAGTGGAGCTGAGTCGATTTTTTGCTGAGGTGTGTGAACGGGTTTCGCCCCGGCATGCGCCGGGACGGTTGAAACAGTGGCTGGCCATGCTCAAGCGCAGTTACCCGGAGGCAGAGGTGTTGTTTCAGCAATTGCGCACGGAGAATCGGCTGGAGTCGCTTAGCGAACTGCTGGCACAGCCCATGTTGGCGCGGTCCGCCTGAAGGGGGGATACGCAGGTGGCGGTTACATGCCGGGCGAGGTGCGGCGGTATCGGTTGCAACTCTTGGCATGCATAGCGTGGAGTCCGGGATGATGGAGTCGTTGGTTAACGATCCGGTGGTACGGCGGTTACGGGCGCTGCAGGAACAGTGGTGGTTCAACCCTCGCTACCTGTCTGATCCCGGGTCCGCCAGCGATCAGCTTGACATTGACCAGGCCGCGGCGCGGTTGCAGCGCTTTGCGCCCTATATCGCCGCCGAGTTTCCCGCCACCGCTGCCGACGGCGGGTTGATCGAATCGCCGCTGCGTGAGATCCCGGCGGCCCAGGCAGCGCTGCAACGGTTGGCCGGTTTGGCGCTGCCGGGGCGGTTGCTGCTCAAATGTGATCACGCGTTGGCAGTGTCCGGCTCGGTCAAGGCACGGGGTGGCATCCATGAAGTACTCAAGGTGGCTGAGCAGGTGGCAACCAACGCTGGCTTGCTGACTCCCGATAGTGATTATCGCACTCTCGCTTCGCCGGCGGCGCGCACACTGTTTGCCCGCCATAGTCTGGTGGTGGGCTCGACCGGCAATCTCGGCCTAAGCATCGGCATCATGGGGGCCGCTCTCGGCTTTCGCGTGGTGGTGCATATGTCATCCGATGCCCGTGAATGGAAGAAATCTCGGTTGCGTGCGCTGGGGGTGACGGTGGTCGAACATCCGGGGGATTACAGCGCCGCGGTTGCTGAAGGTCGGGCTGAAGCGCTGGCGACGGCGCGTTGCCATTTTGTCGATGATGAAAATTCGCGTGACCTTTTTTTGGGCTACGCGGTGGCTGCTCAGCGCTTACGGCCCCAGCTCGCGGCGCAGGGGATCGAGGTCAGTGCAGAGCGGCCGTTACTGGTTTATCTGCCCTGTGGCGTGGGCGGGGCTCCCGGCGGTATCGCCTTTGGTCTCAAGCAGCAGTTTGGTCCCCACGTGCATTGCTTCTTTGCCGAGCCGACCCAGTCGCCCTGTATGTTGCTCGGCATGCACACGGGCTTGTTTCAGCAGATAGCGGTGCAGGATATCGGTCTCGATAACCGGACCTGTGCCGATGGACTGGCCTGTGGCCGCTCTTCATCCTTCGTGGGCAAACTGATGCAACCCTTGCTGAGCGGTATCTATACCCTGAGTGACGACAGCCTTTACCGGCTGCTGGCGTTACTGCGTGACAGTGAAGGGGTGGCGATGGAGCCTTCGGCGGTGGCAGGCTTGGCGGGACCGCTGGGACTGCTGGCACAGGGACAGCGCTATCTGGAGGATAACGGCTTGGTGCCTTATCTGGCCAACGCCGCTCATCTGGTGTGGACGACCGGCGGCAGTATGGTGCCTGCCGACGAGTTGGAGAGCTACTATCAACCCGGCCCCCATCCACCGCCCGGCGCATGATGAACAATCCGGAACACCCCTGCGAACCCATCGGGTTCATGCCTTAACGCTGCTGCGAGTTAGCTCCCCCGCAGTTGTGGTTCGACGTTGAAGGGTTGTGTGGTGGCGGGGGGCAGCTCCGCTTATCAGTGGTCATCAACGCTTTCGCGCCACCAGTACCACGAACTTGGGATTGCTGGCCGCAACCCGGCAGTTGCCAAACAGTTTCTTGAGCTGCACGTGGTAGCTCAGGTGACGGTTGCCGATCACCCACAGCTCACCGCCGGGGCGCAGCGCCCGCAGTGATTGTGCGAACATGCGCCGGGCGATGTGGTCGCCCACCGCGTTCTGCTGGTGAAACGGCGGGTTGTTCAGAATCAGATCCAGACTGTTGTCCGTCACGCCGGTCAGGCAATCCCCGGCGTCGAAGTGGGCCGGGCGTGTCTCACCGTACGCTGTACGAAAGTTGTGCTCGGCGCTCGCCACTGCCATAAAGGACTCGTCGCGGAAATAGAGCCTGGCATCGGGGTGCTCCCGTGCGATGCATACTCCGAGTACGCCGTTGCCGCAGCCCAGGTCCATGATGTCACGGTAGTGGTCACCCGTCGGCAGGTTGGCCAGTAGCAGGCGGGTGCCGATGTCGAGCTTCTCGCGAGAAAACAGATTGGCATGGTTGACCAGCTCCAGCCGCGGGGATTCCAGGGTGTAGCGACTGGGGAAGGGTGATGGGCCCGGTTCCAGCGCGGGATCAAACTGTGCGAATAGCAACCGTGCTTTCTTTTTCGCCAGCGACGTAGTGACCGGGCCGATACAGCGTTCGAACAGGACAAACACCGACGGTTGCAGGGTCTTAAGCATGGCTCCGGCAACGATCCGGCTTTGCGGCTGTAGCACCTCGCGCAGGCAACGCAACTGATGCTCCAGTAACGCCAGGGTTTTGGGGATCTTGATCAGCACCAGCGGCGGGGCCGGTGGTAGCGGTGTGAGGCTGTGCTCAAGGGTAACGGCAGTCGGGTCGAGGCCGTTACTCTCCAGATTGGCGCGGGTAGAGAGCTGGCTGATGTAGGAGTCACTGACACTAATCGGTCGGGTCCCGTGGAGGGGTACCGCCAAGGCTCCGAAGTGGTCGTTCAGAATCAGTGGTGATGGCGGGATCGGCTCTCCCTGCTGCCGGGCCAGGTGGTTCAGCATGAGCTCATCGGCGGCGTCCCAGGCGCGCAGGGTTTCCTGCTTGCGGCGGGGATAGCGATGCAGGGCAAAGCTGCCCAAGTCGGTGTTGCAGCGCTCTTCGGTAGTGGTCATCAGTAGCGGGCCTGTTGCGGGTTGGCATCCAGTTGTAGTCGTCGCCGCAGGGCGCGAGCCAGTTGGTCCAGCGCCATGTTAACCAGGGCGGTCATCAGAATCAGCAGCAGGGCACGGTCAAAACGGAGCTCTTCAAAGGCCGAGTCGATAAAGAAGCCCAGCGTGTGGATGCCTAGGATACCGAGAATCGCGGTCTCACGCATGATCACTTCCCAGCGGTAGAGTAAAAAAGCGAGAAACTGGGGGTAGATTCGCGGTAGTACTTCGAACAGGTAGCGGTTGATGCCGCGGCTGGCGTCGTCGCGCAGCAACAGAGCATCGCTGTAGCGGCCGATAAGATGGGCGATAATGGCGCCGTTGTGCAGCGCCAGGGCAATGATGGCCGGCAGCATCGAGGGCCCGGTGACCAGCAAAATGATAAAGGCCAGAATCAGCTCGGGAATTGAACGCAGCACCACCAGCAGCAGGTGGCCGGTGGAACGACCCTGACGCGGCATAAACAGGGTTGAGACCAGCGGGAACAGCAGCAGTGTCAGTATGCCGCAGGCGACCATGGCGATAATGCTCAGTACCAGCGTGTTTACGATGCCGGGAAGCGCCTGTTGCAGCAATAGGTTCTGCAGCCAGGGCCACCAGAGTCGGGGCTCGGCCAAGGCCTGCACGCCAGCATCGCGTAACGGCGCCGGCACAATGTCATAGCCCAGAAACTGTTGCAGTGTGGCCACGGACCAGTAGCCGTCAAACGGAAGCCAATAGAGTGCCATGGCCAGATAGAGTGGTATCAGCCAGGGGCGCACCCAGAGGCGGATGGAGGCGATCAGGGCAAAAAACAGGTAAAGCAACGCTGCGGCCTGCGAATAGAGCCCCTGGCTGAAGCTGGTTTCCAGGTGGAACCCCAGCGTCGGCAGGCCGATGAAGCCCAGTACCGCGCTTGAACGGATACCGCACTCCAGCCGATAAAGGGCGTAATTCTTCAGGTGGGCAAAAGCCGGTGGTATCCGCGCGTAGGCAAAGGTGCTGAGCCAGCCACTGCCAACCGGGACCAGCTCCGCCGGACGCTGATCGGCTTCCTCCAGTATTTCGGCATACACCCGGGCAAAGATGCCGGTATAGGGAATAGCGATTGCCAGCAGGCCGGTCAGCGTGCCCAGTCCAAACAGCTGCAGAAACAGCAGCGCCCAGAACAGCTCATGCACCGCTCTGATCAGGGCGCAGAATAGCTGTACTAGGCGCCAGCGAAACAGCAGCGCAAAGATAAACCCGGTGACATTGGCAACGGCGACCCCAAGGAGAGCAAAGGCGAGGGTGTTGGCGACGGCACTTGCCAGCGACTCGACGCCGAAAAAGTCCGGGGTCAGCATCCCCCATCCAATCCGTCCCAGCTCGAACCAGGGGGAACTGTTTACCCAGTCGATATCCGCCAGGGTGAGGGCCAGCAGAGCGGTTAGCGCCAGGCCCAGACTCAGTCGACGGTAGCGGCCGGCGGTGGTATCGAAGCGGGCAGGGGCGGTCATGATTGTGGGTAGACGGCGGCCAGTTCGGTGCTGCTGAGGCGATCGGTGGGTGCATCCAGTACCACCCGTCCGGCGCGCAAGCCTATAACGCGCTGATAGTGCTTGAGCGCCAACTGCTGATCATGCAGTGCGACCACCACGGTTGAGTGGCGTTGGTTAATCAGCGCCAAAAGAGCATCGGCCTGATATTCATCCACCGAGGACACCGGCTCGTCACCGATAAAGAGCGGGCTTTGCTGGTACAGTGCGCGCCCCAGCGCGGTGCGCTGCTGCTGACCGCCGGAAAGGCGGTCGACGGAGTGACGCAGGTGGCCGGCTATGCCAAGCTCAGCGGCCAGCGCGCCGATCTCTGCCATTCGTTCAGCGGTCGGGTAGATCAGGTTGCGGAGGTTGTGCCAGCAGCTGTAGCGGTTCAGCCGCCCCATGTAGATGTTGTGAAACACGCTAAGGGGCTGCACCAATCCCAGATGTTGGGGGCAGTATGCACTCTGCTGCGGCTGCTGCGATCGCAGCAGCTTGAGCAGGGTGGATTTACCGGCTCCGCTTTCGCCGATCAGCGCCACCTTCTCGCCGGTGGCGATGGTGAGCGTCACATCCGTCAGCACCGTCTGGCCTTGGTAGGCCAGGCTGTGCTGACTCAGTTGCAGCAGCGGTTGGCCGGTGCCATTGGCGACCGGCGGCGACATCAGTCGATCAAGCCGATAGAGCGTGCGACCTTTGCCACCGGCGCAAAGTCGTCGTTGCTGGCCTCAACAAAGCTCTGGCGCGGGAAAGAGGCGAGCAGCTCCGGGTCGTCCATCGATAACAGCGCCTGCTTGACCCTGGCTTTGAAACCCTCGCCCCAGGTGGCGTCCACATCACCGCGGATTGACCATTGGTAGTCGGGGTAGGTGGGGGTTTCCCAGATCACGCTGACGCTGGAGGTATCAATATTGCCGGCCGCCAGTTCGCGCTCCCAGACGGCGTAGTTAACCGCGCCGACCTGATAGGCGCCGGACTGGACCAGCGCGATGGTACGGGAATGGTCTCCGCTAAATCCCACGCGTTCGAACAGAGTTTCCGGTGCCTGGTCGAACTGCTGGCGAAGATAAAACTCCGGCATCAGGCGGCCCGAGGTGGAGCCTTTGGAGCCGAAGGTAAAGGTTTTGCCCTGAAGTTCGCTGCTCAGCGTGTCACCCGGGACTAAGCCAGTAGAGTGATGAGCGATAAAGTAACTTTTGAAGAACTGGTCCTCATAGCCTTGGGCGATGGCCTCGGAATTCGGGACACGCATCCGCGCCTGAACTCCGGACAAGCCGCCAAACCAGGCGAGCTGGACCTGATTGTTGCGAAAGGCGGTAATCGCAGCAGCATAGGATTTGACCGGAACGTAGGCGACGTCGATGCCCAGCTCCTGACTGAGATAATTGGCAATTTTACCGAAACGTTCCCGCAGTAGGGTTTCGTCCTGATCGGGGATAGCGGTAAAGGTGAAGGTCGCGGCGTGTGCCGACAGACTCAGCAAGCAGCCGAGCGCCAGAAAGGCTAATTTTTTCATGTTGGCGTCCTGTTCAATAGAGGAGCGATAGGGGGACCGCCATTGTAGGGTTTTGTCTTGCGAGAGCAAGAGCCGGGCGCGGGAAAACAAGCTGCCGTGGTCACCGGATTAAATCCTGCCAGGGCTTAATTAGCCGAACTTAATTTTTTGTGCGAGTGCGTTTTTAGGAAATATTCCTAGAGCTATCGGTGCGAATTTGGCCGATAGTATACCTACTGCAACACGGAACAAACGGAATTGGCCGCAACAGGATGTTCGGCAAGTTGCAACAAGGATACTTAAGAGGCTGCCACGATAGGAGATCTGGCGGCCTTTTTACTTTTTAGGCCGTCTTATTCTGCGGCTTCAACCTGCTGTTGTTCTCGTCTCACCTGTGTGATCCCGCGCAATCCCTTATGCTTTCTACGGTCTGGCGGATTTTCCACACAGTCTGTGGATAACTGTGTGAGTAAACTTGGAGCAAATCCCCCCGTGCCGCAGTGTTACAGGCCTTGCAGCAAAATGGTGAATTTTTGACACAAATACATAAATCAATATAAAACAATTAGTTATATTGATGTTGTGTTGCTGCCAAGGTGTTTCTACACTAACTGCGACAGGGGAGGGCGAGGTTGGTTTTAAGTGTGAATAATCTTCCTGCTGTCAATAGAAAAAGTGGTGATATTTCACCTTGAATTTCGCCTGAAGGGGATAGACAACATGGGCAAACTTGTGCTTTTTGTGGCGGCGTTGTGGGTGTGGGCGATCTCTGCCCAGGCCGAGGAGTCGTTGCCCTTGCTGCAGACGCGTGGCGAGGCTGTGCTTGAGGTTCCCGCCGACCAGGCGACGCTGCAGTTGGGCGTGGTTAATGTGGGGCGTGATGCCGATGCGGCGATGGCCGAGAGTGGTCGCTTGAGTGAGCGCGTAGTTAAGGCGCTGCACCGTGCCGGGGTGCCTCAGGGCGCGCTCACTACTCGTGCCCTCGCGGTGCAGCCTCAGTGGAGCCCGCGCCCGCGCGATGCCGGCGCTGATTGGCAGGCCCAGATAGTGGGTTATCGGGTCAGCAATCAGATCCGCCTGGTTACCGAGCAGCTAACCCGCCTGCCGCTCTGGATTCAGGCCGCAGTGGAGGCTGGCGCCAACGAAGTCGGACAGCTGCAGTTTTCCCTGGCTGATGCTGACGGTCATTACCTGCAAGCGCTGCAACTGGCGACCCGAAAGGCGCGTCAGCAAGCCGATAGTGTTGCCGATGCGGCGGGTGTGGGGTTGGGGGCGCTTTATCAGCTGCAGGTCGAGAGCCAGTCGCCCCGGCCGCTGTCGGGTGTGCGCCTTGAAGCCATGACCATGCGGGCTGCGGGTGCCGCGCCGGTGATCGAGGCCGGTGATATTGAGGTTCGGGCTGCGGTTGTGGTGCGCTATCGTATCCAGCCCTGAATGGGCGCGGTCATGGATTCCCGTTAGTATGTGTCCTTTCGGCTAGGGACTGCTGCCTGTGTCACTTCATTATCATCATCAACGCTGGCTTAACGAGTTGCAGGGGGCAGCGATTCGACGGCGTCATCGCGTGCCGTTGTGGCTGACCGGCAGTGCCGAATGGCGGGCTCACTGGCGCGACGAGCTGGGCGCGGTGTATGCCTGCTCACGTACCCTGACCGTCGATGTTGACCGAATCACCACTGGCGAGGCGCGCCGGTTGTTGGGGCAGGAGTTTGATCTGGCTATCCTTCATGGCCGGCAGCCGTTGGCACCGGACCTGCTTGCCATCGTCGCCGGCACCCTTGCTGGCGGCGGTGTATTGCTGCTTGATCTGAAGCCAGAGCAATGGTCCGGCGCATTCGACCGCTGGTTACTGCGACAGCTGAGCCGAAGCGAGGAGTGGCTGGCGCTGGCGGAAGGGCAGCCCCTGCCGCGGTTGGCCCCGGCACCGTGCTCCCCGCCGCCGGTTGCTGATCAACATGGTTGTCTGGGTGAGGATCAGCGCCATGTTGTGGCCGCGGTATTGCAAGTAGTCAGGGGGCACCGTCGGCGTCCGCTGGTGGTGACCGCCGAACGCGGACGGGGTAAAAGTGCGGCGCTGGGAATTGCCGCTGCCATCCTGCTCACCGAGGGGCGTCAGCGGGTGTTGGTGACGGCACCGAAGCGAGCGGCGGTAAACACTCTGTTTGAGCGCGTATCCGCGTCGCTACCCGATGCTTCGGTTGCCAAGGATCTCATTCGCTGGCAGCAGGGTGAGGTGCGCTATATGGCACCCGACCAACTGTTGCGCCAGCGGCCGCCGGCTGATCTTTTGTTGGTGGACGAAGCCGCTTCGATTCCGGCGCCATTATTAAGTCAACTGCTGGAGCAGTATGCCCGGGTGGTGTTCTGTACCACCACGCAAGGGTACGAGGGTACCGGACGTGGTTTTGAAGTGCGCTTTCGGGCGGAATTATCATCCCGTACGCCGGGCTGGCGGGCGTTAACTATGGTCGCTCCCATTCGTTGGGCAGAGGGGGATCCGCTGGAACAGTGGCTCTATCGCACCCTGATGCTCGATGCCGAACCTGCTCGCTTCGACGATGTGTCCTCCCAGTCCGCGCCGGACCGGGAGCCACTGCCGGTTGAGTGCTGGCAGGGCGAGGCGTTGCTGGCCGAGCCGCTGCTGCTGCGCCAGTTGTTCGCGCTGCTGGTACTGGCCCATTATCAGACCACCCCCAACGACCTGCGCGACCTGCTGCAAGCCCCGGGCATGGGGGTCCACCTGATTCGTTGCCAAGGACAAGTAGCGGCCGCCATGCTCACGCTGCGGGAAGGACCGCTGGATCCGTCTCTGGCCACAGATGTGTGGTTGGGTCAGCGTCGCCCGGCCGGCCATCTGCTGCCGCAGGCGCTGATCGCACAATCGGGGTGGTTGCAAGCGGCCAACCTCCGTTATCAGCGGGTGGTGCGCATTGCGGTGCACCCCGATCTGCAACGCTGCGGGTTGGGCAGCCGGCTGTTGCAATCGCTGGACGACAACGCGGATGGCGCGGACCTGCTGGGGTCCAGTTTTGCTGCCAGTGACCATCTGCCACAGTTTTGGCAGCATGCCGGTTACCAACCGGTGCGCCTGGGATTGCAGCGTGATGCTGCCAGTGGAGCGCATTCGCTGTTGGTACTCAAGCCCCTGAACGCGGAGGCCTCGACTCTGGTGGCCAGCGTCGCGGCCCGCTTCTGGGCGCAGTTGGAAGCCCAACTGGCCGGCGCTTATCGGGATCTGGAGCCGACGTTGGTGGATACCCTGTTGGCGCAGCAACCGCCGCCCACGCCCGCGGCGAACCAGCCGGATGCGCCGCTCGACCCTCAGGATGCGATGGATCTGGTAGCGTACGTGCTGGGTGGTCGCGGCTTTGAGCAGGCGGAGCCGGTTCTGCGCAGCTTTCTGCGCGTGCAGCTGGGGCTGTCGCATTGGCGCAGTGACGAGAAAGCGTTGCTGATCAGCCGTATTTTGCAGCGGCATAGCGTTGCTGATTGCTGTGCCGCCAGCGGTTTGACCGGTCGGCGCCAGCTTGAGGCGCGCTTGCGGCAGCTGCTGCTGCCGGTGGTGCGTCAAACTGCACTGGATCTGCTGCCCGCAGTGCTGCGCCAGCGGGTGGGACCGTTATTGGATGACTAACCTCTGCTGGCAACTCTATTCCCGGACTCCATACTTCAGTCAGGTGTCGCAACGGGAGTCGCAAGGTTGCATTATCTGATCACACTGCTGCTACTGTTCCTTTTCTTCCGCCTTGGCGTGTTGAGCGAGGTGCTGCATAAGCTCGCCCTCTCCCCTTGGGAGGTTCACTATGGGCTGCTGGCACTGATTCTGCTCAGTCTGGTCAATGTGCGGTTGCTGGCAGTGGATGCCGGTTCGTCCGTCAGTCGGCCAGCGGCTGAAGAAAACCTGCCTGCGTGTGCCGGGCTGCCAGGGGCGCGGGTGACCATCAATCTCAATCTGGGAGGCGTGGTGATGCCGCTGTTCTTCGGGCTTTATCTTGCTCGGGAGCAGGCGCTGGAGCTGGTACCGCTGTCGCTGCTGGCGCTGATGGTCGCGGTGGTGGTCTATCCCTGCAGCAGGGTGTCCCGGCGGCGTGGCATCGTGATTCATCTGGCCGCAGCGGTCACCGTGGCGGCGGTCGGCGGTTTGTGGCTGGGCGGCGAACAGTATCTGCTGGCCGCCTATCTGGCGGCGGTCGTCGGTACTCTGGTCGGGGGAGATCTGTTGCATCTGTCGCGGTTGATGCGTTTGCGCAGCGCCCAGCGGCGGGGAATATTTATCGGCGGGGCTGGGCTGATGGATGCGATTTTCTTGTCTGGGCTGTTTGCCATGTTGACCGCCGAACTGCTTCGGCAGCATGATCTGATCCCCCAACTTCTCTGAACGGAGCGCGCCGTGTCTTCATTTCAGCTGATTGCCCATCGCGGGTTTAGTTGTTGCTACCCGGAAAACACCCGGGTGGCATTTGAAGCGGCCATCGATGCCGGAGCTACCGCGCTGGAGGGTGATGTTCAGCTCAGTGCTGACGGAGTGCCGTTCATGTTCCACGACCGTGAGTTGCGGCGTCTTTGCGGTGTCAGCGGGCGGCTGGAACAGAAGAGTGCTGCCGAGCTGGCTGCGCTGTCTGCCTATGCACCGCAAGCCTTTGGGCGCCGGTTCGAAGGGGAGCCGTTGCTTCCCTTGAGTGCGCTGATGCCGATGCTGGAGATGCACCCGCATATCACCTTCTATCTGGAGGTAAAGCGGGTATCGTTGCGGGGTTTCAGTGTGGCCCAAGTGCTGGATTGCTTGTGGCCGCTGATCTGGCCGCGCCGGTCGCAGATTGTGCTGATCAGTTTTTCGCTGCCGGTGCTGGTGCAGGCTCGTCAGCGTGGCTACCCGCGCATCGCGCCAGTGTTGACCCAATGGTGTCAGTTACAGCGGCAAAGTGTCGTTAAACTGGCTCCGGAGGCGGTGTTCCTGAATCATCAGCGGCTGCCATTTGCGGCCTGTTATCCGGATCTACCTTATCATCTGGCCCTCTACGAGACGTCTGATCCGATGCGCGCTATTGCGCTGGCAGAGCGGGGGGCATCGCTGATTGAAACCGATGATATTGGCCAGATGTTGCGGGTGCTACACGGCGGCTGAGGGTGATAGCCACGCCTGCATCGCCTCATCCCAGCGCCGGTAACGGCGGTGTAGTGCGTTGTTGGGGGTGGGGTGCAGCGTTTTGCCACCGCTGCTCCAGGACTGCGGTCGCCCTGCCAGCACCCAGGCCGCGCCGCGGGCGGTTGCCTCATGGTCGCCAGCGAGGGTGACGGGGAGTTGAGTCAGGTCGGCCAGTTTTTGCGCCAGCTGTGGACGCAGCGACAGCCCTCCGCCAAGGCTCAGCGTTCGGGGGCTGATACCGCAGTGGCTCATGGCGGCGAGATTTCTCTGTAGCAGGAACAGAATGCTTTCTTCGACGGCGCGTAAAGAGCGTAGGCCGTTATCCGCCAGCCAGCGGCTGTGTAGCCCGCTCCGCCAATCCGGTGAACCGAGTCCGCCCACCGCGTTCAGGAACAGGCCGGGGTCCTCCTGCTGGTCGTCACGTGCTCCCTGCTCCCGGGCCCATGTCAGCGCGGCGCCAGCGCCGTTTATGGTTCCCTCGAGCCAGGTGTAAAGTTCGCGCTCATCGCTATAGGCCACGCTCTTTAGCAGCCGGGTAGATGCGAGCGGCGCCGGTAGCGAGGTGCAGAGAAAGCCCCCGGTGCCCAGATTGATCCGGACCTCGCCCGGTGCAAGGTGCCCTTCCGAGAAGGGGGCCAGTGACTGGTCGCCTCCCAGCAGCTGGCAGGGAAGCGAGAGCGGCCCCAGTGAGGCATGCCCCCAGTCGCTCAGGCTGGGCTGGATCCGAGGAAGTTGACACGGTTCCAGCCGGAACAGCCGCGCTAACGATGGATCCCAGGTGTTGCGGTGCCGGTTCCAGAGCAGGGTGCGCTGGGCGCTGGCGGGGTCAACGGCCGTTATATGGCAAAGGGCGTGAACCAGAAAGGTTGCCAAGGGCATCCACAGCAGGCGGTTGTCCGCCGCGGCACGCTGAATCTTCCGGTCGTGAGTGAGTAGCCAGCGGCACTTACTGGCACCGTGATGCGCGGAGGGAAACAGGCCGCTAATCCGTTGGATCTGCTCCAGCGGCGCTGCTGAGTCAGGCATAAAGGCTGCGCCGCGCTGGTCTTGCCAGCTGAGCACCGGGCTCAATGGTCGCTGGGCGACCTGGTCCCAGGCCAGCAGACTGGAGCGTTGGCAGACGATGGCGCAAGCCTGAATGGCGGTGCGCTCCGCTGCTGTCAGTGATTTAAGTAGTGTGTTGGCAGCTTGCTGCAGCGACCGAATCAATTGCCAAGGGTCCTGCTCCACCTGAAAATCGCTCGGGCGCCGGGTGTGTACCGGCTGGTAGCGGCTGTCGATTACGGTGCCGAGGGCATCCACCAGAACCGCGCGGCTCTGGCTGCCGCCCTGATCGAGTATCAAAAACAGCGGGTCTGTCATCGGTGTCAGCAGGCCTTCGACAAGGTGGCGTCAGCGCAAGCGCAGTGGAGAGATGCCGGCAGTATAGATCGTTCAGAGATCGCTATAGTCGGGCATGCTAAAGCAGCGTTCGGGAGCTGCGCGATGCTGAGTCGATTGGCAGATGAAGCGATGCCTATGTCTCTATCGTTGCCGGAATCGAAGTGGTTTTTGTGATTACCTCGCCGATCGCGTGGTTGCTTGGGCGTTGATGTACGGCGTGGGCGCCTACCGATGGATCAGTGGCTACAGCGCGCAGGCCCTCAGTGTTTCCCGGTTGGCCGCTGCAGTCTGCGAGGCCGCGCCATTTCTCTATAGTCTGGTGGGTGTCGGCTGTCTGCGTGTTTATCAGTACTTTCAGGGGCAGCAGCGTCTGTCGCTCACCCTGGCAGCGGCGTTGATGTTTCTGGTTGCCGGCTTTTCTGCGTGGATGTTGAGGGCCCATCGCCGGATCGATGCCTAGCGGCTATTGCCCGGCTGTTGCACCCTCTGTGTGCGACTGAATACCGCGCAAATTCCGGCAGGCTTGCCGCCACGGAAGCGGCAGCGTGGTCCCTGCTCGGTGAGCCTGAAATGATTGCAGTCGCGGCAGTTGCGCCGCGGTGATGGTGGCAGGCGAGTGCTCATGCTTTATGGCAGCCGCAGCTCGACCACTTTGCACAGACGGTCGAGCTGGGCGCTGATCCACTCTTGCCGGAACGCCCCCCAACTGCTCAGGCGATAATAGCCGTCGTTATGGCGAACGCCGTCCTCGACGAAGGTGACCTCTATTCCCCAGCCGGGGAGCGCCTTGATGATGTCCTGCAGGGTGCGGCGTGGCCAACCGGTGACCGTCATCAGTGTCGGCACGCTGGGGCGTTCGAGTGTGTCGATCAGGTGAGCGACAAGTAGCCGGCGACAGAAAGTGGGGTTCAGATCAGGAGTCATGCTCAGGGCCTTTGTGTTGGGGCGCGCCACCCCGGGGCTGGTCGGTGGTGTCATCCGGGCACTCGGGGCCGGAAGAGTGGTTTTGCGCGTTGTTGCCGTAATAACTGTCTTCATAGTAAATACCGCGCACCCTGAGGCGGCGGTTGATCCAGCGCAGGTAATACTTCCAGATCAGCAGCGCCGGCAGCATCCACAGCATGATGGCAACCAGATTCAGAGCGCCGATGTGGCTGTCGGGGCCCAGGCTCGTTAACCAGCTCATGAAGCCGACCTGGCGCATCAGGGCAAACCAGCCGATCAGGGCGAGCAAACCCGACGCCATCAGCAACTGGTAGAGCAGAGGGTTGTCGCTATTGCGGTTCATGGTCCCTCCTGATAACGATGGATGCGCAGGCTGGGCAGAAAGGGTTCTTCTTCAAGACGGCAGTCGCTTCGGATCCGGCGCTGTCGGCCTTCGGGGGGCGTCAGTGGCGGCTCGTTGTGACTGGGTAGTGGTTGTCCCGGGTGCGCAACGTAAAGCAGGGGTAGCGACAAGTTGAGGGCCTGGCGTTCCGGTGCGGTTGCAAAACGCAGATTGCAGCGCATTAACGGGGCCTGTTGTTGCACTTGGGCTAACGGCGTATCGGGCGGCAACTGGCCTAGTTGTTTGAGCTGCAGCGCGATGTGCGGTTTGTCGCCACCCATTTTACAGAGTGCGTCCTGTGCCGCGCCGAGGCTGACTCGCTTGATGCTGCGACCGGAGCTGTACCAGTTGAAACCGACGTGTTCCGGTTGGCGCTCTACCAGTGGTAACTGGCGATAGCACTGTTTCAGGTGCAGTCGGGTCAGTCCCTTGGTGGCCAGGGCGTCGCGCAGTTCTGCGCCGCGGGTTTGCAGGTGCTTGCGCCAAGCCGCCTGCTGTTGGCTAAAGGGACGGGTGGCTTGCTGGAAGTGGCGTTTCGCGGCGTTGATTTCCTGTACTTGGGGTACCAGTGAGTCGTCGATGGCGACCAATCCGTGGCGCGATTCGGTGCGGCGCCCGTCGCCGTCGCCGCTGTGCCACAGATTACAGTACAGCGCGATAGCCTTGCTGCGCGGATCGATCCCTGCGGCCACTTCTGCGTCAGTGAGTGGAACCCAGAGGGAGTGGTCGCTGTGGTGCAGTGCGTTGGCGAAGCGGGCCAGCGCGGCCGTCAGCTGATCATAAGCGGTAACGAGATCGCTGTGGGGAAACCCGGTCATGCGTTGGCTTCATGCTGCTGTCGGCGTGCTTCAGCCTGCAGCTGAAACAGGTGGCGGATAAGCATCAGGCGTTGTTGCTCGCTCAGGTCAACAAAGCGAAATCCGTGGCGCATCTTGCCGTCACTGCCGCTGTGGCTGTAGACCACCTCGGTATGACACACCAACGGAATGCCGCGGGGTTGCAGACGCAGGCGTAAGGCGTAGCGGGTGCCGATGGAGAGCGGGGTGTCAGTTTGCAACGAGAAGCCGCCTTCACTCAGATCGATGGCGAGGGTTTTCTGGTCCGTGTCGCTCCGGCAGGCCGCCTGTGCCAGCAGCTCCAGTTTCTGGCTGAACAGGCGCAGGCAGTGGCCAACAGAGCGCTCCTGCTCCTCCAGGCGACGTAACTGACGATCAATCTCCTGGTCTGTCAGCCACAGCTGTTGCAGCAGTTGGTCGTAGGTGGATGGCGGAAACAGCGCTGTGAGCGACTGCTCGGTTGAAGTCATTTTTTTCAACTCCACCGTAGCGCGGTCCGGCATGCGGAATGTGTGGCGACGATCAGCCTCGGACATCAATCGGTTACCTGCAGTGATAATGTGCTAACTATATCCCAGCCAAGGCGGCGATTAGTAGTGCGGCAGGCTGGGCAACTGTGTTTTAATTCCGCCCCATGTTTAGACCTCTGTCTCTTTTTATCGGGCTGCGTTACACCGGCGCCAAGCGGCGGGCCCACTTCATCTCATTCATCTCGACGGTTTCCATGATCGGCCTCACCCTCGGGGTGGCGGTGCTGATTCTGGTGCTATCGGTGATGAACGGCTTCGACCGTGAGCTGCGTCAACGGATACTGGGTATGGTGCCACACGCCACCCTGAGCCTGTATCGCAACGAGATACAGGACTGGCAGCCGCTGATTGAGGAGCTGGAAAACCAGCCCAAGGTGGTTGGGGCCGCGCCCTACATCACGGCCCAGGGTATGCTGACTTCGCACGGCGTGGTTCAGGGGGTGTTGGTCAATGGTATTGATCCCGCTTACGAACCGCGGGTATCGATTCTGGGAGAGCATATGACCCAGGGGCAGCTGAATGCGCTGCAAGGTGGCGAGTTTGGCATCGTGCTGGGTGATCTACTGGCACGTTCGCTCGGTGTTCAGCTGGGTGACAAAATTACGCTGGTGTTACCGGAAGCGTCGATTTCGGTGGCTGGGGTCTTTCCCCGCCTCAAGCGTTTTACCCTCGTCGGGGTCTTTAGCGTGGGCGCGGAACTCGATGCCAGCATGGCGTACATCCATCTTGAGGATGCGGCCCGGATCAAGCGCATTAGCAGCGGCGTCGAAGGTGTCCGTTTGAAGCTTGATAGCCTGTTTGACGCACCTCGCGAAGTTCGCCGGATTGCCCGGACGTTGGAGGGTGGCTATCGCGTCAGTGACTGGACCCGCACCCATGGCAATCTGTTTCAAGCGATCCAGCTGGAAAAGAAAATGATTGGATTGCTGCTGTTCATCATTGTCGCTGTGGCGGCCTTCAATATCGTTTCGACGCTGGTGATGGTCGTGGCGGACAAACGTTCCGATATCGCTATCTTGCGCACCATGGGTGCCAGTTCCGGCACCATCATGCGGACCTTTATCGTTCAGGGCGGCTATATCGGTTGTGTGGGTACGCTGGTGGGGACCGCGCTCGGGGTGGTGATGGCGCTGACCGTCACTGACGTGGTGGCCTGGATCGAGCAGGTGTTTCATATTCAGTTCCTCAGCGCCGAGGTGTACTTCATCAGTTACCTGCCTTCAGAGTTGCGTTGGCCGGACGTTGCGGTCATCGCCCTGACGTCGCTGCTGATCAGTCTGTTGGCAACCATCTATCCCGCCTACCGCGCCTCGCAGACTAAACCGGCGGAGGCGCTTCGTTATGAGTGATCAGGCGGTGATCGAGTGTCGTGATGTGTGCCGGCACTATCAGGAGGCGGGTGCCAGGGTTGAGGTGCTGAGTGGCATTGATCTGTGCATTGCACCGGGTGATCGTATTGCCATTGTCGGCAGCTCCGGATCGGGCAAAAGCACGCTGCTGAATATCCTCAGCGGTCTGGATGATCCCAGCTCCGGTGAGGTGACTGTGGGTGGTCAGGCGCTGAGTAGGCTGAATCAGAACCAGCGAGCCAGATTGCGCAACCAGCATCTGGGATTCGTCTATCAGTTCCACCATCTGCTGCCCGAGTTCAGCGCGCTGGAGAACGTGGCGATGCCGCTACTGTTACGGCAGACCCCGCGGGATGAAGTCCGGCAGCGGGCGGAGCAGATGCTGGGGCGCGTCGGTCTGTCCGGTCGCTTGCAGCATAAGCCGGCTCAGCTGAGCGGTGGTGAGCGCCAGCGCGTGGCGATAGCGCGTGCGTTGGTCGCCGAGCCCGGTACGGTGCTGATGGATGAACCCACCGGCAATCTCGACTCTCATACGGCCGAGGATGTACAAACCTTGATGGCGGAGCTGAATGCAACCCTTAACACGGCGTTTGTGGTCGTGACTCATGATGTTGAGCTGGCGGGGCGAATGGATCGGGTGCTGCGCCTGATCGACGGCCGGTTGGTAGAGGACTAGGGTCGCGCGGCGGGGAGATATCAAGGGTCGCGGTTTGCGGCCTTTTTTGTTTTCTCGGCCGGTTAGTCGTTGTCGGGCCGCTTGCGGTTGCGATGGCTGCGTTTCTTCCAGCTACGCCCGACGCGCCACAGCCACAGGTAGCGAACGCCAAAGTAACTGGCGACTGCTGTTACGGCGCCGCAAACCACGGAACCCAGCAGCAGTGGCCACCAGATGCGCGACAGTTCCCGGGTAAACCACTCCATGGTGAGTTCAAACTGGGCATCTTCCACCGGGTTGCCAAGCAGGTACATACCGACTCGATAGGTGGCGTAAAAGATGGGCGGCATGGTGAGTGGGTTGGTAATCCAGACCAGGCCCACGGCGATGGGCAGATTGCTGCGGACCAGAATCGCCAGCGCCGCTGCAACCACCATCTGCATCGGTATCGGCAGAAAAGCGCAAAACATGCCCACCAGAAACGCCAGCGACACGGAGTTGCGATTCAGGTGCCAGAGATTGGGATCGTGAATAAAGCGCCCCAGCTTGCTGAGATGGGGGTGCTCCTTGATCGTCGCTTCGTCCGGCATGTAGCGCTTGATAAAACGGCGCGGCATGAAAAAGGGTTCTTTTCTGGTTGTTATCGGGTCTAAGATCTATAACTCGCTGAATTATGCACGTTACCCTCGGTTAAGCCAACTGGAGTTCAGGGATGATCCGGTTTTGCCTGGCGCTGGCGTCGGTGGCTTTCTGGCCCGCTCTGCCCGCGCCGTCCGTTACCGTTGTACTCTTGTTCATGGCGCTGCTGCTGCGTCTGCATCCTTATGGGCGACCGCTGTGGCCGTTGCTGCTGGGTCTGGTTTGGGGGATCGGTTGGGGGCAGTGGCAACTCGCTCATCGGCTGCCGGTCGAACTTGAGGGGCAAACCCTGTCGGTGGCAGTGACCGTTGTGGGTCTGCCCCTGAGCCGCGACGACTATTGCCGCTTTGATGCGCATGTCGATCACTGGCCACAGCCTGCCGCTTCCGCCCCACGGCTGTTGCGCCTGAGCTGGTATCAGTGCCAGCGTCTACCGTTGCCGGGAGAGCGCTGGCAGTTCGACCTGCGCTTGAAACGTCCCCATGGCTATCGTAATCCCGCCGGGCCTGATCGCGACCTGAGTCTGTTAAGCGCCGGGATTGATGCCACTGGGTACGTTTACCGGGCAGACGTCGATGCGTATCGGGGTCAAGCCCGCTTGCAGGGGCGATGGGACCGTTGGCGCTGGCAGTTGGCCGATCAGCTTTTGTCGCTGGACTCAGAGCGCGGCGCCCTGCTGGCAGCGCTGCTGTTGGGGGACCGTCGCGGGTTGAGCCAGGCCCAGTGGCAGCGCCTGCGTGATACCGGCACCTTGCATCTGTTTGTTGTTAGCGGCATGCATATCGGCTTGGTGGCGCTGCTGGTGTATGGAGCCATGGTGCGGATCGGGCGCCTGCAGCCACGGCTGCGGCTGCATTACCGGCAGCAGACTGCGTTGGTATCAGCGTTGCTGGTGGCCGGTTTGTACGCTGCGTTGTCTGGCTGGGGGCTGCCCGCCCAGCGGGCCTGGGTGATGGTGGCGGTGCTGTTGTACGGCTGGGTCAGTTGGCGTTCGCGTTCGAACGCCCAGCGTTTGTGGATGGCGGCGACAGCCGTGCTGCTACTTGACCCGCTGGCGCTGCGGAGTGCGGGCTTCTGGCTGTCGTTTGCCGCGGCGGGCTGTCTGCTGTACGCCTTTGGGGGTCGTGGCGGTGCCAAAACATCGCCTCTCCAGTCGATGCTGTGGGCCCAGTGGGCGGCTTTTCTCGGTATCGGCCCCTGGTTGTTGCTGGCGTTCCACCAGTTGTCGCTTTGGTCACCTTTAATCAATCTGATCGCCATCCCGCTGGTGACCTTGCTGCTGTTGCCGTTAGCGCTGCTGGCGCTGCTGGCCTATCTGCTTGGTATGGGCGTGGAACCGCTAAGCTGGGTGGGTGTGGCCATGGGGTGGTTCGATATGGCCCTGGCCCAGGCGGGTGCGCTGGCATACCTGTGGACCCCCGGCGGAGTTTCCCTGCCGGGGGTGCTGCTGGCCTCGCTGGGCTCCTTGCTGATGCTGGCGCCGCGGGCGCTGCCCGGGCGTTGGTTGGGAGTTGTGCTGTGGATGCCGTTGCTGTGGCCCGCTGCTGATACCCCGGCACCCGCCAGCGCACGGTTGACGGTGTTTGATGTGGGGCAGGGTTCTGCGGTGCTGGTTGAGACCGCAGGTCACCGGCTGCTGTTCGATAGCGGTCCCCGCTTCCGTTCCGGTTTCGCCGCCGCGGAGGTGACCGTATTGCCGTATCTGCGTCGCCAGGGGATCGAGCATTTGGACAGGGTGATGATAACCCACGATGACAGTGACCACAGTGGTGGTCTGGCGGCGGTTCGCAAGGCGTTCGGGGTGGGTGAGCTGTTCAGTGGCGAGGCGCCGTTGACCGGTGGCTTACCTTGCCGAGCCGGCCAGTACTGGCGTTGGGACGGCGTGTTATTCGAGGTGCTGTACCCACCGGCGTCATCGTCACGATTGTCCGGAAATCATGCCAGCTGCGTGCTGCGGATCAGTAGTGGCATGAGAGCGGCGTTGTTGACCGGCGATATTGAGCGGATTGACGAAGCCGCGCTGGTGGCGACTCATGGGCAGATGCTGAAATCCGACTGGTTGCTAGTGCCCCACCATGGCAGCCGCAGTTCATCGACCCCTGCTTTTGTCGATGCAGTATCGGCTTCAACCGCGGTCTTTTCGTCCGGGTATCGTAACCGTTTTGGTCACCCCCATAAGACGGTACAAGCGCGGTTGCGTGACCGTGGAGCGACGCTGTTCAATACCGCAGAAAAAGGGATGTTGCAGTGGCGTCTGAGTGCCGACGGGCTGGTGCGCCTCGATCCTTGGCCGGGGTTGCAGTTTCATTATTGGTGGGATTAAGTCTCGCGCTCTATGTGTGTTACATTACGGGCGGTTTTGCGCATAGGAGGCAAGCGTGTTCGAGTTGATTACTGCAGGTGGCTGGTTGATGGTGCCGATACTGCTCTGTTCGGTGGTGGCGTTGGCCATCGGTGTGGAGCGATTCTGGACGTTGCGGCGGATCCGCGTAGCACCGCGTCATTTGCTGACCGAGGTCTGGGCGCTGGTGAAAAAGGGCAACCTGGATCGGGAGCAGCTGGCGCGTATTCGCAACTCGTCGGCGCTGGGGCAGATTCTGGTCGCCGGCATCAATAACTCCAAGCATGGCCGTGAACTGATGAAGGAAAGCATCAGCGAAACCGCCGGCAAGGTCATCCATGAACTGGAGCGCTTTCTCAACCCGCTGGGAACTATCGCCGTAATCTCGCCGCTGCTCGGGCTGCTGGGAACCGTAGTCGGAATGATCAAGGTGTTCAGCGAGATCATGATTCAGGGCACCGGGAACGCCAACGTGCTGGCGGGAGGGATATCCGAAGCCTTGATTACCACCGCCGCAGGCCTCAGTGTGGCTATTCCTGCACTGATTCTCCATCGCTATTTTCTTCGCCGTATCGATACCCTTGTGGTGGAGATGGAGCAGGAAGCGGTCAAACTGGTGGAAGTGATCCACGGTGACCGCGACGTGGACTTCGAGTAGGGGCGCGCCGTGCAGTTCAAGCGACAGCGTTCCGAAGAGGTCAGTGTCAACCTGACGCCCTTGATCGACGTGGTGTTTCTGCTGCTGATCTTCTTTATGGTGTCGACCACCTTCACCAAGGAAACCCACCTCAAAATCGATCTCCCTAAGGCGTCGACGGAGGTCTCCGTCGAGGACCCTCTGGTGATTGATATCAGCATTACCGCCGATGGTCAGTTTGCAGTTAATGGCAAGACGCTGGTAAACGGCCAGCTCGACACCCTCAAACGCGCCATTCGTCAGGAGGCGCGTGACAAGGAAACCCTGCCGGTGATAATTACCGCCGATGCCTTGTCTCCCCACCAATCGGTGGTCACGGCGATGGATGCCGCGGGGCAGCTCGGGTTTATCCATCTCAGTATCACCACGCGTCGCGACCAGAGCGAATAGTGAGCGCCTGGTTGCAGCAACTCTGGTACGGCCGCGACCGCGCGCCATTCTGGTTGCGTCCCTTGGCGGCACTGTACGGCGCCCTTGCTGCCAAACGGCGGCGGCAATACCGTCAGGGCGATAAAACGGTCTGGCAGGCACCGGTACCGGTAGTGGTGGTTGGCAACATCAGTGTTGGCGGGACCGGTAAAACGCCTCTGACCCAAGCGCTTTGTACCTGGCTGGTGGAGCAGGGGTGGCGACCGGGTATTGTCAGTCGCGGCTATGGAGGGCGCAGCGATCATTATCCGCTGCGGGTCGAAGAGCATACTGCCGCAAGCGCCTGTGGCGATGAGCCGCTGCTGCTGGCCCAGACGACCGGCTGCCCGGTAGTGGTTGATCCGGACCGTGCCCGTGCCGCGCGTCACCTGCTTGCGAATACAGACTGTAACCTGATACTCAGTGACGACGGGCTGCAGCACTACGCGCTGGGGCGTGATGTTGAGATCGCCGTGGTGGACGGTGAGCGCGGACTGGGCAACGGAGCACTGATGCCGGCGGGCCCTCTGCGAGAGCCGGCGTCGCGCCTGGATGAGGTCGATCTGGTGGTGATTAACGGTGGCGATTGGATGCATCCCGGAGCTCACCGCATGACCCTGTTACCGGGGCCGGTCCGGCGTCTGGATGGCACTGAAGCTGACATATCGCCCGGGCCGGTACATGGGCTGGCCGGTATTGGCAACCCACAACGTTTTTTCCGAACCTTGCATCAACTTGGCTATCAGCCGCAGGAACACCCCCTGCCGGATCATCACCAGATTCGCGCGGAGGATCTGGAATTTGGTGACCCGTTGCCGTTGATCATGACCGCCAAGGATGCGGTAAAATGTCGCGCATTCGCGTCGGACAACAGGTATTATCTGCCCGTCAACGCAGAGCTGCCGGCGCAATTTTTCCAACAGCTGGCCGCACGTTTGCGGGCGGTTGCAGATAAAGGTTGTTAAATGGACAAGAAACTACTGGATATCCTGGTTTGCCCGGTGGCCAAAGCACCGGTGGAGTGGGACAAAGAGAAAAATGAGCTGGTGTGTCGTGCCAGCGGTCTGGCGTACCCCATCCGCGATGGGATTCCGGTGATGCTGGAAAACGAAGCGCGTGAACTGACCGCTGAAGAGCGCGAGCAGAAGTAATGTCGTTTACGGTCATCATCCCCGCCCGTTTCTCCTCCAGCCGTTTGCCCGGCAAGCCGCTGCTGGAGATCAATGGCAAGCCGATGATCCAGCATGTTTACGAACGCGCCTGTGCCAGTGAAGCACGGGCGGTTATCGTGGCTACCGATGATCAACGTATCGCCGAAGCGGCAACCGCTTTTGGTGCCGATGTATGCGTGACATCCGCGGACCACCCCTCCGGCACAGACCGGTTGCAGGAGGTGGTACGCCAGCGCGGTTTTTATGCCGACGATATTGTGGTTAACGTGCAGGGCGATGAGCCGATGATCCCGCCACGGATCATCAATCAGGTCGCGCACAATCTGGCTGCCGAGCCGCGGGCGGTGATCGCCACCCTGTCCGAACCGGTGGAAGATACCGAAACCCTGCTGAACCCCAACGCGGTCAAGGTGGTCTCTGACGCGGAGGGGCGTGCGCTTTATTTCAGTCGGGCGCCAATTCCGTGGCCACGAGATGCGTTCGCCGGGGATGAATTACCCGCCGCACTGCCGACCGGGTTCGATTACCAGCGCCATATCGGGATCTACGCCTACCGGGTGAAGCTGCTTAATGATTTCGTCCGCTGGCCCAGCTGCGAGCTGGAGCGTACCGAGTCTCTTGAACAGTTACGGGCGTTATGGAACGGCGCTTTCATTCATGTGGATCGTGCCGACGAAGCGGTACCGGCCGGCGTTGATACGCTGGACGATCTTGAGCAGGTACGGCGACACATGGCAACTTCAGCAGCCGACGCGTAAAGGAGGATTAAGGGTGTCCAGATATTTGTGGCGTGACGAGTACGCCATGGGCGATGCGGAGGTAGACGCCCAGCATCGCAAGCTGTTTGCACTACTGGATCAACTGTATGAAGCGGTGTGTGTCGGTGAAGGGCAGGATGCCGTCGGCGGAGTGCTGGAAGAACTGCTGGCCTATACCCGTGAGCATTTCCACCAGGAAGAGGTGGTAATGCGAGAGATCCAGTACCCGGGATTGGAGCAGCATCAGCGAGAGCATGAAAAACTGATGGCAGAGGTACGCCACCAGTTGGAAACCTTCCGTCGTGGTGAGCGCATTGTGAGTATCGAACTGCTCGAATTCATGAACAACTGGCTGGGCAACCACATTCTCAAAAGTGATCGTCTGGTTAGTGATTTTATCAGCGGGCGCGGTTGAGCTATGCAGCGGATAGGCGTTTTATTTGTGTGTCTCGGCAATATCTGCCGGTCTCCCACCGCCCACGGTATTTTTCAGCAGAAGGTCCAGGATGCCGGTTTTGCCGAGCTGATCGATGTTGATTCTGCCGGTACCGCCGCTTTCCATATCGGCAAGGCTCCCGATCATCGTTCGGTCTCAGCGGCTGGCAAGCGCGGTTATGACCTCTCCAGGTTGCGTGCCCGGCAGGCGTTGGCGGAGGATTTTCATCGCTACGATTACATTCTGGCGATGGATGAGCATAACTTGTCCTCGCTGCGCGCGATCCAGCCGCCGGATCCCCGCGCGCAGTTGTCGCTGTTTCTGGATTACGCCCCCGATCAGCCGTTTCGGGAAGTGCCCGACCCCTACTATGGTGGATCACGAGGGTTCGAAGTGGTGCTGGACCTGATCGAAGCGGCTGCCGATGGACTGTTGAGCGATATCCAGCAGCGTCTTCATGGCTGAACCGGCCCCGCACACCCTTACAGATCTGAATACCCTGCGGCTGCCGTCGCGCTGTGCCGCCCTGTTTGAGGTTGGCTCGCGGGCACAGCTCGTCGATGCCCTTGCCGCTGCCCGTCCGTTTGGCGCTCCCCTGATCCTGGGAGGGGGAAGCAATATTGTTCTTCGGGGGGATTACCCCGGTGCCACTGTGCGTATCATCACCCGCGGTATTGCGGCTCAATCGCAGGATGACGATTGGGTTCTGGTAACCGCGGAAGCGGGTGAGCCCTGGCATCCGTTTGTGGATCACTGTGTTTCCCAGGGCTGGTACGGACTGGAAAACCTGGCCTTGATTCCGGGCACGGTGGGGGCGGCGCCGATTCAGAACATCGGGGCCTACGGGGTTGAAGTAAAAGACTACATCGATGCGGTGGAGGTGCTGGACCGTGCTAACGGCCGGTGTTACTGGATCGATAATGCGGATTGCGACTTCAGCTATCGCGACAGTGTATTCAAGCGCGGTTTACGTGATGCGGTTGTAGTGTTGGCGGTGCGCTTCCGGTTGCGGCGTGTTGCTGCCCTTGAACTGGGTTATCAGGGTATTCGGGACGCTCTCCGGCAGCTGGAACAGCCGACAGCGCGAGATCTGTTTGACGCGGTGGTGGCCCTGCGTCAGGCAAAATTGCCGGACCCTGATCAGATTCCTAATGCCGGCAGCTTCTTCAAGAATCCGGTGGTTGATCTGGTCATCTATCAACAGCTGCGTGCGCAGTATCCGCAGCTGGTTGCTTACCCCGACGGTGCGGGTATGAAGCTGGCAGCGGGCTGGTTAATCGATCATGCCGGCTGGAAAGGCTATGTAGAGGGGGCCGTTGGCGTGCATGACCGTCAGGCGCTGGTGCTGGTGCATCGTGGTGGCGGGACGGGCGAGCAACTGCTGCAGCTGGCCGCGCGCATTCAGCGGGATATCCGGCAGCGCTTTGGCGTCGAGCTGGAGATCGAACCGCGGATCTACTGATTTCTCATTTGTCCTCGTGCTGGTCTATTCTGAATAACCTTAGCTGCTTGGGGTTAAAGGGAGTGTCACTATGAAGTCAGGCGTTGGACAGCGGCGAATCGCCGCAACGGCGGTAACGGTATTGGGCGCGTTGTCGGTGATCAGTTTTGCCAAGTCGGGCAGCTCGTCGCTACCGGCAGAACCTTATGGCAAGGACAGTGCAGCCGGGGCCTGCGTAGTTTGCCACAGTCTGGAAAAGAACGGCCCCTATCGCAGCGCGCCAAACCTTTGGGGTGTGGTTGATGCACCCAAGGCGCGGGCGGATTGGTTTGGTTACTCCATCGCGTTAAAGAAAAAAGGCGGGCAGTGGACAGAGCAGGAGCTGGATGAATTTTTCGCAAGCCCCTCCGCTTTCGTCCCCGGTACCAAGAAAACCATGAATGGCATTACGGATCCTGACCAGCGGGCGGAGTTAATCGATTACCTCAAAACCCTGCGCGATTAACAGGCCGCAACGAATAAAAAAGGGCTCCGGATTGGAGCCCTTTTTTTGTGCCATGTGTTGCGTTTACAGGACTACCACTACGGCTAGCAGGCCAACAACGCTCAGCACGATGGTGTAGGGCAGGGCCATGATCACCATCCGCATATAGGAGAGGCGTACCAGCGGTGCGATGGCGGAAGTCAGCAGAAACAGGAACGCTGCCTGACCGTTGGGGGTTGCTACCGAGGGCAGGTTGGTGCCGGTGTTGATGGCGATAGCCAGGTGGTCATAGTGCTCACGGGTAATGCTGCCCGCATCATAGGCAGCAGCCACTTCGTTGATATAAACGGTGGCTACGAACACGTTGTCGCTGATGGCGGACAGAATGCCGTTAGCGATAAAGAACATCGCCGGCTGTACGCCAATATCCATCGCCAGCACCGCATCGATGATCGGTTTGAACAGGTGCTGGTCATGAATCACGGAAACCACCGCGAAGAATACCACCAGCAGCGCGGTAAAGGGCAGGGCCTCTTCAAACGCCTTGCCGATCTGGTGCTCTTCGGTGATGCCGTTGAAGGCGGTGGCCAGAATGATAACGGTCAGGCCGATAAAGCCCACCTCAGCCAGGTGGAACGCCAGACCGACAATCAGGAACGCGGCGCAGGCGAACTGCACATACAGTTGCGCGCGGTCTCGCTTGGTCAGCTTGGCTTCCTGCTTGGCGTCAAAATCCTTGAGAATGTTGAACACGTTTTCCGGGATCTGGGCGCCGTAGCCAAACAGACTCTTCTTCTCGACTACAACCACGGTCGCCAGACCGCAGAACAAAACCGGGATGGAGATCGGGGCTACTTGCAGGAAGAACTCCATAAAGTTCCAGCCCATCTTGGCGCCGATCAACAGGTTCTGCGGCTCGCCCACCAGCGTACAGACGCCACCCAATGCAGTACCGACCGCGCCGTGCATCAGCAGGCTACGCAGGAAGGCGCGGAAATCGTCCAGTTCTTGCCGGCGCTCTTCCGCCAGGTGCTCGTCACCGGAGTGATCGTGTTTGTGGTCGGGGTCGTGATCTTGACCGTGGGACGCCACTTTGTGGTACACGGCGTAGAAGCCGACACCGGCACTGATCAGCACAGCTGTTACTGTCAGTGCATCCAGGAATGCAGACAGGAAGGCGCCCATAAAGGAGAACAGCAACGACAGTTTGATTTTATCGCGTACGTTCAACAGGATCTTGGTGAAAACATACAGCAGCATCCCCTTGAGGAAGTAGATGCCGGCCACCATGAACATCAGCAGCAGCAGTACCGGCAGGTTCTGCTCGACCTCATGCAACAGCGTATGGGGATTGGTCAGGCCAATCACCAGTGCTTCGATGGCGAGGAGGCCGCCCGGCTGCAGCGGGTAGCACTTGAGCGCCATGGCGAGCGTGAATATGAACTCAAAAATCAGGATCCAGCCGGTCACGACGGGGCCGGCGACGAGCAGCAGAATCGGATTGAGGACCAGGAAGGCCAGGATGGTCTTCTTGTACCATATGGGCGAATTTCCGAGGAAATTGCGCACGAACGCTTGAGGGAATGTGCTTGTCATTCTCGTTTTCCTACACCTAAGTTTTTAGACGAGGCCGGCTCGACCGTGCGGGACCGGCTCTGTATGTGGGGATTAGGAGGTGGTTATAGTTATACCCTGTACCCGAGCTATGCTGATTCGAGGAGTGCGTCTGCTAACGCCGGCGAGCAGCGTTTCAGGCGTACGGGACCAGCGCTGGTTCGGAGCCACAAAACCGCAGTACTATGCCAGATACGGCGGCGGATGGACATAGGTCGAACGTATAGTAAATCCCAAAAAATCAGCTGATTATATTGATATATGGCAGTTGGTGAGCAGGAGGCGTCGGATGGTGGCAACCCTTGATGTTGAGTGCGCTGACATTGCCCGTCTTGAGGTGGATGTGATTGTCAATGCGGCCAATCCCTCCCTCCTTGGCGGAGGCGGTGTCGACGGGGCCATTCACCGTGCGGCAGGACCGCAGTTGCTGGAGGCGTGTCGTCAACTGGGTGGCTGCGCTACCGGCGATGCCAAGATTACCGCTGGGTTCTCGCTGCCAGCCGATTATGTGATTCACACGGTAGGGCCGGTGTGGAGTGGTGGCAATAACGGCGAAGCGGATCTGTTGGCGAGCTGTTATCGGCGCAGTCTGCGCCTGGCTAAAGCCCACGGGGCCGAGACTATCGCGTTTCCGGCGATTAGCTGCGGTGTTTACGGTTATCCGCCCGATGAGGCTGTACCGGTTGCCATCGAGGCCGTCCGACGGGAGCTGGAGACTCTACTGGGGCTGAAAAAAGTGGTTTTTTGCTGTTTTTCCGAAGAGATGGCTTCGCGCTATGCGGCCCTTCTGGTGCCTACAGGTCGTGATAGCGATCCCGGGCAATGAGGGTCGCTTCTACCCGGTTGCGCACCTGCAGCTTTTGCAGAATGTTGGTCATGTAGTGCTTGACCGTTTTCTCCTGCAGCTCCAGGCGTTCGCCCACTTCTCGATTGCTGAGTCCTTGGGCTACCAAGCGCAGTATCTGTTCCTCGCGCGCGGTGAGTTCCGACGGGCCATTGCCGAGCTCACGCGACGGGTTCTGCATTTCGGCCAGCAGGCGCCCCGCAAGGGATGGTGACACGTACGACTCTCCGCGCTTTATCGCGCTCAGCACATCGGCCAGTTCCTCCCCGCCAATACCCTTGAGCACATAACCGCGTGCCCCGGCTTTAAGCGCCGCCATGACGTCATCGTCTTGCTCCGACACGGTCAGCATGACGATATTGATGCCGGGGCAGTCCTGGCTGATGCGGCGGGCCGCCTCGATACCGCTGCCGGGCATGCTGATATCAAGTAGTGCCAGATCCGGTTGCAGGCTTTCGGCCAGTTCCAGCGCTTCGGTGGCCGTGGTTGCCTGCCCGACGACTTCAAAGCGTCCGCTGTCGCTCAGGGTTTTGGCGACCCCTTCGCGAAATAGCGGGTGATCGTCGGCAAGTACGATCCGGATCGGATTCATGGGTGCTCCTCGTCCGTTTGGGGGGTGACTTCGCAGGTCATCATAACGCGGGTTCCCTGGCCTTTGCTGGAGAGGATGCGCATGTTGCCTCCCAGGCTTTCGATCCTTTCCCGTAATCCCGGCAGGCCCAGACCGTGATCTCCTGCCGGAGCAGATCCACGCTGGAGGCCGGGCCCGCTGTCGGAGACCTCGATCTCCAGTAGCCCGCTGACACAGCGCATGCGGACTTTCTGACCCTCGCCGTTGGCATGGTGATAGGCATTGCTTAAGGTTTCCTGAACGAACCGGTAGGCGCAGATCTTGTAGGGTTGGCTGAGCCAGGCCGGGGCTGATTCAATGGTTACCTCTACCTCGGTACCGGTGCTGCGCTCGTGGGCGCTGGCAGCATTGCGCAGCAGCTGCTCCGGGGACAGGGTGCGTAGCTCCGGCAGAGCCAGTCCGGTGCAGATGGCGCGTACTTCGTTGAGTGCGTCGGTAAGCGACTGGCGCAGGGTGTCTACATCATGGAGTCCGGTGCCGCTCTCATCTTGTGGAACCACTCGGCGCAAACTATCGATCCGGAGCAGGGCAAAGGCCATAAGTTGGGCCGGGCCATCGTGCAGATCGGCGCTGATGCGGCGCAGGTAGCGCTCGTTGATCTCAGCGGTGCGCCGAGAGGCCCGCTGGAGGCGACTGCGCAGCTCTTCGTTTTGATTCAGCAGTGAGGAGAGGTCGGCAACCTGGGTTTCCAGCGCTCGGCGTTGCTGCTCAATGGTGCGGTTGCCGCGCAGTACGATAACGGACAGTGCACCTAACATCAGCAGGGTGACGCCCCCCACCACCAGCCAGCTGGTCAGGGTCGACCAGAAAAGGTTGGAATTGAGTTCTTCGGCGTGTTCGTAGAATTCGGCGACAGCGATGATACGACCGGTGCGGTTTTGCCTGATCGGGCTGTAGACCTCCAGCAGCGCTACGCCCTCGGCACGTTCCAGCGCGTTTTCCTCGTCAACCAGTTGATCGAACTCGGCGCTGACTTCGCCCCGCCAGGCGCGTTCCAGGTCTGCAGTTACCGGAAAACGTTTACCGATCAGCTCATGCCGGGAGCTGAATACTACCAGACCATCCTGCTTCCATACCTTGAACGAGAGCACTCGCCGGCTGAGATCAGTGCCGTTGAGCAGTTCGTCCAGCAGGGTATGGGTTTCCGGTGACAGGCTATCCTGATGGGCGAGTTCCTGAACCACAGGTTCAATAAAGCTGCTCATGAACATGGCGGTGGATGATGCGGTATTGCGCATCACGCCGTTCTTGATCTGGTCGGTAACCCAAAAGCCGATCAGCGCCATACCCAGAATCAGCACGACGGCACTGGTCAGGGTGAACTGGCCGATCAGACTGAGGTTGCGCCAGCGGTGGGCGATGGCCGATTCGCTGTCGGTGCGGCTTGTCAGGGTTGTCATCTGTTGATCCTAAGGGGGTGTTGCGCCTTAGCCTACGGACTTTGGTCTGAAAGTGCATCAGACCTGTGGTCGAAATAATAGCCGGGCCTTGGTGCCTAGGCGAAGGAGATTTCCAGGATCATGCTGTACAGGACGGAAAACTATCCCGGTTGTGGTGCCAACGTTAACACGTAGGTTTCGCGGAATTAGAGTCGGGGGCGCTGGCAGCGGTATTCGAACTCCCCCCCCCCCGTTTGGCGACAACTGCCCCTGCCCCTTGACTCTATTTATCCGCGGGCGCCTGAATGCTGCGGCACAACGGGTTCATAAGGTGATGCTATGCACAACTTTAAGATGATTCATCTGGGACGCGTCGACCAGACGCTGCTCCAGGACCTGGCCCAGATCGACCGGCAGTTGAATTCGCAGGACAGCGAGCATGCCCTTGATGCCACACAGCCGGTTGGGATCGAGGGGTTCTACGATCAGCTACAACTGGTGCAGGGAGCGCGGCGAGTTGATGTCGAGCTTGCAGGGATCCAGGGCTATTTGGCTACTCTGGCAAGCGAGCGGCGGCAGCTGGTTGGGCCGGTGCGGTTGTCATGGCTGGCCCCCGGCGCAAGCGAGCGGCGGCGCGTTGCCGACGATGATCGGGTGCTTTACTGCCTGATGCTTCAAGGGCAGCGCGGGATGATTGCCGAGATTGGTGATGAGCGGATTCAGATGCGCCCTGGTGAGCTGTGGCAGATCACCCAGGGGGATATGCTCAAAATGGTCAATGATAGTCAGGAATCCTGCGTCATGTTGAGTGTCGAGCTGAGCGTGGGGCTGGGGTTGCCGCAGTATCAAGGCAAGGTTCAGCGCGGTGCCGCGTCCTGGTTTCCTCACGCACTAGCTGGCTAGCGGCAATGAGCACTCCCGCATGCGATGTGCGCGATGATCGGATGCAGCGACTGCAGCAGATTGGACGGGGTGTGGCTGTCGGCGGCGGCGAGGAGATGCTGTGGGTAGGGCGTCACCAACGCAGTCGCGGATTGTTGCTGGCGCTATCGCCCGCAGGACGTTCAGTGGAGCAGCTGGCGGTCAGTTTGGCGCCGGCGGTCATTAGGCACCAAGCTCGCCTGCTGGTCATTCGAAACCAAAGGTCGGCCGGCTCGACACACTGCATTGAGACCGCGCTGCAGCGATTGGCTAGCGCAACCGATTGGCTCACCGAGCCGTTGTTGTTGTTGGGCGTGGACGAGAGTGTGCAAGCGGCGCAGAGCTGGGTCATGGCGAATCCCGGCAAGGCTAGTGCCATAGTGCTGGTGGGTGATCTGTCGAACGCCTGGCCGAAGGGGGGGCTGGGGGCCGGACAACGGACGGTCGCGTTGTCGCCGTCCTCAGCGACGCAACCTTCTCCCGGTGCGGTTGCAGGCTTGCTGAGGGTCCCCTGTCAGGTGTTGCTGAGCGAGGCTGACGAGCCTTGGGGGCGGGCTTGGAACTGTCGTCTGCAGGCGGTTGCCGACGCCGGAGGGATTAAGAGCCCGGTTACGCTGCATGCATTGAGTTGCACGGAGCCGCTGTATCACCTCGACTCTCTGGGTGAGGAAGTGATGCGTTGCTGCAAGCCCTATCTTGGGGAGGAGGGCGCAGGATTCCGGAGCGCCCGCTCCTCGCCGGGCAGCGTTTACTTTATCACTTGATTGTCGGCTGGATTCAGGGTATCCACATCGTTGGTGACCGACGTGCTGACATCCTCTTCTACCGGAATTTCAAAGTCGTGAACCTCTTGCCAGGCATCGCCCGGCACCCGTTCCCACACTGTCCCCGGCTTCGATCCCAGTAGCTCATCCAGCGAGTTGTCCATCTGGATCAGAGTTGCGGTGGGGTAGGGTTGCATGTTCTTGGAGTCAGCCAGAAAGTCCTGGTCTTCGTAGCCGCTGTACATACGCCAGCCCGTATCGCGCAGGTTGGCGGGAACCGTGCGATACATAAAGCGCACGGGACAGGGCTTTTCGCCGACTACCAGCTTGGAAACCAGAGCCAGAAAAGGGCGTTCCAGCTCGTCGGCCGCGATGGTGGGTTGGTCAGACATAACAGCTTCTCTCTGTGATTGCAGGTCGTCGTGGATGCAGGTGCCATGATAGCGCCTGCATCGATAAATCCAAAAAAAAGCCCCGCCGGAGCGGGGCTTGGTCTTACCGGGCCAGCTTAGGCTTCAACGGTGGGGATCACCGTAGACGCCGCTTTCTGGTAGCTCTCAATCTCGTTGAAGTTGAGGTAACGGTACACGTCGGCAGCCATGGTGTTGATATCCTTGGCATATTCCATGTACTCGTCAAAGCTCGGGATCTTGCCCAGCGCAGCACCCACCGCTGCCAATTCGGCAGAGGAGAGGTAGACGTTGGCGCCGTCACCCAGACGGTTCGGGAAGTTACGGGTAGATGTCGACATTACGGTGCTGTTAGCAGCAACGCGTGCCTGGTTACCCATGCACAGTGAACAGCCGGGCATTTCGGTGCGCACACCGGCGCGGCCAAAGATGCCGTAGTAGCCTTCTTCAGTCAGTTGGTACTGGTCCATCTTGGTCGGCGGTGCAACCCACAGCTTGGTGGGTAGTTGCTTGCCAATCTTCTCCAGTACTTTACCGGCTGCACGGAAGTGACCGATGTTGGTCATACAGGAACCGATGAAGACTTCGTCGATCTTGGTGCCCTGAACTTCGGACAGCAGCTTGACGTCGTCCGGATCGTTGGGGCAAGCCAGAATCGGCTCTTTCACATCGTTCAGATCGATTTCGATAACCGCTGCGTAATCTGCATCGGCATCGCCTTCCATCAGCTGCGGATTGGCCAGCCACTCTTCCATTGCCGCGATACGACGGGAGATGGTGCGCTCGTCACCGTAGCCCTGGCTGATCATCCACTTGAGCATCACAACGTTGGAACGCAGGTACTCGGCGATCGGTGCTTCGTCCAGCTTGATGGAGCACGCAGCGGCAGAACGCTCGGCGGCGGAGTCAGACAGTTCGAACGCTTGCTCAACCTTCAGGTTAGGCAGGCCTTCGATCTCCAGAATGCGACCAGAGAAGATGTTTTTCTTACCTGCCTTGGCAACAGTCAGCAGACCCTGCTTGATGGCGTAGTAAGGGATGGCGTTAACCAGGTCACGCAGGGTGATGCCCGGTTGCAGGGTGTCGCCCTTGAAACGAACCAGTACCGATTCCGGCATATCCAGCGGCATAACGCCGGTAGCAGCAGCGAAGGCAACCAGACCGGAACCGGCCGGGAAGGAGATGCCGATCGGGAAACGGGTGTGAGAGTCACCACCGGTACCTACGGTGTCGGGCAGCAGCATGCGGTTCAGCCAGGAGTGGATTACACCGTCACCCGGACGCAGGGATACACCGCCGCGATTCATGATGAAATCAGGCAGGGTGTGGTGGGTGTTGACGTCAACCGGCTTCGGGTAAGCCGCGGTGTGACAGAACGACTGCATGGTCAGATCGGCGGAGAAGCCCAGGCAGGCCAGGTCTTTCAGTTCGTCACGGGTCATCGGACCAGTGGTGTCCTGAGAACCAACAGTGGTCATCTTCGGCTCGCAGTAGGTGCCGGGGCGGATGCCCTCAACGCCACAGGCTTTACCAACCATCTTCTGAGCCAGGGAGTAGCCCTTGCCGGTATCTTCCGGCTGTACCGGTACGCGGAACAGGGTTGAAGGCTCAAGGCCCAGGGCTTCACGGGCTTTGGTGGTCAGACCGCGACCGATGATCAGCGGGATACGACCGCCAGCCTGAACTTCGTCCAGCAGTACCGGTGTTTTCAGTTCGAACTTGCACAGTTCTTCGCCGGTCTCAGCGTTCTTGGCTACGCCTTCGTAAGGGTAGATGTCGACGACATCGCCCATGTTCATCTTTTCGGTGTCCATTTCGATCGGCAGAGCGCCGGCATCTTCCATGGTGTTGAAGAAGATCGGTGCGATCTTGCCGCCAAAGCAGTAGCCGCCAGCGCGCTTGTTGGGTACGTAAGGGATATCGTCGCCGAAGAACCACAGCACGGAGTTAGTGGCGGACTTACGGGAAGAGCCGGTACCGACAACGTCGCCAACGTAAGCAACCGGGTGGCCTTTGGCCTTAACGGCTTCGATCTGAGCCAGCGGGCCTTTGACACCGGGAATTTCAGGTTCGATGCCTTCGCGCGCCATTTTCAGCATGGCGTTGGCGTGAACCGGGATGTCGGGACGAGACCAGGCATCCGGGGCTGGAGACAGGTCATCGGTGTTGGTTTCGCCCGGTACCTTGAACACGGTAACGGTGATCTTTTCGGCAACCTTGGGCTTGGAGGTAAACCACTCGGCGTTGGCCCAGGACTCCATGATCTGCTTGGCGAAGGCGTTGCCTGCGTCCATTTTTTCCTTCACATCGTGGAAGGCATCGAACATCAGCAGGGTGTGAGACAGCGCTTTAACCGCAGTCGGGGCCAGGTCGTCGTTGTCCAGACAGTCGATCAGCGGCGCGATGTTGTAGCCGCCCAGCATGGTGCCCAGTAATTCGGTCGCTTTTACTTTGTCGATCAGCGGAGAGCTGGCTTCACCCTTGGTGATAGCAGCCAGAAAGCCTGCCTTTACGTAGGCAGCCTGGTCTACACCCGCCGGTACACGGTTGGTCAGCAGATCCAGGATGAATTCCTCTTCGCCCGCCGGCGGGTTCTTCAGCAGCTCGACCAGAGCCGCGGTTTGCTCTGCGTCCAGCGGCTTGGCCGGGACGCCTTCGGCGGCGCGTTCTTCTACATGTTTACGGTATGCTTCAAGCACGATAAAGCCCTCGTTATGCATCAGGGCCGGGACCGTTGAGCGGCCGACTGACAGACCCTGTCGATGTGGAAATCGAATTCTGATTTGGCGGGGGGGATTCTAGCGAAATCCGCCGCTTAAGTTAAGTATTGTCGACAATCTGTAGGCTAATACTTTGGGGTAACGGATCCTCTTTGTTATTGTTTTGTAAGTCTATTTGTTCTCCTTATGGTGGCTATCGGGTTACCTTATAATGGTGCTCCTGCACAATGACTGAGAGATGACTATGGATCTGCTGGACGAAATTCGCACGTTTTTGCCCTGTCCGACCCCCGCGGGCTGGATCAATGCGGCCACCGATGATCTCGCCACACTGCTGATTGACCACGCCCATTGCGAAAAAAAAGCCGCGTCTACCGCAATGAACCTGATGTTTCGCTACGTCGACCAGCCGGACCTGCTAAACCGCATGAGTCGAATCGCACGCGAGGAGCTGATCCATTTCGAACAGGTGCTGGGACTGATGAAGGAGCGGGGGATTCAGTACGGTCATCTGACTCCCTCACGCTATGCGCTGGGGTTGCGTCAGCATGTGCGTACCCATGAGCCCGCACGTTTAGTTGATACGCTGATCATCGGTGCCTTTATCGAAGCACGCTCCTGTGAGCGCTTTGCGGCGCTGGAGCCTCATCTTGAGGATGAGGCTCTTGCCCGCTATTACCGTTCCTTGTTTAAAGCAGAGGGGCGGCATTACCGGGATTATCTTGAGCTGGCTGAGGCGGCCGCAGAGGAGCCGATTGCCGATCGCATCGCTTTCTTTGCCGCCGCCGAAGCGGAGTTGATCCAGTCGCATGATACGGAGTTTCGTTTCCATAGCGGCGTGCCCTCAGGGGTTGTTGCAGGTTGATCGATAACGGAGTTGTGACCATGACCGGACGTACCGCATTTTCGTTGGGAGGCCTGGGGGGGCTTTAACGCCCATGGTGTAGGTTTTTTGGAGGCTGCACTGGATAGCGGCGTCACGCCTGAGTTGATCAGTTGTACCTCGGGCCAGATCTACTGGACCTGGCGTTACCTCTTGCAGAGCCATGATGAAAAGGATCCGCTTACCGGAGAGTCGGTCAGTCTTTACCGCGAGCTGATGCGTGACATCGACAAAACCAACATGCTGCCGCAATCGCTGAGCTGGCTGGACGGCCCGCTGATGGCGATGGTGGGTGATCCGGGTATATTCCAGCCGGCGGTAGCCGATTACTGGCGCAACCTGTCCAAGCCCTACTTCAGCTTCGATGCCGAGCATTACTGGGATCAACTGCGCCACGAGGCCCTGAACCGGTTAATGCCTGCCATGGTGTTTGTGCCGGAGCGCTCGCGAGAGGCGCTGACCGCTATCGGAATGCGCTTTGCCACGGAAAACAATATCGGCCTGATGTTTAACGCCTATGACGTCCCTGCCGGGGAGGAGGTGTTGTATCTCAATCGCCGCGCGCAGGCGCTGCTCCAGGATGGCAGACCCGGGCGCTACCGCGATGCAAAGTGCCACAACGGTACGCTGGTTCGGGTGTTGGACGAGAGCGACCCGGAGATGGTGTTTGAAGCGGTTGATGCGGCGTTGTGGCTCTATCTCTATGGCTTCAGGGATCGTCAGGGGCGCGCGCGTACCCGGGTTGATGGTGCTTATCACCGGCAGATGATCATTCGCGAGCTGGTACCTGCGGCCACCAGGATTTATGCGGTGCGCCCCCAGACCAATGAGTGGCGGGGCAAACTGCCCCAGAATGCGCTTGAGGTGGCCAACTTCGTTACCCTGGTGTGGTTTAACGCCTCCTATCCGGGCGAAACCGCCGAGATAGCGCTGATCAACGAGCTGCTGGATAAACAGTTACTGCAGCCGGGCAAGCCCTACAGCAAGATCGAGCTGGTGCCGGTGGAGTACCAGGCGCGTATCCGTTATTACGAGTACTTTGTTGAGCGTGAGGCGGTGTATCAGGCGGCGTATCGGCGGGCGTCCGAGGTGTTCGCCAGACACGCCGCGGCCAGAGTCGCTTAAATGCCGGGTGCGCCAGGCAGGAGCGGGAGCTCGTTTGTCTGCTTGTGGCGAATCTCCGCCAGGGTCTGTTGCATCAGCAGATAGCGGCGGCTGGTGTCGGGGTGGGTGGCACTGGTGTCGGGGGTGATGCCGCTCTGCCGCCAGGCGGCGATGCGGCGCCAGTAGTTGCTGTCCTGGTCAAGGGGCAGGCCCGCTCGCGCCATCAGATAGAGCGCCACATAATCCGCTTCCGCTTCAAACGCCTGGGAATAGGCGCGGCTTCCCGCCAGGGCCATCAGTCCGGGAGAGGGCACACCGCTTGCCAGCAACCACAGGTCGACCACGCCACCGATGGCGCCGTTACGAAATGTAGCCGGTACATGGCTGAGCAGGTTGTGTGCCAGCTCATGCGCTATTACAAATGCCAGATCCCAGTCGTTGCCAGCGAAGCCCAGCATGCCGCGGGTTATCTGAATGGAGCGGTGATCAGCATAGGCATTGATGCTGTCGCTGTGCAGCAGCACCACCGGATAGCGGCACAGGGCTGCGGGGGTCAGGGTAACCAGATGTGACTGTCCGTCACGCATCAGCTGTAGTTTGACCGCCTGCTGCGGCTGCAGCTGATCCAGCAGCGGGCGCAGTTCGGTGGTTGCGCGCTCGGCAACGGGCAGATCGTTGCCCTCGAGCCTGATCAGGTGGTCACCTCTCATGACCCCCTGTTGCTGCGCCGGACTGTCGGGAACGACGTCCAGCACCTGCAGCACATCGCCGGCTTGCAGCATTCTCAAGGCACTGGGGCGCAGCCCTTCGCTGAAGAAGTAGCGGTTGCCCAGGCGGATACCAAGCGAAGCTTCAGCCGGCTTGGGACAGAGCTCGGCGGCGGCGCGCTGCAGGGGCCAGGCTACCCGATTGAGCCGGCTGAGGGCCTGCTGTTGGCTGCTCAAGGCGATCGCCTGCTGGCGTTCCTGCTCCAGAGCCTGTAGCCCGGCCGGCGGAGCTTCGGGGCGGTGGGTCGGCGTGGCGCAGGCGCTGAGCACGAGCGCCAGCAGCGGCGCAGCGGCGCGCAGCCACGCCGGGTTAAACACCTTGGCGTTGGGCGAAGTCGAACGCATTCTGAACGCAGTCCGCTACCGAGATACCCTCACGCCAGTTGGCACGGGTGTGCAGTCCCGGCAGGCTCTTGAGTAGCCCGTCGATGCTGGCCAAGCGCTCCAGGTGGCCCAGAGTGTACTGGGGGATCGCTTCGCGCCAGCGGTTGACGCTGATCACTGCGGGTTCACCTTCAATCCCGAGTAGCGGACGGATGTCGCGCAGCACGCGTCGGGTAACTTCGTCGTCGCCAAGGTCGGCCAGCTCCGGATTGAGGGTGCCGCCGATAAATGCGGTCAGCAGGCAGTGCCCCTCGGGCGCGCGGTTGGGAAATACGCTGGACGGGAACAAAACGCCCAAGGTTTCGACACCGGTGATGCGCGGAATCAGAAAACCGAAGCCATCCAGCGGGTGTGCCACCTGGGATTTCCTGAACCCGAGTGATACCGATGCAACCGCCGGGTAGGGAATGGCGTCAAACAGCTCCGGCAGGGCGGGTAGCAACGGCTCGAGTAGCTGGGCGCAGGCTTTGGCTGGCAGTGCCAGCACCACCTCCTCGGCGGACCATTGCTGTTCGCCGGCGCGCGCGCACCAGCCGTCAGCCGTTTGCTCCAGGATGTCGACAGACACGCCGGTACACAGAGCGTCGCCGAGCCGGTCGCCGAGGGTGTCGGTCATGACCTGCATGCCGGCATCAAAGGAGATCATGGAACCGGCCGGCCCGGCACCGCCTTTGTGACGATGAAACAGAATCTTGGCCAGGGCGCCGCGCATCAGCGATCCGTACTCCTTTTCCAGTGCGTATACCTTGGCGGTGGCGGCACGCGCCGAAAGTTGTTCCGGATCGCCAGCATAAACGCCGGAGACAAAAGGGTTGATCGCCCAGTTGAGAAACTCCTGCCCCAGCCGACGCTCTACGAACCGGGCGACGCTCTCCTCCTCTTTGGCGCGACCAATAAAGGGTTCGGCTAAGAGGCGCCATTTGCCCGCGCCACTGAACAGCGGTGTACGGATAAAATCGCCAGGGCCCATGGGAAGCGGGTGCAGCGAACCGTCGCGCAGCACGTAGCGTTTCTTACTGCTTTTGTTGGCTTCTAGCGGACTGATTCCGAGGCTTTCGAACAGGGTGGCAAGGGCGGGGCGGCTGTTCAGGGTTGAGTTCGGGCCGCGTTCGATCAAATAGCCGTCCTGATGAAGGGTGCGGATATTGCCACCGGCCTGGTCACGGGTTTCCAGCAGGGTAACGGAATGACCGCGCTGTTTTAGAAACCAGGCGGTGCAGAGTCCGGAGATACCGGCGCCGATGACAAGGAAAGAACGACTCATTGATTGCTCACTAGGTAAATGCAGGAATGCCGTAACTATATACGTCGACAATGATTATTCAATTGTGCTGGATCAATGGCACTGGGGTGGCCGCGGTGTCCGGTGGAGCAGGCAGGGCGAACCCGCTATAGTGAGTCCAGTCCACCAGCAGGAGTATCCGGTGTCGTTGCCCGCCCCCAAATTCAGTCAGGCCGATGTGACCGTATCGCAACGGGAAACCCTGTATGACGGCTTTTTCCGGATGGAGCGGTTGCGGTTACAGCACGCTCTGTTCGAGGGCGAAACGGCCAGCATGCTGTCGCGGGAGCTCTTTGTGCGTGATGACGCCGTGTGCGTGTTGCTCTACGACCCGCGGCGCGATGCCGTCGTGCTGGTCGAGCAGTTTCGTATTGGTGCGCTCGATGACGAGCATTCACCCTGGCTACTGGAACTGGTAGCAGGCATTGTTGAGCCGGGTGAGGATTGCGCCGATGTGGCCCGACGGGAAGCGGCCGAAGAAGCTGCGGCAACGCTGGGACGGATGGAGAACATCTGCCGCTACCATGTCAGCCCCGGCGGCAGCCGCGAGGTGATTCACCTGCTCTGTGCTGAAGTCGATAGTTCCGGGCTGGGCGGCGTTCATGGGCTGGCGGACGAGGGTGAGGATATTCTCGTTCATGTGGTAGACCGCGCCGATGCCTACCAGGGGGTGGTAACCGGGCGAATAAACAACGCGGCAACCATCATGGCGCTACAATGGTTGCAATTGAACAGTGGCCGTTTACGGATGGCGTGGGGAGCGTAGATGATGTTGCGCAAGAAGTACGTTCCAGATCTGTCGCGGCAGATGGCTGATTGCGAGGCCAACTACCTGCGTTTGTGCAAGCTGATGCCCGATTTCGATGAACGGGACAGTTACCTGTTTGAAGTGACTTGGAAACAGCATCGGGTCCGGGTTCGCATTGAGGTTGAGGAGCGCTTTGCCTACACCAGTACCCTGACGCTGGAACAGCAGGTGTGCGACACCGAGTGGCTGCAGATGCCGGTGCTGGTGGTGCGTCTTTATCACGATGCACGTATGGCTGAGGTGATCTGTCGCAAGCAGCGCCGTCAGCTCAAGGGGTTCTACCCCTATCCCAACGACCAGATGCATCATCCCGACGAGAAAGCCCAGCTGAATCGCTATCTGGCAGAGTGGCTTGCTCATTGTCTGGCTCACGGACACAGTGCGGACCGGCTTGCCATCGCATGAGCACCCCTGAGCTACGGGTTGTCCAGATCAGCGATCTTCACCTGCCTCCCATGCCCCAGCAGCGTTACCGGAATCTCGACGTGTCGGCACGGCTGGATAAGGTCTTGGCCACGATAGCGGAGCGATTTCCTCAAGCTGATCGCTTGCTGGTGACCGGTGATAACGTCCACAACGGCAGCGAGCGGGACTACGCCGCACTGGCGGCCAGGCTGGACCGTTTTGGCGTGCCCTGGTATTGGATACCCGGCAACCATGACAGCGTCGAGCTGATGCAGCTGGTGCGACCGGTCGGGCCTCCTTGGCCCGCGGGTTGCGGTTGGCAGTGTGTGTTGCTCGACAGCACCGGACAGCCAGATGGCCGCGGAGCGGGTTCGCTGACCGAGGCCGCGCAGGCAACCCTGCGGCGGGCGGCGGAGGATCCGCGCCCGGCGCTGGTGGTTCTGCATCACAATCCCATGCGCGTGGATAGCCGCTGGCAGGATGCAATCGGTTTGCAGAACGCCGACGGCTTTTGGCAGAGCGCTGCAAGACTGCATCCGCGCTCAGTGGTGGTCTGCGGACATCTGCATCAGGTGTGGGACTATCGCGATCTGCCATTGCGGGTGTTGAGCTGCCCATCGACCGCGGTGCAGTTTCGTCGCAGTTGTGCGTCACTTGAGCTGGAATGCGACGGCAATGAAGCGCTGCCCGGGTATCGCTGGTTGCGCCTCGGCGCTGCCGGTGAGCTGGCAACCGGAATCGAACGGGTGCCGCTTGCCTGAGCCGGTGACGATGGGTTATTTTGCCCCGATTCCCTGGTCAACGAGTAGCTGATGCCCCAGCCCCTTTACATCTACGTACACGGTTTCAACAGCTCGCCTGCGTCATACAAGGCGCAGCAGCTGCAGCGCTGGATGGAGGCTCAAGGGCAGGGTGAACGCTTGCGGGTACCGGCCCTGTCGCACTGGCCGCGGCATGCCATGGCCACCTTGCGGGCACTGGTGGAGTCTGATGACCGCCCCACGGTGCTTCTCGGTAGCTCGCTGGGCGGCTACTACGCTACTTGGCTGACTGAGCATTACGACCATCTGAAAGCGGTGTTGATCAACCCATCGGTGCGGCCTTTTGAACTGCTGGATCGCTGGTTGGGCGAGAACGAGAACATCTACACCGAAGAGCGCTACCTGCTTACCCGTGACCATCTGCGCCAGTTGCAGGCACTGCACTGTCCCGTGCTGGCGGCGTCCCGTTACCTGTTGTTGGTGCAAACTGCGGATGAGGTGCTCGATTATCGCGAAGCTACGGCCAGGTTTGCCGCCAGTGAGCAGCACATTGAAGAGGGTGGCAGTCATGGCTTTGACCAGTTTGAGCGCAGCTGGGCACGTATTTTCCGCTTTGCACAGGATCCTGACCTGGCGCAGGCGATCGAGAGAGAATTAACCATCGATGAGTAATATGACCTATAACGCCAACGCCATCGAGGTCCTTAGCGGCCTGGAGCCGGTGCGCAAACGCCCCGGCATGTATACCGAAACGGATCGGCCCAATCACCTTGCCCAAGAGGTGATCGATAACTCAGTCGATGAAGCGCTGGCCGGCCACGCTGACCAGCTGGATGTGATCCTGCATCCCGACGGTGCCATGTCGGTATCCGATAACGGTCGCGGCATGCCGGTGGATATTCATCCGGAGCACGGCGTCAGCGGGGTTGAATTGATTCTTACCCGTTTGCATGCCGGTGGTAAGTTTTCCAACGACAACTACCAGTTCTCCGGCGGTCTCCACGGGGTGGGGGTGTCGGTGGTGAACGCGTTGTCGAAACTGCTCGAGGTGACCATCAAGCGCGATGGTCAGGTGCACCGAATCTGCTTTGCCGATGGCGAAAAGGTCTCCGAGCTGGAGGTGATCGACAGTTGCGGCAAGCGCAACACCGGCACCACCGTGCGCTTTTTTCCGGATCCCAGCTACTTCGATAGCCCCAAGTTCTCGTTGACTAAGTTGCGTCACATGCTGCGGGCCAAAGCGGTGTTGTGTCCCGGCCTCAAAGTTACCTTTACCGATCTCTCGGGCAAGGAGAAAGAGCAGCACGAGTGGTATTACGAAGATGGTCTGACCGATTATCTGATCGGCGCTACTCAGCTGTTTGAAACCCTGCCAAACGAACCCTTCGTCGGCGCGCTTAAAGGCGACTATGAGGCTGTGGATTGGGCAGTGCAGTGGTTGCCTGAGGGTGGCGATATTGTAGCGGAAAGCTACGTCAACCTGATTCCTACCGCGCAAGGCGGCACGCATGTGAACGGTTTCCGCAGCGGCCTGCTGGAGGCGATTCGCGAGTTCTGTGAATTTCGTAACCTGCTTCCGCGCGGCGTCAAGCTATCCCCGGAGGATATCTGGGACCGGTGCTGCTATGTGCTGTCGGTAAAAATGCAGGATCCGCAATTTTCCGGCCAGACCAAAGAGCGGTTGTCCTCGCGTCAGATAGCCGCGTTCGTTACCGGCACCGTCAAAGATGCGTTCAGTCTCTGGCTCAACAAGCACACGGACCTGGGTGAACAGCTGGCGGAGATGGCCATCAATAACGCCCAGCGGCGGATGCGCTCGAACAAGAAAGTGGCGCGCAAACGGGTAACCGCGGGTCCGGCACTGCCGGGAAAACTGGCCGACTGTGCCGGTGCCGACGCCAGTCGCTCGGAGCTGTTCCTGGTTGAGGGTGATTCGGCCGGCGGGTCGGCCAAGCAGGCGCGTGATCGTGAGTATCAGGCGGTTATGCCGCTGCGAGGCAAAATTCTGAACACCTGGGAGGTGGACTCAGCCGAGATTCTGGCATCACAGGAGGTGCACGATATTTCGGTGGCTATCGGCGTTGATCCCGGCTCCGACAACCTTGAAGGCCTGCGCTACGGCAAGGTGTGTATCCTGGCTGACGCCGACTCGGATGGTCTGCACATCGCCACCCTGTTGTGCGCTCTGTTCGTGCGCCACTTTAAGCCGCTGGTTGCTGCAGGTCATGTATTTGTGGCGATGCCGCCGCTGTATCGGATCGATGTGGGCAAAGAAGTGTTCTATGCTCTTGATGATGAAGAAAAATCAGGGATTCTTGATCGCATTACCGCGGAAAATAAACGCGGCAAGATTAATGTCCAGCGCTTCAAGGGGTTGGGCGAGATGAATCCGCTGCAGCTGCGAGAAACCACCATGGCCCGCGATACCCGCCGGCTAGTGCAGCTGAGCGTTGAGCCTGGCGATGGTACCAACGAGGTGCTGGATATGCTGTTGGCGAAAAAGCGCGCCGGTGATCGCAAGGAATGGTTGCAGAGCAAAGGCAATCTGGCCGAGGTGTGACAGCACCTGACAGGGATCTGGGAGAACAACTATGGGACAAGGCAAGCATAATTTCAGCGGCCTGCGTTTCCTGATCATCGATGACTTCGCCAATTTCTGCAGTGCCCTGCGCACTATGGTGATGAGTTACGGCGTTAGCGATATCGATGTTGTCCACAACGGCGACGACGCGCTGCAAGCGATCAACAAGAATCGCTACGACGTCATCCTGTGTGATTACAACCTGGGTGAGGGGCGCACCGGTAACGATGTCCTGGAGGAGTCCAAGCATCGCAATCTGCTGAAGAGCAGCAATTTGTTTGTGATGATTACCGCTGAAAACACCGCGGAAATGGTGCGCGGTGCGCTTGAGTACCAGCCTGATGACTACCTGACCAAGCCGTTTACCAAAGAGGTGCTGCTGACCCGCCTGGAACGCTTGCTGGATCGCAGCGAAGCTTTCAAAGAGGTCTATCGTTTGCGGGACAAAGAGCAGTTGACTGAAGCTGCCGCGCTCTGTGAACAGCTGGCTGCCGAACGCGGCCGATACAGTGGTTATGCGTTGAAGTTGCAGGCCGAGTTATTGATGCAGGCTAAACAGTACCCGGCCGCCACGGCACTGTTCCAGCAGGTGTTGATGATCAAGAATCTGGCCTGGGCGAAGCTGGGGCTGGGGAAAAGTTATTACTTCCAGGAGGACCTTGAGAAGGCCGCTGCGACCTTTTCCAGTCTCGTTCAGGAGGACGCCGGTTACGTGCAGGCCTGGGACTGGCTGGCGCGCTGCCAGCAGCAGACAGGTGACCTTGCCGCCGCCCAGCAGTCGCTGGAATCCGCGGTCAAGGTGTCGCCAATCAACATTCGCCGGCAGACCCTGCTCGGTGAGCTGGCGCTTGAAAACGGCGATACCGAACGCGCTGAAGTGGCCCTTGGGCGTGCGGTTAAAATCGGCAAACACTCGGTGTTTCGCGAACCCGACACGTACATCAAGTTAAGTGAGGTGCTGGTCAACAAACTCGAGAGCGCCGAAGGGCTGAGCAAAAAGAACGCCGAGCTCAAGGCGCTGGGAACCATGGATGAACTGCGTCAGCTGTACAAGGGTGATGCAGAAGTGAACCTGCGCTCGCGGTTAGTGGATCACCAGATTCATACCGTGCAAGGCAATCTCAGTGAAGCGGACAAGGCGCTGTTTAAGGCCTACGATATCTGCCAGCACGATGAAACCGGCGCGTTGCGTGCGGACCTCAAGGAAAGCCTGATTACCCGTCTGGAAGACAAAGGCCGCGAGGATCTGGTGGGCAACCTGGTGCATGCGATGCAGCAGGAGGAGTCCAGCCATAACCGCCAGGCGGTCGAGTTCTATGATCAGGGCGATATTGAACGCGCGCTGAAAGTGTTGCAGCTGGCAGCCAGAGAGAAGCCGCGCAGCTTTGCGGTAAACCTCAACCTGGCGCAGGTGGCGATGCACCATATCGTCAAGTTCGGTATGGATCGCAAGTTGCTGGAGCAGGCGGGTGAGGCGTTACAGCGCGTCGCCGGAATTAAGGAGGATGACAGTCGCTCCAAGCTTTATCACAACCTGCAGGCTCGGTATCTGAAGTTGAAACAGCGGCTGGGTGAGGCCCAATGATGCGCGATTCGATCGACTTTTCTACCGTTCTTGCCGCGTCCGTGCATGACATGAAGAACTCTATCGGCATGCTGGTTCATCTGGTGGATGAACTCAGCGCCGAGCTTGACCAAACCAATCCACGTTGCGGCCAGCTCCAGTTTGAAGCCGCACGGCTGAACAACTACCTGATTCAGCTGATGACGCTGTACAAGCTGGAGCAGCAGCAGTATCGCTTTAGCCAGGATGAGGTCTACCTGGATGAGTTTATTGAGGATCTGGTACTGATGAATCAGCCGCTGCTGGCACCGCGAGGGGTGGTGATTGAGCAGCAGGTACCCTCGGATCTCAGCTGGGACTTTGACGCGGCGTTGGTGCAGGGAGTCCTGGGCAATATCCTCACCAACCTGATCCGCTATGCCAACGGCAAGGTTCAGGTGACCGCGGAGAACGTTCAGGTCTCGGCCGATACCGCCGCCGAAGGGCTGGTCATCCGGGTGGAAGACGACGGCCGCGGATTTCCCGAGCGGATGCTGGGGCGCCTGGAGGGTGAGGCCATGGGCGTTGATTTTATCTCCGGCAGTACCGGGTTCGGGCTCTATTTTGCGGTCAAAGTAGCCGCTGCCCATCAGCGTGAAGGGCGCAGTGGTGAAGTGCGCTTGTCCAACGGTGGCTCGTTGGGCGGGGGCTGCTTCGAACTTTATTTACCCTGACTTCCATTTTTCTAATCGATCGCGAGGCCGCTTGGCTTCGGGACTAACGTTGAGAGATCAATGAGCAGTAGTATCGAGATTGACGAAGGCATCGAGCGCCTTTCGCTCAAGGAATACACCGAGAAGGCGTATCTGGATTACTCCATGTACGTCATTCTGGACCGGGCTTTGCCGCACATCGGTGACGGCCTCAAACCGGTTCAGCGACGCATCGTTTACGCCATGTCGGAGCTGGGACTCAAGGCGGGTGCCAAGTTCAAGAAATCCGCGCGTACCGTGGGTGATGTGCTGGGTAAGTTTCACCCCCACGGTGATTCTGCCTGTTACGAAGCGATGGTGCTGATGGCGCAGCCATTTTCCTATCGCTATCCCCTGGTCGATGGGCAGGGCAACTGGGGCTCGCCTGACGATCCTAAGTCCTTTGCCGCCATGCGTTATACCGAAGCGCGCCTTACGCCGTACTCCCAGTTGCTGTTGGGTGAGCTGGGGCAAGGTACGGTGGAATGGGGGCCTAATTTCGACGGTACCCTCAGCGAACCGCTGCTGCTGCCGGCACAGGTGCCCAACGTGCTTCTCAACGGCAGTACCGGTATTGCCGTGGGTATGGCAACGGATATTCCGCCCCATAATCTGCGCGAAGTGGTCAACGCCTGTCTGGCGCTGCTGGATAACCCGGATGCCACCCTGAGTGAGCTGGCCGAGCATCTGCCGGGGCCGGATTACCCCACCGAGGCGGAGATCATTACTCCGCGCGACGAGCTGCGAAAGCTCTACGAAACCGGCCGTGGCTCGGTACGGATGCGCGCGGTCTACGCCAAGGAGAGCGGCGAGGTGATCATCACTGCGCTTCCGCATCAAGTCTCGGGCGCCAAAGTGTTGGAGCAGATTGCGGCCCAGATGCAGGCCAAGAAATTGCCAATGGTGTCGGATCTGCGTGATGAGTCCGATCACGAAAACCCGACCCGCCTGGTCATTGTGCCGCGCTCTAATCGCGTCGATGTGGAACAGATGATGGCGCACCTGTTTGCCAGCACCGACCTGGAGCGAACCTATCGGGTCAACTTCAATATGATAGGTACCGATGGGCGCCCGGCGGTAAAAGATCTGCGGACACTGCTTGGCGAGTGGCTCGGTTTTCGCGTTGAAACGGTCACTCGACGATTGCAATACCGGCTGGACAAGGTGCTCGACCGGTTACATATCCTCGATGGCCTGTTGGTCGCGTTCCTTAATATCGACGAAGTGATCGCCATTATCCGCAATGAGGATAAGCCCAAGCCGGTGTTGATGGAGCGCTTCGGCATTACTGACATACAGGCCGAAGCGATCCTTGAGCTGAAACTGCGCCATCTTGCCAAACTTGAGGAGATGAAGATCCGTGGTGAGCAGGACGAGCTCGCCAAAGAGCGCAAGAAGCTGGAGGCGCTGCTGGGCTCCAAAGCCAAACTGCGCAAACTGATCAAGGATGAGTTGCAAGCAGCTGCTGAGCATTACGGGGATGACCGTCGTTCTCCCATCGTTGCGCGTGCGGAGGCCAAAGCGTTGAGCGAAGTGGACCTTCTTGGTGCTGATCCCATTACCGTGGTGTTGTCCAAGCAGGGCTGGGTTCGTGCTGCGAAGGGGCATGATGTTGATGCCGCCGCACTCAGTTATAAATCGGGCGACCAGTACAAGCTGTCGGCCAAGGGGCGAACCAATCAAAACGCCGTGTTCCTCGATTCCACCGGCCGGGCCTATAGCTTGCCCGCCCATACCCTGCCCTCGGCGCGCGGGCAGGGTGAGCCGCTGACCGGACGCCTGACGATTCCGAGCGGTGCTTCTATCGATGCGGTGCTGGTGGGTAAAGATGACGACCGGTACCTGCTGGCTTCCGATTCAGGCTATGGCTTCGTCTGTAAATACGCTGATCTGGTTGGCAAGAACCGGGCAGGCAAGGCGGTGTTAACCCTGCCGAAAAACAGCCGGGTGCTCTGTCCGCAGCCGGTTCGGGATGGTGCCAGTCAGCTGCTGGCGGCGGTGACCAACGAAGGTCGCCTGCTGCTGTTCCCAGTGGCTGACCTGCCGGCACTGGCGCGCGGCAAGGGTAACAAGATCATCAACGTACCCAGTGCGCGCGCGGCGGCGCGTGAAGAGTTTGTGGTCGCGGTCGCGGTGGTTGATGGTGACGACGGACTCACTATCTACGCTGGCAAGCGTCACCTCACCCTTAAACCCTCTGATCTGGAACACTACCGTGGTGATCGCGGGCGGCGTGGTAGCAAATTGCCCCGCGGTTTTCAGCGGGTTGACCGTCTGGAAGGTGCGGGCGAACTGGTCGAGCCCGATGATGGAACTGGCTGCGAGCTGGAGTAGCGTCGTGGCGCTCGTCTAGGGCTGTTTCAGAAAGTGTTCGGCTTGCTGGTCGATCAGGGTCTGATAGTCCGGGCCCAGGCTGGAGAGCAGGCGTGCCGGCTGCTCGAGTGAACGGCACTGGGCATCCTGAAGCAGCCGTTGCAGCAGTTGCGGCACACTGAATAGCTGCTCGTCCACGATCAGTTGGTTCGCTTCAACGGCGCGGCACAGCAGCGGGGCTTCCTGCAGCAGGGCGGCGAAGGATTCGTTGCCGCCCAGTAGTGCCATTTTGATGTTAGCAACCGGCTGCATCTGCCGGATGGCGCGCTGATTGGTGCCACGGTAAAGAGCGTTGAAAAGCTGTGCGGCACACAAGGCGTTGATGCCATGACTGTGCTCGTTGTCCAGTTGGTTGAATCCTACCCACCAGTTGCCCTCATCGTCGAGCTCAAACACCCCTTTGTACAGGTGGCTGACCTGCTCCAGGCTGCGGCGATAGGGCTCCAGAAGCCGGGCCCGTTCATCGGCGGTGAGGTTCTCACTCGCGGTGCTGCAATGGTCCACGTAGAACAGATAGTGGGCAGCGGGGGATAGCGAGGATGGTGAATGACTGGCGTCGGTTGTTGCCGTTTGGGTGGCGGCATCGCTGCAGTGGCTGTCGCCAGCAGCGACCGGCGAAGCTGCCGGGGTCTCGGCGGCGGTTGCGAGAGCGGGGGGGGCTTCAGTTTCAACTTCGGGCTCGGGCCGGGCAAAGCGCTGATTAAGATTGGCGGCGATGCGGCCGAGTTCATCTGCACCGCTCTGGCGCAGGGGAGTGATGCTGTCGCCGTGAAGGAGCTCGTCCGTTGCGCGCACCAGCTCCGCCAGCGGGGCAGCAAAGCGGCGCAGGTAGACAAACAGCACCAGCCAGCAGCCAAGCACAGTGGTGATGGCGGCCAGCGACGTGCGGTAGAACGCCAGCGACAACTCCTGTGCCAGTGGTCCGCTGTCCAGATAAAGTTGAATCTCGCCCAGTTCTGTACCGTTGAGGGTTATGGGCGTGTTATGCGGTGTCTGTTGCCGGTTGCCAGCCTGGGCCAGTGGTTCACCGCTGGCATCAACGATGGTAACGCCGCTGATTTGTGGGTGCTCGATCAACTGGTTGGCCGTTACCGTCAGGCTAACCCAGTCCTTGGAGAGTATCTGGGTGGCTGCAACCTGAGCGCTTTGGCGCCCCAGTTGTTCGCTCAGCTGTTGCTGTTGCTGGCCGCGGTAGCGCTGCATTTCGTGATCGAACAGGGTAGTTGTCAGCACTAGGCTGAGCCCCAGACAGACCGCCAGCAGTCCCAGAATTTTGACGCTCACCGGTAAGCGGCCAAAGCGTTCAAAAAGCGCGTGCTGTGGTAAGCCGATCTTCATGCCTGGGGGGAGTCCTGTGTGATGTTCCGCGCATCATAGCAAGAGCCTTCCAATGGGTTAAGGGCAGGTTCGGAATAAGGCGTACAACGGGGGAGATGATCGCGTTATAATCGCCGCAATGTGAGCAAAAGGTGGGTCGATGGACGTCAAAGACTACATGACACGAATGGGGCAGCAGGCGCGTGAGGCGGCTGTTGCATTGGCACGGGCGAATACTGGCCTCAAGAACAAAGCCTTGCTGGCGATGGCCGAAGCCATTCATGAATCGCGCGACGCGCTGATCGCCGCTAACGTACGCGATCTGGAAGCGGGCCGGGCCAGCGGTTTGGACGCGGCGATGCTGGATCGACTGGAGCTGAACCAGGAACGGATTGACGGCATGGTCGAAGGCCTGCGACAGGTCGCGGCACTGCCGGACCCGGTGGGCGGTATCACCGATATGAACTTCATGCCATCGGGCATCCAGGTGGGCAAGATGCGGGTACCTCTGGGGGTGATCGGGATCATCTATGAATCTCGTCCTAACGTAACTGCGGAGGCGGCGAGCCTGTGTCTCAAGTCAGGAAACGCAACTATTCTGAGGGGCGGATCGGAAGCGATTCACTCCAATCAGGCAATTGCGGCCTGTATTCGCCAGGGATTGAGTACTGCCGGGCTGCCGGAAACCGCGGTACAGGTGGTTGAAACCACTGATCGTGCTGCGGTGGGTGAGTTGATCACCATGCCGCAGTATGTCGATGTGGTGGTGCCGCGCGGCGGCAAGGGGCTGATTGAGCGTATCAGTCGCGACGCACGGGTTACGGTGATCAAACACCTCGATGGCATTTGTCACGTCTATCTCGATGCCGAGTGCGATCGCGACAAGGCGCTGTCGATCGCGCTCAACGCCAAGACCCATCGTTACGGTACCTGTAACACCATGGAAACACTGCTGGTTCATCGCGCGGTGGCGGCGTCGCTGTTACCGGATCTGGCCGGTCTGTACGCAGAGAAGAGCGTGGAGCTGCGTGGCTGTGCCGCCACGGTTGAGCTGCTCAAGGATGCAGTGCCCGCCAGTGAAGAGGACTGGAGCACCGAGTATCTGGCACCGGTACTGGCGATCAAACTGGTCAACTCCATGGATGAGGCGATCACACATATCAACCGTTACGGCTCGCATCACACCGATGCGATCGTCACCGAAAACTACACCCTGGCGCGGCGTTTTCTGACCGAGGTGGATTCCAGCTCGGTGATGGTCAATGCGTCTACCCGTTTTGCCGACGGTTTCGAGTATGGGTTGGGTGCCGAAATCGGTATCTCCACGGACAAAATTCACGCGCGTGGCCCGGTCGGACTGGAAGGTCTGACTTCACAGAAATACGTGGTTCTGGGTGACGGACATATCCGCCAATAACGTGTCGACTGATACAAGGCCTTCGCTGGTGGCCATGATGGGGGGGACCTTCGATCCCGTTCATCATGGCCATCTGCGTACTGCACTGGAGCTTCGAGATCGGCTCCACCCAGACCGGCTCCATTTAATTCCCTGTCACCGGCCGGTACACCGAGATCGGCCCTCCATCAGTGCCCAGCAGCGCTTGCGAATGGTTGAGCTGGCCATTGAGGGAGAGTCTGGCTTGCTGGCCGATGATCGCGAGCTGCGCTCTGACCGCCCTTCCTACAGTGTCGATACGCTGGGGTCGTTACGGGCAGAGTTAGGACCGGATTGTGCGCTAGCCATGGTCATCGGCACTGATGCCCTGCTGGGTTTGCAGAGCTGGCACCGCTGGGAGGAGCTGCTGCAGTTGGCCCATATTGTGGTTGTGCGCCGCCCTGGCTGGGTGTTGTCACCTGACCACCCGCTGGCCGATTGGGTTGTTTGCCACCAACTTTCGGATCCGGCGGATCTGCGACGACGGCCGGCGGGGGGCGTGCTGTGGCAGGAGTTTACCCCGTTGGCAATATCGGCGACCCAGATACGGGAGGTGATCGCTCGTGGCGGTTCGCCTCGCTACTTAATACCAGACTCGGTTTGGCGTTTTATTCGCGAGCAGGGTCTTTATGTTACTTCTCACGACTGAGGGTTTATGCAAACAGAAAAGTTGATCCAGTTGGTGGAAACCACTCTGGAAGAGATTAAGGCGCGAGATCTTCTTGTGCTTGATGTACGTGGAAAAAGCAGCGTGACCGACTTTATGGTTATCGCCAGTGGCTCTTCCAATCGTCATGTTCGCTCCGCCGCTGAAGCGGTGGTATGCGCCGCCAAGGACGCCGGTGAAATTCCCATGGGGGTTGAGGGCACTGACGGTGGTGAGTGGGCGCTGGTGGATCTGGGTGATGTGGTGGTTCATGTCATGCAACCGACCACACGTGCGTTCTACGATCTTGAGCGTTTGTGGGGACCGGACGCCATCGAAGAGGCCTGAAACATGCGGATTCGCTTGCTGGCGGTGGGAACCCGGATGCCGCGCTGGGTGACCAATGGCTATGAAGAGTACGTCAAACGCCTGCCGGCGGAACTGAGTCTCGAACTGGTGGAGCTGAACCTGGGGCACCGGGGGAAAAATGCCGATACCGCCCGCGCTATCGCCCGCGAGGGTGACGACATGCTGGCCGCTATCGGCAAAGGCGACCGGGTGGTCGCGCTGGATGTCAAAGGCAAAGCCTGGAGTACGGAACAGTTGGCTACCCAGCTTGAGGTCTGGCAGATGGACGGGCGCAACATCAGTCTGCTCGTTGGCGGCCCGGACGGCTTGGACTCCCGTGCCTTGGCGCTGGCTGAGCAGCGTTGGTCGCTGTCGCCGTTGACCCTCCCGCATCCGCTGGTTCGGGTGTTGCTGGCGGAGCAACTCTATCGCGCCTGGACTATCACCAAGGGTCACCCCTACCACAAGTAGCCATATTCATGCGTCGTCACTCCCCCATCAAAGACCATCTCAGTGAGCGCCGGACGTTCGCCAGTCGCACCCTGTTGGCGTTTGCCGTAGTAGTGCTGCTGATGGGTGCACTGGCTGCGAGGATGGTCTATTTGCAGGTGTTCGAACATGATCGCTATGCCACCATCTCTGATCGCAACCGGGTTCAGCTGGAGCCTATCGCTCCAACTCGCGGGCTGATCTACGATCGCAACGGGCGACTGTTGGCTGACAACCGGCCCACCCATAATCTCAGCATTGTGCGCGAACGTACCGATGATATTGACGCCACCATCGCCGAGCTGGCGCAACTGGTACCAGTGACCGAGCGCGACATCGCCGGCTTTCACAAGCGCTTGCGCGAACGGCGGCGACCCTATGAGCCGGTGGTGTTGAGATTTCGCATGAGTGAGGCCGAGATCGCCCGGGTTGCGGTCAATTTTCATCGCCTACCCGGGGTACAGATCGATGCCGATCTGACCCGCTACTACCCGTATGCCAGTTCGCTGGTGCACGCCCTGGGCTACGTGGGGCGAATCAATGAGCGGGAGCTGGAGCGTGTTGACCAGCAGAACTACAGTGCTACCCATCACATCGGTAAGCTGGGAGTAGAAAAGTTCTACGAGGACCGCCTGCATGGAAAGGTCGGCCTGCAAAAGGTGGAGACCGACGCCCGGGGCCAGATTCTGCGTGTGCTCGAGCGGGAGGACCCCCAACCGGGGCAAGATATCCGCCTGCATCTGGATATCGAGCTGCAGCTGGCAGCGGAACAGGCCCTTGGCGAGCAGCGGGGGGCGGTGGTAGCCCTTGATCCACGTACGGGCGGAATTCTGGCCTTGGTAAGTCATCCCGGCTACGACCCTAACCTCTTTGTTACCGGCATCAGCGGCCGGGATTACCGCGCGCTGCAACAGTCGGAAGACCTACCCCTGTTCAATCGTGCCATCCGGGGACGTTATCCGCCGGCATCAACGATCAAGATGATGGTCGGATTGGCCGCCATTGACAGTGGCACCGTCAGCCCCGCGTATACCATTTCAGACCCCGGTTGGTACCAGTTGACCGAGGGTGGGCGTTACTACCGCGACTGGAAGCGCTGGGGGCATGGTAAGGTCAATCTAAAAACGGCGATCGCCGAGTCCTGCGATACCTATTTTTACGATATCGGCCACCGGATGGGGGTAGACCCCATGTCCGATTATTTGGGGCGTTTTGGCTTCGGCCGGGTTACGAGTCTTGATCTGCCTGAAGCCAACGGCGCGATTTTACCGAGCAAGGAATGGAAACGACGAGTCCGCGGGCGGCCCTGGTACACCGGCGATTCCCTCAACCTGAGCATTGGCCAGGGCTTTATGGTGGCGACTCCGCTGCAACTGGCTACCGCAACCATGGTGATTGCTAATCGGGGACGGTGGGTTAACCCGCGCATGCTGCAACGAGTAATTGATGAACCGGAATTTGAACTGCCTGTGCCAGAGCGCAAACAGTTGGCGGACGTGCAGTTGAAGAGGGATGGCTACTGGGATCACATCATCACCGCCATGGAGGAGGTGATGCACGGTGAGCACGGTACTGCGCGCCGCTCGGGTCAGGGGGCGGATTACCGTATAGCCGGCAAAACCGGTACCGCGCAGGTGGTCGGGATAAAACAGGACGAAGAGTACGATGCCGAGGCGCTGGCAGAGCGGTTGCGCGATCACGGCCTGTTTGTCGGCTTCGCACCCTCGCGAGATCCGCAGATTGTCGTTGCGGTAGTGGTGGAGAATGGTGGTGGTGGCAGCAGTGCCGCGGCGCCGGTCGCGCGTGAACTTTTTGACTTTTACATGCTCCGACAGAAGGATGTTCAGTTGGCGGATCAGGGCTGATGAATTACCGCGATTTTCAAAGGACGATGCCGGAAGCCGCCGTTGATCTGCGCCGTGGTCGCAGTCTGTGGTCCTATACCCATCTTGATTTTATTCTGCTGTCGCTGCTGCTGCTGTTGGCAAGCTACGGCATTTTCGTGTTTTACAGCGCATCCGGACAGAGTGTCGCGGCCGTAGAGCGTCAACTCATCCGTTATGGGGTCGCGTTTGTTGTGATGATGCTTATCGCCTGCATCAATCCGCGCCACTTTCGCCGCGCCGCGCCGTGGCTGTTTGTGATCGGTATCGGCACCTTGATAGCGGTACTGCTGGTCGGAGTCGGTGCCAAAGGTGCGCAGCGCTGGCTGCAACTGCCGGGATTGCCCCGCTTTCAGCCGTCGGAGCTGATGAAGTTGATCGTGCCGATGACCCTGGCGTGGTACTTTGCTGAAAAGCCTCTGCCTCCGAGTCTGCGCCATGTGGGAGTGATTCTGGTGCTGATGGCGATGCCGGTACTGTTGATTGCAAAACAGCCGGATCTCGGAACTTCGCTGTTGATCGCGTCCAGCGGCATATTTGTCATTTTGTTGTCAGGTATCCTGTGGCGCTATGTACTGGCCGCCGCCGCGCTCGCCGCTGCCAGCGGCCCCCTGCTGTGGATGGTGATGCGTGACTATCAGCGCCAGCGGGTGCTCACCTTTCTGAACCCGGAAAGTGACCCCCTTGGGGCTGGCTGGAACATTATCCAATCGAAAACGGCGATTGGATCCGGCGGCATTTATGGTAAAGGATGGCTTAATGGCACCCAGTCGCAGCTGGACTTTCTGCCTGAAAGCCACACTGACTTCATCATCGCGGTACTGGCCGAGGAACTGGGGTTAATGGGCGTGCTGGCGCTGTTGGCTATCTATCTCTGTATTATCGCCCGGGGGCTCTATATTGCTGCCAATGCACAGGATACCTTCGGTCGCTTGCTGGCCGGCAGCCTGTCACTGACATTCTTTGTGTATGTGTTCGTTAACATCGGTATGGTTAGCGGCATCTTGCCGGTAGTCGGCGTGCCGTTGCCTCTGGTGAGCTTTGGTGGCACCTCCATTGTTACTTTGCTGGCCGGTTTTGGCATCATCATGTCTATCCATACTCATCGCACTATGGTTACTCGCTAAATGGTTACTCGCTAAATGTTACCCGCTGAATAGGGAGGGTCGGTCTGAATGCGATTTTTTTACCCCAAACCGGTTAAACGGAACACTCTGCCGGGCATGCTGCTGGGATTGTGGCTACTCAGCCCGGGTGCTGTTGTTGCTAGTTACAGTGATAGCCCACAGGCCCGGGCCTTTGTCGATAAAATGGTCGGCGAAGGATTTGACCGCTCCTACGTCGAACAGCTGCTGAGTGATGCCCAGCGGCAGGACTCTATCATCAAGGCGATCTCCCGACCGGCTGAAAGGGTCAAAAGCTGGGGTGAGTACCGCGATATCTTTATCCAGCCAAAACGGATCGAGCGCGGTGTAGCGTTTTGGAAAGAGCATGCCGATACCTTGCAGCGCGCCAGTGATACCTATGGGGTACCGGCCGAGATCATCGTGGCGATTATCGGGGTTGAAACCCATTATGGGCGCATCACCGGCAACTACCGGGTGCTGGATGCGTTAGCCACGCTGGCATTCGATTATCCGCCAAGGGGGGCTTTTTTTGAGGGTCAGCTGCGCGAGCTTCTTTATCTGCTCCGGGAGGAGCCGCTGGAGGTGGCATCGCTGAAGGGCTCCTACGCCGGAGCCATGGGGTTTGGCCAGTTTATCCCCAGCAGTTACCGCAACTACGCGGTTGATTTTGATGGCGATGGCAAGCGTGACATTCTTACCAACCCGGTCGATGCCATCGGCAGCGTGGCCAACTATTTCAAGCGCCACGGCTGGTCAGCCGGGGCCCCGGTAACGGTGAGGGCAGAAGTGAGCGCCGGTGCTGACCCTGCACAGTTCAACGGTTCACTGAAACCGGAAATCAGCGTGGAGCAGTGGCGCCAGCGGGGCGTGCGTCCCACCGTGCCTGTGGCCGCTGATACCCAGGCTACTGCGATGCGGTTGGAGATCAACCAGGGCGAAGAATACTGGTTGGGACTGCCGAATTTCTATGTGATCACGCGCTACAACCACAGTCATCTCTATGCCATGGCAGTCTATCAACTGAGTCAGGCGATCCGGGACCAATGGCAGCAGTCCTGAAGCGAGCTGCCGCGGTTGCCCTGATGCTCGGGCTGGCCGCCTGCTCCGGCCAGCCGCCGTCACGTTATGCCATCGACCAGGATCATGGCCCGGCAGGGACTGTGGACCTGTCGCATGTGCCGGACGCTGTACCGCGGCTAGAGCCGCTCAGTCGCGGTGGAAATCGGTCGCCCTATCAGGTGCTTGGTCGCCATTACGAGGTGCTCGCCAGCAGCGACGGATTCAGCGAGCGAGGTGTCGCCTCCTGGTACGGCAACAAGTTTCACGGCCACAAAACCTCCAATGGCGAAGTGTATGATATGTATGCCATGAGCGCGGCCCATAAACATCTGCCACTGCCCACCTACGTGCAGGTAACCAATCTGGAAAACGGTCGTCAGGTGGTGGTGCGGGTTAACGATCGTGGCCCGTTCCATGATGGACGCGTGATCGATCTCTCTTACGCGGCAGCTTTCCGCTTGGGTATGTTGGAGCGGGGAACGGCGAGGGTTGAGCTGAGAGCAATCAATCCCCGTCAATGGCTTACCGATCAGGCCGCGGCAGGGCGTGCGGCAGCGGAACCGTCCGCTGGGCTGCCGGTCACAATGCTGCAGGTGGGAGCGTTTTCCAGCCGTGCCGCAGCCGAGTCGGTGCAGCGCCGCGCTCAGTCACTGCTACCTGGTACACCGGTGCGTGTCAGTACGAGTGATGAGCCCCGTCCGCTCTATCGGGTGCGGGTCGGGCCGTTGGCACCGGAAACGTCCAGCGCTGATGTTGAAGCGCTGCTAACGGCGGCCGGGTTGCCGCCGGTGGCCGTGGTAGACTTGCCCTGAGCCATTGGTTACAGTTATCGCCTTCTCTCGTTATCACCCCCTAAATAGTCGTTTTATTATGAGAATTTTCGTCAAGCTTAGTGTTCTTATCAGCATTCTGTTTACTGCTGTCGCGTCCTCTGCGGCGCCGGTTTTAATCCCCGCTCCGCCCAGTCTGGCGGCGTCTGCTTACGTTCTGATGGATGCCGAGACCGGTAAAGTCCTGGTGTCCAGCAACGAACACGAAAAGCTGCCGCCGGCGAGCTTGACCAAACTGATGACCAGCTATCTGATCGACTATGAGTTGGAAAAGGGCAGTATCAGCAAAGATGATCTGGTGTTGGTGAGTGAAAAAGCGTGGCGCACCCAAGGTTCGCGCATGTTTATTCGCGAGGGCACCCAAGTGAAAGTCAGTGACCTGATGAAGGGGATTATTATCCAGTCAGGCAACGACGCCAGCGTCGCCATGGCAGAACATATTGCCGGTAGCGAAGGCGCCTTCGCCGACTTGATGAACCAGCATGCGCAGCTGCTGGGTATGCGCAACTCACATTTTGAAAATGCCACCGGGTTGCCGGCTGACGATCACTTTACCAGCGCCTACGATCTGGCTCTGCTAGCGCGCGCAATTATTCGTGATTATCCCGAGCACTACGGTATTTACGCTGAGAAGTACTTTACCTATAACAAGATTCGCCAGCCTAACCGCAATAAACTGTTGTGGCGTGACAGCACCGTTGACGGTCTCAAAACCGGTCATACCGATGCGGCGGGTTACTGTCTGGTGGCTTCGGCAGAGCGTAACGGCATGCGCCTGATCTCCGTGGTTATGGGTACCAGCAGTGAAGAGGCGCGAGCGCAGGAAAGCCAGAAACTGCTGGCGTACGGCTTCCGCTACTACGAAACGGTCCAACTGTACCAAGCCAACGAAGTGCTGAATCAGGCCAAACTCTGGGCTGGTGTTAAAGATAGCGTCGAGCTGGGGGTCACCACGCCGATTTCAGTGACCATTCCCCGTGGGCAGAGCAGCGCCATGTCCGTGGCACTCGATCTCGACTCTGTGATCAAGGCCCCCGTCTCTCGCGGCGACAGTTTTGGTACCGTTAACATCACTCTCAACGGTGAGCCGATTCTGGATACCCCGGTGGTGGCGTTGGAAGGCGTCGAAGAGGGCAGTCTGATGAAGCGTATCTGGCACGCGATCCTGCTCTTTTTCTACAGCCTGATCAGCTAACGCGGACACGCTCATGAGCGAGACGGTGTTCCTGAACGGGGCTTACCTGCCCCGTGAACGGGCTCTGGTTTCCGCCTTTGACCGCGGTTTTCTGTTTGCGGACGCCGTCTATGAGGTGATTCCCTTTTACGCCGGTAAGGGATTCCGGCTGGTGGAACATGTGGAACGTCTGCAGCGCAGTCTGCGGGCGGTCGCAATCGCTGATCGGCTGGATTGGGCGGCTCTGTGTGAAGAGCTGGTGGCACGCAACGGCGGCGGTGATCAGGCGGTTTATCTTCAGGTTACCCGCGGCTGTGAGGCCCAGCGTAATCACCGCTATAGCGAGGGACTGGAGCCAACGGTATTTGCCTATTGTTACGCGATTCCGGCCGCGTTAGAAGGTGATCCCGAGCGGGTCGCTGGGATAACTGCCACCTTAATCGACGATATCCGCTGGCAGCGTTGCGACATTAAGTCCACCGCGCTACTGGCCAATGTGATGATGTTGCAGCAGGCGCTCACTGCCGGAGCTCAGGAAGCGATACTGGTTCGTGACGGCCTGTTAACTGAAGGCTCGGCCTGCAATGTATTGATCGTGGAGCAGGGGGGGATTGTAACGCCTGCCAATGGCCCGTTTATCCTGGGCGGAACAACCCGCGATCTGGTGCTTGAGTTGGCCACGGCAGACGGCATTTGCTGCCGTGAAGAGGCAGTGGCGGTGGAGCGGGTGAAATGCGCTGATGAGATTTGGATCACCAGCTCCACCCGCGGTATTGTGCCGGTGCTGCGGCTCGATGACCAGCTCGTGGGCACAGGACGTAAAGGGCCGCTTTGGGCCCGAGTGGCGAACCTGTATCGCCAATTTGAACAACAGGTCCGGCAAGCCTAGTCGTACCTCCACAGCAGTGTTAGACAATCATGAGTAATCCCGACGCTCCCAAAATTGAGTTTCCCTGCGCCGCGTACCCTATCAAGGTGATCGGCCGCAATCAGGTTGGCTTTGAGAAGCTGGTGATCGACGTTATCAGTGTGCATGCCAGCGATGTTAATCACACTGGCGCTCAAGCCAGTAGTAATGGCCGCTTTGTCTCCGTACGTTGCCACATCACGGCCACCGGGCCGGACCAGTTGAAAGCGATCCACAAGGCATTGATGGCGACCGGCTTGGTACAGATGGTTATCTGATGACCAGGGTGATTATCCGTGAGCTCGGCCTGCAACCCTATGAACCGGTACTTGAGGCTATGCGTGCGTTCACCGCACGGCGGGGCGAATCAGACCATGACGAAATCTGGCTGCTGCAGCATGCTCCGGTGTTTACTCAGGGTCAGGCGGGCAAGGCCGAGCACCTTCTGGCGCCCGGCGACATCCCCGTGGTGCAGGTTGAGCGTGGTGGTCAGGTGACCTATCACGGCCCTGGGCAACTGGTGGCTTACCTGCTACTGGACCTGAAACGGCTCAAGCTCGGAGTGCGCGAACTGGTGACACTGATGGAAGAGGCGGTGGTTGCGGTACTGGCCGAGTATGGGATTGAGGGCGCTGCCAAACCTGATGCCCCCGGCGTCTACGTTAACGGTGACAAGATCGCCTCGCTGGGACTACGGGTTCGTCGTGGCTGCAGTTTTCACGGTCTGGCGCTGAACGTAGATATGGATCTGCGCCCCTTTGAGCGGATCAATCCCTGTGGTTACGCTGGCCTTAGAATGACCCAACTGAGCGCCTGTCGCGCCGGCGTTGAGGTTGCTGACGTGAGCGCTCGGCTGGTGGAATACTTGACCAGCCGCTTAGGGTATACTTCCACTCTTTTGCAACATCATCTGGATTAACGATGTCTGAATCCAACAAGAGCTCGGTCAAGGTCGAGCAAGGCGTTAAGCTGCGCGGCGCAGAAAAACTGGCGCGCATTCCCGTCAAAGTGGTTCCAAGCGAGCGCGATGCCATGCGCGGCAAGCCCGACTGGTTGCGGGTGCGTATGCCCGCGTCGCCTGAAGTGAATCGTATCAAGCAACGGTTGCGTCATCACAAACTGGCCTCCGTTTGCGAAGAAGCCAGCTGCCCGAACCTGGGCGAGTGCTTCAGCAAAGGTACAGCTACCTTCATGATCATGGGCGATATCTGCACCCGCCGCTGCCCCTTCTGCGATGTTGCTCACGGGCGCCCGAACCCGCTGGACGACAAGGAACCATTGGAGTTGGCTCAGGCTATTGCCGACATGCAGTTGAAATATGTGGTGATTACCTCGGTCGATCGTGATGACCTGCGCGACGGCGGGGCTGCCCACTTTGGTCGCTGTGTTACCGAAACCCGGGCGTTAAGCCCCGGGATCGAGGTCGAAATTCTGGTGCCGGACTTCCGCGGCCGTATGGAACCCGCGCTGGAAGCGTTGCAACAGACGCCTCCGGATGTATTCAATCACAATCTGGAATCGGTGCCGCGCCTGTACAAACAGGTCCGCCCCGGCTCAGACTATCAGTGGTCATTGGATCTGCTGAAGGCGTACAAAGCTCGTTGCCCGGAAGTGACCACTAAGTCCGGGTTGATGGTGGGTTTGGGTGAATCAAACGACGAAATCGTCAAGGTGATGGAAGACCTGCGTGCCCACGACGTGGACATGCTCACCATCGGTCAGTACTTGCAGCCGAGTCGTAACCATCTGCCAGTGGATCGTTTTGTCCATCCGCAGGAGTTTGATGAGTTTAACCGTATCGCCAAAGAGCTGGGTTTCAAGCACGCAGCTTGTGGTCCGCTGGTGCGCTCCTCTTACCATGCGGATAAACAGGCCCATGGAGAACAGGTGAAATAACCGCGGCTGGATAGCACGGTATAGCTAATAGCTCAAAAGGGCGCCGCGGCGCCCTTTTTAGTGCCGGCAGATCAGTTTGACCAGCTGTTTTCACCGCTATCGATAGCGCCGTTATCGTTCACATCCCAGCGTTTGATACCGGTGGAGGTAAGTTCAAGAAAACCGTTGCCCGCTTGTGCGGTACCGTTGATCGGGGTTGCCCTTACGGTAAAACCGCTGGCGTTGGCTGATTCGATGGTGAGGTTGTAAAACTTGTCACCGGAATCGATGGGTGCTTGGGACGGATAGACCGTTGTCTCCGGCGGGTTCGGGAATCCCGTGCCGCTTTGTGCCCCGGCGTAGCTGTTGTTGTCGGTCTTGTAGCGATACAGTGCAGTGGCGAAACCGAGCAGGGCGTTCTGCGCGTCACTGCGCCGGCTGTCGATCAGATACGACTGATAGCTGGGGTAGGCGATGGCGGTGATGATACCCATGATGACCACCGCGATCATCAGCTCGGTGAGGGTGAAGCCCGCCATCCGGCGGGCGTGCATGTGGTTGTGTGCCATTATGGGTTGACCACCTCGATCCAGTAGGTACGGATAGACTCAACGTCGGTGTCGACCTCATCAAGGCGTTCAGGTCCTACCCAGACAGTCGGTTTGGAATCGACCGTATCGATGACCGTCGGCGATGCGGGAATGCTGCCGATGGCCAGCTGAATCACTCGATCGTCCTTGTTGGTGGTGCCATCCTTGTTGATGTCCAGCATCGGTGTGGCGTTGAACAAGCTGACCAGATAGGCACGGCTAGTGCCTTGCGCCGGATTACAGGAACCGGAGTTGGGTGGTGTCGGTTCGTAGGTGGTAAATATGATCTGGTTCTGGATCGTGGCGCTGCCAGCCAGCACTTTCTCGCCCGGATTGGTCATCCTCAACATCCAGCCCTGTTTGCGGCCAACGTAATTGTTGGACAGCGCCAGCTCGGCGGCCGCTTTCTGGGTCGCATCACCCTGCTGAATATGGTTGTCGGTAGCGTCGTAAAGATCGTTTTCGGTCAGCGGAGTAAAGCTTGACGGCTTCTCGTAGACGTCGAACAGCTTGATCATGTAAAAGCGATCTTCAATCACCTGATTAAGCGGGTGAGCGCGATAGCCTGAACCGACTCCCAGCGCCAGATAGCGATCTTTGCCCTCAACGGCGAGTGCGATGTCGGGCGGGTAGTAGAAGCGGCGGTTACCGGCTTCGGTGTTATCAGCCAGAACCGCAATCTTGGTCACATCGACCAGGTGCTGGGGCTGGCTTTGCTCGTTATCGACGTCAAAGCGCCAGATCTGACCGCCCATGTCGCCGACATACATCTGGTCCACGAAACCGTCGCGGTTGATATCGATGACCTTGACTTCAGAGGGGATGCTGTAATCCATGTCGCCAACCACCTCGTCGTGGCTGTTGTCCCCACCGGCAGACCAGATCTTGGCGCCGGTTACCGCGTCGACCATAAACACCGCATTGCCAAAGCTGTCGGCGGTGCGGGTACTGACGTTGTCCTGATTGGTGTCGTAGCCACCAGCAAAGACCAATACGTCGCGCTTGACGTTGTTCAGGCGAATGCGGGTTTTAATCGGCTTCGACCAGGTCTGGCCGAGGTCGGTGAAGTCACCGTTACCGCCATCGATCTGCCACATTAGTTCCGGATTGTTGACGTCTGTGACATCCAGCGCGTAGTAGCTGCGCCCGCCGCGACGCATACCCACGTAAAGGTAGGCGAACTCGCCGGTGTCTTTGAGATCGCCATCACCGTTGATGTCCTTGGTCCATAGAGTGATACCGCCATCGAGACCATAGGGGCGAGGGTCAACAACGTTGTTGGTGTAGAAGGTGTTGAGATTGCCCAGCAGTTCTTTGGGTACGAAAGCGAACTGTTCCTGGCCAGTGTTGATATTGACCGCGTGCAAGTAGCCCTCGTTGGTGCCGAAGAAGATGGTGCTTTCGATCGGGTTGGAGAAACCGTCATAGGTCACCAGTTCTGGACGAGAATGCAGCGGGTCGCCCAGTTGCTTGCGCGGCGCGCCGTTGACATCCAGGCCGCGTGCCCATTTGATCAGGTCTTCGCGGTATTGGGCGGTCTGGCCGACGATGTCGAGCAGTGCGTCCGTGACCAGCGTATTGCTCTCGTGCAACTGGTTCTCGGTGGCGCTAAGCACGGCCCCGGAAACATTGGTATAGATGTTCCGCGACACGGTTTGCATACTCGCCGCACCGCCTTTTTCCACTTGATTGCCGTCTTCGTCCAGTGACCAGAAACTCTGGCTGTTGATGCCGAAAAAGCCGGTATCCGGATCCACCGCCAACTGCTGCGGGTTACGATTATCGTAAAGCTCCGCCGGGCTGCCCTTGAGCTGATACTTCTTCAGGTTGCCGTACCACTTGGCGGTTTCCTGTGGCTTGAACAGGGCGAAGTAAACGTCGTCACGGTGGGCAAAGCGGTTGAACTGGTTGATGGTAACGCTGGGCTCCACAAAGGTGCTGTTGGCCGCTTTGATGGTTTTGATAATGGTGTCGAAGGTGTTGGTCAGATCCTGGGCGGATTCCGCCAGATAGAACGAGCCTCCACCTGCGTCGGCCAGGTCTTGCAGCCAGGTGGTAGAGAACTCAAGGCCAACGGTATAGGTCTTGATGGTCTGATCCTGCGCCAGATTGCCATCCTGGTCGTTGCTCTTAAGGTATTTGATCAGCTCAATGCCGCAGGCCTGGTCGGCACTGCCGCCAACACAGCTGGCATCGCCGGTCATCGCCTTGATCAGGTCGGCCGAGTGGTTGTTATTGGCCTCACCGTCCGTCAGCAGCACGATGTAGTTGGCCTGGCAGCTCTCTTCGATGGGGCTGACGTAAGTGGCTGTACCGGTGATCGCTTCGCTGGAACAGCTGCCCGCGCCGCTCTCCTCACACCCTGCGGGGGAGCGGCTGAAGCCGGCGCCTTCGGTGTACGAATCAGGGTGCGACAGACGTGTGCCCGAGCCGTTGCGGCTGGCCCCGTAGAGCACTTGCTCACCGCGGTAATAGCGGGCGGCTTCGTAGAGGGTGTCAACGATTGGTGTCCAGCCATCGTGGGGCAGGCCGCTGATCGCCTGAATCAGCTCGGACCGCACGGTGTTGGTTGAGTTGTTGATGTCGGAAGCTTTGGCGTAGTACACCAACCGGGGCGGCAGGGTGCTGCCGTCATAGGACTCGGCGACCCGGTCGCCACTGCCCTCGATAACAAGACCGAGGGCATTGCCCGCGCTCCAATCGCCGCGAGCGATAATCTCCTGCAGGATGGGAGCGATGTTGGGTGAGCGGTACTGGCCGCCGACACTGTTCCATGTCTCCGGGCTCCAGCTGACACTGGCCGTAGTTTTACTGCGGTTGCTGATGTTATTGGTGGCGGTGGTAAACGCGCCGGAGTCACCGCTGTTATGGCCGTAGATGGTGTAATTGGCAGTTCCGCTGTCAGTTTCGTCGGCGGTAAATTCGATATAGGCGTTGGTGATCTGGGCGCCTTGAATTAGCGGCAGGTTTTGGTAACGAAGGCCAATGATCTTATCACCCAAGTCCAGGTCGGTACTGTCCAGATCCATGGATGAACCATCCTGCTCGGCATCGTCGTTACCATGGACGATATTGGCGGCGTACTGGTTGTACACACAGGCGCCGTTAGGCACGGTCGCGGTGTTGTAGGTGATATTCAGGGTTGCGGTTTCGTCAATGTTGTTCTCGAACGACTTGAGATCACGAAGCTCGTTGCCGGTGATAAACAGGCTCAGGCTGTTACCTCCGCACCAGCCGCCACGGTTGACGATCTCCTGCACGATGCTGGTCAGGTCCGGGCTGGTGTATGTGCTATTGGCGTTGAACGCCGGCGCGCCGGTCCAGCCAACGGTGGCGCTCGTTTTGCTGCGTCCCGAAATGTTGCCGTTGGCTTCCTCGAAGGGAGCACTCTGGTCGGCGGCTTCGCCCTGGAAGGTGAGGGTGGCTGAAGCGGCGTTGTTGCTTTCTGCGGTCATGCTGAGGGTAGCGGATGTAATGGTCGCCCCTTGCGGAACCATGATTTCGTTGAAACGCAGGCCGATCGTCTGGGCGGTGCCGCCCCCCAGGCCACTGGAATACTCCACATGCAGCTTAACGGCGTCGGATTCGTCATTGTAAGAGGTCACAACGCGCCGGTTGCCGGAGGGGCCACTAACATGCTCAAGAATGAAAGCCATGCTGTTATTGGCTACCCAGCCGGAGCGGTTAACCGTTTCCTGGACAATCGTGCTGATGTCCGGGGTGTAGAGGTAATCGTTGGCGGCCGGTGCATCAGTGATCGACCAGTCCACACTGGCGCTGCTTCGTGCCCGCTTGGAGATATTGTTCTTGTTGCTTCTGAAGCGCCGAGGGTCGTCTTCGGCTTCGCCCCAGATTCTGGCGCTCAGATCGCCATTGTCATAGTCTTCGATCTCGAAGCGCAGGTAGGCATTGACGATGCTGGCATTCTTGGGGATGTCGACATTTCGCAGGCGCAAGCCCACGAGCTGTTCGGTGCTGCCGTCATGCATCAGTTCCAGATCGGAACTGCCGGTGCTGACATTGTTATTACCGAGGTTCTGCTCGGCATCGTCATCGCCGTTGCTGATGAATTTCTCAAACACGGTGGTGGTGGTGGGCTGAATGGTTTCCAGTACCGCGCCATCGATCAGGGTGGTGCCATCGCTGCGTTCGATCGCGTCGTCGCTGCCATTGGTAATCTGGCTGACAATGGTGCCACTCGGAGTGGAGGCGCCCGCTGTGCTGACCACCTCGTCGATATAACGCACTGGATAGAGCACGGGCCCGCCGGGGTTGGTAAACCGCATCAGACCGACGTTGATGTCGGTGGAGGTGTTAAGTACGTTGGTGAGTGCCTGTTTCATCCGGTCCAGACGGGTGACGCTGCCACCATCGTAGCCGTCCATGGAACCGGAGGTGTCGAGGATAAACAGCACGTTGGGGCGAACCGCGATGTTGGTCGATCCGCCAAAATAGATCTCGGTATCGTCTGCCCAGGCAGGGGTGCAGACCAGCCAGGTACTGAGAAAGCTCCCGATAACCACCTTGGTGCGTGTTTTGAAGCTGTTCATGATTAACTCCCCGACTTTCTTAAGTCCCTGTTACTGATTGGTAGAGGTCACAAAACTGACGCGGTAGAACCCTTGGCGAATCAGGGTGCTGGTGTTCATTTCGTCGAGCTCGCCTTCGCCATTAATTTCGTACATGTAGGTGCTGGCGGTACCGATGGAGTTGCCGGGCGCGATGCCTTCGCCACGAAATCGAATGCTGGCCGTGGCGACAACGCCATGGCTACCAACCGCCGTTGAGGTGGTGGAAGAGATGCTGTCTGAGGCATCAATCGCTTCCATCATCATGGTTTCGTTGGTGAACGCCAGTTCGACGGCGCTTTCCGCCGCCTGGAAGGTCCGGTTGTAGGTCTGGGCATTGGCCGCCATTTTTTCTTCGTAGGTCGAGGTTTTGGTGGCGGTGGCAGCGATCAGTGTAACGACCATGATCACCAGCAGGCAGACCACCAGTACCACTCCGCGCTGGCGGTTTGGTAATGAGCTGCTGTTAGGCGTAAGCGAAGCGTTCATCGGTTACGGTTCCTCAGCTGGATGGTGGTAGCGAACACTTGTCGCAGTCGGCGGTCGCCCGGGTGCGTGGCTTCGGGCGTTACCGCCCCCAACGGCTCAACGGTGGCTCCCGGCAGCAGGTAATCCTTGCTGTCAGCGTCCGGCAAAACGTTCTGGCTGCTACTGACCAGGACCGCGATTTTAAGCGCTTCCACCTGACTGAAATCAAGGTCGCCGTCATCGGCGGTGACGTAACGCAGATTGCCGTCCGTGCGGCGCTGGCCGTAGAGGATCTGAAGCTGTTCAACCCCCTCCACCAGCTCCTGTTCGATGCCGTAGTTGCCCGCCCCGTCGTGGTACATGGCGTCGTAGTGGTACAGCGCGTAGATGGCGCCGCCCTGATCGGTGCGGCGACCGGTGTCCTTGATGTAGTAGGCCAAGGCTTCGAACTTCATCACCTGGGCGTCCTCGCCGTAGGCTTTGCTCAGCCTATTACTGCTATTGACGTTATTCGCGTGGGCCAAAGTGACTTTGAAATTATCACTCGCGTCTTTGGCGGTGTTGGAGATGCGGAACATGTCGGCATTGACACAATCAGATACCACCACAATATCGTGCTGAGTAAAGCCCGCGTTGTTATCGCTGATCTTGATGTTGGCGTTCTGACTAAAACAGCTATTAGAGTTGGCTGCCCCGGTGCAGACCACATCTGTTCCGGTTGGGTTGACGAACTGTACGAACACCACGTCACTGCCGACCAGGGCACCGCTGATGGGGTCCAGTGCGTCGTTGCGGTTGATCGCATCCCAGCTGGAGTGGTCGGTTTCATAACCGATTACTGCTTCATTGGTCAGATCCAGACTGGGTGCATTGTTGGCTATGACCCGCAGGTCGATAACTTCAGTATCAATGCAGCCCTGATAACCCGCCATCCGCAGACTACGGGTAAGAATATCGATCGCCAGACGGCCGTTTTCCTGCACGCGGGCGAAAGCGTGAGAGATCCGGTCGGTGCCGCTCGAACCCACGAACACCTGAAACACCCCTAGCATCAGAAAACTGCTGATTACCAGTGCGATCATCAGTTCGATCAGCGACAAACCGCGCTGGTTGTGGCGTGCTGTGAGCGTGCGGCTATGCTGCATCATCGTCAATCCGTCACGTTAAAATCGAGAATGAACTGTTTGGTGGTGTCGCTTCTGTTACTGTTGGCGCCCACGTTCCAGTCCACCTCCTGCCAACTGATGGTGATGGTGTAGTCCGGGCCGGTGGCTGTCACCTCGGCTGTGCCGGAGGGCAGGAGAGGCCGGTAATCACTACCGTCATGGCCGACACCGGTCACGTCGAAAAAGTTTTCGTACCATTCGCGCAGGTCGATATCGCGTATCTGGCTGTCGGAACAGCCATTGAGCGTTGGTGCACAGCTGGTGGCAGAGGGTACTGCCGGTGAAGCGGTATCGACTTCGTAGCGGGTGCTGTCGGCCAAGGCGTAGCCGGCGTTGACCCGGATGCGGTCGGCAAAGTCGTAAGCCAGCAGGCTGGCCTGAGAGCGATAGTAGGCACTACGGTTGTTTTGCAATCCGGTTAGCTGCAGGGCGGTAGCTCCCAATAACGCGGTCGTCAGCAGTACCAGCGCGATCAGCACTTCCATCATGCTCACGCCGCGCTGGGAACTGCGCGACAGGCGCGAGTAGCAGGCAATCAAGGGCATGAGACATTCCCCAGGTTTCCGGTATGGTCGTTGACAATACCGTCGTTATTCTCGTCGGTGGCCAGGCGCGACACCCCGGAGATATTGACGATAATGGCACGGGCGTCGCTGGCCCCTTGCTCGTCACAGAGGGTAAAAGTGCCGGCTTGCGGATCGGCTGCCATCATGAAGCCGGTGGCCGCGTAGTGGAACTTGCCGGCGCCGCCAAAATTAAAACCGCTGCTGCGCAAGGTAGTGTTGCCGTCCAGAGCTTCCTGAACCAGCAGCAGTTCATCGCTTCCGTTAATAACGGCATCGCCGTTGTTGTTGCTGTCGGTAAAGATGATCCATCCCGCCTCCCAGTTGGTGGTGTTGCAGGTGGCCTGGTCGCTGCTGGCGCAGAGGGTAACGATGCTACGCCGGTTAGCCGCTTCACCACGGGCAAAGTGGATCGCTCCCACCAGGGTGTTAATCTGACTGGTCATGCGATTGTCGCGGATAAAGCTGGTAAAGCCGGGTACCACCAAGCCCGCCAGGATGGCGACTACGCTGATCACCACCAGCAGCTCGATTAAGGTAAACCCCTGTGCATCTTTCATTGGCTATGTCCGGCCTGGTTCCACTATCTCACTGTAAACCTTAGGCCGATACTGGGCAGTCTGCTTTGATCTAGCGCAGTGTTAGCCAAGGGCTTTGTTGAGGTAAGTCAAGAAAATAAGGGATGACTAAAACGGTTGTTTTAATCGGCGCGCGGCGAGCTGCCGGATAATCCGGTGATCAGCTGCGCCAGTAGATCCCATGGAGCGGCGGGTGACATCCCCTTGATGGCCTGGTCGGCGGCGGCACACTGTTGCAGCAGGTGCTCCAGCCGGCGGGGAGGGGTACGACTGAGGGCTGCGCCCACCAGTGATTTGCGCTTGCCCCAGATGCGGTGCTTTTTGCACTGGGCGTCGCTGGGCGGTGCGCCTCGGCATTCCAGGGCCAATTCAAGCAGGGTACGGATTTCGCGGCTGAGCGACCAGAGAACCAGCGTTGCCTCGACACCTTCGCTGCGCAAGCCCTGCAACACCTTGAGGCTACGGCCGGTCTTGCCGGCGAGGGCAGCGTCGGTCAGAGTGAATACGTCAAAGCGCGCGCTATCGCTAACGCCGCTGATGATCTGCTCTTCATCGACGCAGCCGGTTATACCCGCCAGCTTGAGTTTTTCAATCTCCTGACTGGCAGCCAGCAGGTTGCCTTCAACCCGCTCAGCCAACAGTTGCGCCGCTGATGGGGTGCAGCTGAGACCGGCGGCCTGAAAGCGGCGGTTGATCCAGCCCGGCAGTTGCGCCATTTCGACCGGCCAGAACGCCAGCGTAGCGCCGGCGTTGTCGATCGCCTTGAACCAGCGGGTTTTCTGCGTGGCCGCGTCAATGCGGGGGGTATAGATCAGTAGTAGGGTGTCGGGAGAGGGTGAACTGAGATACTGCTCCAGAATGGGGCCGCCCTTCTGGCCCGGCTTGCCGTTGGGAATGTGCAGCTCCAGCAGGAGCTTGTCTGAGAACAGCGACAGGCTGTTGGCGCGCTCCAGCAGGTTTTCCCACTGAAAACCGGCATCTGCGTGGAGGGTTTCCCGTTCGGCGTAGCCGGCGTTGCGCGCCGTTGCACGCAGGGTAGTGGCGGCTTCCTGAATCAGCAACGGCTCATCGCCGGAGAGCAGATAGACCGGCAGCAGTGAGCGCTGCAGATGGCCTGAGAGCTGTTCCGGGGTAAGCTTCATGAACCGGACGCGGTGGTTGCTAACGCCAGGTAGCGGCGTATCACCTGGCTGGCGATATTCTGCCGCAGCTCATCCCGCAGCAGCGCTTCTTCAGCCTGCATGGCGTTGATGTTGTTCTCGTCGTAGCGATAGGTTCGTTCTGCGCTGACTTCGAGTGGCCCGGTGGCACTGTCGCCGTTGCGATCGAAAATTTCGAAGCGCAGCTGCGAGCGCAGCTCGTACTCTTCAGTTTTGCCGCGGGTGTTAAGGCTGGCGGCGCGGCGGTTAAAACCCTCGGAGTAGAGTGCGATCCGGTAGTGAGTCTCGCGGGGTGGGCTGACCAGCTCGATACCGTTGGCACGTAGCTGGCGTTCCAGCGTCTGGTAGACCGGCGTGCTGCTGTCGCCCTCCAGAGTCAGGGTCTGCAGCGCTTCGGGAACGGCCACTAATCCGCGCAGCTGAAAGCCGCAGCCTGCCAATAGCAGGCTGAGGCTAAGCGGAAGCAGCAGCCGGCGGATCATCTTACTTGCCGCTGACGACAATGTTGACCAGCTTGCCCGGCACCACAATGACCTTACGAACAACGCCATTGGTAAAGCGGGCGACGTTCTCGTCGGCCAGCGCGGCCTGCTGAATAAAGTCGCGGTCCGCGTCGGCGGGCACTTCGATCTTGCCACGCAGCTTGCCATTGACCTGCACTACGATCTGGAGCGAATCCCGGGTCAGGGCACTGTCATCAACCACTGGCCAAGCCTGGTTGAGAACATCGCTGCCGTGGCCCAAATCGGCCCACAACTGATGGCAGGCGTGAGGAACAATGGGCGAGATCAGCAGCACCGCTGCTTCCAGCGCTTCCTGAGTGACTGCGCGACCCTGTGCGCTGGTGTCGATGAAGCGGCTGACGGTGTTGGTCAGCTCCATCACAGCGGCGATGGCGGTGTTAAAGGTTTGCCGGCGCTCAATGTCGTCGGTGACCTTGGCGATGGTTTCGTGTGTCTTGCGACGCACCGCCTGCTGCTTGTCATCCAGAGATCGGGGTTCAAGGGCACTGACCGGTCCGCGGCTGACATGCTCGTAGACCAGCTTCCAAAGCCGGCGCAGGTAGCGGTTGGCGCCTTCTACGCCGCTGTCTGACCACTCCAGTGATTGCTCCGGGGGGGCTGCGAACATCATGAACAGGCGTACCGTGTCGGCACCGAAACGGTCGATCATCACCTGAGGATCGATGCCGTTATTCTTGGACTTGGACATCTTGCTGATGCCGGCAAAAACCACCGGCTGGCCATCACTCTTGAGCACCGCACTGCTGATGCCGCCTTTGTCGTCGCGCTTGATCTCGACTTCTTGCGGTGAGAACCAGTGGCGACCGCCTTTGTCGTCTTCGCGGTAGTAGGTTTCGGCCAGAACCATGCCCTGGGTTAACAACCGGGCAAAGGGCTCATCCGAGTTGACCAGGCCGAGATCGCGCATCAGCTTGTGGAAGAAGCGTGAATAGAGCAGATGCAGAATGGCGTGCTCGATACCGCCGATGTATTGATCGACCGGAGCCCAGTAGTCGGCGCGTTGGTCCAGCATGGCGTCGGCGGCGTCACGACAGGCGTAACGGGCGTAGTACCAGGAGGACTCCATGAAGGTGTCGAAGGTGTCAGTTTCGCGGGTTGCCGCGCCGCCGCAGTTGGGGCAAGTGGTTTCGTAGAACTCCGGCATCGACTTGATCGGCGAACCGGAGCCGTCAAACTCGATATCGGTCGGCAACACTACCGGCAGGTCTTGCTCGGGGACCGGCAAGGAGCCGCAGCTGCCACAGTTGATGACCGGAATTGGTGTACCCCAGTAGCGCTGGCGGGAAACACCCCAGTCGCGCAGGCGATAGTTAACCTGAATGTCGCCTTTACCGGCTTCTTTGAGGTGGAACGCGATGGCGCGGAAGGCGTCAGCCGAGGTCAAGCCGTCGAACTCACCGGAGTTGATCAGTACCCCTTTGTCCGTGAAGGCTTCCTGTTCGATATCGCAGTTGGCGTCAACACTGTCCGGGGTAATCACCTGCTTGATCGGCAGGTCGTATTTGCGGGCGAACTCCCAGTCGCGCTGGTCGTGCGCGGGGACCGCCATCACCGCGCCGGAGCCGTACTCCATCAGCACGAAGTTGGCTACCCAGACCGGTACGGTATCGCCGGTAATGGGGTGTACTGCACTGAAACCGGTCGCCATGCCGCGCTTTTCCATGGTCGCCATATCGGCTTCGGCGACTTTCATGTGGCTGCACTCTTCGAGGAAGCCGGCGAGTGAGGGATTAGCTTTTGCTGCTTTCTGAGCCAACGGGTGCTGTGGCGCGACGGCCACATAGGTGACGCCCATCAGGGTGTCCGGTCGGGTGGTGAATACGGTCAGGTCGCCGTCACCTTGCACATGGAAACTGAGTTCGACCCCTTCAGAGCGGCCGATCCAGTTCTTTTGCATGGTGCGAACCTGTTCCGGCCAGTTTTCCAGCTGGTCGAGGTCCTTGAGGAGTTCTTCGGCGTAGTCGGTGATCTTCAGGAACCACTGAGGGATCTCTTTACGTTCCACCAGCGCGCCGGAGCGCCAGCCGCGGCCATCAATTACCTGTTCATTGGCCAATACCGTCTGGTCAACGGGATCCCAGTTGACCATGGCGTTTTTCTTGTAGACCAGGCCTTTCTCCATCAGCTTGGTAAAGAACCACTGCTCCCAGCGGTAGTACTCTGGATGGCAGGTGGCGACTTCGCGTGACCAGTCGTAGCCGAAGCCCAGCTGCTTGAGCTGAGCTTTCATGTAGTTAATGTTTTCGTAGGTCCATTTGGCGGGTGCGACCTTGTTTTTGATAGCCGCATTTTCGGCCGGCAACCCGAAAGCATCCCAGCCCATCGGCTGCAGTACGTTCTTACCGCGCATCCGTTGGTAGCGGGTGATCACGTCGCCGATGGTGTAGTTGCGTACGTGCCCCATATGCAGTCGTCCGCTGGGGTAGGGGAACATGGACAGGCAGTAGAACTTTTCCTTATCCGGATCTTCGTTGACTTTAAAACTGTCGTTAACGTCCCAGTGCTGTTGCGCCTGGGCTTCGATCTCGCTGGGGTTGTACTGTTCTTTCATTTCGCCGTGGATGTCCATTTAAAACGCAAAGGCGGCATTGTGGTGGTTGCCGCCTTTGCAGTCAAAGGTAAATCGGAATTTAGCGACTAGGATACAATAGAAGGCGCAGTGCAGATAAGGGTTTTCAGCCAACGGAGTCGTCGATGGATCCTTCCAAAAAAGAAGATGAACGCAGCTCTCTCAGCGAGAGTGCCGTAGCCGCGTACGACCGGATCGTCGAGCGGGTCTACCGCTCGGTCGAGGATCTGGAGGAGCATTCGTGGCCCTATATCAAAGACAAGATTGAAGAAGCCGCGGAACTGGAGCTGGCGGCCCGTGAAATGACCCGCGAAGAGCTGGATCTGCTGTCGGCCTACGTCAAGCGGGATATCAGCGAGCTGGGTCGGATCGCACACAAAACCGGAGAGAGCATCGCGGCGTTACTGAAGTTTGATCTGAATGCGCTGGAACAGCGCGTGGTCGACATGTTCGGTTTGCTGGCGGACCCGGCTACGGTGGATCAGATGGAGCTGGCTCAGCGGTTGGATCACGGTGCGGAAACCTATCTGGCCGGGGAAGTGGCGGGCGTTGGCGCGCTACGCTGTCTCTCCTGCGGACAGTTGGCCGTGTTGACAGAGACGGCGCTTATCGAACCTTGCCATCAGTGTGCCGGGCGTTACTTCGAGCGCGAGCCCTCCCCGCCGATGGTGTGATCAGCTGGTATCGCCGGCGCCAACCGATGACCCCCAGGATCAGGGTGCACAGAAGCAGCAGCGGTGTCGATCCGAGACGGGTGAAGGGTGTGGTGCCGCTCATCGCTGACACTTCGCCACGCAATATTTCGGTTTTGAACTGCGTCGATTGGGCGATCACCTGGCCTGTTTCGTCGATCAATGCGCTGATGCCATTGTTGGTGCCGCGGATCAGCTGACGGCCGTTTTCCAGCGCACGCATACGGGCCATCTGCAGGTGTTGGTGAGGCGCAAGGCTGTCACCGAACCAGGCATCATTGCTGATGGTGAGAAGAAAGTCGCTTTGCAGCGCCGCTTCCCGAACCAGTTCCGGATAGACGATCTCATAGCAGATAAAGGGCGCCAAAGCGTAATCTCCGCTACGTAGCGGCGGTTGGTGCGATGGCCCCAGGCTGAAGCTGGACATCGGTAGATCGAAAAAGCGGATCAGGCCGCGGAGCCAGCCTTCCAGCGGCACATATTCGCCAAACGGCACCAGGCGCTGTTTGTGATACAGCCCGCTGGCGCCGGCAAGTCCTGCCACTGAATTGTGGTAGCGCCAGCCATCGGGCTTGGCGAGCCGGGTTGCTGCGCCGGTGATCAAGCCGATCTGGCGGTCATCCAGTAGCCGCAGCAAGGGTTCCAGCCGGGGGAGTGCTTGATCCAGCAGGAGAGGCAGGGCTGTCTCTGGCCACAGGATCAGGTCGGTGTCATCCAATTGGCGGCTGGGTTCAATGTAGCGCTGCAGTATCTGTTCGCGCTGTTGTGGCAGCCATTTGAGTTGCTGGGCAATATTTCCCTGCACAATGCTGATCCGCAGCGGCGAGGGCTGTGGCGTAACCCAGTTGACGGGCGACCATGCAGCGCCGCTTCCCAGCAGTAGCGCGACTGAGATGGCTGCGCTCCAGCGAACGCTGGCACTGGTGGCGGAGATCAGCAGCCATAGCCCGGCTGATACCGATGCGAGGATAAAACTGACGCCATACACCCCGGCGACCGGGGCCCAACTGGCAAGGGGGGTGTCGAGTGCGGCATAGCCACTCAGGAGCCAGGGAAAACCGGTCAAAAAGGTGCTGCGGAACCATTCACCCAGCACCCATAGGGCTGGAAAGCCAAACGCGATGCTGAGTGGGTGGGTTAGCCGTAACCGCCGCAGAAGCCAAGCCGGGAGCGCAAAAAACAGAGCGATGCCGGCGACGAACAGTGCCGTCAGCAAGGCCGCGAGGGGGATAGGCGCCGGGCCGAATTGATGGATGCTGACAAACACCCATGAGACACCAGTGGCGTAAAAACCGACGCCAAACAACCAGCCGGACAGCGCAGGCCGGTCGGCGCTGCCGATGAGTCCCAGAAACAGGGTCATCGACAACAGCGTCAGTGGCCAGGCATCCACCGGGGCGAAGCCCAAAGGTGCCAATGTGCCGGCGAGTAGCGTAAGCAAATTACGCAGGGTGCCGGTACCCGGCAGCTTTGCAAGCGGAAGCATGGGCTGGTTACTCTGCGTCGAGTACGGATACCTGGACCAGGCGAATGCGGCGGTTGTCTGAATTAAGCACTCGGAAGCTGAACCCGTCTATCTCTACCGATTCATCCCGTGCCGGCAAACGCCCGAATCCCTGGGTGATAATGCCACCGATGGTGTCGAACTCGCTGTCGCTGAACGTGCTGCCGAAGCGCTGGTTAAAGTCGTCGATCGGGGTTAGCGCCTTGACCAGGTAGCAGTTGGCTTCTATCTGCTTGATCTGGGTGTCATCTTCGTCGTCGTCGTACTCGTCTTCGATATCACCAACGATCTGCTCCAGAACGTCTTCAATGGTAACCAGGCCCGCGATGCCGCCATATTCATCCACCACTACCGCCATGTGGTTGCGGTTATCGCGAAACTCCTTCAGCAGAATGTTCAGCCGTTTGCTCTCCGGGACAAAGATCGCGGGGCGTAGATGGTTACGGATACTGAATTCGTCGATCCCGCCACTGAGAAAATAGGGCAGCAGGTCTTTGGCCAGCAGAATGCCGATTACTTCGTCGGGGGAGTCTCCGATCACCGGGAAACGGGAGTGGGCTGATGCGATCATCTCCGGCAGGAACTCCCGTGGTGGTACGTTGGAATCGATCACCACCATCTGCGGGCGTGGGATCATGATCTCGCGGACCTGAAGGTCGGATACCTCCATGGCACCTTCGATAATGCGCAGCGCCTCGGGGTCAAGCAGGTTGGCTTTTTCGGCGTTGCGAAGCAGACCCCGCAAGTCGTCTCGATCTTTAGGCTCATCGGAAAAAGCCTGTGTTATTCGGTCCAGCCAGGATCGCTGACCCTGACCGTTACTCGATCGATCTTCGCTCATTGTCCTTCCGGTGCCTCGTAGTGCGTTTCGTAGGGGGCGGGGATGCCCAGTTTGCCGAGTATGCGGGTTTCCAGTGCTTCCATCTCTTCCGCCTCCCTGTCATCGATATGATCGTAACCAAGCAGGTGGAGCGTACCGTGTATGACCATATGGGCCCAGTGGTGTTGCAGCGGCTTGCTCTGCTGCGCCGCCTCCATAGCAACCACCGGTGCGCAAATCACCAGATCGCCGAGCAAGTTTAGTTCGATTCCCTCGGGAACTTCAAAGGGAAAAGATAAGACATTAGTGGGCTTGTCCTTGCCCCGATAGTCACGGTTGAGCTGTTGGCTTTCGCTCTGGTCCACCAGGCGTATGGTGACCTCCACGGGATCAGCCAGACTGGCGGTGACCGCTTCTACCCACTGCTGCAGCTGTTCGGCCGAGGGCAGGTCGGGCTGGTCGCTGGCAATCTGCAGGTCTATACAGGCGCCGCTCATCCTTTGTGGTCGCCCTGGGCCTGCTGCTCATCATGGGCATCATAGGCTTGTACTATCCGTTGAACCAACGGGTGGCGCACGACATCGCGAGCATCGAACTGGGTAAAGCCGATCCCTTCAACGCCATGCAGTACCTGCTGGGCATGCCGCAATCCAGAGAGGGCTCCGCGTGGCAGATCGACCTGGGTCAGGTCGCCGGTGATGACGGCGGTGGAGCCGAAACCGATGCGGGTCAGGAACATTTTCATCTGCTCCTTGGTGGTGTTCTGGCTTTCATCGAGAATCACAAAGGCGTGGTTGAGGGTGCGGCCACGCATGTAAGCCAGCGGTGCCACTTCGATCACATTGCGTTCAATCAGTCGGCTGACGGTGTCGAACCCGAGCATCTCGTAGAGCGCGTCGTATAGGGGGCGCAGGTAAGGGTCGATCTTCTGTGCCAGATCGCCGGGCAGAAAACCGAGCTTTTCCCCGGCTTCTACGGCGGGGCGAACCAGCAGAATACGGCGGACCTGGTCGCGCTCCAGCGCATCAACCGCACAGGCTACGGCGAGGTAGGTCTTGCCGGTGCCGGCCGGACCGATACCGAAGTTGATGTCCAGCTCACGGATCGAGCGGACATAGTTCTGCTGGTGTTCACCGCGGGGCCGGATCAGGACCTTGCGGGTTTGGATGGTGTCGCCTTGTTTGCCTGTCTGGCCCTGCTGCGCCACGGCGGCTTCCTGCAGCGACAGATGCACCATCTCTGGCGTCAGTTCGGTGCCCTGGCTTGCCTGCCGGTAAAGATTTTTGAGGAGGGTGGTGGCCGCGCGGGTCTTGCTATCTTCGCCCACCAGCTGAAAGTTGTTGCCGCGATTGCGTATCTGTACGCCAACGCGCACTTCAATCAGTTTCAGGTGTTCATCCAGCTGCCCGCACAGGTTGGCCAGATGGGTGGGGTTGTCGGGTTCCAGTGTCAGTTTTACTGCGGTTTCGGTGCTCAAGGAAACTACTCACCTCGCGATGGAAGACAATGAGACACAGGCGCTGTGCCTCTCAGTATGGTTCGGCTCTGGCCTAGTCGGCAAGTTCCGCTGGCAGCAGTTCGCCGGCGAGGCTGTTGGGGTAGGCCTTGTCGATGCGAACGGTTACGAACTGGCCGATCAGCTCGGGATCATCGGTGCTGAAGTTGACCACGCGATTGTTTTCGGTGCGTCCCTGTAGTTTGCCAGGGTCTTTTTTGGAGAATCCGCTCACCAGAATGCGCTGCTCCGTGCCTACCATCGCCTCGCTGATCGCCATTGCCTGTCCGTTGATGCGTTGCTGCAAAATCGCCAGACGCTGCTTCTTGGTGTCGTCATCGGTGCTGTCAGGCAGCTCCGCCGCCGGGGTGCCGGGACGGGCGCTATAGATGAAGCTGAAAGAGTGGTCGAAGCCGATATCATGAATCAGGTTCATGGTCGCTTCAAAGTCAGCCGCGGTCTCGCCAGGGAAGCCGATGATGAAGTCGGAGCTCAGGCTGATCCCCGGTCGGGCTTTGCGCAGCCGGCGGATAATCGACTTGTACTCCAGCGCGGTGTGGCCGCGTTTCATGGCGGCCAGAATGCGGTCGGAGCCGCTCTGGACCGGCAGGTGGACGTGGTTGACCAGCTCGGGGATGTCGGCGAAGGCCTGAATCAGGCTATCGCCGAACTCCATCGGATGCGAGGTGGTGAAGCGGATGCGGTCAATACCGTCAATGGCGGCGACCAGATGCAGTAGTTCAGCCAGGTCGGCGGTTTCACCATCGCCGGTAGCACCGCGATACGCGTTGACGTTCTGTCCCAGCAGATTGACTTCGCGAACCCCCTGTTCGGCCAGTTGCTCGATCTCCTGCAGGACGTCACCCAAGGGGCGCGAGACCTCTTCGCCTCGGGTGTAGGGTACTACGCAGAAGGTGCAGTACTTGCTGCAGCCTTCCATGACGGAAACAAAGGCTTCCGCACCCTCAACCTTGGGCGCGGGCAGGCGATCGAACTTTTCGATCTCCGGGAAGCTGACGTCGACCAACCCGCTTTGGCCCTGATGGGTCAGATCGACCATCTCGGGAATGCGATGCAGGGTCTGCGGGCCGAACACCATGTCAACATAGGGTGCCCGGCTGCGGATGGCGGCGCCCTCCTGGCTGGCGACGCAGCCGCCAACGCCAATGACCAGTTCGGGGCGCTGCTCCTTGAGCTTTTTCCAGCGGCCCAGCTGGTGGAATACCTTTTCCTGTGCTTTTTCGCGAATCGAGCAGGTATTGAGGAGCAGAATATCCGCTTCGTCGGCGTTGTCGGTGACCTCCATCTCATGGCTTTCCCCCAGCAGGTCAGCGATGCGCGAGGAATCGTACTCGTTCATCTGACAGCCGTGGGTTTTGATGTAAAGCTTCTTTGCCATGGATTCAACAACCTCTGTGTGCTTCTGCGGAGCGGATAACCGCTCAGCGTAAAACGGCTGATTATACCACGTGCGACCGGTCCGACAGCAATGCTGTCGTGCGCGTAATAGCGGTGGAGAAGGGCGCTTTTATAACGTCGAGGGAGCGCCTAAAATGGCGCAAATTTTCTGAGCAATGACACTATGGCCAGCAAACATCTCTACCGCGTAATGTTCGTCAATCAGGACCAGTTGTTCGAAGTCTATGCCCGTGCGGTCTATAGCTCTGATTTATATGGTTTTGTCGAGATCGAGGAACTCGTTTTCGGGTCGCAGTCGCAGGTGGTGGTCGATCCCGGCGAAGAAAAACTGAAGAACCTGTTTCAGGACGTCAAGCGGAGCTTCATCCCTATGCACGCAGTAGTGCGCATTGACGAAGTGGCGAAGGAGGGGGTGAGCAAAATCTCGGACGCCAAAGGATCGGTGGCGGCCTTCCCCGTGACGCTGCCCAAACGCGATTAATCCCCGGATGACGGATCGATGCGGAGTTGATGGCGGTCAGCTTTTGTCAGGCTAGCGGTTGTAACCCCTTCGACAGCGGTTAAACTGGCTCAATGAGATGGCCAGAGAAGGCCGTGATGCGTTGCTGAAACAGGGGAGTGCCGGTGTCTGACCCAGCGATCGTTTTTTATTCCGATTTCAATTGCCCGTTTTGCTTTGCGCTTAACGAGCGCATTCTTGCTATGGGTGAAAGCGCCAAGGTGGAATGGCGCGGAATCGAACATATGCCCGCCGCGGATGCCGGTAAGTCGACTCTGGTGGACCAGACCCAGCTCATTAATGAGGTGGCCGTGGTACGCAAGCGCGCACCGGAAGTGAACATAGTGACCCCCGATTTTCGCCCATCGACCCGCCTGGCTAACCGGTTACTGGTGGCGCTCGCGGATATCGGTCGTCACCCGCGTGCCGAGCTGCGCACCCGTATCTATCGTGCGTATTGGCAGCGTGGTGAGAATATCTCCGACCCGCAGGTGCTGGGCCAGCTCTGTCGCACGGTAGGGGTTGACTATCCGGAAGCGAATCTTGCTGCCGATCAAGTAGTTGAGCAGCTGGCTGGCTGGCAACGGGAGTGGGAGGGCGAACGTTTTCATACCCGCTTGCCGGCGATGGTGTCGGTGGCCGCGGACAAGCCGGTACTGGGTTTTCCAACCTACGACCTGTTGTCCAATTTTTTCTCCGGAGAGGAGATCGGTTTGGCGCCGGAAAGTCTGGCCGCCTGTGAGCTCAAACCGCGCCAGGCAATCCTGTTGGTCGGTAATCTGGGCAAGGAGCGTTGCAACACTACTGAGCTGGATGCGGCATACCAGTTTACCCAGCAGAGCGATTTTGCCGCTGCCCACCAGTGGCTCAAGGATCAGGATTGTTTACCGGACATGGTGGTAATTGATGCGCAGCAGGCGCGCGACGAAGCGTTGACGTTTTGCTCCGAGTTGCGGGCGCTGCCGGTGTTTCGGTATACCGCGCTGATATTGCTGGCAGACGCCAGTGACCCCGGTATTGAACTGGCTGGTTTTGACGTGGGTGCCACCGATGTTCTGTTTGATCTTGGCGATGCCAAGGTCTGTCAGGCCCGGCTGGACCTGCATTTGCGCATGAAACGCAGCGCGACCCTGCTGGCGTCGCTGGCGCGCATGGATTACCTCACCGAATTGCCCAATCGGCGGGAATGTGACCGCAAGCTGGAACAGGAGTGGTTGCGACTGCGGCGACATGGCGAGCCCCTGGCACTGGTGCTAATCGATATTGACCATTTCAAGGCGTACAACGACCACTATGGTCATTCGTTGGGGGATGATTGTCTGCGTCAGGTGGCCAAGGCGATGTCGCGTTGTTTGCGGCGTCCGGCTGATATGCTGGCCCGCTATGGGGGCGAAGAGTTTATGGCTATATTGCCGGAAACCACGCGAGAGGGCGCTGAAACCGTTGCCCAGGCCATGGTCGAAGCGGTACGGCAAACCGGTTTGCCCCATGAAGCGTCATCAACGGCTGATTGGGTGACTATCAGTGCCGGGGTGGCGGCTCTGGTTCCTGAGGATGGGGCAACACCGCGTGAAATCAGCGAGTTGGCTGATAATGCGTTGTATCGGGCTAAATCCGGTGGACGCAACCGGGTCTGCCGCTGATTGGTTGTCGGCCCCGCTTTCCTTTTTAGCGATTCTGATTAATGATCTAGGGCTAAGAGCGCCGCCTGCTGACTTGCGTCGAGAGGTCTGTTGATTCGTTTGCGACACCGGTGGTGATAAGGAGTCTGTCCCATGCCAAGTTTGGCCCGCCTACAGCGTATCGTTCAAGATGCCAGTGCGGCTGCATCTCTTGATGAGATCCTGCGGATTTTATCGACCCAGGTAAAAGAGGTGATGGCGCTGGATGTTTGCAGTATCTACTTGATGGATGCGGACAGTCAGGAGCTGGTGCTGATGTGTACTCAGGGGCTCGATCCTGCGTCCGTCGGCCGTATCCGCATGCCGCTCGGCGATGGCCTTGTGGGGTTGGTTGGCGCACGCGAGCAACTGCTTAATATCGAAGACGCGCCTAGTCACCCCAACTTCCACTATTTCCCGGAAGCGCATGAGGACGAGTACCACGCTTTTCTAGGTGCGCCCATCGTTCATTACCGTCAGCTGGTCGGAGTGTTGGTCGGCCAGCAGCGTGATGCACGCCGGTTCGATGGCGAAGATGAAGCCTTTATGGTCACCATCGCCGCGCACCTGGCGGGCATCCTCAGTCACGCCATCAACAGCGGTAAAGTGTCTAATTTGCTGCAGAGTCACACCTCTTCCCATACCTTCGTTAACGGTGCCATCGGCTCCACCGGTGTCGGTATTGGCAAGATTGTGGTGCCGGGCGGTTCCCTCAGCTTCCGTCAGGTTGATGAACTCTGTGCGCTGGATAAAGCCAGCGAGCTAGTCAGCTTTGAGCATGCCGTAACGGGTGTGCGCAATGAGCTTGAAGCCGGGCGGGCGCAGATGGAAGAGACCCCCGGCGATGTGAAGGCGATTTTCGATGCCTACCGTCTGATTCTCGACGGAGCCGATCTGCAAAACGCAGTGCGCAGCCGGATCGAAGGCGGGCTGGTTGCGCCTGCCGCTCTGAAGCAGGCGATCGAGGAGCTGGCATCGATCTTTGAAGCGATGGAAGACCCCTACTTTCGCGCACGCGGTGAAGATATTCGTAATATTGGCCTGCGCTTGCTGCGTTTTTTGATTGAACCTGAAACGGTCGTGACCAACTACAGTGAGCCTTGCATTCTGGTGGGGGAGGTGGTCAGTGTGTCCGATATCGCCAACATTCCCCAGGAGCGCCTTGCAGGGATTGTCTGTCAGCAGGGATCGGCGCTGTCGCACACAGCCATTCTGGCCAGTGCGTTGGGCGTGCCCGCGGTCATGGGGGTGGGGGAGCTGCCGCTGCGCCTGCTAAAAGGCCAGCAAGCGATCATCGATGGTTATCAAGGACGGGTTCACTTTCGCCCCAGTAAAGCGCTGTTGGCAGAGTTTCGCCGCTTGCAACGCCAGGAGCAGGAATTCGACCGCTCGCTGGACAAGCTTCGTGATCTGCCGGCAGAGACCATTGATGGACGTCGTCTGTCACTGCTGGTCAATACCGGCCTGCTGTCTGATATTACTCCGGGCTTGCAGAAAGGTGCCGAGGGCGTCGGCTTGTACCGTACCGAAATCCCGTTCATGGTCCATGAGACCTTTCCCACCGAAGAGGAGCAGTATCAGGTCTACCGCAAGGTGTTGGGTGCCTTTCATCCTCGCCCGGTGACTATGCGCACCCTGGATATCGGCGGTGACAAGCCATTACCCTATTTTCCGGTGTCCGAGGCCAACCCCTATCTCGGTTGGCGTGGTATTCGCTTTACCCTGGATCACCCGGAGATCTTTCTGGGGCAGTTGCGAGCCATGCTGCGCGCCTCGGTAGGGATGGATAACTTGCGAATTCTACTGCCCATGGTCAGTAGCGTGGGTGAAGTAGACAGCTTTTTGCAGTTGCTCGACAAAGCGATCGGTAGTCTGCGAGAGGATGGGCTTGAGGTGCTAAAACCCCAGGTCGGAGTGATGATCGAGGTACCCTCGACCATGTATCTTCTGGACTTCCTTGCCTGGCGGCTGGATTTTGTTTCCATCGGCACCAATGACCTGACCCAGTATCTGTTGGCGGTCGATCGTAACAATGAACAGGTCGCCAGCTTGTTCTCCCGTCTTCACCCCAGTGTCATTCGTGCGCTTAATCAGGTCATGATCCAGGCTCGCGAGCATGGGCTGGAGGTTTGTCTCTGTGGCGAGTTGGCGGCGGACCCGGCGGCGGTTTTGCTGTTGGTGGGCATGGGCGTGGATTCGCTGAGTATGAATGCCTACAGCCTGCCGCGGGTAAAGCATGTTATCCGCTCGGTGGAGCGGGCGCAGGTGGAAGGCTTGCTGATGAATGCGTTGCGGATGTCCGATGAACGGGAGATTCGCGATATGCTCAACCGCTTTCTCGAAAAGAGCGGACTGGGTGGTTTGATTCGTTCCGGGCGCTCTTAGCCCTGCGTGGTGTAAATCTGACACAAATCAATTAAGTCGTTGTTCGATCTGGCTGTTTGGCGCTGCTGACGTATGCTTAAGTGATTAAAGCGGTGTCTGCCGGCTCAACGCCTCGGGCATCGGTGATTGCGAATCTGATGTGTCGAGTCTCATGCTCCTATCTTCCCGGAAGACCCTTGTGGTTGTCCTGTTCCACCGGTTTCAGATCATCCAGGTGATGGGGGGCGGGCATGGATAAAGCCCACTCTTCACTGCGCCTCAAGGTTATGGCCCAGATTCTCGATCAGGGCCCCGTGGCCATCTGTGTTACCGACCCTGACGGGGTGGTCGAATACGTTAATGATACCTTCGTGGAGCGGACCGGCTACAGCCAGCAGGAGCTGATCGGTCAGCGCCCCAGCGTGTTGAAAAGTGGCCTTACCGATTCCGCGGTATATCGTGATCTCTGGCAGACCATCAGTGCCGGCCAGGTATGGCGCGGCGAGCTGGTTAATCGCACCAAGTCCGGCGAGACGTTCATTGAAAGCCAAGTCATCGCCCCGATTCATGACGACCGCGGCGCGATCTCCCATTACGTCGCAATCAAAGAGGATGTGTCATCCCTGCGCCGATCCCAGCAGGCGCTGCAGCGGCGGGTTCGAATGCATCGTTTGCTGTCGGCGTGTAACCAGTGCCTGGTGCGATCGGGGTCCGAGCCCGAACTTATGGTAGGGATCACGGAAGAACTGGTTGAAGCTGGTGGTTACTGTTACGCCTGGATCGGATTGGCCTCATCCGCTGATTCGCTGTTGTTGCCGGTTGCCCACGTGGCGGCGTCTGGAGGTGGGGCGGGCCAGCTTGCGCCGGATCCTGCTGTTTCGGAGCAGGTGCTCCGCAGTCTGCGGCCGCATCTGCGTCATGGTGATGCGGTCGGGGCTGAGGCTCCAGGGGCCTGCAGCAGCCTGGCGTTACCCTTTCTAAACGAGGAGCAGGGGCTCTATGGAGTGCTGCACCTCTATGCTGACGACCCGGCGCAGTTCGATGCTGAAGAGCAAGCGCTGCTGCAAGAGCTGAGCGAAGACCTCTGTTTCGGCATCAGCGCTCATCGTATTCGCGAAGCTCTGCAGGAAAGTGAGCTGCGATTCCGTACCATCGCCGAGGATTCCGTTGCCGGTATCTACATGATTCGGGATGGCCGGTTCGTGTTTGCTAACCCCCAATTGGCGGCCATCTTCGGCTATACCCCCGAAGCGATTGTTGGCATGAGAGTAATGGAGCTGGTGGCCCCGGAAGACCGCGAACGGGTGGCGGAAAACCTGCGTCGGCGTATCGACGGCGAGCTCGATAGCCTGCATTACGAACTTATCGGATGGAGCGCTGACCAGCGGCGTCTGCGGATAGAGGTGTTCGGCGCCCGGTCCGTATATCTGGGGCAGCCGGTTGTGGTGGGTACTTTGCTCGACGTTACCGGGCGCTACGAGGCAGAGAGCCGCATGCGTCTGCTAACCCGGGCCATGGATGCGGCCAGTAGCGGTATTGCCATCTCGGATCTGTCGCTGCCGGACAATCCCTTCGTGTATGTGAACCGAGCGTTCGAAACCATTACCGGTTACCCCGCTGATGAGGTCATTGGACGCAATGGACGCTTCCTGTTAGGCGATGATCGCCGCCAGCCGGAACTCGAAAAGCTCAAAGCAGCGTTGCGTGGGCGCTTGCCTGCGGAAGTGGTGCTGCGCAATTATCACCGCAACGGCAGTCTGTTCTGGAACCAGTTCTCCGTCGCTCCGGTGAAAGATGAGCAGGGAGAAACAACCCATTACATCAGCGTCATCGATGATATTACCGCGCATAAAAGCTATGAGCGTCAGCTGGAACAACTGGCCAACTATGACGGCCTGACCGGGCTGGCCAACAAAAACTTGCTGCGTGACCGCCTGCAACAGGCAGTGATTCATGCCGGTCGCAACAATCGCCGCTTTGCGCTCTTGGTGCTGGATCTGGATCGCTTCAAAATCGTTCATCAGTCCCTAGGCGTGGTCGGTTCTGACGCCGTGCTGCAGACCGTGGCGCAGCGTCTTCAAAATCTGTCTCAGCCAGCGGATACCGTCGCCCGTCTGGGGGCTGACGAATTTGCCTGGCTGATGTTCGATTATCTTGATGATGGCCAGATCGTTCATCGCGCCCAGCAGCTGATGGCGTGTCTGGCCGAGCCGATCGAAGTTGGCAGTGATCACCTCACTCTGACCGCCAGTATCGGAATTACGCTCGCAACCGGAGAGGGCGGTGCGGATGTCCTGCTAGCTAACGCCGAAGCGGCGATGTTCCGGGCGGCGGAAGAGCGCAATAGTTTCCGTTTCTACGCCCCGGAAATGAATGAACGCGCCCGCCAACGGCTAGAGCTGGAGTTGGATCTCAAGCGCGCCAATGAGGCCGGCGAGTTCGTACTCTACTACCAGCCGAAGGTGTGCTTGCGCAGTGGCAGGATTACCGGTGCAGAGGCATTGATGCGCTGGCAGCACCCTGTCCGGGGCATGGTCCCGCCTAACGACTTTATTCCCGCCGCCGAGGAGATCGGTCTGATTGGCAGCATGGGTAAGTGGGCGCTGGCGGAGGCCTGCCGCGAGGTGGCAGACCTCAATCGTGAGCTGGGTTTGCATCTTTCCATCGCAGTCAATCTGTCGGCGCGGCAGTTTGGTGACGCTTCACTTACCCGCCACGTGGCGGAAGTGCTGTCCCAAACCGGGTTGCCGGCCTCCCAGTTGGAGTGTGAGCTGACCGAAAGCATGCTGATGGATGACCCAGAATGCGCCCAACAGCTGCTGGCGCAACTGCAGCGGCTGGGGGTGCGCGTTGCGTTGGATGACTTTGGTACCGGCTACTCGTCGCTAAGTTATCTCAAGCGTTTCCCCATCAATACCTTGAAGATCGACCGCTCTTTTGTTCGCGACATTCCCGGTGACGAGCACGATATGGCGATTGCCCGCGCCATCTTGGCACTGGCGCAGTCTCTGGGGTTACAGGTTGTCGCCGAAGGGGTGGAAACCGACGAGCAGCGGAGCTGCCTCGCCGCTGAAGGTTGCGATACCATGCAGGGATTCCTGTTCAGCCGACCGCTGCCGGCGGCCGAGTTTCGTCAGTTATTGCTCGATAGTGGCCGCTGATCTGATTGCCATACACTCTGCTTTTCCTGTTGCGGTTGCTCGTTAACGGCGCCGGCGCTTGCTAAGCTTCGAGGCGGTTATTCAACCTACCGCGGTCTAATTCTGGAGCTTGATCATGACGTCGGCGTTCTTTTCTTCGACTTGTCCCCACGATTGCCCATCGGCCTGTGCGCTAAAAGTGGAGCGCCGTGACGACAACACCATTGGTCGCATTCACGGTGACAAGAGCAACCCTTTTACCGCCGGTGTCATCTGCGCCAAGGTGGCGCGTTACGCGGAGCGGGTGCACCACCCCGGACGGCTGCGCCAACCGTTACGGCGCACAGGGGCCAAGGGAAGTGGGCAATTCAAGCCGATCAGTTGGGATCAGGCGCTGGATCTGTTGGCGCAACAGATGAATCAGGTTGCTGAAACCTGGGGGGCAGAGGCGGTGTGGCCCTATTTTTATGCCGGCACCATGGGGCAGGTGCAACGCGGCAGCATCAACCGCTTACGCAACCTGATGGGCTATTCCGGCCAGCTCACTAACATCTGTACCGCGATTGGCTACGCAGGGTGGAAAGCGGGGACGGGCAAAATCTGTGGTACTGATCCGCGCGAACTGGTTGATAGCGACCTGATCGTGCTCTGGGGCTGTAATGCGGTGGCAACGCAGGTGAATACCATGACCCATATTGCGCTGGCGCGTAAGCGCGGTGCCCGGTTGGTAGTGGTCGATCCTTACCGTAATCACTCTGCCGACAAGGCGGATCTGCACCTTGCGCTGAAACCGGGCAGTGATGGCGCGTTGGCGACGGCGATGATGCATGTGTTGTTTCGCGATCAACTGGTCGACCGTGAGTACATGGCGCGCTATACCGATGATCCTGCCGGGTTGGAAGCGCATCTGATCGACCGCACGCCGGCTTGGGCCGCGCCGCTGACCGGACTGTCGGTAGCGGAGATCGAGCATTTCGCCCGGCTTTATGGGCGCGCGCGGGCGAGCTTCATTCGCATCGGTCTGGGGATGAGTCGCCAACGCAATGGTGCGGTTAACGTCCATGCGGTGTCTTGTCTGCCGGCCCTCACCGGGGCCTGGCAGGAGCGGGGCGGGGGGGCATTGCTGGCAACTTCGGACCTGTTTCATCTGGATAAAACCCTGATCGAAGCGTCCGATCATGCGCGCCCTGTGCGTCAACTTGATATGTGCCGGATCGGCGCCGTGTTAGCGGGTGAGCCGGCTGACTTGCAGGGTGGGCCGCCGGTCAAGGCGATGTTGGTGCAAAACAGCAACCCCGCCACCGTTGCACCGGAGTCTGCACGGGTAAGGCAAGGGCTGCTGCGTGAGGATCTGTTTCTCTGCGTACATGAGCAGTTCATGACCGATACCGCACTGCTCGCCGACCTGGTGCTGCCTGCCACCACCTTTCTGGAACACGATGATCTTTACACCAGTTATGGTCAGCCCTACCTGCAGCTCGGTTTGCAAGGGATTGAGCCGCTCGGGGAAGCGCGCTCCAACCACTGGCTGATCAATCAGCTGGCGCGGCGGCTGGGCGCGGAGCATGTCGCCTGTGGCTGGAGCGAGCGCGAGTTGATTGATGCAACGCTGCTGGCCTCGGGCTATCCCGACCTGGAGCAGTTGGACAGCATGGGGCGGCTTGATTGCTCGTTACCATCGGAGCAGATGCGATTTCTTGATGGTTTTGCCCAGCCCGATGGGCGGTTTCGCTTACGGCCCGACTGGCCGACCGGAGAGCAGGTTCAGATGCCGGAATGGCCGGATTACTGGCCGGTTAATGAAGGGGTGGATCAGCGTCATCCGTTGCGTCTGATTACTCCGCCGGCACGCCATTTCCTCAATTCCAGCTTCACCGAGACGGATAGTTCCAGAGCCCGGGAGCAGCAGCCGAAGTTGCTGATAAATCCCGGTGATGCAGCAGAATATCGGTTATCGGATCAGGGTTTGGTGCGGGTTGGAAATACACGGGGCGAGGTGCTGCTGGTCGCGTCTTTTACCGACCGCGTTCCGTCTGGATTGGTGGTTGTGGAGGGGATCTGGCCCGGCAGGGACTTTGTTGACGGTGTGGGTATCAATGCCCTGGTGGGGGCCGACGCGCCTCTGCCTGGTGGTGGCGCGGCGTTTCACGACGTAGCGGTGTGGGTCAGATCTGCAGGCTGACTTATCAGGTGATGCGTAGGAGTAAAAAAAAGGCTCCCTGAAAGGGAGCCTAAAGATGAGGATAAAACACAGCGCGTTAGCGCCAAGCCGTCGACAATGACAGCGAACACCGTGGGCTTTGAGCAAGCCGGACTGAAGTTCGTCGCTGTGGGGTATTGTTCAGCATCGGCTGAAAGTAACCCGGTTGGTAACGCTCTTCAGGTTGATGTCCAAACCCCCTGCAAAGCAGGATTGGTAGCCATATTAGACCTTGGTATAACGCTGGGCAAACGACAGTTTTTCAGCCGTCAGGTTAGTTTTTCTCATCTTTTTCGGCTGCTACGGCCGAGCGCGCCGGCTGTGTGGTAGCAGCATCGGAGGCTGTCTCCCGGGGTGTTGGTAGCAGGGGTTCGGGTTCCGGTTGTGGGAGCTCGTAGGGGGTTACCCGCGCAATGAGGCCAAGCATCGGGTGGTCAATGTAGTGCAGCTCGCCTGAGCGCATCCGACGGCTCTGTTGCAGCCGCAGGGTCAATATCCCGGGCTCGGGCATCACCAGTTGCAGCGTGCTCGGCGTCGGCTCGGACGTCTGCGGCGAGATCGCCAGAATCTCTGATGATGACAGTGAGGCCGCGCTGCTGGATGTCTGGGGTTGCTCCAGCTCATCGGGTCCTTTGGGGCGCATCGAGATCCAGCCCGGTGGGGTCTGAATCCGGTAGTAAAGGTCGGCGTCCAGGTGCAGGTAGCGGCTGATGGATAGTTCAATAACGCCGCTGAGTGCCGGAGTGCCGTCGCTGGCAAGTACTTCACTGGAGACGATGATGGGTAGGCTTTGGCCGCGCTCTGAGACCGGCTGGCGCCAGGCTGCGTGAAAGAGTGGCTGGTAGCCACGATTGATCCAGCGTTGTGCGGTCACCGGCAGCTGCCATTGGGTTTCACCCAGGCGGCGGTAGGCGTCGTTCTGATACAAGGTTGTGTCGACCACTCTTGGCGCGCTGACAGCTGCGCTACTGGCGAGGTCGCCGGACAGTGGTGCTGCCGGTTGCGGTGGTGCGATTGTGGCTGCCGATGCGGCCAGAGCGGAGGTTTCTGCCGCAGGATTGGCCGGCAGAAAACGTGCCGATTGGTTGGGGTCTTCGTCCGGTTGGAGCAGCAGCAGGGCGTTTTCCGGCGGTGGAGGGGCGGTAATGCGCTCGTCCCAGAATTCTGCCATCAGGTTGTCGTCCGCCTGAGCGAAGATATACAGCTCCACCTCATACCACGGCGCCGGCTGGGCGTCCGGGTCTGGATCGTTGGCCAGTGCCGCGGATGGCAGACTCAGGGCCAGGCTCAGCAGGGTAGCGGCTGCCATTGATTGTTGTATCACGCGGATCTCCCCTCGGGTGTCAGTTGTTGCAGCAGCCGTTCGAGTGCGTCAAACCGCTGTTCGCTGGTGGCCATGTCGAGATTGAATTTAAGCCGGTTGCCGCCTTCCAGTCCATAGCGCTGGGGTTGGCCTTGTACCAGTTTCACCAGGATAAAGGGGTCGACCGCGGTGTCGCCGCTGAATTCGATCCGGCCGTTGCTCGGGCCCGCATCCAGCCGGGTGATGCCCAGCGCCTGAGCACGGATCTTCAGCAGTGTGATCCGGAACAGGTTCTTGACCGGCTCGGGCAGCAGTCCAAAGCGGTCGATCATCTCGACCTGTAACTCTTTGAGCTCGTCAGCGTTCTTGGCGCTGGCGATTCGCTTATAGAGAATCAGCCGGTTGTGGACATCGGGCAGGTATTCTTCCGGAATCAGGGCTGGCAGCTTGAGATCCACTTCGGCTCCGTGACTGAGGGGTTTGTCCATGGACGGCGCTTCGCCTTTGCGAATCGACTCTATGGCCTGTTCCAGCAACTCCATATAGAGCGCGTAGCCTACGCCTTCAATCTGGCCGCTTTGCTGGTCACCCAGCAGCTCGCCGGCGCCGCGGATCTCCAGGTCGTGCGTGGCCAGAGTAAAGCCCGCACCGAGGGTATTGGCCGCTTCAATCGCCTCCAGTCGCTTGATGGCGTCAGCGGTCATGGCCTTGTGATGGGGGGTGAGCAGATAGGCGTAGGCCTGATGGTGGGAGCGGCCCACCCGCCCGCGCAGTTGGTGGAGCTGGGCGAGGCCGAACTTGTCCGCACGCTCGATGATGATGGTGTTGGCGTTGGGGATGTCGATACCGGTTTCGATAATGGTGGTACAGACCAACAGGTTGTAGCGCTTGTGATAGAAGTCGCTCATCACCTGTTCCAGTTCTCGCTCGCGCATCTGGCCGTGACCGATGGCGATCCGCGCTTCCGGCACCAGTTCGCGCAGCTCTGCGGCGAGGTTGTCGATGGTTTTGACTTCGTTGTGAAGGTAGTACACCTGCCCGCCGCGCAGCAGTTCACGCAAGATCGCTTCTTTGATCAGCGGCTTGTCTTTTTCGCGCACGAAGGTTTTGACTGAGAGTCGGCGCGCCGGCGGTGTGGCGATGATCGACAGGTCGCGAATGCCGGCCATCGACATATTGAGGGTGCGCGGTATCGGGGTGGCGGTAAGGGTCAGAATGTTGACCTGGGCGCGCAGGGACTTCAGCTTCTCTTTCTGCTGCACCCCGAAACGGTGTTCCTCGTCGATGATCAGTAGCCCCAGGTCTTTGAAACGGATATCGCTGCCGAGCAGCTTATGGGTCCCGACCACGATATCGACCTGGCCTTCGTTGAGGCCCTTAAGGGTTTTGTTTTGTTCTGCGCCACTGCGGAAGCGCGACAGCACCTCGACCCGAACCGGCCAGTCGGCAAACCGATCCTGAAAGGTCTGGTAGTGCTGCTGGGCGAGCAGCGTAGTGGGGGCCAGTATCGCCACCTGCTGGCCGTTCTGGATGGCAATAAAGGCCGCCCGCAGGGCAACTTCGGTTTTGCCAAAGCCCACATCGCCGCAGACCAGGCGGTCCATCGGCACCTTGCTCTGCAGGTCGGCGATGACAGCGTTGATGGCCTGTTCCTGGTCCGGGGTTTCCTCGAACGGGAACCCCTGGGCGAACTGCTGGTAGTCCACCTCGTCCAGGGTGAACTCGCGCCCGCTGCGAGCGGCGCGGCGGGCGTAGATGTCAAGCAGTTCGGCGGCAGTGTCACGGATCTGCTCCATCGCCTTGCGCCGCGCCTTGCTCCACTGTTCGCTGCCCAGCTTGTGCAGCGGTGCCAGAGTGTCGCTGGCGCCAGAGTAGCGCGAGATCAGGTGCAGCGAGGATACCGGCACATACAGCTTGGCGCCGTCAGCGTACTCCAGCGTCAGGAACTCGTTGGGTTGGCCATCCAGCTCCAGTGTCTGCATGCCGAGGTAGCGGCCGACGCCGTGCTGGTCGTGCACCACCGGTGCGCCCACCTGCAGTTCGGTGAGGTTGCGAAAGATCAGTTCGCTGTTGTCCGTGGCTTTCTGACGACGTCGCTGCTGCAGTACCCGCTGGCCGAGCAGTTGCGCTTCGGTGATCAGCTGCAGTTCATCGCCCCAGCACCAGCCGCTGGATACCGGTGCGGTGGTGATAGCGTATTGACAACTGTCGTTGAGAAAGCCGAGCCAGCCATTGACCGTCGTGGGGCGCAGGCCGATGCGCGCCAGCAGTTCGAGCAGGGCTTCTCGGCGCCCGGCGGACTCGACGCAGAACAGGGTACGTCCGCCGCGGCTCTGCAGCTGCTGCTCGAGTCGGGCCAGCGGCTGCTCGGCCCGGCCGTCGGCGGTAATCTCCGGTAGCGAGGAAAAGGGTAATGCCGTGCCGTGGCGTGCGGTGCTGCCATGCTCCAGTTGGGTGCGCGGGAGCGGCTTGAGCTGGGCGAATAGCTGCTCAACCGGCAGGAATAGTTCCTGAGGTGTCAGAATGGGACGTTGAATGTCGTGAGCGCGACTTTCGTGCCGGCTGTTGCTTTCGCGCCAGAACTCCTCGCACGCCCGCTCCAGACCGGGGAAAGTAAACAGCTGGGTCTTGCTCGGCAGGTAATCGAACAGGGTGGCGGTCTGGTCAAAAAACAGTGGCAGAAAATACTCGATCCCCGCCGGGGCAATGCCGCTGCTGATGTCCTGGTAGACGCTGCAATGGCGCGGATCGACATCGAAACGGTCGCGCCAGTTCTGGCGGAAACGGTTGATGCCCGCCTTGTTGAGCGGGAACTCCTTGGCGGGTAGTAGGCGCACGCTGTCGAGGCGGTCGACCGAACGCTGGGTTTCCGGATCGAAAGTGCGCAGGGTGTCGATCTCGTCGTCGAACAGGTCGATGCGCAGTGGCAGATCGCTGCCCATGGGGTAGATGTCGACGATCGAGCCGCGTACCGCGAACTCGCCATGCTCGTAGACGGTTTCCACGGCGCGGTAGCCTGCCTCGGTCAGTTCGTCCCTCAGTTGCAGTGGATCTATTTTCTGGCCGATATCGAGCACCAGGCTGTTGGCGCTGACGAAGCTTTTGGGCGGCAGTCGGTGGAGCAGGGTTGAGGCTGGCACCACCAAAATGGCGCGCTTGAGCTGCGGCAGCTGCTGCAGGGCGGTCAGGCGCTGGGAGACAATATCCTGATGGGGTGAAAAATTATCGAACGGCAGGGTTTCCCAGTCGGGAAAGCTGAGTACGTTCAGCTGCGGTGCGAAAAAGCGGATCTCGTCTTCCAGCCGCGCCGCTGCTTCAAAGTCGCTGCAAACCGTCAGTGATACACCGTCAAATGCCTGAGCGGCCTCTGCGATCAGCAGGCTTTGGGCGCTGTCAGGCAGGTTGCCGAGGTGGCGGGTCTGGGTATCTGTTTGCGGCGGCAGGTGGGAAAGCAGCAGTGATGACATTGGGGCAGAAGGGCTCGCTAGCGGGTTCAGCGGGCATTGTAACGGCTGGCCCGGTAAGCGCAACGCAGCGATTATAAAACGGGCGCTGAAGATTGATTCTAAAGTCTAGGTTTGGTGGTTTGCCCGAAATAAGGGAAAAGCGCATAATACGGCCTCCCAAAATTCTGACGACATTGGAGTAGCCCCCGTGAGTCAAGAACAAGTCTTTGCTGAATGGAAAGAGCGTGAAGCCGTCGCTGAAGCGATGATCCCGGTAATCGGCCGTCTGTATCGCGACCGTGAAGTCGAAACCTCTGTATTCGGCAAGATCGTTGTTAAACGTTCCGTTATCAACATCCTCAAGGCGCACCGCTTTGCGCGCCAGATCGAAGGTGAAGAGCTGTCGCCGCTGGATACCTATCCGGTACTGCAGGCGATGGATAAGATGGATCTGGGGCACTCCCATATCGACATCGGCAAGCTGGCAGTCAAGTTCAAGCGTGAAGCTAACGGTCAGTCGATGGAAGAGTTCCTGAACAAGGAGCTGGCGGGTGCGCTGAACAACGGCGAAGAAGCGCCGGCCACTGATGTTGTGCTCTACGGTTTTGGTCGTATCGGTCGTTTGCTAGCGCGCCTGCTGATCGAAAAAACCGGTGGCGGTCAGAACCTGCGCCTGCGCGCCATTGTGGTTCGTGGTCAGGGTGGTGATCTGGAAAAGCGTGCCAGCCTGCTGCGTCGTGACTCCGTGCACGGTTCTTTCCTGGGTACCATTACTGTTGATGAAGAAAATAGCGCCATCGTTGCCAACGGTAACGTCATCAAGGTGATCTACTCCGACGCGCCCGATACTATCGATTACACCGCTTACGGCATCAGCAACGCCGTGGTGATCGACAACACCGGTAAGTGGCGTGATCACGACGGCCTGTCGCTGCATCTGCGTGCCAACGGTGTTTCTCGCGTCATTCTGACCGCGCCGGGCAAGGGTGTTAAGAACATCGTGATGGGTGTGAATAACGGTGACGTGACGCCGGAAGATGTGATCCTGTCCGCGGCTTCTTGTACCACCAACGCCATTACGCCGGTACTGAAGGCGGTCAACGACAAGTACGGCGTCAAAAATGGTCACGTTGAGACGGTTCACGCTTACACCAACGACCAGAATCTGATCGACAACTACCACAAGGGTGATCGTCGCGGTCGTGCGGCGGGCCTGAACATGGTTCTGACCGAAACCGGTGCTGCCAAGGCGGTTGCCAAGGCGCTGCCGGAAATGGAAGGCAAGCTGACCGGCAACGCGATCCGCGTGCCGACGCCGAATGTGTCCATGGCGATTCTTAACCTGAATCTGGAAAAGGCCACCACCAAGGACGAAATCAATACCTATCTGCGTGATGCAGCCCTGCATTCCAAATTGCAGAAGCAGATCGATTACAGCAACTCTCCGGAAGCGGTTTCCACTGATTTTGTCGGCAGCCGTGCGGCGGGTATCGTCGATGGGCTGGCGACCATCGTCAGTGGTGCCGGTGACTCCTGTGTGCTCTACGTTTGGTACGACAACGAGTTTGGTTACAGCTGCCAGGTGGTCCGTCTGCTGCAGCAGGTGACTCGCTCGACGCTCCAAGCTTACCCGATTGAAGGATAAGAGATTCAATCGGTTATGAACGAAAAAGCCGCTAGATAGCGGCTTTTTTTGTGGCCCGGCGACGGCGGTGCAAAAAATTTGGAAAAGCTGCCTTCTAGCCCATTGGTTGAGTAGAAAAAGGTGGTCCAAATCTTTATAATTGTGCGGTTTTTTTGGTAGGGATCTGAGTGATAAAACGCAGTTCTGTGCTTCAGTCGGTGCAGGTGTTTTACAGGTTCCTGAAAGTAAAGCTTTTTTGATTGGGTGAGGCGTATGATCAAGATCAACAAAGGTCTGGATCTACCTATTGCCGGCGCACCGCGTCAGACCATCGTTGATGGTGCTGAAGTGCGCTCGGTAGCCGTGATCGGCACAGACTACGTGGGCATGAAGCCTACTATGGCTGTTCGTGAAGGCGACCGAGTGAAGCTCGGCCAGGTGATTTTTACCGACAAGAAAACACCCGGTGTCAAATACACAGCGCCAGCAAGTGGCGTCGTGTCTGCGATTAACCGTGGTGAGAAGCGGGCTCTGCAGTCTGTAGTAATTGAGATCGACGGCGATGATGCTGTTGAATTCCCGCAAACTGACGCCGCAGCTCTCGGCCAGTTGAGCCGCGAGCAGGTGGTGGAAAACCTGGTTGAGTCCGGTCTCTGGACCGCGCTGCGCACCCGCCCATTCAGTAAGGTTCCCGCTCCCGGAAGCGAGCCCAGCTCCATCTTCATCACCGCGATCGACACCAATCCGCTATCCGCGGATCCGGCGGTAATCATCGCTGAGCAGAAAGACGCTTTCCTGCAGGGCCAGGAGATTCTGGCCAAGCTGGTGCAGGGTAAGTTGTTCCTGTGTAAAGCAGCGGGCGCAGACATCCCGGCCGCGGGGGTTTCTACCGTGGCTGAGTTTGAAGGTGTTCACCCGGCGGGTAACCCCGGCACCCACATTCACTTTCTGGATCCGGTCAGCGCTACCAAGACGGTTTGGTATATCGGTTACCAGGACGTGATCGCCATCGCCAAGCTGTTTACTACCGGTCGTCTGTCGGTTGAACGTGTTGTTGCGCTGGGTGGCCCGCAGGTGTCCGAGCCGACGCTGCTGCGTACTCGTGTTGGAGCCAATACCGACGAGCTGGTAGCAGGCCGGGTTAAGAACGCGGATAACCGTGTCATTTCCGGATCTGTCTTCAACGGCGCTATCGCGGAAGGCCCCTTTGCTTTCCTGACCCGTTACACCAACCAGATCAGCGTGCTGCTCGAAGGTCGCTCACGCGACTTCATGGGCTGGATCGCGCCGGGTAAAGAGAAGCACTCTCTGCTCAACGTGGTAACCGGCAAGTTCAGCTCTAAGCTGTTTAACTTCACTACCACCACCAACGGTTCCGAGCGGGCCATGGTGCCGGTAGGGCAGTTTGAAGACGTTATGCCGCTGGATATCCTGCCGACCCAACTGCTGCGTGCACTGGTCGTGGGCGATATGGATACGGCGATTAACCTCGGCGCGCTGGAGCTTGACGAAGAAGATATCGCACTCTGTACCTATGCCTGTACCGGCAAGTACGAGTACGGTCCGATTCTTCGCGACAACCTGACGCAGATCGAGAAAGAGGGCTGATGATGAGCATCCGTGGTTTTCTGGACAAGCTTGAGCCGCACTTTCACAAAGGCGGCAAATACGAAAACTGGTACGCCCTCTATGAAGCGGTCGATACCATCTTCTACACCCCCGGTCAGGTAACAAAATCAGCGGCGCACGTTCGCGACGCGGTTGACCTGAAGCGGATGATGATCCTGGTGTGGATGTGTACTTTTCCGGCGGTTTTTGCCGGGATGTACAACCTGGGCTATCAGGCCAACACGGCGATGGCGGCACTGGGTGTCACCGAAGTCGAAGGCTGGCGCGGCGCGCTGATCGGCATGTTTGCCGGACACGACGCGGCGAGCACCTGGGATAACTTCATTTATGGCGCAGTTTACTGGCTGCCCGTATACCTCACCACGTTCGTGGTTGGTGGTTTCTGGGAAGTGCTGTTCGCGATGAAGCGTGGCCATGAAGTGAACGAGGGCTTCTTCGTTACTTCTATCCTGTTTGCGCTGATCCTGCCGCCCACTATTCCGCTGTGGCAGGTGGCGCTGGGCATTACCTTCGGTGTAGTTGTCGCCAAGGAAGTGTTCGGTGGTACCGGCAAGAACTTCGTCAACCCGGCGCTGGCGGGTCGTGCGTTCCTGTTCTTCGCCTATCCGGCGCAACTTTCCGGTGACGCGGTCTGGACCGCCGTTGACGGCTTCTCCGGTGCGACTCCTCTGGGTATCGCAGCGGCGGGTGGCGTTGAAGCGGTACTGGCTCAGAACATTACCTGGATGGATGCCTTCCTGGGTAACATTCAAGGTTCTGTGGGTGAAGTAAGCACCATTGCCATCCTGATCGGTGGTGCGGCGCTGATGTTCTTCCGCATTGCAGCCTGGCGCATCGTTGCCGGGGTGATGGTGGGGATGATCGGCATGACCTTGCTGTTCAACCTGATCGGTTCCGACACCAACCCGATGTTCGGTCTGCCCTGGCACTGGCACCTGGTTCTGGGTGGTTTTGCCTTCGGTATGGTGTTTATGGCGACTGACCCGGTGTCCGCCTCCATGACCAATACCGGCAAGTGGTGGTTCGGCGCGCTGATCGGCGTGATGGTGGTACTGATCCGTGTGGTCAACCCCGCGTTCCCCGAAGGCATGATGCTGGCGATCCTGTTCGCCAACCTGTTCGCGCCGCTGATCGACTTCTTTGTGGTGCAGGCCAACGTTAAACGGAGGATGCAGCGTAATGTCCGCTAATAACGATACTATCTCCAAAACGCTGATCGTTACGATCTCGCTGTGCGTCGTGTGCGCGGTGTTCGTATCGGCAGCGGCTGTTGGCCTCAAGCCCAAGCAGTTGGCTAACAAGGAAATTGACCTTAAATCCAATATCCTGGCTGCGGCCAATATCGATGCGGCTGGTCGCTCGGTACAGCAGGTGTTTGACGAAAACGTGGTATCCCGCGTGATCGATCTTGAAACCAATACCTGGGCTGACGATGTTGATCCATCCAAACTGGATGAACGCAAAGCAGCTAAGGATCCGGCTTCTGCGGTAACCCTGACCGGTAGCATTGACCGTGCGGGTATCAAGAAGCACTCCCGCTACAAGACCTTGTACATGATCAAGAAGGGTGACGAGATCGAAACCCTGATTCTGCCGATCCATGGTAAAGGTCTGTGGTCAACGCTTTACGGCTTTATGGCGCTTAAGGGCGACCTGAACACCGTTGAAGGTCTCGGTTTCTACGAGCATGCAGAAACTCCGGGACTGGGCGGTGAGGTTGACAACCCCCGCTGGAAAGGCGTTTGGCCGGGCAAAAAAGTTTACGGTGATGACCCGCTCAACCCAGAGATTCAGCTGATCAAGGGTACTGTTGATCCGGCGTCCAAGGGTGCCGAGCACAAGATCGATGGTCTGGCCGGTGCTACTTTGACGTCCGTTGGTGTAACCAATCTGGTGCAGTTCTGGTTGGGTGAGAACGGCTACGCGCCCTTCCTGGCCAAGCTGCGCAAGGGTGAGGTGTAAATCATGGCTGATACCAAAAAAGACGTAGTCGTCAAACCGATTCTGGACAACAACCCGATCGCGCTCCAGATCCTCGGTATCTGTTCAGCGCTGGCGGTAACCAGCAGCATGAATGTGGCGCTGGTGATGTCGCTGGCAGTAATCGCGGTTACCGGATTCTCGAATCTGTTTATCGCGGCAATCCGCAACCACATCCCGAATAACATCCGTATCATCGTGCAGATGACCATTATTGCCTCTTTGGTAATCGTGGTGGATCAGGTGCTCAAGGCGTTCGTTTACGATCTGTCCAAGCAGCTGTCGGTATTCGTGGGGCTGATCATCACCAACTGTATCGTTATGGGCCGGGCGGAAGCCTTCGCCATGAAGAACCCCCCGGGAATCAGCTTCCTGGATGGTATCGGTAATGGCCTCGGTTACGGTGCGGTACTGATGTTCGTGGGCTTCATTCGTGAGCTGTTCGGTGCAGGCTCGCTGTTCGGTTTTGAACTCCTGCCGCTGGTTACCAACGGTGGCTGGTACGTGCCGAACGGTCTGATGTTGCTGCCGCCTTCCGCTTTCTTTGTTATCGGTCTGATGATCTGGGGTCTGCGTACCCTGAAGAAGGACCAGGTTGAGGAGCCGGAATTCGTTATGGCTCCTAACACCAAGTAAGGGGAGAAGCGTCATGGAACATTTTATTAGCCTGTTCGTAAAGTCAGTCTTTATCGAAAACATGGCTCTGGCCTTCTTCCTGGGGATGTGTACCTTTATCGCCATCTCCAAGAAGGTGCAGACCGCTCTGGGTCTGGGTATTGCGGTTATCGTGGTGCTGGGCATCACCGTGCCGATCAATAACCTGATCTACACCTATCTGCTCAAGGATGGTGCACTGGCCTGGGCCGGTCTGCCGAATGTCGACCTGAGCTTCCTGGGACTTATCTCCTATATCGGCGTTATCGCCGCGATCGTTCAGATCCTGGAGATGTTCCTGGATAAGTTTGTGCCGGCTCTCTACAACGCTCTGGGCGTATTCCTGCCCCTGATCACGGTTAACTGCGCCATCATGGCGGGTGCGCTGTTCATGGTGGAGCGGGACTACAACTTCGGCGAGTCGGTGGTTTATGGTCTGGGCGCCGGCACCGGCTGGGCGCTGGCGATCACCGCACTGGCGGGTATTCGCGAGAAGATGAAGTACAGCGACGTGCCCCACGGTCTCCGTGGTCTGGGCATCACCTTCGTGACCGTCGGTCTGATGGCGCTGGGCTTCATGTCCTTCTCCGGGGTACAGCTCTAAGCTGTGCGGAATAGAGCAGAATAAAGGTTAAACGAACATGGAAATTATACTTGGTGTAATCATGTTCACGGTCGTGGTACTGGCCCTTGTAGCGGTGATCCTGTTCGCCCGCTCCAAGATGGTCAATTCCGGCGACGTGACCATTGAAATTAACGGAGATCCCGAAAAAACCATCAAGGCACCGGCTGGCGGCAAGCTGCTCGGTACCCTGGCGGGCCAGGGTATCTTCCTCTCCTCCGCCTGTGGCGGTGGTGGTACCTGCGCGCAGTGCAAGTGTGTTGTCGAAGAGGGTGGTGGTGAAATGCTGCCCACTGAAGAGGGCCACTTCACCAAAGGTCAGCGCCGCGAAGGCTGGCGCCTGAGCTGTCAGGTGGCGGTCAAGCAGGACATGAAGATCGAAGTTGAAGACGACGTCTTCGGCGTCAAGAAGTGGGAGTGTACCGTTGAGTCCAACCCCAACGTGGCTACCTTCATCAAGGAGCTGACCCTGCGTCTGCCCGAAGGTGAGAACGTGGACTTCCGCGCCGGTGGTTATGTGCAGTTGGAATGCCCGCCGCACGTGGCAGCCTACAAAGACTTCGACATCGATCCCGAATATCACCCCGATTGGGACAAGTTCGACATCTGGCGCTACGTCTCCAAGGTTGACGAAACCGTCATCCGCGCGTACTCCATGGCCAACTACCCCGAAGAGAAGGGTGTGGTGAAGTTCAACATCCGTGTTGCTACTCCGCCTCCGGGTCGTGACGACCTGCCCCCCGGGCAGATGTCTTCCTACGTCTTCAGCCTCAAGCCGGGCGACAAGGTTACCGTATACGGTCCCTTTGGTGAGTTCTTCGCCAAGGATACCGATGCGGAGATGGTGTTTGTCGGCGGTGGTGCCGGCATGGCGCCGATGCGCTCGCACATCTTTGACCAGCTCAAGCGTTTGAAGTCGACTCGCAAGATGTCCTACTGGTACGGTGCGCGCTCCATGCGCGAAGCGTTCTACATGGAAGAGTTCGACCAGCTGCAGGAAGAGAACGACAACTTCGAGTGGCACCTGGCCCTGTCTGATCCGCTGCCGGAAGACAACTGGGACGGCTACACCGGCTTTATCCACAACGTGCTGTACGAAAACTATCTGAAGGACCACGAAGCGCCTGAAGATTGCGAGTTCTACATGTGTGGACCGCCGATGATGACCTCTGCGGTTATCAAGATGCTGGAAGATCTGGGCGTTGAGCCCGAGAACATCCTGCTTGATGACTTTGGTGGTTAATCGCCCTTGAGCGTGACGCATCACCTGAACCGCCTTGCCCGGCTGTTGGCTTTTGTTGCCGCAGCCTGGGCCTTGGCGGGATGCATGAACGGCGAGCCTGAGCTCGCCGTTCACACGTTATCCGGTACCACCATGGGTACCACCTATTCGGTCAAAGTGGTTGCGTCACAGGATCTGGATCTGCGCGCGACACGCCAGCAAGTGCAGGCGGTGCTGGACCGAATCAATCAACGAATGTCCACCTATCGGGATGACTCCGAACTCAGCCGCTTTAACCGGGCGGAAGCAAACCAGTGGTTTGCGGTGAGTGACGAGACTGCCAGGGTGGTCGCTTTGGGGCTCACCATCAGTGAACAGACCCAAGGTGCTTTTGATATGACCGTTGGCCCGTTGGTCAACCTGTGGGGATTTGGCCCCAACGGGGTCATATCTAAAGCTCCTTCACAACAACAGATCGATGAGCTGCGCGGTCGGATCGGTTACCAGTCCATTAGCGTGCGATCGGAGCCTCCGGCGCTGCTAAAGACGGCAGATCAGTATCTCGACCTGTCTGCCATCGCCAAGGGCTATGCCGTCGATGCGGTGGCGGATTTGCTGGCGCCGGAATTTTCAGCCTACCTTGTCGAGGTAGGCGGGGAGCTGCGGGCTCATGGTATCAAACCCGATGGCCAGCCCTGGCGGATCGCGGTGGAAAGTCCGCTGGCGGGCACTCGTGGTGATGTGCAGGAGGTGATTCGGGCAAGCGAAACCGCTATCGCCACCTCCGGTGACTACCGCAACTATTTTGAGCAGGACGGGGTGCGTTATTCGCATACCATCGATCCGGCTACCGCAAAGCCGATCACCCATCGGTTGGCATCGGTGACGGTGTTGGATCCCTCCTGTGCCCGCGCAGACGCGCTGGCAACTGCCATGATGGTGCTGGGGGATGAGCGTGGCCGCCGATTGGCTGAGGCTATGGACCTTGCGGTGCTGTTTATCGTCAAAACCGATGAAGGTTTTGCTGAATACGCAACGGAAGCGTTTAAACCGTTTCTGATTCAATGAGGTGACCTATGGAAACCCTGATTATTACCTTTGTCGTGATGCTGCTGGTTATTGCGGCGACCTCCGTGGGCGTGATGTTCGGGCGCTCGCCCATTAAAGGCTCCTGCGGCGGCGTGGGCGCAGCGTTGGGCGAAAAGGATTACACCTGCCCCATCTGCGGTGACGATCCCAATAAGTGTGAGAAAGAACAAGAGGCTCAGCAGGCCAAACAGGCGGACGACACGGACCTGGCCTACGAGCTGCCTAAAAAGTAAACCAAACCAATTTGAGTGGGCGGGTGCTGGCCATAGGCACCGATAAGATCCACCTGTGCTAGTTGAGTGTGATAGGGGAGTTTCATGGCGGTTTATGATTATGACGTGGTCGTGATCGGGTCGGGCCCGGCGGGCGAAGGTGCGGCGATGAACGCCGCCAAAAAGGGGCGCCGGGTTGCCGTAGTCGAGATGCGTGATCAGGTGGGTGGCAACTGCACTCACGTCGGCACGGTGCCGTCCAAGGCGCTGCGTCATTCGGTCAAGCAGATCATGGAGTTCAATACCAATCCGCTGTTTCGGGATATCGGCGGGCCGATGTGGTTCTCGTTCCCAAAGGTCTTGAAGCGGGCTGAAAAGGTTATCGCCAATCAGGTGATGCTGCGTACCGGGTTTTATGCCCGCAACCGTGTTGATGTGTATTTTGGTACGGCGCGTTTTATCGATGAGCATTCCGTTCTGGTCGAACACGCCAACCGCGACAACGACACCCTGCGGGCCAAGAATATTGTCATTGCCACCGGATCGCGCCCCTATACCCCGGCGGATATCGACTTCGCCCACGAGCGGATCTACAACTCCGATACCATTCTTAAGCTGGAACACACCCCGCGTACCCTGATCGTATACGGTGCCGGCGTGATCGGTTGTGAGTACGCATCCATTTTTGCCGGCCTCGGGGTCAAGGTCGACCTGATCGACAACCGGGACCGGCTGCTCTCATTCATGGACGACGAGATCTCCGATGCGTTGAGCTATCACCTGCGCAATAACGGCTGCACCATCCGCCACAACGAGGAGTACGAATCCGTGGAGGGTGACGACCACGGCGTGGTGCTGACGCTCAAATCGGGCAAGAAGATCCGGTCTGACGCTTTCTTGTGGTGTAACGGACGTACCGGCAACACTGATGGGCTGGGGCTGGAGAATATCGGCCTCAAGGGTGACGGCCGAGGCCAGCTGAAGGTGGACGATCACTATCGCACCGAGGTAGAAGGGGTCTACGCCGTGGGTGACGTGATTGGCTGGCCCAGTCTGGCGTCGGCGGCCATTGATCAGGGCCGGGCGGCAGCTTCCGATATGTTGCAGGCTGACGACTTCCGTTATATCAACGAGGTGCCCACCGGTATCTATACCATTCCGGAGATCAGCTCTATCGGCAAGACCGAGATGGAACTGACCGCGGCTAAAGTACCTTACGAAGTCGGTCAGGCGTTCTTCAAAGATCTGGCCCGCGCGCAGATCTATGGTGAGCCGGTGGGGATGCTGAAGATTCTGTTCCACCGCGAAACGCTGGAGATTCTGGGTATTCACTGTTTTGGCGACCGGGCCTCGGAGATCATCCACATCGGTCAGGCGATCATGAACCAGAAGGGCGAGGCCAACACCATCGCCTACTTCGTCAACAACACCTTCAACTATCCCACCATGGCGGAAGCCTTCCGGGTGGCCGCGATTGCCGGCCTTAACCGCATCGCCAATATCTGAGTTGACCGGCGGGCGTTCGCGCCCGCCTCACTCTTTCAACGGTAACCGTGAGTCGATGAAAACCCGTTGGATACTGAAGACCAATGCCAAGAGCGAGAAGAACGCGCAGGTGCTGCTGAATCAGCTCTGTCGTGAACTGGCGGTGGTGCCGTCGGGGGTGGAATTCACCGGTGATCACTATTGCGGTCATGAGATCCGGTTCGTGCTTGATGAAAGCGGGCTTGGCAGTCGGGCGGAGGCGTTTTACAGCCTGCTGGCGCAAGCTGAGCGCCTTGGCAACAGCTGGGTGCTGGGGCGGGTGAGAGCGCCTGCGTGCGGCTGGACGACCCGCAGTCGGCTGGCGGGCATTCGGCGGATTGAGTGGCTCGAACTGGACGACAGGGCGGCCGGATAAGCCGCCACGGGTTTCGCCTTGTCAGTATTGCTGGGGATAAGAGCCGGTCTTATAGGTTTCGTGGCACTTTACACATTGATTCATCAGTTTGCTCAGACGCCTGAGCAACTGGTTCGGTGTTTCACCCTCTTTGGCGGCATCGGCCATCTCTTCAAACTCCTCATGTAGCCGGGTTGCCAGCGAACGGAAGCGCGGGACCAGCGGATCGTTGGCGATCGGCTTTACCTCGTAGATGGCGATGGTCCCCAGTTCGCGAGCAGCTTTTTCTACTGCGGCATTGTCCTCACGCGAGAGGGCCGTGGTAATTTTACGGATTCCGTGGAGATAGCGGCGCATATCCTCCAGCATCATCGCCTGTTCTTTCGGGCGGAGCACGATGCTGTGACGACCATCCTGCTCGGCGACAGCCGGTAGGGTAACGGCACTGAGAACCGCGGCCGCGGTGACGGTGCTGAGAAGCTTGGTTAAGTACATGCTTTGGCGACTCTTTTAGTTGTTATTCTGCGAATAACAGGGAGGCTAGCACAGAACCGCCATTGGATTTAAGGCTGAGCGTCATATAGGGCCGCTTTCGGTCAATTGATGCGATCTCCCGCTATCAATGACCACCCGGTCGTCGGCGGTCACTGGTGGCATCGTAGCGGCCTGTTAGCCGTTGCTGATATTCGTTGGCAGGTATACAAGTGAAAACCACGAAAGCTGACTTTTCAGCGAGCGCGCCTTGGCGACTCCTGATGCGACAAAACAGACATATATAGATCAGCTGCTCACAGGTCTACCCGCTGTTAAGATAGCCCCCTCCGGGAACTTGTCTGACCCAATAAGCCCTAAGAAAACTGTTCGTAGCACAAGTCACTGAATTAGTCGGGAGCAACGGTGGTCGCACCAGTAATACAGGTTGAAAGTCTCACTTATCAGTGGGCAAACGATTCTGGTTTTGGTCTTCAGGTTGAGCAGCTCGACTTGGTGTCGAATGAGTGCCTGTTCATTCATGGCCCCAGTGGCAGCGGCAAAACAACCCTGTTGAGTTTGTTGGTCGGCATACTCAGACCACAGCAGGGTCATATCAGATTGCTCGGCCAATCGCTAGGACAGGTAGGTGCAGGTCGGCGGGATCACTTGCGAGCCGATCATATCGGTATGATCTTCCAGCAGTTCAACCTCATCCCCTACCTGACGCCGGTAGAAAACGTACTGCTCACGTGCCAATTTTCAGCACTACGCAGGCAGCGTGCGCTTGCCAAATCTTCCAGCGTGGCAGAGGAAGCAGTGCGCTTGCTATCCCATTTGGATATGGCTGATCCCAGATGGCTAAAGCTACCGGTGCACCAGCTCAGTGTGGGACAACAACAGCGTATAGCCGTTGCGCGGGCCTTGATGGGGTCCCCCGAGCTGGTGGTCGCCGATGAACCAACCTCATCGCTGGATAGCGAACGCCGAGAGCAATTTATCGACCTGCTATTCAACGAGTGCAAGGCCAGCGGTGCGGCTTTGCTGTTTGTCAGCCACGACGCCCAGCTGGCAGACCTGTTTGATCGGCAGATGACCCTGCAGTATCAAGACAGTGCGCGTGTCGCACTCACTGAGCAGGGGCCAGCCTTATGATCACTAACCTAGCCTGGAAGAGCTTTCGTAACCGGAAGTTGACACTGAGCCTGGCGGTTGCGTCGTTAGCCCTGAGTATCGCGCTGCTATTGGCGATAGATACCTTGCGTACACAGGCCCGGCAGAGCTTTATTAATTCGCTATCAGGCACAGATCTGATCGTCGGCGCTCGAACCAGCTCCATCAATTTATTGCTATCCAGCGTGTTTCAGGTTGGCGCTATCAGCACAGGTGTTGAGTGGAGTAGCTACCAGCAGATCAGCAGCGACCCCAGAGTCCGCTGGAGTATCCCGATCTCGCTGGGTGACAGTCATCGTGGGCTTCCGGTCATCGGCACAACCGATAGCTTTTTCGAGCATTTTAAGTATGGCGACCAGCAACCCCTGCAATTGCAACGAGGGGACTGGTTTCAGAAAGAACATCAGGTCGTCATCGGTGCCGAAGTCGCACGCCGTTACGGCTATCGCTTGGGGCAGGAGCTGATCTTGTCACATGGCAGCGGCGAGAGCTTTCTACACCATGATCGTCATGCGCAAACCCTGAGTGGCATCCTGGCACCCACGGGTACCGCGTTTGATCGGACATTGTTCGTTAGCTTAAATGCCATCGACGAAATACACCAAAGACAGGACAACGCGGCGCATGGACATGACCCCCTGGCGCGCAGAAGCGCCAGAACCCCCGAGCCACGAACCGCATTACATAGCCACGATCAAGATGCCCACCCGGGCCATCATTCTGAGCATGACGAGCATGACGAGCATGACGAGCATGGCGAGCATGACGCCCCTGGCATGGTGGCTACACCCGCATCCGACGACCTTCACTCTGCGCATGATAACCGCCAGATAAGCGGCTTTTATCTCGGTTTAAAACAACGTAACCAGGCATTGGCCATGCAGCACATGATTAACACCAGCAAGATTGAGCCGCTTACTGCGGTGATGCCGGGTGTGGCGCTGCTGGAACTGTGGCATCTCGTATCGGTCGCAGAAAACGCACTGTTATTGGTGTCGGCGCTGGTCCTGCTCGTCAGTCTGGTGGGGATGCTGATCATTTTGCTGAACAGCCTGCAGCAACGCCGTCGTGAAATGTCGATGCTGCGAGCGATTGGAGCACGGCCTTACCATATTGTTACATTGATCCTCGGTGAGGCACTGGTGATTCTGTTACTGGGTCTGCTGCTTGGGTTAGGGCTCCTGTACGGATCGATTGCGCTGGCCCAGCCCTGGCTACTCAGCCAGTGGGGAATTGATCTGCACTTTCAGTGGTTATCTCTGGAGCAGATTTATTGGTTAGCCGGTATTGTGGTGGCTGGCCTTGTCATTAGTCTGATCCCCGCAGTACATATCTACTACTACACGCTGGCCGATGGCCTTTCAGCCAGACATTAGGGTGATCAAAGGAACACTATGAAACGCTTGCTAACGATGGCTCTGTTGGGGCTGGTTGCCCAGTTATCGGTTGCTGCTGAGGTACGCCAGATCACCTGGGAAACCCTTACTGCCCACCTGCCGCCCCCGATGGATAATCCCTTCGACTCACTCAGCGACCTGCAGCTGGATCGCCTGTCGATAATCGCTGATGTGGTAGATAACCAGGCGCAAGGTCTTGAGGTTAATCCAGAGCTGATGGAGCAGGCCGAAATTGAGCGAGTAATCCTGACTCAGGAGGGTTTGGACGTCGATCAGCTGTTCAAAACGCGTGAAAAACTGATTGAGCAGTATATTCGCGAAGGAAAAACAACTAATCCTGAGCTCAACCAGCAACGCATCGAAATGCGCGGATTCTTTCTGCCCCTAGAGTTTACCGGCCAATTGGTCAGCGAATTCTTACTGGTGCCCTACATAGGAGCCTGCATCCATGAACCGCCGCCACCACCCAATCAGATCGTTTATGCCCGCCTGACATCCCCGGTGCCGCCGCCAACCCACTTCTACACCATTGTAAAAGTCAGAGGCCTGATGCGCACTGAAGCGGCGAACCCAGAATTAAGCCTGGTTGACGGTGCCAGTCAGATAGAAACCGGCTACCAGTTAGTGGTCGATGACCTTGAGTTTGAAGCTTCACAGTAACGAAGGCTTTAGATCGTGGTTTCTTCGGCACGTAGAGCTTTCATTGCCTAACACCTCATTTCGGAAAAAAGGTCTCGCTGTCTAGAATTTACAGCCCTTAGGTCGCTAATAATTAGAGAAGTTTAACTGACTACTTTGTTCGCAAAGCCGACCGATCGATTGCCTGAACGGGCCGGTCCAAACAGCGGGTGTTTCCTGCATCCGACGTTGGCTGCCCGAGTTGTTAGCGGTCGATGACTTAAGGCCCTCTACTTTTCACGGGCGATATAAGCCAACAGTTCCACCACCTGTTCAGGGCTTTGTGCCCAGGCCATGGCAGCGCCGTCCACCTCTTTCAGCGGGTGAACCAGATCACGCTCATGCAGGGTGATGTAGGGCTTGCCTTTTGCCGCAAGCTGGCCGGCATCGAAGGCGGCGTTCCATTGTTTGTACTGACTGCCAAAGCGGACCACCGCCAGATCACACTGTTCGATCAACGAGATGGTGCGGATAGCGTTGACCTTGGCGGACTTATGATCGCGCCAGAAGTTGTCGCTTTCGGTGCCCAGGGGGTCACCGGCGGCATCGCTAGCATCATGATCGGTTACTGCCGAGGTGAAGTGAAACGGGAGCTGTCTGGCCTCGCAGCCGGCAATGATCTGCTGGCGCCAGTCTGTGTGTATTTCGCCGGATAGATAAACAGTCAGTGGCATCGTTTTTCCTTCGCAACAGCGCTGGGGCAGGGTAGCGGCCAGTATAAATAAGCCTGATCGCTGGTGCGACCGGTTATCCCTCTCGTTGGAGCAGGGCCAGTGTCTCGACATGATGCGTCTGGGGGAAGAAGTCGAATGGCTGCAGTGTCTCAACGCGGTACCCGCTGGCGGTTAGTTGAGCCAGATCGCGGGCCAGCGTTCCGGCACTGCAGGACAGGTAGGCGATGCGTGTAGGGCGCAGTTGCTGGGCGACCCAGTCGGTTACCGCCGATTCCATGCCGGTGCGCGGTGGATTGGTATATAGCAGATAGTGGGCGTTGGAATTCTCTCTGCGCCACTGCTCCAGCTGGGGCAACCGGTTTTCGCAGCTGCCCCTCAGTATGGGGGCTTCTGGTACGTTGCGGGCGGCACAGTCGATAGCAGCGGCGCTGATCTCTACGCCCAACACGGCCGCGCCATGCTGGTGCCAGCGCCGCAGGCTACTGCCGCTGCCGCTGTAGAGATCCAGTACTCGCGTGCTGGCGCTTGGCTGCAAGAAGGTTTCGGCGCAATCGAGGGCCTGATTAAACAGCTGTGGCAGGAGCTGCTGAAACGCGGCGGGGCCATGAATCAGGCCGGAAGCGTCACGGGAATAGGCCGCGCCCCGCAGTAGGTGCCAGCCTGGTTTTGCCAATACCTTGCGACCAGCGCTGGGGTGCAGATGGAGCCACAGGCCTTCTATGCCCAGGTGTTGCAGTTGTGCCCAGAGGTGCGCGCTCAACCAAGGGCATTCGGGGAGCGCGGCTTGTTTCAGTACCAGCACCAGTTGCGCACCACTCTGGACCCAGTACGCGAGCTGAAAGTCCTGCTCGGGCGGTGGTAACAGCGGCAGCAGCAGTGCCAGTGCGCGGCGAACGCGCGGGCTCTGTACCGGACAGTGGGGGATCGGGATCAGCTCGTCGCGCCGGCGCAGGCCTGCGCGCCAACCCTGTTGCCAGGCGCAGCTCAGCTGCACGCGGTCACGGTAACCCCAGCGCTGCTCACCGGTGACTGAGGCCACCGGTTGTAACTGCGCCTGCCAGGGTTCAAGCTGTGAAGCGAGAAACTGGTACTTCTGGCGCAGGCTGTCATCGCCGGAGAGGGTGCGGTGCCGGCAGCCGGGGCAGTGGGCTTCGCATCCGGACCGCAGTGCCAGTGTCACTCCTTGGCGGGGCCTTTGCTCGAGGCACGGTTGTACACCTGGCCGCGAGCATCATCCTGCTCGGGGCTGTCATCATCCGGCTTCTCTTCTTCCACCGGTTCCAGCGATAGCGACAGCTTTGGCTCGTCTGTGTTGCTGGTGTCGGGGCCGGGTGCAGCGTCCTCGCCCTTGCTTTCTGCCGCTTCCGCCCGTTGTTTGGCGACCAGGCGCATACGCAGGGCGAGGTTGTTTTTCGAATCCGCGTTGCGCAACGCTTCCTCGGCCGAGATGCGGCCCCCTTTCCACAGGTTGAACAGCGCCATGTCGAACGTCTGCATTCCGGAGCTGGCGGACTTTTCCATCACCTCCTTGAGCTCGTCGATCTGGCCGTTCTTGATCAGTTCACACACTCGTGGGGAGCCGGTCATCACCTCGATGGCGGCGGCGCGCTTGCCGTCTACGGTGGGTATCAGGCGCTGCGAGATGATCCCTTTCATGTTGAGGGATATATCAAGCAGCAGCTGCTTATGCCGCTCTTCGGGAAAGAAGTTGATGATCCGCCCCAGCGCTTGGTTGGCGTTGTTGGCGTGCAGGGTGGAGAGGCAGAGGTGGCCGGTTTCGGCGAACGCCAACGCGTGCTCCATGGTTTCCGCGCTGCGGATCTCGCCGATCAGGATCACATCGGGCGCCTGGCGCAGGGTGTTTTCCAGCGCGTCGCGGTAGCACAGTGTATCCACTCCCACTTCGCGCTGATTAATGATCGATTTCTTATGCCGGTGAACGAACTCTACCGGATCCTCGATGGTAATGATGTGGCCGGCGCTGTTGCTGTTGCGGTAATCGATCAGTGACGCGAGCGAGGTCGATTTTCCGGAGCCGGTGCCACCGACGAACAGAATCAACCCGCGCTTCTCCATGATCAGCTTGGGCAACGTCTCCGGCAAACCGAGCTTCTTGATGTCGGGGATGTCCGTGCTGATGGAGCGGATCACCATCGAGTATTCGTGTCGCTGACGGAAGATGTTGACCCGAAAACGCCCCAGCCCTGGCTTGGATATGGCCAGGTTCATCTCCGGGCGCTTTTCGAACTCGGCAATCTGCTCCTCATCCATGATGTCGTAGGCGATCTCCTTGATCCGCCCGCGTGGCATGACATGTTCGGCCAGAGGGACCAGTTTGCCGTGGATTTTGGAGCTGGGCTTGGCGTTGGTGGCGAGAAACAGGTCCGCGCCTTCCATATCCACCATCATCTCCAGATATTTATCCAGTTCCTCCGCCATTGCGTACCTCACTGATTGGATTTTTTGACCGGCGGCATTGTATCACCCGATCGGGGTGATGCCGGCCCTCAAGGCCAGGCAAATGAGATTTCTTTGGCCTGGATCAATGCTCTTTTTATACCGTTATCTTTAATGCGGGAGCAGTGTGATGCAAGGGGGTTAGCGCGTTTTTTGTACAGTTGGACAAGATTGTTCAGCGGGGCGGATAAAAGGTTGATGCAGGACAATTTCTCCGCTCCTCAAGAGAGGATAATTAAACCGAGTATCAGGCGGCCAACGACAGTCGGCGACCTGAATCCTCGCAGAGGTCTCTATCGTCGAAGGAGTGCGAAGATGAGCGAACTCGATGCCAATGTTGTCGACGAATATGCCCGTCACCTGTCCAAGGTGAACGCGCGCAACCAAGTGCTTGCCGCTGAAGATATCTATACCGAACAGGGCGCGCTGCTAATAAAGAAGGGTACGCCGCTGTCCGAAGAGCTGGCTGAGCGGGTGATCCGGCACAAGCTGACCCGACCGTTGGAACATTCGGTTGACCTTTCCAACCAGATCGACAGTGGTCGGCTGCTGAAGGCGTTTGAACAGCTGTTTGAGCGTTACCCTGACTGTCTGGCTATCAATCAAGCGATTGCGCTCGACCTGTCGTTGCGGGAGCAGTGTCGCGAATATGCGCGCTACCCGTTGCTGATGCAGAAGTTGACGGTAATGGCCATGCGCCGGCCCCATGATTATCAGAAAGGTATCTTCTGCGCTTGGTTGTCACTGGCGCTGGCGCGCCAGATGAAACTTGACCTTGAATCCCAGAACGAAGCCTTTTTAGCGGGATTGATGCACGATTCCGGCATGCTGCATATCGCGGCTGAGATTCTCGACAAGCAAGGCCAACTGACCACTGAAGAGTGGCGGGCTATCCAGAGCCATCCCCGTATCGGTGAACTGTTCTTGCGTCAGGTGCCACACTTGCCCGCGGGCGTGGCGCGCGCCACGCTTGAACATCATGAGCGCCGGGATGGAACCGGTTATCCGTCCGCGCGATTTGCCGAAGAACTGTCCACCGTAGGGCAGGTGGTGGCGGTTGCCGACAGCCTCTGTGCGGTGCGGATGCTGAGATTTAAAAGTCCCGGTAGCAATCTGGCTAACCTGCTGCCGATTCTGCAGCTGAACGCACGCAGTTACGATCAGGAGGCGTATCGGGCTGCGGTGAGCATCATCCGCTCCGGCGAGCTGCAGCAGGCAAGGATGCATTCGGACGACCAGATGCCCAGCATCATAGAGCAGATGCTGGCTGCCCATCAGCATCTGGAACGCTGTTTCGAATCGGTGGCGCAATTGATGGAGGTGTTGCCGGAACAGCCGGCAGCGGGTCGACTGCGTACTGCCTCGCTGCAGGTTCAGAACAGTTGGTTCGCGGTAGCCTCATCGGGGTTGCTGTCGTTAAGTTTGAAACAGTTGATTGAGCGGGCTGCCGAGGAGCATGAACTCTACGCGATGGCGGATGAGCTTCACCTGATGCTAGGGGAAGTTAACTGGCAGTTCAATCAGTTGCGTAAGGTACTGACTGCATTGCATGACGATCATGCACTGCAGGGCGCGTCGGCGGAGGTGTTGCAACAGGGTCTTGAACAGATGGCGGACCTGGATCAGGTGGTGATCCATTGAACCGGGGGTGATGGCGCTGGTCTACCCTTACCCTTCAACAAGCCTCCAATAGAGTAGAAAACGCCTGATGGTGCGCAATCTGCGTTTGTTTACCGGCGTGGTGCTGGCAGTCTTTGTTGTCTTGCACCTCCTCAATCATGCCCTCGGTCTGGCATCGCTCGATGCGATGGAGGCGGTCCGACAGCGCTTGGCGGCAGCCTGGGGCAGCCCGCCACTCAAACTCCTGCTGTACGGCTCCCTACTGACTCATGTGCTCCTGGCCTACTACGCGCTGTACCGTCGCTCGACTCTGCGGATGCCGCTGTGGGAAGCGGCACAGCTTATTCTGGGGCTGGCGATACCTCCGCTGCTGCTGGTGCATTTGATCGGTACCCGGGTGACCATGGATCTCATGGGGGTAGAGGTTGAATACCGGCACGTTATTACCGCGTTATGGTCATTGCCCAATCAGGTGGAGCGACAGACTGCGCTGATTCTGGTGGTCTGGGCTCATCTGCTGATCGGATTGCACTATTGGTTGCGGCTGAAGCAGGGGTACCGGCAGGTGCTGGGGCTGTGGCAGGTGCTAGCCACCCTGGTGCCGATGCTGGCGTTGATGGGCTTCTACCGTATCGGCTGGGAGCTGGGCACCGTGGATATGGCCGCACGTAAAGCGGCGCTGGTTGCCCGCGATCCTGACACCATGGCCTTTATCGGCGGGCTGGAAAGCCTGCTGATGAACCTCTATCTGGGCGGCTTGCTGCTGGTGGTGCTGGCGCGTTATGCGCGTGCTGTCTATCGTGTGAATTTTGGCTCGGTAATGGTCGAGCATCCGGAACGCGGCGTGATCGCCGCGCCGGCGGGGGAAACCTTGCTCGATGCGTTGCGCGGAGCGGGCGTCGATCACTCGTCGGTATGTGGCGGACGGGCGCGTTGCACCACCTGCCGGGTCCGGGTAACCCGCGGACTGGAGCAATTGGCGCCCCCCGGTGATGCCGAGCGGCGTGCGCTGGAGGGGATCCGCGCGGATGCCGCGACGCGCCTGGCCTGCCAGCTACGGGTCAACAGCGACATTGCAGTCATTCCGTTGATACCGCCCGGCTACGGCATGGACTACGTGCGTCGCCCCGGTGGCATTGAAGGTAAAGAGCAGGCGGTGGCAGTGTTGTTTGTCGATCTGCGCGATTCCACCCGCTTGGGCGAGCAGCGGTTACCCTATGACGTGGTGTTTATACTCAATCAGTTTTTCGCCGAGATGTCGGCTGCCCTGGTTGAGACCAATGGCCACTATGCCCAATTTAATGGCGATGGCCTGATGGCACTGTATGGTCTTGAGGGCGATATCCAGACGGCGTGCCAGGACGCACTGCGCGGGGCACAATCGATGTTTCGCCGGCTGGAATCGCTCAATCAGCGCCTGCAGCGGGAACTTGAACAGCCGCTGCGTATCGGAATTGGTATCCACTGTGGTGAAGCGGTGGTGGGTACCATGGGGCCTCCCAGTTCGCCGCTGTTATCGGCGGTGGGTGATACGGTCAACACCGCTGCGCGGTTGGAGTCCCAGAGCAAGCCGCTAAAGGTGCCCTTGCTGGTATCGTTGGATGTGATCACCGCGGCCGGGGTGGATTATCCGGGCGATATCCGACAGTTGCCGCTTCGTGGTCGGTACCAGCCCATTGATGTGATGCTGGTGACCCACCCCCAACAGCTCGAAATCAGCCAGAGCAGCAACCAGCCATTCAAGGACCGAGCATATGAGTAATACGCCCCCGAACAGCCGTGCGGTCGATGACAGTCGGGCTCGTGCTGTCAGCCGCGACCAGATCACCCAGATGGTGGATGCAGTGGAGCGGGTGGTCCTGGGTAAACGCACCCAGGTGCGCCTGGCGCTGGCCTGTTTGTTTGCCGGCGGGCATCTGCTGATTGAGGATCTGCCCGGAATGGGCAAGACCACACTGGCGCGAACCTTGTCAACGGTACTGGGTTTCAGCTTCAAACGGATTCAGTTCACCAGTGATCTGCTGCCGGCCGATATCATCGGCGCCTCTGTTTTTGATCGCGAACGGGGTGCATTCGAATTTCAGCCAGGGCCTGTATTCGCCCAGGTGGTGCTGGCCGATGAGATCAACCGGGCAACGCCCAAGGCGCAAAGCGCACTGCTGGAGGCGATGGAGGAGCGTCAGGTCTCTGCTGACGGGGTAACCATGCCGTTACCGGCGCCGTTCTTTGTGATTGCGACCCAGAACCCCGCCAGCCAGGCCGGTACTTTTGCCCTGCCAGAATCACAACTGGACCGTTTTCTGATGCGCATCGAGTTGGGCTATCCCGATCAGAAAGCGGAGCGGCAGATGCTAATGGGGCAGGACCCGCGGCGCTTTATCGACCGTCTTGACGCGGTGATCGACCTGCCTGCACTGCAGCGTATCCAGTGCCAGGTGGAGCAGATTTTTGTTTCCGACAGCCTGATCGATTACCTTCAGCGGTTGCTCGATTTCAGCCGCCAGAGCAGTGACTTCAACTGTGGCCTGTCTCCCAGAGGAGCGCAGGCGCTCAAGCGCGCCTCCCAGGCGTGGGCACTGATGGAAGGGCGCGACTACGTGATACCTGAAGACCTGCAGCGAGTCTTGCCCGCAGTGGCAGAACACCGCTTGCGAGGCGCTTCAGACCACAGCGGCCACCGCGGCGTGTCGCTGGCCCGTTTGCTCGCCGATGCGGTCGACGTGACGGAGTAGGGTGATGGCGGTGCTGATGGTTCGCCGGTGGTGGCGGCAGTGGTCTGACAACTGGCTGCGCCGGCGCCTTCCGCGAACACGCGCTACAACGCTCAACCAGCGCCGCATCTTCATTCTGCCGACGCGCAACGGCGTCTATTTTCTGCTGATGACCTTCGCCATTTTCCTGGGCGGTATCAACTACAGCAACAGCCTGGTGTTGGGAACGGCGTTTCTGTTAGTCAGTTTGTTCATGATCAGCATCCTGCATACCTTTGCTAATCTCTCCGGCCTCAGGGTCAGTGCCGGGCGTGCCGAGGGTGCTTTTGTCGGCGAAGAAGCGGCCTTTACCCTGCGCTTGAGCGCCGCCGGTGGTCGCCAGCACCAAGCGGTAAAGCTTAGCTGGGGGCGGGCAATACCCCAGTATGTCGATCTGGTTGACTGCGATACTGCCGCAGCCACTCTGCTGCTGCCCGTCACGCGGCGAGGGCGCTACCGACCGCGCAGACTCATGCTGGAAAGTAACTACCCCCTGGGCCTGCAACGGGCCTGGAGCTGGATCGATCTGGATATGGCAGTGCTGGTTTATCCGCGCCCCATCGTCTGTGATTATTCGCAGCGCTTGCATGTTGATAAGCGTCCCGGTGAACAGCAGACCGAGGAGGGCAGCGACGATTTTCATGGCCTGCGGGAATACCAACGCGGCGATAATCCGCGCCACATTGCCTGGCGCAGCTATGCCCGGACCCAGGAGTTGCACAGTAAAACCTTTGTTACCCGACGTAGCAGTGAATGGTGGTTGGAGTGGGAGGCGTTTGCGGGATTCGGCGTTGAGGAGCGGCTGGGGCGACTCTGCTATTGGGTCTGCAAGCTGGCCGAAGAGGGCCACAGTTACGGCTTGCGACTACCGGGTGTCGAGTTGGGTCCCGCCGATGGCGCGTTGCATCGCCGCCACTGCCTGGAGGCACTGGCTCTCTATGGAGAGGTCCAACCATGACCGGCGTCGTGGCCTATCAGATTCCACGCAACGCCATGACTTGGCTACTGGTGGCCATGTTTGCCGGTATCATTCCCCACGTTGACCGGCTGCCCATCTGGGTAACCCTGGTGTGTCTGTTGTGCGGTGGCTGGCGGATCATGGTCTACCGTGGCCGCTGGGCGCTACCCGGAGGCTGGCTGCGCGCATTGCTGGTGTTTTCCGGTGGCGCCGCGGTGTGGGGACACTACGGCACCCTGATGGGGCCTGAAGCCGGATCGGCACTGTTGCTTTTGGGCTTCTGCTTCAAATTGATGGAAACGCACACCCGGCGTGACGCGTTCGTCGTGGTGATCCTGGGCTACTTCGTGGTGGCCACGGCATTTTTCTTCCGGCTGGAGATCGTCGATACCCTCTATCTGTTGCTGGTCTGTTTTCTGGTCACCGCAGCTCTGTTGGGGTTGCATCAGTCGCCGCTACAGACGGCGCCGCGCCGTACCGCATGGTTGGCGGCCAGGCTGATGCTGCAGAGCGTGCCGTTGACTCTGGTTCTGTTCCTGTTGGTTCCGCGCATTGGACCGATCTGGGCGTTAGAGCAGCCTTCCGCTAGCGCACGCACCGGGTTGTCCGACGAGATGACACCCGGCGACATTGCGCGTTTGTCGCAGTCGCCGGCACTGGCTTTTCGGGTCGAATTCGAAGGCGCGGTCCCGGCAACCGATCAGCTGTATTGGCGAGCCCTGGTGCTGGACCAGTTTGACGGCCGCACCTGGCGTCGTCACCCCCAACAGTTGCACCCTGACTGGGTGGTTTGGCCCGGCAACCCCAATCCGTGGCGCAGCAGCCAGCAAGCGTTGGGGCAAGCTACGGCCTACCGGGTGATTATGGAGCCGACCGACAAGCGCTGGCTGTTCGCCCTCGATCTGGCCCGCAGCGATCAACGCGGGATCGGCCAGACCCGTGACTTCCGGCTGGTCAACCGGGTTCCCGTCAGTCAGCCGTTCAGCTACCGGGTTGAGTCCGCGTTGAATCATCGCCTTGATCCGGAGCTGCCTTATTGGCTGGCCCGGCGAAATCTGCAGCTGCCCGAAGACGGAAATCCGCGTAGTCGGGAGTTGGCGCTGCAGTTGCGACAGCGTTCCGGCGACGCCGAAGAACTGGTCAGCAATGCGCTGGCTTTATTCCGGCAGCAACCGTTCAGTTATACCCTCAAGCCGCCGCTACTGTCCGGTGATCGCGTTGACCAGTTTCTGTTCGACAGCCGCCGGGGCTTTTGCGCTCACTATGCCGGTGCGTTGGTGTTCCTGCTGCGTGCGGCCGGACAGCCCGCGCGCGTGGTAACCGGTTATCAGGGCGGAGAGTTCAATCCGCTGGGCAATTATGTGCTGGTGCATCAGTTCGATGCCCATGCCTGGGTAGAGGTATGGCTGCCCGGCAAGGGCTGGCAACGGGTGGACCCCACCGCAGTGGTGGCGCCGTCGCGCGTGGCCGAGGGGTTGGAACAGGCGGTCGCCGGCGAGGGTAGTTTCCTGGCTGACAGCGGATTCAGCCCGCTGCAGTACCGCCAGTGGGCCTGGGTGTCACAGCTACGTCTGGGCTGGGATTACCTCAACTTTGCCTGGCACCGGTCGGTGCTGGGCTACGATGCCGATAGCCAGCGACGCTGGCTGTCCAGTTGGCTGGGCGGGGTTGACTGGCGGCGGCTGGGAGTAGCGCTGGTGGTGGCCATCGCTGCGGTGTTGGGTGTGCTGGCGCTTTGGGTGCTGTGGCGCAATGGCGCCACGACACGCGACCCGGTGCTCAAGGAGTACCAGCGCCTGTGTGCCGACGGGGAGCGTCGCGGGGTGGCGCGGCAACCGGGCGAAGCGCCCGGCCGTTACCTGCAGCGTCTGGGAGAAACGTTTCCGGGCCAGGCGCGCCAGTATCAGCAGTGCGCTCGGCTGCTGGACGATCATCTCTATCGTGCCGAGCCTACTCCCGGTGCGGTCAAACGGCTACGTCGGTTGCGGCGCAGCCTGGCCTGAAACGCTACTTTATCTGTTCGATGTCGCGGCGAATCTCGGCGATTTTGGTCAGCATCACCTTTTCGAGATGGGCGACGTCGTCGAGCAGCTTTTCGCGCAGGTCTTTGACTTCGTGCTCATGCTTGACCAGCTGGTGTAGCTCATCGATCGCTCTCATCAAGAACGGCGCGGTTTCCTGAATCTCTTTGTATTTGTTCTGACTGCTGTCGACCCGTACCGTCTTGGTATGACGGCCGAACTTGAACTTCTTGCTTTTCGGTAGCAGCGATCCCTTTTCCCGCCGGAAATAGATCTTGAGTACGTCCTGATCGCCCTCTTGGCGCAGGGTGTATTTGGTGATTTCCTCGAGGGTGGTAATGCCCATTTCGGTAAGGGTAGGGTAGCTGCTCATGAAGAATCCTTGCTCGGGTTCAGGGGGTCGGGTTAGGGATGATGTCGTTCAACTTTAGTCGAGCCGGATGAAAACTGGCAACCTCAAAACCCTGTCTTTGATCAATATAAGAAACGTTTGTGTTGTTTATATTGGTCGCCGTAGTCCGACCGTGCCTGCACATCCCCGCTATCGTTACCCTGCGATCACCGGAGCGACCATCCGGCGGCTGTCGCTTGAGGTGCAAAGCCCGTATAATGGTTGACCTTTCAGCTTGGTCAAAGGCTCCCATGAGCGCAGCACGTCAAATCTCCCTTAAAAGTCGCGCCACGACGCGTCCCCCCGCTCCCTTTCTGCCCATGTCCAGGGCTGAGATGACAGCGCTGGGCTGGGACCAGTGTGATGTCGTTCTGGTGACGGGCGATGCTTACGTTGACCATCCCAGCTTCGGTATGGCGGTGATCGGTCGGGTACTGGAAGCGCAGGGGTTGCGGGTGGGCATCATCGCCCAGCCGAACTGGCGTGATAAGCGTGATTTTCAGCGTCTGGGCCGGCCGCGACTTTTTTTCGGCGTTACCGCCGGCAATATGGATTCGATGATCAACCGCTACACCGCGGAAAGACGGCTACGCCACGACGATGCCTATTCCCCCGACGGTGAGGGCGGTAAACGGCCTGATCGCGCGGTGGTGGTTTATGCTCAGCGTTGTCGCGAGGCGTTCAGCGAGGTGCCGGTCATTCTTGGAGGAATCGAAGCGAGCCTGCGCCGCATCGCCCACTACGATTACTGGTCCGACAAGGTGCGCCGTTCGGTGCTGCCGGACTCCAAGGCAGAGATGCTGCTCTATGGCAACGCCGAACAGGCGTTAATCACCGTGGCTCGGCATCTGGACACCGGCGGCGACATTGCCGAGCTGTCCCACCTGCGCGGTACGGCAGTGATGCGGCGCGAGGTGCCAGCGGAGTTCGCCCTGATCGATTCCACCGAGGTGGATCGCCCCGGCAGAACCGCTGCACCGCAAAACCCCTATCATGAGACGCCTTGCAGTGACGGCGAAAAGGAGCATGAGTCGGAGGGGGCTCAGCCCGTGCGCCTGTTGGACCGCCGTTATCCCCGCGATCTGACCTGCATTCGTCTGCCGGACTACGCTACCGTCAGTAGCGATCCGGTGATGTATGCCCACGCTTCACGGGTGATGCATCTGGAGACCAATCCCCACAACGCGCGTGCACTGGTGCAGCGCCACGGTGACCGTGACCTGTGGGTCAACCCGCCACCGCTGCCGCTGGATACGCCGGAACTGGATGCGGTGTTCGACCTTCCCTACGCGCGTGCGCCGCACCCTGCCTATGGCGCGGCGCGAATCCCGGCCTGGGAGATGATCCGCTTTTCGGTCAATATCATGCGCGGATGTTTTGGCGGCTGTACGTTCTGCTCCATTACCGAGCACGAAGGGCGGATCATCCAGAATCGCTCGGAGGCCTCCATCCTCAAAGAGGTTGAAGCAATCAGGGACCGGGTTGAGGGCTTTACCGGTACTATCTCCGATCTGGGTGGGCCGACCGCCAACATGTATCGCCTGGCCTGCAAAGACCCCAACATCGAGGCCTCCTGTCGGCGGCTGTCCTGCGTCTATCCCGGCATCTGCAGCAACCTGGGTACCGATCATCGTCACCTGACCCGACTGTACCGCAAGGCCCGTTCGTTACCGGGAATCAAGCGGGTGCTGATTGCATCGGGTTTGCGCTACGATCTGGCGGTGGAGGACCCGGAATACCTGCGCGAACTGGTGACTCACCATGTGGGCGGCTACCTCAAGATTGCCCCGGAACATACCGAAGAGGGGCCGCTGTCAAAGATGATGAAGCCGGGTATGGGCACTTATTACCGCTTCAAGAAAATGTTTGAACGCTTCTCGCGCGAAGCGGGCAAGCAGCAGTACCTGATCCCTTACTTTATCTCGGCCCACCCCGGTACCGAGGATGGAGACATGCTGAATCTGGCGCTGTGGCTGAAACAGAACAACCTCAAGCTGGATCAGGTACAGAACTTTATTCCCTCACCGCTGTGCAACGCCACCACCATGTATCACAGTGGTCGCAACCCGTTGAAGAAGATCGGTAAAGACAGCGAAACCATCACCGTTCCCAAAGGCGCTCGCCAGCGTCGGTTGCACAAAGCGTTACTGCGTTACCACGATCCGGAAAACTGGCCATTGATTCGTGAGGCGTTGCTGAAAATGGGGCGGAGGGAACTGATTGGGCGTGGCCCCAAAGCGCTGGTACCACCGGGCGAAACGCCACAATCACGAGCCAAGGCCGCGGCGGGGCCGCGCCGAAAGGCCGGGCGTGGCAAGGCGCGGGCAGCTGGTGATGCCACGGGATTCAAGCCCGGCAGTCAACGCTCATCTGCAACATCGGGTCGTAGCGCAAATGCCCGGCGTTCCCTCGCGAGACCTGCGGCCAAAGGCTCCTGACCAGCGGGTTTCTGGTTCAACGCTTAAACTATGCTCTGACTCGAAGCACCGGTTTTGAGCTGCCGGCCAAGCACAGGAGGAGCGAATGTCAACCGACGCCCAGCGGGCAGATGCCATTGCGCAGACCATCGTGCGCGGCTTTGACCACTACCGTGCTCGCTTCGAACAGCTCTCAGCAGGTGCCCGGCAGCGCTTTGAGCGTGCAGACTGGCACGGCATGCAAAGCGCTACCACCGAGCGGGTCGACCTTTATGACCAGTCGGTTGGACAAACGGTAGAACAATGCCACGCCGCGGTGGGCAGTGCTCTCTCCAGTGATCAGGTATGGAAACGGGCCAAGCGCGCCTATGTGGCATTGATTGTTGAACGCCCCCATGGCGAATTGGCCGAGACCTATTTCAACTCCATTTACTGTCGTACTTTCGCCCATCAGGCCATCGATGAAGAGAAAATCTTCATTCGCTCCGAACTGCCGCCGAACTGGTCACCGCCCGCCACCGGTATCCTTAATCGTTACCCACTGCGTGGCTCGTTACCGCGCCTGATCGGGAAGATCCTGGACGATTATGCCTTCTGCATACCGTATGAAAATCGCCGCCGCGACATACGCAATCTGGTGCGCTACATCAAAGAGCACCCGGTTGACGGGGTGCGAGTCGGTGGCGATGCGGTACTGGAGATCATCAAGTCGGTTTTCTATCGCAATAAGGGGGCCTATCTGGTTGGCCGTGTGGTCGGTGCGGATGGCAAGCGCGGGATGCCGTTTGTGATGCCGGTTCTAAATAACGAGCGTGGCGGGGTGTATGTCGATACCCTGATCCTCAATCCGGACGAGGTCAGCATCATCTTTAGCTTTACCCGCTCCTACTTTATGGTGGAGGCGCCGGTGCCGTTTGAATATGTGCGCTTTCTACAGCAGTTGATGCCGGGTAAGCAGCTGTACGAACTGTACAGTTCGCTGGGCTTCTATAAACACGGTAAAACTGTCTTTTACCGCGATTTTCTCGACCATATGGCTGCATCGAGCGACCAATTCGTGGTCGCGCCCGGAATCAAGGGCATGGTGATGGCGGTGTTTACCCTGCCGTCTCTCGACGTGGTCTTTAAAATCATCAAGGACAGGTTTCACCCCACCAAAGAGGTCGATCGCGATACGGTGCTGGCAAAATACCGCCTGGTGAAACGGCACGATAAAGCGGGACGGATGGCGGATACGCAAGAGTTCAGTAACTTTGTGTTCGAACGGGATCGCTTCAGTGATGAGCTGCTGGCGGAGTTGCTGCAAGTGGCGCCGTCGTCGGTCAGTGTCGAGGGGGACAAGGTGAGGGTGCGCCACCTGTGGACCGAACGGCGCATGATTCCGTTAAACCTCTATATCGACGATGCCGACGAAGCTCGGCTCAACGATGCTATCGACGAATACGGCAACGCTATCCGCCAACTGGCAGCGGCCAATATTTTCCCCGGTGACATGTTGTTCAAGAATTTTGGCGTAACTCGTCACGGGCGGGTAGTTTTCTATGACTATGACGAGATCCTGTATCTGACCGAATGCAATTTCCGGCGGGTACCGCCGCCACGCTACCCCGAAGACGAACTGGCCAGCGAACCCTGGTATTCGGTTGCGCCCAACGATGTGTTTCCGGAAGAGTTTGCCGCCTATCTGGCCAGTCGGGCCGACGTGAGGCGCGTCTTCATGCAGCGCCATCGCGAGATCTTTGATCCCGCCTACTGGCAGGGCCTGCAGGAGGCGATCATTGCCGGAGAGGTGGTGGATGTATTTCCCTATCGCCGCCGCAAGCGATTTGATCGGGGTGCACAATGGCTGTGATAACAAGGGCCCGCGCCAGCAGGCCCTTGGGGGAGAGGGGGTTACACCGGGGTAACGTTGACCGCTTGCGGCCCTTTCTGGCCATCGGTTACTTCGAATGAAACCGTTTGCCCGTCGCTCAAACTGCGGCGGCCACCGTTACTGTTGATCGCGGTGTAGTGGACGAATACGTCGGGTCCGCTTTGTTGGGCAATAAATCCAAAACCTTTTTCATCGTTGAACCATTTAACGGTCCCGGTAATAACGTCGGACATTATTCAAACTCCGTTGCTGTATAAGCAGGTTGGCTGGGCTTGTTATTCTTGTATGCCTTGCAACGCTGGCGCCGTCGAACCGAAGCTGACGCGGTACATCGGATTCCGCAGGCCGGGGTTTTGCCGTCAGGATCAAAGCTACGCGTCAGACTCTAACCCATGGCTATAAAACGCACAACTGGTCCGGTTATTGATCTGGTCCCCCCTGTTTCCCTGGCAAATACTGGCATACTCGTTAATGCTTCGGAGTCGAATAACGAGTAAAGGAGTACCTATGCGCTGGGCTAGAGATCTGGGACTGCAGCGGCTGACCATCGGCGTCACCTTTTTGATGTTGATCCTGTTCGGTATTTTCGGGTTGGTGATGCTCAGGGACGCACAGGCGCTAGGTGCACTGATTGAAGCCGACAGCGCATTGGCCGCAAAGCGGCAGGGGCTGAGCGAGTCGGACCAAACTCTGCAGCGTCGTAATCTCGACCTGCTAAAGACCTACGGTGAGTTAAGCGCTGCCTATCAACAGAGCCTTGAGCAGCTCGAAGGTAAAGGCTTCGGACTGTTGGAGCGGGTGATGCGCTATGCCGCTGACGAGCGTCGTATCGGTAGCGAGCTGACCGATGAAGTCCTGGCGGGCGAAGTCTCGGCAACCGTAAGCGCTGAGGTGGAAACGGAGCGGCGGCGGTTGCAGGAGGATCTCGCTGGGGACGCATTGCGAATCGCGCTGCTGAAGTTTCAAAGTGAACGCCTGATTGACCGCGCGTTGGCGGCTCATGCGCTCAAAGAGTCAGCCAACGCTGCGCTGCTGGATCAGATCATGGACCTGGCCGGAAAAACCGACGCGACTGACGCCAAACTGGCAAGGCTGGATAAGAAGCTGGCCAGTGCCCGACGTAATCTGCGCAAGGGGTATCTACGTTACGACCTGTCTGATCACCGCGTTGCATCGCGACTGGACCGTTACCGCGAGCTACAGACAGAGCGCATAGCGGTGGTCATGGATGCGGTACGCGAGCCGGCTGCTCGCTATGCGGCTGCGGTCAAACAGAGCACCCAGGCGGTTAACCAGCGGGCGGCGGAGGTTGCCGCTACCAGCGTCGATATTCAGCACACGTTGGACCAGAACAATCACTTGAGTCTGGCGCTCAAGCAGCAGCAGGATACGGCTGCCAAAGAGCGGGAGCAGCTTCTGCAGGGCGTTACGCTGCGGGCCAGCATCGGTATGCTGATGGTGTTGGTGGCCGTGCTTCTGGTGGGGCTAGGCGTGCGCCAACTGATGGTGGTACGGATTCTGGCACTACACCGCGCGATGGCCAGCATCGCCAGCCGGGGCGAACTGGACCAACGTCTCGATGTGGACGGGCGTGATGAGTTGGGTCGGATAGCGGCAGACTTCGACCGCTTTGTCGCCCATATCGCTACCATGGTGGAGGAGCTGGAGCAGGGGATCGAACAGTTGGTAGTCAATGGCGAGCAGGTGGCTGCGGATGTGGCTGTCAGTGAAGATGCTGCCCAGCGCCTGCAAGGGGCGGTGGAGCAGATCGCCGGAGCTTCGGAGGAGTTGCAGCAGCGGGGTGAGCAGGTGGTTGGCGAAGCCGAACAGGCGGAGCAGCACGCGCGAACGGTTTCATCACGGGTGGCGGCCGAACTGCCGGTCGTGGATGAGAGTGCTCATACCAACCAGCGGATGGCTGCGACGGCGCGCGACTGCGCTGAGCAGGTACAGTCGTTGAGCGCCGAAACCGAACAGATCAAAGGGGTGTTGGCGATGATTGAGGCGGTAGCGGAGCAGACCAATCTGTTGGCCCTGAATGCCGCTATCGAGGCGGCTCGTGCGGGAGAGCATGGGCGCGGTTTCGCGGTGGTTGCCGATGAAGTGCGAGCGTTAGCGCAGAAAACCCAGCAGTCGACCGAGTCCATCGAAGCCAACATCAAGCGTTTGGTCAACACCACTGGTAACGTCACCGAGGCGATGGGAGGACTCGCCTCACTGGCTGGTGAAACGGAGAAACAAGCTCTGTCGGTGCAGCAGGCTCTGGGTGGGATTGCAGCGGCTATCAATGATATTGCCCGCTGTAACGGCGAAATTACTGCGATCGCACGGGAGCAGTTGCAGCAGACCGCTTCGATCAACAGCGGTCTGCACGGGATCGAGAGCGAAGTGGAGCGGACCCGCGCGGGCGCCAGAAACTCTCGCCGGGTGGCCGCCAATCTAGCCGCTTTGGGCGAGCGATTGCAGCAGCTAGGGGCGTGCTTCAGCCGTCGATCCGATCGAGCTTAGCGACTAGAATGAGGGTATGAATTACCTCGCCCATCTGTACTTTGCCGATCCGACGCCGGAGTCGCGTGTGGGCAATTTGATGGGGGATTTTTATCGTGGCTCCGTCAGCGATACTCTGCCGGCCGCCGTGCGCGAGGGTATTTTGCTGCATCGTCGCATTGACGCCTTTACCGATCAGCATCCGGTTGTCGCTGGGGCGCGCCAGCGGTTACAGGGACCGCGGCGCCGTTTCGCCGGTATTATCATCGACCTGACCTTCGATCACTTCCTCTGTCGTCACTGGCCGCGTTATCACTCCCTCTCACTGGCAGCCTTCCTTGATCAAACGTACGCCGATCTGGCCCGCTATACGGGGCCGATTCCTGCTCGAATGCGTGAACCACTGCGGCGGCTCTATACGCGGCGTTGGCTAGCCGCTTACGCTGAACTGGAGGGCATCGATACAGCGCTGGCGCGTACCGCTGACCGGCTTAGCCGGCCGACGAGTCTGGCGCAGGGCGGTGAAGAGGTACGGCGCCATTATCGGGCGCTGGAACAGGATTTCGAGCAGTTCTTTCCGGCGTTAATCAACTATGTAAAAGCATCGCACTGATACCGCAGATCATCGCCTAAGGGTCTATAGTGACAGGAAATTAGCACGCGTGGAGGCGCTATGACCGAGTGGGTGGAAGGCAAGGTGTTGCAAAATCGTCGCTGGACCGACGAGCTGCACTCGCTACAGATCGAAGCCGATATCGAACCCTATAAAGCGGGCCAGTATACCCGCCTGGCGCTGGATATCGATGGCACCCGAATCGCCAGGCCATACTCCTTTGTTAATCCGCCTGGTACGACCTACCACGAGTTCTTTTTCAATTCTGTTCCCGGCGGCCCGTTGTCGAATCAACTGCTGGAACTGGAAATCGGCGACACCATCTGGCTGGCTCCCAAGGCTGCAGGTTTTCTAACCTTGGACGAAGTGCCTGACGGGCGCGAGTTGTGGTTGTTGGCAACCGGCACCGCCATCGGTCCGTTTCTGTCGATCCTTAAAACTGCCGATCCCTGGCAGCGTTTTGACAAGGTAGTGTTGGCTTACGCGGTGCGTGAAGCAAAGGACCTCTGTTATGCCGACCGCATGGATGCACTGGCAAAAAAGCATGCCGAGCATTTTGTCTGGCTACCTTTCGTCAGCCGGGAAAAAGTCAAGGGTGCCATGCCTGGCCGGATCACTACCGCTCTGGAGGATGGCTCGCTGGAGCAACGCACCGGCGTTAACCTGCGGCCCAGCAGCAGTCAGGTGATGATCTGCGGTAATCCCGAGATGGTTAAAGACAGTATGGAGATACTCAAGTCGCGGGGATTACAGAAAAATCTACGCCACACTCCGGGACATATCACAGTGGAGCGTTATTGGTAGGGGGATCCCCCCTTGGTGCCAGCCGGTCGGTACCGTCGTCTCGAACCTGATGTGATCCGGGTGGTGGAGTCAATGTGATCGCCGCCCTGAATGGAGGGCGGCGATCAGGCGAAGGTTGGAATCACTGTTCGAGCGCGTCACTTTCGGGTACCGGTTCGGCTTTTGACGCGCCGGCCGGTTGCTCCATTTCGCGATGACTGCGATCCACGTATTCAATCGCGTCGTCTACTGCGGCTTTGACTTTGGTGCGCATCTCCTCGAACTCCAGCGGCGAGAGGTAAAAAGCCATATCGATCTCGTGGCGGAAATAGCGCGGTGGCAGGTGATTGAGCGCCACGCAAGCAACGTCCGCCAGATAATCAACATCGGCGTTGCCTTCCAGAAAGCGCTGGCTCAGTTCGTCGTTGACCATCTTCTCATAGTAATTGTGAATATTCTCGCCGATCGACATGACTGTATTCCTTCGTTATTTCATTGCGTTGCTGTAGTGTAGATCAGAACCTTCGGTGGGTGTACCCCGCCCTTAATGCGCTGTTATCTGGTTGGAAAGGAGGCCCCGTGCACCGCACCATCGAGTTCTACTATGATGTTCTCAGTCCCTATGCTTACCTTTGCTTCTGCCGCCTCCCGGGGCTGGTAAAGCGCAGCGGCGCGGCAATGCTGCTCAAGCCGGTGTCATTGCCAAGACTGCTGGAGCAGAGCGGCAATCCGCCGCCGCTCAGCGTTGCGGCCAAGGCCGACTACCTGCGCCGTGATACCGCCGAGCTGGCCCGCTATTACGGTATTCCCTTTGAGTGGCCGGCGCTGCACCCGCAACGAACCGGACGGGCGATGACGGTATTGTCGACCCTGGGCGAAGCGGAGCGGATGGAGTTGTCGCGAGTGTTGTTCGAAGCTATGTGGATCGAAGGGCGTGATCTGGGTGACCCGGAGGTGCTCGAAACGTTGGTTGGTAGCGAACTTCTGGCCGCAGCTGAGACGCCACAGGCGCGTGAACTGCTGCAACAGGGTACCCTGGAGTTGATCGCCAAAGGGGGGTTCGGGGTTCCGTCTTTAGTGGTTGATGATCAGCTCTTCTTTGGCAACGATCGCCTTTTTCTGGTGGAGCGGGCCCTAAACGGCTAGGCCCGCGTGGCTAGTGCTGGAGTGGGTCCATCCATGACTGCAGTTGCTTGAGGTCAGCACGGGTTAGCAACAGATCATAGCTGGCGCCGCGAGTCCAGGGATGGATGCAGACACTGGCAGGCACACAGGGTGGCGCCGACCTGTCCGTTTGCGGGCTGTTCAAGGGATATCCGGGAGCAGCCTCGACCATGGTCCGGGCTGCCGGGCTGAGGGCAGCTTCGAAGGTTCCGTCCGGGATCAGTTCCAGCGATATACCGTCACCAAAGCTCTGATACAGCGCCTGCTCAAGGTCGTGGCCAAAGCGGCCGTGGGGTAGCACCAGCCATTCATTCACCGACAGCCAGAGGAGTAATGCATCGGACAATCGAGTGAGTTGGAGTGGGGTGAGCGGGCGGTCGCAGCCGCTGATCTCCCCCAGCGCAATCAGCAGCCGCGGGTCGGTGGCGCTGTGCTGCAGGCGAAGGGGTGATAACAGCTGATCTTCGTATAGCTCCGCCCGCCCGGTCGCCGCGGCCAACTGCAGGTAAACCAGCGCGGCGTCGTGGGGCTGAAGGATCATAGCGACCTTCCCAGCGGCTCGCCACTGGCTTGCAGGTCCGCGTGGTAAGAGGAGCGCACCATCGGGCCGGCGGCGACATTGCTGAAACCGAGGTCATACCCGAGTTGTTCCAGTTCGCCGAACTCCTCCGGGGTGACGTAGCGCTCCACCGCGAGGTGGTGGCGGCTGGGCTGTAGGTACTGACCGATGGTGAGCATCTCTACACCATGGCTTCTCAAGTCGTGCATTACTTCGACAATCTCTGCCACTGTTTCGCCCAGACCCACCATCAGCCCCGATTTGGTCACCAAATCGGGATGCCGTTCGCGGTAGCGGCGCAACAGTTCCAGAGATCCCCGGTAGCTGGCGCCGGGACGGCAACGTTGGTAGAGCCGTGGTACCGTTTCCAAATTGTGATTCAATACGTCCGGTGGTGCGCTGTCCAGGGTTGCAAGGGCGAGGTCCAGCTTGCCGCGGAAATCCGGCACCAGAATCTCGATGCGGGTTGTCGGGTTGCGTTTGCGCATGGCGGTCACGCAGGCAGCGAAATGGGCGCTGCCGCCGTCACGCAGATCATCGCGATCCACTGAGGTGATCACCACGTAGCTGAGGCCGAGTTTGGCGGCGGTGTTGGCAACCTCCGCCGGTTCATCGGGGTTGAGCGCCAAAGGGCGACCATGGGCAACGTCGCAGAAGGGGCAGCGACGGGTGCAGATTGCGCCCATGATCATAAACGTTGCGGTGCGCTTGCTGAAGCATTCAGCCAGGTTAGGGCAGGAGGCTTGCTCACACACGGTATGCAGATTTTTGCTGCGTAGCTCCGCCTTTACCGCCGCTACGTTGGCGTTGCTGCGCGCGTCTATGCGAATCCATTCAGGCTTGCGCAAGCGTGGCCGATTGGCGTCCGGCTTGTGTTTCAGGCGAGACATCTTGGACTCACCTTTGAGTTGGGCCAGTTCAATCAGCTCCATGTTAGCCTCCCGGCGGTAAACAACGGCCTTGTGGTGTTGCGAAGGCCGTTTTGTGCGGTCATGTCAGCCCGATTAACCACGGTAATAGCGCTGCGGTACAAACGGCATTTTGGCCACGGTCATCGCCAATGGTTTGCCGCGCACCATGGCGTAAACCTCGGTGTCGAGGGTGGCGTATTCGGCACTGAGGTAACCCATCGCCACCGGATAACCGGCGCTCGGGCCCAGCGTGCCGCTGGTTACGGTGCCGATGGCCGCTCCGTCGGCGTCCACCAGTTCGGTGCCTTCGCGCACCGGTGCGCGCGACTGGCCAATCAGACCGACGCGCTTGCGTGCAACCGCTTTGGTGCGGATCTGTTCCAGCACTACGGCGGCACCGGGGAAACCGCCTTCGCGCTCACCGCCGCTGCGGCGACAGGGGCTGATTGCCCAGATCAGGCTGGCTTCAATCGGCGTGGTGGTGGTGTCGATATCATGACCGTACAGGCAGAGGCCGGATTCAAGCCGCAGTGAGTCGCGTGCGCCGAGGCCGATCAGTTCGACTTCAGGTTCTGCCAGCAGCAGCTCGGCGAAACGGAGTGCATCGGCGGCGGGCACGGATACCTCAAAGCCATCCTCACCGGTGTAGCCGGCACGGCCGATGAAACAATCAATGCCGGCGATGGCCATGGAGCGGTAGTCCATAAACACCATATCGCTGGTTTCCGGGGCCAGTCGGGCCATCACCGCAGCGGCCGCGGGCCCTTGAATGGCCAGTAGTGCCCGATCATCCAGCACCTCAATGGTGACCGAGGGCCCGAGATTGGCTCGCATGTGCGCGATGTCCTGAGTTTTGCAGGCAGCATTGACGACCACCAACAACGAGTCGCCCAGATTGCTCACCATCAGGTCATCCATAATGCCCCCCTGGTCATTGGTAAACAGCGCGTAGCGCTGCTTGCCTGCCGGCAGGCCGATGATGTCTACCGGCACCAGCTTCTCCAGTTGAGCGGCTGCGTCAGCCCCGGTCAGATGCACCTGACCCATGTGGGAAACGTCAAACAGGCCTGCTTTTTCACGCGTATGCAGGTGCTCTTTCTTGACCCCCAGAGGGTACTGCACTGGCATTTCGTAACCGGCGAAAGGAACCATCTTGGCGCCTTGGGCCAGATGGAGGTCGTACAACGGAGTTTTGGCAAGGGTCTCGGTTGGGGCTGTCATCAGCGTCTCCTGAATGTGTCAATGATCAGCGGGCTGATGACCCGCTGATCGGTTGGTTCATTAGCTGGTCTGTTCACGTGCGGCGACGGACGCAGGATCGAAGTACTCCCGCGTCAGCTTGAACACCACCGGGCTCAGCAGTGCCAGCGCGATCAGGTTGGGGATCGCCATCATCGCGTTGAGGGTGTCCGCCAGCAGCCAGACAAAGTCCAGGCCGATCATAGCGCCTACCGGTACCGCCACAATCCACAGAATGCGGAAGGGTACGATCACTTTCACCCCGAACAGGTACTCGGCGCAGCGCTCGCCGTAGACACTCCAGCCGAGAATGGTGGTAAAGGCGAAGATCGCCAGCGAGATCGCCACCAGATAGTTACCCACACCCGGCAGGGCGTCGGCAAAGGCCATGGAGGTCAGCGCTGCACCGGATTCACCGCTGGTCCAGGTGCCGGAGGTGATGATCACCAGGCCGGTGATGGAGCAGATGATGATAGTGTCGATAAAGGTACCGAGCATGGCGATCAGCCCCTGGCGTACCGGGTTGTTGGTCTGCGCCGAGGCGTGGGCGATCGGTGCACTACCGAGACCGGCCTCGTTGGAGAAGATACCGCGGGCCACACCAAAGCGGATCGCCGCCCAGACCGCCGCCCCGGCAAAGCCACCTTCGGCTGCGGTGCCGGTAAAGGCGTGGGTAAAGATCAGGTCCAGCGCTGCCGGAATCGCTTCGGCGTTGATCGCCAGCACGGTCAGACCGGCCAGCAGGTAGGCGATCGCCATAAAGGGCACCAGCGTGCCGGCCACGCTACCGATCCGCTTGATCCCACCCAGCAGCACCGCCGCGGTCAGCACCATCAGCACCACGCCGGAGATCCACAGTGGCAGGCCGAAGTTGGCTTCCAGTACCGAGGCCACGGAGTTGGACTGGACGGTGTTGCCGATGCCGAAGCCGGCGATGGTGCCGAAGATGGCGAACAGGGTGCCCATCCAGGCCCATTTTTTAC
>NZ_JAERQK010000004.1 GCF_017912535.1 Motiliproteus sediminis
AGCACAGCATCAGCGGCGACTACGTCACCCACGTGCTGGACCGGATAGCCTAGTTCCGAGGTTATCCGAAAGCCATACGGACAGACCAAGGGCCGGAGTTTACCGGCAAAGCGCTGGACCAGTGGGCGTATCGACATAGCGTGGAGCTGAAGCTGATCCAGGCAGGTAAGCCGACCCAGAACGCCTACATTGAAAGCTTCAACGGCAAGTTCAGGGATGAATGCCTCAATGAGCATTGGTTCACCAGCTTGCCTCATGCCCGAGATCTCATAGCGATCTGGCGGCAGGACTACAACGAACACCGTCCGCACTCAGCGCTGGGCTATGCAACGCCTGCTGAGTTTGCAGCCAGAACACGGCAGCAGCCGAAGGACGGTACAGAACGGAAATTACGAGATAAATGAACAGGGCTTTACTAGACGCAAACTGGTACTAAATCTGGGGGCAGGTCATGGTACTAAATCTGGGGGCAGGTCACATGGACCAGCGCACGCGGCTTATGCCGCGGCAGTATTTGGAGAGCCTGCGGGCGAACTGCGATAGCGACGGAATACCGCTCTCTGCAGCCTGGCTCAACCATTCTCTCCAAGCCCTGCGCCAGTTCCATGCCGTTCCCCCGGACCACAGCGCCTTTAGGCTGCTTTGGTCGGCCTTACGCGGTTGTGGTGTCAGAGGCTACAACCTGGTTACGGCCTTTTTGCTTGGCCTGATAGAGCAGTTGATCGGCGCGCTCCAGCAGCTCCTCGATTCGCTCCCCCGGCTGGTAGTCTGTCAGACCTATGCTGGTTGTGACGGGGATGGTTCCGTTGGCTCCATCACTTATTTCGCACGCTTCGAAGGCTTGTCTCAGCTCCTCAGCCAATCTCTTGGCTTCGGCGGCATTGAGTCCTGGCAGAATGGCCATGAACTCTTCACCGCCAAAACGTGCGATAGTATCGGACTTGCGCAGGTTGTCAGTTAGCACGGCCGCGGCTTGTCTGAGAACTTTGTCTCCAATCAGGTGGCCGTGATTGTCGTTAATTCGTTTGAAGCGATCCAGATCGCACATCAATACCGCAAAGCCTGTGTTGCCGGCGTTTGCATCCTCCATGACCAACTCGAACTGTTTCATCAGGACCCGTCTGTTAATCAGTCCGGTCAGAGCATCGCGCGTAGACTCGCGGTAAAGCTTGAGCAGCATTAGTAGCTGTCCACACTGAATCCAAAGAGTGACGCCTGTGACCAGACCGATAACCCACAGGGTGTTCAGTGTCTCGGAGGTGGCGAGTTGGCCGAGCCAGGTTTGCAGACCGAGATAGCTGAGGGTGATCGTGGCGGCTAGCAGTGCACCGAAGAGTAGCGTTACCGGGAAAAGGCCTGTTAGCGCGACCACCATCATTGGCATGGCACTGTAACCGGCCAAAGGCGTCTCGGTGACGCCGGTCGCCATGATGATCATGCTTGCCAGATAAAAAGTGACGGATGACAGTATCGTGAACACCAGCACCGCGTGAGCGGTTAGCGGACGCGGTTTGCTGCGGCTAATCAGATATAACAGGCCAAGAAACGCGGTGAGCGCTACGCGAGCGAGGCTGATTCGACTGAAGTTCTCACTATTCAGCGTCAGGTAGTCGACAGGTATCCATGCGGGGACGGCGGCAACAAAGAACAGCAGCATGAAGCGCAAGCGCTTGGTGATGTAGTCGGCGCGGGTAGCGTTGAAATCGGGGGAGTGTTGTCGTGCACTGAGGATATCGCTGGGCTGAAAGCCTCCGAGCAGCCGTTTGATATTGCGGGTGGTGAGGTGCTCATTTGGTGCACTCATGGTCGTTATTGGCCTCCTTGCGTTTGGCGCAGCATAAACGATCAACAGGCGTCTCGCTATCTATCCGTCCCGTCGATGAAAGTGTCCTATGCTGATACGAGGTTTTTGCAACCGGGTCGGAGAAGGTCATGCCGTGCTGCTAGCCTACTCTGTACTTGGCCAAAAGTTCAAAAAAGGTGTTTCTATGTCGCCAGAGGATATCGGAATTGTGCAGGCGAGCTTTAAGCGCTGTAGCCAACATATGGAATTTATTGATAATTTCTACCAGCGATTTATGGAAACCTCGTCAGATGTGACGGCCCGTTTCGCCAATGTCGATATGGACCATCAGGTGGTAATGTTGCGAGGCTCGCTGGAACTGATGTTGGGCTGTGTGCACGAGCAGGACCCGGCGCAGTCTCTGGCGGCGCTGGCTGAACTGCATAGCCGTCGGGGTGTTGATATTCCTCCTCAACTCTACGACTACTGGCTGAGCAGTCTGTTAAGTACGGTGCGCGCGTACGATCATGAGTGCGACGCAGAACTACTGGCCGCGTGGGAGCGAGTCCTCTCGCCCGGTATCCGCTGTATGAAAGCGGGCTATTAGCAGAGTCTTGCTGTTATGATTCGGGTCGGTTTGCGTTGTTCGCCCGAATGGCTTTGCGACGGTATTTCCTATTTCTTCGGCGCTTTGTTCATCGCTGCGGTCGCGGCGCTGATATGGCAAATTTATCGGCAGCGTTGATCCGCGTTGGTGATGGTCTTGGGGTGCAGCGTTTGTTCACCTGCGTTAGGCGGAGCAGGAGGGGGATGGTTAAGCTGTCTGGCTTTCCCCTATCCTTGTATGAGTGCACCCCGGGTGCAAAAAACTGGCGCCTTTTGATGCGCTGCAAAATGCTTGCTGTAAGTCATAGTTATAACGATATGTATAAGTTATGTTTCTTCGTCCCTGAAGCTGAGCTGGAGCTGGTCAAGAAGGCGGTCTTCGCCTCCGGTGCCGGGCAGATAGGGAATTACGATCACTGTTGCTGGCAAGTTCTGGGGGAGGGGCAGTTTCGCCCTCTGCAAGGAAGCCAGCCGGCGATAGGCGCATTAGGATCGCTGGAACGAGTACCCGAGTACCGTGTCGAGTTGGTCTGTGACGACGACAAGATAGCTGCTGCGGTAGCAGCGTTAAAGCGGGCCCACCCTTATGAAGAGGTGGCCTACGATGTGATCAAACTGGCCGACATCTAGCAGCAAGAGTCGCCGGTGTAGCCAGGAAGAAGGGAATTTCCGTGAGTCAGCAGTTAATCCGCTATTCCAAGATCCTAGAAATCGTTGGCGATATCATCAAAGTCTATGTGCCTGAGCCAGCAGCCGGCGAAGTCGCAGAGATCTGCTTTGGTGACCTGGCGATGATCGACAGCGACGAAGGCAGCAGCCGGCCGCGGTTGGCGCAAGTGATTCGGCTCGATAAAGAGGTGATTTCGCTGCAGGTCTTTTCCGGCGCTAAAGGGATCTCTACGCGCTCGTCGGTGCGCTTCCTGGGACGCTCAATGGAAGCGGTGTTCTCGCCCAACATTCTGGGGCGTTGTTTTTCCGGTGCCGGCACACCGATCGATGGTGGGCCGGACCTCAGTGATGATCCGCGTACCGAGATCGATGGTCCCACCGTTAACCCGGTTCGGCGGTCGTTGGCTTCGCGAATGATCCGCACCAATGTGCCGATGATTGATGTTTTCAACTGTCTGGTCGAAAGTCAGAAGATCCCCATCTTCTCGGTCGCCGGTGAGCCCTATAATCAGCTACTGGCCCAAATCGGGACCAATGCCGATGCCGATATCGTGATCTTTGGCGGGATCGGGTTGATCTTTGACGACTACTACTTTTTCCGGCGTGCGTTTGAAGAGGCGGGGGTGCTCGCGCGTACCTCCATGTTCGTGCATTTGGGCTCTGATCCGACGGTTGAGGCATTGCTGGTGCCAGATATGGCGCTGGCAGTGGCAGAACGCTTCGCCGTTGAAGAGGGTAAGCGTGTCCTGGTGCTGCTGACGGATATGACCGCGTACGCCGACGCCTTGAAAGAGGTGGGTATATCGATGGAGCACGTACCCTCCAACCGCGGTTATATGGGGGATCTCTATTCCCAGTTGGCGCGGCGTTACGAAAAGGCCTGCGACTATCGCGGTGCTGGCTCGGTGACCATTCTGTCGGTCACCACCATGCCCGGTGACGATGTCACGCACCCGGTGCCCGATAATACCGGTTATATCACCGAAGGGCAGTTCTACCTCCATGACGGGGTTATCGATCCGTTTGGCTCGCTGTCACGACTAAAGCAGCACGTTATCGGCAAGGTGACTCGTGAAGATCATTCGCAGATCATGAATACCATGGTGCGCTTTTACGCCGAAGCCAAAGATGCGCAGCAAAAACAGGCGATGTCCTTCGATCTCACCGAATATGATCACCGGCTGCTGAAGTTTGGTCGGCTGTTTAAACAGCGCTTTATGGATATCGCCGTTTCCATGCCCTTGGAAGAGGCGCTGGATACCAGCTGGCAGACGCTGGCAGAGTGCTTCAAGGCTGAAGAGCTGCTGATGAAGCAAGCATTGGTGGACAAGTACTTTCCTGCCTCTTCTGACGTAGCCTGACGGACTCGGGTTTATGGGCAAGTTGGCACTCAACAAGAGCTCGATGCACCGTGAGTCGAAACGGCTGAAGTCGTTTGAGCAGTATCTGCCTGCGTTGGATCTCAAGCGGAAACAGATTATCGGCGAGCGCTTCAAGGCGCGTCGACGCATGGCTGAAATCGAGCAGGAAATTGCAGAGCAGCGGCAGCGGGTTGGCGAACAGTTGCCGATGTTGGCCGAGATGAATCTCGAGCTGGAGGGGCTGGTTCAGCTTGAACAGGTGACGCTTGGCGACGAGAACCTGGTCGGTATTCACCTTCCAGTGCTGGCCGATCTGCGCGTCGCACGCGCGCCCTATTCGCTGTTTTCACGGCCGCACTGGATCGATGCGCTGGCTAATCAACTGGAACAGATGCTGCGGTTAAAGCTCGAAAAGCGAATCCAGCATCGCCGGATAGAGTTGCTGGAGCAGGCACTGCAGAAAACCACGCAGAGGATCAACCTGTTCGAGAAAGTTCTGATCCCTCAAGCCCGTGAAAACATTCGCCGGATCCAGATTTTCCTCTCCGATGGCGAACGCGCCGGGGTGGTGCGGGCCAAGATCTCCAAGGATAAAAAGAGGCGAGCGGGATGAGTATCGAGCGTCTTCAGAAGGCCACCGTCGCCGGAGTGGTGGCTCAGCAAGATGAGATTCTGCAGGCTTTGCAGCAGTTCGGTCATCTGCACTTGATTGATCTGCATAGCCAGCCGCGCGAAGAGGTCAGTTCTCTAGCGCCGGCAGAGTACAAAGAGGCGCTGCGCTACCTGGATAACTGTCCCGAACAGCGGATGCAGGTGGATTCGTCGCCCCACTTTGATCCCTGTGCCATCGCTCAGCAGGTACTGGACGTGCGTAACGAGGCTCGGACACTGCACGACCGCAAGGACTTTCTTGAAAAGCGGATCGCCGACCTCAAGCCCTGGGGTAACTTCCAGCTTCCTGATGACACCCTCTACGGTGAACGCTTGTGGTTCTATCTGGTTCCCAATTATCAGATGGACAAGCTGGAGCAACTGGAACTGCCCTGGAAGTGCGTGCACCGGGACAACCGCTTCTCTTACATCGCGGTTATCTGCGCCCACGAGCCGGCACCTAAACTGCTGCCTGTGGAACGCACACATACCGGCAGCGTGCCACTGGAGCAGTTGGAGCGTGAGCTGTTCGACGTGAAGATGCGGCTTGAAGATCTTGCCGCTGAACGTCACTCGTTGTCACGCTGGATCTTATTACTGCGACGCAGTCTCGCATCCATAGAGGATGAGGATTCACGCCGTCTGGCATCGCTGATGGCGCTGGACAACGAGCAGGTTTTTGCGCTTCAGGGGTGGGTGCCGGAATCGCAGCTCGACGCTCTTCGTGCCGTCGCGGACGAACACAGTTTGGCGTTGGCGCTGGAGCCTCCCCTGGAGGATGAGCTCCCGCCAACGCTGCTTAGCAATCCGCAAAATCTGGCCGGTGGTGAAGAGATTGTGCGCTTCTACCAGATGCCGGGCTACCGCAGTTGGGATCCGTCACGGGTAGTGTTTTTCTCCTTCGCGCTGTTTTTTGCCCTGATCCTTTCTGATGCTGGTTATGCGGCCATGCTGGGACTACTGGTGGTTGTTTATTGGGGTAAGCTCGGGCGGACCGAAACCGGTCGTCGAATTCGGGCGCTGGCATCCGCTCTGACCGGCACCTCGTTGGTTTACGGGGTGTTGGTGGGCAGCTACTTTGGCGCCGAGGCGCCTTTTGCACCGCTGGCGTCGCTGCAACTGCTTGATTTGAGCAATTTCGACCAGATGATGAAGCTCTCAGTGGTCGTCGGTACCGGGCATATCATCCTCGCGAACCTGATCTCGGCCTGGCAATGCAGGAGGACGGTTCGTGCTGTGGCTAGTCTTGGTTGGGTGGCGCTGTTGCTGGCGGGCCTGGGTTACTGGTTGTTGCAGCTTCAGACGTTGAGCATCCTGTTGGTCGTGGCAGGGCTGTTGGCCATTTTGTTGTGCAGTAGCGCGCGCTCCTGGGAGTGGCGTCTGTTGCACTGGCGTTTGCTGGATGGATTGCTGGCATTGACCGGCATTTCCAAGGTGTTTGGTGACGTGCTCAGCTACCTCCGCCTGTTCGCGCTGGGGTTGGCGAGCGCATCGTTGGCGCTGACCTTCAATCAGTTGGCGGTCGATATGGCCGCAACGGGGGGCGCGCTGGGCTTTTTGATGCAGATTCTGATCCTGTTGCTGGGGCACCTGATCAACTTTGTGCTTTCGGTAGTGAGCGGTGTGATCCACGGGTTACGCCTCAATCTACTGGAGTTCTTTAACTGGAGCCTTTCGGATGAAGGCTATCCTTTTCAACCGTTTGCGAAAAAAGAGGTGGAAGCTTGGACAACTTGATCTTGGCCTTGGGGTGGGCTGGTTTGTATGGTCCCATGGCGTTGGGAGCGATCGGCAGCATGATCGGCTGTGCGCTGGCTGGGCAGGCTGCCTGCGGGGCCTTGTTGGAAACCGAATCCGGTCATGGCCGCTTTATCGGTATCTCGGCAATGCCCTCTTCGCAGGCTATTTACGGCATCGTGGTGATGTTCGCATTGAACCGGCCGGTCACGGTCGACAATGCGGGAGGACTGTTTGGTATCGGTATTCTGGTGGGGCTGGCATTGATGTTCAGTGGTATCTGGCAGGGCAAATGCTGTGCCAGCGTGATCAACGTGTCCAAGATCCGACCTGAAGTGTTCGGCATGTCAATTGCGCCGGCGGCTATCGTTGAGGGCTTTGCCGTTTTTGCTTTCATCTTTGCTCTGGTAATCAGCGCCGGCATTCCGGCTTAAGGAGGTCCCATGGCGGAACCGTCACAGCAACAGGCCCAACATGCCTCGTCAGGTGTCGAAGCGCTGATTGAGCGCCTGCGGGACCAGGGCGTCAAAAAGGGACAGCAGGAAGCCGAAAAGCTGGTCGAGGAAGCGCAGCGTCGTGCTGACTGGCTAGTGTCGCAGGCGCGCGAGGAAGCCGACGCGATGGTGAAAAAGGCGCGTGACGAGGCGGATAAACTCAATCGCTCCTCGTTGGATGCGCTGCGCATTGCCGCCCGCGACATGAACCTTGAGATCAAAGAGAGCCTCACCCGCAGCTTTTCTGATCAGGTGCGCCGGCTGGTTGCCCAGCAGATGGACAACGAGGCCTTCTTGCGCCAGCTGGTGCTTGAGGTGGTTGGCCGGGTTCGGGATGAGACCCATCTCGATGCGGCGGGAGATAAAGAAGTGTTGTTGCCGGAAGGCGTGATTGGGCTTGAAGAGTTGCGGCGCAATCCCAGCGAGTACAAAGATGGGCGGCTAAGCCGGCTGGTCCAGTCTCTGGCAGGCGAGATTCTCAGCGACGGGGTGTCCTTTGGTGCCGGCAAGGGCAAAGGGATTCGGGTCCGTATCACGGCCTCGGAAACTGAGGTCGATCTCTCTGCCGAGGCGGTATCCGAGATGCTGCTGAAGCATTTGCAGCCGCGTTTTCGCGCCATCCTTGAAGGGGTGGTCAAGTAAGTTATGGCTCAATCCGGCAGCTACTACACCCTGGTCGCCAGTTTGCCGCACCTGCCGCATCTGTTCAGTGCCAAGCGCTTACCCTGCTCGCGGATACAGCTCGATCGGCGTTTGTCGATGTTGGAAGCTGACGATCGCGAGCAGTTGGAACTGATGGAGTCCCTGCTCTGGTGGGACCGCCAGAGCGTGGTGCCTGAGCCGGACGAGCTGATCTGTGGCGACAAGCGAGCTCAGGTGGAGCAGTTGCGAAACCCGTTGCTGAAGGGATTCACCCTGTGGCGGCTTGAGTTACGAACCCTGATTGCCGCGCTGCGACGGCGCCGGCTGGGGTTGGCTCCTCCAGACTCATCGACCCGCTGGGGCGTGGGGCGCTGGACGGAGCAGATTATTGCCAACTGGCAGTCGCCGGCGTTCGGGTTGGAGTTCTGTTTTCCGTTTGCGCAGGAACTCCATGAACTGCTGGCCAAGGACCAAAGCCTGGAAGCTGAAAAACTGTTGATGGGCGAGCTCTGGACCCGCCTGACGCGGCTGCAGGACGACCACTATTTTGACTTTGAAGCGGTAGCGCTCTACGTGATGCGCTGGCACTTGGTGGAGCGCTGGACGCACCATGAGCGCGACGCGGCTATAGAACGATTCGACCACCTGGTGGACCAGGCGCTCGAACAGCAAGGGATAGAACTCTGATGGCAGAACAAGGCTATACAGCCCATGTGGCGGGCGTGCGAGACGATATCGTCCGGATCCGGATGAACCGCGATGCCGATGGTCAGTACTACGGATTGGCGAAAAACGAGGTAGTTTACATCTGCCCCAAGCGTACTCAGGAACAAGGCCTGACCGAGAGGCTCAAGGCGGAAGTGCTGCGCGTGCATGGCCATGAAGCGGACGTGCAGGTGTTCGAAAACACCCGCGGCGTCGCCATTGGGGATGGTGTTGAACAGAGTGGCGCGATGTTGTCGGTCAGCCTGGGCCCGGGGTTGTTGGGACAGGTGTACGACGGATTGCAGAACCCGCTAGAGGTTATTGCCGGCCAGCATGGTTTTTTCCTGCCGCGAGGGCTGGATGTGCCGGGGTTGGATCAGCAGCAGAAATGGTCGTTCATGCCATCGGTGAAGATGGGCGATCGTCTGCGTGCCGGCGATGTGGTCGGTTGTGTTCCGGAAGGGCGTTTCAGCCACAAGATTATGGTGCCGTTTGATTTGTCCGGTGAAGCCGAGATCAGTTGGATCCAGGAAGGCACCTTTGACGTTCGCACCCCAGTGGCGCGGCTGCGTCTTGAAGACGGCTCCGAGCGTGAGCTGACCATGCAGCAACAGTGGCCGGTTCGGCGCCCGTTGAATGAACAGCTACTGAAGAACCGCCAGTCAGAGCGCCTCTATCCCTCAGAGCCGATGCTTACCACTATTCGCCTGATCGATACCTTCTTTCCGGTGGCGCGCGGCGGTACCGCCTGCATTCCCGGTCCTTTCGGGGCCGGCAAAACAGTGTTGCAGAGCCTGATTTCGCGATTCTCTGACGTGGACATCGTGGTGGTGGTTGCCTGCGGCGAACGGGCTGGCGAGGTGGTGGAAACCATTACCGAGTTTCCGCAAACGGCTGACCCCAAGGGCGGCAGCTTGATGGATCGTACCATCATTATCTGTAACACCTCGTCGATGCCGGTTGCGGCCCGTGAGGCTTCCATTTATACCGGCATTACGCTCAGCGAGTACTACCGCCAGATGGGCTATAACGTGCTGCTGATCGCCGATTCCACCTCGCGCTGGGCGCAGGCGATGCGCGAAACTTCCGGGCGGATGGAGGAGATTCCGGGTGAAGAGGCGTTCCCGGCCTATCTTGACTCGGCGATTCGTACCCTCTATGAGCGCGCAGGCGTGGTGCGCACCAATGATGGTGCGACCGGCAGCTTGACTATGATTGGTACGGTATCGCCGGCGGGCGGTAACTTTGAAGAACCGGTAACCCAAGGCACTTTGCGCACGGTGAAGGCGTTTCTCGGTTTGAGCTACGACCGCGCTTACAAACGCGCCTACCCAGCGGTGGACCCGTTGATCTCTTGGTCCCGATACCTGGAGCAGCTGCAGCCCTGGTTTGCCGAGAATGTTGATCCCGAGTGGACTCGTTGGGTCGCCGACACCCAGGCATTGCTGGCGGAGAGTGAGTCGATACAGCAGATGATGCAGGTCACCGGTGAAGAGGGGGTGACGCTGGAGGATTACATCAGTTACCAGAAGGGGCAATTCCTTGACCAGGTTTACCTGCAACAGGATGCGTTTGATCCGGTTGACGTATCGACGTCGATGGGCCGACAGCAGAAGGTGTTCAAGCAGCTACGTCGCAGTCTGACGGCGCTGCCAGAGTTCGAAACCAAGGCTCAGGTGCGGGAGTATTTTGTTCAGCTGACCAACTTGTTCCGCAATCTCAACTATTCGGCGGAAAATACCCCCGACTTCCGCCGCTACTGGGAGCAGATCGAGGCCCGCGCCGGTAAGCTGGTTTAGCTGTCGCGGCGCTCAGGCGGCGCGAGATCGACGTGGTGCAGCGGAAATACGCCCTGTTTTCGGTCAGCAAAGTAAAAGCGCAGGGCGTTGCGAATGGTCTGGAACGCCAGCTGATCCCAGGGGATATCTGCTTCGCTGAACAGCCCGGCTTCGAGTGTCTCGTCGCCTGCGGCGAACAGGGGTGAGGGCAGACGGGCAAGGTAGATCATCTGCACCTGATTGATGTGGGGAATGCTGGTGAGGGTGTAGAGTTGTTGCAGCTCCACCTCGGCGCAGGCCTCTTCGCGGGTTTCCCGTATTGCCGCTTCGCGGGTGGTCTCGCCGTTCTCCATAAACCCGGCCGGCAGCGTCCAGAGGCCGTGGCGCGGTTCGATGGCGCGCTTGCACAGCAGAATCTGGTCCTGATAGACCGGCAGGCAGCCGGCGATAATATTGGGGTTCTGGTAGTGGATGGTGTCGCAGCTGGAGCACAGGTAACGAGGGCGATTGTCACCGGTGGGAATCTCGAAACGAACGCCAGCACCACAGAGGCTGCAGAATTTCATAGCGGTTTCCAAAGCCCGGAATCGGCCGACATCGACGGCGGGCAAGACTCTACATTGGCGTCAGCTCCGGTTATGATGTCTGACATCTCGGCGAAGGATCAACCCCTGAGCATGTTTGAATACCCGCATGATGACGATCTGCTGGCAGCGCTGGAACGCGGTGTTGAAATGATGCGGCCGCGCACGCTGTCGGGACAGCGTCCGGAAGCCGGCGTGCTGGTGGCGGTGACTGACAATGCCCGCCATCCCGAGATCGTCCTGACCCAGCGTGCTGCGCAGATGAACAGTCATGCGGGCGAAGTGGCATTACCCGGTGGCAAACGGGATCCGGAGGACAGAGATCTGTTGGCCACGGCCTTGCGTGAGGCTGAAGAGGAGGTCAGCTTGCCCCCGGATGCGGTGCGGGTGGTGGGGCCGCTCAGCCAGGTCGTGTCGAAGCACGGTTTTCTGGTGACGCCCTATCTGGGGGTGATACCGGAAACGATCCGCTTGTCACCCAGCCCGGACGAACTTGACGGGCTGTTTCGGGTGCCGCTGCGTTTTTTTCTTGAAGATCGCCGTCATCATACCGACCGCCTGAGCTACAAGGGCAAGGATATTTACGTCCCCAGTTATCGTTATGAGGGTTACGTTATCTGGGGATTGACGGCGTATGTGATCGTCGAACTGCTCAATCAGGGACTGGGGGCCGAGATCCCCCTGCGCCCGCGACCGGAACAATCCTGAGGGGGAATCATGATCTTTCATGTGGATAATCGTGGCGTCAGCTTCGCCAGCTGCCACTACTTTGTAGCCTGTAATGCGGTGCTGATCGGGGCAGTCTCCGTGGGTGATGAAGCCAGCGTCTGGTTTAACGCCGTGGTCCGAGCCGACAATGAGCCGATCACTATCGGTGATCGCTCCAATGTGCAGGATGCGGCGGTACTGCATACCGACCCCGGATATCCATTAGTGATAGAGAATGATGTGACGGTCGGCCACAAGGCGATGCTGCATGGCTGCCATATCGGCGAGGGGTCGCTGGTCGGGATTAACGCGGTGGTGTTGAATGGCGCCAAAGTGGGCAGGAACTGCCTTATTGGCGCCAATGCGCTGGTGCCTGAAGGGGCGGAGATCCCTGATGGCTCGCTGGTAGTCGGCACGCCGGCGAAGGTTAAGCGGATGCTCAGGGAAGAGGAGATCTCCGCCTTGCGGGCCAATGCCGAACACTACGTCAGCAACATGCGCCGCTACCGGGACAGCCTGGTACAGGTAGATTGAGCATGTCGTCACAACCCTCATCACTGGCCAAAGTGCCGTCGCCCTGCGTCGGCATCTGCGCGCTGGATAACCAGGAGCTCTGCGTTGGTTGTCGACGCACACCCGAGGAGATCGGTGCCTGGGGGAGTCTCGATAATGAGGAACGCCGCGAGGTGCTGGCGCGAATCGCCGAGCGCCCCGCTGCTAGCAGCGCACCCTAGTCGCGCCCACTGTCAGAAACCCGTGCCATCTTGATCAGGTTGTCCTGGATCTGGATGGTTTCGATGCGGTAACCATCAATGGTGATGCACACATTGGTTTCAGGGATGAATTCCAGGGTTTCGGTGATCAGGCCGTTGAGTGTTTTGGGACCATCGATAGGCAGTGCCCAGTTCATCGCCTTGTTAATGTCGCGGATGGTGGCCGAGCCGTCAATGAAGTAGGTGCCATCATCTTGGGGATGAATGTCCTGATTTTCGATGCGGCGTTCGTCGGAAAGCTCGCCCACAATCTCCTCAAGTATATCTTCCAAGGTGCAGATGCCTTGAATATCGCCATATTCGTCGACCACCAGGCCGATGCGGCGGCCCTCTTTCTGGAAGTTCAGCAACTGCGTTTGCAATGGCGTGCTTTCCGGCACGAAGTAGGGTTCACGCAGCACCTGGAGCATCGCTGCTTTGCTGAATTCACCCTCGCGCATGACGGTCACCATCTTGCGCAGGTGGAGAATCCCCACTACCTGATTGATGTCGCCCTTAAACACCGGCAGGCGGGTGTGGTCGCAGTTGGATATCTGGCGCAGAATTACTTCGTCATCGCTGTCGAGGTCGATGCCGATCACTTCGTTGCGCGGAATCATGATGTCCTGCACCGTGACCTCTTCCAGCTCCAGAATGCTGAGCAGCATTGACTGATTGCGTTGGGGCAGCAGGGCTCCGGCTTCGTTGACGATGGTGCGCAGCTCTTCGGTGCTCAGATGGTCATGTTGTCCTGCGTCAACCTTGACCCCCAGCAGGCGCAACAGGCCGTTGGTGATGCCGTTGACCAGCCATACCGCCGGGTATAGCAGGGTGAGCAGTGGGCGCAGTAATACCGCCGCCGGGAAGGCGATCCGCTCAGGATGCAGCGCAGCCAGGGTTTTAGGGGTGACTTCGGCGAAGATCAGCACTATGAGCGTCAGACCGAAGGTGGCGATGGCGATGCCGGCATCGCCCCACACGCGCACCGCCATAACCGTGGCAATCGACGCCGCGGAGATGTTGACCAGGTTGTTGCCGATCAGAATGACCCCGATCAGGCGATCCGGGCGCTGTAACAGATGGTTGGCGCGTTTGGCACCACTATGCCCCTGTTTGACCATATGGCGCAGGCGATAGCGGTTGAGCGACATCATGCCGGTTTCTGAGCCGGAGAAGAAGGCAGACAGGCAGATTAGTAGAACAAGAATTCCCGCTAGCAGCTCAAGCGATGCGTCTTCCAAGACGAGGGTAACCTTTTATTTCGGTCGGGAGGGTGATTGTGGTGGCTGGTTCTGGAGCTGTCAAGAAAGCCCTTAGTCGAGCGGGAGCAGCAGTTCCAGCACCACTTTGCTGCCGAAATAGGCCAGCATCAAGAACAGGAAGCCGCCCAGCGTCCAGCGAATGGCGACGCGCCCGCGCCAGCCCCACTGATGGCGACCCCATAGCAGGCAGGCGAACAGCAGCCAGGCAACCAGAGAAAGCACGGTTTTATGGACCAGATGCTGGGCAAATATATCGTCTAGAAACAGGAAGCCGCTGATCAGTGAAACCGTCAGCAGGATGATGCCGGTCCATACCATTTCAAACAGCAGCTGCTCCATCAGCTGCAGCGGAGGCAGCGCTTTGACAATGCCACGGGTGTGGTGGTGTTTTAACTGGTGCTCCTGGGCCGCCAGCAGAAACGCCTGTACCGCAGCGATGGTGAAGATGCTGTAGGCCAGGATAGAGGTGAGAATATGGCCGATAATGCCCGGTTCTAGCTGGTGGGCCGGCGCGCTGGGCGGAACCCACATGGCCAGCAGCAGCGTGATCGCCGCTAGTGGGAATATGGCCACAAACAGATTGGTCAGGGGTTTGCGCAGACTGCTCGCGAGAACCAGGCCGGCTACCAGCCAGGCGATAAGCGATGATACCGGAAACAACGCCAGCTGAATGCCATCATCGGTGTGTAGCACGTGATAGACCGCAAAGGTGTGCAGCAGTAACGCCACGGCACCCAATCCCATCACCAGAGGACGTTTTTCCGGACGCTTGCCCGACAGACTGGCGGCCTGCAGGCCGCCAGCGATCAGGTAGCAAAAAGCGCCAAGAAGTGAAGGGATTAGCAGTGTCATAGGGTGTCGTAAATCAGTTCAGAATGGCGGCTAGTGTGGCACAAAAAGCGGAGCGATAGAACAGGGTTTGAGCGGCGTTGGGCGGTAATCGGGCCCGCTTGCTGCGGCCATGGAGCGCCGCGCCCGCATGCGCTATAATCGCGGGCTGCTTTGCCGCCCTGCAGATCGCTGCCGGTGCGGCCGGATTAGGTATAGAGGCTGGTTATGTTTGACAATCTGACGGACCGTTTAACGCTCGCCCTGAAATCGGTAACGGGCCAGGCCAAACTGACGGAAGAGAATATCAAAGGCACCCTGCGTGAGGTGCGGATGGCGCTGCTGGAAGCTGACGTGGCGCTGCCGGTGGTCAAAGAGTTTATCGATGGCGTGAAACAGCGCGCGGTCGGTCAGGAGGTCAGCAAGAGCCTGACGCCGGGACAGGTGTTCGTCAAGATTGTTCGTGACGAGCTGATCCGGGTGATGGGTGCCGCCAACGAAGAACTTAATTTGGCCATGCAGCCGCCGGCGGTGGTAATGATGGCGGGTCTGCAGGGGGCGGGTAAAACCACCTCGGTGGCCAAGCTGTCGCGCTGGTTGAAAGAGCGTAAGAAAAAATCGGTGCTGGTGGTCTCTGCCGACGTTTACCGCCCGGCGGCGATCAAACAGCTGGAAACCCTGGCCGGCGAAGTGGGGGTTGAGTTCTTCCCCTCCAGCGCCGATCAGGATCCGGTGGCTATCGCTACGGCCGCCATTCAGCACGCCAAGATCAAACATATTGATGTAGTCATCGTTGATACCGCCGGTCGTCTCCACGTCGATGGCGAAATGATGGACGAGATCAAGCGTCTGCACAGCGCCATCACGCCCATCGAGACCTTGTTCACGGTGGACTCCATGACCGGCCAGGACGCGGCTAATACAGCCAAGGCGTTTGGTGATGTGCTGCCGCTGACCGGCGTGATCCTGACCAAGACCGATGGTGATGCGCGTGGTGGTGCGGCGCTGTCGGTGCGTCACATTACCGGTAAGCCGATCAAGTTCCTCGGTATTGGTGAAAAGACCGATGCGCTGGAACCGTTCCACCCGGATCGGGTGGCGGGGCGCATTCTCGGCATGGGCGATGTACTGTCGCTGATCGAAGAGGTCGAGCACAAGGTTGATAAGAAAAAGGCCGAAAAGCTCGCCACCAAGCTGAAGAAAGGCAAGGGTTTCGATCTGGAAGACTTCCGTGACCAGCTCCAGCAGATGAAGAACATGGGCGGTATGGCGGCGATGATGGGCAAGCTGCCGGGCATGGGTAAAATGGCAGAAGCCGCTGAAACTGCCGGTGCCGAGAAGGGGATGATGCAGATGGAAGCGATCATCAACTCCATGACCCCCCATGAGCGTCATTTTCCTGATGTGATCAGCGGGTCGCGCAAGAAACGCATTGCGGCCGGTTCCGGGGTACAGATTCAGGACGTCAACCGGGTGCTGAAGCAGCACAAACAGATGCAGAAGATGATGAAGAAACTTGGCGGTAAAGGCGGCATGACCAAGATGATGCGCAACATGAAAGGGATGCTGCCGCCAAGCATGGGCGGTAATGCCGGCGGCGGATTCCCCGGTGGCATGGGCGGCGGATTCCCGCCGCGCCGCTGAGTGATTAATAAATAGTCATTAAAAGCTTTCTATGGGTGGAAGTTTCGCGTAAAATTCCCGCCCTTCGTGTAGCCCCGCAGGGGTTGCAAACCAAGCCTCAGTTTTGCGTGCCGCTTCGGTGAGCGTAACTCTGAGTGGAGCAAACCGTGGGCGATATCAAAACCCACTCAATGAAAGGATCGTAGCGAATGGTAGTAATTCGTTTAGCGCGTGGGGGCTCTAAGAAGCGTCCGTTTTATCACATCACAGTAGCCGACCGCCGCAATGCCCGCGATGGTCGTTTTATTGAGCGTGTGGGTTTCTTTAATCCGATCGCCCGTGGCCAGGAAGAGCGTCTGCGCGTTGACCTGGAACGTGTCGAATACTGGCAAGGCAAAGGCGCACAGGCTTCCGAGCGTGTAGCGACTCTGCTGAAGGAAGCAGCTAAGGCTGCTAACTGATTGACTGACTGGCAATCGAGCACTGCTGATGAGCGTTGAGAGTCAATCGTCGGAGTTGGTAGAGCTGGGGAAAATTACCTCACTCTACGGCGTCAAGGGGTGGGTCAAGGTTTATTCCCATACCGAACCGATGGAGAACATTCTCGACTACTCGCCCTGGAAACTGAAGCTGGATGGTCGCTGGACCGCAGTCAAAGTGGAGCAGGGCAAGCGTCACGGCAAGGGCATGATTGCCAAACTGGCTGGCTGCGAAGATCGGGATCAGGCCAGTCGCTATTGCGGAGCGGCGATTGCCGTGGAGCGAAGCGTGCTGCCGGATCTGGATGGTGAAGAGTATTACTGGCACCAGCTGGAGAAACTGACCGTAGTGACCGAGTCCGGAGTCAATCTGGGCCGGGTGGATTACCTGATCGCGACGGGTTCTAACGACGTTCTGGTGGTAAAAGGAACGGCCGAGAGCCACGACAAGCGGGAACGACTCATTCCCTACTTGCCCGATCAGGTGGTCAAAGAGATAAACCTCAAAGCAGGTACGATCCGGGTCGAATGGGATCCGGAGTTTTAGTTGGTGAGGATCGGTGTAGTTACACTGTTTCCGGAGATGTTTGCGGCGATTACCGATTTCGGTGTCACCGGACGGGCGGTTAAAAACGGCCTGATCAGCCTTGAATGCTGGAATCCCCGGGAATTTACTCACGACAAGCATCGCACTGTCGATGATCGTCCCTACGGCGGAGGCCCGGGCATGCTGATGAAAGTTCAGCCGCTGCGCGACGCCATCCATGCTGCTAAAGCGGCCGTTGGTGAGGGAGCCAAGGTGATCTACCTGTCTCCTCAAGGGCGTAAACTGGATCAGACCGGCGTTGCCGAGCTGGCCCGGCGTGACAGGGTGGTGCTGGTGGCGGGGCGTTACGAAGGTATTGACGAACGCCTGCTGGAAACCGAGATCGACGAAGAGTGGTCGATCGGCGATTTTGTTGTCAGCGGTGGTGAACTACCGGCGATGACCCTGATCGACGCGGTTTCCCGTCTGTTGCCCGGTGTGCTGGGGCATGAGGATTCAGCCAGTGAGGACTCCTTTGCGGAGGGCTTGCTGGATTGTCCTCACTATACCCGGCCCGAGGATTATAACGGACGTGCCGTACCTGAGGTGCTGCTGAGCGGCAACCATGAGGCGATTCGGCGTTGGCGGCTGCAACAGCAGCTGGGACGCACCTGGCAGCGACGCCCGGATCTACTGGACGGTCTGCAACTGAATGATGAGCAACAGCGGTTGCTCGACGAGTTTGTCCGCGAGGCTGAATAGCAAGCGGAAACTATTTAGGAGCGAATAATGAGCAGCAAGAACCTGATTATTCAGCAGTTAGAAGCTGAACAGATGAACAAGCAGGTACCTGAGTTTGGTCCGGGCGACACTGTCGTGGTTCAAGTGAAGGTAGTTGAAGGTAACCGTCAGCGCCTGCAGGCGTTTGAAGGCGTAGTGATCGGCAAGCGTAACCGCGGCCTGAACTCTGCGTTCACCGTACGCAAGATCTCCCACGGTGTGGGCGTTGAGCGTACTTTCCAGACCTACAGCCAGGGCGTTGACAGCATTGAAGTCAAGCGTCGCGGCGACGTGCGTCAGGCCAAACTGTACTACCTGCGCGAGCTGTCTGGTAAGTCTGCACGTATCAAAGAAAAACTGGCCAAGAAGTAAGCTTGCTTCAGGTCTTGAAAAGGGCAGCTCCGGCTGCCCTTTTTTGTGCCCGGGTGGTATAAACCGCGGATGACCAAAACCACGCCCATTACCCCGGAGATCGATGCCTATCTGCAGATGCTGTGGTTCGAGAAAGGCCTCAGCGACAATACCCAGGCGGCCTATCGTCGTGATCTCGCCTCCTTTGATCGCTGGCTGCAGCAGCAGGCCGACTATACCCTGGTTGCGGCCACTCGATCAGATCTGCTGGCCTACCTGACCTGGCGCATGCGTCAGCGCTACAGCGCCACCTCGACCGCGCGTGCGCTGTCCTGTCTGCGCGGCTTCTATCGCTACCTGATGCGTGAGCAGCGGATTGAGCAAGATCCAACGCTGCAGGTGGATAACCCCAAACTAGGGCGACCGCTCCCCAAAAGCCTGAGTGAAGCGGAGGTCGAGCAGTTGCTGGCGGCACCGGATCCTCAGGACCCCGTTGGCTTTCGTGACCGGGTGATGCTGGAGTTGCTCTATGCCTGCGGGCTGCGGGTCAGCGAGCTGGTGACGCTGGAGTTGTCGCACCTTAATCTGCGTCAGGGAGTCGTGCGTATCACCGGCAAGGGCGGCAAGGAGCGGCTGGTGCCGTTGGGCGAGGAGGCGCACCATTGGCTGATGCGTTATCTGCGTCGCGGGCGAGTGTTGCTCCTTGGCGATGGGGGAGGGGAGGTATTGTTTCCGAGCCGCCGCGGCACCATGATGACCCGGCAGACCTTTTGGTATCGGATCAAGCACTACGCGCGTGAAGCTGGTATCGACAAGCCGCTGTCTCCTCACACGCTGCGCCACGCCTTTGCCACCCACCTGCTGAACCACGGCGCAGATCTGCGGGTAGTTCAGCTGCTGCTCGGCCACAGCGATCTCAGCACCACCCAGATCTATACCCATATCGCCCAGCAGCGGCTACAATCGATGCACCAGACACACCACCCGCGCGGTTGATGAACTCTCGCGCGCCGGTGGGCTCTAACCTCCACCAGTTACTCAATTTTCAACGAGGCGTTCATGCAATTTAAATCCCTGATGATGGCCACCACCCTGGCCGTGGCCTGCAGCCAGGCATTCGCTGCCGGCAACGAAGAACAGATCCGTAGCCGTCTTGAGGCGATCAATCCGCAGATTCAGGTGATGAGCGTCAAAGACTCCCCGATTGAGGGGGTGATGGAGGTCGCGCTGAGCAGTGGCGAAACGCTGTTTACCTCCAAGGATGGCGAGTACTTTCTGCTGGGTCAGCTCTACCAGGCCAAAGGCAACGGTTTTGTAAATCTCAGCGAGCAGCGCAAGAAAGGCTTTCGTGCCGAATCGCTCAAAGCACTGAACCCGGAGGACATGGTGATCTTTTCTCCTGCGGGTGAAGTCAAAGCCACGGTGTACGCCTTTACCGATGTTGATTGCGGCTACTGCCGCAAGCTGCACAGTGAGATGGCGGACTACAACAAGGCCGGTATCGAGATCCGTTATCTGGCGTTTCCGCGGGCAGGCGTAGGTTCCGGTGCGTACAACAAGATGGTGTCGGTCTGGTGTGCGGATGACCGCCAGCAGGCGATGACGCAGACCAAGGCCGGTCAGGCGATCGCGGCCAAAGAGTGCGTCAATCCGGTGGCTGCCCAGTATCAACTGGGCCAAGAGTTCGGTGTTAATGGCACGCCGGCGCTGGTTTTTGAAGACGGGTCGCTGATGCCGGGCTACGTGCCGGCCGATCGTCTGGCGGCCTTTATCGAGATGAACTAAACCCGCTATGCGAGTGCGGCCACAGCCAGGCCGCACCGCGTACCCCGCTGCTATCTCCATGGCGTGCCGGTAGCAGGCGGGTATCGACCCGGTCTGAAAAGACGTAGCGCTGCCAGCGTGCGGGGACTTCAGTGTATAGGGGGCGCATGTTTGACAGGCCGCCGCCCAACACGATCACCGCCGGGTCCAGCACGTTGATTACCCCCGCCAACCCCTTGGCCAGCCACTCGTAATAGCGCTCCAGTAGTCGCCGTGCGAGGGGCTCACTCTGTTCCGCCCGTTGTACCAACTCCTCTACTCGCGTCAACGGTTGCCCGCCCGCCTGCTCATAATGGTGGCAGAGTCCGGGACCGCTGAGGTAGGTTTCGATGCAGCCGCGGAGACCGCAGTAGCAGGGCATGGCCAGATCATCGTCGCCGGCCCAGGGGAGCGGGTTGTGTCCCCATTCTCCGGCGATGCGGTTGGCACCGCTGAGCAGCTCTCCATTGATGACCAAGCCTCCACCAACGCCGGTTCCCACTATTACCCCGAACACAGTGGGCGCACCGGCAGCGGCACCGTCGCTTGCTTCTGACAAGGCGAAACAGTCGGCGTCGTTGGCGATTCGCACCGGGCGGCTGAGGCGCTTCTGCAGATCCTGGTCGAGTGCCTGGCCAATCAGGCAGGTGGAGTTGGCGTTTTTGATCCGCCCGGTCAGCGCCGAGATGGCACCGGGAATACCGATACCGATGGACGCTGAGCAATCCAGCTCCGTTTCGATTTGGTTGATCAGTCGGGTAATGGCATCGAGGGTGCCGAGGTAATCCCCCTGCGGGGTGGCTACGCGGCGACGCAGACGTTCGCTGTTATCCGCTGCGAGAGCGACCGCTTCGATTTTGCTGCCGCCAAGATCGATCCCGATGCGCATGCCATAACCCTGACTGTTATCTATGAGGCTAATTAAAGCGCAAAAGCCAGTACCGCGGGAATAATCACCAGGCTGGCCATGTTGCCGATTAAAACAATCGACGCCACCTGCTGGGGCTCCTGATGGTAGCGTTCGGCCACCATGTAGTTGAGTACAGCGGGTGGCAGCGCACTGAAGACCAGAAGAATCGAAAACTGTTCGTCCGACAGGTTAAGCCAGGGTTTGCAGGCCAGTGCACAAACAATGCCGGACAACGGACAGAGGATGGCGCCGAGCACGCCTTGACGCCAGCGGCCCAGCCCCACTTGGGCGATACGGATGCCGAGAGTGAACAACATCAGCGGAATCGATATCTGCCCCAGCAGGTCGATCGGCAGTGCCACCGCTTTCGGCAGGGTGATGCCCGAAAGGCTCCAGCCGACACCGGCGAAGGTGGCGACGATCATCGGCATCTTCAGCAGTTGCAGCGGGTGGCTGCGGCGATCAATCATCGATATACCGAGGCTCATGTGCAGGGTGTTTTCGATGATGAACAGGATAACTGCGGCAGGCAGAGCCTGCTCGCCGAATGCGAGTACAATCAGTGGCAAGCCGAGGTTGCCCGAGTTGCTGAACATCATCGGCGGCAGAAAGGTCTGGGTGTTGAGTTTCAGCGCCCGAATGATGGGATAGCAGACCAGCCCCGATCCCAGCACCACGATCAGTGCGCCCACGGCCAATTCCTGATACTGGCTGAGGGGGAAGGCCTGGGTGGCAAGGGAGTGAAAAATCAGCGCCGGGACAAACAGGTCCATATTGGCGCGATTGGCGAATTCGATATCCGCTTCCCGCCGGCGGCCATAGAGGTAGCCGGTGAGTACGATGACGAACAGGGGAAAGACGGTTAAGAATATCCGTTCAACCAGCTCGAACGAGGTCGCCGCCATCCCCTGTATTTAGCGCGTCAGGCTTACTTGACGTGCGTTGGCACGACCAGAACAGGGCGGCCGGAGTACTTGATTACATGGCGGGTGGTGGCGCTGGAGCGGCCCAGTGAGTTGTGCGAGCCCATCACGATCATGTCGGCACTCAGTGCTTCGGCGGTATCGCAGATGGCATCGGTGTAGTTGCCTTCGACGACCATCGGTTCAATGTCCACTTTCACGCTTTCGTCGATGCCGTTGAGCTCTTCCTGACAGGCGGTGGCAACGCGTTCCTGCATGGTTTTCTTGATGTTGTCGATGCCTTCGTCGTGCATCTTCTTGATCATATCCTGGGGCAGATAATTTTGAATCAGCGCATGGCCCATCTCACCAATCGGTTCAACCACATGCAGCATCACGATCTTGGCGTTGTAAAGGCTGGCAAGCTTCACTGCCTGACGGAATACCGGACGGGTGTGCTTGTCCAGCGTGGTGGTGTAGAGAATGGTTTTAACTACGGGCAGTGACATGTTGTGCTCCTTGGTCCTTAAGTCGGTGTCCTGTGACGCGGTTCGACCCCAGCGCTAGGCTGGTACCGCGCTGGTAGCGGCTTTGCTGCGGGTGCAGCGCTCTACCAGATAGACGATCGATTTATACTCTATACGACTATGGTATGACAAACCTATTTCGCAGGTGCGGCTAGTTGAGAACCCCTCTTTGCAATTGGCCGGCAGGGCATCATGAAGACCGCGGAGCGCTGAGGCGTTCAGTTCCGGGGTGGAAAAGCCCTTGTCACCGGCAAAGCCGCAGCAGGTGATCTGCTCCGGCACAATAACCTCTTTGGCGCAGCGCTTGGCCAGGGCGACCAGGGGTTCGGCCAGCCCCATGCGGGTCGAGCTGCAGGTGACGTGCACAGCGACGGGATCCTCCTGCGGGGTGAATTCGAGCTTGTCGAGCATGTGCTCGTTGATGAACGCGACTGGCTCGTAGATCTTCAGCTCGGCGTCGATGGACTCCTTGATACGTAGGGTGCAGGGACTGGTGTCGGAGTAGATCGGGTATTCGCCGTTATTGGACGCCGCCAGCAGCGCTTTCTCGGTTTCATCTGCCTTGTAGTCCGCGGCATCGAACATCCCCTTGCTCTGGAACGGCATGCCGCAGCAAAGCTGGTCCAGCCCTTCAGGGTAGATCACTTCGAAGCCAGCCTTGCGCAGCAGTGCTTCAGTCACTTGGCTCAGTGCGCGTCCGTCGTTGCTGTCGCGTTGCGGACCCATGGTGCGGCTGGCACAGCTGGGCCAGTACACCACCTTGGGCTTGGTGCTGTCGCTGACGGGCGATGGCTTGATTCTGGGGGCTGCCGTCGGCATGGTTGGCAACCATTGCTGAACGGCACCGCCGGAGAGCTTGCGTGCGGCACCGGTTAGTTTGGTCATCGCTGTGGTTCCCAGGACCTTATGCGCCAGATTGGCAGCTGTGAACGCGGTGCGACTGGCGGCTGCGATGCCGGCGAAGTGCTCGGCGGCCCACTGCGCCTTGCCAGTGTGCCGGGCGTTTTCCTCGCTGCGAATCGCACGGGTCAGATCGCCGGTGTTGATAGCCACCGGGCAGGCCGTTGAACAGAGGCCGCAGGCAGCGCAGGTCTCCGTGCCCTGATAGCGATAATCCTTGCGCAGCCTTTCCAGTCTCGCCGGGTTTTCGCCACTGGCTTCCAGGCGGGCAATTTCGCGGCGGATGACGATGCGCTGACGGGGGGTGAGTGTCATCGCCCGCGACGGACAAACCGGTTCGCAGAATCCGCATTCGATGCACTTGTCGATCAGCTCATGGGCGGCCGGTAGCGGCTTGAGGTTCTTCAGGTGGATCTGATCGTCACGGTTCAGCAGCACGCCGGGATTGATCAGGTTGTCCGGATCGAACAGTTCCTTGATCTCCCACATCAGCTGATAGGCTTCCGGTCCCCACTCCTGCTCTACATAGGGGGCCATGTTGCGGCCAGTGCCGTGCTCGGCCTTGAGCGAGCCGTCGTACTTGCCTACTACCAGATCGGCTACGGCATCCATCAACTGCTCGTAGCGGTCCACCTCGTCCTGGGTATCAAAGGACTGGGTAAAGACAAAGTGCAGATTGCCTTCCAGCGCATGGCCAAAAATCAGCGCTTCGTTGTAGTTGAGGCGGTGGAATATCTGGTGCAGGTCATGCACCGCTTCGGCCAGTTGCTCTACCGGGAAGGCGACATCTTCAATGATCACGGTCGTGCCAGTCTTGCGCACCGCGCCGACGGCCGGAAACAGTCCTTTACGGATAGCCCAGAACTGGTTGTACTCGGCTGGATCAGAGGTGAAGTGTACCGGCTGAGCCGTTTCAAACTCCCCTAATGCGGAACTGATGGCCGCCACTTTATTGGCCAGTTCCTGTTTGGAAGCGCCGCGAGTCTCCACCAGCAGCGCTGCCGCGTCTTCGCCCAGCTCTTTGATAAAGGGTGGCATGCCCGGTTTGTTCTCGACCGAGTGCAGGCCGGCACGGTCCATCAGCTCAACCGCCGATACCGGGGTTTGTTTCAGTCGCGCCACCGCCCGGCAGGTGATCTCAACCGAGGGGAAGAAAATAAGCGCAGAGGCTTTGTTGGGGTGTTCCGCGACGGTGCGGTAGGTGATTTCACTGATAAAACCGAGCGTACCTTCGGAACCGATCATCAGGTGCTGCAGGATCTCGAACGGGTCCTGGTGGTCCACCAGTGAATTAAGCGCATAGCCGGTGGTGTTCTTCAGCCGGTACTTGTGTCTAATGCGGTTGGCCAGCGTCTCATTCGCGCGAGTCTGTTGTCCCAGCGCTTCCAGCGCGTCGAGCAGCCCCTGATGGCTCTGACGGAAGCTGTCACGGCTGAGTTCGTTGCCGGTGTCCAGTTGGGTGCCATCGGCCAGTACCAGCTTCATGCTTTGGACCGTGTTGTAACTGTTTTGCGCGGTACCACAGCACATGCCGCTGGCATTATTGGCGGCGATGCCACCGATCATCGCGGCGTTAATAGAGGCCGGATCAGGGCCAATCTTTTTGTGGAACGGGGCCAGGTAACGATTGGCATGGGCGCCAATTACGCCGGGTTGTAACGAGATGGTTGCGGCTTCTTCGCCGATGCGATGCCCTTTCCAGCCGTCGCCAAGCTGGATCAACACCGAGTCGGTAATCGCCTGGCCCGAGAGGCTGGTGCCGGCGGCACGGAAGGTTACCGGAATACGATCCTCGCGAGCGATAGATATGATACGCGCGACCTCGTCGGCGGACTCGACCCGGACCACAATTTGGGGGATGAGGCGATAAAAGCTGGCGTCGGTACCGTAAGCCAGCGTGCGCAGCGGATCCCTGATCAGGCGTTGCTCGGGAATGAATTCGGCCAAACGACGGTAAAAGGCGTGGTAGTCGGCGCTCATAACTAACTCTCAGGTTCGGGTTAGCGGCGGCCACCCAAATGGTGGCCGCAATCAGAAGGTTGGCAGAGGGCGACGTTTGCCGCCCGGAGGTTTAGCTGTAAGCCGCGGCCGGCAACCAAACCACGATCTGCGGCCACAGGATCAGGATGGCAAGAGCCAGTAGCTGCAGGATGATGAACGGAATGACACCTTTGTAGATGTCGGCCAGCTTCACATCCGGCGGGCACACGCCCTTGAGGTAGAACAGGGCAAAGCCGACCGGTGGCGTCAGGAACGAGGTCTGTAGCGCCATGGCCACCAACATCACGAACCACACCAATTCGGGGTTGTCGACGACACCATAGCCATCAATCTCAAATCCAAGTGCGCTCACCACCGGTGCGATCAGCGGCAGGATGATCAGGGTGATTTCGATCCAGTCGAGGAAGAACCCCAGCAGGAAGATGATCGCCAGAATGAAGATTACGATACCGTAGGGGCCGAAGGGCAGGCCGTGCAGGAACGACTCGATCAGCTCATCACCGCCCAGCTCCCGCAGCACCAGTGCAAAACAGGTAGCGCCAATGAAGATGGCAAAGATGTACGCGGTGGTGTTGTAGGTACCCTGCATCACCTCTTTCAGTACACCGAAGTTAAACTTGCGGTTGTACATGGCCAGCAAGGTGGCACCCAGCGCACCGACACCTGAGGCCTCGGTGGGGGTGGCGATACCACCAAAGATGGAACCCAGTACGGCAAAAATGAGCAGCAAGGTCGGCAGAACGGCTTTGAGAACCTTGATAAAGGCTTCCATATTGATGCGCTTGGCATCGTCGGGAATCGGAGCCGAAGCCGGACTGAAAAAGCCCACCGCCAGTATGTAGATAATGTACATTGCACCCAGCATCAGGCCGGGGAATACCGCACCCATGAACAGATCGCCCACGGACAGACCCAGTTGGTCGGCCATGATGACCAGCATGATGCTGGGTGGGATCAGGATGCCGAGGGTGCCGGCGCTGGCGATGGTGCCGAGAGCCAGGGGCTTGGAATAGCCCTGTTGCAGCATGGACGGCAGTGACATCACCGCCAGCAGTACTACGGAGGCGCCAATGATGCCGGTAGAGGCGGCCAGGATAATGCCGATGGCGGTGACGGTAATTGCCAATCCACCGCGAACACGTCCAAACAGCTCCTGCATGGACTGCATCAGTCTTTCAGCAACCCCGGATTTGTCCAGCATAATGCCCATGAATATGAACATGGGTAGGGCAACCAGTATCCAGTTGTCCATGATTTTGTACAGGCGGTTGACCACCAGCCCCAGGGTGGTGAAATCCAGCCCGGTCATGGTGTCCATGTAGGCATCGGCGAAGTAACCAATGAACGCGAAAATGACACCGATACCGCCGAGAACGTAGGCAACGGGAATGCCGGTGAATAGCAGCGCGATAAACGAGACGAACATCGCGATGACAAGAATTTCATTAATTTCCATCAGTGCTCTCCTCGCAGCAGCAGGGTCAGATCACGGATCAGGCGAGAGAGAACCGCCAGACCCAGCATGAAGAAGCTAGCCGGGATTACCGACTTGATCGCCCAGCGCCAGGGCAGTCCTGATGGGGATTCGGAGGATTCGTTAATGCGCCAGGCTTCGTAAACGAAGTCAAGGCTGTGCACAAAAATCACGTAGATGAACGGGAAGACCAACGTCAGAATGCCGACGATCTCAATGATCTGCTTGGTCTTGGCGCGCAGACCGCCATAGAACAGATCTACGCGAACGTGAGCATTGTTGACCTGGGCATAGGACATGCCGAACATGACGCCAATGGCATACAGGTGCCATTGCAGCTCTTCAAGCACGATTAAGCCGCTGGAAAAGCCTTTACGCAGGACGACCTGGGCAATAATTACGAGCACAAGCGCGACGTAAGTCCAGGCAATAACGTTGCCTACGCTCTTGATAAAACGGTCGATCCAGTCCGAGATCGGCACCGGACGAGAAGCTACTTGGTCAGTCACGGCAAGAACCTATACGGAGTGTGTGGTTGACTAAAGCGAGCCAACCACCGGCTCGGCTATATTCGAGCGGTGGCTGGCAGGGTGGTGCTAGCTTACAGGTTGGGCTTGGGACGCGGCAGGAAGGCGTTGGCTTCCCACAGATCGTAGCCTTCGCGGAATGCTTTCAGATCTTCGTAAGCCTTCTTGAAGAACGCATCTTCTGCAGACTTCTCGGTTACGACTTCATTCCATTTCTCTTCAAAGGCCGCCAGCATGGTGTCGTTCCAGTAACGGATTTCAACACCCAGTTCTTCGGCGTTCTTCTTCATAACAGAGAACTGCATGGACTCGCCTTCAGCGATGGCATTAGTCATGGACGCCTTACAGGTGTTCTCCAGAATCGCCTGATTGGACTTGCTCATGTCGTTCCAGGTGTCCTTGTTGACCAGCAACTCAAACACGGTGGACTGCTGATGCCAGCCCGGGAAGTAGTTGTACTTGACGATCTTGTGGAAGCCCAGGCGCTGATCGATGGCAGGCTGGGAGAACTCGGAGGCATCGATAGCGCCTTTCTCCAGTGCGCCGAAGATTTCACCGCCGGGCAGCTGAGAGGTGCTCACACCCATTTTCTCCATTACGCTGGCACCCAGACCAAAGAAGCGCATGTTCAGGCCTTTCAGGTCTTCAGGCTTCTCGATAGGCTTGGCGAACCAGCCGGATGTTTCCGGAGAGATGATGGCGCACGGCAGTACTTTGACGTTATAGCCGCTGGTATCGTACATCTCCTGGTACAGTTTCAGACCGTTACCGTAGTACATCCAAGCCAGGTATTCGCCGGCTTCGGGGCCAAAGGGAACAGCGGAGAACAGCGCCGCTGCCGGCATTTTGCCCTGCCAGTAACCGGCAGTGGCGTAACCGGAGTTAACCTTGCCGCTGGATACCGCACCCAGGATCTCTGGCGGTGCAACCAGTTTGCCCGGCTCGTAAATCTTCATCTTCAAGTTGCCATCACTCATGATCGGCAATTGCTCGGAAACCCACACAATGGGGGTGCCCAGTGCCGGCAGGTGCGAGCCGAAGGCAATCGGAGTTTTCAGCAGGGTTTTTTCGGCAGCGACCGCGGGGGTAGCGGCGGTCAGGGCAGCGGCGGTAAAGGCCGCGGCAGTCAGTGCGGACTTCGCGATTTTCTTCATGGTTCATCCTCAGATTCGCGTTGTTTTTATATGGCGCGTTTTGGGGTCGCCCCGTGCAGTAAAGCAGACTACAGTTAACTTGCATTGCTGCTTCGAGGCCTTTTATTTTCTGGCCAATCTTGATAATTGGTAATACCAATTTACCGATCGGAATAAATACCCTACTTGTTTCAGGTCTGCTCTGTCAAATAATCCTTCTTTTTGTGCCTAATACCAAAGTCTAATGATTCATTTAATGTGTTGATCATGATGGCTTTTATTGGTGGTTGTGCGGCCGTTTTCGAGGGGCGGGAATTGAGGGCGACCGGGTTGATTGGCATTTAGCGAGATCCGGTTTAGACTGGTCATACCATTTTCATCGGCGGTTTATCCGGTAGTAATTCATGACGTATCGACGCGTAAAGCAGCCCAAGATTTCTGATGTGATCATGCAGGAGCTGGAGACCATGATCCTTGAGGGGAGTCTTAAGCCGGGTCAGCGGTTACCTTCTGAGCGCGATTTGGCCGTGCAGTTTGAGGTCTCGCGACCCTCTCTGCGCGAGGCGGTGCAAAAGCTGGTTGCCAAGGGATTGTTGGTCAGTCGCCAGGGTGGCGGAACCTTTGTGTCCGAGGAGATCGGCTCGGCCTTTGGTGATCCGTTGATGGAACTGTTCGCTTCTCATCCTGAGGCACAGTATGACCTGCTGGAGTTCCGCCATGCGCTCGAGGGGGTCATCGCCTACTACGCGGCCCTGCGCAGTACCGAGGCTGATCGTCAGGCGATTTTGCGCACCTATGAAGAGCTTGAGGGCTATCACAAGACAAAAGAGTTCGAGAAAGAGGTGCAGGCTGATCTGGACTTTCATCTGCGCATCGCTGAAGCAACCCACAATATGGTGCTGTTGCATGCGATGCGTGCACTGCTCGCGTTGATTAAGAAAAACATCATGACCAACCTTGAGCACATCTATCCGCGGCGCGGTCATCGCGCCAAGATTCACGGTCAACATAAGGTGTTGATGGACGCAATCTTTGCCGGCAAGCCGGACGACGCCCGCAATGCTGCGCATGAGCATCTGGCGTACGTGGAAGAGGCGCTGTTGACCTATAGCAAAGAGGAAACTCGGCTGGAGCGCTCGCTACGTCGTGCCAATATGGGCAGCTAATATCCCGATTTAACGTGTGTTTTTGGTAAGTAATCTCCTGTAGTTTTACTACCTTTTTGTCTGTTTGTGCGCGAATTTTAGCCAGAATATAGACATTGGTAGCGGCTCTTTTGTAGTATGCCTACAATTTTTAATCGGGTGAGAAATGCTGCGTCGCAGCAGGAATGTTGCGGGGTCCTTACATATCCTCAGTGGACGCGGACCTAGTGGCCAATAAAAAAGTGGAGAATGTCATCGTGCAACAAGAAAGAATCGACGATATCGATCCGATCGAAACACAGGAGTGGTTGGACGCTCTCGAATCGGTTGCGAAGAACGAAGGCTCAGAGCGGGCCAAGTACCTGCTGGCAAAGCTGGGCGAGCGCGCGCGCGATCTGGGGGCTGATTATGTCGGTTCTCTGAATACGCCGTACTGCAATACCATCGCACCGAAAGATGAAGCGACCCTGCCGGGCGATCTGTTCATGGAGCGGCGTATTCGTTCCCTGATTCGCTGGAATGCGATGGCGATGGTTATGCGCGCCAACGACAATAATGAAGGTCTGGGCGGCCACATCTCCAGTTTCTCTTCGTCGGCGACTCTTTACGACGTTGGCTTTAATAACTTTTTCCGCGGTCCTGAAGGCGACAATGAAGGTGACCTGGTGTTCTTCCAGGGACACATCGCACCCGGCATATACGCCCGCGCCTATCTCGAAGGCCGTTTGACCGAAGAGCAGATGGATAACTACCGCCGTGAAGTGGACGGCAACGGTCTCTCTTCATATCCCCACCCCTGGCTCATGCCCGACTTCTGGCAGTTTCCTACGGTTTCCATGGGGCTGGGTCCGATTCAGGCGATCTATCAGGCTCACGTGATGCGTTACCTGTCTGCCCGCGGCCTGATCAATCGTGGTGATCGTAAGGTATGGGCGTTCCTGGGCGACGGTGAAACCGACGAGCCGGAATCTCTGGGTGCCATCGCCCTTGCCGGGCGTGAAAAGCTCGAGAACCTGATTTTTGTGGTCAACTGTAACCTGCAACGGCTGGATGGTCCGGTGCGTGGTAACGGCAAGATCGTGCAGGAGCTTGAAGGTGTTTTCCGTGGTGCGGGCTGGAACGTAATCAAGGTGCTCTGGGGGCGTCACTGGGACCCGCTGTTCGAACGTGACACCAACGGCTTGCTGCAAAAGCGCATGGATGAAGTGTGCGATGGCGAGTTGCAAAACTGTAAAGCCAACGGTGGTGCCTACACTCGCGAGCATTTCTTTGGCAAGTACCCTGAGTTGGCCGAAATGGTTAAGGATATGTCCGATGAAGACATCATGAACCTTAACCGCGGTGGCCACGATCCCTACAAGGTTTACGCAGCCTACAACGAAGCGGTTAACCACAAGGGACAGCCGACCGTCATTCTGGCCCAGACCGTTAAGGGTTACGGCACGGGTAAGTCGGGCGAAGCCAAAAACGACACCCACTCCATGAAGAAGGTGGCGATGGATGACCTGATCGACTTCCGCGATCGCTTCAACATCCCGCTGGAGGAGGATCAGCTCAAGTCTGTTCCCTATTACCGCCCATCGCCGGATAGCCCGGAACTGAAATACATGATGGAGCGTCGGGCTAAGCTCGGGGGCGTCTACCCGCAGCGCCGCAACGACTTTGAAGCGTTGCAGGTTCCGCCGCTTAGCGATCTCGACAGTCAGCTCAAAGACAGCGGCAAGCGCGAACTTTCCACCACTATGTCATTTGTGCGGATTCTGTCGACCCTGGCCAAAGACAAGAACATCGGTGAGCGGATAGTGCCGATCGTACCTGACGAGGCACGAACCTTCGGTATGGAGGGGATGTTCCGCCAGTTGGGTATCTATACCTCGGAAGACCAGCTCTACACCCCGCACGATCGTGACCAGATCATGTGGTACAAGGAGTCCAAGAGCGGCCAGATTCTCGAAGAGGGGATCAACGAATCCGGTTCCATGTCAGCCTGGATCGCGGCGGCGACGGCTTACAGTAACCACAATTGCCCGATGATCCCGTTCTATATCTCCTACTCCATGTTTGGTATGCAGCGCACCATGGATCTGGTGTGGGCCGCGGGTGATATTCAGGCACGTGGCTTCCTGATCGGGGCTACCGCAGGGCGGACCACTCTCAATGGTGAAGGCCTGCAGCATGAGGATGGCCACAGCCACCTGATGGCGGCGATGGTGCCGAACTGCGTATCCTACGATCCGACCTACGGCTACGAGCTGGCGGTGATCATTCAGGACGGTCTCAAGCGCATGTTCCAGGATAAGGAGAACAAGTTCTACTACCTGACCGTGATGAACGAAAACTACCCGCAACCGGCCATGCCGCAGGGCGCGGAAGAGGGCATCATCAAGGGTCTGTACCTGCTTGAAGAGGGTAAGGCAAGCGCCAAGAAGAAGGTCCAGTTGATGGGTAGCGGCACCATTCTGCGCGAAGTACGCGCTGCGGCCGAGATCCTGCGTGACGAGTACGGGGTTGAGTCCGACGTCTGGAGTGCGACCAGCTTTAACGAGCTGCGCCGTGAAGCGCTGGACTGCTCGCGCTGGAATATGCTGCATCCGGAAGAGGAAGCCCGGGTCTCTTACGTTGAGAGCTGTCTGGCTGGCCGCAAGGGGCCGGTTATTGCGTCAACCGACTACATCAAATCCTATGCCGACCAGATTCGCGAATTCGTTCCGGGCACTTTCCGTGTTCTGGGTACCGATGGCTACGGTCGCTCTGACACCCGTGCCAAGCTGCGCGAGTTCTTCGAAGTGAACCGCTACTACGTCGTGGTTGCTGCGCTCAAGGCGCTGGCCGATGAGGGCAGCATCAAGCCCGCAGAGGTCACCAAAGCGATCAAGAAGTTCAACATCAATCCGGACAAGCCGAACCCGCTGACCGTTTAACAGCGCAGAGTAACGGATAGACACGAACGGATAGCGACGAGAGGACAACAAAGTGACAGCTAAAACAATTACCGTACCGGATATCGGTGGCCACAACGATGTTGATGTCATTGAGGTATGCGTCAAAGTAGGTGACCAGGTCAACGAAGGCGATTCGCTGATCGTGCTGGAAACCGACAAAGCCTCGATGGAAGTGCCGGCGGATTTCAGCGGCGTGATCACCAAACTGCTGGTGAATGAAGGCGATACCGTCAACGAAGGCGACGTCATTGCCGAGATGGCTGCTGAAGGCGCTGCGGATGCGCCTGCAGCGGCCCCCGCGCCTGCGGCAGAACCCGCTCCAGTCCCTGCGCCTGTGGCGGCCGCCCCGGCTGCGGGTGGCAGCGAATCGGTTGTGGTGCCGGATATTGGCGGCCATGAAGGCGTAGATGTGATTGAAGTGTGCGTCAAAGTGGGTGACGAGGTCGCCGAAGGGGATTCTCTGATCGTGCTTGAAACCGACAAGGCCTCAATGGAAGTGCCGGCGCCCAAGGCGGGTGTGGTTAAGGCGCTGAGCATCAAAGAGGGTGACACGGTTTCTGAAGGCGATGTCATTCTTGAGCTTGGCGTGGCCGGCGGTGCGGCACCAGCTACTGCGGCTGCGCCGGCTGCGGCCCCCGAAACGGCACCTGCTGCAGCGCCGGCGCCCGTTATGGGTGGCGTTGAGCCGGTTACTGTGCCGGATATTGGTGGGCACGAAGGCGTCGATGTAATCGAAGTCTGCGTCAAGGTCGGCGACAGCATCAGCGAAGGTGACTCCCTGATCGTATTGGAAACTGACAAAGCCTCAATGGAAGTGCCTGCGCCCAAAAGTGGTGTGGTGAAAGCCATCAAGGTTAAAGAGGGTGGTACCGTTTCCGAGGGTGATCTTATCCTTGAGCTGGAGGTGGCCGGTGGCGCAGCGTCTGCACCGGCTCCCGCGGCGAGCGCACCTGCAGCCGCACCAGCTCCTGCAGCGGCGCCGGTTGCCTCTAAGCCGGCCGCGGCACCGGTCCAGAATCTGGAGGCCCTGGAGCAAGGCAACAAGAAAGTTCATGCAGGCCCGGCAGTACGCGCCACTGCGCGCGAGTTCGGCGTTGATCTGAACAAGGTTGCCGGCACCGGCCCGAAGGGACGTATCCTCAAAGAGGATGTACAGGCCTATGTCAAACAAGCGCTGGCGAATGTCGACAAAGCTCCGGCTGCTGCCGCTGGTGGTGGTTCAGGTGTGCCTGCGATTCCCGCGGTGGATTTCTCCCAGTTCGGCGAGATCGAACTCGAGAAGATGAGCAAGATCAAGAAGGTCACCGCCGAGAACATGACCCGCTGCTGGCTCAATGTGCCGCACGTGACCCAGTTCGACGATATCGATATCACCGAACTGGAGAAATTCCGTAAGGAGATCAAGGCTGAGGCGGAAAAGGCCGGTGCCAAGGTGACGCCGCTGCCGTTCATGATCAAGGCGGTGGCCGCGGCGCTGCGGGCGCACCCCAACTTTAATGTGTCGATGCACGCCGACGGCGAACATATCGTTCACAAGAAGTACGTGCACATCGGTATTGCCATGGATACCCCGGTCGGTCTGATGGTTCCGGTTATTCGCAACGCCGACCAAAAGTCTATCTACGAGCTGGCGAAAGAGGCGGCGGAACTGGGTGCGAAAGCCAAGAACCGCAAGCTGAAACCTGCAGATATGCAGGGCTCCTGTTTCACCATATCCAGCCTGGGTGGTATTGGTGGTACCGGCTTCACCCCGATCGTTCCGGCACCTGAAGTGGCCATACTGGGTGTGTCTCGGGCCGATGTGAAGCCGGTCTGGGATGGTAGCCAGTTTGTGCCGCGCACCATGTTGCCGGTGGCGCTTTCCTACGACCACCGCGCGATCAACGGCGCCGATGCGGGGCGCTTTATGCACACCTTTGGCGCCATGCTGAGCGATGTGCGCCGGCTGCTGCTCTGATCTGCTCGACTGAGAAAATCCCCCGGGCGGGGGATTTTTTTTGCCCGGAATTTGTGACCATCTGTTGCCAGAGGTCAGCTAAAAAGTTTATCTCGTCGGCCGCCCTATATTAGACTGTGATAAAACGATCTGGTGTCGGCAGTGATGCTGATAACGTCTCAGGGTGAGTAACGCGATGGACATGGATGACAACAGAACCCGAACGCTGCTGCTGGTTGATGATGAGGAGAATATTCTCCGCAGCCTGAAGCGCCTGTTTCGGCGTGAAGGTTATACCATTATCACCGCACTCAGCGGTGCCGAGGGGCTGGAGTTATTAGCGCAGTACCCGGTGGGTGTTATCGTTTCGGATCAACGTATGCCGGAGATGACCGGTAGCGAATTCCTGCATAAAGTCAAAGAACTCTACCCCGATACTGTCCGCATCATTCTGAGTGGCTACACCGACCTGGAGTCGGTTACGGAGTCGATCAACGTGGGGGCGGTGTACAAGTTTCTGACCAAGCCATGGGATGACGAATTGCTGAGCAAGAACGTTGCCGAAGCGTTTCGCCTCCATGAGCTCAACGATGACAATCAGCGCCTTACCTCACAGCTGAGACAAGCGAATCAGGAGCTTGAGCGGCGGGTAGAGGAGAAAACCCGCGAGCTGCAGTTCAATGTCCAGGCTTTGAAGATCTCTCAGGATGTGCTTGAAGAGCTGCCGCTTGCGGTGCTGGGAATCAGCGGCGACGATGTGGTCGTTGCCAATCGCCAGGCGCGTGCGCTTTTCGATCAGCAGCCAATGATGTTGGGCGCGCCTGTGGCCGAGCTGTTGCCGGAGTCGATGCTGGCGATCTATCGGCGGGCGGTAGACGGCCAGAGCGCTTGCCAAGAGGTCACTTTTGTGGGCAAACGGTGGCGATGCCAATGTGCCCGCAATGCCAGTGAGGGGCCCCATCAGGGGTATATTTTCACGCTGCTTGAGCAGTAGGGCGGCCAGCGAGGTTCATGGATGGATAACGCACAGCAAACCCTGGAGCTGGAACAGGCGGAGGCTGGCATGACGCTGGCGGACGATGTGTTTGATGCCAATGGCGGGGTGTTGGTGAGTGCGGGTACGGAACTGACCGACAAGCTGATACAGATCCTGCGCCGGCGAGAAATCAAAACCCTGGAGGTCAATAGCCCGGAGCTCGATGCCGAGTCCCGGCTGAGCCGACGGCAGGCAATCGAGCAGCGGCTGGAACGGCAGTACGCACCGTTCAATAGTCCTACCATGGACCAGCTAAAAGAGCTGTTTCGGCACTATCATACGCGAGGACTGAGCTGATGGATGCGGTGACCAGTCAGCGTCTCAAGGATTGCCTTCGCAAAGTTGAGCCCTTTTCCGATACGGTGCAGGCCGTGCTCAAACAGTTGGGCGAAGAGCCTCTTAATATCAACAAGGTGTGTCGCACACTGGAGCTGGATCCCATTCTTGCCTCCACCATTTTGCGGTTGGCTAACTCTCCTTTCTATGGCTTCGCGCGTAAGATCAGTAGTGTCAAGGATGCGGCGGTACTGCTCGGGGTGCATACCTTGCGCCAGGTCGTTATTTCGTTCTCCATGGTGAGTGCGTTTCCGATGCGCGGTGGTCATACGATTGATCGCCAAGCCCTCTGGCGTCATAGCGTAGGGGTAGCCGTGGGCGCCAAGTTGCTGGCCGAGCAGGTCGGTAATAACCCTGATGAGGCCTTTATCGCCGGTATTTTGCACGATATCGGCCAGTTCATCATGGATCAGTGCTTGGCAGAAGAGTACGGCGGCGTGGTTGTGTACCGGCACGAACACTTGTGCAGTCTCGTCGAAGCGGAGCAAGCGCTGTTTGGCGTTGATCACGCCACCGTTGGTGCCGCTGCGATACGGATGTGGAAACTCCCCGAACCGCTATCGCAGTCCGCGCTGGCACACGCTTTTCCACGAGTTGACCAGAATCCCTCACCCCTCAACGATCTGGTTCACCTGGCTAACGTTATTGCTCTGGGGCTTTGGGCTGATGGTGCAGAAGAAGCGGATATGGAGGAGCTGTCGCCCGCCGCTATGGAACGCTTGGGGTTGAGCTGGAAACAACTGGACGGGTTGATTCCGAAAATCGATAGTATGAGTCAGGAAGTCATCGGTCGACTGCTGCACTAAGGAGCTGCATGTGAATCAAACTACCACCGCACAATCCGAAAGCAACTCGCCTACAGAGCGCGAGTCTTCCGATGTTGAAACATTATTGTTTGTGGATGATGAGCGCAACATTCTCTCGGCCCTGCGGCGGCTGTTCCGTCCTTTGGGCTACAACATCCTGCTGGCGGAAAGCGGTGCGCAAGGCTTGGCGCTGCTGGAGCAGCACCCGGTTGATCTGGTGATTTCAGATATGCGGATGCCGGAGATGGATGGTGCCCAGTTTCTCTCCGCTGTTGCTGAACGTTATCCGGATACGGTCCGTATCTTGTTAACCGGATTCTCGGATCTCAGCTCCACCATTGACGCCATCAATCGCGGCAAAATCTACCGTTACCTGAGCAAGCCCTGGGAAGATACTGAAATTACGCTGGCCGTTAGGCAAGCACTCGAAACGAAGCGGTTGGAGCGGGAAAAACGTGAGCTGATGGCGCTGACCGAGCGCCAGAACCTAGAGCTCAAAGACCTCAACGATAACCTCGAGCAGAAAGTAGAACAGAGAACGGCAGAGTTGCAACAAACGGCCGACATGCTCGATCTGGCGTTCGAAGAAGTTAAGGAAACCTACCATAACACCATGCGGGTGTTTGCCGGCTTGATCGGCATGCGTGAAACCCTGTCCGGGCGGCACAGTGAGCGCATAGCCGAGTTGGCCAAGCAGCTGGCGCAGCAGCTCCAGATGACCGATGCCGAGGCAGACGACGTCTACTACGCCGGCTTGCTGCACTTGCTGGGCAAGCTCGGCTTGCCTGATAAGTTGGTTGAGCAGCCCCTTTATGCGCTGGGCAGCGCTGACCGTAAAAGCTACATGCAGCATCCGCTCAATGCACAGACGGCGCTGATGCCAGTGGAGGCGTTGCAGGGGGTTGGCGGGTTGCTGCGTGCTCAAGAGGAACGCTGGGATGGGAGCGGTTACCCCGATGGCTTAAAGGCTGCGGAAATTCCTCTGGGCGCGCGCGCGTTGGCTGTGGCGCGAGATTACTATGGTTACCAGACAGGACGGATTCTGCCCGACCGACTCTCTCCGCGTGCCGCCCAAGAGCGCCTCCAATTGGAGGCCGGTAAAAGCTATGACCCTGAGGTGGTGGCTGCATTTACCGGGCTGGCCAACAAAGACCAACCTTTACCCGAAGAAGCCAAGAATCGCGAGCAGCAGATAGGCAGCGATGAACTGGCACCGGGGATGCGGCTGTCTCGCGATCTGTACAATAGTACGCATACATTGCTGCTCACCAAAGGGCGCGAATTTAACGACGTTCTGATTCGCAAGCTGATCAACCTGGAACGCTCCGAACGAGCCCGGTTCGAGATCCATGTTGTGGTGGAGGGCGGCGCATGATGACCAATATAGTGATTGTGGATGATGAGGTTGGCGTTCTAAATGCGCTGAAACGCTCCTTGCGCAACAAGGGCTGGCGTATTCAGACCTACAGCGATCCCAATGAGGCACTGAGTCGCGTCGCGGAAGAAGAGGTGGATCTGGTGATCTCCGATTACCGCATGCCGGAGATGAACGGCGTGACCTTGCTGCAAGAGGTGATGGCGGTTCAGCCTGATTGCGTGCGCATGGTGCTTAGCGGTCAGGCCGATATGGACGGGGTGCTGGCCGCTATCAATCAGGCCGAGATCTTTCGCTTTATTACTAAGCCCTGGAGTGATGCCGAGCTTGTCTGCGCCATTGAGCAGGGACTCTCCTACCGTCGGGTTCATCTGGAAAATCGCCGTCTGGCCAATCTGGTAAGAGAGCAGCAGGTTCAGATCGACTACCAGAAATCGGAACTGGAACGGCTGGAGCAAGAGAGTCCCGGCATTACCCAGATAGAGTTTGACGATGAGGGTGCCATCGTTATCGATGCGGGTGACTACAACCGATGAGAGGGCTGCTACTGGCGCTGCTGATTGGCTGGAGTCTGCCTGCTGTAGCACTGCCGAAAGTGGTTCATCTGCTCAGCTATCACAGTCATCCCCCCTTCGTTACCGGTAACGGCGAAGGTGAAACCTATGCGTTGGCCGCGCGCCTGAACGCGGTGGCCCCCCCGGGGGTGCGGGTTGAGGTCGAGTTGCTGCCCCGTGTGCGGCTCAACCAGCGTCTGAGTCAGTGGCTAGATGGCCGTTGCCCCGGCAGTCACTGTAGCGACAACTGGTTGGTTCCCTGGGTTAATCCTAAATGGGGTTTTGTTCCCGGCTCAGGGGACCCCTACTTCTGGGTGCCGTTGGCGGATGACGCCAACGTGATCGTTTCGCGACGGGAGTCCGCGGTGGAGTATCACGGCCCCGAATCTCTGGATGGACGTGTGCTGGCCGGGATTCGCGGTCATCGCTATCTGGGCATTGATGATCGGGTGGCAGCAGGATTGGTCGAACGGGTTGATAGCAATGTTGAGCGTGATAACTTGCTGATGCTGCTATACAAACGGGTGGATGCGGTGCTATTGCCAGAGTCCACGGTGCGTTATTTTCTGTCCCATGATCCGGTGTTGCGTGAACACGCGGACGAATTTTATATCGCTGCTGAGCGGCATCAGTCTTACAGGCGCTCATTGATGTTGCCCGCTAATCGTGATGACCTGCTGGAGTGGGTCAAGCGCGCAGGGCTCGCTGCTCCCTAGTGGTGAAAGTTCCGGGAGGTGTCCCCATCCGAAATCAAATTACCACGCGATTCTTTATCCGCGTTTTTATCGTCTATTGCTTGGTCGCAGTGGCGATCACCCTGGTGCATGCCTACCTCGAGTATCGCGACTTGAAAAGTGGTCTGGTCAAACGGCTGGAGCAGGTAGAGCCCTTGGTGCATCAAAGTATGGCGGCGGCGTTATGGTATCTGGATATCGATCAGATCGAACGGCTGGTTCATGGCATTGTTGACCATCAGGAAGTGTTGGGCGTTCGGGTGGTCAACGATCAGGGAGAGGTGGTGGTCCAGCATGGTGAGGTGCCCGCCGGTGAGGAGTTACCCGTGTCGGACCTGGCTGCCCGTCTGGACGGTCTTAATGACGTCAAGCCGGTAACCGGACTGTTCAGCTATCATTTTACCCTCGAAGCCGAGTCGGTAGGGTCACAGAATAAGGACTATCCCGCGCTGGGAGAGATGTGGCTTTACTCTCACAACACTATTGTGCTGGACCGGGTGCAGCAGTTATTCAGCTGGATTTTTCTGGCGGCGGTGCTGAAAACGGTGGCTCTGTGGCTGATTGTCAGTTACTTCGGCCGCCGTTTGCTGGCCCGCCCTCTGGCCCGCCTGCTTGATAAGCTGCATGGACTGCCGGTGGGGGCCAGCGAAGTGCCGGAACTGGCGGTGGTCGACCCGGACGCTGACGAGATCCGGCAACTGGACATGGCGCTGGACGGGATGGGGAAGAAGCTGCATCAAACCCTTGGCGAGTTGCAGCAGGCCAACGATCAGTTGCAACAAAGTAATTGGCAACTGCAGCGCGCGATCGATCAAAGCCCTGCCTCGGTCACCATTTTTTCGGTCGATGGGCGGGTGGAGTACACCAACCCTGCTTTCACACAGATAACCGGCTTCAGCGCAGCTGAAGCTCAGGAGGCGTTTGATTGCCACCTGCACCAGCAGCAACCGCTGAGTGAAATCATGCGTGGTTATGTGGATGGCCGCACCACCGAGGACCGGGTGTATGTCGAAGTGGAAAACCGGCGCAAAGATGGTCGTACCTACTGGCTCGGTGTGATTCTCTCTCCGGTTCGCAACAGCGATGGCGAGATTACCCATTTTCTCAGTAGCGGTACCGATATCAGTGCACGCAAGCAGGCACAGGCGGCGCTGCAGCGCAAAACCATCGAGCAGCAGGAGACCATCGCCAAGCTGGAAGAGGCTCATAACCAGTTACTGCAGTCCGAAAAGATGGCATCGATCGGCCAACTGGCTGCCGGCGTGGCCCACGAGATCAACAACCCCATCGGTTACGTTAATTCCAATCTGGGTTCGTTGCGCCACTACATCAGTGATCTTTACCAGCTGATTGAGGGCTACCGGGGCGTGCTCACCGACAGCCAGCGCGAGGCCTTGGCTGAGCTGGAGCGGAAGATCGACTTCGACTTTGTCCGTGACGATCTGGCTAGCCTGATTGCAGAAAACGAGCAAGGGCTGGAGCGGGTCAAGCAGATTATCAAGGACCTGAAGGACTTTTCCCATGTGGATAGAGCGGAATGGGTGCGCGGTGATCTGCTGAAGGGGCTTGATAGCACCCTCAATGTGGTTTGGAACGAACTGAAGTACAAGGCTGAGGTGGTCAAGGAATACACCCGGTTGCCACAGATCGAGTGTATGCCGTCACAGCTTAACCAGGTGTTCATGAATCTGCTGGTCAATGCGGCCCACGCGATTGAGGGCCAGGGGGTGATTACCATTCGTACCGGCATCGACGGCGAACGGGTGTGGGTGGAGGTTGCAGATACCGGCAAGGGTATTCCCGCCGAGTATTTACCGCGGCTGTTCGAGCCGTTCTTTACCACCAAGCCGGTGGGCAAGGGCACCGGTCTCGGTCTATCCGTGTCCTACGGTATCGTTGCCAAACATCATGGCGAGATTACCGTGGACTCGGTGGTGGGTGAGGGGACGAGGTTCCGGGTCTGGTTGCCGATCAGGCAGCCGGAAGGGGCTGCCTGATCGGCGGGCTTAGCTGTTGACCGCTTCAGGGCGGAAGTTGAGATAGTATTGCTTGAATTCGGCCGCCGGAAGCGCCTGGCTGAAGTAGAAACCCTGAACAGAGGCCACCCCCTCGCTATTAAGGAAGCGCAGTTGTTCGCGGGTCTCGACCCCCTCGCCGACGGTGCTGAGGCCCAGGCCGCTGGCCATGGTGAGGGTGGCGCGCACCAGAGCCTGATCTTCCGACTCTTCCAGTACGTCGGTGATGAAGGAGCGGTCGATCTTCAGGCTGTCGAACGGAAAGCGCTTGAGATAGCTCAGCGATGAGTAGCCGGTGCCGAAATCGTCCAGCGAAATGCGAATGCCGAGGCCACGCAGTTTTTCCAGAGTCCGGCGTGCGTCTTCCTGATTGCGCATCAGAACGCCTTCGGTGATCTCCAGCTCTATCTGTTCGCCACGGAGCTCATTTTCTTCCAGCGCTTGGGTGACCACACGCAGCAGGTGCGGATCATTAAACTGCCGTGGCGACAGGTTGATAGCCAGTTTGAGGTCAGTGATGCCCTCGTTGAGCCAGCTGCGCAATTGAGAGCAAGCAGTACGGATCACCCATTCACCGATGGGAATGATCAGGCCGGTGGCTTCTGCCAGCGGTATAAAGCGGTCGGGCGCTACCCGGCCCAAATCAGGATTGTCCCAGCGCAGCAGTACTTCGGCGGCGTTGATCTTGCCACTGGCTACGTCCACCAGCGGCTGGTAATGCAGGCTGAGTTCGCGTTTTTCCAGTGCACGCCGGAGCTGTTGCTCCACTTCCATACGTTCTACGGCCGCGTCGTTGATCGCCGCTGAGTGGAACTCGTAGCGGTTGCCCCCTTCGTCTTTGGCGCCAAACATGGCCGCATCGGCATGGCGTAGCAGCTCGTAGGGATCTTGGCCATCTTCCGGGAAAACCGCCATACCGATGCTGGCGGTGAGTGCCAGCTCGCGGCCATCGATACGATAGGGCGATGCCAGGCTGGTGAGTACTTTCTCCGCCACTCGACTGGCATCGTCAGATGTATCGATGCTGGTGAGAATGACCAGGAACTCGTCACCGCCATAACGCGCTACGGTGTCCGTCTGGCGCACGGTTTCACGGATTCGACCCGCGGCCAGGGTGATCAGCTGGTCGCCAACATCGTGGCCCAACGAGTCGTTGATCTGCTTGAAATTGTCCAGATCAATAAACATCAGGACCACGGTCTGGTCGTGGCGAATCGCGGCGTTGATCGCCTGGCTCATACGGTCCATGGCGAGGAAACGGTTGGGGAGTTCGGTCAGGCTGTCGTAGTTGGCCTGATGGCGTATCTGATGCTCCTGAGCTTTGCGCAGGGTGATATCTTCTTCGATGGCAAGAAAGTGGGACACCTGGCCTTGATCGCCGGTTACCGGTGAAATCCGGGCATGAACCCAGTAGGTGTGGCCGTCTTTACGCTGGTTCATCAGCTCGCCTTCCCAGGCGTCGCCGCCGCGGATCGTCTGCCACAGCTCGTCGTAGACCGCTTTGGGCGTCTTGCCTGAGTTGAAAATGCGCGGATTGCTGCCCAGCGCTTCGTCGCGGCTGTAGCCTGTCATCTGCTCAAAGGCAGGATTGACGTATTCGATGTGGCCCTCGATGTCGGAAACGATCACCGAAACCGGGCTTTGGCTGACGGCCAGCGACAGTTTCTCGAGCTCTTCTTGCTGGTGCTGCAACGCCGACTCGGCCAGCTGCCGGCGGCCCATCTCCTGACGCAGCAGGGAGTACAGCAGTACGCTGGTCACCACGACAAAAAACCAGCCCTTGTAAGACTGCGCCAGTGCGCTACCGGGAAACATCACCTCTACGGCCTGATCGGAAACAGCTATCCAGATAGCAGCGAAAACGGCGTAGAGCACAGCAATGCGGAGCGGGAAACCTGTCATAGGTCAGAATCTCATGGTGTAAATGGCTCTTCCCAATTCTGAGAATAGCGTCAGTGTACTGCAGGGTAAGGGAAAATTAGTTGATGTGGGTCACTTACCCGCACGGTTGGCGGGGTTGGATTGGTGGGTATCCGTCGATACCCACCGCAGGAGAAGGTTATTGTACGGTTTCGTTTTCGGAGAACATGCCATCAAACAGAATGGTGGAGAGGTAACGCTCACCGGAATCGGGCAGGATCACCACAATGTTTTTGCCCTGGTGTTGCGGCTGCTCGGCGACGCGAACCGCCGCAGCCAGCGCCGCGCCGCAAGAGATCCCGGCCAGAATGCCCTCTTCAGCCATCAACCGGCGGGCGAACTCGACCGCGTCCTCATTGCTGACCTGCTCAACCTGATCAACCATGGCGAGGTCAAGGTTGGCTGGTATAAAGCCCGCGCCAATTCCCTGAATCTTATGGGGGGCTGGCTGCAGAGCATCGCCCGCAAGGTGCTGGCTGATCACTGGTGATGCGGAGGGTTCGACGGCTACTGAGGTGATCGCCTTGCCACGGATGTTCTTGATGTAACGGCTGACCCCGGAAATGGTGCCGCCGGTGCCCACGCCTGACACCAGAATGTCGATCTGTCCGTCGGTGTCGTCCCAGATCTCCGGGCCGGTGGTTTGTTCATGAATCGCCGGATTGGCCGGATTTTCGAACTGCTGTGGCATGAAGTGGTTGGCAGGATCGCCGGCGACGATCTCTTGGGCTTTTTCGATCGCGCCTTTCATCCCCTTGGGGCCTTCGGTCAGCACGATGTCGGCACCGAGGGCTTTCATCACTTTACGTCGTTCGAGGCTCATGGTCTCAGGCATGGTGAGAATAACCTTGTAACCCCGGGCTGCCGCAACAAAGCAGAGGGCGATGCCGGTGTTACCGCTGGTGGGTTCGACGATGGTCATCCCCGGCTTCAGCTGGCCTGACTTTTCTGCTTCCCACACCATGTTGGCACCGATCCGGCATTTCACCGAGTTGGCCGGATTGCGGCTTTCCAGCTTGGCCCAGATATTGGCGTTGCTGATGCGGCGCAGCTTAACCAGTGGGGTCTTGCCGATGGTCAGGGAGTTGTCTTCGAAGATCTGGGTCATGGGGCTATCCTTCTTGAGTCGGGGCCTTGTTATTCGATCAAGTATATCCGCAACCCTTATATCCAACTATCTCATTATGAAATATGGTTATTTAGGGCGGTTATAGTACGAACGGGGAGTGCGGGTGATTCAGCAGCAGCGGTTGGGCCGATGGTGCGCGATGATAGTGCTGGTCTGGGGGCTGGCGGGCTGCGCAGCGTCGCCGTCATTGCCACCGCCGAGCAGCGGCGCGGTCTACTGGCAGAATGAGCGGGCGATGATCCCCGCCGATCTGGCCGAACAGGTTGATCAGGTTTACGAGCGCTTGTCCCGTGGCGTTGCGGTGGTGGTGCCGATGCGGATTGACGGCAGTCGCCAGATCAACGCGTACGCGCAGCGGCTGCCAGAGGGCGGCCACGGGATAGTGATCAACGCCGGGTTGATCGACGTGGTCGGCTACGATGCCGATGAGTTGGCGTTCGTGTTGGCGCATGAGCTGGCCCACGTGGTGCTTGAACACCTGTCTGATGCCCGCATCACCGAACGTCGGGAGAGTGCCAGCACCATTGAGCTGCTGAGCATGCTGGCCGATATCCTGGTGCCTCTCAGCGGCTTGGCGCTGTCGGCCGGCCATGCCATGCAGGAGGCCGGCTATAGCCGCGAGCAGGAGGTCGATGCCGACCGTCTGGGCGTTGAGTTGATGCGTCAGGCGGGATTCGACCCTCGTGGGGCGTTGCGCTTTCAGTACAAATTGCTGCGGGTGTCCAACCCCGGTCAGCTCAATCTGCTGAGTAGCCACCCGTCGGGTGAGGCGCGGATCGAAGCGCTGGAGGCCTTGGTTCAGACGCCGTAACTTCGCGGGGGAACCGGGTAGCCGTAGCGATTACGGTCGCTACTGAGCGGCGGGGTTTGCGGGCGCTGGCGCAAGCGGCGAAGCTGTTGTTGTAGCCATTTCATTATCGCTCTCCTCTGTGATTGTCGGCACTGTAATTGGTGCGCGTGACAGTCGCGTGACATTGGCTGCACTGACAGCCGGGGAGATGTTCTACACTGCCTGAATCAAAGAGGAGGCGGGTATGAGCGACGTGAAAGTGGCCGGTCGGCGACCAGCGGCAGTAACCCTCGACGTGGGCGAGTATTATTACTGCGCCTGTGGTCGGTCGGCGCAGCAGCCGTTCTGCGATGGTTCGCACAAGGGGACCGGACTGGGTCCGCAGCGATTCGATGTTGAGCAACGTGAACAGCTGCTGTTGTGCACCTGCAAACAGACCGCTGATCCGCCCTATTGCGATGGCAGCCATCGCGATCTTGATGATTGAAGCTCCGGCGCTGATCAGTCACCGGGTTCCAGATTGTTCTGTTTGGCCAGCTCCTGATTGAGCTTTTGGTTGAGCACCCGCTGCTCAAACAGTTTCTCGTCACTGCGGCTGAGCCGGTCACTCAGCCGTTCGAGCTGCTGACTTTGCGCTTCCAGCTCGCGCTCAAGCTCGGCGATCCGCTGCTGCAGTTTTTCAACTAACCCGTATTGTCCGCCTCCCGCAGTGACGTTGCCATCGGATCGCTTCTCTTGCTGTTTCAGCTCTACCATGATGTGGCTGTAGATCGCCTTCAGGTCCTGCTGTTCGCGCTCGCTGTAACTGATGCTGGTTTCCAGCGCCTGATGGGCGCCGGCGGTACCGATGGCACCTGCCAGAACATGCTCCAGACGGCGGTGAAACTCCAGCAGCTCGATAATGGTGAGATACTCTTTGTGGCCGATACGAAGGTCAGAGCAGACCTCGGAAACTTCCAGGTCCGCCTTGTCATCCGGCAGGTACTGGGCAAGCAGCAGACTGGCTTCCTTGCGTTTTTCGGCCATCGGTATATAGGCATCCAGCCCGGTAGCCATCCCCCGGGTGCGGCGACCGCCGCTGACCAGTGCATTGATGAATTCGGTCAACTGGGTACGTTCCAGTTTGGAGGGGGTGTAGGTCAGGGAGCCCAAAAAGTAGCCCAGCAGGTTGAACAGCGCGCTCCACAGCACACTGTGGCTGACTGCCGACAGCCCCTCAAGGCCAAACAGGGCTTCAGGGCGCAACCAACTGATTCCCAAAGGCCCCAGCGTGAGCAGCTCCGTCGGCAGCCAGCCCTGGCGCACCAGGGCCGGCAGCACCAGGGTGTAGGCCCACAGCAGCATGCCGGCCGTGAGACCGGCTATGGCGCCGCCACGATTGCCGCGGCGCCAGAGCAGTCCCAGAAACATGGCAGGCACAAACTGGAACACCGCCACGAAGGAGATCATCCCCATCGCTACCAGCATGTAGGAATCACTGAAGGCCCGCGCGAACAGGTAAGCACTGCCAATGATCAGCGCGATCACCAACCAGCGGCACTGCAGCAGATAATGGCGCAGGGCGTTCCCCATGCCGAGGCGCTCGATGCAGGGTAGCAGCAGGTGATTGGTGGCCATGGTCGACAGGGTCATGGCGCTGATGATCACCATCCCAGCGGCTGCGGAGAAACCGCCCACAAAAACCAGTACGGCGAGTTCGGTTTCACCGGCCATCTGCGGTAGCAGCAGCACGAAGCTGTCGGCCTGGGCGTAGTCCAGCCCTGATATTAAACCCGCACCGGCGATGGGTATGACAAAGAAACTGATCGCCACCAGATAAAGAGGCACCACCCAAGCTGCGGTCAGAATGTGGCGCTCGTTAGCGTTCTCGACTACGGCGACATGAAACTGGCGCGGTAAGCACTGGATCGAGGCTGCGCCAAGGATGATCAAGGTCGCCCAGTGGAGAAACAGCGAGCCCTCGGGAATACGTGAGCTGAGCAGGTGGTTGATACCGGTCCAGTGAATCCGCTGAGTAATGTCGGCCAGGCCATCGTAAAGGCCGTAGGTGACGAACAGCCCTACGGCGATAAAGGCCACCAGCTTCAGCAGGCTCTGAATCGCCAGCACCACCATCATGCCGGGGTGGCGTTCGGTCGGATCAAGGCGGCGGGCACCGAAGGCGATGGTAAACACGATCATCAACGCGGTCACCAGTACGCCGGTAACATCCCAGGCGGCATCTGCCGGGGTGGCCGACATCAACGAGAAGGTTTCGATCACCGCCTTCAACTGCAGTGCGATGTACGGCACGATGCCGAACAGCGCGATCAGCGTCACCAGTGCTGCCACCCGCTGCGAGCGGTTGTAGCGGGCCGAGATGAAGTCGGCAATGCTGCTGATATGGTAGTTTTCCTTGACGTGCACCATGCCGCGCAGAAAGCGCCACCAGAACATTACTGCCAAAATGGCACCGATATAGATGGCGAAGTAGAGCAGCCCCGATTCGGCGGCAAAACCGACGCTGCCGTAAAAGGTCCAGGAGGTGCAGTAAATAGTGATCGACAGCGCGTAGATCAGCGGCGAAGAGAGCCCCCGCGGCTTGGCTTCGTAGTATTTTTCGACCAGTTGGGCGATCACAAAAAGGAGCGCCATGTACAGGCCGACGATGGCGATCACAGTGGTGGGCTGAAGCATCTGAATCCCTGACTCTTGCAATTAAGGGGTTATAGCCACCACAAGGGGCTGGGTCAAACCTCGGGGGGACGGGCGGGCGAGTCTGTTTTCGATGGTACCGGGTCGATACCGCCGTCGCAGTAGGGGTGGCAGCGCAGTATCCGCCGCAGCCCCAGCCATAAACCACGCACAACGCCATGCACTTCTATCGCTTCGATTACATACGCCGAGCAGCTGGGGTAGAAGCGACAGTTGTTGCCCAAAAAGGGGCTCACCAGTAACTGATAACCGCGTATCAGCATGATCAACAGTTTTCTCATGGGCCTATTCTACTCCGATTTTGGGCCAAAGCCGCCGCCGCCCGGCGTTTGTATTTCAATGCAATCGCCGGCCTGCATCGTGGCGCGGGCGGTGGCACCCAGTGGCTCGACCTGGCCGTCGGCGCGGATGATGCGGTTGCAGCCGGTTTGGCCGGGCTCGCCGCCGGCAGCGCCGAAGGGGGCGATGTCGCGGTGGGAGGAGAGAATCGCTGCGGTCATCGGTTGATTGAAGCGCAGCCGGCGGATTACACCGTCGCCGCCACGATGGGCGCCGTTGCCGCCGGATGAGGCGCGAATGCTGAACTCCTCCAATCGTACCGGGAAACGCCATTCCAGTACTTCAGGGTCGGTCAGGCGCGAGTTGGTCATGTGGGTCTGGACCGCGCTGGTACCGTCAAAATCGGGTCCGGCGCCGCTGCCGCCGCAGATGGTTTCGTAGTATTGGTAACGGTCATCGCCGAAGGTGAAGTTGTTCATGGTGCCCTGGGATCCGGCCAGACAGCCCAGCGCGCCGTAGAGCGCATCGGTGATCCACTGCGAGGTTTCCACGTTGCCGGCGACCACTGCCGCCGGGTAGCGCGGCGCCAGCAGGGAGTCTTCCGGGATACGGATCTGCAGCGGTTTAAGGCACCCCTGATTCATGGGGATGTCGTCGTCCACCAGGGTGCGGAAGACATACAGCACCGCGGCATAACAGACCGCTTGCGGGGCGTTGAAGTTACTGGGCTGTTGCGGTGATGTACCGTTGAAGTCGATCAGCGCGCAGCGTGCGGTGCGATCTACCTTGATGGCCACCTGAATCTCGATCCCCCCCTCGACCGGATAACGGAAGTGGCCGTCCGACAACTGATCCAGTACTCGCCGAACGGCTTCTTCCGCGTTGTCCTGCACGTGCTGCATGTAGGCTTTTACCACCGGCAGGCTGAACTGGGCGATCATGCTGCGAAGCTCCTGCATACCCTTGGTGTTGGCCGCGATCTGCGCCTTGAGGTCGGCGATATTCTGTTCCGGGTTGCGCGCCGGGTAGGGGCCGCTGGCCAGCAGGTCTCGCAGTTCCGCCTCAAGGAAGCGGCCGCCGCGTACCAGCGGGATGTTGTCGATCAGTACCCCCTCTTCGTCCACGTGCCGGCTTGTCGGCGGCATCGATCCGGGCGTGATGCCGCCGATGTCGGCGTGATGGCCGCGTGAGGCCACGTAAAACAGCAGCTCGCTGCCGGTTTGGTCGAACACCGGAGTGACCACGGTGATATCGGGAAGGTGAGTACCGCCGTCGTAGGGAGCGTTAAGCACATACACGTCGCCGTCGGCCATGGTGCGGCCGTGCTTACGCATCACGCTCTGGATGCTCTGCCACATGGAACCCAGATGCACCGGCATGTGTGGCGCGTTGGCGACCAGTTTCCCCTGATGGTCGAACAGGGCGCAGGAGAAGTCGAGACGCTCTTTGACGTTGACCGAATGACTGGTGTTTTCCAGAGTGTTGCCCATCTGTTCGGCTATCGACATGAACAGATTGTTGAACACTTCCAGCATGATCGGGTCGGCATCGGTTCCGATCGCTGCCTGACGTTGCAGTCTCTCGCGACGGGTCAGCAGCAGGTCGCCCTGCGGAGTCAGTTCCGCTTGCCAGCCGCTGTCGATGACGTTGGTGCCGGTGGCTTCGATGACCAGCGCCGGCCCGGCCACCACCTGACCGGTAGCCAGTTGGTCACGCCGATAAAGGGGCACTGGCTGGTGGGCGCCGTCGAGCCAGAACGACGCTTCGGCTGCGGCTGATGCCGCGGAGTGATGGGCGGGAGCCTGCCCGGACGCCGCCGGGTTACCGGTGGTGCCGATCACCTCGACCACCAGTGCCTCCAGCACCAGTGGCTTGTCGGCGACCACAAAGCCGTAGCGCTGCTGATGGGCTTGATCGAACGCTGTCAGTGCGCCAGCGTAATCGATGAGCGGCACCTCCAGCGGCGCGTCGGTGCCCTGATACTTAAGCAGTGCGCGCCGTTCGACGCGCATCGCGCTTTCATGCACCCCCTGGCGAGCCACTTCGGCGCGGCAATCGCTTGCCAAGGCCTCGATGGCGTTGCCCAGCTGTGCGACCAGGCCGGCATCAAAAAGCTGTTCTACCGCCTTTTGGCGCTGACTGCGAATGTCCGCCAGGCCCATGCCATAGGCTGACAATACCCCGGCAAAGGGGTGGAGCAGTACGCGGGTCATACCCAGGGTGTCGGCTACGCGGCAGGCGTGTTGGCCGCCTGCGCCGCCGAAGCAGCACAGGGCATAGTCGGTCACGTCATAGCCACGCTGGGTGGAGATCTCCTTGATGGCGTTGGCCATGTTATCCACCGCGATGGTGAGGAAACCTTCCGCTACGGCTTCCGGTGTTAGTTGGCGCCCGGTGGCCTGGTGAATCTCGGCGGCCAGCGCGGCAAAACGCTGACGCACCACCTCGGCATCCAGCGGCTGATCACCATTGGGGCCGAACACCTGCGGAAAGTGAGCCGGGTCCAATCGCCCCAGCATCAGATTGGCGTCGGTAACGGTCAGAGGGCCGCCACGGCGATAGCAGGCGGGGCCGGGATTGGCGCCTGCAGATTCGGGGCCGACCCGAAAGCGACTGCCGTCGAAGCTGAGAATGGAACCGCCGCCGGCGGCAACCGTATGGATCTGCATCATCGGCGCGCGCATCCGCACTCCCGCGACACGGGTTTCAAAGGCTCGCTCGTAGTTGCCGGCATAGTGGGTGACGTCGGTAGAGGTGCCGCCCATGTCGAAACCGATGATGCGTTCGAAGCCCGCCAACTGGCAGGTGCGTGCGGCGCCGACAATACCGCCGGCGGGGCCGGACAGGATCGAATCTTTGCCCTGAAACAGCGCTGCATCGACCAGACCACCGCTGGATTGCATGAACAGCAGACGGGTATCGCCCAATTCGGCACTGACCTGATCGACGTAGCGGCGCAGAATCGGCGACAGGTAGGCATCGACCACCGTAGTATCGCCGCGACTGACCAGCTTCATCAACGGGCTGGTTTCGAAGCTGGTGCTGACCTGGGTAAAACCCACCTCGCGGGCGAGCTGCGCCAGCGCCTGCTCATGCTGGTGGTAGCGATAGCCGTGCATCAGCACGACTGCAACCGAACGCAGGCCTCGATCGTAGGCGCTCTGGAGTGCCTTGCGTGCCTGCGGAATGGCCAGTGGGGTGATGATCTCGCCATCGGCGGCGATCCGTTCCTCCACCTCGGCAACCTCCTGGTAGAGCAGTTCGGGGAGCTGAATATGACGTTCGAACAGTTGCGGACGGTTCTGATAGCCGATTCTGAGGGCGTCGCGAAAGCCCCGGGTAATAAGCAGCAGGGTAGGGTCACCCTTACGCTCCAGTAGCGCGTTGGTAGCTACGGTGGTGCCCATTTTGACTGCGGCGATCTGCCCCGCGGGGATGGGCTGTTGCGGCGCTAAGCCGAGCAGGTCGCGGATCCCCTGAATGGCGGCATCGGAGTAGCGCTCCGGGTTTTCCGACAGCAATTTGTGGCTGACCAGCGAACCGTCGGGGCGCTGCGCCACCAGGTCGGTAAAGGTGCCACCCCGATCGATCCAGAACTGCCATTGGTCCTGTTGCTGTGTTGCCGCGTCGCGCGTTGTGGCCACCGTTGAACTCTCCCCCCATGAAACGGGGTGCAGTATACCCTGATGTTGGTTATGCTGCTGTCGCGCAAAGGTTGAACGCGGCAGTGCGTATAACCGTTGCGTGCCCAGCAACCGGAAGCTGTAGCCAACGAACCAGGAGCCTCGCATGTCCCGACTCGATAGTGTCATCCGCCGCCTCAAGGCGCAGCGTAGCTGTCTGAACTTTGCTGCCGGGGAGTTGACGGGCCAGCAGGGCGCCATACTGGAGCTGGGATTGGGTAACGGTCGCACCTATGATCATCTGGGCGAGCTGTTCGGGCGCGACGCTATCTACGTATTCGACCGCCGGGTAGCGGCCCATCCCGCCTGTATTCCCGACGATCAGCACCTGTTCCTGGGTGATATCCACGATACCTTGCCTGCCGCGGCTGAACGGTTGGGGCGCAGCGCTCTGCTGGCTCACTGTGATATTGGTACTGGCGTCGAAGAGGAAAACCGCAAGCTGGCCGCCTATCTGGCCCAAGCGCTGGCGCCGCTGTTGGCGCCGGGTGGGTTGCTGATCAGCGACCAGCCGATTGCGCTACCTGACAGTGAAGCGGTGGCGTTGCCCGAGGGGGTGCCGGCAAACCGTTATTTCATTCGACGCGTGGTCAGTTGATTCAACCCGTCTGCTAGACATACTGCCCGGCGCAGTAGCCGGATGCCCAGGCCCACTGCAGGTTGTAGCCGCCGAGCCAGCCGGTGACGTCAAGCACCTCGCCGATAAAGTAAAGTCCCGGGGCGCTGTGGGCTTCGAAGGTTTTGGAGCTGATGGCGTGGGTATCGACCCCGCCGAGGGTCACCTCGGCGGTACGGTAACCTTCGGTGCCGGAGGGCACCAGCCGCCACTGGCCAAGAGCTTGCTGTAACGCTTCGATTCGCCGGTCGCTCAGCTGAGCGGCGGTTTCATCCAGCGCCTGCAGTTGTCCGAGTGATTCCAGCGCTTGCAGCAGGCGCTTGGGTAACAGTTGGGCCAGCAGGGTGCGCAGCGCACTGCGTGGTTTCTGCTGCCGCTGCTGTTTGAGCCAGTCTGCGAGGTCGAGCTGCGGTAGCAGGTCGATCTCTATCGGTTGCCCCGGTTGCCAGTAGTTGGAGGCCTGCAGCACCACCGGGCCGCTGATGCCGCGGTGGGTAAATAGCAGGTTCTCGCGGAACTGCGCGCCGCCACAGCGAATACGCGCCGGCACGGCGATACCGGCCAGCGGCTTGAGCTGCTCCAGCTCCCGGGGTTGCAGGGTAAAGGGTACGAGCGCGGCGTGGGTGCGGATGCAGGGCAGGCCAAACTGGCGCGCGATCCGCAGTCCCAGATCCGTGGCGCCGGCGTTGGGAAACGACAGCCCGCCGGTGGCAATCACCAGTGATTCGCAATTGATGGCACCGCCGCTGGCCTGGACGCGGTAGCCGCCCTCCGGCAGCGTTTCGACAGCATGGATTTCGGTGTTCATCTGCAACTCTACGCCTGCCCATTCGCACTCGGTCAGCAGCGCATCGAGTAGGTCCTTGCTGGAGTGGTCGCAGAACAGCTGACCCCAGTCGCGCTCGTGGTAGTCGATAGCGTGGCGCTCCACCAGATCGATGAAATCCTGTGAGCTGAAACGCTTCAGTGCCGAAATCACAAAGTGCGGATTGCTACACCGGAAGTGCTTGGGCAGCACCTCCCGGTTGGTGAAGTTGCAGCGCCCCCCGCCGGCCATCAGTATCTTTTTGCCCGGTTTGCGGGCGTGGTCGATTACGCGGACTTTGCGGCCGCGGTAGCCGGCTTGAATGGCGCAAAACAGGCCGGCGGCGCCGGCGCCGATAATAAGCACCTCGGTGGTATGCATGCTGGATGTTCCCGAACGAAGAGGTCGCCATTATAACAGCCTCGGCTGCCTGTTCCCGGCTCGTTTGGGATACACTGAGCAGAGCTGGAGGGAGGACTGGTGTGAATCAGCCGCAGACGGGTTGGGATTGGCAGGCAGTGATCAGCTGGCTGATGCGCGAGGGGCGTTTGATCGCCTCGCCGGAGCAGTTCACCCAGGCGCTGGTCGCCACTATGGCCGCAGCAGGGTTGCCCTTGTGCCGATTGCGCATCAGCCTGCATACCCTCAACCCGCTGGTGTTGGGCAAGTCATTTACCTGGTGGCGGGATGAGGCGGCGGTTGAAGTGTTCGAACCACCCCACCAGATCATCACCACCGCTGACTATGTGGGGAGCCCGATAGAAGCGGTTCGTCGCAGCGGACAGCCGTTCCGTTGCCGTCCCCAGCAGGCGGCGCCAGATAGTCTGCACTCCAGTGTATTGCACCAGCGCCAGCGCGGTGTTACCGACTATCTGGTGCTGCCGTTGACCTTCTGTTACGACGATCTCGATAGCACCCTGATTGCCAGTAGCGATGAGGCCGACGGTTTCAGCGATGCCGATATCGACGGACTGATTCAGCTGGCGCAGTTTCTGTCGCCGGTGCTGGAGACCATGTCCCAGGAGATCACTATGCAGTCGCTGCTCAATACGTACCTGGGGCCGCGCTCGGCGCAGCGGGTGCGCGCCGGGCAGGTCAAACGGGGCGATAGTGAGTGCTTGCAGGCGGTGGTCTGGTACAGCGACCTGCGCGAATCGACCGCGCTGGCCGAGGCCCTGCCGGAGGCGCAACTACTGGCGCTACTGAACGAATACTTTGCCTTGATCAGCGATGCCGTGACGCCTCGTGGCGGCGAGATTCTCCGCTTTGTGGGGGATGCCTTGCTGGTGATTTTTCCCATCGGTGCAGAGCGCTCTGCCACGCAGGCGGCCCGCGATGCCGTGGCGGCCGTTGGTGCAGCCGAGTGTGCTCGTCAGCGGCTTAACCATAAGTGGCAGCAGCAGGGGATTGCCGAGATCCGCTACGGTATCGGTCTGGAGCTGGGTGAGCTGGTTTACGGCAATGTCGGCGCGCCGCAACGCCTTGACTTCACGGTGATGGGTGCGGCGGTGAACCATGCGGCACGGATCGAAACCCTGACCAAAGCCTGTCAGCTACCGGTGCTGCTGTCCGACCGTCTGGCGGCGCTGTTACCGCAAGGCTGTCGACTGGTGGGCCAGTTTCCGGTCCCCGGGGTCGAGCGCCCATTGACTCTCTACACCCTCAACCGGGGGAGCTCCGATGAAGGCTAAAACATGGTTCCCGCTGATATTTATCGGACTGCTGCTGGTGGGCGGCTATCAGGCTCTGCGGGTTCAGGACAGCCTGGGACTGCTTGAAGCCGAGGGTTTTCAGGTCGATCTGCGGCTGGAGCATAACCCGCTGTTGGTGTTTGATCGGCAGCGCCGTCAAGGGGCGTTGGTTTACCCCGATCACAGCGAACGCTTCGGCCTGGACCAGGTTGATAGCGTGACCTGGGTCGAACTGGCGGGGTCAACTCAGGAACCTCGGCCGGAGCTGCGCATCGAGCTGCGCGGGGTGTCGCTGCAACAGCTGCGAATCAGTGCCGAGCGTCCCCAGCTGGAGCGTTGGCACCGGCAGCTCGAAGCCATGCTGGCGGCGCCTTAGACAGCTTGAAAACGGCGGCGTAGAATGGCCGCTGGTCTGATCTTCCCCGTCGCGTCCGGTAATTCTGCGTATGCTTTGGCAACCCCGCTCGATCCTGCAACTGGTGCTGCTCGGTTTTATCACCGTAGTGGCACCGTTGAGCTTGGCGATCGTGCTGACGGTGCAAACTCTGGTGGAGCAGGCCGCAGCCAACGCTGCGCTGAACGAGCGCACGGTTACCCTCACCCGAGCGACCCAGCAGTTGCAGAGCGATCTGCTGGACTTGGAGCGGCGCACCCGCCAGTACGCCACCGTGCAGGACGTCAATCTGCTGCGTCTGGTGCAGAGCGGTTTTGGCGATCTGCTGTCAACCCTTAGCGTGATTGGTGAGCGTCTCGATGCCGAGAGCATGGTGGCGGCCAAGCAGCTGCGGCAACAGCTGATGGCGCTGCAGCAGGAGCTGTTGCAGGTGGAGCGGCAACCGGAGCGGCTGGGGCCTGCGCTGCAACTGTTTGATCCCATCAGTCGCCAAATGCAGGCTACCGAGCAGAGCAGTCGTGCCCAGGTGGACCGGGAGCTGGCCGCACAGCTGAAGGCGGCTGACGAAACCCGTACCACCCTGCTACTGACAGCACTGACGCTGGCGGGGCTGACGTTGCTGGTGGCGCTGTTCTTCAGTTACTGGATTAATCGACCGATCCAGCAGATCGAACGGGTGATCCGCTTGCTCGGCAGTGGCCGCAGCGAGGGCGAAATCCGGATTCAAGGTCCGCGTGAACTGCAGCTGCTGGGGCGGCAACTCAGTTGGTTGCGTGATCATCTGGTTGAACTTGACGCGCAGAAGCAGCAGTTTCTGCGCCATATTTCGCACGAACTCAAGACCCCGCTGGCCAGCTTGCGCGAGGGGGCCGATCTGCTCGATGAAGGGGTGGTGGGACCGGCATTGAACTCTGCCCAGGCCGAAATTGTCTCCATCATTCAACAAAACAGTCAGGAACTGCAGCGGCTGATTGAAAACCTGCTCGACTATAACCAGCTTAACCGCCAGCAGCAGGTGGTGATTGAACCAGCGCACTTGGCTGAACTGGTCAGCGACGTTGTCGATGGCCATCGCCTGGCGTTGCAGCGGCAGAATCTGCAGATAGAGATTGATGCCGGACCGGAAAGCTGGTGCCTCGACGCGGCCCGTGTGCGGGCGGCGCTTGATAATCTGGTTTCCAACGCGGTCAGTTATGCCACCCCGGGCACGGCGCTGAGGGTGCGTTGGTATGAACGCAAGCAGGTGCTGTATTTAGAGGTGGCTAACCGGGGTTCCCCCATTGCTGAAGATGAAGCGGCACGGATTTTCGAGCCTTTTTTTCAGGGCCAGGCAAGCCGCCAGGGGGCGATCAAAGGGTCGGGAATCGGGCTCAGTGTCGCCAGAGAGTGCATCCAGGCACAGGGAGGCGCGCTGCGTCTGACATCCAGCAAAGGGTATGATGTGTGCTTCTGCATCACTCTGCCCCAGCTTGAGGAGACTAAATGAGAGGGTTGGCTACGCTATTGATGCTGTTCGTTTTGAGCGGCTGTCAGCTGGCGGCGCTCAAACCGCCGGGAGCCGATGCGCTGCTGCTGGCCGACTGGTTGGATATCAGTGCCGAGATCTCGGCGCTTACCCCCGAGCAGGCCGCGGACGCGCTGCTGCAGGTTGGCGACGGGGAGGATCCGACAGCCCGCTTTCGCTACGCCATGCTGAATCAACAGTTACATCAGCGTGACGGCTGGGTGGTGGCTCGCGACCGCTTCCGTACCCTCAAAAACAGTGCCGTGCTGCCCCGGGAGGCGCGTCAACTGGCAGCCTTGCTGGAGCAGCTCAATCAGCTGCAGATCAATCACGAGCAGCAGCTCGGGGAGCAGACCCGGTTGGCCCAAGAGCGTGCCGCCGAGGCCGAGTTGCTGCAGGAAAAAATCCGCGCGTTGACAAACCTAGAAGACAGCATGAATCAGCGGCGAGAGAAGCGGAGTACACAGCCATGAGCAAAGCACGCGGCAAGCTGCTGCTGGTCGATGACGACCCCAGCCTGATGCGACTGCTGGTGTTGCGGCTGGAGGCCGAGGGGTTTGAAGTGATCACCGCCGCCAGTGGCGCGGAGGCACTACAGCGACTGCGGGGACAGTCGGTCCAGGTGATGATCTCTGACCTGCGGATGGAGGGCATGGACGGCATCGAGCTGTTCGAGCATGTGCAGCATTATTATCCCGGACTGCCGGTGATCATCATTACGGCCCAAGGCTCTATTCCCGATGCGGTTGCGGCCACCCAGAAAGGGGTGTTCGGCTTTCTGGCCAAACCGGTGGATCGCGAACAGCTGCTGCAGCAGATCGACCGGGCGCTGAGTCTTTCCGCGGCGTCCCAACCTCAGAATGACGACACCCGGTGGCGCGACCACATCCAGGCACGCAGCGAGGTGATGCAGAAGCTGCTCGAAACCGCCCGGCAAGTAGCCGAAAGCGGTGTCAGTGTGCTGATCTCCGGCGGCAGCGGTAGTGGTAAGGAACTGCTGGCCAGCGCAATCCACCGGGCCAGCCCCCGTGGCGACAACCCCTTTATTCCCATCAACTGCGGCGCGCTGCCCGAGGCCCTGCTGGAATCGGAGCTGTTTGGACACGTCAAAGGGGCGTTCACCGGAGCGGTAAGCGACCATCAGGGGCTGTTCCGTGCGGCCAACGGCGGCACCCTGTTCCTCGATGAGATCGGTGATATGCCCTTGCCGTTGCAGGTCAAGCTGTTGCGGGTGTTGCAGGAACGACAGGTACGCCCGGTAGGCAGTACTCAGAGTTACCCTATTGATGTGCGGGTGCTGTCGGCCACTCATCGCAATCTGGAGCAGGCGATGGAGTCGGGCGACTTCCGCCAGGATCTGTACTATCGCCTCAATGTGGTTAACCTGCGGGTGCCGGCACTGCACGAACGTCCGGAAGATATCCCCCTATTGGCGAACTATTACCTGCGGCGTTTTGCCGAAGAAGCGAGGCAGAAACCCCGCACCCTGGCTCCGGATGCCGTCAATCTGTTGCTGGCGGCTCCCTGGCCCGGCAACGTGCGCCAGCTTGAGAATGTAATTCACCAGACCTTGGCGCTCAGCCGTTCACCGGTCATCAGCGCGGCGCAGATACGGGAGGCTCTGGCAGAAGAGGGCGGCTATCTGCCCAGCTTCAACGAGGCCCGTCACCAGTTTGAGCGCGACTATCTGGTCAAGGTGCTGCGTATGACGGCTGGCAACGTTGCCCAGGCGGCGCGCATTGCGCAGCGAAATCGCACCGACTTCTACAAGCTACTGCAGCGCCACGAACTGCGTCCCGAGCAGTTCAAAGAGAGTGATTGAGAGGCTGTCGCGAATTGGCAACAGCTTTTCCGGGGCATATTTTGGCACCGGCAGCGGGCGTTTGAATGGCTATTTATTGAGATATGCTAATAAATAAGCCTTGGTCGTCGGCCTGAATACCCTGGTTAAACGCCTCTTTTACCGGCGTTAAATGCCCCTTCACTCCCTGTGTCGCTATACGGCGACATCTATCCCATTGATTTCTATCTGCTTGGTTGTTTTTCGATCATTTTGTCTCCGAATGGCGACATATACAGGGGGTTGTCCTTGTGCGGTCGTTTGGATAATGCTGCTTAGTATTCTTAATATTCTGATTTTTATGCATAAATAAAAGTTGGCACGTGTTTGGCTATAAGCACTGCGAGGTCCGGCCCCGTGGGTAGCCAAGACATCGGCACCGGGGCTGTTTTTCTTTGACCAACAGGTGTGAACCGGAGGGGCAATGCAGGTACGTTTCGAACTGACGCGCAACGCGGAACTCCTGGAACAGTATTACCGGCTGCGCGAACGCTGTTTTCGTGAGGATCTGGGGCTGCCCGACTTTGACGGGTCGGAAGATGCCTGGGATCGCTGCAGCCAGATTTTGATTGCCAGGGAAGGTGATCGCTGTATTGGCGGTATGCGGATTACCGGCCGCGAGCCAGCGCTTGGCGTGCTGCCTATTGAAGAGGAAGGGGTTGACCTGAGTTGTCTCAGGCGTGCCCTGCCACAGGACAGTCCGCGTTACTGTCAGTGGGGGCGACTGGCGCTGCTGCCAGAGGTGCGCTCAACCGAACTGTTGCAGGACTTTATCGCCGAGATGATCATCCATTCGCGCCAACTCGGCTACCAGTACAGCGTCATGGTGGCGGGGATGAACCGTTCTCGCCTCTATCGCCGCCTTTACCGCGGATTGGGGCTGCGTTACGACATCGTGCCGGAGTTGCGGGTGCCGGCCGAGGAGGGGTTTGAAGAACTGCCCCATCTGTTGTCGGTTGCCTGGCTGCGGCATGAGGAGGACCAGGCCGCAGCACTGGCTTCGGTCAAGCGCTGGCGCGCGGTAGCGTAGTCGGGCAAAACTGCCTGTCAGCGTCCCTGTTGTTAACGATTCCACTCTAAGGTGCCCGGCGCTTGCGTCCCTGAAATTCTGTCGGGCACCTTTTTTTTACTCCTTTGCTTCCGGTCTAGTCCTGCCTTCAGCGGATGCGGTTTTTTTCTTCACGAATTCAAGCGATTGCTCTGCAACTTCTGGCGGCTTAAGCTTAACTTTGGTTACGGCGCGACAGTGAGGTCGTGCGCCGGCCGAAGGGGACACTGCGGCCATGCTGCGCAAAATTCTGTTACCGGTGATCTTTGCTGTACTCGCCTACGGCTTTTGGGTCAGCACCGACTTCAAGGCGATCTCGGCGGGAGTGGCGATCTTCCTATTCGGTATGTTGTCGCTGGAAGAGGGGTTCCGGGTATTTTCCGGCGGGGTGTTGGAACGGGTTCTCAAACGCTCCACTGACAAGCTGTGGAAAAGCCTCAGCTTTGGCATCTTTACCACCACCCTGATGCAATCCAGCTCGCTGGTATCGGTGATTACCATCTCTTTTCTCAGCGCTGGCCTGCTGGGGCTCAAAGAGGGGATCGGTATCATCTTTGGTGCCAATCTAGGTACCACCACTGGCGCCTGGCTGGTCGCCGGCTTTGGCCTGAAGGTCAAGATATCGGCTTACGCCATGCCGATGCTGGTATTCGGTACCATCCTGTTGTTCCAGAAAGCCAAGCATCTCAAAGGGATCGGTTACATTCTCAGTGGGTTGGGTTTTCTGTTCCTCGGCATCCACTATATGAAAGAGGGCTTTGATGCCTTCAAGGATAATTTTGATCTGGCGGCCTACGCGGTGTCGGGTTACGCCGGTCTGTTTCTGTTCTCGCTGATCGGCACGCTGGCGACGGTGGTAATGCAGTCGAGTCACGCCACGCTGGTACTGATCATCACCGCGCTCTCCACCGGTCAGATCACCTACGAAAATGCCTTGGCGCTGGCCATCGGCGCCAATATAGGTACCACCATTACTGCCATCATCGGCGCCCTGGGCTCCAATGCCCCGGGGCGGCGCCTGGCCGGGGCGCATCTGGTGTTCAACGTGGCGACCGGGATGGTGGCGATTGTGTTTATCAATCAGCTGATTCGAGCGGTGGATCAGGTCAGCCTGTGGGCCGGCATTGCCGATCTGGACTTTACTCTCAAACTGGCGGTGTTCCATACGCTGTTCAACCTGTTGGGAGTGGTATTGATGCTGCCGCTGATCAACCCGCTGGTGCGACTGCTGGAGCGGACCTTCAAGGAGCCGGCGGAGGTGAAGGAGGGGCCACGCTATATCGTGGCATCGGCGGTCGAGTTCCCGGATACGGCGGTTGAGGCGGTGCGCAACGAGACCCTGCATGTTTACGATAACGCCCGTGAGATCATCTGCCTGGGGTTGGGTATGCGCAGTGAGCGGGTGTTGAATGATCCCAAATTTGAATCTGAGCTAGCCAGGCAATCGGCCATACCGCGGGTGGATATGGATCGCCTTTACGAGCAGCGGGTCAAAACTGTGTTCAGCGCCATTATCGCCTTTATCAGTGAGGCATCGTTTACCTGGAAAGAGCGTCAGTCGGGTGACCTGCACTGGCTACGGGATGCCAACCGCAATATTGTCGAAGCGGTTAAAGCGGCCAAGCATACGCAGAAGAACATGCTGCGTTATCTGCTCTCTGACAACCATCATATCCGCAAAGAGTACAACCAGTTGCGTCTCAGTGTCGCGCATCTGCTGCAGCAGCTGGAGCAGTTGCGTACCAGCAGCGACGAGGAAACCACGATTCTGTCGCTGGATGAGTTGAAGCTGGCGCAGAAGGAGCGCGAACAAAAACTGAATCAGCGCCTTTATCAGCTGATACGTGACAACAGCATCACCCCCGCCATGGGGGGGTCGTTGATGAACGATGCCGCCTACATCAGTGAAATTCATACCACGTTACTCAATATGGCGGCTACTCTGTTTACCCATAGGCGACGGGATCTGGCCGGGGCTGAACGCCAGATTGCGCTGGATCCCGGGGAGCTTGAGCGTGTGCTTGAGCAACAGCAGGCTGCGGCCCGCGAGGAGAAAGCATGAAAACCCGCAAGCTGTTAGCACGCATTCGGGCGTTCTTTGATCAGGGCGCGGCCGACAGTCGCGAGTCGCAGCAAGCGTTGCGCGAAGTGCTGGAAAAACTCAAACGCAAGGAGCGCAAACTACGTCACAATCTCGATCTTGAACGCAACCCGGAGAAGCGCTCCCAGCTGGAGCAGAAGATTCTGCTGGTGCACAGTCAGCGCAGCAAAGGCTTGCAGCTGCTTAAAGAGGAAAACGAACGCGACAAGTCCGGTTGAGGGTTACAGTTCTCGCGCCAGCCATAGTTGCCGGCGCTGGGCGCGGCCGCGATCCAGCTCTGCCCAGGCTGTGATCGGTAGGTGCAATAGCAGTACGGCGCAGGTGGGCAGATTCTCCAGCGGTTCCGGATCCAGCCAGTTGGCCAGTTCAGTGAGTGCCGGATTGTGCCCCACCAGCGCGATGGCGTTCACCTGCCCAGAGCGGCGTCTTAACCAGTGAATCAGGCTGGCGGCGTCGAAGCAGTAGAGTTCATCCTCGTAGTGTGGTGGCTGGTCGCTGAGGGCGGGGGCCAGAGCCTCCGCGGTGAGGCGCGCCCGGGTGGCGCTGCTGCTATAGACCTGTTCGACCCGCAGGGGTAGCCGGTTAAGGTGGTCGGCCATCTGCCAGCGGTTGCGCTCCCCCCGTCTGTTCAGCGGGCGTTGGTGATCGCCGAGACTGGCGTCCTTCCAACTGGACTTGGCGTGGCGAATCAGTACCAGGGTTTTCATCGAAGCTACTGATAGTCGAGCTGCAACTCGACCGGCTTCAGGTAAGCACTTTCCTGCTCCAGATCGGCCTGGGTGAGCGGGTGCTGTTCCAGCCAGTTTTCCGGGAAACGAAGCGCCAGCGTGGTGTCATTGAGCGCCACCGCCAGGGACGGCGCCTGGTCGGCACTGCGGCTGCGGTTGATCAGTACCGCCAGGCGCAGCAGCAAGGCCAGGCGCAGCAGCCGTTGGCGCGCTTTGGGGCGCAGCGCCTCGAGAGCAGCCAGTGGCAGCTTGCGGCGATGTGCCAGCACCAGTAGCGCCAACTGGTCCTGCTCGCTGCGGCTGAATCCCATCATATCGGTATGCTGCAGCAGGTAAGCACCGTGCTTTTGGAACTGGCTGTGGGAGATCGCCAGGCCGGATTCGTGCAGCCGGGCGGCGTAACGCAGCAGTTCCAGATTCTCCGGGGTGTCCAGCTCCGCCTGGCGGGCCATCTGGCAGGCGCTGTGCTCGACACAGGCGGCCTGGTCCTGGTCAACGTGATAACGGGTCATCAGTGCGCTGATGGTACGCTCGCGCACATCTTCGTGATGCTGACGGCCGCTCATGTCGTAGAGCAGCCCTTCACGCAAGGCGCCATCGGAGTAGCGCAGGCTGTCGATATCCAGCGACTCGAACAGCGCGATCAGAATGGCGATACCACCTGGCAGTACTTCCGCGCGCTCGGACTTGATCTCGGTGAAACGGATGTCGTCCGGGCAGTCAAAGTCGAGCAGGCGGTCACGAATTTGATACAGCTTCTTGAGGGTGACTTTGCCGTCGGTGCTGTTGTTGTCACAGGCCAGGCGCAAGGCCGCCTTGATAGTGCCCGATGCACCCACCACATCACTCCAGCCGATGCTGCGGTAGAGGCGGCGAATATTGAGCAGCTCCAGTTGTGCCGCGTTGACCGCTTTCTGAAACTGTTTGCTGGTGATTTTGCCGTTATCGAAATAGCGCCGGGTATAACTGACACAGCCCATGTGCAGGCTTTCCAGCTCCAGTGGTGAAAACCGCTCGCCGATGATCAGCTCGGTGCTGCCGCCGCCGATATCGAGCACCAGGCGGCGCTCGACGTCGTCGGCCAGAGCGTGCGCAACCCCCAGATAGATCAGGCGCGCCTCTTCCCGGCCCGAGATCACCTCGATTGGGACCCCCAGCAACTCCTCTGCGCGTTCGATAAAAGCACCGCGGTTCCTGGCTGCCCGCAGGGTGTTGGTGCCAACTACCCGAATCTGGTGGGGCGGCATTCCGGCCAAGCGCTGGGCAAAGCGCTCCAGACAGGCGAAGCCACGTTCCATCGCCTCTTCACTCAGGCGCTGCTTGGCGTCTAGCCCGGCGGCTAACTGGACCTTCTCGCCGATGCGGTCGAGGGGCTGCAGTTCGCCGTGGACCTCGCGGGCGATGATTAAATGAAAACTGTTGGAGCCGAGATCGATGGCGGCGTAATGGGGAGCGGCAGGCGCGTCGGACATGGGGCGGCAGTCCTGTCTCGATTCTGGAAGAGATAGTGGCTTCAGTCTATCAGAGCCATTGTGACACTGGTGTTGCTGGATCGACATTTTTTTGTCACTGGCCGCCCGTTCCCTGCACTTGTCCTGGGTCAAGGAGCGTTTGCGGATAGCGGCTAAGATGGGTGTCATCTGAAGGGGAGTCTATATGATGAACCGCAATACCTTACTGCTGCTAGGCTGTATTACGCTGTCGGCCTGCGCCCATAATTCGCCCTCTCCTGTGCTTGCTGGCGGTTGTAGCGCCGTCGATTTTGGGGTTTTCAATCAATGCCTGAAAACCCTGCCGCAGACGGAGTTGGGGCTGGCTGATCCCACCAACCGCAAGCAGTATCTGCTCTATGCAGAGAAACTGGATCAGGACCGGCGTCTGCAAGGGCTGACCGATGCCGCCGCTTTTGCCAGCCTTGCGGCACGTCGAGAACTGCTCAATAACGACCCGGCGGCGTCGTCCCAGTGTGCCCGCTTTGCGGAGCGGATTCTCTGCTATTAGGGCAACTTGCCTCTGGTACCTCCTGCGCCGGCCTGTGGCGCGCGTGTTGTTGACCGGTATCGGCGCGCCGTAAGGCAGGGTGATGTTGGTTGTCATTGAAATGCCATGATTCTGTCACGGTCGGGCAATGTGGCGTTTTTATGCTGGCGTTCATGACCATTCCGATGCAGGCCCCGGCCAAGGGGCGACGCCACTATCGCACCATCTGGATCTCCGATCTGCACCTCGGCACGCGCGGCTGTCAGGCGGAAGCACTGACTCAGTTTCTCAAGCAGCACAGCTGTGATCATCTGTACCTGGTGGGCGATATTATTGACGGCTGGCGGTTGCGCAAGAGTGCCTACTGGCCGCAGTCCCATGTCAATGTCATCCGCCGGATACTGACTCTGGCCAAGCGCGGTACCGAGGTCACCTATGTGATCGGCAACCACGATGAGTTCCTGCGCAGCTACGACGCCGCCAGCTACGGCAATATCCATCTCACCAATGAAGCCCAGCACCTCACCGCCAGTGGTCGCCGCCTGCTGGTGATTCATGGCGACCAGTTTGATGCTGTAGTGCGCTGTCATCGTTGGCTGGCGCTGCTGGGGGACGCCGCCTACGAAATCCTGTTGGTCCTTAATCGTTGGTACAACGCGATGCGTCGTCGATTGGGGTACGGCTATTGGTCGCTGTCGGCCTACCTCAAGCAGAAGGTCAAACGCGCGGTCAGCTATATCGGCGAATTTGAGCAGGCGCTGGCCCGTGAATGCCGTCAGCGCGGCTTTGACGGGGTGGTGTGCGGCCATATTCACCACCCGGAGATCCGCGACATGAACGGGGTTGGATACCTCAACTGCGGCGACTGGGTGGAGTCCTGCTCGGCGCTGGTGGAGGAAGCGGACGGCAGCATCCGGGTGATCCGCTGGCTGCCGGAATATGAGAACAATGCGGCATGGAATGCCCACGCAGAGTGCGAAAACGAACCGGTATGAAAAAATTGCTGTTGATTACGGATGCCTGGCACCCGCAGACCAACGGGGTGGTGACCACCCTGTCCCGAGTCATTGAGCTGTTGGAACAGCGTGGCGTAGAGACCGAGGTGATTCATCCCGGGCTGTTTCGCAGCCTGCCGCTGCCGGGCTATGGCGAAATTCGTCTGGCCTGGGATCTATGGAAGCTGGGTGGCTTATACCGGCGCCATCGCCCGGACTATGTACATATCGCCACCGAGGGCCCGCTGGGGCTGGTGGCCCGACGCTGGTTGAGTCGCCGTCGGGTGCCTTTTACCACCTCGTTGCACACCCGTTTTCCCGAGTACCTGAATGAGCGTTTGCCCTTTATTCCGGTAAGTTGGGGCTACCGCTTTCTGCGTTGGTTCCACCGCCCGGCGGAGACCACTCTGATTACCACTGCCAGCATCGGTGAGGAGCTTGCTCAGCGGGGATTTCAGCACCTGACTGTTTGGGGGCGGGGAGTCGACACCGAGCTGTTTCAGCCGGCGGCTGATCGCGAACACGATTACTGCCAGCCGCTGCTGCTTTATGTGGGGCGGGTCGCGGTGGAGAAAAACCTGCGCGCCTTTCTGGATCTACGCCTGTTCGGCAAGAAGGTAGTGGTCGGAGATGGCCCTTCGCTGGAACAGATGCGCAAGGACTATCCCGAGGTGCTGTTTACCGGTTACAAGTACGGCGAGGAGCTGGCCGAGTGGTACAGCCGTGGCGATGTGTTTGTGTTCCCCAGCCGTACCGATACCTTTGGCTTGGTGATGCTGGAAGCGCTGGCCTGCGGCACGCCGGTGGCCGCTTATCCGGTAACCGGCCCCATCGATGTGGTGCGTGAGCAGGTTAACGGCGCGCTGGACGAGGATCTGGAACTGGCGATCAAGCGTGCACTCAAAGTGCCGCGCCAGCATTGCCGGGACTACGCACTGGCACACAGCTGGCAACGCTGCGCGGAGATCTTTGCCGAGACCCTGGTACCGATCTGTCATGCGGCGGGGCGGTTTTCGAAGGTGGCGTGAGGTTTCTGTTTGCCAGTAAGGTCGCTGGCTTTCTGGATCTGCCGATAAGTCCGGTGGCGTTCCTCGGCGCAACTGTTTGTTGTCTATGCGCTAAAGCTAGCGTTTGTTAGATTGGTTGCTGAACCTACCCAAAATGGACCGGCCATGGCTCGCAATCCCTTCTACGTGTATGCACTAAAAGACCCGCGTTATAAACCAGCCAAAGCCTTTTATATCGGCAAAGGGACTGGCAATCGCGCATGGGAGCATCAAGCGAACATAGATGATTCTGAGAAAGGTCTGTTGATCAAAGCAATCCTCGACGACGGCAGCAAAGTGCTACACACAGTTGTTGCTGACAATCTGTCGGAAGAGCAAGCGCTGAAGATCGAGGCCGAGTTGATCGCTGCATTTGGAATTCGGTCGCAAGGTGGGTTGTTGACCAATCGAGTGCGCCCCAATCCCGACAACATTTCCAGAAAAGTGAAAGTGAATATCCCAGATGGTTGCTATGAAAAGGCGCAAATGGGGTTGGAACTACTGAAATCTGCGGTCATGGAGTTAGCGAAGGCAAACCCAAGTGGGATCAAGAACTCGGATGCGGCCAAATATTTAGGCCTGCAATCAGATTATGGCGGCGGTTCGAAAGATTATCTGAGCTATAGCTTGCTGGGGATCTTGATGAAAGAGGGGCGCATCAACCGTAATGAAAGGAAGCGGCATGAGGCCGTGTCGGAGTAGGATGATGGGGCGTGGTGCTTTAACCTAAGCCCTCATTCAGCCTAGGTTCAGCTTCCCTTTGCTAACGTGCACAGTTGGGGCCGTGTTCCCGCGCTGTGGTTGGCCCCGGGGAGTTCCCTATGGCACATGGCAATCCGCTCGCACTGGTCAGCTTGCTCGCCCTGCTGATGTTGCCCGCCGGCTGTTATTACGGTGGCGGTCACCACTATTACCGGATCGGTTATTCATCCGGCTATCACTATCCGTCCCATTACTCGGGCTACAAAAACCACCGTTACCCGTCTCACGGATATAAGTCCCGCGGCTATAAGTCACACGGCTACAAGGCGCCGCGGCACTACCGCCACCGCGATTACGGTGGCTTCAAGAGCTACGGCGGTTACCGCGGCTTCAGTGGGCAGCGCGGCTATAACGGCTATCGCGGTCACGGCGGTGTTCCCGGGCGGCCCTGACCAGTGTCTGTCGTACCGGGGGCTTACAGCATCCGTACCTTAAAGCGGCGGCCCTTGATCTTGCCGTTGATCAGCCGCCCCAGTGCTTTCTTGGCAACGCTGCGCTCGATGGCGACAAAGGCGCTGTAGTCGGCGATATCGATCTTGCCTACCGCGCTGCCTGGAATCTCCGCGTCGCCGGTTAACGCACCCAGTAGATCGCCGGGGCGTACCTTGTCTTTGCGCCCGCCGGAGATCATCAGCGTCACCATCGGTGGCAGAAAGGCTTCTTGCGGATCCAGTGGGCGCAGGTCCGGGTCTTTGGGCTCAATGGGGCGCCCTTGATAGTCACTGATCAGGTCGATTTTGTACTGCTCCGACTCGCTAAACAGGCTCAATGCCAGCCCCTGCTGGCCGGCACGACCGGTACGGCCGATGCGGTGCACATAGGTGTCTGCCTGGCGCGGCAGATCGTAGTTGACCACCGCCGGCAGGTCGCTGATGTCGAGGCCGCGGGCGGCGACATCGGTGGCGATCAGCACCGACGCACTGCGGTTGGCAAAGCGCACCAGCATCTCGTCACGCTCGCGCTGCTCCATATCGCCGTGCAGCGCCAGTGCAACCAGCCCGGCTTGTTCCAGCTCGTAGCGCAGGTCGTCACAGCCCTGTTTGGTGTTACAGAACACCAGTGTCGATTCGGGGCGGTGGCGTTCCAGCCAATGGATCAGGGCGCGGCTTTTACCGGCTCGGTCGCAGCGATAAAAGCGCTGTTCGATCTGGGTTTCGCTGTGCTGTGCTTCGACACTGACGGTGATCGGCTCACGCTGAAAGCGGGCGCTGATGGCGGCGATCTCGTCCGGGTAGGTGGCGGAGAACAGCAGCGTTTGGCGGCTTGCAGGGGTGTGCTCGATGATGCCAGCGATGGCGTCGATAAAGCCCATGTCCAGCATCCGGTCCGCTTCGTCCAGCACCAGCGTGTTGAGCTGGTCCAGTTGCAAGGTACCTTTGCGCAGGTGGTCGGCGATGCGACCGGGGGTGCCGACCACGATATGGGCGCCGTGTTCGAGTGAGCCGATCTGGGGGCCAATGGGTTGGCCGCCGGCGATCATCAGAATCTTGATGTTGTCACGGTAGCGCGCCAGTCGGCGCAACTCTTTGGCCACCTGAGTCGCCAGTTCGCGGGTGGGGCAGAGCACCAGTCCCTGCACCCCGAAGAAACGCGGGTTGAGCTTTTCGATCAGACCGATACCGAAGCTGGCGGTTTTGCCGCTGCCGGTTTTGGCTTTGGCGATCAGGTCTTTGCCAGCCAGCGCATGGGGCAGACTGGCCGCCTGAATAGGCGTCATGGCGGCGTAGCCAAGGTCACTCAGGTTCTTAAGCTGGGCGTCAGGCAGGCTAAGGCTGGCAAAGTCGAAATCAGACATGGTGCGGGCTCGGTGGGATGATGCAATAAACGGAATGGAACGAATAAACAAAACGGCAGCCGCGAGGGCTGCCGTGTCAGTGTAGTGGTCAGTTTACCACTGCGGCGGTTAGTCGCACAGGGCGTCGAGCTTCTTCTTCAGAATCTGGTTGACCTGGCCCGGGTTGGCTTTGCCGCCGGAGGCTTTCATCACCTGTCCCATAAAGAAGCCGAGCATTTTGCCGCGTTTATCCGGCTCAGCGGCTTTGTACTGCTCAACCTGCGGCGTGGCGCCAGCGATCACCTGGTCCACAATCGCTTCAATAGCGCCGCTGTCAGTGACCTGCTTCAGGCCCTTGGCTTCAATCACCTCATCGGCGCTGCCTTCACCGTTCCACATGGCGTCGAACACTTTCTTGGCGATATTGCCGGAGATGGTGTTGTCCTTGATGCGAACCAGCAGGCCGCCCAGGGCTTCGGCGCTGACCGGGCTGGCGTCGATTTCGATACCGGCGGTGTTGAGGTATTTGGAAACTTCACCCAGCAGCCAGTTGGCGGCCAGCTTGGCATCGCCGCAGGCGTCAACGGCGGTTTCAAAGTAACTCGCCATGCTGCCGTAGGCGGCGAGAATGCCGGCGTCGTAGTCTGACAAACCGTACTGTTCCTTGAAGCGCGCCAGGCGGGCGTCCGGTAGCTCCGGCAGGGTGGCACGAATGGCGTCGATATAGTCGTCGTCGATCATCACCGGTAGCAGGTCGGGACAGGGGAAGTAACGGTAGTCGTTGGCTTCCTCTTTGGAGCGCATGCTGCGCGCTACTTTCGTGTCGCCGTTGTAGAGCCGGGTTTCCTGTACGATGGTGCCGCCGTCTTCGAGCACGTCGATCTGGCGCTCAACCTCCAGCTTGATGGCGTCCTCCATAAACTTGAAGGAGTTGAGGTTCTTGGTCTCGGTGCGGGTGCCGAACTCATCCTGCCCTTTGGGGCGGATTGAGACGTTGACGTCGCAACGGAACGAGCCCTGGGACATGTCGCCGTCGGAGATCCCCAGCGCGGTGACGATGGCGTGGATCTTCTTGGCGTAGGCCACCGCTTCTTTGGCGCTGCGGATATCGGGTTCGGAAACGATCTCGATCAGCGGCGTGCCGGCGCGGTTGAGGTCGATGCCGCTCATACCGTGAAAATCTTCGTGCAGCGACTTGCCCGCATCCTCTTCCAGGTGAGCGCGGGTGACGCCGATACGCTTGGTGGTGCCGTCGTCGAGTTGAATGTCGACGTGGCCCGGGCCAACGATGGGGTGGGCCAGCTGGCTGGTCTGGTAGCCCTTGGGCAGGTCGGGGTAAAAGTAGTTCTTGCGGTCGAACACCGACTTCTTGCCGATCTCGGCATCGATGGCGAGGCCGAACTTGACCGCCATCTCCAGCGCCTTCTCGTTGAACACCGGCAACGTGCCCGGCAGCGCCAGATCAACCGCGCAGGCCTGGGTGTTGGGTTCGGCGCCAAAGGCGGTGCTGGCGCCGGAGAAAATTTTGGACTCAGTGGCAAGTTGGCAGTGGATCTCCAACCCGATAACCGTTTCCCATTGCATGATGTCTTCCTCGTTACCGCGGCGGGGCCACGGGATTCAATTCGTTTTCGCTGGCTGCAGCTACGCTCAGATACCCTTGGGCGCTTGCTGGTGCCAGTCGGTGGCCTGTTGGTAGCGATGGGCCACGTTCAACAATCGTGCTTCATCCCAGTAGTTGCCGATCAGCTGCAGGCCCACGGGCAGGCCATCAGCAAAGCCGACCGGCATGGAGAGGCCGGGCAGCCCGGCCAGGTTGACCGACAGGGTGAAAATATCTTCCAGGTACATGGACACCGGATCGGCATTCTTCTCGCCGATCTTGAAAGCCGGGTGCGGGGTGGTCGGGCCGAGGATCAGGTCGACGTCGTTCAGGGCGGCGACAAAGTCCTGCTTGATCAGGCGACGGATCTTCTGCGCCTTCAGGTAGTAAGCGTCGTAGTAGCCGGCCGACAGGGCGTAGGCGCCGATCATGATGCGGCGCTTAACCTCAGCGCCGAAGCCTTCGCCCCGGGAGCGTTTGTAGAGGTCTTCCAGATCAGCCGGGTTGTCGCAGCGGTAGCCGTAACGGACGCCGTCAAAGCGCGACAGGTTGGAGGACGCCTCCGCCGGTGCCAGTACGTAATAAGAGGGGATGCACAGCTCGGTATTCGGCAGGCTGATCTCCTTGACCGTGGCGCCCAGTGCTTCCAGCTCCTTGATTGCTGCCTGCACGGCGCTGGCGATGCGGCTGTCGACAGCGTCGCTGAAGTACTCTTTCGGCAGACCGATCTTGAGGCCGTCGAGGCTGTCGTTGAGACTGGCACTGTAGTCCGGCACGGTGCGGTCGATGCTAGTGGAGTCCTTGGGGTCAAAACCGGCCATGCAGTTCAGCAGCAGCGCGCAGTCTTCGGCGGTCTGGGCCATGGGGCCGCCCTGATCCAGCGAACTGGCGTAGGCGATCATGCCATAGCGGGAGACCCGGCCATAGGTGGGTTTGATGCCGGTGATGCCGCACAGTGCTGCCGGTTGGCGGATTGAGCCGCCGGTGTCGGTGCCGGTAGCACCCGGAGCCAGGCGCGCGGCGATCACTGCGGCAGAACCACCGGAAGAACCTCCGGGTACACAGTCAGGATTCCAGGGATTCTTGACCGCGCCGTAGAAGCTGGATTCGTTGGAGGAGCCCATGGCGAACTCGTCCATGTTGGTCTTGCCAAGGCTGACGGCGCCTGCGGCGTTGAACTTCTCGATCACGGTCGCGTCATAGGGCGCGATGAAATTGTCCAGCATCCGTGAGCCGCAGCTGGTACGCACGCCCTGAGTGCAGAAGATATCCTTGTGGGCGATCGGAATGCCGGTGAGCGCGGTGGCATCGCCGGCAGCACGGCGGGCGTCGGCGGCGGTAGCCTGTGCCAGCGCCTGTTCGGCGGTGACAGTGATAAAGCTGTTGTACTGGCCGTCGAGCTGTTCGATCCGGGTCAGATACGTCTGAGTCAGTTCCTGGCTGGAGAAGTCGCCGTTGGCAAGGCCAAGGCTGAGTTCGGCAAGGGTTTGGGTGTGCATCGTTGCCTGTTTCCGATAGCTGCGGGAGCCGGTGTCGCGTGGCGCCCTGTTCGATTCAATGGGTTGCGGGGTGGCCTTGTGCGGCGGGTTACTCGATCACCTTGGGGACCAGGAACAAACCGTTCTCGGTCGCCGGAGCGTTGGCCTGCAGCGCTTCGCGCTGATTTTGCTCGGTCACTGCGTCGGCACGCAGGCGCTGGCTGGCATCGTGGGGGTTGGCCATCGGTTCAAGGGCGCTGGTATCAGCGGCCTGCATCTGGTCGACCAGTGCCAGAATGTTGGAAAGGTGCTGTGCGTATTCAGGAATGTCGGCGTCATCAAGCTGAAGCCGGGCCAGATGGGCGATTTTTTCCACATCGGAGCGGTCAAGGGACATTTCTATTGATCCTGATCTGCGGTTACAAAAGGGGCCTTAAGGTAACATATTTGCACCTTGCCCAAAAAGCCCGCCATTGCTAGAGTTAGCGGTTTGTGTGTATGGGTCCCTGAATCACATTTTTTCATAGCGAAACGTTACATGTTCAAGAAATTACGCGGTATGTTTTCCAGTGACCTGTCGATCGATCTGGGTACGGCCAACACCCTGATTTATGTTCGCGACAAGGACGTGGTGCTCAACGAGCCATCGGTGGTCGCCATTCGGCAGGTGGGCAATCAGAAATCGGTGGTTGCGGTCGGTACTGATGCCAAGCGCATGCTGGGGCGTACACCCAGCAATATCTCGGCCATTCGGCCGCTCAAAGACGGCGTTATCGCCGACTTCCACGTTACCGAAAAGATGCTGCAGCATTTCATCGCCAAGGTGCATGAAAACTCCTGGATGAACCCCAGTCCGCGGGTGCTGGTTTGCGTGCCCTGCAAATCCACCCAAGTGGAACGTCGGGCGATCAAGGAATCGGCCATGGGTGCGGGTGCCCGCGAGGTTTACCTGATTGACGAACCGATGGCAGCGGCCATCGGCGCTGGACTGCCGGTGGAAGAGGCCAGCGGTTCCATGGTGGTGGATATCGGTGGTGGTACTACCGAGATCGCAATTATCTCGCTTAACGGCATTGTTTACGCCGAGTCCGTGCGTGTCGGTGGTGACCGCTTTGACGAATCCATCGTTACCTACGTGCGCCGCAACTACGGCAGCCTGATCGGTGACGCCACCGCGGAGCGGATCAAGCAGGAGATCGGTACCGCTTATCCCTCCAGCGAGATCCGTGAGATCGACGTGCGTGGTCGTAACCTGGCGGAGGGCATTCCGCGTAGCTTCACTCTTAACAGCAACGAGATCATGGAAGCGCTGCAGGAGCCGCTGTCGGCAATCGTGCAGTCGGTTAAAAGTGCGCTGGAGCAGTGTCCGCCGGAACTGGCTTCCGATATCGCCGAAAGTGGTATCGTGCTGACCGGTGGTGGTGCGCTGCTGCGCGATCTTGATCGACTGCTGGCGGAGGAGACCGGCCTGTCGGTAATTGTCGCCGAAGATCCGCTGACCTGTGTTGCCCGCGGTGGCGGCAAGGCGCTGGAGATGATTGATAAGCACGCGTTTGAGTTGCTGGCTACTGACTGATCGTGAAGGGACACCGCTTGACGGCACCGCTTGCAACGCGCCGCTCTTTGGGTGGTGCGGGGGTGTCCTATTAGCTCTATCTTTCGCACCGAATCCGGTCGTAGCGGTATCGTTCTGATACTGCTGTTATCAGCTGCGCTGATGGCAACCGATCTGCTATGGAAACCGATGGCTCATTATCGCGGCTACCTGACCCTGCTGGTTACCCCGGTGCAGTGGCTGGTGGACGTGCCTACCCGGGTGTGGATGACGGTTAACAGTAAGATTACCGATCGTGACGCCCTGCAGCAGGAGAACGGTCGCCTGCGCAGCGACATATTATTGATGTCGAGACAACTGCAGCGGATGGATGACCTGACCACAGAAAACGCCCGCCTGCGGCTGCTGTTGAATGGTTCCCGTCGCCTCGATGAGCGGGTGCAGTTAGCGGAGCTGATCGGAGTTAACGCTGATCCCTTTATCCACCAGATCGTGATCAACAAAGGGCTGCGTGACGGTGCCTATCTGGGTCAGCCGGTGCTGGACGAGAACGGCATCATGGGCCAACTGGTGGAAGTGGGCCCTTACACGTCACGGGTATTGCTCATCACTGACAACCAGCACGCGCTGCCGGTGCAGGTGGATCGCAGCGGCTTCAGGGCATTGCTGCTGGGCAACGGTAGCAAACAGTCGCTGCGACTCGATCATGTGCCGGACACGGCGGATATTCAGGTGGGCGACCTGCTGTTGAGCTCTGGCCTTGGCGGGCGCTTTCCGGCCGGTTATCCGGTGGCAGAAGTGAGTGAAATTGTCCACGATCCGGGACGCCCATTCGCGCTGGTGCGGGCGGTACCACGTGCACGTTTGGACAAGAGTCGTCATCTGTTGCTGGTGACCCGCCAGGAACCGCCGTTGCTGGATGGCCCCATTGCCGATCCGGTAGCCGCTCCCCCCACGGCATCTGCGCCCGCCTCGTCCGGTTCCAGCGCGTCCGGAGGTCAGCCGTGATGGCCGCCGCTCCTCACAACCGCTGGGTGATCCTGCTGACTTTCCTGCTGGCGCTGATGCTTAGTGCCATGCCGCTGCCGGAATATGTCGAGTGGGGACGACCGCAATGGGTCGCCTTGACGCTGATCTACTGGGTGGCTGCACTGCCGAACCGGGTCGGACCCTGGCAGGCCTGGATGCTGGGGCTGCTACTGGATATTCTGCAGGGCAGCTTGCTCGGAATCCATGCCCTGTCGCTGGCTGTCATCGCCTATATTATCCAGCTGTTGCATCGACGCTTTCGCATGTATCCGGTGTGGCAGCAGGCGATGCTGGTGTTGGTGCTGATCGGGACCTATCAGATGGCCCTCCAGTGGGCGCAGACACTCACCGGAACCGGCTCCGATACGCTGTTGTTTCTGCTGCCGTCACTGATCAGCACTTTGATCTGGCCCTGGCTGTTTGTGGTGCTGCGCAGCGTGCGTCGCGCGTTACAGGTGCGTTAGCGTGAGTGGCTCGCGGCGGCTGCTGCTGGCTTCGCAATCGCCACGCCGGCGCGAACTGCTGGCACAGATAGGCGTGCCGCTGGACTGCGTCCAGGTCGATGTAGACGAGAGCCCGCTGGCAGGCGAATCGCCTGCTGCCTATGTCGCCCGCCTGGCGCTGGCCAAAGCGCGGGCCGGCTGGCAGCTTGCCGGGCGCGGCCCGGTTCTTGGCAGCGATACCACCGTTGTTTGCGACCGGCAGATTCTCGGCAAACCGATGGATGAGGCCGACTGCGTGGCCACGCTGATGCGGTTGTCGGGGCGCACTCATCAGGTGCTGACCGCGGTGGCATTGGTGGATGATGAACGGGATGCGGTTGAGGTGGTCGAAACCGAGGTGGCTTTTCGTCCGCTCAGCGAGGATGAATGCCGGCGCTACTGGGCCACCGGCGAACCGCAGGATAAAGCCGGCAGCTACGGTATTCAGGGGCTGGGTGCGGTTTTTGTGGCCGCCATCAATGGCAGCTACTCCAGCGTGGTGGGGCTACCCTTACAGGAGACGGCGACATTGCTGAGCCAATTTGGCGTCGATGTCTGGCAGCAGCGCTGAGGAGCGACCGATGGGCGAAGAGATTCTGATCAACTTTACACCGATGGAAACCCGCGTTGCCGTGATCGAAAACGGTATGCTGCAAGAGGTCTACATCGAACGGGTTGAGAAGAGAGGGATCGTCGGCAACATCTATAAGGGTCGGGTTGCGCGCGTATTGCCCGGAATGCAGGCTGCCTTTGTCGATATCGGTCTGGAGCGCGCGGCGTTTATCCATGTCGCCGAGCTGTTGCCCAACCAGCATGGCGACGAAAAAGTATCGCCGCAGCCCAGCATCAGCACACTGCTGCGTGAAGGGCAGTCGCTGGTGGTGCAGGTTACCAAGGATCCGATCGGCTCCAAGGGCGCGCGGCTGACGACCCATCTGTCGATCCCCTCTCGCTATCTGGTGTTCATGCCGGATAACCCCCATGTCGGCATTTCGCAACGGATCGAAAGTGAAGTGGAGCGCGAGCGGCTGCGTAATGTGGTTACCGAAATGGTCGGGCAGGAGGAGGAGGTCACCGGTGGCTTTATCTTGCGGACCGTATCCGAAGGTGCCCGCGACGAGGATCTGCGCTCTGATATGCGTTTCCTGCTGCGGCTGTGGCGCAAAGTTCAGGGGCGGATGCAGAGTGCCGGGGCGCCGGAGGTGATCTACGAGGATCTGCCGTTGCATATGCGGATCTTGCGTGATGTTGCTTACCCGGTGGTAGAGCGGATCCGGATCGACTCGCGTGAAACCTTTCAGAAGGCCAGCGAGTTTGTCTCGACCCTGGTTCCCGAGATTGCCGACCGGCTGGAGTATTACCCCGGCGAGCGCCCGATATTCGATCTCTATAACGTCGAAGACGAGATCCAGAAAGGCCTGGGGCGCAAGGTTGAGCTCAAATCCGGTGGTTACTGCATCTTCGACCAGACCGAGGCGATGACTACGGTGGACGTCAATACCGGCGCTTATGTCGGTCACCGTAATCTCGAAGAAACCATCTTTAAAACCAACCTTGAGGCGGCGACCGCCATTGGCCGGCAGCTGCGGCTGCGCAATCTCGGCGGCATCATCATTATCGACTTTATCGACATGGAAGACCCGGAGCACCGGCGTCAGGTCCTGCGCACCCTGGAACGGGTGCTGGAGAAGGACCACGTCAAATCCAAGGTGACCGGAGTGTCCGAACTCGGACTGGTGGAGATGACCCGCAAGCGTACCCGTGAGAGTCTGGAGCAGCTGCTGTGCGAGCCCTGCGCCCAGTGTCAGGGGCGTGGCAGCATGAAAACGCCGGAAACCGTCTGTTACGAAATATTCCGCGAAATACTGCGCGAGGCGCGCGCCTACGATACGGATACCTATCTGGTATTGGCGGCGCAGTCGGTGGTCGACCGGCTGATGGATGTGGAGTCGGACCGCGTTGCCGATCTGGAAGAGTTTATCGGCAAGACCATTCAGTTTCAGGTCGAATCCCTCTATACCCCTGAGCAGTTTGACGTGGTGCTGCGCTAGCAACCGATGGCCACCCTGCTGCACTTTCCTCTTATCCGCCACCTGTTGCGCTGGTTGCTGTTACCGTTGCTGTTGCTGCTGGCGTTGATACTCACCCTGGGGCGGCTGAGTATGGCGTCGGTTGATCATTACCGTGCCGAACTCGAACAGTTGATGTCCGAACGTGGTCCCTATCCCGTGCGCATCGGCAAGCTGCAGGGCGGCTGGCATATCCTGTCGCCGACCTTGACCGCCAGCCGGCTGCTTGTCGGAGACGAGAACATACCGGCGCTGCGCCTCGATAAACTGGAGATGGAGCTGGATCTGCTGGCGTCCCTCTGGAATCGCCGGCCGGTGGCTCGTCGGCTACTGCTTGATGGTTTGGATCTGGCCGTTTGGCGCAACCACTACGGTGATTGGCAGCTGGCCGGTGCAGGCGCGGTGGCTGGTCAAAGCGCCGAGGAGGCCGATCTGATGCCGATTCTTCAGTCCCTGTGGCTGCAGCGTGAGGTGGCGATTCGCAACGCACGGCTACAGGTGACTTTGCAGGACCGAGATGTGGCAATGCCGGTGCAGCAGCTGGAGCTGGCGTGGCAGCACCGGGGCGATCGACAGCGTCTCTATGCCCGCCTTGGTCTGGACGATGAGGCAGCGATAACCCTGCGAGGTGCTTCCAGCGGCCGGCTTGGCACGGATGAGTTCCGGGGGAGTTATCATCTGCGCACATCGATGCTGGCGCCGGAGCTGTTGGCGGCGCTGCTGCCTGAGCAGCCGCCGCACCCTATGGAGCTGGGGCTGACCACCGAACTATGGGCGGAGGTTGAGGGGCACCAGCAGTGGGTGGGCGGGACCCTGAGCTTGCCCCGACTGGTGTGGCGTCGCGGCGACAGCTCATTGCGCGTCGATGACCTGATGGCCCGAATTCAGCTGGCGCACCAAGCTGATGGCAACTGGCATGCACAGCTTGACGCCATTCAGGGACGTCTCAGCGACGCCCCGCTCGGTGTTGGCGACCTCTCCTTGTGGGGTAACGGCACTGCGGTCAACGGCTTGGCTACCAAGGCAATGGCTTTGGAGCCGGTGTGGCAGCAGTTGCAGAGTCTGCCACTGCTGAACGCGGCGTTGCGCGAACGGTTGTCTCCTCTGAGCCCTAAAGGGACATTGCGTAACCTGCGTCTGAGTCGCCCCGAGGGGGCAGAGTGGTCGGCCTGGTCACTGGATGCGGATCTGGATCAGGTGGCGGTTGGGGCCTGGCACGGGGCACCCGAGGCACGCAATGTCAGCGGGCGTTTGCGTGTTGATGCTGAAGGTGGGCGTGTCGATCTTGACAGTCACGCCTTCTGGCTTAACTTCCCGGAACTGTATCGCCAGGGGTGGCAGTTTGAGCGCGCGAACGGAGCGGTGTCCTGGCGCCTGGATGAAGACAGGGTCCGAATCGAAAGCCAATTGCTGAGCCTGGGAAGCCGTGAGGTCAACGCCAACGGCCGCTTTGCCATCGATATTCCGCGCGCCGCCGTCGCAGCCGATGACGGGAGGCTGGTGCTGATGATTGGCATGCGTGACAGCAACGGTGCCCTGGCACCGCTGTTTGTTCCCGATCGTATTCTTGATCCGGCGCTGTTCCGCTGGCTCGAAGGCGCGCTTAATGAGGGCGTGCTCCACAGCGGCGGGCTGGTGTATGACGCGCCGCTCCGCCGCAGTGACAGCGTCGATCGGCAGCCGACTTTGCAGATGTTTTTTGATACCGGGGCCACCCGGCTGCGTTATCAAAGCGGCTGGCCGGCAGTAGAGGATGCTGATGCGTTTACCCTGATCAAGAACAGCGAAGTGTTGGTGGATATCCCCAGAGGGCGGGTGTATGACCAAACCCGAATCGAACGGGCCGAGGTTTATCTGCCCCCCAAATCCCACCGGCTCGAGGTGCGGGCGCGCTTGAATGGTCCCGCAGCCGATGGCCGTCTGGCGTTGCTGGAATCCCCCATAGGAGCCAAGCTCGGTGAAGAGTTCGAACGCTGGGAAGTCATGGGCGAGCTGCATACCGAACTCAATCTGGGTCTTGATCTTGACGCCTTTGAGCGTTCCAGTATCCGCGTCGACAGTCACGTCAGCCAGGGGGAATACTGGTCCAGGGCGTTGAATTTGCGGATAGAGGAGATTAACGGCAGCGTCCATTTCGATGAGACCCAGGGCCTCTATTCCGGCGTTATCAGCGGCCGCTTCTTTGATCGCCCCCTAGTGGCCCAGATCGACACCGAGGGGCAGGGCGCTGGCGCCACCACACGCATTCGTGGATGGGGGGGGATCACCATGAACGCGGTGCGCCGCTGGACCGGATTGCCGCTGATGGATGCTTTTGCCGGCGAAACGGACTACGCCTTCGAGCTGGATATCTGCGGTGAGCGACCGGGTTGCTCTGGACTGCGCCTCGATAGCAAGCTGCTGGGCGTAGTGGTCGATGCGCCGGCACCATTCGCCAAACGGGGAGGGGAGGCGGCACCCTTTAGCCTTGAACTGGACCTGACGCCGGGCTATCAGTGGCTGAAACTGAGTTATCCCCAGCTGGATGGGTTGCTGGCGTTGCAGGCGGGCGAGTTGCGTGGGGGGGAGCTGTCGTTGGGGCGCGACTACCCGCAGCTTCAACCACGCACCGATGGGATTGCGGTGCATGTGGCGGTTGATGATATCGAGCTGGATCAGTGGCAGGCGTTTATCGAGCATCATCTGCTGGCAGGACGTAGTCTGACCGATACCGAACCGGCACCCGCAGATGCCGTGCAGCTGGTGGATCTGGATCTGCGCAGCAACCGGGTCAGCTATCAGGGGCGGCAGCTGCACGCAGTTGATGCGCGCATCCAGCAGCAGGGCCCTGGTTGGCGCTTGAACCTCAACAGCCGTGAGCTTGAGGGGGTCGTTATTCTGCCGAAAACATCGGGTCAGGTGGTTGTCGCGGAGCTGGAGCGCCTTTACCTGCCGTCTGCCGATGCTGATCAGTCCGAGGCGGACCCGTTGCTCGACTACGATCCGCGCCAGTTGCCCAGGGTCGATTTCCGGGTCGCCGACCTGCGTCGGGGTGACGAGTCATACGGCCGCTGGCAGTTCAAGCTCAGACCGGATCAGCAGGGTGCTCGCTTCCTTGAGGTCCAGAGTGATGTCAGAGGGCTCAAGCTGGGGGGCGAGCTTTACTGGGCCTTTGACGGCAGTGGCCACCAGACTGAGGCCCGGATCGATGCCGAGGCAGCTAATTTGGGTGACGTCATGGCCGCCTGGGGCTCTGCGCGCAGTCTCGAAACGGAATCGGCCAGGTTTGCCGGCACGCTGCGCTGGCAGGGCTCGCCGGCGGGATTTGACTGGAACTCGCTGGCGGGAAGCAGCAGCTTCCACGCCGAGCGGGGGCAGATACTCGATACCGGTGATCGGCCTGTACTGAAGCTGTTTAGTTTAGTCAACGTCAGTACCCTGCTGCGCCGCCTGAGTCTGGATTTTAAGGATCTGACCACGGAAGGAACCTTTTTCGACAGTATGGACTTCGAGCTGGCATTGAGCGCCGGTGTTGCCTCGACGACCCAGCCGGCTACCCTGATCAGTCCCACCTATGATCTGGAGCTGGAGGGCGATGTCGATCTGGGGCGCGAGCAGTTGGATCTAACCATGCTGGTGCAACTGCCGGTGGCTGAAAATCTGCCCATTGCGGCGGCGTTGCTGGCCTCTCCGGCCATTGCCGGAGCCGTGTTTCTGGTGGAACGGCTGATCGGCAAGCAACTCAAGCGCTTTACTTCGGTTCGTTATCAACTGAGCGGACCCTGGGAAAGCCCCGCTATGGAACTGATCAGCAAGCCCGAGGCTGCGCAGCCCGATCGCACTCGCCCGCTCGACGCAGACCTGTAACGGAGAAAAAACCGCCAGTGAGCGGTCTATAGTTAGGCTGTAACCGGTAACTGAGAGCGGGCGACCGCTCGGGAGCTTGAGGTGGTTATCGACCTGATGGTCGAGCGCATCTGGGCTGAAGCTCGACCCATTGTATTGTCCTGGTCCGATGAGGCTTCGGAGATCTTCGTCATTGATCTGCCGTTGACTCAGGTGGCTCCTGTCCTGGATACCTTGTCGTCACGGCTGATTGCACCCTCGTTGTTGCGACTCGATGGCATCAATCTGGCGCGGGCGCGCGCCCTGGATCCCCATGTCATGCAGCAGATTATTCGAACCTCGGCTCGTTCCACGGTGCATTGCCTGCGCGGCGACGTGGGGGAAGTGGGAGCGAGCTGCTATTTCTATCTCTGGACCGACGCGGAGCGCCAGCGGCTCGAGGTTGAAATGGTGTTCTGGAATGACGTGTGCTTTCCGGCCGGCCGTCCGCTGGCCCGGCATAAATGGCTGCTGGGCCAGCTGTTGCGGGTCGCCGAAGCGGTGCGCGGTGACAATCACCAGAGCAAATGCATTCTCAGCCGCGAATATAACGCCGAGCCGCGGGAGCTGCTTTCCAGTGCCCGGGTAGCGATCTGGTGACCGCGTGAACTCGGGGTTTGGCGCTCTTAGCCATTGTGCACAGACCGATTATTACGAGCTGGCGGTGATGCAAGGCCAGTGGTTGCGAATCTGCTACCGCGACGGGGAACGGGTACGACGGCTGCGTGTGTTGCCCACCGATCTGGTAGTTCACGAGGGTGAGGATTGTCTGCTGGTAACCACTGACGCCGGCGAGCCGCGGCGGATGCCGCTTTCAAGGATCACTTGGGTTGAAGAGTTCGAGGCGCAATTGCGCAGCGGCAGATGATCCCAAACGCGACAATGGTTTACACTGGTGCCTGACTTTTAGACGAGGAGTTTTCGGTGTCTTCTGAGCAGGCTCAAGGCAGTACCTTTATTCGTCGTACCTTCCCGGTCGGTCCGCTGCAGTGCAATTGCACCATTCTGGGTGACCGTCGCACCGGTGAAGCGATGGTGATAGATCCCGGCGGTGATGCCGAAAAAATTCTGGCCGAGGTCGAAGATCTGGGGCTGAAGGTGGTGGCGATCTACCATACCCATGCCCACCTGGACCACATTCTGGCTGCCGGCGCGATCAAAGCCAAGACCGGAGCCCCGATCTATCTTCACGAGGATGACCGCTTTCTGTGGGATCTGCTGGAGCAGCAGTGCCGCATGTTTGGGGTGCCTTACGCGCCGCAGCCGGACCCTGACGCCCATGTGGGCGATGACCAGGTGCTTGATTGTTGTGGTGGCGTTGCTATCCATACCCCAGGCCATAGTCCCGGTTCCACCAGTTTCTGGTTTGAAGACGCCAAGTTGCTGGTGGCGGGAGATACCCTTTTCCGCCGCTCCATCGGGCGTACCGACCTTTGGGGCGGTGACTACGACCAGCTCGAGAAGTCGATCAAGGAGCGCCTCTTTACCCTCGATGAATCTGCCACGGTGGTGACCGGGCATGGCCCGGATACCTCTATTGGCGAAGAGCGGGAGGAGAACCCCTTTGTCGGTGGCTGACAGGGTAGCCGGTCGCGTTGCGGCACTGCAGATGGTCAGCGGGGCTGACTGGCAGCAGAATCTGCGGAGCGCGGCGGACCTGATTGGGCAAGCGGCGGCGGGGGGGGCGCAGCTGCTGCTGTTGCCGGAAAATTTCGCCGTGTTCGATAGTCAACAGCTTCTCGAGCGTGGCCGACCGGAGCAGGATCCTGACGGGCCAATACGCACATTTCTGGCGCAGCAGGCCCGGCAGCATGGGGTATGGCTGGTGGCCGGCTCGCTGCCGATCCTGTCGGCTGACGGCCGGCGTGTGCGCGCCGCCTGCCTGGTGTATGACGATCAGGGGCAGGAGGTGGCCCGTTACGACAAGCTGCATCTGTTCGATGTTGACGTGGCTGATGCGCAGGCGGCCTATCGCGAATCGGAGCAGATCGAACCTGGCGATGCGCTGGTGGTGGTTGATACACCGGTGGGGCGCCTGGGGTTGAGCATCTGCTATGACCTGCGCTTTCCGCAGTTGTATCAGCAGCTGGCAAACGCGGGGGCGGAACTGATCAGCGTTCCCGCGGCCTTTACCCAGGTGACGGGCGAAGCCCACTGGGAGCTGTTGTTGCGGGCGCGCGCGATCGAAACCCAGTGTTACCTGATCGCCGCCAATCAGGGTGGGGTGCACAACGCCCGGCGGGAAACCTTCGGACACTCGATGGTGGTCGATCCCTGGGGGCGGGTGCTGAACCGGCATGCCCGGGGAGAGTCCGTGGTTGTGGCGGATACGAATCTGGAGCTGGTGGCCGAGATGCGCCGCAAAATGCCGCTGTTGGCGCATCGTCGCGCTCTCGGTATGCTGCCAACGCGTGACGGCGGTTAGTCGTCAGCCAGCTCGCGAATATATTTGAACAGTTTGCGCGCCGCGGCCGGTGGCTTGTTCCGCTCTGCTTCCTTGCGGGCGTTGCGCATCAGTTGGCGCAGATGCTGGCGTTCTGCGGCGGGGTAGGCTTCCATAAAGGGCTCGAGGTGGTCATCACTGGCAATCAGCTTGTCGCGCCAGCTTTCCAGCTGGTGGAAGTAACGAATGTAGGCCTGGGTGCCAGCCTCCTGGCGTTCGATCACTTCCCGCACCTGATCGACGTCGACATCGCGCATTAGTTTGCCGATATACTGCAAGTGCCGCCGGCGGGCTTCGTTGGAGCGAATGCGCTTCATCTCTTCAATGGCGGCGCGCATCTCGGCATTGAGATCGAGCTTGTCGAGCATCTCCGATTTTTGCGCCAGCAGTTTGCGGCCGAGTTCCTGCAGGTCATGCATCTCGCGCTTCAGCTGGGTCTTGCTTTTAAGCTCCTGGTCTTCGCCGGACTCGGCGTCGTCGAATAGATCGGTCATCAGTTATCTCATGCGTAAAAGAGGGTGGCCAAGCCCAGAAAGGCAAAGAAGCCCACCACGTCAGTAATCGTTGTCAACAATACCCCACCAGCCAGTGCCGGGTCGATTCCCCAGGCGCGTAACGCCAGCGGCAGGGTGGTGCCCGCCAGTGCCGCAATCAGCAGGTTGATCATCAGGGCGGCGGCGATCAGGCCGCTTAGTAGCGGGTCATCAAACCACCAGCCAGCGGCGGCCGCGACTACAACCGCCCATAGCAGGCCATTCAGTGCGCCGACCACTAGCTCGCGGTTGAGCAGCCAGCGGGTGTTGCCCCGGTCCACTTGGCCGAGCGCCATGGCCCGTATAATCAGGGTCAGCGTCTGGCTGCCGGCAATGCCTCCCATGCTGGCAACGATCGGCATCAGTACCGCCAGAGCCACCACTTTCTCAATGGTATGCTCAAACAGACCGATCACTGCCGCCGCCGTAAAAGCAGTGAGCAGATTGATGCCCAGCCAGATGGCGCGGCGGCGTGCGGTTTTCATGGTCGGGGCGAAGGTGTCTTCATCTTCGTCGAGACCCGCCATGCTCATCAGCGAGTGATCGGCATCCTCGCGGATAACGTCGACTACGTCGTCGATGGTGATTCGCCCGAGCAGGTTGCCGAGGTCATCCACTACCGGTGCCGATACCAGATCCAACTGCTCGAAGATCTTGGCGACTTCGGCATCATGGGTATCGGCGTGGATCGGTTCGATATCGGTGATCATCAGTTCCCGCACCAGGGTGTCGGGTTGGCTGACAAGCATCCGGGTCAGGGGCAGGATGCCGAGGAACTGGTCCTGGCGGCTGACCACCAGCAGGCTGTCGGTCATCTCGGGCAGTTCCGGGTGCAGACGCAGATAGCGCAAGGCGGTATCGATGCTGATATCGGGGCGCACGGTGATCACGTCGGTGGTCATCAAGCCGCCGGCGCTGTCCTCGGGATAGGCCAGCACCCGCTCCAGCCGCTCGCGGGTCTGGCTGTCCATCGCTTCCAGCACTTCCAGCACCACTGATTGTGGTAGCTGTTGCATGATGTCGGCGACATCATCGTCGTCCATGGTGCCGGTCACTGCGACCAGTGTGGCGGTGTCCATGCGACTGAGGAAATGTACTTGAACGTCGTCGCTCAGGTGCTGAAGGACCTCGCCCTCAAGGCTTTGGTCGAGCAGTTCCCACAGAGCTTCGCGTCGATGCGGCGGCGATGACTCGATCAGTCGGGCGACTTCAACCGGACGCAGGGTGCTGTTGATGGACTGGCGTACCCATTGTAATTCGCCGCTCTCGAGCGCTTCGGCAAGCAGGTCGCGGGATGTCTGTTCGGCGCTTTGGGCCATGGATGTCACGTCGATTGAATGGCGCGAGAAGTGCGGTGCTGGTGCGGCACCGCGGCGGCGTTCGGATTATAGCGTAAAGCGGGGTGGGGGGTTACCGGCGGGATTACTCGCCTTCACCGAATTTGTCGTTGATCAGCGCTTCGATGGCATCCATCGCTTTGTCTTCGTCCTCGCCATCACAGCTGATATCAAGCACCGTGCCCTGGCTGGCGGCCAGCATCATGACCGACATGATGCTTTTGCCATCGACGCTGCGCCCCTCCTTGCTCAACTGGATCTTGCAGCTGAAGTTGTTGGTGACCCCGATAAGCTTCGCCGTAGCGCGGGCGTGCAGTCCCAACTTGTTGATGATGGTTAACTGCTTCTCGATCATGCGTTAAGCGGGCCTCGGTAATTCGCGGTGGCTGACCAGCACATTATCCATAGTTGCTCCAAAATGACCAGCAAGGCGTTCAGCAAGGTAAACAGAGCGATGCTGGCCGCCGGTGCAGCCGATAGCGACGGTAAGGTAGCTGCGGTTGTTGTGTTCAAAATGGGGCAGCCATTTGCTCAGGTAGGCGGCGATATCAGTGAACATCTCTTCCACCTCCGGCTGCTGTCGCAGGTATTGATCCACCGGCTGGTCCAGACCAGTGTACTGGCGTAGCTCCGGCACCCAGTAGGGGTTGGGCAGGCAGCGGACGTCGTAGACAATGTCGCAATCCATCGGTACCCCGTGCTTGAAACCGAATGACTGGAACTGTAGCGACAGGTCCTGAGAGCTGCGCTGGGCAACCCGCAGCTTGATCATGTCGCGCAGTTCATACAGGGTCAACGCGGTGGTGTCGATGGTGAGATCCGCCAGATCGGCGATCGGTTCCAGTAGCTGTTTTTCCAGCTCGATCGCCTGCTTCAGGCTCTTGCCATCGTCGGTCAGCGGATGGCGCCGGCGCGTGGAGCTGAATCGTTTCAGCAGGGTCGGCGGCACTGCGTCGAGATAGAGAATGTCGCAGTCAAAGGGGGGGTGGTCCAGTTGGCGGTAGATCTCCGGGAACTGATGCAAACCGATGGAGATGTTGCGCGCATCGATACTGATAGCGACTCCCTGCTTGTCTTCAATCGGGGTGCGTTCCAGCTGCTCTGCCAGTGACGGCAGCAGCGTCACCGGCAAGTTGTCGATGCAATAAAAGCCAAGATCTTCCAACGCTTGCAATGCGGTGGATTTTCCCGACCCTGAACGACCGCTGATGATGACCAGGCGCATGGTGAGTCCGCTAAATGTGTTCCATTTCGTAGTCGACGGCGACCTTGTAAAGTGCGTCTTCGTCGCTGGCTGCGCGCATCCGTTGGCGCAGGCCTGCGTCGTTGAACATTTCGGCCAGCGCCGCCAGGATCTGCAGGTGTGCTTCTGTTGCCTCACTGGGAACCAGCAGTACGAACAACAGGTCGACGGGTTGGCCGTCGATGGCGTCAAAGTCGACCGGTTCGGGCAGTTTGACCAGCGCACCGGTGGCTTCTCTGCACTCCTCCAGGCGGCAGTGGGGAATGGCTACTCCCTCGCCGATGCCGGTGCTGCCAAGGCGTTCGCGATTGATCAGGCCGCCAAAAATTTCTTCTGCATCAAGGCCGTCAACCTGGTCGGCGATCAGCTCGCTGCAGTTCTCGAGAATGCGTTTTTTGCTGCTACCGGGAACGCTGTCGAAACAGCGTTCCCGTACCAGAGTCTGGTGAATCAGCATGCGGAAGGGTCCATTGCTGATGAGTGGAGGGCTTAGGCGATGCCTTGCTTGCGGCTCTGCATCTTTTCTTTGTGCTTGATGATCTGACGATCCAGCTTGTCAATCAGGCTGTCGATCGCCGGGTACATGTTTTCGTCGGAGGACTTGGCAAACAGTTCACCGCCGGAGATTTTGACGGTGGCTTCAGCTTCCTGGTTCTGGCCTTGTACGGTCAGGGTGACTTGCACGTTGGTGATGTGGTCGAAGTGACGCTCGAGTTTCTCGAACTTGCTGTTCACATAGTCGCGGATGGCGTCAGTGAGGTCCACATGATGGCCAGTGATATTAATTTGCATAAGAGTCTCCTAGGCTGCGACTTGCTGTTTGTTCAACGGCGGGTTTCCGGTACCCGGTTACCCATCATACCAGACGTTTCCGCTCATTGGAGGGCGGTATGTTCATCGCTTCGCGATACTTGGCAATGGTGCGCCTTGCGACCTGAATTCCCTGTTCTTCCAACAGGTTGGCGATCTTGCTGTCGCTCAGGGGCTTGGCGATGTTTTCGGCGGCAACCAGCTTCTTGATAATCGCCCGGATAGCAGTCGACGAGCATTCGCCGCCGCTGGCCGTGCTGACATGGCTGCTGAAAAAATATTTGAGTTCGAAAATGCCGCGCGGTGTATGCATGAACTTCTGTGTGGTCACGCGCGAAATGGTGGATTCGTGCATCTCAACCGCTTGGGCGATGTCATGCAGCACCAGCGGTTTCATCGCTTCCTCGCCATATTCGAGGAAGTCCTGTTGATACTCGACGATCTTGCTGGCCACCTTGAGCAGGGTTTCGTTGCGGCTCTGCAGGCTCTTCAGGAACCAACGGGCCTCTTGCAGATGGTTGCGCAGGTAGGTGTTGTCGCTACTGTTGTCGGCCCGCTTTACCAAACCGGCGTAATCGTTGTTGATCCGCAGACGGGGCATCGATTCCTGATTGAGACTGACCCGCCAGGCTCCGCGTTCCTTGCGCACCAGGACATCGGGAATCACGTATTCCGGCTCACTGAAGGCAACCGCGCTACCCGGGCGAGGGTTGAGACTATGGATAACCCGAATAACCGCCTGCAGTTGCTCTTCCTTCAGCTTGCTGCGTCGCATCAGTTGCTTGTAGTCGTGGCTGCCAAGCAGGTGCAGATACTGACCGACGACCAGGCGGGTTTCCTGCAGCCACTCGCTGTCAGCCGGCAGCTGATCGAGCTGGATCAGCAGGCACTCACGCAGGTCGCGGGCGGCGATGCCGGGAGGGTCGAACTGCTGGATACGGCGCAGGACCGCCTCCGCCTCATCCATCTCTACCAGCTCCTGCGCGTCGATAGCACGGCCCTCGTTGGCGGAGGTGATCACATCGTCAAGTGATACACGCAGATAACCGTCGTCGTCGATACCGTCGATCAGCGCCATCGCCAGCGCCCGATCCAGATCGCTCATGGGGGTCAGGTTGAGTTGCCAGGTAAGGTATTCGAGCAGTGATTCGCTGGAGCGGTCGGCCGACTCGAAATCACCCATATCGCCGTCAGACGGGGCGCTGCCGCTACTCGGCGGGCTGGCACTCTGGTAGGTGTCTTCCCAGTCGCTGTCGGTGGAGAGCTCGACCGGGATCTGTTCGTTCCACTCGTCGGGCAGGTCTGATTCGGTGTCTTTGTCGGCGGCGGATTCTGATGCGGGGGTATCGCTGTCGTTGTTGTCGGTTTCGGACGGGCTGTCCTCGGAGACCTCCAGCATGGGGTTGGCTTCAAGCGCTTCCTGAATTTCCTGCTGCAGATCGAGAGTGGATAGTTGTAACAGCCGGATCGCCTGCTGCAGTTGCGGCGTCATGGTCAGCTGTTGACTGATCTTGAGCTGGAGAGAGGGTTTCATCGGGTCAGGGTGCGCCTTCTAATCTGCCTGCCTGTTGGGATTGTTCGCTCGGATTTTAGCATGACTCGTATGGATTATAAGTGCTACAGGCGGAATTGTTCACCCAGATAAACCTCTTTCACCAATCGGTTTTCCAGCACGCTATCCGGTGTGCCCTCGGCCAGCAGATAACCGTCGTTGACGATGTAGGCGTGCTCGCAGATATCCAGTGTTTCACGGACGTTGTGGTCGGTGATCAGTACTCCGATGTTGCGGTCCTTCAGGTGGGTAATGATCTGCTTGATGTCGCCCACGGATATCGGATCGACGCCGGCAAAGGGTTCGTCCAGCAAAATGAACGCCGGTTCGGTGGCCAGTGCGCGGGCGATCTCCACCCGGCGCCGCTCCCCTCCGGACAGGCTCATGCCTAGGCTGTCGCGGATGTGCTGGATATGGAATTCGTCGAGCAGCGATTCCAGCTTGGCGCGCCGCTCGCTGGCCGACAGATCCTTGCGCGTTTCCAGAATCGCCATCAGGTTGTCATGCACGCTGAGCTTGCGGAAGATCGATGCTTCCTGCGGCAGGTAACCGATTCCTGCACGTGCACGCCCATGCATCGGCAGACCGGTAATGTCGGTGTCGTCGATCTGTACCTTGCCTTTGTCGGAAGGCACCAGCCCGACAATCATGTAGAAACAGGTGGTTTTGCCGGCACCGTTGGGGCCCAGCAGGCCAACCACCTGGCCGCGTTCGATCGACAGCGAGACATCTTTGACCACTTGTCGGCGTTTGTAGGATTTGGCCAGATTGAGGGCTTGCAGACGGCTCATTGGTTGTTGGCCCTGGGCTGAATCACCATTTCGACCCGTTGTGGTTTGTCGCCCGGACTTTCACTGCCAGTGGCGTTGACCAGATTGCGTTCGGTATCGATCTGGATTCGTTCGCCCACAAAAGTGTCGGCAGCGCGCTCCAGACGCGCCTCGCGGATCAGGGTGATCTGGTTGTTGACCACATCGTACTCGATTCGCAACCCGTAACCGTGGGTTAGCGGGGTGTCCAGCTCGGTCTGCTGCTGGTAATGGGCGGGCTGGCCGATGGCCGTCAACTGCTGAATGCCGTTGCCGTCGGTGCGGATGGTGAGAATATCCGCGTTGATTTCGAGCGTCCCCTGTACCAGCTTGACCTCGCCCTGATAGGTGGCGAGCCCCTTGCCATCGTCCAGCTCGGCGCTGTCGGCGGTGATCTTGATCGGTTGGTTACGGTCCTCAGGTAACGCCAGGGCTCCGCCAGCTGCCATCCAAAGCAGCGCCCCGAACACGCCTCTGAGCAGGCTAACGCGTTTCATAGTGTCCCCGTACGTCATTCAGCAGTTCGATTCGGTTCTGGTCCAGATAGGCGTTCATCCCGACCGCCAGGGTGGTGCTGTCGCCGCGATAGTAAGCCACAGGTTCCGGGGTCCAGGCAAAATTGTTGCCGGGGATCACCATCAAACGTTCGGTGTGCAGCTGCAGGGGAACTGTTGCCAGTTCTTCGACGCGAACGCTGCGACGCAGTTCCACCTGCGTCTGGTCGGCGTTGGACTCCGCCTCTTGTGCGCGGATCTGCAGCGGGGTTTTGCCCGGGCGAAAGATCTGCATGGTGGGCTTGATAAAGAAGTAATGGTCGCCAGCGGTGCGGTGTTCGATGTGGTTGGCCGTGAGGGTGCGGCTCAGGGCACCATCGGCGCCAAACTGGCGGATCTCGGCTCCTCCCAGATAGCTGTCTACCCGGTCAGCATCGGCGCTTGCGTCCTCAGGGACCAAATCGGTATTGCCGCTGAATCCCCAGTAGCCGGTCACGGTGCCGACCAGCACCAGAGAGGTCAGGCGGCGGGTGTAGCGGGGCAGATTCACTGCCCCTCCGCCAGATAAGGGGCCAGTTGGGCGTCCAGTGTTTCCTGGGCATACATGATCAGTTCGCACAGCTCCCGTACGGCGCCCAGACCGCCTTCGCGCTCGGAGCACCAGTCGGCGTGTTTGAGTACCGCATCGCAGGCGTTGGGTACGGTGGCTCCCAAATGGCATTGGCGGATGGCGGGCAGGTCGGGCCAGTCATCGCCCATATAAGCGGTGGTTTCAGCGCTGAAACCGGTGGTCTGCCACAGCTCGCGCAGGGCGATCAGTTTGTCTTCGCGGCCCGCGTACAGATGTTGGATGCCCAGATCGCGTACGCGTCGGGCCATGGCGGGGCTGTTGCGGCCGGTGATGACTGCGACCTCTACGCCGCTGGCCTGGAGCATTTTGATGCCGTGGCCGTCAAGGGTGTTAAACACCTTCAGGGCTTCGCCGTCGGCGCTATAGTAGAGGCGGCCGTCGGTCAGCACACCATCAACGTCGAGGGCGAGCAAGCGAATATCGCGGGCGAGGTCGGCAACGTGGGTCATGGGGACTCCTAGATCACGCCAGCGCGCAGCAGGTCGTGCATGTTGATGGCGCCCACCGGGCGATTGTCATCGTCGACCACGATCAGGCCGTTGATCTTGAACTCCTCCATCATGTGCAGCGCTTCGGCGGCGAGCATCTCTTCGCTGGCAGTGCGGGCGTTACGGGTCATGATCTGGCTGATGGAGGTGCTTTGCAGGTCCAGTTGTTGATCCAGCGTACGGCGCAGGTCACCGTCGGTGAAAATGCCGGCGAGGATGCCGTCGGGGTTGACCACGGCGGTCATGCCCATCCCCTTGGCAGTGATCTCAAGCAGGGTATCGCGCAGCGAGGCATCCAGAGTGACTTGTGGCAGGCGCTCACCGACATGCATCAGCTCTTTGACCTTCAGCAGCAAGCGGCGGCCGAGGGCTCCGCCTGGGTGGGAGAAGGCGAAGTCTTCGGCGCTAAAGCCGCGCGCTTCAAGTAATGCCACCGCCAGCGCATCGCCCATTACCAGCGCCGCGGTAGTGCTGGAGGTCGGTGCCAGTCCTAGCGGACAGGCCTCCTCTTTGACCGCGACATTGAGGTTGGCGTCGGCGGCTTGCGACAGGGTGGACGCCGGGTTGCCGGTCATGCTGATCAGCGGCGCAGCAAGGCGTTTGATCAGCGGCAGCAGGGTGATGACCTCTTCGGTTTTGCCGGAGTTGGAAAGCGCGATGACCACGTCGTTGGCGGTGATCATGCCCATGTCGCCATGGCTGGCTTCGCCCGGATGGACAAAGAATGCCGGCGTACCGGTGCTGGCCAAAGTTGCGGCGATCTTGCGGCCGATATGGCCGGACTTGCCCATACCAGTGACTACCACGCGGCCGGTGCAGGACAGAATCAGTTCGCAGGCACGGACAAAGTTGTGGTCCAGCAGTTGCTCCAGATCCTTGATTGCTTGGGTTTCCAACGCAATGGTGCGGGCGGCGGCGTGGAGCAGGTTGGCGGGCTCGGTCATCGGTCAGTCAGGGCTCGAAAATATAAGATCGGAGGGACTCAGGGCGTGGCCATATAGTATAGCAAGGCCAGATAGGCTGAATACCCTAGCAGCAGGGCGCCGCCTTCGGCGCGTCCGACGCGGCCCTTGGTCAGCAGGTAGGAGAACAGCAGCAGCGCCAGAGTGAACAGCAGCATGGTGGCAAAATCGCGCCACAGAACCACCGACTCCATTGTCATTGGGGCGATCAGGCCTGGCAGCGGCATTACCGCCAGCAGGTTAAAGATATTGGAGCCGACCACGTTGCCGATGGCGATGTCGTGGTGTTTTTTGAGGGCGCTCATGACGGATGCTGCCAGCTCCGGCAGGCTGGTGCCGATGGCAACGATAGTCAGGCCGATAACCAGGTCGCTGACGCCCATATGGGTGGCCACGGCAGAAGCCCCCCAGACCAGCAGGCGCGAACTGCCGGCCAGTAGAATCAAGCCCAGCACCACCCAAAACAGCGCCTTGCGCAGCGGAATGTCCGGCAGTTCTTCCTCTTCGTGGGCAACTTCGTCGGCATTGGCGTAACGCTGGAAGCGGGCGAACAGGTAAAGCGACAGAACCAGCCCGGCGATCAGCAGCAGGGCGTCCACCAGGCCCAGATAAAGATCCATCAGCACCAGTCCGGCGGCCAGGGTTACAGCCAGCAGCAGCGGCAGTTCTTTGCGCAGCAGTCCGGACTTGACCGGTAGCGGGGCGATCAGTGCGGTCACGCCCAGAACCAGGCCGATGTTGGCGATGTTGGATCCCAGCGCATTGCCGATGGCGAGGCCGCCGGCGCCGGTAGATGCGGCAATGGCGGAGACCAGCATTTCAGGCGCAGAGGTGCCAAGGGAAACCACGGTCAGGCCGATCAGCATCGGCGACATTCCCAGGTTGCGGGCGGTGCCGGCGGCGCCGACTACAAAGCGGTCGGCGCTCCAGATCAGTACCAGAAACCCGCCGATGATGGCGAGGATGGGGTAAAGCAGGGCTTCCATAGGAGTCTCGTCGGCCTTCAGGAGGCGGCTACTGTAATCACCGTATACCGGGGTTGCAAGGGGTGCCAGATCCGATTTTGTGCGTTGCGACACGGGCTACAGTTCGCAAATGACAAATGCTATAGTGCGCGCTGATCTAGCCAACTTATCGTTTTCGCAGGGAATCCTCACCATACATGGATCAATCCAGCGACGCCATCGTCCGCATCCGGGGCCTTACCTTCCGCCGCGGCGAGCGCTACATTTTTAATGATGTCTCTTTCGACATCCCGCGCGGCCAAATCACTGCCGTGATGGGGCCGAGTGGTACCGGTAAAACCACACTGTTGCGTTTGATTGGAGGTCAGATCCGTCCTGATGCGGGCACCATCGAGGTGGATGGCGCCAATATTCCTGATCTCAACCGGCGCGAGCTGTTCGACATCCGTGAGCGAATGGGGATGTTGTTTCAGTCGGGCGCGTTGTTTTCCGATCTCAGCGTGTTCGAAAACGTGGCTTTTCCGCTACGGGTTCATACCCGTTTGCCTGAAGATATGATTCGGGATCTGGTGCAGATCAAGCTGCAGTCGGTGGGGTTGCGCGGTGCGGTGAAATTGATGCCCAGCGAGTTGTCGGGCGGCATGGCACGCCGGGTCGCATTGGCGCGAGCGATCGCGCTTGATCCCGATATCATGATGTACGACGAGCCCTTTACTGGCCAGGATCCTATCGCAATGGGGGTGTTGGTTAAACTGATCAAGTCGCTGAACCGTGCGCTGGGGCACAGTAGCATCGTGGTTTCCCATGACATTCAGGAGACCCTGAGTATCGCGGACTATATCTACCTGATCGCCGATGCCGAAGTGGTGGCGCATGGTACTCCGCACGATCTGCTGGCTGAAGAGTCCCCCAAGGTGAAGCAGTTCATGCAGGGCCTGCCGGATGGCCCGGTTCCCTTTCATTACCCGGCCGATGATTACCTGTCGTCGCTGCTTGATCCGGAGGTGCGCCGATGATCGATCAGGTCCAGCGGCTGGGGCATGAAACTCTGTCGGTACTGGCGTCGTTGGGACGCTCAGGGATATTTTTGCTGCAATCCTTGTGGGCGTGGCCCAATCTGCGCACCGGATTCCCGTTGCTGATGAAGCAGCTGCACTCGGTGGGTGTGCTGTCGCTGGTGATTATTGTGGTTTCCGGTCTTTTTATCGGCATGGTGCTCAGTCTTCAGGGCTACACCATTCTGGTGGATTACGGCTCCGAGCAGGCAGTGGGGCAGATGGTCGCGCTCAGTTTGGTCCGGGAGTTGTCGCCGGTGGTCACGGCGCTGTTGTTTGCCGGCCGGGCGGGCTCCGCGCTCACTGCCGAGATCGGACTGATGAAAGCCACCGAGCAGCTCTCCAGCATGGAGATGATCGGTGTCGATCCGTTGCGTCGTATCGTTTCGCCGCGCTTCTGGGCCGGCTTCTATTCCCTGCCGCTGCTGTCGATGATTTTCAGCGTCGTCGGTGTCTGGGGGGGCGTTCTGGTCGGCGTCGAGTGGCTGGGCATCTACGAAGGGTCGTTCTGGGCCAACATGCAAGCTGCGGTGGATTTCCGTGAAGATGTGGTCAACGGCGTTATCAAAGCGATCGCCTTCGGCTTCGTGGTGACCTGGATTGCGGTGTTTCAGGGCTATGACTGCGTGCCAACGTCCGAAGGGATCAGCAAGGCTACCACCAAGACGGTGGTTTACGCCTCGCTGGCTATTCTCGGTCTCGACTTCCTGCTGACCGCGCTTATGTTTGGAGATTTTTGATCATGCGAATTCGTACTCTGGAGATCGGGGTCGGAGCCTTTATTCTGGCTGGCTGTTTGGCGCTGGCGTTCCTTATCATCAACGTGAGCGGTTTGCGCGCATCCGCCGGGGCCGACACCTTTACCGTCTACGCCCGGTTCGAGAACGTTGGCGGGCTGACGGTGCGCTCCAAAGTCTCCATGTCCGGCGTTGTGATCGGGCAGGTGACCGATATCCGTATCGACCCGGATTATCTGCAGGCGCTGGTGGAGATGAAGATCGACAAGCGGGTGGACTACCTCACCACTGACAGTTCGGCGGCCATTCTGACCGCAGGCCTGCTGGGCGAGAAGTATATTGGCATCACTCCGGGGGCGGATCTGGAAACCCTCAGCGACGGGGATACCATCAGCGATACCCAGTCCGCACTGGTGCTGGAAGAGTTGATAGGCAAGTTTCTGTTCAACAAAGTTAACGAGTAATCGATATGAGTCTGTTACGAGCGATGACCGAGTGGCGCTCCTGCTGCGCCGCCTGTTTGCTGATGCTGGCGCTGCCGGCGTCGGCATCCTGGGATGATGCGCGGGCGGTGGTGGAGCAAGCCACCGGTGAGATGATGACGCTGTTGGCGGATCCGGCACTGCGCGATGAGGCCAACTTTGAGGCGCTATTCGCCGGCGTCGATCAGATCCTCACACCGGTGGTCGATTTCGAGGTGGTGTCTCGTGGTGTCATGGGCAAATATTATCGTCGCGCCACGCCCGCCGAGCAGCAGCGCTTTGCCGAGGTGTTTAAGGGTACCTTGATCAAGACCTACGCCAAGGCGCTGGCGGCGTTCCAGTTTGAGCGCTACGAGGTGGTTCCCAACCGTGCGCCGAGCAAGAAGCCGCACCAGCAACTGGTGCGCGTGGACGTCATCGACAGTAATGGTACCCGCTATGAGTTGGCGTATTTCATGGTGCGTGACGACAGCGGCTGGCGTCTGACCAACGTGGTGCTGGACGGTATCAACCTGCGTCAGGTGTTCCGCAACCAGTTTGCCGATGCTCTCAATACGCGCGGTGAGATCGGCGCGGTGATAGATGCGTGGGCTGATCTGGTAGATCAGCCGGGTAAAGAAACGTGACCATGGGGTCCGGCTTGCAGCTGCGGACTATCGATGCCCATCAGGCGCGTCTGGAAGGTGAGATCGATTTTGCCACCGTGGTCGCCGTTCGTGAGCAGGGTGAACAGCTGCTCCGTGAGGGCTCTGGTGAGCTGAGCTTTGACTTTGCCGGGGTGGTCCAGACCAACACTGCGGCGCTGACACTGTTACTGTGCTGGAAGCGTGCGGCGAGCGCCTGCGGCCGTGAACTGCGCTTCACTAACTTGCCGTCGGAACTGCACTCCATGGCGGCTGTCAGCGAACTCGAGGAACTGCTGCGCTAACGGCCGCTTTTCGCCTTTTGCTGCGGTTTTCTATATTATTGGCCGCCTGACAGCACGGTCTAAGCGTTTATATTGGAGTGAATTGATGCAAGCGGTTGAAGTGAAACAACTGGTTGAGTCGCAGCTGAGCGATTGTGAAGTGATCACCTCGGGTGAGGGCTGCGATTTCCAGATTACCGTTGTCGGTCGCCTGTTCGAAGGGCTGACCCCGGTCAAGAAACAGCAGCTGGTTTACGGTTGTCTGACCGAACAGATCTCCAGTGGCGCGATTCATGCTGTGACCATCAAAGCATACACTCCCGAACAATGGCAGGCGCTCGGTCACTGACCGCGCCTCACGGAGCTGCCTGATGTGGCTCCGCTCTAACCGGAACTCTTCATGGATAAACTGATTATTTCTGGCGGTGGTCGGCTGGACGGCGAAGTCCGTATCTCCGGCGCCAAAAACTCCGCCTTGCCGATTCTTGCCAGCGCGCTGCTGGCGGATGCACCGGTGACTATCGGCAACCTGCCGCACCTGCACGACATCACCACCATGATCGAGCTGCTGGGCCGCATGGGGGTTGAAGTAATCCTCGATGAAAAGATGAACGTCGAGATCGACCCCACCACCGTGCATACGCTGGTTGCTCCCTACGAGTTGGTGAAAACCATGCGGGCGTCGATTCTGGTGCTGGGCCCGATGCTGGCTCACTTTGGCAAAGCGGAAGTGTCGTTGCCGGGTGGTTGCGCCATCGGTTCACGACCGGTGGATCTGCACATTCGTGGCTTGCAGGCCATGGGGGCTGATGTCACCGTGGAGGATGGTTACATCCGTGCCGAGGTCAACGGCCGCCTGAAAGGTGCTCACGTATTCTTTGACACCGTGACCGTGACCGGCACTGAAAATATCCTGATGGCGGCGACGTTGGCGGACGGCACCACGACCATCGAAAACGCCGCGCGCGAGCCGGAAGTGGTGGATCTGGCCGAGTGCCTGATCGCCATGGGCGCTGACATCGAGGGGCAGGGCACCGACACCATTCGCGTACGCGGTGTGGAGTCGCTGCACGGCTGCACCTTCTCGGTTCTGCCGGATCGGATCGAAACCGGTACCTATCTGGTGGCGGCAGCGGCCACCGGCGGGCGGGTCAAGTGCAAGCGCACCCGCCCTGATATCCTCGAAGCGGTGCTGCTGAAGCTGGAAGAGGCCGGCGCCAAGATCGAAACCGGTGACGACTGGATCAGTCTGGATATGGAAGGCCGGCGCCCCAAAGCGGTCAACATGACCACCGCGCCCTACCCAGCGTTTCCCACCGATATGCAGGCCCAGTTCGCGGCGATGAACGCGGTGGCCGAAGGGGTTGGGCGGATCAAGGAAACCGTGTTTGAGAATCGCTTCATGCACATCCAGGAGATGTTGCGGATGGGGGTCAAAGCGGCGATCGAAGGTAACACCGTGATCATCGAAGGGGTCGAGCGTCTGCGCGCAGCACCGGTGATGGCCACGGATCTGCGCGCCTCCGCCAGTTTGGTTATCGCGGCGCTGGTCGCTGATGGTGACACCGTGATCGAGCGGATTTACCACATCGACCGCGGCTACGAATGTATTGAAGAAAAACTGCAACTGCTGGGCGCCAAAATCCGGCGAGTGCCCTCCTGAGTTTGAAGGTCTAACAATCCTCATGAATCAACCGATCACCATCGCGCTGTCCAAGGGACGCATCCTCAAGGAAACGCTGCCGCTGCTCGCGGCGGCGGGTATCGAACCGGCTGAAGATATTAGCCAGAGCCGCAAGCTGATCTTCGATACCAACCATGCGCATATCAAATTGTTGGTGATTCGGGCGACCGATGTGCCCACCTACGTCGAGTACGGTGCAGCGGATCTCGGCGTGGCCGGCAAGGATGTGTTGCTGGAACACGGCGCCAAAGGGCTATATGAACCGCTGGATCTGGAGATCTCCCGCTGTCGTCTGATGACCGCCGGCAAGGTGGGTGAACAGGTAGCGGGTCGGCGAATGAAGGTGGCAACCAAGTTCGTCAATGTGGCCAAAGCCTACTACGCCGAGCAAGGTGTTCAGGTGGATATCATCAAGCTCTACGGGGCAATGGAGCTGGCGCCGTTGATGGGGCTGGCGGACGAGATCGTCGATATTGTCGATACCGGCAACACCTTGCGTGCCAACGGGATGGAACCGCGTGAACTGATCGCGCCGATCAGTACCCGGCTGGTGGCGGGACAGGCGGCGACCAAGATGAAGCACGCCCAGATCCAGCCCATCATTGAACGCCTGCGCCAGGCGGTGGAGGCTGCGCGTACAGAGGAGGTATCGGTATGAGTGCTGAGCTGAATCTTCGCCGCCTGAACGCCGCAGATGCCGGCTTTGAGCGTAAGCTGGATCAACTGCTGGCCTGGGAGTCGGTTTCTGATCCCCAGGTCAACGCCATCGTCGACGAAGTGCTGGCGCGCGTGCGCAGCGACGGCGACAGCGCGGTGGTGGAATTCACCAATCGCTTTGATCGTCTTTCGGTCGACAGCATGGCAGCACTGGAGTTGGGCCGGGAGCGGCTGCAGGCTGCCCTCGACGGTCTGCCCGCCGAGCAGCGTCAAGCGCTGGAAACCGCCGCCAAGCGGGTTCGTAGCTACCATGAGCGTCAAAAGCAAAGCTCCTGGCAGTACCAGGAAGCGGACGGCACCTTGCTGGGCCAGCAGGTCACGCCGATGGACCGGGTGGGGATCTATGTGCCTGGAGGCAAGGCCTCTTACCCCTCGTCGGTGCTGATGAACGCGCTGCCGGCTAAAGTGGCCGGGGTGAAAGAGATTGTCATGGTGGTGCCCACGCCGGGTGGCGAGGTCAACGAGCTGGTGATGGCGGCCGCCGCGCTAGCGGGTGTCGATCGGGTATTCACCATTGGCGGGGCTCAGGCGGTTGCTGCACTGGCCTACGGTACCGCAACAGTACCTGCGGTCGACAAGATCGTCGGCCCCGGTAATATCTTCGTCGCCACCGCCAAACGGGCGGTGTTCGGGGTAGTTGGGATCGACATGATCGCCGGACCGTCGGAGATTCTGGTGGTCTGCGATGGCCAGACCGACCCGGACTGGGTCGCCATGGACCTGTTCTCCCAGGCCGAGCATGACGAAAATGCCCAGTCGATTCTGGTGTGCCATGACAGCGCCTATCTGGATGCGGTTGAAGCCAGTATCGGCAAGCTGCTGCCCACCATGGAACGCGCCGAGATTATCGAGGCTTCATTGCGAGGTCGCGGTGCGCTGATCAAGGTCGATGACCTTGATCAGGCGGTGGCGATGATAAACCGCATCGCGCCGGAGCATCTGGAGCTTTCGGTTGCCGACCCGCAAGCGCTGTTGCCGCAGATCCGTCATGCCGGTGCGATCTTTATGGGGCGTTACACCGCCGAAGCGCTGGGCGACTATTGTGCCGGGCCCAATCATGTTCTGCCGACCTCCGGCACGGCGCGCTTTTCATCGCCGCTGGGGGTGTATGACTTTCAGAAGCGCTCGTCGCTGATCCAGTTTTCCGCCCAGGGCGCTTCCGAGATGGGCAAGGTGGCGTCGGTGCTGGCACGGGGCGAAAGCCTGACGGCTCATGCCCGTTCAGCTGAATACCGTATTCTGCCCGAGGACAACGAATAAGATGTCGACCCGCCCGCTCAGTCAGCGCGTTGAGGCGCTGGTTCGCCCTGAAATTCGCGCTTTGTCAGCCTACCACGTTCCACCGGCAGCCGGGTTGCTCAAGCTCGACGCGATGGAAAACCCCTACCAGTGGCCTGACCCGCTCAAGCGCCAGTGGCTGGATACCCTCAACGAGGTCAGCATCAACCGCTATCCAGAACCGGGTGCGGAGGCGGTCAAGGCCGGATTGCGTCAGGTGATGGGTGTGGCCGACGACTATGAGGTGTTGCTCGGCAACGGCTCTGACGAAATTATTCAGCTGCTGGCTCTGGCGGTGACCGCGCCCGGACGTTCGATTTTGGCTCCGGAGCCCAGCTTTGTGATGTACCGCATGATCGGCACGTTTGTCGGCATGGAGTATATCGGTGTCCCCTTGGGCGATAACTTCGAACTCGATCTGGAGGCGATGCTGGCAGCGGTGAAAACCCACCAGCCGGCGCTGATCTTTCTGGCTCAGCCCAATAACCCCACCGGCAACCTGTTCGAGGAAGCCAAGGTGCGCGCTATTATCGAAGCGGCCGATGGCCTGGTGGTGCTGGACGAAGCCTACACCGCGTTTACCGATACTGACTCGCTGCCGCTGCTGGATGAATACGACAATCTGGTGGTGATGCGCACGCTCTCCAAGGTGGGACTGGCCGGTCTGCGGCTCGGTCTCTTGATCGGCAAGCCTGAATGGCTGGGTGAACTGGATAAGCTGCGCCTGCCTTACAACATCAATGTGCTGACCCAGGCCAGCGCGGTGTTTGCGTTGCAGCACTTCGATGTGCTCAAGGCGCAGACCCGTCAGCTGCGTCAGGATCGCGAGCTGATGGTGGAGATGCTCCGCCAGATACCGGCTCTTGCCGTGTGGCCGAGCGAAGCCAACTTTGTGCTGGTACGCACGCCGGCCGGGCGCGCACGTGATATTTTCGAAGCCCTGAAGTTGCGCGGCATTTTGATCAAGGTGCTGGACGGCTCTCATCCGGCCCTGGCGGATTGTCTGCGGTTGACGGTCGGCAGTAGCGCGGAAAATGCCCGTTTGCTGGAAGAACTGGCGGCTATCCTCGACAGCTAACGCTTAATTGTTGCCCTCCGCGTCGGACCCCGTGGCTGTCTCAGCCTTGGGGTCTTTGCCGTGGGCGATCGCCGATCAGTACGTCGATGGACCGGGTTTCACCGTTGCGCAAAATGGTCATCGCCATGGTCTCGCCGGGCATGGTGCGGGCGATCTGGTTCATGGCCGTGCGCGAGTTTTCCACCGGTATATCGTCGATTTCGAGCAGAATGTCGCCCGGCTGCAGGCCCGCCTGATGCGCCGGGCTGTTACGGAAGATGCCGGCGATGATCAGACCGCGTTTCTCTTTCAGCCCGAAGGACTCGGCCAGTACCGGCGTCATCTCCTGTGCTTCAATGCCCAGCCAACCACGGACGACGCGACCGTTGGCAAGGATATTGTCGGTGATGTTGCGGGCCAGATCCGAGGGGATGGCAAAGCCAATTCCTTGCGAGCCGCCGGAGCGGGAGAAGATGGCGGTGTTGAGTCCAATCATGTTGCCGTGAGCGTCGATCAGCGCGCCACCGGAGTTGCCGGGGTTGATCGCAGCATCGGTCTGGATAAAGTTTTCGTAAGTATTGATGCCGAGTCGGTTACGCCCGGTGGCACTGACGATTCCCTGGGTGACCGTCTGCCCTACGCCAAAAGGGTTGCCGATGGCCAGCACCACATCGCCGATCTGCAGCTGTTCCGAGGTGCCGAGGGTGATGACCGGCAGGTCAGGCAGATTGATCCGCAGTACCGCGATATCGGTTTCGGGATCGGTGCCGATCACTTCGGCGGCGGTTTCACGTCCGTCGCGCAGCGCCACTAGGATGATATCGGCATCGGCGATGACATGATTGTTGGTCAGCAGGTAGCCCTGGGGGCTGATAATGACGCCGGAGCCCAGGCTAGCCTGGCTGTGTTCGTTGGGGGCCGGCTGGTCGCCGAAGAACTCGCGGAAATAGGGGTCCTGCAGCAGCGGGTTGGCGCTGTCTTCATCGACCTCGCGGCGAGTATAGATGTTAACCACCGCGGGCGCGGCGCGGCGCACCGCGTCCGCGTATGAAACCGGCCCGCCGTTGCTCTGTCCGGCTGGCGGCGCAACGTACACCTCCACGGTTTTCAGGCGCGGGTTGATTCCCTCGGGAAACAGCGAGAGCATAACCAGCGCGACGATAACGCCTGCCGCGACCGGCCATAGCAGCATGGAGGTGTATTTACGCATGACCCTACCGGTGGACCGAGCAAAGGGGTCATTATACGGATGCGGTTCGCAGGTGCGAAAAATTTTTCTGACGGAGTTTGACCATGAGTGTGCCCCTGAAACAGCTACTCAACCAGATCGACGAATGGCTGCAGCCCGCCACCATTTCCGATTACTGCCCCAACGGGTTGCAGGTGGAAGGTCGGTCCGAGGTGCGGCGTTTGGTAACCGGTGTCACCGCCTGTCAGGCGTTGATCGACGCCGCAGTTGAAGCCGGTGCTGACGCGGTACTGGTCCACCACGGCTATTTCTGGAAGGGGGAGAACCCCTGCGTGACCGGGCTCAAAAAGCGCCGCTTGCAGAGCCTGTTGGCCGCCGATATCAGTTTGCTGGCCTATCATCTGCCGCTGGACCTGCATGCGGATTACGGCAATAACGTGCAGCTGGCCAAGCGCCTCGGTCTGAGTGTCGAGGGGCCGCTGGATCCCGTGGCGCGCCAAAGTGTGGGGCTTTGGGGGCAGCTGGCGCAGCCGGAAACTGCCGCCGCGTTTGCGGCCCGCGTGGCTCGCACTCTGGCGCGCGAACCGCAGCTGATCGGTGACCCTGATCGTGAGATTCGTCGTATCGGCTGGTGTACCGGCGCAGCGCAGGGCTATATCGAGCAAGCGGTAGCCCTGGGGCTGGATGCCTACGTCAGTGGGGAGATTTCAGAGCCGACGGTACACAGTGCGCGGGAGCACGATATTGCCTATTTCGCCGTGGGTCATCACGCCTCAGAGCGCTACGGGGTGCAGGCACTGGGCGACGCGCTGGCAGAGCGGTTTGGTATCGAGCACCGCTATATCGAGATCGACAATCCAGTGTGAGGTCTGGCCCTGCCGGTGGTGGCAGGCGGAACCAAAAAGCGCGCTTAAGAGCGCGCTTTTTGGTCGTCGTCCGTGGCCGCATCATCAGGAACGTGGTCGGCTACCTTGGTGGGATCAAACGGCTCCTCTTCCGATTCCTGACCGGTTTTGCGCTTGAGGCCGTACTGCTCCGACAGGGTGCCTTCGTCGTCGGGGGCTTTGGGGGCATAATCCTTGGGCGCTTCGACCGCCGTGTCGGTCTGCTCTTCAGCGTTGTCGGTTGCAGGGCTGGTCAGCACCGGGCGCTGTTCCTGGGCCATCAGGCTGGCCACCAGGGTTTCATCGTCACACAGCTTTTGCGCGCTCTTGGACAGGTGCTGGTGAACGTCCCGGTAGCTGTCGGTAAGCCTGTTGACCAGGTCAGCGGTCTGGGCGAAGTGAACGCTGACCTCCTGTTTGTACTCTTCCATCTCTCGCCGGGCGTCGTTCAGTTCCTCGATCAACGCCTCGCGGCTTTGCCCCCCTGAGCTGCTACGGGCGATCAGCAGGCCGATCACGGCACCGATCAGCAGGGCGATGACTCCGACGATCCACAGGGTGCTCAGCTCATCCACGTTATTGTTCCTCTCTATGGTGGGGCGTTTGCTGCAAGATACTCGAAAACCTCTGCGCTGACAAAGGCTCTCGTTGCCCGGGCAGGGCATGGTTGCTAGTATCGCGCCAGATAAATCAGAGGGATGCGGGTGAAACAACTGATTCTGGGCGGGGCACGCTCTGGTAAAAGTCGCCTGGCCGAACAACTGGCGATCGATAGCGGTTTAGAGGTGGTCTACATCGCCACCGCTACGGCAAATGATACCGAGATGGCCGAGCGTATCAGCCGCCATCAAACTCAACGCCCGACCCACTGGCGTCTGGTCGAAGAGCCATTGGCGCTGGCGGCCACATTGGAACGCGAGGCTTCTGCGCAGCGCTGTCTGCTGGTGGATTGTCTGACCCTCTGGTTGAGCAATTTGCTCTGCCTGCAGCAACCCGAGCGCATGGAGCAGGAACTCGACGCCCTGGACGCTGTGCTGCCGCGACTGGCCGGCCAGCAGATTCTGGTGGGTAACGAGGTCGGTCTCGGCATCGTACCGCTGGGTGAGCTGAGTCGGCAGTTTCAGGATCATAACGGCTGGCTGCATCAGCGCCTGGGTGCCGCCTGTGACCGGGTTATACTGACGGTGGCCGGACTACCCCATGTGCTTAAACCATCCACCGTTGTGTTGTAACGAGAGAAGAAGCCATTGACCACATCCTGGTATCTGGGCGCGACCGCGCCGCGTAGCATCGAGATCGAACAGCAGGCGCTGACGCGTCAGGATCAGTTGACCAAGCCGCAAGGGTCGCTCGGTCACCTGGAGCGTTTGGCGGTGCGCCTATCGTCACTGCAGGGCTCGTTGACGCCGCAGCTGGAGCGCGTATCACTAGCTGTTTTTGCGGCGGATCACGGTGTGACTGCCGAAGGGGTGTCCGCCTTTCCGCAGGTGGTGACCCAGGAGATGATTCGCAACTTCTCCCGCGGTGGCGCGGCGATTTCGGTGCTGGCGCGGCGCATTAACGCGCAGTTTGAAATCGTTAACGTCGGCACCGTGGATGAGATGGAGGCACTGGATGCGGTGCTTGACTGCCGGGTGATGGCCGGCACCGCCAACTTTTGTCAGCAGTCGGCCATGAGCAGTGCGCAGGTTGAAGATGCGCTGCTGGTGGGGTGTGAAACCGTGGATCGCGCGGTTGCAAGCGGGGCGCAACTCTTCGTTGCCGGCGAGATGGGAATCGGTAATACCACCCCGGCAACGGCACTGGCGTGCGTATTTCTGGATCTGCAGCCGGTGCAGATGGCGGGTCCTGGTGTCGGGTTGGATGCGTCCGGTGTCAGCCGTAAAGCCGAGGTGATCGCGCGGGCGCTGGCACTGCATCAGCCCACGGCCAGCGATCCGGTGGCGACTTTGGCGGCTGTCGGAGGGCTGGAGATCGCCGCCATCACGGGGGCCTTTGTTCGCTGTGCCCAGCGTGGTCTGCCGATGCTGGTGGATGGTTTTATCACCACCGCGGCGGCACTGACCGCAGTGCGGATCAACCCGACGGTACGCGAATGGATGTTGTTCGGACATCAGTCGGCCGAACCCGGACACCGCATTCTGCTCGAGGCGCTGGAGGCGGAGCCGGTGCTGAAACTGGATATGCGTCTGGGCGAAGGCAGCGGCGCGGCGCTGGCCGTGCCGATTCTGCAGGCGGCTTGTGCCTTGCAGAACCAGATGGCCACCTTTGCCGAAGCCACGGTATCGGAGGCGGGCTGACCATGGAACGCTGCACCCGCCTCGACCTGCTCCGTCACGGTGCCTGCCGCGATGGCGCCATCTATCGCGGGCGCACAGATTCAGAATTGTCTGAAGATGGCTGGCAGCAGCTGCTTTACGCCACCGCCGACGGAGGCTGGGATCGTATTTTCTGTTCTCCCCTGAAGCGCTGCCGGGTGTTTGCCGAAGCGCTGGCGGTGCGCTTGCAGCGACCGCTGGCGATTCGGGAAGGGCTCGCTGAGCTGGATTTCGGTTTTTGGGATGGGCAGCCACTGGCCGAGGTCTGGTCACGCCAGAGCGAAGCGGTGATGGCGTTCTGGCGTGACCCGGTGACTTATCCGCCCCCGGGGGGCGAGAACATGGCCGACCTGCAGCAGCGCGCGCTGGCGGTTGTCGAAACCCTGTATCGTGATCACCCGGGTGAGCGCCTGCTGCTGATCACCCACAGTGGTGTTATTCGGGTGCTGTTGGCGCACTGGCTGGAGATGCCACTGGCCAACAGCCAGCGTCTGGCGATCGATTATGCCGGTTGCAGTCGGGTGGAGTGTTACAGCGAAGGCGACCAACTGACCGGAATAGAGGTCCGCTTCGTCAATCGGATAACGGAGTCCATGGGTGGCTGACTCCGTCCTTCCCTCGGCTCGCTGGCACTCGCTGCTGTTGGCGTTTCAATTTCTTACCCGTATACCCATGCCGGACACCGGTGTGCTGGATAATCGGACCCTGGGACGTTCGCTGCTGTGGTATCCGCTGGTGGGGGCGACTATTGGCGCCCTGTTGTGGCTGGCGCAGGCGTTGCTGGCCGGGGTGTTGCCGCAGTGGCCGTGGGTGCAGGGAGCGCTGCTGTTGCTGCTGTGGGTGGTGCTGACCGGAGGTCTGCACCTCGATGGTTTGGCCGACAGCGCCGATGCCTGGGCTGGCGGCCTGGGAGATCGGGAACGAACGCTGGCGCTGATGAAAGACCCCACCTGCGGGCCGTCAGCGGTGGTCTGGCTGGTGTTGGTACTGCTGCTGAAAGCGGCGTTGTTGAGCGCTGTGGTGGCTAGTGCGGCAGGGTGGCTGGTGTTGGTGCCGATGCTGGCGCGCAGTGCGATTCCGCTTTTGTTTATGACAACCCCCTATGTTCGCCCGGGCGGGCTGGGCGAGGTGTTGGCCGCAGAACTGCCCCGCCGCGAACTACGCCATCTGCTGCTGCTGGTGGTGGTGCTGACGCTGCTGCTGGGCAGCCCTGCCTGGCTGGCCCTGTTAGCGGGCGCGGGTGCTTTTCTCGGGCTTCGAGCCCTGATGTGCCGGCGTATCGGCGGTACCACCGGCGACACCGCCGGGGCCATGGTAGAGCTGCTGGAAGTGACCCTGCTCGCCGGGCTACTGATCGGTCTTCACTAACCCTCACCTCCAGTCGGGTCGGGCTGCTGCCAAAAGTCGTCAGGCGGCACGAAGGTGCCGGGTATGTAACGGTTTCCCCAGCGCGCCATCGCTTCCAGTATCGGGCGGGTGTCGCGCCCCTTGGCGGTCAGGTGGTATTCGTACCGGGGGGGCTGCTGTTGATACGCCACCTTGTCAATCAACCCTTCACGCTGCAGCCGTTTCAGCCGCTCGGCCAGCAGATTGGTGGGAATCTTCTCAGGCGAGCGGGTGAAGTCACCATAGCGGCGCTTGCCCAGAAACAGGTCACGCAAAATCACCAGTGACCAGCGATCGCCGATCAGGTCGAGCACGTTGGCGATCGGGCAGGGTGAGCGTTTGAAGTCACAGTTCTCCGGCAAGTTCAGCGCTCCATGGATCGATTAAATAGATGCCTTTGAATCGGGGTCGCGACCGTGCTGCGATGGCACCGAGTGCGACTGGTCTGTTCGAAAGGCTGAAAGCAGAGTTTAGCAGCTTGCATAATTAAAGTGTCATGCTACCTTTGTTGTTACTTTAAAAAATAAAGTAACTGGCGGGCGGGAGATACCTCCCCGCTGCATCCACCAATCCCGAGGGTTTTGCGATGTTGCGAATCTATGCTTTTCCTACCCCGAATAACACCAAGGTGATGATCACCGCCGAAGAGGCGGGCTTGCGTTATCAGTTGAGCCGAGTGGATCTCGCCAAGGGTGAGCAGCGGTCACCGGAGCATCTGCGCCGCCACCCGCTGGGTAAAACGCCGGCGATTGAACATGATGAGTTGACGCTGTTCGAGAGTAACGCCATCTGCCGTTATCTGGCGGGTCTGGGTGGCAGCGAGCTCTACCCTGAGGCTCTGGCGGCGCGGGCGCAGGTTGACCAGTGGGCAGAGTTTCTGAGCCACCACGCCGGGCGCTGGGTATTGCAGTTCTACTGGGAGGAGGTGATCAAGCGCCACTTTTTCCGGCAGCCGCCGGATGAAGCGGTGCTGGCCGAAGCGCAGACGATGCTGGAGCAGCAGTTACCGGTGCTGGAGCGGCAGCTTGAGGGGCAGACGTTCCTTGCCAACAACCGCTTCAGCATTGCCGACATCATCGGTTACAGCCAGTTCGAAATATGCCCGCAGACCCGTATCGATCTGGCGGGCTACCCTCGCATCCGGCAGTGGGTGGACGCGATCAAGGCGCGGCCCGCGGTGCAGCGCGCTCAGGCAGCGCTGGGCTAAGGCGCAGGGTCATTCCTCGTTGTTGCCCTTGGCGGCTTGCTCGGCACGGTGGCGCCAGAGTACCTCGTTTCCGCCATTGCGGCGGGCGAGGGTACGGGCGGTAACGAACAACAGATCGGACAGGCGATTCAGGTATTGCTGGCATTCGGCGCGTACCTCGGCATCGCGCGCCAGCGAAACCAGTCGCCGCTCGGCGCGGCGGCACACGGCCCGGGCCAGATGGCAGACCGAGGCCGGTCGGCTGCCGCCGGGCAGGATGAAATCGGTTAAGGGCGGTAGTTCGGCATTGAGGGCGTCGAGCTGCTGTTCCAGGTAAGCCACCTGCTCCGCGGTGACCAGTGCGTAGCCCGGTACCGATAGTTCGCCGCCCAGATTGAACAACACCTGCTGCACTTCGGTGAACAGCGGGTACAGTTGATCAGCGTTGTCCAGTTCGCTGTTGAGCAGCCCGAGGCAACTGTTGAGTTCGTCAATGTCGCCAATCGCTTCGATGCGGGCGTCATCCTTGGCGATCCGTGAACCATCGCCGAGGCCGGTGGTGCCTTTGTCACCGGTGCGGGTGTAGATTTTCGACAGGCGGTTGCCCATGGGTGCTCCTTGTGCGGCTGTGCGTCCGGCTGGCGTCCGGTTCAGTTGCCGTTGATGCGGCGGTTTACTTCGGTCACCAGCCAGTGGTGGGTGGGTGCCTCGATCTGCGTCTGCTCCGCCAGTTGGCAAAGGGTGCCGTTGATGCTGTCGAGCTCGGTACGGCGGCCGTGGCGAACATCCTGCAGCATGGAAGAGTAATTGCTGCCGGTGGCTTCGGCAACGACCAGCGCTCGGGTGAACAGCGGCTGGTCGAACAGCGGTTGGCCAAGCGCCTGGGCAATCGCCTCGGTTTCTGCGCACAGCGCAGCCATCTGCGCCCGCATCTCTGGCTGGCGGGCCAGCTCGCCATTCTGGCAGTCGTGAATCACGGTCAGGCCGTTGATCGCCGCGTTAAGGGCCAGTTTCTGCCACAGCCGGGTATCGATCTCGCTGTCGTAGCTGACGCCCAGCTCCAGTTCCAGCAGAGGCGCCAGCGGCGCGCTGCCCGCCAGCTTTGCGGCATGGTTGATCGGCCCCAGCCAAGTTTCTCCGAGACCCGCATGCACCACTTCGCGGGCATTGTGGCGGTACGCACCTTCGGTGGTGGTGCCGGCGTAAATGCGCAGCTGGGGCCAGCGGTGGGCGATCTGCTGCTGCGGGCCGTAACCGTTGTGGAGCACGACGATTACCGCATCGGGCGTCAGCCGATGGGCTATTGAGTCGAGCGCACTGACGCTCTGATACGCTTTGGTGGTGACCAGCAAGCGCCGAATCGGAGTGTCGGTCGCTGCGGTTTCTGCGGCCGCGTTGAAGCGGTAGCGTTGATCGCCATGGCAGAGGGTCAGGGTGCTGACGGGCTGATCCGCCGTGCGCAGGATCAGCCGGGGCGGGCATTGACGACGATTCAACCCCGCGGCGAACAGGGTGCCGATGCTACCGGCGCCGAGCAGGTGCCAGAACGGAGTTGAAGGCTGTGACATGGTTTGCGGCCTGACGGATGAAAGCGGCTAGCAGCTGGGTTAGAATCTCGGCTCTATTGTGCCATCCGTCCTACAACATCCCAAGGGAGTGAACGATGCCGTCTTTTGATGTGGTCTCAGAAATCGATATGCACGAAGTGCAAAACGCCGTGGATCAGGCCAATCGTGAAGTCTCCACCCGGTTTGATTTCAAAGGCGTTGACGCCCGCTTTGACCTCGGCGACAGCGACATTACCCTGACGGCAGAAGTCGATTTTCAGCTGCAGCAGATGATGGACATCCTGCGGGGTAAACTGGTTAATCGCAAGATCGACGTCAAAGCGATGGATATCAAGCCTCACGTCGCCAGCGGCATGAAGGTTAAACAGCAGGTGGTGCTCAAGCAGGGGCTGGATCAGCCCACGGCAAAAAAGATCACCAAGATGATCAAGGACCGCAAGATGAAAGTGCAGACTCAGGTCCAGGGTGATCAGGTGCGGGTCACCGGCAAGAAGCGCGACGATCTGCAGCAGGCGATCGCCATGTTGCGTGAAGCGGAGCTGGATGTGCCGTTGCAGTACACCAATTTCCGTGACTGAGGCCGGCGCGACGTTTCACTCACCTGCCCGCGAGGCCGCTTTTGAACGCTGACCGCTCCTCCGCGCTGTGGAACGCCATTTTTAATCGAAGGATGCTGATCTGCATCCTCACCGGTTTTTCCTCGGGCTTGCCGCTCTACATCCTTTATCAACTGGTGCCGGCCTGGCTCCGTGATGAAGGCGTGAGCTTGGAAACCATCGGTCTGTTTTCGCTGGTGGCCTTCCCCTACACATGGAAGTTTCTCTGGTCGCCGGCGCTGGACCGCTATGTGCCGCCGCTGTTTGGCCGCCGCCGCGGGTGGATGATCCTGACCCAGTTGGCGCTGCTGTTGTCGATCGCCGCCTTTGCGCTGTTTAATCCCACCGATTCGATCACTGCGGTGGCTTATGTGGTGTTTGCGGTGGCGCTGTTCAGTGCCACGCAGGATATCGTGCTGGATGCCTATCGGCGCGAGTTGCTGCCCGATGAGGAGCTGGGGCTGGGCAATTCGCTGTTTGTGAATGCCTACCGTTTTTCCAGCCTGGTGCCGGGCTCGCTGGCGCTGATTCTGGCTGATCAGTTGCCCTGGGAGACCGTTCATCTGGTGGTGGCCGCGTTCATGCTGGTGGGGTTGCTGACGTCGCTGTTTGCGCCCGAACCGGTCACCGGTGCGCCACCGCTGACATTGCGGGCGGCGGTGGTAGAGCCTTTCCACGAGTTTTTCTCCCGTTCGACCCTGCGCACCGCGCTGGCGGCGCTGGGTTTTATTCTGCTCTACAAGCTGGGTGACAGCATGGCCACGGCACTGTCGACGCCGTTCTATCTCGATCTGGGCTTCAGCAAAACGGAGATCGGCACCATCGCCAAGGGCGCATCGCTGGGGGCGTCGATTGTCGGCGGTCTGGTGGGCGGCGTGGTAATGATCAAACTGGGTATCAATCGCTCGTTGTGGATCTTTGGCGTGGTACAGGTGGTATCGATTCTGGGGTTCGCGGCGCTGGCGGAGATCGGCGCCAACCCCTCCGCCCTGTTTGCCGTGGTGGCGTTCGAGTATTTTGGCGTCGGCCTCGGTACGGCGGCGTTTGTGGCCTTCATGGCGCGGCTGACTGACAAGCGTTTTACCGCGACGCAGTTGGCGCTGTTTACCAGTCTGGCTAGTATTCCGCGTACCTTTGCTAACGCCAGCACCGGCTTTCTGGTGGAGGCGATGGGCTATACCGATTTCTTTCTGCTTTGCGCCCTGATCGCCTTGCCCGGCATGTTGATGCTGTTCTGGGTGGCGCCCTGGAGTGGACCGCGTCAGCCAACCGGCGCTGCTTCCATATCTCAATAGTAAATAAGAATCATTTGCATTAAGGCTCTGTTCTTGTCTATTATCTAGCCCGACGTGCACTTGGGTACGTCCGGCAAATGGAGGCGAGAATGATGACCTACATCGTAGATGCATGGCTGGAGCAACCCCAGCCACGGCTGCGGGTGACTGACCGTCGCAGCGGACGGGTGCTGATCGACTGGGGGGCCGAACGGGTGCGCGGTTTATTGGAGCGCGGCGATCTGGTGGTGACCGACTTTTGCTGCAGCCCGCAGCGGGTGCAAGACACGGTACGGGAACTGTTCCTGCTCGCTTGCTGCCGCTGTGACGAGTCAGGGTTGCCAGCGATACCGCGTCAATGACACCCGATTACCCTGGATCTCGATGCCCTCATCCAGTAGTCGTGCGCGCTGGCGGCGATAGCCGTCGGAGTCGATCGGGAAGCTGATCCGGCCGCTGGCGTTGATCACTCGGTGCCAGGGCAGGGTGGTGTCGGCTGGCAGCTTCTTCAAGGTGCTACCCACCAAGCGCGCGGCGCGGGGGAGGCCTGCTAGTTCGGCCAATTGACCATAGGTAACCACCCGTCCAAAAGGCACGGCGGCGAGGGTTTGCAGAAGTTGCTGCTGGCGCTGCTGTGATTCGCTCATAGCGCGATCCTAGCCCTTTTCTGTGTAGCCGTACCAGTGTGCAGGTTTTAGCGGATGGCTTGAATCGGCGCAGAGCGGTCTTTAGTTCAAGGCCGGGCAGTATGGATTTTAAGCTATTTATCTGCGCTGATTGAAAGCCTCTCTTCCGCCCACCCGGGCGGCCCTATTCTTTGGCAAACGTTCCAAAGAACAGGGGAAGAAAGAACTACTTGTGCCTTATGCTCCCCTGGTTCCGCCGCCCTACGGGTCCACTGCGCGCGGCAACGGTGATTCTGGCGGATCGGACGGCACCTGCCTGTGCCGCAATCCGGCTCGGCGTCCATGCCTCGCCCCGCGCTTTGCGCGGGCCTGATCGAATCCCCGTCACCGTGCTCATCGGCTCCAAAGGGGCCAAGTCGCAGCCGGATTACCGCATTCTTACTCAAGCCAGAAAAACAGATAACGGCACCCTGAGAGCGGCTGGCACCCCCGGCCCTTCGAAAGACGACGAGCACTGAATGCCCTTGAGGGTTTCAGCCCGCAGGGGCAAGGCCCGGATGGCCGCCGCCGCAACAGTATGGCCAGGGACGGCCATTCTGTTGTGCCCCTCAAGGGCGTTCAGCGCGCAGGTCCCGTAGGGCGGCTTTTGTGGGCGAGTGTTTTTTGGTTACTTTTTGTCACGACGGACAAAAAGTGACCCGCCCGGGTGGGCGGAACAAAGACTATCTGATTGCACTGGAAGGAGATTGAAACACCGTTTATAGAAGCAATCTCAGATGTCCGCTCTGCGCCGTATTCGGCCACAGCAGCCTAAATCGGTCGACATAAAAAAGCCGGCGTAATGCCGGCTTGGTAGATCAGGAGGTCGAGAACTTACAGACGCAGGGCACCGTCGACTTCGATCACGCGACCGCTGAAGTAGTCGTTTTCCAGAATAAACGCGACCGCGTGGGCGATCTCATCCGGTTCACCGACCCGCTTAGCCGGGATGCCGGCGGTCATTTTGTCCAGCGCTTCGGGCTTCATGTTCATCACCATCTCGGTACCGATAAAGCCCGGGGCGATGGCGCCGGTGCGGATGCCGAAACGGGCCAGCTCTTTGGCCCAGGTGGTGGTCAGGGCAACCACGCCCGCCTTGGCAGCGCTGTAGTTGGTCTGGCCCATGTTGCCGGCGCGCGAGATGCTGGAGATGTTGACGATACAGCCCTCAGAGCCGGTTTCGATCATCTTGGTGGCGGCTTCGCGACCGCACAGGAACACGCCGGTTAGATTGACGTCGATCACCTGACGCCATTGATCCAGTGACATGCGCTTGGTGACTTCACCATCTTTGGCTTTGATAAACATGGCGTCACGGGTGATGCCTGCGTTGTTGACCAGGCCGTGAATTGCACCGAACTCTGCGACAATGCTGTCGAACACCTCGGTTACCGAGGATTCGTCCGCCACGTTGGCAACGTAGGCGCGGGCTTCCACGCCCAGTTCCAGACAGAGACCAACGGTTTCATCCAGTGCTTCCGGATTCATGTCGATCAATGCAGGTTTGGCGCCTTTTTTCGCCAGATGAAGAGCCATGGCGCGGCCGAGTCCTTGTCCACCGCCGGTAATTACGATCACTTTATCTTGCAGATTCATAACGCAATCTCGAATTAGAGCCCCCGTTATCGGGAGAGTGATTGGTTTAGGGTTTTCCCTTATTTCGAACGGGAATGCTACCGTTCGCAGCGGGGAGGGTCAATCTAGACCATGGTCAAAAATGCTGCGTTGCATCATGAATTCTGTGTTTAGATGCCTCTCTGAGAGCTCGGAAACGAGCCGGTCACGGGTCGTTTCCGGTGGTAAAGCCTTACCGCGCGGTCTTCCTGTGTGCGGTTGCGGGAGAAACTATGCCTTTTTTGTTCGTGCTGTTCGTGGTGCTGCCGCTGACAGAGATTGTCATCCTGATTCAGGTCGGGCAGGCGATTGGTGCCTGGTATACGATTGGCCTGGTGCTGCTGTCTGCCTTTATTGGGGTCAACATGTTGCGCCAACAGGGATTGTCTACCCTGCTGCGTGCTCGCAGTCGCATGGATAGCGGTGAGATTCCGGCCAAAGAGATGGTCGAAGGGTTGATTCTCGCAGTGGGCGGGGCGTTGTTGGTGACTCCCGGATTCGTCACCGACGCTATCGGCTTCAGCTGTCTGATTCCGGTGTTGCGCAATCGCATCGTCAAAGAGTTGCAGAAACGGTCGGTGGTGATGGTCAATGGCCAGATGCAAGGGGGGCGCGAGCATGAGGGGCCCTTCCGCGATTCAGCCAGCGGCCACGATGCCGGTCCGTTTCGCTCCAGGCCCGGGCGCCACGGCTCAGGTCGCTCTTCTGATGGTGGTGACGTGATCGACGGTGAGTACCGCCGCGAGGACTGAGCAGATGGGCGGAAACACCACGCAGCGCTGGCCACGCTTGGTGGCTGAAGGCGTGGCAGGGCCGGTTCAGTGCCTGATTACCCCATCCAGGAAAAAAAAGTCCGTTTTTTTTCTCCATGGCGGTTGAATTCGATTCAGCCGGCCCCATTTTCCTGTTCAGCCGGGCGCGGGGCATTCCCCGCCCGATACAGGCTAAGTCAAACAAGACTGTATTTTATTATCAGGAGAGAGACTCACATGAGCATTCGTCCACTTCACGATCGTGTTGTTGTTCGTCGCAAAGAGGAAGAAACCACTACCGCATCCGGTATCGTGCTTCCGGGTTCCGCGGCTGAGAAGCCCAACCAGGGTGAAGTGATCGCCGTTGGTAAAGGCCGTATTCTGCAAAACGGTGAAGTTCAGCCGATGGACGTTAAAGCGGGCGATACCGTACTGTTCGGTCAGTACGCGGGTAGCACTGTCAAGGTTGACGGTGAAGAGCTGCTGATCATGAGCGAAACCGACATCCTGGGTGTGGTCGAGTAAGCGCTGCGCTTATTCCCAACCCCGTTATTCATTCAAGAATTTAAGCAATAGGATTCGATAACAATGGCTGCAAAAGACGTAAAATTCGGCGATTCCGCGCGCTCCAAAATGCTCAAAGGCGTCAACGTACTGGCTGACGCGGTAAAAGCGACTCTGGGTCCGAAAGGTCGCAACGTGGTACTGGAAAAGTCCTTCGGCGCGCCGACCATCACCAAAGACGGTGTGTCTGTTGCTAAAGAGATCGAACTGAAAGACAAGTTCGAGAACATGGGCGCACAGATGGTTAAGGAAGTAGCGTCCCAGGCCAACGATGTGGCTGGCGACGGGACGACCACCGCCACCGTACTGGCGCAGGCGATCGTGACCGAAGGCCTGAAGTCCGTTGCCGCGGGTATGAACCCGATGGACCTCAAGCGTGGTATCGACAAGGCCTCCGCTGCGGTGGTTGCTGAACTGCAGAAAATGGCCACCCCCTGTGCCGATTCCAAGGCGATTGCCCAGGTAGGCACCATCTCTGCCAACAGCGACACCCAGGTGGGTGACATCATCGCCCAGGCGATGGAAAAGGTCGGCAAAGAGGGTGTTATCACCGTTGAAGAAGGTTCCGGTCTCGAGAACGAGCTGGATGTGGTTGAAGGTATGCAGTTCGATCGCGGTTACCTGTCCCCCTACTTCATCAACAAGCAGGAGAACATGTCTGTCGAGCTGGAAAGCCCTTATATCCTGCTGGTCGACAAGAAAGTTTCCAACATCCGCGAGTTGCTGCCGGTTCTGGAAGCCGTTGCTAAATCTTCTGCGCCGCTGCTGATCATCGCTGAAGATGTTGAAGGCGAAGCGCTGGCAACACTGGTTGTTAACAACATGCGCGGTATCGTTAAGGTGGCTGCGGTTAAAGCACCGGGCTTCGGCGATCGTCGTAAGGCGATGCTGGAAGATATCGCTATCCTCACCGGCGGTACCGTAATCTCTGAAGAGGTTGGCCTGACTCTGGAAGGCGCGACCATCGAGCATCTGGGCCAGGCGAAGAAGGTTCAGATCACCAAAGAGAACACCACTGTGGTTGACGGTGTGGGCGAGCACGCTGCGATTGAAGCACGCGTCGGCCAGATTCGCGCCCAGATCGCTGAAACCTCTTCCGACTACGACCGTGAGAAGCTGCAAGAGCGCGTGGCCAAGCTGGCTGGCGGTGTTGCCGTGATCAAGGTCGGTGCGGCGACTGAAGTTGAAATGAAAGAGAAGAAAGCCCGCGTTGAAGACGCGCTGCATTCTACCCGCGCTGCGGTTGAAGAAGGTGTGGTTGCCGGTGGCGGTGTCGCGCTGGTTCGTGCGCTGCAGACCGTTGGTGCGCTGGAAGGTGACAACCACGACCAGACCGTGGGCATCAAGCTGGCCTTCCGTGCCATGGAAGCGCCGCTGCGTCAGATCGTTGCCAACGCCGGTGACGAAGCCTCTGTAGTTCTGGCCAATGTTGCTGAAGGCAAAGGTAACTACGGCTACAACGCGGCGACCGGTGAGTACGGCGACATGATCGAAATGGGTATCCTGGATCCGGCGAAAGTAACCCGTTCTGCGCTGCAGGCGGCCGCTTCCGTTGCGGGTCTGATGATCACCACCGAAGCGATGGTTGCCGAGCACCCGGAAGAGAGCGCGGCCCCGGCCATGCCTGACATGGGCGGCATGGGCGGCATGGGCGGCATGGGCATGATGTAATCAGCCCGGTCCCTGACCCTTTGAAACCCCGGCCTCGGCCGGGGTTTTTCGTTCTGAGGGGGGCAGCGAGTTGTGGCAGATGCCTGTTCTGCGCTGGCGTGATTCGGGGTCAGGTTCAGGTTGTTACTCCGGCGTCCGCCAGAAAAGAGCGCAAGAAGCGCTCCGCTGCACGGCAGTTCTCCGCCGCTTGAGGCGTTAAACCTTCGGCGATATGGGCGAACTGGTAGCCGCGAATGCCGAGCAGGTAAACCTGTGGTTCGGCCTGAAACAGGGTTCTAGCCAGTTGCAACACCGCGCCGGGAGAGACCGAATGGGTGCTGAAGCTCATCGTTGCCGATGCGCTCAGTGGCTGAAAGTAAAACGGGGCGTCACCATCGACGGTGGCGTCGACCAGAATTACCTGCGGGTGCCGGGATAGGTCCCAGGCGTTCTCCACGCTCAGCTGGTAATCCGACTCCAGTTGCACGCCAGATGGCGGATCCTGCTCGAGAGCCTCGATCAACGCCGGCCCGAGGCCGTCGTCCTGGCGGCCCGGATTACCGTAGCCGAAGACCAGCACCCGGTTTTTCAACTCCGCGCTGGCGGTCATCGCCTGTTCTGCTCCCGTCGATCGATGAGTTGCCCTGAGGCATCGACGAGCTCGATCTCCAGCGGCATCTGGCCCAACGCATGGGTGGCGCAGGAGAGGCAGGGGTCGTAGGCACGAATCGCGACTTCGACGTGATTCAGCATGCCTTCGGTCACTCTCGGTTCGCCCGAGATGTACTGCTTGGCCACGGCCGCCACGGCACGATTCATCCCCTCGTTATTGTGGGTGGTGGAGACAATCAGGTTGCAGAACCGGACCTGATCGTTGGCATCCACTTTGTAGTGGTGGATCAGAGTTCCGCGCGGTGCTTCAATTACGCCGACACCCTCCTCGCGGCGTTCGCCCTTGACGACCAGATCTTTCCCCTGCAGGTCGTCGTCATGCAGCAGGTCGCGGATCTTCTCGACGCAATGCATGACCTCGATCATACGTGCCCAGTGATTGGCCAGGGTCATGGGATTGGGCTGGCCCTGCGTGAGCGCCTTGAGCTCACGGTGAGCGTTACCCGCCTCCGGAGTGTCGATAAATCCGGCGGTGTTCATCCGCGAAAGCGGGCCGACCCGGTACCAGCCGTCAAGATGGCCGCGGCTTTTGATAAAGGGGAACTTCATGTAGGACCAGGCACGTACCTCCTCGACCAGTTGCTGGTGGTACCCCTGATAGTCGAGCTGGTCGAAGATCGGATTGCCGGCGGCATCAATGGCGCGCAGGTTGCCGTGGTAGAGGTCAAGGGCCCCGTCTTCACGCACCAGCGACATGTGGCTGGAGGGGAAGGTGGCAAAATGTTGAACCAGCTCGAGATTGTCGAGGGAGTAGTCGCGGGCGATCTTCAGCGCTCCCTGACTCCAGCTGAGCATCTGGTCGATATCCTTCAGCAGTGCATCACGTTCAGTCAGGGAGAGGCTTTTGTTGATGCCGCCGGGAATGGCGCCGGTGCCGTGGATCTTCTTGCCAGCGGTTACCCGGATCACCTCCTGGCCGAACTTGCGCATCATTACCGCCTGCCGGGCCAGATCCGGGAATGCATTGATAACGCCAAAGATGTTGCGTTGGCTGGGATCGGCATCGAAGCCGAACAGCAGGTCGGGGGAGCAGAGATGAAAGAAGTGCAGCACGTGGCTCTGCATCACCTGACCGTAATGCATCAGCCGGCGCATCTTTTCTGCGGTGGGTGTCAGTCGATCAGCGCCGACAATGATGTCCATCGCTTTTGCGGCCGCCAGATGATGGCTGACCGGACAGATGCCGCACAGCCGTTGCACGATCACCGGTACTTCCCACAACAGGCGTCCGCGGATGAAGCGTTCAAAACCGCGAAACTCGACGATATGCAGGCGCGCTTCATCGACCTGATTCTGCTCGTTGAGGTGAATGGTGACCTTGCCGTGGCCCTCTACCCGGGTGACGGGATCGATCTCTATCACGCGTTTGCTCATGGGGTACTCCGGCCTTCAGTCATATTTGATCAGTTCGTAGGGCAGATCGGCGGGGCGGTTGTTGATCAGCGCCACCAGCGTTTGCCAAAGGGTGTCGCCGGATGGTGGGCAACCCGGAATCTGGTAGTCCACCCGCACCACATCCACGCAGGTGTACACTTTGTCCAGAATCAGCGGCAGTGCCGGATCGTTGGGAATCTGGTGGCTGGGGTTATACAGGTAAGGGCTGTCGATATATGCCTCGTCGAAGCATTCCTTGAGCGGGTCATCCGAGTGCATGATGGCGTTGCGCATTACCGGTAATCCGCCCATCACGGCGCACTGGCCGATCGCTACCAATACGTCGCAGTTGCTGCGAAAGTCGCGCAGCGTATGCACGTTCTCTTCATTGCAGCAGCCGCCTTCGATCAGGCCGATATCGCAGCGCCGGGTAAAGCGCTTGAGGTCGTTGAGCGGGGATCGATCGAATTCGACCAGTTCTATCAGGTCCAGTATCCGCTCGTCGATATCCAGCAGTGACATGTGGCAGCCAAAGCAGCCGGCCAGCGATGCGGTGGCGATCCGTTTTTTATGTTGCTCTGCCATCACTCCTCTCCTTGGCGCCAGGTTTCCTCACGATGGGCGGCGCCACTGCGGTTGCCCTCGATGTTCGACCCTATCGGCTGGTGGTCGAAGCTGCGTTCGCCTATCGGTTTGTAGAACCCCATCCCTTTCTGAATGATGCAGCCCACGGGGCAGGTTTCCAGTGCGATGGCGCAGTCATCAATGCTGGCATCGGTGGCCAGCAGGTTGTCACCGTTGACCCCCACTTTTTTATCAATGCCGCGGCCCACATAGCCGAACACCGACTTGCCATCGATATCACGTGAAGCGCGAATGCAGCGTCCGCAGCGGATACAGCGGTTGGTATCGAGGACGATGTCGGGGTGGCTGGCATCCACTGGTCTGGCCGGCTGCAGGTAGGGGTATTTGGTTGGCTGACTGATACCCAGGCGGTAGCCCATCGCTTGCAGCTCACAGCGCCCGCTGGCTTCGCAGATGGGACACAGATGGTTGCCTTCGTGGAACAGCATTCGGACCAGGTCGCGGCGATAGTTGGTCAGCTCCAGCGTGTCGTTCTCGACCTCGATGTCGGCCGCAGCCGGCTGGGTGCAGGCGGCTGCGGTGCGCCCGTTGACTTTGACCGTACAGACCCGGCAGCTGCCCTGCGGCTCCAACCCCTCGACGTCACAGAGGCGGGGGATGTATATGCCGGCGGCATCGGCCGCTTGCATGATAGATTGTCCCGGCTCGGCCAGAACTTCGACGCCGTCGATCTGAAAGCGGATCGGTGTGTTCATGCCGGGGCCTCCTTGTCGCTATTGGTGCTGTCGCTGTAGCTCGGGTCGTAGATGAAGGAGCGTCGTTTGGCCAAGCGACGAGATTCCTCCAGTGCCCGTTGAATATCGAATCCTGCCTGCCAGCCATCGTCGCGCTCCTTTACCAGCGCCGAGTAGACGAGCGGAAAATTCTGCAAGCTCGACAGGATAGGGTTGGGTGAAGTCTGGCCCAAGCCGCAGCGGCTGGTTTTTGCGATGGTGTCGCCCAGTTCCTGCAGATACGCGAGGTCCTGCGGCGAGGCCAACCCCTGCCGTACCTTGCTGATCCGTTCATGCAGAAATACGTTGCCTACGCGGCAGGGGGTGCAGTAACCGCAGCTCTCCTCGACGAAGAACGCCATGTAGTACTCGACGATCTCGAGGATGTTGCGGCGATCGTTGAACACCACCACCGCGCCTGCGGTGGAGAGGTCTTCAAAGCAGATCCGGCGTTCAAAGGCGGTCTGGCTGATCAGCTCTCCGCTGGGGCCTCCGACCAGAACGGCGGCAGGGTCTCGGGCGCCGGCGGCGATGAGCAATTCGTCGACGGTGACGCCGAAGGGCAGCTCGTAGATACCGGGTCGGTCGCAGTCGCCGCAGATGCTGAATAGCTTGGTTCCCGCACTGGCGGCGGTACCGAAGCCCCGGAACCAGGCGGCACCCCGGGTCAGAATACGAGCGGCGCAGCAGAAAGTCTCAACGTTATCGACCACCGAGGGGTAGCCCAGATAGCCACGCTCAGCGGTAAAGGGTGGGCGGGTCTTGGGCTCGCCGCGCTGGCCTTCGCAGGAGCTGATCAAGGCGCTCTCTTCACCACACATGTAGGCGCCGGCACCCAGTTGCAGGCGGATATCAAAATCAAATCCCGGACGGCCGCCGATGCTGCACCCAAGGCGGTGTTGCTGTCGCCGTTGTGACAGCACCGATTCCAGATGCTGCTTGAGGTAGCTGTATTCACCACGAAGATAGATAATGCCGTGCGCGGCCCCGACGGCGAGGGCTGCGATGGTCATCCCCTCGATCATCAGTTCGGCGTGTTCGGTGAGCAGCACGCGATCCTTGAAGGTCCCGGGTTCGCCTTCATCGGCGTTGCAGAAGATATAGCGCTGTTCGGCAATCGTGTTGGCGGCGGTGCGCCACTTGCGGCCGGTGGGGAATCCGGCCCCGCCGCGGCCGCGTAGCTGTGAATCCTCGATCCGTTGCAGAATGGCGTCGCTATTCAGCGTCAGTGCCACATCAAGGCCGGCGTCGGCAGGCGCGTCGTTGAGGAGTACTGCACCGCGATGGCGGATCTGATTGTGCACCTCGACAGCGATCTGCGGGTGTGCGTTGTTGCCCTCGCCGGCAGCCGTATTCAGTTTTGCCGGGTCGCCATGATGGCGGAGTTCAGCGATGATCTCCACCACCCGCTGGGGAGTCAGGCGGGTGACGGGGGTGTCGTTGATCAATGCGGCGGGGGCTTGGTCGCTGAGTCCGATACAGGGCGTCCAGTCGAGCGAAAAAGTCCCATCGGCGCTGGTTTCACCCATGCGGATGCCGAGTTGTTGCTCGAACGCACGGGCAATCGCGGGCATTCCCTGAAAGCGGTCGACAATATCGTCACACAGGCGGATGGCTATGTCGCCCTTGCGCGGGCTCGAAAAAAAACTGTAGAAGCTGGCAACCTCTTCGACCTCTATTCGGGCACAGTTCAGTTGCTGAGCAATCTGGGCGATTGAACGGTGATCGATGCAGCGCAGTTCGCGCTGTACGTCGAGCAGGATGTCCATCAGTCGCAGGCGATCGTTACCAACCCGCTGACAGGCCTGGTTCACAATCCGAGTCTGGTCATCCATAACCCCTCCGTAGTGTTTCCTTGGCGACCGATGTCGCAACTGTGCTCGCCATCGACTCAAACCAATGACTCATTAATGTCATTATTAAGCGTAGGGTAATTTGGATTGATTGGCGCCGCGGCCGGAGAAGATTTTGCTCACAGGAAGTCTCTTCCCATGGCGGACCACCGGCTCCTGGCGCGGGTAGCGGCAGTTAGCGCTGGTGCTGCATCGGGAAGCTGGTTATGCTTCGCTAACCATCGCTTAGGAGGATTTCCCATGGTGAAACGCTTTGCCGCTGAAACCATCGCCGAACTGGAATTTCTGGCACGCTACGATCTGGACTCGCTGCAAAGCGGGATCAAAGTGCATCATGATGCACCGGCTGACGTTATCGCCGCCTCCGAGCGTTTGTTTGACAAGGGGATGGTCAGCCAGGCGGATGGTGGCTACCTTACCGACCGCGGCGTTGAGGCCGCCCAGGCGTTGGAGCGCGCTTTGGCATTGCTGGGTGTGCAGGACTAGACCGCCAATTATCAATCACATATAGAGGACGCTATGGTACGGGACGACGATATCGGTGAGGTACCCAATCTGGGGCCCGCACGGGACGAACTGGATGAGCCGCGGGTAAAGCCGAAACCGGCCGCCAAACCCAAGCCGATACCCGAGGCCCCCAAGGCGCCGCGTCCGCCATCCGCCCCACGTGCCAGCGGTCACGGCCACGGGTTTATCTATCTGATGTTGCTGCTGGTAATAGTGGCAGCCACGGGTTTCGGTTTCTGGAGTCAACAGCGGGCAACCCTGCTGCAGTCCCAGCTGCTTGGCATGCAGCAGCAACAACAGATAGCTGACGGCAAAATTGCCGCCCTTGAAGCCCTGATCAGCACCACCGATGAAAATGCATCGAAATCCGGTGCAGCGTTGCAGGCCCAGGTGAAGAAGATTCTGCAGCAGCAGGAGGGGCGGATTGCGCATGTAGATTCGGAAATAGCCAAGTTGTGGACCGTGGCACACCAGCGTAACCGCCCCAAGATTGAAGAGCTGGAAAAAAGCGTCGCGGGAATCGACAAGCAGCTCGCTTCCGTGGATAAGCGTGTTGGTGCAGTCGCGACTCAGGTCGAGCAAAGTGGCAAGGTGTTGGCGTCGACCGGCAAACAGCTTAATGAGCTGACCGTGGCGCAAGCCCAGCAGCAGGATGCCCGGCGCCAACAGAGCGAGCAACTGCGGCTGCGTGATCAGGCTAACCAGGAGCTGGATGAACTGCAGGATGCGCAGCTTAAGCAGCTCAGTGAGCAGCTGGCTGCGCTGAAAAAGAATCCGCAGTTACCCGCCAAAGCGGCGGCACAACTGGAAGAGCAGGGACGTTCGATCGAATCGATCAATGCGTTCCGCAAGCAGATCAATCAAGAGGTTTTGCGCCTGCGTGAACGGATTAACGACGTGCAGCTGCAGATTCCCAATAAGCCTGCATCCTGAGGGGTTGAATGTTTTTTGTACAGGTGAAAAAATGACGGGCCTGCTCAAGCTTACGGTGCCCGCCCTACCGCGATGACCATTCGTTCTTTTTTTGCGATTCCGCTGAAACCCGCGGTCACCCGCCGTTTGGCCGATCACGCTGATACCCTCAGTGTGCTGGATGACCACGGGGTGGTGAACTGGACCGATGCCGATAGTTACCACCTGACCCTGTGCTTTCTCGGTGAGATTACTCTGGATCAGGTGGTGGCGCTGGAGCAGCGGGTGCTGGAGCAGTTGCGGGGCTGGCCGGTGTTTCAGCTGACCCTGGACCGGGCCGAGTACTTTCAGGTCAATGATCGCCTCAGCCTGCTGGCGGCATTGACCGAAAGCCGGCCGGAGTTGCTGGCGTTGCAGCAGCGGATGGTGGAGCTGGTCAACGACGCTGGCATCGTGGTTAAAGATCGCGATTTCACCCCTCATGTTACCCTTGGCCGTTTGAGCCCGGAGGCGCCTTTTGCGGCACCGGATCTATGGCCGGCGCTGAATCAGCCCATGTGCGCCGACGCGGTGGTGCTGTACCAGAGTAAGCCGGGGGCCAAAGGATCGGTCTATACCCCCTTGTTTGATATTCGGCTGGAGCACGGGGTTGAATCGCCGTTGCTTACGGCCACGCAGAAGTAATCCGAGACTCCCCATGTTTACACCCGAACTGCTGTCCCCTGCGGGGACACTGAAGAATATGCGTTACGCTTTTGCTTACGGTGCCGATGCGGTCTACGCCGGGCAGCCGCGGTACAGCCTGCGTGTACGCAACAACGACTTCAAGCTGGAAAACCTGGCCACCGGTATCGCCGAAGCTCACGCGCAAAACCGCAAGTTCTATCTGGCCAGCAACATCATGCCCCACAATAGCAAACTCACCACCTATCTGGCGGATATGGAGCCGGTGATCGCCATGGGACCGGATGCGCTGATCATGTCCGATCCGGGGTTGATCATGCTGGTGCGCGAGCGCTGGCCGGAAGTGCCAATTCATCTGTCGGTGCAGGCCAATGCGATGAACTGGGCCACGGTAAAGTTCTGGTACAGTGTCGGGGTCGAGCGGGTGATCCTGTCGCGGGAGCTGTCACTGGATGAGATTGAAGAGATCCGCCAGCGCTGCCCTGAGATGGAGCTGGAGGTGTTTGTTCACGGCGCGCTCTGTATCGCCTATTCCGGACGTTGTCTGTTGTCCGGTTATATCAATCACCGCGATCCCAATCAGGGTACCTGCACCAATGCCTGCCGCTGGAAGTACGATGCTCATGAAGCCAAAGAGGATGCCTCCGGTGACCTGGTGCCTGCTGAGAGCTCGCTATCTGCTGAGGGCTCTGCGCCGGTGCAGCCGTTCGATCCGGCTACCGATGAAAGCAGACCGCAACTGGGTGAGGGCAAACCCACCGACAAGATCTTTCTGTTGCAGGAGCAGACCCGCCCCGGCGAGTACATGCCGGCGTTCGAGGATGAGCACGGTACCTACATCATGAACTCCAAGGATCTGCGTGCCATTCAGCATGTGGAGCGGCTCACCAAGATGGGTGTGCATTCGCTCAAAATCGAAGGGCGCACCAAGTCCCACTATTACGTGGCCCGCACGGCTCAGGTTTACCGCAAGGCGATCGACGATGCCGCCGCAGGTCGTCCCTTCGACAAGGGGCTGATGGATGTGCTGGAGAATCTGGCCAACCGCGGTTACACAGAGGGCTTCTACCGCCGTCACGTGCATGACGAGTACCAGAACTACCAGACCGGCAATTCGGTCGGCGTGCACCAGCAGTTCGTGGGTGAGGTAATCGGCCTCAACGACGGCATGTTGGAGATCGACGTCAAGAACCGCTTTGAGAAGGGCGACACCCTGGAGCTGATGACCCCTCAGGGTAACCGCCGCTTCCGTCTTGACGAGATGATCAACCGTAAGGGACAGGTGGTGGATGCCGCGCCCGGCAACGGCCATGTGGTGCGGATTCCGCTGCCACTGGAGGCGGATATGAGCCATGCGCTGCTGATGCGTGACCTCGGCAACGCCCCCAAAGGTTGATGGAAGGAATCTGCCGCGATATGGATGTCGCCCGTTACCGTTTTTCCCGCGCGTTGCGCCCCTTTTCATTGGTGGTGGCGCTGATCTCCTGTGGTCTGGGTATCGCACTGGCACTGGCTGATAGCGGGCCGTTGTGGGCGGCAGCGGTGACATTGCTGGCGGGGGTGCTGCTGCAATCCGGTGTCAACCTGATCAATGATCACAGTGACCTGCACCTGCTGCCGGCGAGCGTGCAGGGTGAACAGGCGGCGGCGTGCATCCGGCGCAACCACCGCATCGGGCTGGGCCTGTTTGTGGTGGTGGGGCTGCTGGCACTGCCGCTGCTGTGGCACGCCGGTTGGCCGCTGTTGCTGTTGGCGCTGATCGGTCTGGTGGGCGCCATTGGTTACACTCAGGAGCCGATCAACTACAAGCGCCGTGGTCTGGGCGTGCCGCTGGTGTTCTGGTTGATGGGCGTACTGATGGTCTGCGGGGCCTATCTGGCGGTGGCCGGTAGCTGGCGTGATGATCTATGGTGGCGTTCGTTGCCGGTGGCCTGTCTGACCGCGCTGTTGCTGCTGAGCAACGAGCTGCGTGATTGGGAAGAGGACAGCGAGCGAGGCATTCGCACCCTCTGCGTGCGCTGGGGCTACGAGGTCGGGCGGTCGATCTATTTATCGCTGCTGGGCGCCAGCCTGTTGCTGCCGTTGGCGATGGCCTTGGCTGGGCAGCTGGAGCGGGTCTGGTTGCTGCTGCCGGTGCTGCTGCTGGTGCCTGCGCTGATCAGGCTGACCCGTGCAGAGGCTGCTGAACGGATCGCGCTCACCCCGCTGACCGGTCGTTTCATGGCGCTGACCGGCGTCCTTTATATTGCGGCTTCGCTCCAGCCTTAGCCGCTCCGGGGTTAGACAAAGGCACAAACGCGGTCGGGAATTATTGGTGTATAATTTCGCCCCACTGCCCGCCGCAGAGCGGCCTGGACTCACCTCGACAGGAGAAGATCGAAGCATGACCGTTATTCGCCAAGATGATCTGATCGACAGCGTTGCCGATGCGCTGCAGTTTATTTCCTACTATCACCCGGTGGACTTTGTACAAGCGGTTCACGAAGCCTATCTGAAGGAAGAGTCCCAGGCGGCCAAAGACGCCATGGCGCAGATTCTGATCAACTCCCGCATGAGCGCCGAGGGTCATCGTCCCCTGTGTCAGGACACCGGTATCGTCACCGTGTTCGTCAAGATCGGTATGAACGTGCGCTGGGACGACGCCACCATGAGCGTTGAAGATATGATCAACGAAGGCGTGCGCCGTGCCTACATGCACCCGGATAACGTGCTGCGCGCCTCAGTGCTGGCGGATCCGGCCGGCAAGCGTCAGAACACCAAGGACAACACCCCGGCGGTGATCCACATGTCCGTGGTCCCGGGTGACGAGGTGGACGTGCAGGTAGCGGCCAAGGGTGGCGGTTCCGAGAACAAATCCAAGATGGTGATGCTGAACCCCTCCGACTCTATCGTCGACTGGGTGCTGAAGACCGTCCCCACCATGGGGGCCGGCTGGTGTCCGCCGGGCATGCTGGGTATCGGTATCGGCGGTACTGCCGAGAAAGCCGCGGTGCTGGCAAAAGAGTCACTGATGGACCCCATTGATATCCACGAGCTGAAAGAACGTGGTCCCCAGAACGCGGTGGAAGAGCTGCGGCTGGAGCTGTTCGAAAAGGTTAACCAGTTGGGTATCGGTGCTCAGGGTTTGGGCGGCCTGACCACCGTGCTGGATATCAAGATCAAGGATTACCCCACTCATGCGGCCTCTCTACCGGTATGCATGATCCCCAACTGCGCCGCGACCCGTCATGCGCACTTCACCCTGAAAGGTGACGGTCCTGCGCTGCAAACACCGCCGTCCCTGAGCGACTGGCCGGAAGTGACCTTTGAAGTGGGGCCGACCACCAAGCGGGTTAACCTCGACACCGTAACCCAGGAAGAGATCGAAACCTGGAAGACCGGCGATACCCTGCTGCTGAACGGCAAGATGCTGACCGGTCGTGACGCCGCCCACAAAAAACTCTGCGGCATGCTGGATGCCGGTGAAACCCTGCCGGTGGACCTCAAAGGGCGCTTTATCTACTACGTGGGCCCGGTAGATCCGGTCCGTGACGAAGTGGTTGGCCCAGCAGGCCCCACTACCGCAACGCGGATGGACAAGTTTACCCGTCAGGTGCTGGAGCAGACCGGCCTGATGGGGATGATCGGCAAAGCCGAGCGGGGTCCGGTGGCTATCGATGCGATCAAGGACAACAAGTCGGTTTATCTGATGGCGGTCGGCGGTGCGGCGTATCTGGTATCCAAGGCGATCAAGTCCTCCAAGACCATCGCCTTCCCCGAGCTGGGTATGGAAGCGATCTACGAGTTTGAAGTGCAGGATATGCCGGTCACCGTGGCGGTGGATAGCAAAGGCGAATCCGCCCACATCACCGGCCCGCAGATCTGGCAGGAAAAGATCGCCGCCAAGCAGGTGTAATCCCTGCGGCGGACTCAACAGCGCGGCTTCGGCCGCGTTTTTTTGTTTAAGGGGGCCGTCGGCCTGTTTTCTCCGCCCGGCAAGACTGCCGGCGGTGAGCCGGGCGCTGTTTCGTTGCGGGGCGGATCGACAGCTGCCCGCAGGGTTAAAAACCGGATTCATGCCCGCAAAGCTGTTAGAGTGGGGGGCCTACTCTCACTTGGACCCCCTCCTATGGCAAGCAAGCCTAAAAAATCAGCCTCGGTCGAAACCCATCAATCGATCAAGGAGCAGACTGCGGCCTTTCTCAAGGCCGGTGGCCAGATCCAGCAGGTTCCCAATGGCGTGACCGGCCAGCAGAAGATAGCCGGCCCCCGCCAGATCGTGCTTGGCAAACCCTCCGACAATAACCCGCGCTGACACCGGGTGGCGTAATCGCCCTGAACGCGTGGCCGCACCCCGCTATACCGCCCGTCCGGTAGAGCCGCAGCGCCTTCTGCTGCGCCGGGAGGTTTCCATGCTGGTTGTCACACGCCGCGTCGGCTACGAGTGAGCCGGTGGCGTTCATCGCGCCGTATCCACATGCCCTAGTGTGTCGTGTCAGGCTGGTTCGGTATGCGTTGCCGGGGAGTCTCTTGGCAAACTGATCGCGCTGTTGTTGCCAAGCCAGCTGCGGCCTGACAGGGGGAGGTGCTCACCCTGCGCGTGGACGGATGGCTGCCATCGGTCGAAACCGTTGTTGGGTAAACGTGCTACCAGCCGTCATCCATTTCGTCATCGGGCAGGGTTTGCACCCTCAGCGGTACTTCGATTTCGAAGCGACTGCCGTGGCCACGCTCGCTGTCGCAGCGGATGGTGCCTTTTAGCAGCCGGGTGACCAGGTTGTAGGCAATATGAGTGCCGAGGCCGCTGCCTTCGCTGCTGCTGCCCGCGACAAAGGGGTCGAACAGGCGCGGGAGGATGGTTTCCGGAATGCCGCGGCCATTGTCCGCCACGCTCAGTCGCAGCTGCTGTTGGTCGCTCTCTACACTAATGCGCAGCTGGGGGGCATCGGTTCCCTCGAGGCCATGGGTGATTGCGTTGTCCAGCAGAATATCCACCAGTTGTTCCCAGGCGCCGGGGTAGCTGATCAGTCCCTGGTCATCGGCGCAGTCCAGTTTGACTGTGATGCCCAGCTTATCAATGGCGGTTTGCTGACGCTCGATCCGCTGGCTGAGCAGTTCTCGCAGCCGGATGCGTTTGGACTGCTCGTTGCGCTCATCGATAGCCAGCAACTTGAAGCTGCTGACCAGTTCGGCCGAGATGTGCAGGTCCTCTGCCAGTCTAGTAAGCAGCTCGTCCTGCTGCTGCAGGTATCGCTTCAAACCGTCCGGGTCGGTGGTTGGCTGATCTTTCAGGGTATGGATCTGCTGCTGCAGCTCCAGCAGTTGTTGACGTGCATCGCTCAAAGGCTGATCCAGTTGCTGGCTGACGCCGCTCACCAGTTCGCCCAGTGCTGCCATCTTTTGCGATTCCACCAACTGATCCCGGGTTTGGGTGAGTTCTTCGAGCGCGCTGCTCAAGCGTTCATTGGTGTTTTTGAGGGTCGCGGTGCGGTATTTAACCCGCTGTTCCAGCTCCTCGTTAAGCTTTTCCAGCGCGTCCTTGGCCTTCTTTTTCTCCTTCAGCTGGTTGCTGATGTTGGCGCGCATCTGATTGATGGTTTCCGCTAGCTGGTCGAGGGCGTCGGGGGTGCGGCTGCGAAAGGTGCTGCCGCTGAGTTTGAGGTCGTCATCAAGGTTATACAGGTCCAGTCGCTGGGTGTAGCGCGACAGGGTGCTGAGGTGACGAACAATCATGTAGTGGACGATGATCAGGATGCAGATCGAGACCAGAAAGGTTTTGACCGCCTGGGCGCCGAGGATGACGAAAAACTTGTGCAGCAGGCGCTCGTAGACGTTGTTAAGGGTGGCACCGATGGTGAGCCTGCCCACCAATGTGTCGCGGTAATGGAGTTCGAACTCGCGCAGGATCGGCAGTTCGCCGTCGTCACTGCCGCGAAAGAATACCGCCTCCTCTTTGCCGGCGACTACTTCGGTGATAGACGCATAGGCGATATCCGGCAGCTTCATGATGCCGTCGAGCTGGATGGCGATCTGGTCCTTGTCCAGTTTCCACAGACTGGAGGCGAGCGAGTCGAGGTAACCGGCCTCAATCGACTGGATCCCGTGTTCAATGTCATCGACATCCTTGCGGTAGTCCCAGAACAGCTGAAAGGCGGTGCTGAGAACGGCCAGCAGGGTGCTGCACATGATGATGTACACCAGCAGGCGATAGGAGAGGCGATTGTTCTGGCGGTGCTGAAGCAGACGAGTCAGCAGCGATTGCATAAGCAGACCTGTAAAGACTCCGGCATCCTGCCGGGCTACACGGGTGAAGGTTCCCACTAACTATACGCCAAACTGCGGCCCAGTCGAGGGGGGCGGGGGATTATCTGCCTGAAACAAAAGAGGGCTCTGTGAGCCCTCTGGTGATAGTGGCGGTGCACTGTTTACATGTTGGGGTAGTTGGGGCCACCGGCGCCTTCCGGAGTGACCCAGGTGATGTTCTGGGACGGGTCCTTGATGTCGCAGGTTTTGCAGTGAACGCAGTTCTGCGAGTTGATCTGGAAGCGCTCGTTGCCGTCCTCTTCTTTGATGACCTCGTACACGCCAGCCGGGCAGTAGCGCTGTGCCGGCTCGGCATAGAGCTTGAGGTTGCGCTCCAGCGGAATGCTGGCGTCCTTGAGCTTAAGGTGGCAGGGTTGGTCCTCTTCATGGTTGGTGTTGGAGAGGAATACCGAGGACAGCTTGTCAAAGCTGATCACGCCATCCGGTTTCGGGTAGGTGATCGGCTGGCACTGGGACGCTTCCTTGAGCTGGGCGTAATCGGGCGTCTTGTCGCGCAGGGTGAGCGGCAGCTTGCCCCCAAACCAGTTCTGATCGAGGTAGTTGAATGCGCCGCCGACAAAGGTGCCCCACTTGTGCAGCGCCGGGCCGAAGTTGCGCGACCGGTAAAGTTCGTCATAGGCCCAGCTGGCCTGGAATGCTTCACCAAAGGCGAGCAAATCGTGGCCGCCTTGGTCGCCGGCACCGAGGGCGTCGGTCAGAACTTCGGCGGCTACCATGCCGCTCTTCATGGCGGTGTGGGTACCCTTGATCTTGGCAAAGTTGAGGGTGCCGGCATCGCAGCCGATCAACAGGCCGCCGGGAAAGCTCATCTTCGGCAGCGCGTTCAAGCCGCCCTTGGTGATGGCGCGAGCACCGTAGCTGACCCGCTTGCCGCCTTCCAGGTACTGCTTGAATACCGGGTGGTGTTTCATTCGCTGGAACTCATCGAACGGGCTCAGGTAGGGGTTCTGGTAGCTCAGATCAACAATCAGCCCCAGTACCACCTGATTGTTTTCCGCGTGGTACAGGAAGGAGCCGCCACTGGTGCCTTTCTCCAGTGGCCAGCCGGCGCCATGAACGACCAGACCGGGCTGGTGCTTGGCCGGGTCGATATCCCATAGCTCTTTGATGCCGATACCGTAGTGCTGGGCGTCGGCGTCCTTGTCCAGTTCGAAACGCTCCAGCAGTTGCTTGCCCAGATGGCCGCGGCAGCCCTCGGCAAACAGGGTGTATTTGGCGCGCAGCTCCATCCCCGGCATGTAGGAGTCTTTGGGTTCACCGTTTTCGCCGACGCCCATGTCGCCGGTGATGATCCCCTTGATCACGCCCTCTTCTTCGATCAGCTCGGCTGCCGAGAAACCGGGAAAGATCTCAACGCCGAGGTTTTCGGCTTGCTCTGCCAGCCAGCGGCAGAGGTTGCCCAGGCTGATGATGTAATTGCCGTGGTTGTGCATGGTCTTGGGGACGAAGGCGTTAGGCATTTTGGTGGCCTTGGTCTCGTCGCGGAACAGGTAGATCTCGTCGCTGGTGACTTCGGTCTCCAGCGGTGCGCCCTGTTGTTTCCAGTCGGGGAAAAGTTCGTTGAGCGCGCGCGGTTCCAGAATGGCACCGGAGAGGATGTGGGCGCCGACTTCGGAGCCTTTTTCGACCACGCAGACGGTCAGCTCCTGCTCTTTCTCCTGGGCTTGCTGCATCAAGCGGCAGGCGGCTGACAGGCCGGCAGGCCCGGCGCCGACGATGACGATGTCAAACTCCATAGCTTCGCGTTCCACAACCCTTCTCCTCTTGATCGATGTTGTTCGAGCTGCCGGAGTGCAGCATGTCAGATGTTGAATACTAGGGAATACCCTAATTTGTTGCAAGAAAATATTTGCGTTTTGTAAATTTCGCTGGTAGCTTCTACGGGAAATTACCTATTGGTGCGCTGTTGGATTACGCAACAGCGCGTGGAGGAAAGGGCCGATACCTCCTATCGGTGACAACAACAAACGAGGACTCTATGAAAGTTCTAGTAGCTGTGAAGCGGGTCGTTGATTACAACGTCAAGGTGCGCGTAAAGAGCGACCAGACCGGTGTCGACCTGGCCAACGTCAAGATGGCGATGAACCCCTTTTGTGAAATCGCGGTAGAGGAAGCGGTGCGCCTGAAAGAGAAGGGCGCTGCTGACGAGATCGTGGTTGTGTCCATGGGCCCCAAGGCGGCTCAAGAGCAGATTCGTACCGCGCTGGCGCTGGGCGCCGACCGCGGTATCCTGATTGAAACCGACGAAGAGCTGGAATCACTGGCGGTTGCCAAGCTGCTGGCCAAGGTGGTTGATGAGGAACAGCCGGGGCTGGTGATTCTTGGTAAGCAGTCAATTGATTCCGATGCCAACCAGACCGGCCAGATGCTGGGGGCGTTGACCGGTATGCCGCAGGGTACCTTTGCTTCTGAAGTCAATTTGGGTGAGGGCACCGTTGATGTGACCCGCGAGATCGACGGTGGCCTGCAGACCGTGTCGCTGAATATGCCGGCGATCGTGACCACCGACCTGCGTCTCAACGAGCCACGCTACGCGTCGCTGCCGAATATCATGAAGGCCAAGCGCAAGCCGCTTGATACCAAAACCCCCGCCGATTACGGCGTCGAGGTCGCGCCCCGCCTTAAGACCCTCAAGGTGGAAGCACCGGCCGAGCGTCAGGGTGGCGTCAAGGTAGCCAGTGTTGACGAGCTGGTTGAAAAGCTGAAGAACGAGGCGAAGGTGGTTTAATCATGAGCATCCTGGTAATTGCAGAACACGACAACGCCGCCCTCAAGGGGGCGACCCTGAACACTGTTGCGGCCGCGTCCCAGATCGGTGGTGAGATCCACGTGCTGGTGGCTGGCGAAAATTGCGGCGCTGCTGCTGAAGCTGCGGCTCAGGTTGCCGGCGTCAGCAAGGTATTGTTGGCCGACAACGCCGCCTATGCCCATCAGCTGGCAGAGAACATTGCCCCGCTGGTGGCTGAGCTGGCCGCCAACTATGGTCACGTGTTGGCTCCGGCAACCACCAATGGCAAGAACTTTATGCCGCGCGTTGCCGCCCAGCTGGATGTAGCGCAACTGTCCGACATCATTGCGGTGGAAAGTGCCGATACTTTCAAGCGCCCGATCTATGCCGGCAACGCTATCGCTACGGTTCAGTCCGGCGACAGCGTCAAGGTGATCACCGTGCGTGCTACCGGTTTCGATCCGGCGGCAGCCTCCGGCGGCAGTGCGACGATCGAAGCGGTGGGCTCTGCTCATGACGCCGGCATCTCCCGTTTCGTCAAGGAAGAGCTGGCCAAGTCGGACCGCCCAGAGTTGACCGCGGCACGTGTGGTGATCTCCGGTGGGCGCGGCATGGGCAACGGCGAGAACTTCGCCCTGCTGGAAAAGGTGGCCGACAAACTCGGTGCTGCTGTGGGTGCCTCCCGTGCCGCGGTTGACGCCGGCTTTGTGCCCAACGACATGCAGGTGGGCCAGACCGGTAAGATTGTCGCACCCGAGCTTTACATCGCGGTGGGTATTTCCGGTGCGATCCAGCATCTGGCAGGTATGAAAGACAGCAAGTACATCGTCGCCATCAACAAGGACGAAGAAGCGCCGATCTTCTCGGTTGCCGATTACGGTCTGGTGGCGGATCTGTTCGACGCCGTACCCGAGCTCGAACAGAAACTGTAATACCCAGTCAGCACGGCGGATACTCCGCCGTGCTGATCCGGAAGTAGTCCTCCTATCTGGATTTGCTGGCCCCCGATTCGACCCCGGGAGGCCGCGTGGTGTCCGACCAAGTATCCAGAGTCCTTGCCCGGCCATGTGCCGGGCTTTTTTATGCCCCGGGAGCCATGGATGGCGGTAACAGGCCTATAAATCCGGATGCTGTTGTTTCCGTGGCGGCGAGGGTCGATCGGTGGTTTCAACGCCAGGACTGCCGGTCGCTTTGGCTAAGCCATGGCGTCGGTTGCAGTTGCTCCAGCAGCTGTAACACGTAGAACTCAAACTCCAGGTCGTAACCTTGCAGGCGATAATAGACCCCCTGCTCGAAGGCAAGCGCACCACTGGGCCCGAGTTGCCAGAGCCCTTCTATGACGGTGTCGCTAAGTTCCTTTGGCTCAAAAAAGTGGTTTAGCCGGCTGCGGCGGTCACATATCTGGCGTTGCCGCCGGCGGTTATCATTAAACCATTCGCTTAGTCGCATTAGTCCGGGGGAGATCAGCGCCGCATGGTCCAGCCCGAGTTGTGCCGGAGGAATCCGGCCGAAGCTGGCGGCTCCAAGGGGGTTGTTGCCGCACAGGTAGTGGAGGGTAAATCCGACGCTGTAATGGTGCAAGAACTCGCTGGCGCTATCAATACGGCTGTCCGCTGTAGTCGTGGCGGCCAGGGTTGTCGAAGTCAGCCCCAACCAAAGCCGGAGCAGACGTGCCCTGATCGTTGATCTGGCAGAGTCACGGTGCCGACTGTCGTTGGTACTAGCGTAATTGCACACCTGCTACCTCCCCGGCAGAACCTTCATTGGCTGCCGGCGGCATTGTTTGTTTATCGGTAGTCAGGGTTACGTCGCCGGACCCGGTGTGGATCAGTTGTGTATTTCGTTCGTCTGTCGTCTAGCTGGCGCACATCTTGCTCTTATTCTGTTCTTTCGGCCTTGTTACACCAGGTGACGGGGCCCGAGTGCATTTCGGGCGGCGGTTTGGCGGATTCTCGCACTTGTCGTAGGGTTGATTTGGGTGGTTTTTCACCCATCGAATGCATTCGACCATAACTATTAAAAAACAATTCATAGAGTGTGAAATCGAATGGCAAGTGATTTTGATAAGGATGCGCTGGCGTACCATCGCCAGGGACCGGCCGGCAAGTTGGCGATCGTCGCCACCAAGCCGATGGCTACTCAACGTGATCTGGCGCTGGCTTATTCGCCCGGCGTTGCCGCCGCCTGTAACGAGATCGTGCGCGACCCCTTTGAAGCCTCGACGGTGACTGCCCGTGCCAATCTGGTGGGGGTGATCTCCAACGGCACCGCTGTGCTGGGTCTTGGCGCCATCGGCGCACTGGCCTCCAAACCGGTGATGGAAGGTAAGGCGGTACTGTTCAAGAAGTTCTCCAATATCGACGTATTTGATATCGAGGTGGACGAAACTGACCCGCAGATGTTTATCGAAACCGTGGCGCGACTGGAACCCACCTTTGGCGGCATTAACCTCGAAGATATCAAAGCACCGGAGTGCTTTATCATCGAGAAAACCCTGAAAGAGCGGATGAACATCCCGGTGTTTCATGACGACCAGCACGGTACCGCCATCGTTGCCGGCGCGGCGGTGTTCAACGGTCTGCGGGTGGTCGGCAAGGATATCTCCAAGATCAAACTGGTGGCGTCCGGTGCCGGTGCGGCGGCGCTGTCGTGCCTCAACCTGCTGGTCAATATGGGTGTACCGCGCGAGAACATCTGGGTCACCGATATTGCCGGGGTGGTCTACGAGGGCCGCACCGAGCAGATGGATGAGTACAAGGCGGCCTACGCACAGAAGACCGATGCCCGTACCCTCGACGACGTGATCGAGGGTGCCGACGTGTTCCTCGGCCTCTCTGCGGCGGGCGTGCTCAAGCCGGAGATGGTCAAGAAGATGGCCGCCAATCCGATGATCCTGGCGCTGGCCAACCCTAACCCGGAGATCACACCGGAAGAAGCTAAAGCGGTTCGTGACGACGTGATCATGGCGACGGGGCGCAGCGACTACCCCAACCAGGTTAACAACGTCCTCTGTTTCCCCTTTATCTTCCGCGGGGCGCTGGATTGCGGCGCCACCACCATCAACGAAGAGATGAAGGTGGCCTGTGTGAAAGCGTTGGCGGATCTGGCCATGGCCGAGCCGATCGATCGGGTACAGAAAGCCTATGCCGGTCAGCCGCTGCGCTTTGGTCGTGAATACCTGATTCCCAAGCCGTTCGATCCGCGCCTGATCTTCGAGGTGGCACCGGCGGTGGCCAAGGCCGCCATGGAAACCGGTGTGGCGACCCGCCCGATCGAGGATCTGGAAACCTACCGCCGCAGTCTCGCCCGTTACGCCTACCGTTCCAGCCAGGTGATGAGCCCTATTCTCGAACGCGCCAAGACCGAGCCGAAGCGGGTAGTGTTCGCCGAGGGTGAGAGCAATCGGGTGCTGCAGGCGGTGCAGCAGGTGGTTGATGAAGGTGTCGCTCAACCGATTCTGATCGGTGACCGCAACCGCATCCACACCAAGATCACCGACCTGCAGCTGCGCCTCACCGAGGGTGAGCAGTTCACCATTATCGATCCGGCTGGCGGCGACTGGTTCGAACCCTATCTGGCCGACTACCGCGCCCGTATGGGGCGTCGCGGAATCTCGCCGGACGAGGCGAAGAGCATCATGCACGCCGACAAGACCGTGATTGCAGCGATGATGTGCCTGCGCGGTGACGCCGACGCCATGCTCTGTGGTGCCCACGGTCGCTTCCGTCAGCACTTGGAGCGTATCGATAGCCTGATCGGTAAGCAGGACGGGGTGGATAACTTTGCCACCACCACCGTACTCAGCCTGCCCACTGGTACCTTCTTTATCTGCGATTCCCACATCAGCCCGGATCCCAGTGCTGAACAGGTGGCGCAGAACACCTTGCAGGCGGCGGAAGAGATGCGTCGCTTTGGTATCCTGCCGAAGGTGGCGCTGCTGTCGAGTTCCAACTTCGGCACCAACGACCTGCCGGGGGCGCTGAAGATGCGCAAGGCGCGCGAAATCCTCAACCAGCTCGATCCCGAGCTGCTGGTTGAGGGCGAGATGCACGCCGACGCGGCGATCTCGGAAGAGTTGCGCAACAAGGTGTTCCCGGAATCGGTGCTGCGCGGTCAAGCCAATATGCTGGTGATGCCCAACGTTGAGTCGGCGCACATCGCCTATGGGCTACTCAAGACTCTGGGTGGCGGCATCTCGGTGGGCCCGATCCTGCTGGGGGCGGCCAAGCCAGTGCACATCATGACCCAGAGCACCAGTGTGCGCTCGATCTTCAACATGACCGCGATCGCGGTGGCGGATGCCCAGAGCGCGGATGCCGCGCTAGCCTGACGGGGCGCGATTCGCTGCCGCCAGCCTGCGGTGGATAGGGAGAAACCGGGCCAGGGCTAGACCCTGGCCCGGTTTTTTATTGTCCGATTATCCTGAGTGAGGTCGCCTGTGGGATGGGCTTGTGATGCGCTGGATGCCGCCCGACTCCCCCGGTTGCCACGCCCGTTGCGATAGCGCCGCCGCTGCAGTTCTTGTGGTAGGCCCGGTCGTTGATCAGGTGGCTGTGTGTTGTGGCGGTAGTGGGTGGGCGCTTGGATCGGATCGTTGATCCCGTCGAGATTCGGCCTCGGCTCGCTACCGTTGCAACGACTGAAACAATTCGTAACTTTACGCTTACGTAAACTTGCCCTTATTCTGACCCTCGACCTATTACCCCCTTCGGCGTTGCTGGTGCTTTGGCCCACCGCCGAGCCGATAACGATAACAATGAGGGCATCTCCATGTCAGCCACTGCCTATCAGGACTTCATGGCGGCTTTCTCTCCGGAGCAGATCGAAGCCGAACTGCAGGGAAACCGCGCCAATGGATTTAACGTCTGTGCCGAGTGTGTCGATCGCTGGGTTGACGGCGGCAAAGTCGCGCTGCGCCATCAGGCCACCGACGGCAGCGTTACCGAACTTACCTTTGCCGAGCTGAAAACCCGCTCCGCCCAGTTTGCCAACTACCTCGCCAGTCAGGGCATCGGTCAGGGCGATCGGGTGGCGGCGCTGCTGCCTCGTACCCCGGAGCTGCTGGTCGTTATCATGGGTACCCTGCGTGCGGGTGCGGTCTATCAGCCGCTGTTTACGGCGTTTGGTTCAGGTGCCATTGAATACCGCACCGAAAAAGCCGGCACCAAGCTGTTGGTGACCGACGAGGCTAACCGTCACAAGCTCGATGAGGTTAAAGATTGCCCGCCGGTGATCATGGTCAGCGCTGCGCCCTCCACCGGTGAACCGAGCTTTATCGACGCGGTTTACAGCCAGTCTGACGACTTTGAGCCCGTGGTGGTTGCCGCGGATCAGCCCTTCCTGCAGATGTTTACCTCCGGTACGGTCGGCAAGTCCAAGGGGGTGCACGTTCCGACCAAAGCGCTGTTGGCATTCCACGTCTACATGAAGTACGCCATCGGTCTGCAGGATGACGACATATACTGGAACGTGGCCGATCCCGGTTGGGCGTATGGTCTCTACTACGCTGTGGTTGGTCCGTTGCTGTTGGGCTGTACCACCCATTTCAACGAAGCCGGATTTACCGCGCAGAACACCTTTGACTTTCTGCGTCAGCACAAGATTACCAATCTGGCGGCGGCCCCCACCGCGTACCGGATGCTGATGGCCAATGACCATCTGCTGGGCGATCAGCCCGAGCCTTTCAGCCTGCGAGTGGGTAGCAGCGCCGGTGAGCCGCTTAATCCCGAGGTGATCAACTGGATCGATCGGCGGCTGGCTTGTCCGGTGATGGACCACTATGGCCAGACCGAAACGGGCATGACCGCATGTAACCACCACGCTCTGCAGCACAAGGTGCGCATCGGCTCCATGGGCTACGCCATGCCCGGCTACCGGGTGGTGGCGTTGGACGGCAACTTTCAGGAGGTGGGTGAGGGTGAAACCGGGCAACTGGCGGTGGATATGGATAACTCGCCGCTGTTTTTCTTTCAGGGCTATACCTGGAACGAAAAGCAGCCCTACAGCGGTAAGTACTACCTTACCGGCGATGTAGTTGAAGCCCATGGCGATGGTGCTTTTACCTTCGCAGGACGTGACGACGATATCATCACCTCGGCCGGTTATCGCATCGGGCCGGCAGACGTCGAGAGCACTCTGATCGAACATGCCTGCGTGGCTGAAAGTGGCGTGGTAGCCAAACCCGATGCCGAGCGCGGCTCCATCGTCAAAGCCTTTGTGGTGCTGAAACAGGGTTACGACGCCAGTGACGAACTGGCTGACGAGCTCAAACAGTTCGTGCGCAAGCGTCTATCGACCCACGCCTTCCCGCGCGAGATCGACTTTGTCGAAGAGCTGCCGAAGACTCCCAGCGGCAAGATTCAGCGCTTCCTGTTACGCCAGCAGGCGGAGGCGGAGGTCGCTTAATCCGTCTGAGTGCAGATAGCCCCGGCCTGTCCGGGGCTTTGTTGTCTTTGGTGGCGCTAGGTTTAATGGAGGCAAGCCATGCCCTGTATGAGTGTCGAAGAGATCAACCAATTTCTGGCTGAACATTTTCCGCAGGGGGCCGAATACGGCAGCGTCGATTCGGTCTACAGTCTGGGCGCGCGCATGCGCCTGACCCCGAAGCAGGCTCATCTGCGGCCCGGTGGGACGGTGTCGGGGCCCGCGATGATGGCGCTGGCGGATGTGGCGGTGTATGTGGCGCTGTTGGGGGAGATTGGCCCGGTACCTTTGGCGGTCACCACCAACCTCAACATTAACTTTCTCCAGCGGCCCAAACCTGAGGCTGACGTAATCGCCGAGGCCAAGCTGCTCAAGGTTGGTTCTCGCCTGGCGGTGGGTGAGGTAAGCCTGTATTCCGAAGGAGGTGAGCTGCCCGTTGCTCATGTGACTTGTACCTACTCAATCCCGCCGCGCGGTCAGCGCGAGCGCGGTTGAGCCCGCCTCGCCATGATGACTGCAACAGCTATGCAATGGCGCAATGGTCAGGTTGAGGTGGAGGGCGTAGCGCTGTCCATCCGCTTTGGGCAGCATCCAGAGGGGACCGGCAAACCGGTGCTGCTGCTATTGCACGAAGCCTTGGGCAGTTTTGCGCAGTGGAAGCGCTTCCCCGAGCAGCTGGCCGAAGCTTGCGGGATGTCGGTATTGCTCTATGAACGCGAGGGGCATGGTGGATCTGACCCGTTGCGCCTTCCCCGTGCGGATGATTATCTCCAGTATCAGGGACGAGTGGTGCTGCCGCGACTGATCGATGCGCTGTCGCCCGAGTTGGGCCTGGAGCAGTTGGTGTTGGTCGGCCACAGCGACGGCGGCTCAATCGCGCTGGTCGGGGCGGCGGAGATGCGGCAACGGGTGGTAGCACTGATTACCGCGGCGGCGCATCTGTTTGTGGAGCCGGAAACGCGTGCGGGTATTGAAGCGGCGGTGGCTGTTTACGCCGACAAACTGCGCGCGCCGCTGGCTCGTTATCACGGTGATAAGATCGACGATCTGTTTCGCGGTTGGCACCAGACCTGGCTGCGGAACAGCTTTCAAGGTCTGGATCTGTCCCCCTGGTTAGGGCGTATTCAATGCCCCGCGCTCGTGATGCAGGGGCGGAACGATCAATACGGCAGTGCTGCCCAGGTGGAGCAGATCTGTGCCGGCATCAATGCTGGCGGCCGGGCATTGGCACGGCCCTGCTGGGTGGATGCCGGTCACGTACCTCATCTGGAAACGCCGCAGCAGACGCTGGCAGCGATGAGCGGGTTTATCGCTGCTCTCGGGCCGGTCAGCGGCCGAGCTGCTGCCACTGTTTGACCAGCTCGGGCAGGCTGTCGGCACGCATCTTCGACATCACCCGCGCGCGGTGTACTTCGACGGTCTTGGGGCTGATCTCCAGTTTTTCAGCGATGGCTTTGTTGGGGTGGCCGGCCACCACCAGCTCCATGACCTGCTTTTCCCGTTTGCTCAGACTGTTCCAATTCTGGTTAACCTGTTGCTGCGCCTGCTGCTGGGTAAACCAGTCTCGCGCCAGCCCCAGTGCTTTTTCAACGTGGTTGAGCAATACCTGATCGTCAAACGGCTTTTCGATAAAATCCACCGCCCCGTTCTTGATCGCGGTCACAGCCATGGGGATGTCGCCGTGGCCGGTAATGACGATGATCGGCAGACGGTGGCCGCGTTTGATCAGCTCCTGCTGCAGTGCCAGTCCGCTGATTCCGGGCATGCGGATATCGAGCAGCAGGCAGCCGGGCTCGCCGCGGTACCGCTCCAGAAACTGCTCACCGGAGTCAAAGGCGCGGATGGGGTGATTGGTGGACTCCAGAAGCCAGGAGAGGGAATCACGGAAATCGTCGTCGTCATCGACCAGAAAGATGGTCAGGGCGTCCATTTGTGACTGCATAATCATGCTCTACCGTTCCAGCGGAAGTAGGATGTTAAAGGTCGTACCCGTGGCGCCGTCAGACTCTGCCCAGAGACGGCCGCCATGCGCTTCGATAATGGTGCGGGAGATGGACAGTCCCATGCCGAGGCCGCTGTCCTTGGTGGTGAAGAACGGCTCAAACAGATTTTCCAGCTGTTCGGGGCTGATACCGGTTGCTTCATCCTGAATCCTGACGCGCAACTCGCTCCGCGCTCGCGCGGTGCTTATTGTAATGGTTTTTTCCGCCTTGTCCGAATGGCGATAGGCGTCGATGGCGTTGCGCAACAGGTTGAGGATGACCTGCTCAATCTGCACCTTGTCCGCGTTCAGGCGCGGGTCGCTGTCATCAAGACGAAAACGATAGCGAATGTTCTCGTTGCGAGCCTCCTGCTCCAGAAACTGGGCGATCTCCTCACACACGCCGTTAATGTGGAAATCCATTCGCTGGTATTCGGTTTTCTTCACGAAGCTGCGTAGCCGCTTGATGATGTCGCCGGCCCTCACCGCCTGGCGGGCGATCAGGGTAAACACCTTGGCGGCGTCCTCCAGCGTGCTCATGGTGCCCTCTTCGATCCGGCGCAGGCTGCCGCGGCTGTAGTTGGCGATCGCCGCCAGTGGCTGGTTGATCTCGTGAGCCAGCCCCGAGGCCATCTCGCCCACCGACATCAGCCGCGAGATATGGGCCATCTCCAACTGGTGCTGCATCGCTTCCTCTTCGGCCTTTTTCTGGTCGGTGACGTCGCGCCCGATCAGCGAGAAATACTGCAGCCGACCGTCGTCGCGTTTGTGGGCGATGATCTGCTGGATCTCGGCGTAGCGGTCCTCCATTGAGCCGGGCCGCAGCGGGATGGCGCCGCGCCAGTTGCCGTCGCGCAGCGCCGTGGGTAGCGCCTCGTCGGTCAGCTGGCGGAAGCCCTCACGACTCAGCAGCTCTTCCAGATGAAGGGTAGGGAAGCGGCTCTTGTCGATATGCATGGTGCGGATCGCCGCTTCGTTGAGGTAGTCGATCAGGTGGTTTTCGCTACAGAACATCACCAGGTCAGAGCTGGCTTCGACCACCCGTGCCAGCCGGGTCATGGTCTGCTCGGCCACCACTCGCTCGGTGACATCGCGGGAAACGCAGATGATCTCTTCGATCTCGCCGGTGTCGGGGTCGCGAATGGTGCGGCTGGTGGTTTCCAGCCAGATGTAGTCGCCATCCTTACGCTGGAAGCGGTAAACGTTGGTGTAGACCCCTTCGCGGTAGGTCACGCTCTGCGCGCGGTTCTTCCAGGTGTCGGCGTCTTCGTTGTGAAACAGGTCGTAAGCGGGGCGGCCGATGATCTCGTTGGCGCTGTAGCCCAGTAGTTTCTCCACCGCCGGATTGACGTCGATGAAGCTGAAATCGTCCGGTGCGTGGCGTGAAATCAGGTCCGGCGACTTCTCCGCCAGTTGGCGGTAGCGATCGAGCGGTTGGTAGGTGTCATTTTGAGTCATCGACGGCGATTGTGGCTGCTATTGTCATTGTTGCCGCGTCCGACTTTGGTATATTGGGCAAAATCAGGGAAAACCCTTATTATGGTCCGATTCCATTTCGGGGGCTGGGCTTGTGCTCTGTTGTTGCCCCGGCGGCAAGTTAACTATAACCAAACCAGGAAGGGATTACCCGTATGTCTTCAGTTCGCAGCAACCCCTACGAGCAGGATCTGGATCAGAACTCCGCCAACTATGCGCCACTGTCGCCGCTGAGCTTTCTGGAGCGGGCCGCGTTTGTTTATCCGAACCGCACTGCCACCATACATGGCGATGTGCGTCGCAGCTGGGCCGAGACCTACGAGCGCTGCGTCAAGCTGGCCAGCGCGCTGAGCAAGCGCGGGATCGAAGTTGGTGACACGGTGTCGGTGCTGGCGCCCAATCTGCCGGAGCATTTTGAGGCCCACTTCGGGGTACCGATGAGTGGCGCAGTGCTTAACTCGATCAACACCCGCCTGGATGCCGAAGCGGTGGCTTTTATTCTGGACCACGCCGAAGCCAAGGTGCTGATTACCGAGCGCGAGTTCTCCGAAGTGGTCTCCGCGGCGCTGGAAAAAGCCACCGTCAAGCCGCTGCTGGTGCACATTGACGACCCGACCTACACCGACGGCGAGCACCTGGGCGAGATCAGCTATGAACAGTTGCTGGCCGAAGGCGATGCCGATTACGCCTGGCAGGGGCCGGCGGACGAGTGGAATGCGATCACCCTTAACTACACCTCCGGTACCACCGGCAACCCCAAAGGTGTTGTCTATCACCACCGCGGCGCTTACCTGAATGCGGTCAGCAATGCGATCTCCTGGAATATGGGCGAATACCCGGTCTACCTCTGGACGCTGCCGATGTTTCACTGCAACGGCTGGTGTTTCCCCTGGACCATCGCCGCCACCGTAGGCACCAGCGTCAGCCTGCGCCATGTACGTGCCGAACCGATCTACGACCTGATCCGCAAGGAGAAGGTCAACCACTTCTGCGGTGCACCGATCGTGCTCAATATGCTCAATGGTGCCCCGGCCGAGCTGAAGCAGGATATTACCCATCAGGTGAAGGTGATGACCGCCGGCGCTGCACCGCCCGCCGCAGTGATTCAGGGCATGGAGGAGATGGGCTTCAAGGTGACTCACGTCTACGGTCTGACCGAAACCTACGGCCCCTCGGTGGTTTGTGCCTGGCATGACGAATGGGACGACAACACCATCGAGCAGAAAGCGCGATTGAAGGCGCGTCAGGGCGTGCGTGCGCCGATGCTGGATGGTCTGATGGTGGCGGACCCCACCACGATGGAGCCGGTGCCCCGCGACGGTGAAACCATGGGCGAGATTTTTATGCGCGGCAACCTGGTGATGAAGGGCTACCTGAAGAACCCGGCCACCACCGATGAGGCGTTTCATGGCGGCTGGTTCCACTCCGGTGACCTCGCTGTATGGCACGAGGACGGTTATATCGAGATCAAGGACCGCTCCAAGGACATCATTATCTCCGGCGGTGAAAACATCTCCAGTATTGAGGTGGAGGATACCCTTTATCGCCACCCGGCGGTGCAGGAAGCCGCGGTGGTGGCGCGTCCCGACGACAAGTGGGGCGAAACCCCCTGTGCCTTTGTAACCCTCAAGCCCGGTAGTGATGCCACCGAAGCGGAGATTATCGAGTTCTGCCGCGACAACATGGCACGCTTTAAAGCGCCCAAGACCGTGGTGTTCTGCGATCTGCCCAAGACCTCGACCGGCAAGATCCAGAAGTTTGTACTGCGGACCCAGGCCAAGAACCTGGGCTGACAAGAGACTGCTATGCCGGGCTGCTGCCCGGCTGATTTCATCGAATTGAGTAACAGGAACGGAATATGGCTGACTACAGAGCACCCCTTGCCGACATGACCTTCGCCCTCAATGAAGTGGCGGGAATGGCGCAGATCGCCCAGCTGCCCGGCTACGAAGACGCGACTCCGGATATGGTCAGCGCAATTCTGGAAGAGGCGGGCAAGCTGTCAGGGGAAGTGCTGGCACCGTTGAACGACACCGGTGACCGTGCCGGGGTGAAACTGACCGAGCAGCACGAAGTACCCACGCCGGCTGGTTTCAAAGAGGCCTATCAGCAGTTTGCCGAAGGCGGCTGGGGCTCATTGCAGTTTGACCCCGAGTACGGTGGTCAGGGGATGCCCAAGTTGCTGGCGACGCCGGTGATGGAGATGTGGCAGGCGGCCAACATGTCCTGGGGGCTGTGTCCGTTGCTGAGCCAGGGTGCCATTGAAGCGCTGGAGGCCAACGCCTGCGACGCCGTCAAGCAGACCTACATCCCGCGCCTGATCAGTGGTGAATGGACCGGCACCATGAACCTGACCGAGCCGCAGGCCGGTTCCGACCTGGCGGCGATCCGCAGTAAAGCGGAGCGTGAAGGCGACCACTACCGCATCAGCGGCCAGAAGATCTTTATCACCTGGGGCGAACACGACTTCACCGACAATATCGTTCACCTGGTGCTGGCGCGTCTGCCGGATGCGCCCGCCGGAGTGAAGGGGATCTCATTGTTCGTGGTACCCAAATTCCTGGTCAACGAGGACGGTAGCCTGGGTGAGCGCAACGACGTCAAGGCGGTGTCGCTGGAACACAAAATGGGTATCCATGCCAGCCCCACCTGCGTGATGAGCTTCGGCGACGAGGGCGGCGCCATCGGTTACCTGGTGGGCGAAGAGAACAAAGGCATCGCCTGCATGTTTACCATGATGAATAACGCCCGTCTGGGGGTGGGTCTGCAGGGGGTGGCGATCGCCGACCGCGCCTACCAGCATGCCGTCACCTATGCCCGGGAACGGGTGCAGAGTCCGGCGCCCGGCACCCGTGAGGCGGGCCCGATCATCAAGCACCCGGACGTGCGCCGCATGCTGCTGACCATGCGTTCGCTGACCGAAGCGGCCCGCGCGCTGACCTACGTTGCTCACGCGGGTCTCGATTACGAACATGCCGGCAGCGACGAACAGAAAGCGGCGCAGAAGGCGCGGGTGGCGCTGCTGACACCGATCGTCAAAGGCTGGGGTACCGAGATCGCCCAGGAGGTCACTGCGCTGGGCGTGCAGGTTCACGGCGGCATGGGTTTTATCGAGGAAACCGGTGCGGCACAGTTCCAGCGCGATGCGCGCATCCTGCCGATCTACGAAGGCACCAACGGTATCCAGGCGATGGATCTGGTCGGCCGCAAGACCCTGTTCGATCAGGGTGCGGCGATGCACAACCTGCTGGCCGAGATGCGTGAGCTGATCGTCAGCGCAGAAGGTAGTGCGTTTGAAACCGAGGCAGCGGCACTGGCGGCAGGGATTGAGGCGATGGAACTGGTGCAGGCGTCGCTGCTGAACGGCGCGGCCGATGACGCCAACCTGGCGGGAAGTATCGCGTTTAACTACCTGATGCTGGCTGGCACCCTATGCGGTGGCTGGTTAATGCTGAAGTCTGCTCTGGCCGCTGCGGCGAAAGCCGATGCCGGCGATAGCGATCCCTTTTATCAGGCCAAGCAGGCGACAGCACGCTTCTACTTCCAGCAGATTCTGCCCCGTTACCTCGGCTACGCCGCGATCTGCGCCGAAGGCAGCGATGCGGTGATGGCGCTGGACGAGGCGCTGTTCTAATACAGTCCGCCAGTTGATGCGGGTTCTCTGCGCCATGACGCAGGCGTTCAATGGCGATTGGAATCCGCTGCTCTGTCACAAAAGCCGGTGATTTCACCGGCTTTTGTTGTTATGGAAGGCGACACTAGCTTGCCGCTAGCGGGGCCGCGTTGGGTTCGAGTGTTTGCGAGACCTGGTTGGTCTAGCGCAGGCATGCGGTGCTTTTACGCGTCGGAAGTTCAGTCTTTATCCATCGTGGGGTATTGCTGAGGTCAGTAACAAATGATTTGGATTTACAATTAGTTGCTGGCTATAACCACTATGGCAGCGGTTTATGGGCTATTTCTGCCGCAAGGGTCGGCCCCTGCGTCTAACTGTCGTACTATTATGGATTAATCTGATCACGCTGCCTCCAGCCGATCTGTACCTGACAAGGAGAACGGTTTGAAACCTCATCGTCTAACTCTGGCTATTGTAGCCGTACTGACCCTGCCCAACGCGGTTGCCGCCGATCTGGAGGCGGTTTATCGCCAAGCGCTCGACAGTGATCCGCAGCTGCGTGCCGCCCGGGCCAACTACCTGGCCGGCGCCGAGGTGGCTGACCAAAGCCGCGCCGGTCTGCTGCCCAACATCAACCTGGAGGCCAGCGTCGGTCATACCGATAGCGATCCGTCGCTGGCGCTGGACGGTGACGCCACCAGCATCGGTGTTACCCTGACCCAGCCGGTGTTTCGGGCCGATGTCTGGTACAACTATCAGGCGGGAAAGCTGCAAGGTGAACGCGCAGGTATTGAATTCAGCGCCGCCGAGCAGGCGCTGATACGCCGCACCATCGAAGCCTACCTCAACGTGCTGTTGGCGGAGACCAATCACTCCACCTCTGTGGCCGAGGAAGCCGCGGTAAAACGGCGTCTGGACCAGGTGCAGGCACAGTTTGAAGTAGGCCTGATCGCCATTACCGATGTGGAAGAAGCCCGGGCGGCCTACGATAGCGCGCGGGTGAACCGGATTATTGCCGAGGGTGATCTGGACAACAGCTTTGAGGCGATTGATCGCCTCACCGGTGCCAACTGGCGCAGTCTGGACCGCCTGAGCGAGAAGTTTCCGGTCACCGAATTGGCGCCGGCCGAGTATCAGCCCTGGGTCGACAAGGCGCTGGACGGTAACATCGGGTTGCAGCTGGCCAATTACGACGTCGGTGTGGCAGAAGCCAACCGCAAGTCCTCTCAGGCCGGCCATTATCCCACGGTGGATCTGGTCGCCAGCTACACCAAGGATGACGGCAATATCTCCGCGACTCAGGAGATCGATCGCAGTTTTGTGGGGCTCAACTTTAATCTGCCGCTCTATCAGGGCGGGGGTACCAGTTCGCGGGTCCGGGAGAATTTCCAGCGCTGGGATGCGGCTACCCAGCTGCGTGAGGATACCCAGAGGGCGGTGGTGCAGGATACCCGTTCGCTGTTTCGTAATCTGACCACGGATGTGCAGACTGTTGCCGCGCGTCGTCAGAGTATCGTCTCATCACAGACGGCACTGGAAGCGACCGAAGCGGGTTACAGCGTCGGTACGCGTAACATCGTTGATGTGTTGCAGGCGGAACGGGCGCTGTATGGGTCGGTGCGTGACTACGAGACCGCGCGCTATGTTTACGTACGTAACCTGTTTCGGTTCAAGGAAACTCTGGGTACGCTCAGCCCCGACGACGTCAGCCAGCTCGATCAGTGGCTGGAGGCGCCGGGCCCAAGCAGCTGGCTTCCGGCGCCCGGCAGCAACACGCCCCAGTAGTTTCCGGGGCGACTCCGGTCGCCCCGAGCGTACAGCGGCCGTTGTCAGGTTCGGAACTTAGCATCTAAGCTGTTGACGAAGCGAAGGTTCAGGCTAGGTGTCTGACGATTAACGAGGAGAGAGCGGATGTTGCGATGGTTAGCCCCCCTGATTGCGCTGTTGCTGAGTGGCTGCCAGCAGATGGCAGTGAACACCGACTTCGATCCTTACGTTGAGTTCGCCAACTACCGTACCTTCGACTGGATGCCGGAAAAATCGGTAGACTTGCCGGCTGACCAGCAGCTGCTGAGTCAGCGGCTGAAGTACACCGTGGAGCAGGAGCTTCGCAACAAGGGGATCGTGCGTGATGAAAGCGCGCCGGATTTTCTGATCAGTTATTACGGTGACAGCCAGAAACGCACCTCGGAACGGTTGGTAGAGCACGGAAATTACTGGGGCGATCGCGATCGCTACGACCACTACCGCCATTCGCCGGATAAGACCGATCCCCGCTACTGGAATACCCCCCCCGAACAGCGCACCCGCATCAACTACACGCGGAGTCTGGAAACCCAAACGATCACCTATACCGAAGGGACGTTGGTTATTGATTTTCTTGATGCCGAATCGCGGCAGGTGGTGTGGCAATCCAATATTCGGGGTGTGCTGAGTAACAGCGACCCGATGAAGAGCGTGACCGAAGCAGTCCAGCGAGCGCTGACCCAGTTCCCACCGCAACGATAGCGGGAGTTAACCCTTGAAGCGGGATGAGCTCAACCGAATAGACCTGAACCTGCTGGTCGCGTTTAACGCGTTGATGGACGAACTCAATGTCTCGAGGGCGGCCGAGCGGCTGCACGTGACCCAGCCGGCGATGAGTAAAACCCTGCAGCGGCTGCGCGACCTGTTCGATGACCCGTTGTTTCTGCGCACGCCGCGAGGGCTGGAGCCGACCCCGCGCAGCCAGCAGTTGGCACAGCCGGTTGCGCAGACCCTGGATGAACTGGTGAAGCTGATGGCTCCGGTAGGGTTTGACCCCGGAGCCTTACAGCGCCAGTTTACTATTGCGGTACCTGACCCGTTTTCGGCGATATTTATTGCGCCCTTGCTCAATCGGCTGGCTACAGAGGCCCCGGCGGTGTCGCTCAAGTTCGTGCCCTACGATGGTGATTCGATACATAGCCTGGCCAGGGGAATGCTGGATTTCGTCACCGGCGTGATTCAGGAAAATACTCCGGCTGGTATTCATGCCCGCAAGCTGTATGAAGACAAGGCGGTCTGTTTCGTGCGTCAGGGGCATCCGTTGGCGACCCAAACTGAACTCTCGCTCGAGCAGTTCACCCACTATCCCCATATCAAAGCCTGGTTCAAAGGGATCAATGATCGCGGCCCGGTGGATATCCAGCTTCAGGCGATGGGCATGCGGCGCAAAATTCTATTGGAATCATCCCACACCATGACCATCAATGAGGCGATGTGCCAGAGCGATGCGCTGGTGGTTGGACCGCGGTATAGCTGGGAATCCCTGTTTCGCGAACGCGCCGTGGCTTTGCAACTACCCAAACCCTTTAACCAGAGCCTGTCGGCGATCCACCTGCTCTGGGACGAGCGCTCCCATAACGACCCCGCCAGCAAGTGGTTCCGGCAGCTGCTGGCCGATGAGGTTGCCGCGGCTATTAGCGCGGATTGCTGATGCCCGTGCAGATAGCGCGCCGGGTGCTGCCCGTTTTGGGGCTGATGGTTGTGGCCACCGGTTGTGCCGGACGTGCGGTGGAGGAGTCGACGACCGCGGTGCCCACGCGGGAGCTGCGTTATCTGGTGCAGGAGCTTTGCCACGATCGCAGTCGCCTGCTGACCGGTTTGCCCCGGAGTGAGCTGACCGAACAAGAAGTGCCGCAGCGTAAGCGCTTGCTGAAGTTAGGGCAGGACGCCTACTTCAGGACCTGTACGTCGAACTACTACGGCCGTTTCGGGATTGGTGACTGACCCCTTGGGTGCGCATCGGTTTCTGGCATAATAGCTCCCCCCTCCAATCCGATCGAGAAGCATCATGGCCATCCAGCACGCGATTGTTCACCACATTCACAAGCCAGAGGGCGGCGCCACGGTTGTCGAACCTCGCAGTACCGAGCTGCCGCTGACGCCAGCTCTGGAAGAGTTGATTGGTAAGGTCAACGCCACCTACAACAATCGCTCCGGCAAGATCTACGGCAACTTCGAGACCGATCAGGAGGCGTTCCCCTGTGCGCGCTGGCTGGCGGCACACCTGGATGGTGAAACCGATTTTTCCGAATTCAGCCGGCGTTTGCTGGAGCGTCTGCGAGAGCGTCTGGACCAACAAGAGGAGCCGTTATCGGGCTACCTGATGCTGGTACGGCTGACCGTGCTGGAGGTGGATCAGCTGCTGGTGCTGCTGCTAAGCACCGCGCCGTCGGTGGTGATCGACGAGCAGCTGGAACTGTCTGACGCGCAGCATCTGGATATCGGCAAGCTGCAGTTGGGAGTCAAGATTAATCTGGATGAATGGCGCCGCAGCGGTGGTCAGCAGTACTGCTCGTTCGTCAAAGGGCGTTCCGGAAAAAGCGCGAGCGAGGCCTTTATTGGCGCGTTGGGCTGCACCGAGGAGGCGGACGCGCGCAAGCAGACCCAGACCTTGTTACGCGTATTCAATGACTACTGTGGCGAGCAGCAGCTAGACGCCGGCAAAGCGTCCCAGGCCCGCCAGAAGGCGTATGAATACTGCAACGAGCAGGCGGAGCTGGGCGATCGGGTGCGGTTGAAGGAGCTGTCCTGCATTATCGATACCGAAGACCCGGACAAGTTTTTTAACTACGCCGGCAGTCAGGGGGACGAGCTGATGAGCGAGATTCCGGCGGATCGCCGCGGGTTGCAGAAGTTTGTCCGTTATAGTGGTTCGATGAAGGGACTGAGCCTGAGCTTTTCCGAAGCGCTGCTGGGAGAACAGGTGGTTTACGATCCCGCCAGCGACAGCATCACTATCCGCGGCTTGCCGCCGACCCTGCGTAAACAGCTGGATCGGGGCAAGCGCTAAGGGTGCTTACTGGCCGGCGGGGGTGAACTGGGTCTGCAGCCAACTGGCGATATGTTCGGCTTCCTGTGCGGTTAGTTTGATATAGGGCATCAATGCCCGCGGGCGCTCAGCGTCCGGTGCCAGTTTGAAACTCAGCGCGTCGCGTCGCTTGGGCCGATTCGGATCGGCGGTCTTGTAGATGAGCGCTCCGGAGGCGCGCTGAATCCGAGGATAAACCCACGCGCCGTTCTCGAATACCCCCTCGCCTTGCTCGCCGTGGCAGGCGACGCACTTCCTCTCCTTGAACAGTTTTGCGCCCAGCACCGAATCGCCCCGCTCGATCACCGGCAGGGTCGGCCGTTGCGCCGGTTCGCCCTCCAGGAAGTTGTGATCTTCGAAGTTGCCAGTATCGAGCCGGCGCTTGAACTCCAGCGTCCATTGGAAGCTATCCGGGTTGAAGTGGCTGGCCACCTCGACATCGGCGTAACTGCCCATCGGCTGACGTGGAACGGAGTAGGGAACGCTGACCCCCTTGGCAAAGCGCATGTCGGCAGTTACTTCCAGCAGGTCGTCCTCGGTCAACCGGCCGGTGGTAAAGCCCGGCTGGTTGTAACGGCCGGCCTCGTAGTCGCTGCGGCTGACCCAGGCTGGCCCCGGTGTTCCCTTGCGGTCGATCCGTTTGCGGTAGTCGTTGTCCTGGTCGCCGGAACGCCCCGGGTCTCCGTGCCGGCCATCCTGATCGGCGTATGCGTCCTTGAGGGTGTTGGAGGGTGCGCTGCGGGTGCTGGTCCAGTGCCAAATGTCGGCCATGTCGCCATAAACGGCGGTGCGCATCTTGGCGACATCCTCAGCGATCATCTTCTCGCCGGGATCGCCGGACTCGGCCAGCTCCGCGTGACAGAGGCCGGCGCAGCCGTGCCGGCCGTCACGGAAGTTACCCAGCTTGTCGATGATCGGAAACATAAACAGCACCCGATCTTCGCTTTCCGCGCCACGCAACTCATCGTCAGCGTTTACTGCCCGGCTGGCGGGTGCTGCGGGATTGGTTGCCACGTGGGGTTTGGTCACCCACTGGTTGCCATCCCAAATCCAGCGATTGCGGTTGGTTGAGGCGTCGTGATTGGCATCGGTAAAACGTACGGCGAAGTAAACATGGTGGTCGTCGTGGGCGGAGGCGACCTCGATCTCTCCGGGCACCGCGTCGTAAAACTCGCTCAGCGGGTAGTTGTTCATCACCCGAGCCGTAATCTGGCTGAACTGCTCGTCGCGCCATTCGCCCAGGTTCCCGTCAAGGGTAATCGCGTTCGACTTGATCTTGGGGGATACGACCACCCGCGGCGATACCGCATCAAGACCGGCATCAAAGTCGAGATAAAGCAGATTGTCGCCAGCGTGATTGTGGGAGTTTTCAGTCACCGCCAGAGAAAAATAGGTGTTGACCGGCGATGAGGCGCTGGCGGATCCGATAGCGAAAAGTGACGCAATGAATACGCTTTTGTTCATAATGGGTAGGGTCCTTTACGGATATGTGGGCGCATTACTGCTAAGACTACCTTGGATGCTTGTCTGCGAGGTTGATTTTAATCATGGTATCTTAGTCTGCGCCTGTGGTGGAGGCAGGTGTTGAAGTGCAGTGTACAGCGAGTCACGGTGGTATCAGTGAATTCCAGTAGCAAAAAACCAGAGTTACGCCCCTTAAACGCCAGCGATGTCGTGGTTGGTGAACCCCTGTCATTGTCGGTTCATGATGCGGAGGGGCATCTGTTGCTGGCCAAAGGCTCGATGATACGTACGCCCTCCCAGCGGCAACGCCTGCTGTCACGCGATCTTTTTGTTTACAACCTGGCCGTTGACAGCGCTGCTGCGGTTAAACCGGCCGCTGAGGGGCAGGAGCAGCGGCCACGCCGGGTGCGCGAGATCAATGTGTTCGATTGGTTGGACCAACACGTTGCGCAACTGACGAAAATTTACGATGACTTATCCAAGACGCCGTTGCCGGAAACCGCCGCAGGGCTTCGGCGAATGTCCATTGAGCTGCAACGGCTGGCCGATCTCCATCATGACGGCCTGCTCGGCGCGGTCTATCTCAACCCCAAACGCCACAGTTACGCCCACACCAAGGCACTGCATGTGGCATTATTGGTCAACGAGCTGGCCCGCGCCCAGGGCATGAGCAAGGAAACCCGGTGGTCGCTGATTGCCGCGGGTCTTACCCATGATGTGGGTATGTGGCAGATGCAGAACGACATTCAACATCGCGAGGCGCCGCTGTCAGATGAACAGTGGCAGCAGATACGCGGCCATTGCGAGAGCGGGATTCGCATGCTGCGCCAGGCAGGAGTTACCGACCCGGTTTGGCTGACGGCCATAGAACAGCACCATGAACGGCTGAACGGCAAGGGCTACCCCCATGGTCTGGAGGAGAGCAAAATCACCAAGCAAGCCAAGATTCTGGCCATAGCCGATGTGTTTGCGGCCATGGTCCGAACCCGGGGCGACCGCGAAAAACGGATGCCAAAAGACGCTATGCGTGAGATCTTCATGGGCCGGGGCGAGGATATCGATAGTACCTTGGTGCAACTGTTCATAAAAAAGCTGGGGATGTTTCCACCCGGCTGCATGCTGCGCCTGGTGACCGGGGAAGTGGGCATTGCTACCGGCCCCGGCATTAATGCAGCGAGTCCCGATGTAGAGGTGCTGGTGGATCGCTTTGGCAATCCATTGGCTCGTCCGTTGTACCGGGATACCACCAGCAAGGAGTGCGCGGTTAAGGAGTTCGTCAACGCTGTACCTCATCCGGAGTTAAGGTCGTTGTTGCCCGGATTGTGGAAGATGCTGCCAGCCGCTTAAGATATCACCATTGGATGATGACGGAGTTCAGGATGAGTGTGTTCGAATTTGACCAGTCGCTGCAGTTGGGTGTACAGGCGATTGATGAGCAACATAAACGGTTTATCGGGTACATCAATGATGCCTGGGATGCTCTGGAGCGCGGCGACGACTCTGAAGAGTATCTCTACATCCTGAACCAATTGATGGATTATGCCATGGAGCACTTCTCGTTCGAGGAGTCGCTGATGCGTGAGTTCCAGTACCCGGGTTACGACGACCACAAGCAAAACCACAACCGCACCGCGGAGCAGCTGTTCGAGTTTGATATGCGCCTGCTGGCGGCAAGTCCGGACGATTGTCGTGCTTTTGTGCAGTTCTTGCAGGACTGGCTGCAAAACCATATCAAAGTGGTGGATGTGGAACTGGCCAGTTTTCTCAAGAGCAAGGGCGTCAGTTAAGCGAAAAGGGGGGCGCATTCAGGCAAGACAGTTTTGCTGCCTCCGGCTGACAATGGCCGTTTTACCCTGACGCCTTGCCATCGTGGCGGGGCTGAGCTGGAGTGACATGGCAATGATGTTGATCCGCCCCATCCTAGAGCGTGACTTTGCTGCGCTACGAGAGATCGCCGACGAATCCGGTGTCGGTTTCACTTCACTACCCTCCAATGACGCTATTCTGCGTGCCAAGCTGGAACAGTCGCTGAACTCCTTCGTGCAGGACAACGCCGAGCCGGACAACGAACGTTACATGTTTGTGCTCGAAGATACGGCCACCGGCACCATCGCCGGTACTACCGCCATCGCTACCGGGGTTGGCAACCACGAAGCGTTCTACCACTACCACCGTGAAACAGTGGTCCACGCCTCGCGGGAACTGAACGTACATAACAAGATGGAGGTGTTGACCCTGTGTAACCATTACACCGGGTCGACGGAAGTCTGCACCCTCTATCTGCGCGAACCCTATCGCCAGGGGACCAACGGCCGCCTGCTGTCCAAGTGTCGCTTTCTGTTTATGGCCGAACACCCGCAACGCTTCAATCCGCGGGTGATCGCAGAAATGCGCGGGGTGTCCGACGAGAACGGCCACTCACCTTTTTGGGAGTGGCTGGGAGAGCACTTTTTCAAGATGGACTTTCCCCGGGCTGATTATCTGGTGGGCATGGGTAACAAGGTGTTTATCGCTGAGCTGATGCCCAAGTACCCGCTTTACGTCAACCTGCTCAGCCCCAAGGCCCAGGCGGTAATCAGCCAGGTGCATGACAAGACCCTGCCGGCGCTGCGTCTACTGGAAAAAGAGGGCTTCGAACATAACGGTTATATCGATATCTTCGACGGCGGTCCCACGGTTGAGGCTCGACTGCCTGATATTCATAGTGTGCAGCACAGTCAGCGTCGCACGGTGCAGATCGGTGAGATGAACGGGCGGGGGCAGCCCTGTCTGGTCTGCAATACCGGACTGGCGGGTTTTCGGGCGACCCTCACCGAGTTGGTGCTACCGACGGACGGGCCGCTGACACTGACCGCTGAGGTGGCTGCTGCGCTGCAGGTAAACGCGGGTGATCCGGTGCGCGTGATCGAACTCGAAGGGATCTACCCGCAACGACGCAGGCTGTAAGGAGCAGGCATGAAGAAACAGGTGCTGGTACCGATAGCGAACGGTAGCGAAGAGATTGAAGCGGTAACGGTGGTTGACGTATTACGGCGCGCCGGAGCCCAGGTTACAGTGGCTTCAGTGGAATCGGAGCCCCAGATCACGGCATCGCGCGGGGTGGTGTTGCTGGCAGACTGTCTGATTGATGCCTGTCAGTCATGTGTCTACGACCTGATAGTGCTGCCTGGCGGCATGCCCGGGGCTGAAACGCTCAGCAACAATGCGGTGCTTACCCGCCTGCTGCAGGCGCAGCAGGCAGCGGGCAGGCACTATGCGGCCATCTGTGCGGCCCCAGCGGTGGTGCTGGAGCGCCATGGCTTGCTGGCCGGCACCACCGCCACGGCGCACCCGGGGTTTATTGATCGGTTGCCGCCTGAACGCCGTAGCGAGGCTAGCGTCGTGTGCGGCGATCAGTGTATTACCAGTCGGGGGCCGGGTACCGCGCTGGAGTTTGCGCTGGCGCTGGTGGCCCGCCTTTACGGCACCGAGCAGGCCGATGCGGTGGCGGCACCGATGGTCGTGCAAGCGGGCCGTTGAGGCGATCAGCCTGGCGCGACTCCGATTGTTATGGCGGCTTGGGTCCGCCGGGTTTAATCTTCCCGGGTGAAAAAGGGTTAACCGCTGAGGACGATAGATAATGCGTTTGGTGTTGGGATTGCTGTGCGTGCTGCTAGGTTCCGCTGTCTGGGCTGATGAGGAGCGGGTGATCCGCCTGGTGACGCATGAATTTCCTCCCTTCTCGACCCTGAAGGAGGGCGAAGTCTCCGGACCTGCGCGCACCCTGGTCGACCGCGTATGTGCTGAACTTGCGGTGCGCTGCGAACATGAGCTGCTGCCCTGGGCGCGGGCCCAGGCGCGGGTGCGTGCCGGTGATGCGGATGGTATGTATGTGATCGGCTGGAACGCCGAGCGGGCGCGGTGGTTAAACTTCAGCACCCCGCTGTTGAGTACCGAGTACGGGGTGTTTGTTGGGCAGAGCAATCAGCTCCGCTACGCCGAGCCGGTTCAGTTGGCCGGTCTCAAGATCGGTGTTTACGGGCCCTCCAACACCTCCCGTTCGCTCGCGCAGTTGCAGCGCCTGAGTGGCGTCGCCTTCAGGATCGATGTTCAGGGCGATTCGGAACTGTTGTTACGCCAGCTCGAAGCGGGGCGGCTGGATGCGGTATATGGCAACCGCGACGTTGGACTGGCGCTGATGCGTGATGCCGGTATTAAGGGCGTGCGCTATGCCGGGCGGCACCGGCAACTTGATTATTTTGTCGGCTTCTCGCAACAGACTACGGACAGCGACTGGAACCTGCGCTTCAGTCGCGCCTATCAGGCGCTTGCTGAGCGGGGGACAGTGGCGGATATACTGCTGAGTTACGGCCTGCAACCCTGATTCAGGGGGCCTTGCCCCACAGCTGTTCCAGTCGTTTGGCGCGGCCGCAGCTGTATTTATAAAAACTGTAGCGAACCGGATTCTTGCGGTAGTAGTCCTGGTGGTACTCCTCTGCGACGAAGAACTCACTTGCTTGGGTCACGTCCGTTTCGATCTCGGAAGGCAGGGTATCCGCCTGGGTCAGTTTCAGCTTTGAGGCTTCCGCCAGCAGTTTTTCCTCCTGAGTACGGTAAAAAATTTCGCTGCGGTACTGGCTGCCGCGATCACAGAACTGCCCGCCGCCGTCCACCGGGTCTATGTTGGTCCAGAACACATCCAGCAGCTGGTTGTAACTGATCTTGTCCGGATCGTAGCTCACCTGCACCGCCTCGGTATGCCCGCTCTGCCCCTGAGACACCTGATAATAGGTGGGGTTGTCCAGATGCCCGCCGATATAACCGGAAACCGCCTCTTCGACGCCTTCAACCTGCTCGAACGCTTCCTCCATACACCAGAAACAGCCACCGGCGAAGATGGCCTCTGCACTGCTGGCATGAGCGCTGACCGGCAACACCAGCAGCGATGACAGAAGCAGGGGGGGCAGAAGGTTCCTCATGTTCGCACTCCTATGTGGGCGACGGCGATAAAGCTATGACTACAGGGACCGAAAAAGGTTTTGTTTGATCCTGCTATCGGCAAGCTGACTATAGTGTTTAAGAACTCTGAGCGGGAACAGAACTATGAGCGAGGCTGTTTATGCCATCGGCCAGCGGGTACGTCATGCCCTGTTCGAATACCGCGGCGTGATCATCGACGTGGATCCGGTGTTTTCATTGTCGGACGACTGGTATCAGAATGAAGCCGTCAGCCGACCACCGCGGGACCGCCCCTGGTATCGGGTGTTGGTACACAACGCCATCCATGAAACCTATGTGGCCGAACGCAACCTCGAAGCCGACCTCAGTGATGAACCGGTCAATCATCCGGATATCGAACTGCACTTTTCCGGTCTGGTGGATGGTGTCTACCAGACCCGTCAGCGGGGGAACTGATCACGGGTGCAATCCTCAGGGAGCTTGGGTATTCTCGACCTGAGCCCGAGTAGTGAGAGAACACGGATGCCAGAACGCCATCAGCTGCGGATACTGCTGCTGCAGATTCGCGATGAAGCCCTGACCCGGCAGGAAGAGCTGGACAGTTTTGCCCGCTTTAGCGGCCTGGAAAACAGCCAGTTTACGATACTGAATCTGTTCGACACCCCCGAGTTCGATCCTGCGGTGGTGCTGGACTACGACGCGCTTTACGTTGGCGGCTCCAGCGAGGCGAGTGTGCTGGAGCCTGATCATTATCCCTTTGTGATTCCTGCCCAGCATCTGCTCAACTATTGCCTGGAGCATGCGGTACCGGTGTTCGCGTCCTGCTTCGGCCATCAGCTGGCGGTAAAAGCGCTGGGGGGGCATGTGTTCCGTGATGATCATGAGTTTGAAATGGGTACGCTCCCGATCAGCCTGACCGCAGCCGCCTCAGACGATCTGCTGTTTCACGACACTCCGAATCCCTTTATGGCGGTTTCCGTGCACCGTGAACGTGCCACGGAACTACCCAAGGGCTGCGTCCTGCTGGCGGAAACCGGTGCCTGCATCCACAGTTTCCGGGTCAAGGGAAAGCCGTTCTGGACTACGCAGTTTCACCCGGAGGTGTCAAAGTCCATACTCATCAGCAGGCTCACCATTTTCAAAGACAAATACACCGACGGTGATGGTCACTTGCAACAAGTTCTTGATAGCGCTGTGGAAACGCCTGAGTCGAACAATCTGCTGAAAAAGTTTGTGGATAGAGTGCTGCTAGCTGGGGAAGGGCTGAACTGATCTGGCAGAAAGAATTGATGGATTGTAGTGTCCACCCGTTGATGGGTGTTTTTCTTGCGATGTTGATAATGTTATTAATTTCAAGGTTTTATTTATGCGTTAGATAAAATATAGATCATGATAATAACTATTAACGATAATATTGAAATTGAGATGTTTAACCCGCTGGAATTGTCGTTCGGTACCAGTGAGGATCGTTTGCCAAAGTCAAAGTTAAATTTGGCTAGGTTGGGGATTAGTAAAGAGCGTATAAGAATAAAAGATCGCTGGTTTGATGTATTGTCCCAAAGTGATCTTATTCGCAAGAGAAACAAAAATGATGGTTATTACAGGGTTGTTTATATCCAAGTAAATTTTAAAAGCGGTGAGTACTATATAGGTAAGGCTAATCGTCCAAGATGGTCTGATTTGCAGCGTTATCCTGGATCAGGTGTTAAGTTTTCAAATAAGTTTAAAAAATATAAAGAGCAGTTTTTGCGTTATTATATTGCAGCATGTAAGACTGCAGAGGAAACAGAGGAGTTGGAAGCTTCTATAGTAGATAGTGACTTACTGTTGGATGAAAAATGCCTTAATCTTGTAGCAGGTGGAGGTGGCACTAGCAAGCATCCTTCGGTTGCTGAATCAAGTGAAAAAAAACGTGCGCATATGCGAGCCAATCCTGAACAGTTTAAGCCTATGTTGGAAGCCTCTATAAAGGCCTTTCGGTCAGGAGATACTCCGGCCTTACGTGCAAGAAATAAAAGAATAAAAGAGGTGATGAGCGAAGAGATATATCGCGAAATGTCTCGTGATCGAATAAATAAATGGAAGAGAGAAAAACCCAGGGAATACTTGGAGTCTAGAAGGAAAAATCACAGAGCTATAAAATCCTCTGAAGTTCAAGAGAAGCGAAAGGAAAGCCTTAGGAAGTGGGCACAAGAAAATCCAGAGAAACATAGAGAATGGCAAGAAAAGCTAATTAAATCTCGTACTAGCGAAGAAGCTAACTCAAAACGAAAAGCATCTCTAAAAGAATGGAAAGAAAAAAATCCAGATGAAGCAGTGGCTAACTCGAAAAAAAGGGCTAGAGCTGCGGCGGCTAAAACAAGCAAAGAAATCTATATGCTTGACTTGCTGACTGGTAAAGTTTTAAGGGAATTCCCTAGCCAGCATGCAGCAGCAAGATGGCTCGTAGATAATGGCATGGCTAAAAACACGAATTGTGTTTCATCTATTAGTTCTGTCTGCTTACGAAAGCCCTGTTCGACCGGATATGGTTACCGAAAAAAGGCTTATGGTTATGGTTGGTGTTTCGCCTCTGAAATAAAAAATGACGAATAATATATCCAGCTAATCACACACTTCAAGCGGAAAAACCTTGGCTGCTTTTGCGTTTATTAGTGCAAGGTATGCTGAGTGCTAATATTTTTCGTTTCTGAATTTTAACCGGATTTTTGAAGCCCGTTTCGAGATAGTCGTAGACATAGCCCCCCCCCTTCCTGTGACAGCTAAATGTGGGCCTAACCTATTGGTAGTTTGTCGCGGGAGAGAGGGCGCTTAGGTTCATGCAGGCTCTATATCTATGCGAAGATAGGGCATCGGCTCAGGAGGCTCAAATTCGGACATGGAATTCTCACAGCGCTTCAGCTTTTCGGATTGGCCTAACGGAAGTATCCCATCGGTATGTGCTGGCGTTTACGCAATCTGGAATGGTGATGACTTGTTCTATTGCGGTATGTCCGGAAGGGAAATCGAGAGGGCGTTAGAGCAGGGCAAAAAGAAGTACGGATTAGTGACTAGGCTGAACAGTCATGCTTCTGGACGGCTCAGCGGCGACCAGTTCTGCGTCTACGTAGCAAACAGATTAGTCATACCAAGTCTTGTATCGGATGACCTGCCAAGGTTCGCTAGCGGTGAGATCCGTTTAGACCACCTCACCAAACAGTTCATACATGACCACCTCGATTACCAGTAAGTTCTGGTCGACAGCAGTGCAGAAGCATATGCGGTTGAGATGCGAGCGCGGCGCGGAGAAATTTTTGGTCAAAAGCCGCGGCTAAACCCTCTTTAGTGTGGCGGCCTAACCAATAGGTAGCCGGTAAACATCATGGACCCAAGCTGAGCAGCATTGGCTCAGCCAAGATACCGTCCACAAGATCGTTAGACAGGCTTCTCTGGCGGTTTTGGCTTCACTGGCTTGTAGGAGCTTCTTGGGGGCTTGTCTTGCGGCTCAAGATCATCCTTGTCGCGGTGCTGGTACTTTTCCGGTGGCTGGACAGGCTTCAACGGTTTGCCTGGCTCCGACTGTTTAGGTCCGATGGTCGCGTTTGAAGCCGAGGTGTCCTTTTCTAATGATGTTATTTCGGATATTTTCATGGTTGCGTAACTGTATGCTTTACATTATTTATCATCATTATCAAGGCTAAAGGTTTTACTGTTGTGGCTAAGAAAAAGGATGCGTACTGCTTTATAGATAATGGAAGTAAACCATCGCTGGTCGATAGAATATCTCATCATTTGAAAGAAAAGATAAAGCGAATATGTGAACATTCAGGTTTAAAACACTCAGGAGATGTAATCGAGGTTGCCTCTGATACTATCACCGATTTTTTGCACGCGTGTGATCAAGGGAAGGTAGATAAAGATTCTTGGTTGCTGTTAGGTATGGGGCATAAACATAGAGCTTTAGATGAATCTTTATTGAGAAGCATTACAAGGCACGTGTCGGTGGCGATTGTTGAAGTTGACCGGGTTGGAATATATCCAAAGTATTCTGATGATAATGAAGTATTTTTAGCAAAAATAATAAGTTCCAAGTATTCTTTTGATGAGAAAAAGGCTTCTAATAAAAAATCTTTCAGTATCTTAGAAGGAAAAATAGATTATCACAATAATAATAGAGTAGGTAATAGCAATCCGGTTGTGAGTTTGAAGAAGATACCTAACAAAGTGTGGTGGGCAAAAGAAGAGTCTGGATTTGTTGTTAGAAATGATAAAACTTATTTTGTGATTGAGTTTATCATTAGGTGTGTTTTGAATGAAGGTTTGTCGATCTGGAAGACGAGCAAAAAAGTAAGAGAAGAATACCCTAATATTAAACTTTCACATTCAAATGTAAAAAATAATCACTTGCTGCCAAAAGGTATCAAGGAAACACTATCAGATGTTTCAATGTATGGAGACAGGGTTTTTAAATTAGGTGAAAGATCTAAGGTTGCTCGAGAGTATTATAAATTCGCACCAGTTACCATTGATGAATATGACCAGATAAACGAATTGATTAATCGAAGAGAGTATGTGGATATTGCAGGCGACCGTATTTTATGCCGATTCTGCAATGAAAAATTCACTGCTTACTATGACGAAAATAGTCGGGAGCGACGGTATCGGTGTGAAAACAACCATTACCAAGATACACGAGCTTCAAAATATTCGTTTATGCAGTCAGTTGTGGAGGATGCTATATTCAGGGTGTGTGGCCATAGATTATGGCACTGGGATGCAAATATGCCTTCTAGTTATAATCCGTTCTTGAACAAAGATGATCTTAGGAATATTAAGGAAGCTGTTTCTACTAGGCATTGTGATGATTCTGAATTAGATGATGACTGGCTGGCAATTGATAGCGATGTGCTGAATATTGATAATATCGATAAGAGAAAGCATGCAGACAAATTGGCAAAAGCTTGTATCGACAAGATAGAAGTGTATCGGAAGTACCTGAATAGGAAGCCTCTTGCTAAAAGCTTTCTTGGATACGTGGGCTCAGAAAGGTACTTGAATATTAAGATTACTCTAAAAGACGACTCAAAGTTTGTAGTCTTTTATATTAACGATGAGTTTGTACTTAAAAATCGGGTTTTTGGATCTGGGGAGTGGGATGATGAGTCCAGGGCTGAGCACGTAAATGATTGGGGAAGAGAAAAAACAGAGGTTTGGTTCAGATAAAATAGCGGCAGTACTTTACTGCCGCTATTAGATACTAGCTAAAGTTGTAGGCTGTTACTCCTATTCTTCTGATGTCGTACCTTGGTTAGACGTTGAAGGAAATTTAACCTTATGGGACTCGATGAACTTATAAAGCTTGTCGTGATCTAGCCCGAACTCGGAAATAAGGCTGCTAATCCTATCGTCGATTTGAGCTTGCAGGCTTGCATTGGCCGCTTTCCTCAGTTCTTCCGCTTTCTTCGCAGAGTTTTCGGCCCGCTTTTCGGCGTCAATCGAAGCTAGTAGGTCATCGATATCGTTAGTTTCACTCATTCAAAATTCTCCAGTAGGAAGTGGATTTGGTTAAGAGCGCTCTTGAGTGAAAAATATTCCAGCCAGTAGCTCTTTAGCAACAGCTAGAAGTACGACAGAAAATTAGAATATCCATATTCTTGCGTTTTTATGTCTGTTGTATCTTGTTGAAACAAAATAATAAAAGTGCGCTTTGCACTGATTGTTTAACATTCTTGTATCAATAGCTCATTCGAACTCTGCTCACCTGCATAGCCGACCATTGTTTACCCCGTCTCGTTGTAAAACCGAGGTCGTTCAACGCATCTGCGGCCGCAGCAAGCGTCATATGATCGAACTGGCTTACCGCGTCTTTGATGTCCGACAGCCAACTTTGCGTTGCTGCCTTTGATGCCGCTGTTGCTCGGCGAGTGTCTGTGTTGCGTACAAGGTGCAGGTTCGGATTGCCGAGCTTAAAACCTTGGGCTTTTTTACGGGCCAGTGCTGCCTTGGTTCTTTCTGAGATCAACTTTCGCTCTTGCTGAGCGACTGCCGCCAAAATGTGTATTGTCATGTCGTTGGCATTCGGATTGTCACAACAGACGAACCGAACGCCACTGTCCATAAGGCAGGCCATAAAAGCGAGGTTCCTAGAGAGCCGGTCTAACTTGGCGATCACAAGCACTGCATTTTTTAGTCGGGCCATTCTCAGAGCTTCGGCCAGAACAGGGCGGTCGTTCTTACCGCCCGATTCGACTTCGACAAACTCTTGTAGGATTTCGGCTCCGAAGTTTTCAGCGTATTTCCCAACGATCTCTTTTTGGGCTTCCAATCCGAGGCCGCTTTTTTCCTGCTGGTTTGTCGAGACCCGAAGGTAGCTAATTACTCTTTGGCTCTGATTGTTGTTGCTCATAACATCACCCTAAACGGTCGTCTTGCGTGTTGTTAATTGCAGTCTATTGTCGTGAAAGCCGAAGAAAAATCTCTATTCTACGCCGCCATGCTCTCGGGCAATATATTGGGCGTATAGAATTGCACGCCTACCTGCCAGCTCTCTAAGTAGGCGCTGTTGATCCATCAACTGTTCTCGTTGCTGCTGCCATTCGGCCGGCATGTGGAATTCTTCGATGTACCAGTCTCGGGCCGCCTCCAAATCAATGATGGCTGCAACGCCGCGTTTTCCTGGCTCGATCATCGGCAGCCCTTTCGCTTGTAAGTTTCTGATCGTGGTGTAACTAACTCCGAGATATTTGGCTGCATCTCGGAGGCTGCCTGTTTTTGGTTGTTCGCTCATAGCGGTCTCCTTTTTGTTTTATTTATCAGTGATAAACAGGTCAGCAAGATTCGCAGCTGGGTTTTTCACTTATGATTTTGGTGGGGGCGTTTGTGACAGACAATATCATGTGACAAAAAAAACACAGAGAACTACCAATTAATAAGAAGTGCGCTCAAGCGCTCTATATGGCAATAGCAATTTGGGTATGTAATGCCATTCTCCAATATTAATACAGTAGTTTGTACACTTTTGCAGTGGGTGGCTAGAGCCGTTATTGGCAATATGTGCTGCTAAATAGCTTATAGCTGCTATTAATAACAGTTGGTTACAGAGTGCCTAATAACCAATAGAAGTGCGCTAATGCGCAATAAGGGCTTGTGTAAAGCAGCAAATCGGGGCATTTTAATGCCATTCTCCCACTATTAATACAGTAGTTTGTACACTTTTGGGACTGTCAGAGTCTGTAAGTTATTGATTTGTAGTTGCTTGCTTTTCTGTGCGTGCATGTAAGTTGTTGATATATAAGGGTCTGCATGGATATTCAAAATTTGCTTAAAACGAAGTTTCCTGAGCTTGCTTTTGAAGCGTTTTGCCAACGGCTGAATATCACTGATCAAAAGGAAAAAAGGAACTATAAAAAAGGCTACGACAAATACATTGAACAAATTGAAGGTGTTTTTCTTGGTAGTTTTCATCAGGCACATAAAAGCTACCCCAAAAATAAGAAAGGATTCCCAATATTCGAATCGTCAATGTCAAATACTACTTTTACAGCGGGTAGAGGAATAGAGAGTAGGAAGAGGGTTTGGGATTTTTATAAGGAAAAAATGCCGTTCTTTAATCGGCTGATAAAAGGCAGCAAAGGGATAGCTAGTCTGTATATCTTAAACAATAAAAAAGTAGACCAACTGTTTGATGCGCTTTGCCATCAAGTTGACGAGCTTGTAATAGATAAAGGGCAATGGGTAGTAAAAAATACTAGTGTAGATCTGTCAGTACCAAATAGTAACCTCAATGTTTTGGTCGATGTTGATGGTATACAAAAGATGGTCCAGCAAAGGTATACCGCTTTAACGACACGAAAAGAGAAGGTGTTTCTAGCAACCGCTCTTAAGATCGCGATAGACAACAATGGATGTATACCGCATGAAATTGAACGGTCAGATGCAGGAAGGCTCTATGCGAGGGGCATAAATCTACAGTCTGGTTGTAGCCGTGAAATTAGGGACATCTGTCTTGGTCGTCACTTTTCCTATGATATTGAGTGCTGTAGTTTCGCAGTGCTTACTCAGTACGCTCGTCGTATCGATCCGAACATCTCTGCGCAGCATGTTGATCAGTATATTGCGGATCGATCAGCCATCAGGAAGTGTGTAGCAAAGCGAGTTAACGTATCCGTTGATGATGTGAAGATGGCCTTCACCAGCATTGGATTTTTCGCCAAGGCTCAAGGTCGGATATGGGACTTCAGTAAGAAAAGAGAGGTTCAAACAGCGCTTTATAAGTACCTCGGACAACAAGTTGATCAGTTTTTGGCTGACCCGTTTGTGGCTTCGTTTATCGCGGAATATAAAGCTATAGGCGATTGCATTGTTACTGAAGCGAAGAAGCAAAAGGAGTACGTGCTGCATGGAGGTGCGAAGATCAGCACCAAAACAAAAAAGTCAAAACTGCTGGCCAACATCTATCAGAGTATTGAAGGCTCGATACTTGATCATGTGATTGAGTTTTGGGAACAGCACGGTGATCAAAAGCTGCTACTGCCAGTACACGATTGTATCAAGACCAGTTGCAGGCTTGATGCGGTAGCTTTGTCTCGGCATGTGTTAGCAACAACGGGCTGGGATGTGACGTTTGATGAAGAGCTACCAAAACCAGAGTATTTTCGGATCACGGTTTTCAATAACCAAATTCAGGGGGCGAATCTTAAGCCTAAGCTTGTTGCTGAATACCAGGCCAAGAACTTTGGGGTTGCACAGCGGTATACACTTAAACAGCTGTCTAAGATTGATCCAGTGATCTATCGCCAGTTGCCATGTGAAGCGAAGCAGATTGTTAGCAACTTCGATCAGCACAACTTGGTGTGCAGTTATGCCTTTGTCCCTAATGCAAATCTGTTGATACTCCAAACAGAAGACCTGTTAACTATCATCGACGAATACGATCGTGTCTTTTGCCAGGATTCTTCGAATTTCATTTCTGACAGTTATATCAGATCAGTAAAAAAGACAGGGCAGAAAATCAATTCACTTGTTCAGAGGATTACTGTTGATAGCACAATGCTGCTGTGAAAATAGGGGGCCTTTTTCGGATACGATTTGCTCAGCCAAAATTTTGCCTTTCGAATCGACCAACCTTCTTACTGTCCGATCTGGATAGTGCTTAACAACTTCCGTGACAGTGCGCTTGGGATCGAATAGGATTTCTTCAAAGCGCTGCTTGTCCATATCTTCGATGCTACAGTCTGACGACGACAGAGCAATATAAGATTTAAAGCATCGATAATCAGTGCCGACATATACCCTCACGAATTCACATCTGAAAAAGGCCCTCTAAATATGTCCGATAGCATTCAGCTGTTGTTGCGTAAAAACTCTTTCCGTAAGGCTGCCAAAGACCTATCTGTTGCAGAGCTTGAGAAGCTATTAACCAACGCTCAGGAGGTCATAGAAGAACGTGCGGCTGAAGAAGCTGCGGCTGCCGAAGCCAACAAAGAGAAGAAACAGAAAATTGAAGAGCTTCGTAAGGCCATGGCTCAAGCTGGGATTTCAGCCGAAGAACTCGAAGCAGCTATCGGTGGTGCAAAAGCCAAAAGCGCGACGAAGGGCAGCGTTAAGCCCAAGTATCAGATCGAGGGTGTTGACGGCAATATTGTGCAATGGACTGGCCGTGGGCGTACTCCTAAGGTGTTTCAAGAGTACTTCGACAACGGTGGCAGCAAGGAAGACTGTCTGATCTGATCCCGCTTAAATCTACAATGATGGCAGGTTGTTGGCACCATCATTGTAGATTGCCTATTAAATATTGAAAATCAATAAGTCATAGTTATTTGAGTAGATCAAGACTGAGACTTATATATGGCTCCACGTTTTTTATCGTTTGTTGATTTGAATGGCCTTTGATAACTGTTGACTGCATATGGAGCAGAGTCAGAATCGTTATCAGACTTGATCCAGAAATATTTTGCACCCGGTGAGAATATCTTTTCTTTTCTCTGCACTGTAGCGCTGGAAAGAAAAACGCTTGAGCTGTTTTTCATGTCAGATGTTTTTGCTAGATCCCAGCTGTTTTTGCCACACATTTTAGAATCATTGATATCTTTGATTCTATTTGAAGCGTTTGTGTAGTATTCCTCATCAAATCTTATATACCATGTTTCTTTAGATAGTTTGTCTTTTATGCATATTTCTTTATCTGATATTGGCTTGCTATTTGTTGTACCATTTTTATCTGTTGACGTTACGTCTACTTTAATAGATCCGTCACCATTCAGCTCTTTATATCCAACAATTACGCCTTCTGAATATGTTAATTCATAATCCAAAGTTCCATCTCTTTTGAATATCTTTCTAGAGCCGTCTTCCTTTCCTTTAGAGTAGGAACCTTGAACCTGATTGGTTCCATTTCCATACCAAAACTCATAAGGGCCATCGGATAAGCCATCTACGAATTTCATTTTGTATTCTAGTTGCCCGTTAGCATAAGATGATGTTTTAAATCCTGTGAAAGGTTCGTTGCTATTTATTTCATAAGCTAATCCGTTCCTATGAACTACTTTGCCTTTATCTAGGACTTTTTCTTCAAAGCAACCGCTAAGGAGAACTAGCGCACTCAATGATACAATCGTTTTATACATAGTATCCCTCTTATGTAATGTTAGGTTTAAACGATAGGCTATATTAATTCGTGGCCGTTTACTATGTATGTTTGGCTAGCATTCCCGTGAGTTTTCGCCGAGGGCTGGTCGTTATGTGGTAGGTGTATAGAAAGGGAGAGTGTGGAGCAGAAGAGAAGGCTGAAGAGTTTGTGCTGGGTCTTATACTTTGGGGCGCCTAAAGTACTGGCGGATTGGTTTTCAGGAAACTCCATGTAGCTGGTTTAGCCTATCGATCTCGGATCGGTCTTTTTCTGTGAGCTTCGGCACGTAACCAATTTCATAGCCACCATTATTTTTGTGCAGTGTGATGCCGTAACGCTCGCCAGTTCGTGCGATCAGCTCAACAGAAGCAACATACTTTTTTTGATAGAAATCTTGGTGCTCGATCATCTCGTCGAGAGTGTCGATGTCTGCCCAGCTTCCAATGCAGTGCACTAAGATGCTCTCAAAAGTATCTTGGATTAGTTCACGCAGCCGTTGTCGGTCTGGATGATGTGAATCTAAGTAGGGCTGCCAATCCTCAAGCGTGACGTTTTTCTTCTGGTCGCTGATCTCCAGATTCTCGATGTCAGCTTCTAGGTGGTTTTTCTGGACTTGGAGCTTGTTGAGTTCAATCGCGGTGTCTTCGATCTCATCATCGAGTAGGGCCACGAGCTTAACCAGTCGTTTAATCTTGGCCTTAACCTGTTCCAGTTCTTCGACGAGCTTTATTCGCTTGACCGTCAGCTCATCATTGTTGGGCTTGAATAGCAGCCCTTTGCAGTCGTTGACCGATGCCAAGATGGCATCTTCAAGCGCGGTTTGATTGACCGTGCCTCTGACGCAATGATCGGTGCCTCTGGTTTTGGTCCGACAGATCAGCGTGTTTTTGCCGTGGCTAACAATCGGTGAGCCGCAGTAGCCGCACTTGGTGATGCCAATGCCAGTGAGCAGTTTGATGTCCGGTGTTTGCCCGCGCTGTCTGACACGCTTGGTCCGCTGGTGCTGCATACGGAGCCACGTTTCTCGATCCATAACTGGCGGGTAGTAATCAGGCAGTTCGTATTTGTGCCTTTCAATCGTGTAGGTCTTTTCGCCATAAAGCATTGGGCTGCGAATCAGGCGCTGATAAACCGTTGTGTTGTGCGCTTTGGTAATCGGCTCATAACCCTCGGCGGCAAGTTGCCGAACAACCGCGACCATACCTTTGCCTTCTAAATACAGCTCACTGAGTCTGAGAAGAGTTCTCTGCTTGTCTGGGACGAGGTCAAAGCCGTTACGCTCTTCGTTTACGGCAACCCACGAAGGGTTTTTGCCAGTGGGTATGATGCAACGCTCACCAGACAGGTATTTTTTTATTGCCGCTTTCTGGGCGGCTTTAGTTCGGAACGATTTGTGTGCCGATTCGTTGTTGGCGCGTTCGAAGTAGATCAGCGAGACAATCAACGACGCTGACAAGTTTTGATCTTCGCTGTCGTACAGCTTGTCGTCGATGCCAGTATAGATTCGGACTCCACGATTGATGATCGAAAGGAACAGCTCTTGGGCCTTGTTAACCGCTTGGCGCGAAAGTCTGTCCAAAGACTCGATTACTAAAATTGAGCCTTTCCTGACCTTGCCAATCTCTACTGCGTGTAAAAAGCGGCCAAGATCGTTTTCAAGATGGTCGCCGTGATACGCGCTGCGACCTTCATCGCTGAAAACTTCGTCGGATATTGGTAGGTTGTATTTTGCTGACAGGCGCTGAAGCAGTTCAGTGTCGGATTGTCGTGATAGCCCATGTCCTTTCTTTTGGACCGCGCTTGAAATCCGACGGTAACTGTAAAGCTTCATCTCTAGCATTCACAGAGGTTAGCCTATGTGTTTGGACAATGCTACTTACTGGCACCCGGAGGTTGATAAGCAGGTGCTGATCGATCGATTGACCCTGTTTCGCGCCAAGTACACCGATGGCGACGGCCATCTGCAGCAAATCCTGGACGCGGCGGTGGAGACCCCGGAGTCAAATCACCTGCTCAGGAAATTTGTTGATCGGGTTTTATTGGGCGACTGATGTGATGATGGATTAGCCCGGTATCTGCTGATCGGGGGGGGCGCCAGCTTGGTGCTTTTAATCGACCTGCTTCACTTCTGGTAACGACGCTCGAGCTTCTCCTGGTCATATCGCCGCTTGTGAACCTCTTTTTCAGAACCTGCAGACTGGAGTCATCAGTGCTTGCTGCCCCTTCCCGAGAAAGGTCTTGGCTAAATAGAAGAGCGCAATAACAATCAGAAACCAGAACCGAAACATAGGGATAACCCCCCCCTGGTCCCTCATCCGGGGGCTATGCCACAGATGATCGTGCCACCTGGCCTTCACCTCAAGGTCGCGAGCTTAATATTGGAAATATCTAACCATGATGAGCCAGGATCGCGATTACTGGCGTGGCGTGGGGCAGAGAGTGGTTTTTGGATAACCGTTGTTTGAAAAATCAGTGGCTATGGTGCGCCCACGCCATCGCTGCTGCGACGGCGTGGGCGGCGAGGTAAGGCTTAGAACTTGAGCTGTGCACCCAGGTAAGCACCCTGTTCCAGGGTCAGGCTGGGCTGGTTGTCGAACTTGAAGTGGATATCGCGATAGCCGACAAACAGGTCAGCATTGGGCATCAGGTTGTAGCCTACTTTGATATCGGCATGATAGTAGCGGTCAACTCCAGAAGAGGAGAGTACGCTCGGCGCGTAGTAGGCGGATAGCCCCAGCCAGAGCTTGTGATCCAGCGGCAGCTTGTAGTCACCGCCGATGGCAAAGGCATGGCCGTTGTCGCGCTTGTCTGACCACAGTTTAACCAGCTTGCCGCCAATGGCCACATCGCCCATCTGGGTACGATTGGTGACCTGGTACCCGAGGCCGAGGGTTTTGCCATCTTCATCATGGTAGAAGTATTCGGCGCTCAGGCGCGACGTGGTCGACATCGGCGCATACAGCCCCAGCTCGATGGTGTCGTTGTTGATGCCGAAGTTGAAATCACTGGCGTTAGCAGCGGAGCTGATCAGGGCAACAGCTAGCCCGGCAAGGGTGGCTTTGGTGGCGGAAGTAGGAGTCATCATAAATCGATCCATGGCTATATTGTCTGTGGTCTTAAAATGGGTGACGCGTGTCGCACTCCATTGACTGCGTCCCCCTCGATTGGTTCCGGCCGCGCCGGGTTGGTCAGGTTAGCGGCGGCCCGGGCAGTGGCTTTAAAACTCGTCGTCAGGTCGCGCTGGTGCTGCTATCTGTGCGGTGATAAAGCATTGATAGAGTCGGTACAGCAGCGCCCAGCCGTAGACGGATACCAGCATGGACAAACCCTCTTGCACCAGCAGTCCCAAGGCGCCGCTTTCACCGTCAGGGTTAAACAGCAGAGTGCCTGCCACGGATACGGCGATCACCAAACCGGCCCAGAGTAACAGCGGGGGCAGTATTTCACCCGCCAGCCCGCGAGTGCTGCGGTAGCTGGCCTTGAGCGCATCGATCGGCCCCATGCCATGGAACAGCAGCATGAATTCGGCGAACAGCAGTTTGTAGGCCAGAAACAGACCGGGCAAAATCAGCAACATCAATCCGCCCGCGATCATCAACGCCATCAGGATGTTGACCAGCAGCAGTGGCAGTAGCTGCTTGAGTGCCAGGCTGATGGCCTCCGCCAGACTGACGGCCGCGCCTTCAACTCGCCGGTGGATAAAGATCATCGCGGCACCGAACTGGATGACGCCCAGGCAGATAAACAGCGCGCCGATCACCAGCTGCTGGTTCTGGGGCAGCGGCTCTTCGGCGCCCAGCCGGCTAAGCTCCATCAGGGTCGAGGGGAGGGTGTAGATCAGGGCGATCGCCAATAGCGGTTTCAGGTGGGTTCGAGTAAAGAACCAGGCTTCGCGCAGCAGTTTGGTCATAATCCGTGTTCCTGAGATGATGCGCCGCATCCTAACCTTTGCGGGCGCTGCGGCCAAGGCTTAACCACCCAGCCCCAATCCCCAGCGCAGCAGCATGAACAGAGTCATGCCCACGATAATCGTTAGCATCAGGTTGCGTCGCCACAGGGCCACCGCCAGCGCCACCAGTGCTGCCAGCAGGTAGGGGTTGGCGAGGCTGATGTCGGGCGCCTGACCGTCCGGGACCAGTACTGCCGGAGTGATAATCGCGGTTAACACGGCTGGTGGTACAAAGCCCAGCGCGTCAGACATCCAGGGGGGGAAACGGAAACGCCCTGCGGTTCCCCAGAGCAGGTAACGGGTACCGAAGGTCACCAGAAACATACCGGTGATCAGCGCAAGTTCGTTCACAGGGGAGCCTCCAGGCGGGCACGTTCCAGGCGGTGTGCCGAATAGCCCACCGCAATGGCGCATAAGGCCGCGACGATCAGGCCGAGTTTATGCGGCAACTGCCAGGTGGCCATCGCCATGGCGGCGGCGGTAATCACGCAGAGCCACATGGGGCGACTGCGTAGATAGGGCGCAACCATACCAATAAAGGTGACCGACATGGCGAAGTCGAGCCCCCAGTTGGTCATATCCGGAAACAACTCGCCCAGGGCGACGCCAAGCCAGGTGCATAGCTGCCAGTTGGTGTACATCGCCAAGGCCGAGCCGAGATAAAACCAATGGGGGTTAGGATCCCGCTCATGGGTAAGCAGGCGGTTGGAAACCGCGGCGAAGGTCTCGTCTGTGAGCCAGAACGCCATCGGGACCCGCCAGCGTTGTGGCAGCGATTTGACCCGTTCCACCAGCGCCGCCGAGTAGAGTAGATGGCGCAGGTTGACCACGAAAGTGGTCGCCACGATAACCCCGATGCCGGCTCCGCCCGCCAGCAGGCCAAGGGCGATAAACTGAGCTGAACCGGCGAACACGATCAGCGACATTGCCAGTGTTGCCGCGACCGACAAACCGCTGGGGCCGGCCAGCGTGCCGAATAGAATGCCAAACGGGATGGCGCCAATGATCAGCGGCAGCGTGGCCCGGGCCCCGGCACGGAACGCTTCGGCGGGGGATTCGGTCGAACTGTCGGACGCGTCATTCAAGGCCGGTTTTTCCTGATGAGTAAAGCTCGGTTAATGGGGACGGTTATGCGCCAGTTCAACCGGCTTGAGTCCTGCGGTTGATTGTTGACGGGCACTACCGGAGAATCAACGGCTTGATAAGGAGAGCACGATGCTGACCAAACTGCTGCTGACCCTGCTGGTGATTCTCGGCTGTTTTTTTCTGCTGCAACTGCAGCGCAGACGAGCCGCGGCGGTGGCGCAGAACCAGGGGGGCGATAGCGGTCCCGGGCGTCGCTTGGGTTGGATTCTGGCCGCGTTGCTGGCGGTCGCGGTGGTGTTGGCGGCTACCTTGATGGTGATGGATTGGCAGGACCAACGGGTGAAGCTGGAGGTGCGGGTGATTAACCCGGTTACCGGTGAGGAACAGCGCTATCAGGCGTATCGCAGCGCATTGCAGGGCCGGCAGTTCACCACCATCGACGGGCTGCAGGTACAGCTCAGTGAGGCCGAACGCGTTGAGGTGCGGGAGCTGGAGCAGCCGTGATCGAGATATCCAACCGTGTTGCGCTGCGGCCAGATGAGGTCGAAATCAGTGCGATCAGGGCGCAGGGGGCCGGCGGTCAGAACGTCAACAAGGTCTCATCGGCGATCCATCTGCGCTTTGATATCGCCGCCTCGTCGTTACCCGAAGTGTACAAGGAGCGGCTGTTGGCGCTCAAGGATCGGCGCATCTCCAAAGAGGGGGTGGTGGTGATCAAGGCGCAGCAATACCGTACTCAGGAAGCCAACCGTGAAGATGCCATTGAGCGCTTGGTGGAGTTGATCCGCTCCGTCACCTATGTTGAAAAGAAACGGGTGGCGACCAAGCCGACCCGCGCGTCCCAGCGCCGCCGGATGGATTCGAAAACCCGCCGCAGTAACGTAAAATCCCTGCGTGGCCGGGTCGATCACTGATCCGCATATTTCCATCGTCAGTTCAAGGAGTGTGTTGTGGGCAAAAAGTCTTCACAGGGCGGGTTGGTCTATTCCACCGAAGTGGGTCGCACCTGCCCCGGATGCGGTCAGGCGATCGCCGCCTGCTGTTGTCGCGATGACGCCACCATACCCGAAGGCGACGGCGTGGTGCGGGTCAGCCTTGAAACCAAAGGACGCAAGGGCAAAGGGGTGACCCTGATTACCGGCGTGCCACTGGCAGCGGCTGATCTCAAGACGCTGGCCAAAACCCTGAAACAGCGATGTGGTGTCGGTGGTGCGGTCAAGGATGGGGTCATCGAAATTCAGGGCGACCACCGCGACCTGTTGGCCAGCCTGCTCAGTGAACGGGGCTTCAAGGTCAAGAAGGCCGGAGGCTAACCGGGTATGGCCACCTACCTGGTCACCCATCGCGCTCTGGCGGACAGCCCCGAACGGCTCAAACCCTGGCTGCAGGCGCTGGCTGATGCGAACATTACTCTGGATGGGCGTCTGCTGCTGGATCGCCATGACTGGGCGGCAGCTGTTGTTGCAGATGACCGGCTATTGGCTCTGGGCGGTGACGGTACCCAGAGTGCGGTAGCCACCATTTGTGTGGCGAAGCAGGCACAGATGGGGGTGCTGCCTGCGGGCACCGGCAACGATTTTGCCCGTGCACTGGGGGTGCCGCTGGGGCCGTCTGGCGCTGTGGACCTGCTACGCTCGGGTCAGGAGCAGCGTCTGGATGTTGGACGTATCAACAATCGTATCTACCTCAACGTCGCTCACGTGGGTTTAGGCGCACAGGTAGGAGCGGGTACCTCTCAAGCGATCAAGCGGCGCTGGGGGCCGTTGAGTTACCTGCGGCACCTGCTCACCCTGCTCTTTCGCAAGCGCGGATTCTGGGGGCGGATTACCTATGACGGACGGGTGCTTTACGGGCGCTGGCTGGAGATCGCGATCGCCAACGGCCCCTCGTTTGGCGGCGGGCATCAGATTGACGGTGCGCGTCTGGATAGTGCGGCTCTGACGCTGGTTTGCGTGCGTGCTCGGCCGCTGCCTCGCCTGTTCCTGGCGTGGCTGCTGGCGCGCTTGGGGAGGCCCCTCAATCGCAAGGTGATCCGGCTCGAGCGGGTGACGGATTGTCGCCTGGATACCCATCGACGGTTGCTGATCAGTGCCGATGGTGAGGCAGTGGGGTATACCCCGCTGCATGCGTGGGTCGAGCCTGCCTCGCTGCGAGTGATCGCGCCGGTGTAATCCGAAGCTGCGGTGTATACTCCCTAGGCACGGGGTGCTATTAATCAATGGCTTCTGCTCCACGGAGGACAGAACGAGACTATGCTGGACCATCAACATGACGTGCTGCTTTATGGCGTGAGCGGGCGCGGGTTCGAGCTTGCCGAGCGCTATCGGGATCTGGCCGAGCTGGAGTCGCTGCCAGCCGGCATGCACAGCGTGCTGACTGAGATTGCCGATGAGCGCGAAGCCCTGATGGATCGCTTTCGTGACACCATCCAGCAGGAGGGTGGGCTGGCCAAAGCGGGCAATCCCGATCGCGAGTTTCTGGAAAGTCTGATCGATCGCTGGGCAGGGTCGCTGGCCGGTTTGGAGCGCATTGTCGAACGTCTGGTTCGCGCTGATCAGGAGTGGCAGCAGGAACTGGAAGAAGCCGAACGCGACCAGTGGCCGGCCGCGGTACTGGCCATCATGGACGAACTGCTGGCCCACCTTGAGCAGAGCCGCGAACGGCTGCAGCAACTGGACCTGTCCAGCGACAACTGACCCCCCGTCAATTCGCCAGTTGGCGTACGCCGCGCTTGTACACCGCGCGCAGGTGTTTATGCAGATGCGGAGTCACCTCGCTGGTACCGATCTGTTTGTGATGACAGAACAGCGCTAGCGCCATCAGGGCTTCGTCCTGATTGAGGTAGGCGACCCGACCGGCGGCGGAGCGCTTGCAGCCACCGCAGCCCCCGGCGAACACGAACGCGCTGTTGGCCAGTTGAATGCCGAACCCCAGATGCACCGCCAGTAACTCAGCCACCAGTGGAATTTGCAGTTCATTGACGGGCGGCGGTTCGGTTGCCAGTGCCAGCAGCAGGGCGCCGAACTGCTGTGCGTGACTGGCGATCATCGCTTGCGGATCGCTCGCTTGCAGCGGGTTATAGCGGAGCACTACGGCTTGCTGCGGTTGCGGTTCTGCGCTGGTTGGCTGGCTTTCGGTGGAGCGCGGGCCGGTGAGCGCAGCCGGCAGTTGCAGTGGTGCGGTAGTATCGGTCGTTACCGCCAGAGGCCAGTGGCTGATACCGGCATAGTTTGCCATTCGCCGCGCCAGCGCCGCCGCCATCTCGTCGACGTTGCTGATGCGCTCCGGAAAGTAGTTGTTGGTGGGCGGCACCAGCTTCACTTGCTGGGCAAAGTGTTCATGGCCGAACTGCTCCAGCGCCCAACAGTGAACCTGCTGCATCAGGTTTAGGGTGGCGTCGTCGACCAATGGCGCAGAGCGGAACAGGTTGGCGAACATGGCGATCTCTATCCGGTTATAAAAGCGCAGTGTGCGTTGTCGCGGCGCTGGCGACAAGTCCCGTTGCTGATTGGTCCCCCTCGCGGCTTGGTTTACACTCTGGGTTCATTTCGCGGTAGCAGGGCAAGGTTCATGAGCAGTCATTTTTTCGCCTATATCGACAAACTGCGTTGGGTGCTGCGCTGGGGGCTCAAGCGTAATACCGTACCGGAGAACGTCAAGGAGCATTCCTGGGATGTAGCCACCATCGCCCATGCGTTGGCGACCATTCGCAACCGTGTTTATGGGGGCGGTGTGGACGTCAATGCGGTGGTTGTGGCGGCTCTCTATCACGATTCAGTCGAGGCGGTCTGCTCCGATGTTATCACCCCGGTGAAATACCACTCCGAAGCGATCCGTACCGCGTTCAAGGAGATTGAGCGCACCGCCGAGAAAGAGCTGGTGGCGATGCTGCCGGAGGACCTGCGCCACGATTTCGCCCAGGTTCTGATCGAGGATAACCTGCCCATGGAGCACCAGCAGCTGATCAAAATGGCCGATACCATTACCGCTTACCTCAAGTGCCAGATGGAGCTGAAGAACGGCAATATGCAGTTCTCCAAGGCGGCCGAAAGCATTGCCCGGCGGCTGCGCAACTATCAGCAGCCCGAGATCGATTACTTTTTGGAAACCTTCGCGCCGAGCTACGACCTGACCCTGGATGAGATCCTGGCGCCGGGGGTGGAGACCGCACCGGTCCTGCGGGAGTTAACTTGAGGATCGGCTGATATAAGTCAACGGATGGAGCTGGTGGCTGGTCTACAATTCCCCGGTCTGCCATCACAGGAGGTGATCATGGCGCGCTACGAATGCGATGTGTGTGGGTTGATTTATGACGAAGCGAAGGGGCTGCCCGACGAAGGGATCCCCGCCGGCACCCGTTGGGAAGATATAGCGGATGATTGGGTTTGTCCCGATTGTGGTGCACCCAAATCGGCCTTCATTGCGACGGAGTAACCATGCGGGTTAAAACCAGTGATCTCAAATTGGGGATGTACGTCGAGATTCAGAGCGACTGGGCCGACCACCCCTTTCTCCGCAACCGTTTTAAGATCACCAGCCGGAAGGATCTGGATCGCCTGCGCGCCTGTCCTTTCGACAGCGTCGAGGTTGACCTTGATCGCAGCGAGGTGAAACCGGATCCTGCGGCCTACCCGAGCAGTGTCGATGAACTCAGTAAGGTCAGCCATGGTGATGCGCCGGTTGACCCCAAGGAAGCGGGGTTGGCGCCACCGAAGTGGGACCCAGATTCGCTCATCCCCGGCTATCTGCGTGAAGCGCTGCATGACAGGGAGATGACGCCCAAGCAGCGTGCTGAGCAGGTTTATCGGCATTCGCGCACGATGATGAAGCGGTTGCTGGAAAGCCCTACCGCCGAGAACATCAAAGCGTCAAAGCAGGCGATCTACGACGTCTCGGATATGGTGTTGTCCGACCGGGATACGGCAATGAGCATGCTGCGCCTGACCCATCACGATTTTTACACCTACACCCACTCGGTCAACGTGGGAGTGTTGTCGATCATGCTGGCCAAAGAACTCTATGGCGGCTCCGACGCCCACAATATGCACGAGCTGGCAGCCGGTTTTTTCCTGCATGATATCGGCAAGGTCAAAGTGAATCCGGACATCCTCAACAAACCGGCCAAGTTGACCGACGCCGAGATGAAGCATATCCGGATCCACCCTTATCAGGGCTACAAGATCCTTGAGGCCGCCGGTGAACTGACCGAGGAGTGCCGCATTATCGTTATGCAGCACCACGAGCGGGCCGGAGGGGACGGCTACCCCAAAGCGTTAGCCGGCGAGGAGATCCACGAATACGGGCGAATCTGCTGCATCGCCGACGTCTTTGACGCACTTACCGCCGAGCGCTCCTATAAGGTGGCGATGACGCCCTTCGAGGCGCTGAAGTTGATGAAAGAGCGAATGTCGGACCACTTTGATCAGCGCCTGTTTGCCGGCTTTGTCAAACTGTTCAAAGAGCAGTGAGACTGCCGAAAACCCGGGTCAGCGCCTGTTGTTGATGATCTGAATCTGCTCCTCGCCAATCAACCCGCCGCTGCACTGTCCTGCATCCTTCAACCTTGCCCGAAAGGGCAGGGTGACGATCTCGCCGTCAAACAGAACACGTCCGCGCTCCTGCTCCAGCGCCGCGATCAACTCGGCGGTATTAAACTTCAGCGTCAGATCGCTGATGCCGTCGCTGCGGGCGGTGGTGCAGGCATAGCCGCCCTCGCCCTGCGGCAGGGAAGTGGTGACATCGCTGTAGCTGTAACGAACCGGTGCGACCCCGGCGATACGGATCGAGTGCAGATCGATTTCGCGCACGTCCAGATCATTGCTGCCGACCACCGCTACCGGTGTCAGCCCTTTCTTGTCGCGGTTGACCGGGTTGGGGCAGGAGCCGGGTTTGACGTCCAACTGCACCTGTTGCTCGCCCTGCGGAGAGAGCGTGACTTCGACGGCTACGTCGTAAAAGCCATGGCCGCCGCTGCGGGGGCCGAAAGCCAGCAGCAGCTTGCCGGGCAGGGTGCCGGTGAGCAGCAGTTGGCGTTCAAACTCACTGCCAAACTGAAAACCGTTGCTGTCGATGGGGTTGCCGGACAGTAGCTTGACCTGGTGGTTGGCGTTGTACTCCCACTCAGCATCCGCTACCAGTTGCCACGCGGTAATGCTGTTACGGTGGGGATTGGCGAGCTGGCCGGCGATCCGCAGCGGTGTGCCGCTGCCGTTGTTGTTACAGGCCGGCAGTTCGATCTCGGCGCAGGCGTCCTGGTAACACTCACGCAAGGGTTCGGCTTGCGCTGGTTGGACCACTATCAGGGAGGCCAACAACAGGGACAGCGCGGGCAGCGAGGGTGTCAATTGCATGGAGTCCTCCAAACTACGGGGATAATTCACTCATCCGGTAAGCATAGCGCTCACTGGCCGCTGTCGCGCTGACGCAGATCACAACGCGGCAGTGCGGCGGCGATCGCTTCCAGATGGCGGTCACGCAGGCCCAGGTGCTGCAGATGCTCCAGCGTGTGCAGCAGATAGTCTCGGCTGGAACCACTCATCCCGCGTGCCGCAGCAACGTGGTGCGCGGCTTCGTCCGGACTGAGGGCGCCCACGTACTGGCGGTCGCGGCGATCCACCACGAATGTGAGCGCGGCGACCGCAGGCTGACCGGCCGGGTAAACGGGATGAATGCGCGCCCGGTAGATACGGGTGGGCATCTCCCTGGCATAGAGGTATTCGGCAACCGCGTGTTTATGGTCCGCGTCCACTTGGTAGAGGCAGCCGCAGCAGCTGCCGCCACGGTCCAGGCCCAGCACCATGCCCGGCTGTTGTGGGGTGCCGCGATGGACGTGGGACCAGACGCAGAGCGAGCGGTGGTAGCCGAACAGTCGCGCCGGCAGTCGCTGCTGGTACTCGAACTCGGGGCGCCAAAGCAGCGACCCGTAGGCAAACACCCAGAGGGGCCCCGGTGGTAGCGAGGGGCGTTCGGTATCCGGGTGCGGGGTCAGTGTGGTCTGCATGAGCGGAGTGCTATGGGTAATAAATGGAAGCGATGAGCCTACCAACCTATACCCTGTTGCGTGATTTGGCTATCGCTGGGCGGCTGGAGCGGTTCCTGATTTATGCGGAGCCGCGGTGGCTATTTAGTCACGACTGAAAAAGTCGCGCAAGGCGCGGATGACGGCCTCGGGGGCCTCTTCGGGCAGAAAATGGCCGCAATCCAGCGCGTACCCCTCGACGTGTCGAGCATAGTCCCGCCACACCGACAGCAGGTCGTAGCTGCGGGCAACAAAGCCGCGCGCGCCCCACAGTACCAGTAGCGGGCAGTCGAGTTGGCGCGAACGGTCAGCACGATCATGCTGCAGATCGATGGTAGCCGCTGCGCGGTAGTCTTCGCAGCTGGCATGGATCGCTTCCGGCCGGCTGAAACAGCGTAGATATTCGGCTATCGCCGCATCGGAAAACTCGGCGCCGGGAGCGCTCCAGCGGCGTAGTTTCTCGGTGAGGTAATAGCCGGGATCGTTTCCGATCAGGCGCTCTGGCAGACCGTCCGGCTGAATCAGGAAAAACCAGTGATAGTAGCCGCTGGCAAAAGCCTGGTCGGTATGTTCAAACATATGCAGGGTGGGGGCGATATCCATCACGCAGGCGCGTCGCACCTGTTCCGGGTAGTCCAGCGCCAGCCGGTGGGTCACCCGGGCGCCACGATCATGTCCGGCAACGTCGAAGCGCGAATAGCCAAGGGCTTTCATGACCGCAACCAGGTCAGCGGCCATCGCGCGTTTGGCATAGTTGGCGTGGTCGCTGGCGCCTTCCGGCTTGGCGCTGTCGCCATAACCCCGCAGATCGGGGCAGATCAGGTGGAAGCGGTCGGCCAGTGCCGGTGCTACCCGGTGCCATATGCAGTGCGTTTGGGGGTAGCCGTGGAGCAGCAGCAACGGTGGTCCTGATCCGCCATGCTTGAAATTTATCTCCACCGGGTGTCCGGCGGTGGTGACCGTTAAACGGGCGCTTTTGAAGTTGTTGCCAAACATTCTATGCTCCTTGGATTGAACACAATGACGGTGTGGAATGAGCGCAATCGTCATTTGCATTCGCTGTCGCTCTGGTACACTCGGTTTAACCAAACAGTTTTGTCAACTACTGGAGTTTCCGATGCGTTTTGAAGGTACCGAACGTTACGTCGCCACCGATGATCTGCAGATGGCGGTAAATGCCGCAATCACCCTGCAACGGCCATTGCTGGTCAAGGGCGAACCGGGCACCGGCAAAACCATGCTCGCGGAAGAGATCGCCACTGCGCTCGGCAAACCGTTGCTGCGCTGGCATATCAAGTCAACCACCAAAGCCCAGCAGGGCCTCTATGACTACGATGCGGTGTCGCGATTAAGGGACTCGCAGCTGGGCGACGACCGCGTGCATGACATCAATAATTATATTCGCAAGGGGATGCTGTGGCAGGCGTTTACTGCCGACGAGCCGGTGGTGTTGTTGATCGACGAGATTGATAAGGCCGATATCGAGTTCCCCAACGACCTGCTGGTTGAACTCGACAAAATGGAGTTTCATGTTTACGAAACCGGCGAACAGGTGGTGGCCCGACAGCGCCCCATTGTGATCATCACCTCAAACAATGAGAAGGAGCTGCCCGACGCCTTTCTGCGCCGCTGCTTCTTTCACTACATCCGCTTCCCCGACAAGGAGACCATGGAAGCGATTGTCCGAGTGCACTTTCCCGACATCACCGCCAAGCTGGTTAGCGAGGCGCTGGAGCTGTTTTTCGAGGTACGCAAGGTTAACGGACTGAAGAAAAAGCCATCGACGTCGGAACTGATTGATTGGCTCAAGTTGTTGATGGCGGATCAGATACCGGCCGATGTGTTGGCCAACCGTGACCCCACCAAGGCGATACCGCCGCTATACGGCGCCCTGCTGAAGAACGAGCAGGATGTGCATATGTTGGAGCGGCTGGCCTTTATGGCGCGTCGCGAGAACCGCTGAGAGCATCATGCTGATCGATTTTTTCACCGCCCTGCGCGGCGCCAAGGTGCCGGTATCGCTGAAGGAGCTGCTGGCGCTGCTGGAGGCACTCGACAAGGGCATCGCCTTCGCCGATCTGGAACAGTTCTACCTGTTGGCGCGCACCTGTCTGGTGAAGGATGAAAAGTACTACGACCGCTTCGATCAGGCCTTTGCCGCCTATTTCGACGGTATTGCCCAGCTGCAGGGCGAAGGGCTGCTGGAGGCGCTGATTCCCAAAGAGTGGCTGCGCAGTGATTTTATCCGCCAGCTCTCCGACGAGGAACGCGCCAAGGTTGAAGCGCTCGGTGGTTTCGACAAGTTGATGGATACGTTGAAGCAGCGGCTGGAAGAGCAGCAGGGGCGTCATGCCGGCGGCAACAAGTGGATCGGCACCGGTGGCACTTCACCCTTTGGTCATAGCGGCTACAACCCGGAAGGGGTCCGTATTGGTGGCGAAAGCCGACACAAGCGCGCGGTCAAGGTGTGGGAGAAGCGCGAGTTCCGCGACCTGGATGATTCGGTGGAGCTGGGCACCCGCAATATCAAGGTGGCGCTGCGCAAACTGCGCCGGTTTGCCCGCACCGGCGCCGCCGAAGAGCTGGACCTTGACGATACTATCCGCTCAACCGCCAACAACGCCGGCTATCTGGATCTCAAGCTGGTGCCGGAGCGGCACAACGCGGTCAAGGTGCTGATCTTCTTCGATGTCGGCGGTTCCATGGATCCCTATATCCGCCAGTGCGAAGAGTTGTTCTCGGCCGCTCGCACTGAGTTCAAACATCTGGAGTACTTTTACTTTCACAACTGTCTGTACGAGCGGGTCTGGCGCGACAACCAGCGCCGTCATCAGGAGGCGATCTCCACCCTTGATGTTCTCCATACCTACGGTCCCGACTATCGGGTGATCCTGGTGGGGGATGCCTCCATGTCGCCCTACGAGCTGGTCTACTCCCACGGCAGCGTCGAACACTGGAACGAGGAGCCTGGCCAGTTATGGCTGCAGCGACTGCTCGACACCTGGGAAAAGTGCGTTTGGCTAAACCCGATGGAATCGCGTTACTGGCCCTATACCCAGAGTATCAAGATGATTCAGCAGCAGTTTGGTGGGCGGATGTTTCCGTTAACGCTGGGCGGTCTGGAGCAGGCGATTCGCCAACTATCGCGTTAATTTGGGTAGCAACTATCTTGCGACCGGCAGCGCCTGGTGCCAAGCTATCAAGCTTGTTTAACAGATTGTTTTTATGGGGCTGTTTTAATGGGCTTCTGGCCGTTTCGAAATGCTAAATCCAGAGCGCTGCTGATTGAGGATCGCGGTGCCAGCCGCATCTATCAGCTAGCCGAAGTGGCGGGTAGCAAGAGTACCAGTCAAAAGGTGATGGAGCTGGCGTGGACGGCCGGTCCGGTGACCTTGATCGCATCCGTCGGCGGCTACTACTTCGGCAACGGTAAAATGCTGCCGACCAACACCCTGATCTTTTTTATCGCTTATACCGTGATTGCCGGGGTGATCGGTCTGGCGGCGCATTTTATCTTCCGCCTGACGCGTGACAAAAAACTGCACGAGGCGCAGGAGCAGCTGACTGCCGTGGTGGGGAACCTTCCCGACCGTATTCTACAACTGCGGGATCTGCAGCTGCAGCAGCTTGATGAAGATGCGCGCCGGCTGGAGTCGGCGCGGCTGTTGCTGCAAGAGGTCGACCTTGGCCCCGAGTGGCTGGGTGTGGCGGTACGTACTCTGGGTGCGGAAGAGTCGCTGGTTCGACTGGCCGAAGAAGTAGAGGTCTTGCGCCGTGCCGGGCTGTACACCCGTATCGCCGATCTGGTCGCCCAGCAGCAGCATCGCATCGACGGATTGGTGGCTCGCTTTGCCGACGACGTGCCGCAACTGGCAGAGCTGCTGCGCGCCCGTTTTCACGGCGAGCGACCCAGCCTGCAGCAGGGTGTCCCTCGCACCCGTTATTTCATCGAACGGATCTTTGCCGCCATCGACGACGATGACGCCAGCCTGATGACCCAGACCGACGTGCAGGAGGTGTTTACCCTGCTGTTCGAACTGATGAGCGGGCGGCGAATCCCGATGCTGGTGTTTGATTACTCCGGCGACTGGCAACTGGCGGAATCGACCAACGACTTGGAGAAGGAGCGGCTGCGTTTTCGCCTGGCTCGTTCGCGCAGCTACAGCCGCTTGCTGGCGCTGGCCACCTTTCTCAACGATTTTGGCGACAGCGCCTCGCTGGCGCCGGTGGGACTGACTGGTCAGCAGCTGCTGGAGTATTGCCGTGAACAGATCGAATCCCTGCTGGCCGAGTATCAGGCGGAAGCACGGCGCAGCCCCCTGCGCCGGACCCTGAAGCAGGCGTTGGAAAAGGCGCTGGAGCTCTATCATCAGGCCTATCTGGCCAATCGGCAGACCGGCAAGGAGTTCGAACGGTTTCAACGCCATGTGGAAGCCTGGCGACGGGCGATTGCGGCCCGCCCCAAAGATGAACGTCAGATCGATGCCGGCGAAGGGGGAAGCGGACTGCAGATCATCGAGGACAGTATCTACCTCAACGATAAGCAGAAGATGAAACTGGTCAGTGCGCTCTATAAGCCATTTCTCAAGCAAGCGCGCAACTATGAGCGGATGAACGATCCTGCGCGGCAGCTGCGGGTCATGAAGCACCTGGCGATCCGTATCGCACTGGCGCTGGATGAACAGATCGAGTTGCGTAAACCGGAGGTTCAACGCGCCATCGATAACGCCAATACGCTCAACATGGGCTACTTCGAAAGTGATCTCAGCGTGCGTACCAAGATCGGCTGGGGTGAGGCGATGGTTAAGGAGCTGGAGAAAGATATGTGCCAGGCAGCCGAGGCGCTGGCCCAGGCGATCTACCGCTTCTATGGTCTGCGGCTTGGCTCCCAGGCCCTGGAAGAGCTGCACCAACGCTACGGCGTCGATCCGGAGCAGATCCGGGCGTTTTACGCCGAGACACCCACTGCAGCGGATGTGGAACGCCATCTGCTCAAGCCGTTCCCGATTCCGCGGGCGCCGTTAGATTGGCGCCTGGCGCTGCGTGATTGATCTCGGTGAATCAACCAGCGGTGGGGGCTATTCGAACAGCGAGGCATACTCCCCGTAACCCTCTTTCTCCAGCTCTGCCACAGGAATAAAACGCAGGGCAGCCGAGTTGATACAGTAACGCAGGCCGGTCGGCTCGGGACCATCCTTGAAGACGTGACCCAGGTGGGAATCGCCATACTTGCTGCGCAACTCCGTACGCGGCCAGATCAGTTTGTAGTCGGTGTGGGTGACGATGAACTGCTCATCAATGGGTTGATAAAAGCTGGGCCAGCCAGTGCCCGACTTGTACTTGTGGGTGGAGGAGAACAGCGGCTCACCGCTGACGATATCGACGTAGATGCCCGGTTTTTTATTGTCCCAGTACTCGTTGTCAAACGGTCGCTCGGTCGCATCCTGCTGGGTAACCTGATACTGCAGGGGCGTCAGCATCTGCTTCAGTTGTTCCGCAGGCGGCTTTTGATAGCGCATGGTCGCATCAGTTTCAGCAGCTGGCGCCAGCGGTGCCAGAGTTAGCCCCGCGGCAAGTGTCAGGGTGGTCATGGCGGTGCGAAGCGAGCGACTGATGGTCATCATTGTTCTCCGGGTTGATATATCGCATTGGTCTGTGGTGGCGGCGAAAAGTTTAGTTGATCAGCATGCCCGTCTTGCTCAGGGCGAAGCCGCCGCCTTGGCAAAGGAGGCCAGCGCGCTGCGCATTTTGTCCAGTACCCCGGCACAGGTCTGCAGTTGATGGCGATGGGCGAGATAATCCGGGGTGTTGTAGCTCAGCCACACCTTGCCCTCCGCATCCTCCCAAGCCAGCGCCTTCAACGGCAGATCGATGGCGCTACCGCGGTCGCACTGCATCAGACGAGTACCGATGCTGGGGTTGCCGAAAAGCAGCAGTTGCGTGGGCGGCAGAGCTTGTCCTGCCTTGGCGGCTCCGGCCGCGTGGTCAATGCGCGCAAAAACGGTCATCCCTTTGCCGACAGCGGCCGCTTCAAGCCTGTCCAGTGTGGTTGAGACGTCGTGCGCGCTGCGCACGTGGGTAACCCCGCCGGCGGCGTGCAGGGGCGCTACCGGGACAATTAATAGCATTAGCAGTAGTGCTGGACGGTACATCAGCTGTGCTCCCCTGCCAGTTGTTTGGATGCAACCCTGACGCCTGAACAATCCTGTTGTTACAGGGGTTTGATTAAACGGATGTTTGAACTATCGCTCAAGATGTTGATGCAGGTCCGCGCGCTTCATGGCGGATACCTCTTAAGCTTGGTCAGAGCGTGTTGGGAGTGATGGCATGAGTCAGGAATCGGTACGGGTCGTGCGCGTTGCGCTGTTTTCTCATGTGGCGGCCACCTTGTTCAAATTGGTAACCGGGGTGATTACCGGCTCGGCGGCGTTGCTGAGCGAAGCGCTGCACAGCCTGCTGGATGTACTTAATCAGGCAGTACTGTTCAGCAGCGCGCGCAAGGGACGTGCTGCCGGCGATCACGTCTATGCCTATGGTCACGGAAAAACCCGCTATCTGGTCAACCTTTGGAGCTCCGTGGGACTGTTCTCGATCGGCTGTGGCCTGGGATTGGCCTGGAGCATCTATGCATTGCTGGCGGTAAGCAGGGAGCAACCGTTGCTGGACGGGGCCAACTGGACCCTGCTGTTGGCGGTCGCCGGCGGCTTGCTAATTCAGGGGTACAGTTTTTTTCTCGCCGCGCGTGACTTTGTCGGGCGGATGATGGTGGAGCGGCAGCGCAATCCATTTACCTATTTGTTGGGCTGTGGCGATGTGACCTTGGCGGTGATCGTGGTGCAGTCCAGCGCCGGATTGCTGGGGTTGATGATGGCGGGGGCCGGCGCGGTGGCCACACTGCTGACGCTCAACCCGCTCTGGGACGCGCTGGCCGCGCTCGGGATCGCGGTGTTGATGGGGTGGGTGGCTTACTATCTGGGCTACCTCTACATGCGTTACCTGACCGATGTGCGTGACCGGTCGGCCGAAACCGCCTTGCGCGAACTGGCCGAAGCCCGCCGGGCGGTGGAGCGCTGTGACCACATTCATTCGATCATTCTCGATGATCACCGCACGCTGGTATTTGCCGAAATTGAGCTGCAGCAGGAGGCGATGGTGTCGGGGTTGCTGACCCGTATCAGTGGCGCCAAAAAGCAGCTGTTGCAGCAGTTACCGCAAGCCCAGCGGGGAGAAACCCGAGCGCTGGCGTTTGTGACGGCACGGGCAACAGTGGAAGCCACTCTGACACGGGCAGAGGCGATTATCCTGGAGCTGGAACAGAGCCTGCGTGAACAGATGCCACAGGTGGCCGAGGTGTCGATTAGGGTTCGGGGGATCAGTGCGTTTGAACTGCCTGAGCCGCCGGTGCGCCGGGCCCCGCCGACTCAGGATGCAGAGGTGGTCTCGCCTTAACGGTTATTTGTCGGGGTGTCGTTTTTTTCGTCCAGCATTTGTGACAGCATCTTGTCGACATCGTCGCCCTGATGACTATCCGCGGCGGTTCCGCTGTTTTGCGGCAGGGTTTTCAGTTCACTCTTAAGGCGTCGTTCGCCGATAAAACTGCCTTTGCGGGCGATCACCAGCTCGTCACAGTAAACGGTACCTTTGACCTCGCCGCCGTTTTCGATGATCAGCTCGGCGCAATTGATTTCACCCTCTATCTTGCCGCTGACGTGGATCTCCTGCGCCTGGATGTGGCCGTGGAGTTCGCCCCGTTTACCCACGGAAACGGTGTCCAGTGACGCGATGCGGCCTTCAAATAACCCGTCGATGTGCAGCTTGCCGACGATGTTCATTTCGCCGGTAAAACGATTGCCCGGAGCGATTATAGTAACGGCGCTTCGAGCTGATTCAGCGGATGCATTTCTTTTAATGAATCCCATGCAATACCCCGTATCTTGGTGAAGATGTCATCGTAGTTATCCATGCCCCATTTGACGAAGGGCACGGGGTTGAGCGGCTTGTACAAGTAACGAACCTCATAATGCAGGTGTGGGCCGGTGGATACGCCGGAGTTGCCGCTATAACCGATCAGCTCCCCCTTTCGCACCAGCTTGCCGCTCTTCACTTTGGCCTGCTTGAGGTGTGCATAGTAACTCTTAAATCCGAAATTATGGTTAACGATAACCAGATTGCCGAACCCGCTTTCCTTGTGAAAGCCCGAGTACTCGACGGCACCATCGGCGGTGGCATAAACCGGTGTGCCGGTGTTGGCGAGGAAGTCCAGCCCGTTGTGGTGGCGCTTTTTGCCGGTTACCGGGTGTTTGCGGTAACCAAAACTGTCGGTGTAGGGGATCCCCTCCACCGGTGAGCCGTTGGGAATGCCGCGCAGCATGAACAGTCGCTCGGCGGCGATGTTTTGCAGCGCCTGGGAGCGCTCGAGGGTCATCTCACTGCTGATGGCCAATCCCATCTGGGATTCCAGCTCTTGCAACGCCGTGCTCCAGCGCTCACGCTCGACTTTGGTTTTGACCAGTTCTTTGCGCTCTTCCTGAATCTGGCCAAGCAGGTCGGTCAGGCCATCCAGCTCGGTTCTGACCCGCTCGTTGCTACCCAGTGCGTCGGTGTACAGCGAGGAGAGCAGCTGATGGTCCTGCTCCAGCGAATTGAGGTCGTCGTGGGTTTTCATCAGCAGCCAGTTGCCGACGGTGAAGCTGGCCAGCAGCAGCGCCACGAACAGGGTGAACAGGTACTTGCCGAGCTTGTTGAGGTTGAATTGCCACGAGCCACGGGTCGTGGTGATAGTCAGGATTAATCGGTGTTTCACGCCTTCCTCGGTACAGCCGGCCAGGTTGGAAAGTGACCTCACTATACGTCAGGAGTTCCACCCTGTCAGTGGATAAAAGCGCTCTCGTCGCTGGCTGCGCGGGGGCTGCTGGTATTACTGTTTACGCTGGCGCTGGTAATCGTCATAGCTTTGCGGTTCGGCACACTGTTCGCCGGGGTCGTTACCGCAGCGCTGCTGCTCAATATTCTGCAGGGTGTTGTAGCCGGTTCGCTGCAGCGATTCGCTACTGCAACCGGCCAGCAGCATGACTGCTGCGAGTACTAATGTCATCCGCATCACTTGTCCTCCGTTGCGCGATATTAAATCAACCCGAAGTGGCGCAGCAAGGTGACGCCAGCGCTTGTCGTAAGCAGCGAACCGAGGGTGGTGATGACGATAATATTAGCGGCCAGCGCCGCATTGCCCCCCATCGACCGCACCATGACATAGCTGGCGGCGGCGGTGGGCGCTGATGCCATCAGGAAAAGCACCCCCAGATCGAGACCACGAAAGCCGATCAGCGCTCCTGCTGCGGTAAGGCCGAAGGGCACAATGAGCAGCTTGGATACCGAAGCGATCAGCGCGTTGTTGAGGCCATGGCGCAGGGCGCGAAAGTTGAGACTGGCACCGGTGCAAATCAGTGCCAGCGGCAGCGTCATATGGGCGAAATACTCGCCGGTACGGATCACAATCGCAGGCAGGGTAACGTTGGCCCAGGCAAAGGGGAGCGCGAGCAGAATGCCAATTATCAGCGGATTGCTGGCAATTCCCTTGAGTGTTGAGCCGATACCTCCATCGCGGTTGAGCGAACGACTCAGGGTGATCACCGACAATACATTGAACAGAATCGTTACCAGCGCCAGATACAGCGAGGCTGCGATCAGGCCTTCGTTGCCGTAGGCATTGACACAGTAGGCCAGGCCGATAATACCCATGTTGGAACGAAAGCCGCCCTGAACGACCACTCCTCGTTCAGAGGCGGGATCTACCCAACGGGCGGAGATCAGTTCCAGCAATAAGAACATGACCAGCGTACCGATCAGCCCGACACCGATCAGCGTCAGGTTGGCGGCGTTCTCGATACTGGTTTGGGCGATGCTGATAAACAACAGTGAGGGCAGGGTGATGTTGAACACCAGTCGGGAGCCGATATCGATAAAATTATCGTTGATCAGCCCGCGTTTGCTGAGCAAGACCCCTAGCGCCAGTACCACGAATATGGGGCCGGTGATGGAGAAGGAAAAAGCCAGTGTCTGCAGGAAATCGGACATCAGGTTGTAGCCCCGGGCTGCGTCGCGGATCAGGGCGGCGATAGTAACCTAGTGGAATCGGCGAGATAAAGAGCTGAAGTTGATGGACTGTTCCGTAGCCTGGGATCAGTAATCGCCCATCACCTCACCCTCCCGGCCGATACAATGCAGTCGTTCGCCCTGCGGTGCCGAGATCCGCTGGCAATGGTAGAGCTTGCCGTTGCGGGTCAGGGCCCATACGCCTTTGTCTGCGTCAGCCTGAATCAATACGATGCGACCGCTTTCGAAATCAAGGCTGCTGTTCAGCCGGGCAGCTCGCTCGGCGGGATCGGCCGCATTGGCGGGCAGGGCCAGTATCCACAGCAGGATGCCGGCGGTTGGGATGATGGCGTTCATGGGGTGTAATCCTCCGGTTGCTCCATCCAGCATAGGCTAAGCCGGGGTGGAGCATCGGGGTTCGCCCCCTGCTGTGATCTATTTTCTGATCGATGGTTCGTTTATGCTGCGCCTTCGCTAACGGACAGGGATGGCTGTTAGTAGACGGTTGGGAGTCAGGCTGGCCGGGCTCCGTCTCTGCTGCTGTTCCTGATATGGTGTCACTGTTGTACCTATGGAACTGCCAGATGAAACTCTTTCCCGCATCGTTATTACTTGCTTGTCTCACGGTCATCGCGACCATCCCCGAGTCTGCGTGCGCAACGGATGCCTATACCGCCACCGGCGAAAGCTACACACTGGTCGCTAACGCCGTCGAGCGTATTGCGCAGGATCCGCTCGACACCAATGCCATTCTGATCAACGCGGGCAGGGATTCGCGGTACCGCAACCTGCTTGATAGTGGCGATCTGGAGCTTCTTCTGGCCGACGTGGAAGGTGGTGAAAACGCGGTTGCCGAGGCCGCGGAAGATCTGGTCACGGACTCCCCCTATAAGCTGGTTTCGGTGCATAAAGAGACAATTGGCCGGGTTTCTCTGGCTCAGCTCAATGCGCTCGAGGCGTCCCTGCGGGAACTGGTAGTGGAGGGGCGTTTGATCGTCATCGACGGGGCGTTGCTGTATGAGCCACCTTCGATCTGGCCCAAAGTGCTGCTTGGCGCCGGCGCCGCGGCAGGAATCGCCGCTGCGGCGGGTGGCGGAGGTGGTGGTGGAGGTGATGATGCACCGCCGCCTTGGACCGCTCCCAGCTTTGCGGTCAGCGCCAACTACAGTGCCGACTATCGCCATCGATTGGTCGGTACCGAACAAGCTCACGCACGAGGTTTGGATGGCAGCGGGGTCACCGTGGGAGTGATCGATAGCGGTTTTCGAACAACTCACACTGAGCTGAGCGGGCAGTTTGTGGCCTACTACAACGCCTACACCACCAACACCGGAGCCGGCGATGTGGCCGACCTTGACGGCCATGGAACCTTTATTGCCGGGGTACTGGCTGCCAAGGTTAACGGCAACGGCGTAACTGGCGTCGCACCCGGTGCACAGCTGATCGGGGTGCGTATTGGCGACAACGTCGATGGGTCGTTCACCCTGAGTGACGCACAAACCGGCGCCGCGATCGACTATACAGTCGCCCAAGGGGCTGACTTTGTGAACAACTCCTGGGGGGTGGGTTTGGCCATCAACAGTGTCACCAAAGCGGCCATAGAGGCTGCGAGACCAGCGGAACTGCAGGCATATCGTGATGCCGCCCTTGCGGATGTGGTGATGGTGTTCGCTAATGGCAACGATGCGCCCACATTGACGCAGCCTAATATCCAGGCGGGGCTGCCTTTTCATTTCGCCGAGCTGAGAGAACACTGGGTGGCGGTGGGAGCTGTTGGTGCGGATGGCTTGCTCACGGACTACTCCCAGCCCTGTGGCGTGGCGGCGGGCTGGTGTCTGGTCGCGCCCGGGGGTGAAACCGGAAATCTGATCATCTCGTCATTCCACACCGGTGATGACACCTACGCGCAGGGGTTTGGTACCTCAGCGGCTACACCCATGGTAACTGGCGCTCTGGCGGTCTTGAAGCAACGCTTCCCGACGCTCACTAACGATGTGATCGTTGATCGCCTGTTCCTGACGGCCAATAAAACTGGCCCCTACGCCAACAGCGCGATCTACGGTCAGGGGCTTTTGGACCTCAACAAAGCCACTGACCCGGTTGGGCCGCTTGCGGTGGTGAATCCGCTCATCAACAAGAGTCAGGGGCAGCCATCACTGGCGCTGAACGAGGTTAATCTGGCACTGAGTAACGGTTACGGTGCGTCATTGGCTGAGGTGCTGGCCGGTAACCGGCTGGCCGTGGCTGACACTCAGGGGGCGGGATTCTTTATTAACTTTGACCAATTAGTGACGCCTGCTCCGGGTGACGATGATCTGGAGGCGTTGCTGGCCGATTATCGTGCGAAGGGCCTGCCGGCGTCGGGATTTATAGGCAGTGCCGAACTGAGCATAAGGTTCTCGGGGACAGGCGACCAGGCTCGCGTTGAACGATTGCAGGTGGCTGCTCAGAGTTCGAACTGGCGCTATCAGTGGGGTATGGGCCAGCAGCCTGACTCGTTGTTGAGTCCCTCTCCGGCCGATAGCTTTACTAGCCGCCGTTTCGGACTGCCGATTGCCGAGGAGGCTGACCGCTACTGGAGTGCCGCCGGCGCCTTGCAGTGGGGTGACTGGACGCTGGGCTCAATGTGGGTGATGCCGGCACGAATGGATGATGAATCGGCGGCGATGCAGAGTCGCGCGGCGTCGTTGGGGCTGGGGTGGCGACAACCGGCCGGTGTCCTGCAGTTGGGGCTGCAACTGGGTGTCGGCGAGGAGCAGGAGGGTATGCTGGGTGCAGATTTTTCGGGGGCGTTCGGTATTCAGGGGGACACCCCGTATCGTTTTGCGAGTTTCTGGGGCGAGCTGGATTTGACTACGCAGACCCGTTTGCAAGCGATGGCGACTATGGCCTGGCTGCAGCCCGGGTTGATGGCGGATAGCCTGATCACCGATATCAGCGAGCAGCGTGCGGAAACCATGGCCTTTTGGCTCCAACACCAGCTCGACTCCCGGCAGCAGTTCGGCGTTGGTGTTAGCCAGCCGCTGCGGCTGGCATCGGGCCGCATGACGCTGACCTATTCCGATGGTTATGAGGGCAATCAATTCAATACCCGTCGCCAGCAGCTAGACCTTTCTGCGGGCGCACGTCAGTTGGATTACGAGCTGTTTTACCGGTTCTCCTCACCTGCCGGGTTGCAGATGAAGTCATCGTTGATCTACCAGCACAACGCCGGCCATCGAGCAGGCGAAACCAATGCCATGCTGTTGCTCGCTGCTCAGCAGCCTTTCTGATTGCGGCAGCAGGCGAGGGCGGTAGCGCGACGATTGCTGCCGCTCTGCGCTTTGGCCGGCTTGCGGTTCAAGCCACTGCCAGCCGGCGCTGGTGCTCCATCCCCAGGCTGATCAGGTAGGGATCGGCTTTCTGGGCCTTAATAAAATCGCTCTTGCTCTGCCAGCCGCGCCAACCGATCTGGATCAGTGCCTGCGCCACCGCCCCTCCGAGGGTGGTGCCGGGGCCGAGGATGATGATCTTGTCGGGGGCGAACTCCTTCACCGCTACCTGCACCGCACGGCTGAAGTCGTAGGGAGCCACTACTTGATGGCCGAGTGTGTACTCCCATAGAGCGGCAGTATTTGACGATTCGGGATTCCAGATAGCACCGCGACCGTCCACCAACGGCAGCTGCGGTTGTTCAAGCAGCGCAGCTGGCAGCGCCCGGCGTCCTTCGGCGGCCACCGGCTGTTGCAGGGCAGTATGGAAGGCAGCGTGGTTGTAGAGCTGCATCGGGTAGCGTTCCTGCTCCGGCGGCAACTGCTCCATCAAGCGCTTGAGCGCCGCCCGATTGCCGCCGAACACCCGCAGGCCTCCGAGGTTGATGGACAGCGCCAGCTCACAGCCGGGTTCGGCGTTGATCGCGGCGGTCAGTCGATCCAGCCATTCTGCACGCCCGGGGATCGGCTGCCAGTCCCTATCCACCAGCGGATAGATCAACTGGCCGCCGCTGCCGTTGCGGTGCATCAGGGTACCCATGGTATTGATCAACTGCAGCGCGTTGTCCGGCGCCAGCGCACCGGCGCAGCCGAGGGCGATATACCAGCCCATGGAGTTGCCGGTCACCGCGCAAATATCAAAGCATTCGCGGTCGATGCTGAGAAAATCCGCGTAGGCGCAGGCCCAGATCAGCGCCGAGGCGTTGTCGCCGCGGCTGTGCTCTTTGAGGTTGTAGCGCTCCATGCCGTCCAGCGCACTGAGCAGCGGCTGACCCTGCTGCTGGCGGTAGGCATCGATGCGGTCCAGCAGCGCCCGCTTGTCGCTGTGGAAACGTTTTAGGTAACCCAGCTCGGGGGCGTTATAGGTGCCGCGGCCGGGGCAGATCACCAGGGCTTGCTGTCTGTTGCTCATTGCTGGTTCTCGCGGTCGGTCCGTTGATCAGATGGACTGGTGGCGGTTGGCTGAGTGGGCGTCAGCAGTGCTTTGGCCGCCGCGACAATAGTGTCGCGTGAGGGCAGGGTGGCGGTGGCTGCCCGACCGAGCGAAATAAAGCTGTCTTCGGCACTGATGCGGGATAGTTTGGGTGGTTGTTTCAGCCGCTCGGTTACCAGCGTCACCAGTTGTTCGCCAAGGGAACCGGTGCGGCGGCATTCGTCGACAATCAGCAGGTGTTCGCAGCCGCTGATCGCATCCAGAATGGCGCTTTCGTTGAGCGGTGCCAGCCAGCGCAGATCGATTATCCGCAGCTGAACCCCTTCGGCTTCCAGCAGCGCCACCGCTTGACGGCTGAGGTAGTAACCGTTGCCGTAGCTGAGGATCGCCAGTTCCCTGCCCTCGCCCTGCTGGTGCAGCTGCCCCAGACGGATCGGTTGCGCTTGGCCGGGATCCCGGTACAGCGTGGTCCAGAGACCGTCACCCTCGCTGTGCAGATCGCGGGTCATGTAGAGCGCGATCGGTTCCAGAAACACCACCACCCGCTGCTCTTCGCGCGCCAGCCGTACGCATTCGCGCATCATCTCCACCGCATCGCTGCCGTTGCTGGGGCAGGCGACGATGACGCCAGGGATATCGCGGAACACATTGAAACTGTTGTCGTTATGAAAGTGGCCACCAAAGCCCTTCTGGTAACCGAGGCCGGCGATACGAATCACCATCGGGTTGCTGTACTGCCCCTTGGAGAAGAAACTGAGGGTCGCTGCTTCACCACGAATCTGGTCCTCGGCGTTGTGCACGTAGGCGAGAAACTGGATCTCCGGGATCGGGATAAAGCCGTTGTGGGCGGCGCCGATGGCGAGCCCCAGGATACTCTGCTCATCCAGCAGCGTGTTGATCACCCGGTGGCTGCCGAACTTTTCGCTGAGCTTGCTGGTAACGTTGTAGACCCCGCCCTTGGGGCCTATATCTTCGCCCATCATGATGATCTCGGGGTGGCTGGCCATCAGGTCGGCCAGCGCCCAGTTGAGTAGCCGCGCCAGGTGCTGCGGTTGCTCCAGCATCGACTTTTCACGCGCGAACAGGGCGTCACGCTCGGTGTCATTGATCAGCCGAGACGGTTTCGGGTGCCGCGTGGGCGGTACCAGACTCGCCATCACCTCACCGGCGGTGGTCAGTTTGGGGCGCTGGATCGCCAGTTCGGCGACGCGGGCGACCCGCTCGTCGGTCTCTTGGTAGCGCGCGACGATCTGATCGGCGCGCAGAATCCCCAGCTCCAACAGCAATCGTGCCGAGTGCAGCAACGGATCCTGCGCTTCGCCCGCCTCGATCTGCTCGCGGCTGAGGTAGGCGTTCTGGGCGTCGGAGCCGGCGTGGCCTAAAAGGCGCACGCAGCCGAGGTGCAGGAACACCGGCTGGCGGTAGTTGCGTGCCAGCCGTTCCGCCTCCTTGGCGGCGCGGTAGGTGTCGAGCAGATTGAGGCCGTCGGCGTAACGATAGTGCAGCCCCGGACGTTGGCTGAAACTGGCGTTGATCCAGCCGCCGGGGGTGCGGGTGCTGATGCCGATGCCGTTGTCCTCGCACACCAACACCAGCGGCAGCGGCACCTTCTGGTAGGCGGTCCAGCAGGCGGTGTTGATCGCCCCCTGGGCGGTGCTGTGGTTGGCCGAGGCGTCGCCAAATGAACACACTATTACGCCATTGTGGGGCAGTTCGCCCTGGTGCTGCATCCGCTTGGCCAGCGGGATACTGTAGGCGGCACCCAGCGCTTTGGGCAGGTGCGAGGCGATGGTGCTGGTCTGTGGCGGAATATAGAGTGACTTGCTGCCGAGCACCTTGTGGCGGCCGCCGGAGATCGGGTCTTCGCTGGAGGCAGCGAACGACAGCAGCATATCCCACAGCGGCGTTTCGCCCGGCGTCTGCCGGGCGCGCTGGATCAGAAAGGCGGCGTCGCGGTAGTGCAAAAAGGCCATGTCGTCGTGGCGAAAGGCGGCGGCGACCGCCGCGTTGCCCTCGTGACCGGCACTGCCAATGGTGTAGAAGGATTCGCCACGGGCCTGCAGTTTGCGCGAACAGAGGTCCAGATGACGGCTCAGCAGTTGGCTGTCGAACAGTTCCACCAGTTGGATGGCGGTAAGTCCGGCCTGTTCCAGGCTGAGTTGCACGCTACCGGCGGGCAGATTGCCCGTCTGTACTCGCTGGATAAAGTTGCGGTCGACGATCTCGGCACGATTTTGCATGGGGCTCTCCGGGGCGCGCTCGGTTTAGCTGAACGCCTGCAGACCGGTCTGGGCGCGACCCAGGATCAGGGCGTGCACGTCGTGGGTGCCTTCGTAGGTGTTGACCGCCTCCAGATTCATCAGGTGGCGGATCACGTGAAACTCGTCGCTGATGCCGTTGCCCCCGTGCATATCGCGGGACTGGCGGGCGATCTCCAGCGCCTTGCCGCAACTGTTGCGCTTGAGCAGCGAGATCAACTCCGGCGCGCAGCGCCCCTCGTCCATCAAACGACCCGCCTGCAGACAGCCCTGCAGGCCGAGGCTGATCTCGGTCTGCATGTCGGCCAGTTTTTTCTGGATCAACTGGTTGGCAGCCAGTGGGCGACCGAACTGCTGCCGGTCGAGAGTGTACTGGCGCGCCGCGTGCCAGCAGAACTCGGCGGCACCGAGCGCGCCCCAGCTGATGCCGTAACGGGCCTTGTTGAGGCAGCCGAACGGGCCCTTGAGACCGGAAGCGTCAGGCAGCAGGTTCTCCGCGGGAACCAGTACGTTGTCCATCACGATCTCACCGGTGATCGAGGCTCGCAGACTGAACTTGCCCTCGATCTTGGGGGCAGACAGGCCCGGCATGCCCTTTTCCAGCACGAAACCGCGGATCTCGCCGTCAAGCTTGGCCCAGACCACAAAGATGTCGGCGATGGGGCTGTTGGTGATCCACATCTTGTTACCCTTGAGGCGGTAGCCGCCCTCTACCGCTTCGGCGCGGGTGCGCATGCTGGCAGGGTCGGAACCGGAGTCCGGTTCGGTGAGACCAAAGCAGCCGATCCACTCGCCGCTAGCGAGTTTGGGCAGATACTTCTGCCGCTGTTGCTCGTTGCCGTAGGCGTGGATCGGGTGCATTACCAGGGATGACTGCACGCTCATCGCCGAGCGATAACCACTGTCGACTCGTTCCACCTCGCGCGCTACCAGGCCGTAACAGACGTGGTTAACGTCGGCGCAGCCGTATTGCTCTGGCAGGGTGGCGCCCAGCAGACCCAGCTCGCCCAGCTCGTTCATGATTTCGCGGTGGAAATGCTCGTTGCGATTGGCTTCCAGCACCCGTGGCAGCAGCTTGTCCTGGCAGTAGTCGCGGGCGCTGTCGCGCACCATACGCTCCTCTTCGCTCAGTTGACTATCGAGATCGAAGGGGTCGGTCCAGTTAAAGGCGGGTTTGCTCATGGGTATCGTCCGGTTGCTTGGGTGGTAGCTGCTGCGCAGCGAATGTCGGTAAGGGTAGGAGTAAGTTAGATAAAGAGATAATATTCTTTTGCTTTACCATCTATCGAAAAAAACTATGGCTAAGGGTGGCTATGGATCTGCGAGCACTGCGTTACTTCGAGGCGGTTTACGAGCAGCGCAGTATCAGCGCGGCGGCGCGGGTCTGCTTTATCGCCCAGCCGTCGATTTCGGCTGCGCTCAAACAGCTGGAAGAGACTCTGGAGACAGCGCTGTTTGTGCGGCACGCCAAGGGGGTGGTGCCCACTGAAGCTGGTGAGCGTTTGTATCCGTTATCCAAGAAACTGACCGGCGAAGCGCGTGCGATCCAGCAGTTGTTTGTCGAACGCCCCGCGGCGGCGCCCTTTCGCTTAGGGCTGATGCGTTCGCTCGGGGTGGAGCGGATGAGTCTGTGGCTGAAAGAGTTGAGCGCGGCGGTGGAGCAGATGGAGCTCACGCTGGTGAACCCGGAAGAGCCCTGTAATGCCCGCATCATCGAGGTCAGCGAGGTAGAGGAGTGGGAGCTGTTCCAACCGATCTGGCAGGACCGTTATCTGGTGGCGCTGCCTCAGGGGCACCCCCTGAGTCTCAAGGAGCAGTTGAACCTCCGCGACCTGAAGGGACTGCCCTTTATTAACCGCGAACCCTGCCGGGCCTTGGAAGGGTTGAAGCGGGCGCTGGAAACCCGCGATCTGGGGTTTACCGCACGTGCCAATATCCGCACGGTCGAATATGCGGTGGGGCTGGTTGCGTCCGGGGTTGGCGCCGCCCTGGTGCCGGACTGGGACAGCATTCGCCAGCGTGACGACCTGGTGCTGCGCACTATCGGCGAGCTGGAACTGGAACAGCAGGTGGGGCTGGCCTATGACCGCTCGGCTCCGGTTACCGCAGCGCTGGTGGCCGCTCTGGAGATCAGCAGGCAGACCCGGCGGCGGCAGTGATCGACGTGGCTGTGCGCTGGGTCAAGGTGTTGTTGGCGTTGATCAGTTAATGTACTGTTCGTTTTTTGACTTAACGGTCAATTTTTCAAGGACGGAACATGTATCAGGACGATACCCGCTACCGGCAGAGGTTGCGGATTCATCTCATTAAGCGCGTTTTTTTGTGGGCGCTGTTTATCGGCGCGGTCTTCGTGCTCGGCTTGAAGTCCGAACATGACCGCTTACAGCGCGATTTTCTGGCGCAGGTCGATCAGGTTGCCCGTCACAGCGAGCGCACTGCGAAGACCTTTGATGTGGCTCTTGATGGTTTTCGCCAGTTTCTGGACCTGCTTCCGGCCGCGGACCTTGATGCGGCCCGCCGCTATGCCGCTACTCTGCGTGAACACTACCCCGAACTGCGATTGTTCGCCATCGTCCAACTGGTCGAAGCCGCCGGCCATCTGGCGGACGGTGACCGCCTGCAACGGCTGGGCTACAGCGGCCTGCGTCTTGCGCGGCTGCGTGTGGGCGACAGTGGTGCGAGTCGCCGTGAGGAGGAATCCTATCGGCTGCCGATGGTGTTTACCGAGCCGCAATTGCAATCCTCGGAGCGGTTGATGAGTATCGATCGCGCGTTCAATCGCGCCTATCAGCTGCGAGACCCGCTGCGGAGCAAGCAGGCGGGGCGGCCCTTTCAGCGTCAGGATGGTGAAGTCGCCTATCTGTTGTTTGCCCCGGTGAGTAGCGATGCGCCCGGGGGCGCGGTGGCCAACAAACCCTGGCGGCAGGCCTACGCACTGTTACTGGTCCATGCGCAAGATCTGGTGCCAGCTGACATGGTGGGGCGGACAGGCTGGTCGCTGCAGTTGTCCGCTGAGGTGACCGATACCCGGCCAGCGGAGCAGCTCTGGCGTTTCAGTAATCAGCCCTTCCAGGGTATGGCGGCGCTGTTCGGCCATTTTGAAGCAGAGCGTCATCTCAGCGGCGAGTCGCAGCCCTTTGTTTTACGCTTCAGTTATCGCCCGCTGTGGGGGGATCTGGATCACCAGTATCTGGGGCTGCTGACCGCGTTGGTATTGGCGCTGATTATTCTGGCGATGCGGGTCGTTTCCTTTAGCCAGCGGCGCAATCAGGGCGAGCTGGAAGAGCACAGCTCGTTGTTCCAGCAGGCCAACTACGATCACCTCACCGGTCTGCCCAACACCAATCTGCTGATGGATCGCGTGGAGCGGGCCATAGCAACGCTCAACCCGGACGAAGAGCGGGTGGTGCTGGCTTATCTCGATCTGGACCACTTCAAGCCGATCAATGACCGCTGGGGGCACGATGCCGGTGATCGCATGTTGGTGGAAGTGGCGCGACGATTGCGGCAGCAGTTCCGGATGCAGGATACCGTATCGCGCATCCATGGCGATGAGTTCATCATCATGTTGACTATGCAGGCCCAGCATGTGGATCGCGAGTCTGTGGCGGCCAAGATCAGCGCAGCGTTTGAGCAGCCTTTCGATATGGACGGGGTGCCCCTCAACCTGGGATGCAGTCAGGGGGTAGCCGTCTATCCGGACGACGCGGCCGAGGTTGAGACGTTGATATCGGTAGCGGACCAGCGCATGTATCAGGGCAAGCACCGACGCTACAACGAGGCGGCGCTGCCGCTCTGAACCGGCCTGGCTGATCCGCTATAGTTTCTTCCAGTGGCGGCCAGGCGGGAGGTGTCGAGGATGAAGCAACGGTTGCTGGTGGGGGTTCTGGTTGCTCTATGGCCGGTAATGCTGGTGGGAGCACCGATTACCAGCACCGAGAACGACCGCTTGATGGGCGCCCAGGAATCGTTGCTGGATCGTTATCAGCTCCATCTGCAACAGCTCGAGAATGGTCCGCTGAAACTGTTCCAACTGTTGGTCAGTTTCGCCAATCATGAGCTTGATACCGCCGAGCTGGTTAAACAGCGCATCTACAGTGAGAGTTATCCGCTGCCGGTAACGGAGGCCCTTGAGGCGCTGCAACTGCGTCATGGGGTGGCGCTGGAGGCCGCGTCCCGGGAGCTTAATCCCGAGGCGCTGGCGCGGTTCAAGGCTCGGCAGCAAACAGAGTTACGGTCCGAGTGTGACGAGCGACTGATGGCGTTTGTGACCCGGGAGGTTCAGGCCCGTGACCGTGAAGCGCAGCGGATGCTGAATGAGATCATTACGCTGGTGCAACCCGAGGCGTTGATCGTCAAGCGGATCGCGCGCAAGCAGCGTAAACTCGACACCGCATTACGCGGCGTGTCCAGCGCGTTCAAGCGTTTTGATAGCAGTGACCACCGCTTGAGTACCCGGGTTGACCGGATCAGGGACTTCCGCCTTGAACGGCTGACGCTGGTGTTGGCGATGCTGGCGCAGCCTGCTGATGCTGCTATCGCCGCCGCCATCGCCGCTGGGCGCACCCTCGACGAGCAACACCAGACGCTTCATCGTGCCCAAGATTGATTGCCCAACTAACTGTTTGATAAGCAGGTTTAAGGGCTGATTCGTTTTGTGTATAGGGCTCAGGCGTAATTTCGATTGAGCGGCTTTTGTCCGCTGGTCTAGTCTGGCTTCCTGAAATTCGACCATAACAACCATAACTCCAACCTATTTCGGGAAGATGACGATGAAAAAAATACCTGCCTTGATGGCCGGCGCCGTGCTGGCGATGGGACTCGGTTTCGGTGCCCAGGCGGCGACGCTTAAATTGGCCTATGACGCCGACCCGGTTTCTCTGGATCCGCACGAGCAGCTTTCCGGTGGTACCTTGCAGCTGTCGCACATGATCTTCGATCCGCTGGTTCGCTGGACCCGTGAGCTGGGCTTTGAGCCGCGTCTGGCAGAAAGCTGGGAGCGTGTCGATGACTATACCGTGCGTTTCACTCTGCGTCAGGGCGTCAAATTCCACTCCGGTAATCCGATGACCGCCGAAGATGTGCGTTGGACCTTTGACCGTCTGAAAACCAGCCCCGACTTCAAGGGTATCTTCGATAACTTCACCGAAGTGAAGGTGATCGATGACTACACCATCGAGCTGAAGACCAAAGTGGCCTACCCGCTGGTGCTGCACACCGCGACCTACATCTTCCCGATGGATTCCAAGTTCTACAGCGGTAACGACGCCAACGGTCAGCCCAAAGACCTGCTGGTCAAGCATGGCAATTCGTTTGCTTCCACCAATCATTCCGGAACCGGCCCTTTCATCGTTACTGCCCGCCAGCAGGGGGTTAAGGTCGATTTCGAACGCTTTGCCGACTACTGGGACAAAGACTCCAAGGGTAACGTCGACAAGATCGTACTGACGCCGATCAAAGAAGCCCCGACCCGTGTTGCCGCGCTGCTGTCCGGTGATGTTGACTTTATCGCGCCGGTGCCGCCGAACGACCATGCCCGGATCGAAAAGAACGGCAAGGTTAATCTGGTCACCCTGCCTGGCACCCGGATCATCACCTTCCAGATGAATCAGGAACGTCGTCCCGAGTTCAAGGATGTGCGCGTACGTCAGGCGATCGTTCACGCGATCAACAACGAAGGCATCGTCAAGAAGATCATGAAGGGCTTTGCTACTCCGGCGGCCCAGCAAGGCCCGGCCGGTTATGCGGGTTACAAGGAGTCGCTGACGCCGCGTTACGATCTCAAGAAAGCCAAGCAACTGATGAAAGAGGCCGGTTACGAGAAGGGCTTTAGCATCACCATGATGGCGCCCAACAACCGTTACGTGAACGACGACAAGATTGCCCAGGCTGTGGCCGGAATGCTGGCCAAGATCAACATCAAGGTCGATCTCAAGACCATGCCCAAGGCGCAGTACTGGCCTGAGTTCGACAAACGTTCCGCTGACATGATGATGATCGGCTGGCACGCGGATACCGAGGATTCGGCCAACTTTACCGAGTTCCTGACGGCCTGTCCGAACAGCGATACCGGCGCCGGTCAGTACAACAGCGGTAATTACTGCAACCCTAAAGTTGATGAACTGGTGAAAGCCAGCGCCAGCGAAACCGACCCGGCCAAACGGGCGGCGATGTTGCAGGAGGTCGAGCAGATTCTTTACGACGATGCGGCGTTTGTACCCCTGCACTGGCAGAACCTGGCCTGGGCTGCACGTAACGGCGTGCACGCAGCGGATATCGTCAACGTGATGAACTTCCCCTATCTGGGCGATCTGGTAATCGACCAGTAAGTTCACCCGCGCCGGGCTGGGGTCCACCTCCGCTCAGGGCTTCAGTCCGGCACCTTTACTCTTGCTGTAATTACGTCGCTGTACCTTGTGTGCGTGGCTTGGCCGTGCCCCTAATTTAAGAGAACAAACGTCATGATCGCCTTTCTGATACGTCGCCTGATGCAGGCCGTGGTCGTCATGTTCGTCATCAGTCTGATCAGTTTTTCGATTCAGGATAATCTGGGTGACCCCTTGCGTGAGCTGGTGGGGCAGTCAGTTTCCGAAGAGGAGCGTCAGGCGCTGCGTGACGAACTGGGTCTCAACGACCCCTTCCTGGTGCAGTACGTCCGCTTTGCCGGTAACGCGCTGCAGGGAGACCTTGGCACCTCGTACTTCTTCAAGGAGCCGGCGCTTGACGTCATTCTGAAGAAACTGCCGGCGACTCTGGAGCTGGTGTTCGGGGCAACGCTGATCATTATCCTGCTGTCGGTGCCGCTGGGGGTTTATTCGGCGATTAAACCGCATAGCTGGTTTTCCAAAACCGTGATGGGGTTGAGTATTGTCGGCATCTCGGTGCCGGTGTTCCTGACCGCGATCATGTCGATTTTCCTGTTTTCGGTAGAGCTGAACTGGTTGCCGTCCTACGGGCGCGGTGAGTTGGAGCCGATGTTCTGGGGCTGGGAGTCCGGTTATCTGACCCGTGATGGTCTGCTCCATCTGGTGCTGCCCTGCTTTTCGCTGGCGTCGATCATGCTGCCGCTGTTTATTCGTTTGATTCGCGCCGAGATGATGGAGGTGCTGCAGTCGGAGTACGTCAAGTACGCCTGGGCCAAGGGGTTGTCGCCGATGCGGATCTACTTTCTCCACGCGCTGAAGAACACCATGCTGCCGGTAATCACCGTTGGCGGGGTGCAGATCGGGACCATGGTGGCGTACACCATCCTGACCGAAACCGTGTTCCAGTGGCCGGGCATGGGCTTTCTGTTTCTGGAAGCGGTTAACCGCGTCGATACGCCGCTGATCGTGGCCTATCTGATTGTGGTTGGCGCTATTTTTGTGGTCACCAACACGGTGGTGGATCTGATCTACGGTCTGGTCAACCCGACCGTCAATCTGACGGGTAAGAAATCATGAATACACAGACTCTGGAGCAGCGTCCGACTGCCTGGGAGCGCTTCAAAGCGTCCCACTTCTTGCACAGCTTTCGTACCGACAAAGTCGCAATCATCAGCTTTTCGGTATTCCTGTTTTTTGCCCTGGCGGCCCTGTTTGCCCCGCTGATTGCGCCCTACGATCCCTATGATCCGGCGATGATCGACATTATGGATTCCGAGATCGCTCCGGCGTGGAGCGAAGAGGGCGATGAGCGCTTCGCCCTGGGTACCGATGCCCAGGGGCGCGATATGCTCAGCACCATTCTCTACGGTACCCGGGTGTCGCTGATGATCGGCATCTGTGCGGTGCTGATGCAGGCGTTTCTCGGCGTGGTGATCGGTCTGGCGGCGGGGTACTTTGGCGGCCGGGTCGACAGTATTCTGATGCGGATTGCCGATGTGCAGCTGAGCTTCTCCACCATGATGGTGGCGATCGTGGTGTTGGCCCTGTTTCAGGCCGCATTCGGCGCCGAACTTTACGCCAAACTGGCGATTTTCATGCTGATCATGGTGATCGGTATCGCCGAGTGGCCACAGTACGCCCGCACCGTGCGCGCCTCGGTGCTGGCGGAGAAACATAAAGAGTACGTCGATGCGGCGCGGGTAATGGGCTTCAAGAGCCGCCGGATCATGTGGCGTCATATTCTGCCCAACACCCTGTCACCGATTCTGGTGATCTCCACCGTGCAGGTCGCCAACGCCATCATCAGCGAGGCGTCGTTGTCGTTTCTGGGGCTGGGAATGCCGGTGTCCGAGCCCTCCCTTGGTTCGCTGATCTCCAGCGGCTTCGCCTACATCTTTAGCGGCTCCTGGTGGATCACCGTCATCCCCGGTGTGGTACTGGTGTTGTTGGTGCTGGTGATGAACCTGCTGGGCGACTGGTTGCGTGATGTTCTCAACCCAAAACTGTACAAGGGCTGAGCCATGTCGCTCGTGAATCTAAAAGCTGTTTTAGGGCGGCGTGACGTTCTGCTCTTTAACCCAGCGAAACTGTACAAGGGGTAAGCGCGATGGCTTTGTTGGAAGTTAAAAACCTCGAGGTTACCTTCGGTCTGCGCCAGGGCGCTGTGAAGGCGCTCCGCGACGTCAGCTTCAGTATCGAACGCGGCGAGCGGATCGGTATTGTCGGCGAGTCCGGAGCCGGCAAGTCGGTGGCCGCGTTTTCGATTCTCAATCTGATCAGCCGCCCGGGTTACATCTCCGGCGGCGAGGTCCTGTTTGAAGGCAAGGATCTGACCAAACTGTCACCACAGGAGATGCGCGACATCCGTGGCAACCGCATCGCGATGATCTTTCAGGACCCGATGATGACTCTCAATCCGGTGCTGACCCTCGGTCAGCAGATGGTGGAGTGTCTCAAGGCGCACCGTAAGATATCCACCGCCGAGGCGCGCGAGGTCGCGTTGGAAAAACTGCGGCTGGTGCATATTCCGTCGCCGGAAACCCGCATTGACCAGTATCCACATGAACTCTCCGGCGGCATGCGCCAGCGGATCATCATCGCCATCGCGTTGCTGCTGGATCCGCCGCTGATCATCGCCGACGAGCCGACCACGGCCCTCGACGTCACCATTCAGGCGGAGATCATGGAACTGTTGCTGGAGCTGTGCGACAGCCAGAACGTGGGGCTGATCCTGATTACTCATGATCTGGGAGTGGTATCCCAGGTAACCCAAAAAGCGGTAGTGATGTACGCGGGGCGGGTAATCGAGCAAGGCCCCACCAAAGAGATCATCAACGATGCCCAGCATCCCTACACCCAGGGGCTGATCAACGCGTTGCCACAGCAGACGTTACCGGGCAAGCGTCTGAACCAGATCCCGGGTTCCATGCCCAGCCTGCAGAAAATTCCCACCGGTTGTGCGTTCCATCCGCGCTGCGAGTTTGTGATCGAGCCCTGCTCGCGGGAGCTGCCGGGCTTTACCCGCTCTGGAGGTTGTTCGGTCGCTTGTCACATGGTCAAAGCGATGAAAGAGAAGGCCGCAGCGGCGGGTTGAGGAGCAGAGTATGAGTACCCAGGAATCCCTGTTGCAGGTCCGTGATCTGCGTAAGCGTTTCAATATCTCCGGCGACTTTCTTGACCAACTGCAGTTCAAGGGCGGCAAGATCGTGCGCCATCAGGAACACGTGCACGCCATCAATGGGGTCAATTTCGACGTCTCCAAAGGTGAAGCGCTGTGCGTGGTGGGTGAGAGCGGCTGCGGTAAATCCACCGTGGCGCGTACGGTGATGGGCTTGCTCAAGCCCAGTGCCGGCAGCATCAGCTACAAAGGTGAGCGGATCGACCATCTGTCCGACACCGCGCTGTTGCCCTACCGCAAGAAGATGCAGATGATCTTTCAGAACCCCTATGCCTCGCTGAACCCGCGCATGACCATCACTCAGACGCTGGAGGAACCGGTTCGGTTTCATAACCCGTCGATGAGCGGTGCCGAGGTGCGCGAACGGGTCAAAGAGGTGATGTACTCCGTCGGTATCGATCCCGGTTGGGGGGTGCGCTACCCGCATGAGTTTTCCGGCGGCCAGCGCCAGCGGATCTCCATTGCCCGTGCGCTGACGGTGGAACCGGAGTTTATCGTCGCCGACGAGCCGATTTCGGCGTTGGATGTATCGATCCAGGCACAAGTGCTCAACCTGATGATGCAGACCCAGGAGGAGCGCGACCTCACTTACCTGTTCATCACCCATGACCTGTCGGTGGTGGAGCATTTTGGTACCCGGGTGGCGGTGATGTATCTGGGCACCGTGTGCGAGTTGGCCGCGACCAAAACCCTGTTCGCCGAGCCCAAGCACCCCTACACCCAGGCGCTGCTCAGTGCGATTCCGCGGTTGGAGGATAATCGGCCCAATCACATCAAGCTGCAGGGGGAGGTGCCGACGCCGGTGAACCTGCCGACGGGCTGTGTTTTCCATGGCCGCTGCCCCTATGCCAACGACCGTTGTCGTCAGGAGATCCCGGCGCTGATCGCCCAGAGCGATGGCAGCCAGGTCGCCTGCCACGGCATCGAGGAAGGTCGGTTGTAATTGTCATTGGTTTGCGGGCCCGGGCGAGTTACGGTCATGGCTTGTCTGGGCCTTTTTCTTTTTTTAGACGTATAGTTTGTTAACGTTTTTAGCGGCGGGCCGTTGAGCCTGCCTATCAGGGTGGGTGGCATGGAGTTACGTTGGCTGGAGGATTTCTGCGCCCTTGCGCGTACTCGCCATTTTTCCCGCGCCGCTGACGAGCAAAATGTGACCCAACCCACCCTCAGTCGGCGGATCAAGCTGCTGGAAGATGAGATGGGGGTGATGCTGATTGATCGCAATACCCTGCCGCTGTCGCTGACCCCGGCTGGCAAGCTTTTTCTGGAAAGTGCTGAACAGGTTATCAAGCTGATGCGCGATACCCGGCAGCGCTGCCAGGCACAGCAAGAGGAGGAAGCGCGCAAGCTGCGGCTGGCCAGTACCCAGACCCTGTATCTCAGTTTCTGTCGCGACTGGGTGCGTGAGTTGGGGGATGATCTTGATATCAGCTTCGATCTGCGCTCGACCTCCTGGAGTGGCAACGACTTTGTGCAGGCGCTGGAGGGGGGCGAGTGTGATCTGATCCTTTGCTACTGGCATCCCGATATCGACTACCTGCAAGTGCTCGACAGCGATGCGTTCGAGTTTCTGCGTCTGGCGCAAGACTCGCTGGCGCCCTTCACCGGACTCAACCGGCGTGGCGAGCCCAAGTTTCAGCTGCCCGGTAGCGACGCCCAGCCGTTGCCGTATATCACCTACAACAGTCGCAGTTTTCTCAGTCCGGTGATCAGCAACCATCTGCGCCGCTTGCACAAGCAGCCCCACCTGCTGGTGGTTAACGAAAATACCCAGGCGATCAGCGTCAAGGCGATGATTGGTCAGGGGTTCGGTATTGGCTGGCTGCCCCAGAGCCTGGTGCAGGAGGATGAGCGCGAGCGGTTGCTGCCGGCCGGCGATAGCGAGTGGACGCTGCCACTGGAGCTGCGCCTTTACCGGCTGCGCCAAAACCGGCATCCGCAAATGACGGAGTGCTGGCAACGCGCTAGCCGTTATACGTTGACCCAATCGTTGGAGACGTCATGAACTTGAGTGAACTGTATGCCGATCATGTGGCGACCTTGCAGGGGCACACGGCGGCACTGCTGGAGCGGCTGGGTTACGCCGGGATGGTAATTTATAGCGGCACGGCAACGGGTATTTTTCTCGATGATCACGCGCTGCCGTTCTATGCCAACCCTCACTTCAAGCACTGGCTGCCGCTTCCCCGGCACCAGCACGGCTTTTTGCTGATTCGTCCGGGTAAGCGACCGCAGCTGTTTTATCACTCTCCGGTCGACTTCTGGCACCTGAGCGACGGAGCCCCGGGCGGTTTCTGGACCGACCCGTTTGATATTGCCGAGTTTGCTGATCCGGTGGAGGTTCAGTCGGCGCTGGGTGATACCCCCGGTCTGGCGTTCGTTGGTGAAGATGCGGCGCTGGCACAACGCTGGGGATTCACGGCGATCAATCCTGAGCCGCTGTTGCACGAATTGAACTGGCTGCGCGGCTACAAGAGTGGCTACGAGTTGGCTTGCCTGCGTGAAGCCAGTCAGTTGGCGGTCGCCGGGCATCGTGCCGCCGAACAGTGCTTTCGTGACGGAGGCAGCGAGTTTGACATTCATCTGGCCTATCTGGCCGCCAGCGGCCAGCGGGAGAACGAGCTGCCCTACGGCAACATCATCGCCATCGATCAGCATGCGGCGGTGCTTCACTACCAGCATCTGGACCGGCGTCACCCGGCCAGTCCCGATGCCTTTCTGATTGACGCTGGCGCCGAGGTCAGAGGCTATTGCGCTGATATTACCCGAACCTATGCCGCCCGCCCGGGCTTGTTTGCCGAGCTGGTGGCGGCGATGGACGAAGTACAGCGACGATTGGTGGCCAGCGCTAGCGTTGGTGCCAGCTTTGTTGAGCTGCACCAGCGTACCCATCAGGCAGTGGCGCTGCTGCTGCAGCTGTTCGAGATCGTCGATCTGGCACCGGAATCACTGGTTGAAACCGGTATTACCCGTAGCTTTTATCCCCATGGCCTGGGGCATCTGCTGGGGATTCAGGTGCATGATGTGGGCGGGCAGGTTGCTGACCCCCAAGGTACGCCGCTGCCGCCACCGGATGAGCACCCTTTCCTGCGCCTGACCCGACCGCTGGAAGCCGGCATGGTGCTGACGGTGGAACCGGGACTTTATTTCATCGATACGCTGTTGGCCGGGTTGCGCCACCACCCGCAAGCGAAGGCGGTCAATTGGGAGCGAGTGGAGCAGTTGCGCCCCTGTGGCGGCATCCGTATCGAGGACAACCTTGCGCTCCACCCCGATCATACCGAAAACCTGACCCGCGACGCCTTTGCCAATAGTTAAGTAGTACTCTGCCTGAGCGACCGGAACACCTGCAGCTTGACTGTTTGGTGTCAGCTCGGTGGTTGGGTGAAGGTAATGGTGCCGGCATCCGCCGGGTGGATGCCGCGCTTGTCGGCGTAAAATGCGCGAATGCGGGCCAGATCCTGATCCCGGTCTCCGCTCAGGGTGAGGCTGGGGCCGAAGCCTATCCGCTTGCTGGGTGCATCCAGATAGCCCAGCACTACGGGTACCCCGGCCTCCAGTGCCAGATGGTAGAAGCCGCTTTTCCAGTAGGGGCGATGGGCGCGGGTGCCCTCGGGGGTAATCACCACCACCAGCGACTCGCGCCGGCCATATTCAGCTGCCAGTGCGGCGGTAAAACCGGTACTTTGGGTGCGGTCGACCCCAATACCACCCATGGCGCGCATCAGCGGCCCCAGCGGCCAGCGAAACAGGGTGTGCTTGGCGACCCAGTTGAATTGGAAACCCAGGGCGCCTTTTACCAGCATCGCCAGAACAAAGTCCCAGTTGCTGGTGTGCGGATAGCCGATCAGCACGTAGCGCTTGATAGCAGGGCGCTGCTGGTCGTCGATGGTCCAGCCACTCAGTTTTAGAATCAGGGAGCAGAGCCAGGCGATCATCGGCGGCACCCTAACGCAGCGTTAACCAGACGCCGAGCATCAGGGTGCCGATGCCGGTCAGTTTGCGCAGGCCTATTTCGCGCACGGGAGCGCCGAACAGGCCAAAGTGATCGATCAGCGTGGCGACGAAGAACTGTACTGCCACGATGACGGTAAAAGCCCCGACGGCGCCGAGCTGGCCGACGCTGTAACCGATGCCGGAAACGATTACCAGGCCGACGATGCCGGAGCTGAGTACCCACCAGGGCAGCTGCTGCCACTGGCCCAGATTGCCGCCGCGAAATAGCAGCAGAAGCAACGCCGCCAACACCCCGCCCACGGCGTAGGTGATAAATACGCTCTCCATGGTGCCAAGGCCGCGGTCCATGATGCCCATCAGCTGTCCCTGAACAGTGATGGCCACGCCGGCGATGGCGGCAACGGTAATGACCCAGACGGCGCTCATTCAGGGGTTCTCGTAGAACACGTAGGGGGTGGAGTAGTCGCTGAATTCGAAGTACACCTTCTTCTCTCCCGGATCTTTGCGACCGTTGAGGTTGCTATCAAACACACCGTAGCCGTAGCGGTAGGGGCGCACCCCTCCGTCCTGAGTGCCGCTGGCCGTGCTCAGCTTGTCGATTTCGACAAAACGCCGCACCAGCTTGTCGCCAGCGTAGATCTCCAGTACGCCGTTGGTGCCGGTCCAGTTTTGTACCGCGCGGCCGAGCTTGTTCTGGGTTTCCTGGGTGCAGCCGGCCAGCGCCAGCAGGGCCAGAATCAGGGAAAGTCGTTTCATCGCACAGGGTCCAGAGAGAAAATCGGCAGTGTACCCAATGCACCGCGGGGGGTGAACCGTTTAACCGCTGTTTCCGCCAAAGAGCTGTTTCATGGCGGCCGCCTGATCGGCCTGCACTCTCTGCACGCTGGGCCGCTGCGACATCATCTCCATGTAAACCCCGATCCCGGGAATGGAGGCCAGCGGATCCGAACCGCCGGTCTGTTCCATAATCGCCTGTACCAGGCCAAAGGTGGTAAACGCGGCCAGGTCGGCGTGGCTGAGCTGATCACCGGCGATGAAGGGTGATACGCTGATAATGCTGTTGAGCGCCGACATGTTGTGCTTGAGCTCCTGATCCACCGCTTTGATCATCTCCGGGTCGTGCGGTTGGCCGAAAAAGGCCATTCCCAGCAGGCGGCGGGCCGGGGCGTCAACGTAGAGGTCGATAAACTGATGGATCTGCTGTGCCAGTGCGGCGCGGGCAGCAGAGGTTGGATAAAGTCGGGGCGTGGGCTGGTAGACCTCCAGATAAAACAGGATCGCCTGGGATTCGCAGATGTATTGTCCCTGATGCTGAAAGTAAGGAATCTTGCCCATCGGACTGTGCTCCAGGATCTCCGGCGTTTGAGCCGGTGCGACAGCAACCTCCTCGAAATCCAGCCGCTTTTCGAGCAGTGCCAATTTCACCGTGTTGTAGTAATTGCTGACTGCGAGGCCGAAGAGTTTCATGGCGTTGTCCTCTGTGGGTAAACCCCGGCGCCGGCGGCGCTGCGGGTATGGCTCGTAGACAGAGTCTGGATCAATATGGGGGTTGTGCAAGAAAACCGCGCCGCTAACCTGCTGCCCGCTGAGACACTGTAACGGTTGGGTGCGTGGCTGGCGTGCGGTCGATGATCAAGTCGCCATACCTCAGCGGGTTAGCTTCTGGGCCTCTAGGGAGTGCCGCTGGCACCGGGAATCAATGGTGCCAGCGGCACTTTGGCTTCGGCGCCGGCTTGTTCGCGCACCAGCTGGGGGACCAGGTAACCTGGTAGCTCGGCGGCGAGTTTGCCGACCAGTTCCCGGCTGGCCTGATCGCCGATATCGAAGTGTGCTGCCCCTGCTACCGGATCCATCAGGTGCAGGTAGTAGGGCATGACGCCGCAATCAAACAGCGCTTCACTGAGGCTCTTGAGGATTGAAACCTTGTCGTTGATCCCCTTCAGGAGCACGCTCTGGTTCAGCAACCGGGTGTTACTCGCTGCCAGTCTGGCCAGCGCTGCACGCACCTCGCCGTCAATTTCGTTGGGGTGGTTGATGTGGGTGACCAGCAGGGTATGCAAGCGACTGTGGGCGAGACGTTGGGTCAAGGCGGGGGTTACCCGATCCGGGATGACGATCGGCAGCCGGGTGTGGATCCGCAGCCGTTTGAGGTGAGAGAGACGTTCCAGATCGTCGATCATCGCGCCAAGGCGCTGATCAGAGGTCGCCAGTGGATCGCCGCCGCTCAGAATCACTTCCTCGACATCGGTGTGCTTACGCAGATAGCGCAGGGCCTGTTGCCAACTCTCGCTGCCGAGCTGGTTGTCGCCGTAAGGAAAATGGCGCCGGAAGCAGTAGCGACAGTTGATGGCGCAACCGCCGCTGACGATCAACAGCAGACGCCCCCGATATTTATGGATAACGCCCTGATGCGGATTGGCGTCACCTTCACCTAACGGGTCGGTCACGTAGCCGGCAGGGCGGTCGAGCTCTTGTGCCTGCGGCAGGACCTGCAGCAACAGCGGGTCCTGCGGATCCCCCGGTTTGATCCGTTGCAGGTAGGCTTCGGGTACGCGCAGGGGGAAGCTGGCCGCTGCCGCGAGCATCTGCTGCGCCCATGGTGCGGGCAGCTGCAGCCGCTCGGCCAGCCGCACCGGATCGGTGATCGCTTCTCGAAGTTGCTGTTGCCAGCAACAAACACCTGATTGTTGTGCCGGTATGGTCTGCACAGCCGCCTCGGTTCGCGCTATCATTAGCCTCTTTTTGCCCCTCGGGGATCTCAAGCTATTCGGTGAGGAAAAATGGCTAGCTATTCTACCAACGAATTCAAGAACGGTCTTAAGGTAATGATCGATGGCGATCCCTGCTCCATGGTGGATGTGGAATTCGTCAAGCCCGGCAAAGGTCAGGCGTTTACCCGGGTTAAAGTTCGTAATCTCAAGTCCGGCCGGATCTGGGAGCGCACCTTTAAGTCTGGTGAATCGCTCGAAAAGGCGGATGTGATGGATCAGGACATGGAGTACGTCTACACCGATGGTGAATTCTGGCACTTCATGCTGACCGACGGATCCTTCGAACAGTATGCAGCGGACGAGAAGGCGGTAGGTGATGCCAAGCAATGGCTGAAAGAGCAGAACGTCTGCACCGTGACCCTATACAACAACGTGCCGCTGGCGGTCGCTGCCCCCAACTTTGTTGAGCTGGAAGTGGTTGAAACCGATCCGGGGCTCAAAGGTGATACCGCTCAGGGCGGTTCCAAGCCCGCAACCCTGAGCACTGGCGCGGTGGTGCGCGTGCCGCTGTTCATCAATCAGGGTGAGGTGTTGAAGATCGACACCCGTACCGGTGAGTACGTCAGCCGCGCCTGATTGTCAGGCCAGACTAGTGACTCCTATCAAGGCCGGCATTGCCGGCCTTGATCGTTTCTGCATGCGTTTATCGGAGGCGCGGCTTATGTGGCAGCCCACTGCATCTCTGGAAGCTATCCACGCCCGTGCGCGGCTGTATGCGACCATTCGCCAGTTTTTTGCCGAGCGCAAGGTGCTTGAGGTGGATACCCCGGTGCTGTCGACGGCGGCGGTGTCTGACCCTCACCTCGATCCGTTGCCGTCGCGGTATGAGGGGCCGGGTGCCGCCGAGGGAACCGCGCTGTTTTTACAAACCTCGCCCGAGTACGCCATGAAGCGTTTGCTGGCTGCAGGTAGCGGGCCTATTTACCAGTTGGCCAAGGCGTTTCGTAACGGCGAGTCAGGACGACGCCACAATCCCGAATTCTGCATGCTGGAGTGGTACCGCCCGGGCTTCGACACTGTCATGTTGATGGATGAGGTGGAAACGCTGGTGGCGGCTGTGCTCAAACGTGATGATTTCGTGCGCATAAGCTACCGTGATCTGTTCCGGCAGCGATTCGAGATCGACCCTCACCGCGCCAGTGTCGCCGCTTTAAGGTCGCTGGCGGTGCAGCATCTGGGGGTGACATTTGACGACGATGACCCCGATACCTGGCGGCAGTTGCTACTGGCGGAGGTGATCGAGCCCTGCTTGCAGCAACCGACCTTTGTGTATGACTTTCCCGCTTCGCAGGCGGCGTTGGCCAAAGTGTATGAAGATGCGCAGGGCGAGGCGGTGGCCGCGCGTTTTGAGCTGTTCGTCAACGGTATCGAGCTGGCCAACGGCTATGACGAACTGGTAGACGGCGACGAGCAGGCGCGCCGCTTTGCGGCGGATGCAGAGCAGCGCCGCCGGTTAGGTAAAGCGGTTAACCCCTCAGACCCGCATCTGGTTGCAGCGCTGCGGGCGGGCATGCCGGCCTGTGCAGGGGTGGCGCTTGGTGTCGACCGGCTGTTGATGCTGGCACTGGAGTTGGATCATATAGATCAGGTGCTGGCATTCCCCATTGCCCGGGCATGACCCGATAAAAGGAGTTTTGTATGCCCCAGTTGCGATTCCGTGGTGTCGAAGTCGATACCGTTGAAACAATCAGTACCGCACTGGTGGACGAACTTCAGCGCCTGCTGGATTGTCCGCGTGATGATCTGACCCTGGAGGTGGTGTCCTCGGTCTATGTCGCCGACGGTCAGCGGGTGGCCGGGTATCCCTTTATCGAGGTGCTCTGGTTTGATCGCGGCCAGGCGTTGCAGGACCTGACCGCGATGGCGATTACCCGCCACCTGCAAGCGGCTGGCGTGACCGCAAGTGATATCTTTTTTACTCCCCTCAAGGGCTGCAACTACTACGAGAACGGCACTCACTTCTGAGTTGCGCGGCGCTCGTGCAGCTGTTCGACCGCCCGCTGGATTCGCTGTATCGCGTTTTCCAGCGTGATGCGGGTGCAGCCGAAGTTCAGCCGCATAAAGCGTTTGTCGCCAAAATCGACACCGGGCGACATGCCGACCCCGGCCTGCTCGAAGAACGCCGGGGGATTGTCGAGCTGGAGTGCGCTGACATCGATCCAGGCCAGATAGGTCGCCTCAAACCGGGCTAGCTTCAGGCCTTTGATCTGGTTGATGCGCGTTACCAGCAGATCCCGGTTGTGGCGCAGGTAATCCAGTTGACGCTGGTTCCAGCCATCGCCGTCGCGGTATGCCGCCAGCGCCGCGGTGTAGCCCAGTACGTTGACGTCCGGCACTATGCCTTTACGCGTACGGATAAACGCGCGCCGCAGGGTGGGGTCCGGAATGATCGCCAGTGAGCAGCCGAGGCCAGCGATGTTGTACGTTTTGCTCGGTGCCATCAGGGTGATGGTGCGTGCGGCGGCATCGTCGCTGAGACTGGCTGCGGGGATATGGTGGGCACCCGGCTCCAGGATCAAGTCACAGTGGATCTCATCCGAGCAGAGGGTCAGGTCATGGCGCGCGCAGATATCCAGAATCTGCTGCAGTTCTTCTCGCCGGTAGACCGTGCCGCCGGGGTTTTGCGGGTTACAGAACAGCAGCAGCCGGGTGTCGTCGGTGATCGCTTGTTCCAGCGCCTCCGGATCCAGCAGCCAGCGTCCATCATGCTGTGTCATCGGTACGCTGATCAGGCGTCGATCTGACAGTCTCGGCGCGCTCATAAAGGGCGGGTAGATCGGCGTTGGTGCGATGACGCTGTCGCCACTGCCACCCACCGTACGGCAGGCCAGATTCAACCCGCATACCAGCCCCGGCAACCAGATCAGCCAGTCCGGTTCGACCCGCCAGCCATAAAGCCGCTGCAGCCGTTCAAGCACTACCTCCACCAGTTCATCAGGGGTGCGCCCGTAACCGAACACGCCGTGGTCGATACGTTGATGCAACGCCTGGATCACCGCCGGCGGCGACATGAAATCGGTGTCGGCAACCCACAACGGAATGATGTCGCGATCACGGTACTTGTCCCACTTTTCGCTGGCGGTGTGGCGCCGGTCAGGGGCCTGATCAAAGCTGTGGGCGGTAGGGGGTGTCAACGGCGTCGAGGATTTGCTCATGGTTCGACCAATTTCCTGATTGTGGCAGTCGGTTATGGGTTGCAATGCCCGATTTTAGCGGTATATTTAGCCGAAACCCTAGTGTTTCCAAGACAGAGCGACCATGCAGACCACATTCGGCTACCGTTCCACCGCTTCATCCGGCCGCCTTCAGGCCCTGGGTGCTGCGTATCAGGTTGCGCGCCCGCTGCTCCTTCGACTGCCGTAATGGCAGGCCACTGATCTACCTCACCCCCTTTTCGTATTTGCAGACGCACTTGCAGAATTAATGTTTGCCGGACCTGCTGAGTCCGGTCGTGATGGAGCATCACCATGAGCGACAACCGAGTCATTATCTTCGATACCACCTTGCGCGACGGCGAGCAGAGCCCCGGCGCATCGATGACCAAAGCGGAAAAACTGCGGATTGCCAAGGCGCTGGAGAAGATGCGCGTTGACGTGATCGAGGCGGGCTTTGCCATCGCCAGCCCCGGCGACTTCGAGGCGGTGAAAGCGATCGCCGATACCATCCAGGACAGCACCATCTGCAGTTTGTCGCGGGCGCTGGACGCTGATATTGACCGTGCCGGCGAAGCCTTGAAGAACGCTAACTCCGGTCGGATTCATACCTTTATTGCGACCTCGCCGATCCACATGAAATACAAGCTGCAGATGGAGCCGGATCGGGTAGTGGAGCAGGCGGTGTATGCGGTCAAGCGTGCCCGTAACCTGATCGACGACGTCGAGTTTTCACTGGAAGATGCCAGCCGTTCGGAGCTGGACTTCATGTGTCGCATCATCGAGCAGGTGATCGACGCCGGTGCCCGCACCATCAATATTCCCGATACCGTAGGTTACGCGGTGCCGGAAGAGTTCGGCCACACCATTCGCCAGTTGATTGAGCGGATTCCGAACGCCGACAAGGCGATCTTCTCGGTTCACTGCCATAACGACCTGGGCTTGGCGGTGGCCAACTCCCTGGCGGCGGTCTCCAACGGTGCCCGTCAGGTAGAGTGCACCATCAACGGTCTCGGTGAACGGGCCGGTAACGCCTCGCTGGAAGAGGTGGTGATGGCGATTCGTACCCGCCACGACCGCCTGGGCGTGGAGACCGGCATCGACACCACCCACATCGTGCCGACTTCACGGCTGGTATCCGGGGTGACCGGCTTTCCGGTGCAGCCCAACAAGGCGATCGTCGGCGCCAACGCCTTTGCCCATGAGTCCGGCATTCACCAGGATGGCGTGCTCAAGCATCGCGAAACCTACGAGATCATGACCGCGCAGGATGTGGGCTGGCACACTAACAAGATGGTGCTGGGCAAGCACTCCGGCCGGGCCGCGTTTCGCTCGCGGCTTGAGGAACTGGGCACCACCTTTGAAACTGATGCTGAACTGAACACCATGTTTGCCCGCTTCAAGGAACTGGCCGACAAGAAGCACGAGATCTTCGACGAAGACCTGCAGGCGCTGGTGAGTGATACCAAGGCGGCCGGTTTTAATGAGCGCTATCGCCTGAGCTCGCTCAAGGTGACCTCGCAGACCGGCGAAACCCCGGTGGCCGAGGTGGTGGTGATGGTCGAAGGCGAAGAGATGCGTGCCACCTCCGCAGGCAGTGGTCCGGTAGATGCCGCGTACAAGGCGATTGAAAGTATCGTTCATACCGAAGCCAGTCTGGAGCTGTATTCGGTCAACGCCATCACCAGTGGTACCGATTCGCAGGGTGAAGTCACGGTACGGCTGGAAAAGGGTGGGCGGATCGTTAACGGCCTGGGTGCCGATACCGATATCGTTATCGCCTCCGCCAAGGCTTACCTGCATGCGGCCAATCTGCTGCTGTCGGATACCACCAAAGCGCACCCGCAAGTTTAATGACACTGACGAGCGACGAGCCGCTACGCCAGCGCTACCTGGCAGCCATGGGGATCACGCCATGGCTGCCGACCCGGGCCCTGCCGGGAGCATGCCCATCACCGCGCTGGCACTGGCAGCCGTTGGACCCGCTGCCTGCCGTTGGTGAGGTAAAAGCCCAAGCGCCGGTAGCCCCTGCGACGGCCGAATCCAGGGTCTCGCAAAAGCCGGCAGCGGATTCAGCGCGGGTTGATGTTCGCTCGCTGATTGGCGTCAGCGATCTGAGCTCCAATCCTGTTAAACCCGTGGCGCCGCAAGAGGCGACACCCGCGCCGGTGACGCCTTCCTCGGAGCCTGCGGCGCCGTTGATGTCGGCCATCCCGCGCTTTCGGTTATTGCTGGTTCGCTATGCCGACTGTCTGGTTCTGGATGACCTGCCACTGGACCCCTCCCAGCCGGTCACGCCCCAGCATCAGAGCTTGCTGGCGGCCATTCTGGCGTCGGTGGGTCTGGGAGGCGATGTGCTTAAGAGTCATATAGTCAGCTGGCCGATGTTCGCCGCCGATTCCGGGCATGACCAAGGGGCAGATGTGGCGGCCATGATGCTGCGCAACGAGGCCGGTTTCGACCAGTTGCCGCCGCAACTGCCGCTGTTGTTGCTCGGTGAGCAGGCTGGTACCCATCTGTTGGGTGAGCAGGCGGATTATCAAGGGCCGGTCGTGCGAGGACCCAGCCTCAACGAAATGCTGCGTATCCCTGCGCGCAAGGCCGATCTGTGGCGGGCGTTGCAGCCGATCAGGAACCGGTGAGCGGTTCGGTTCGCGCGCTTGGCGTGAACGATCTGGAGGCCCTGGCGGCTTTGGATCAGCGTCTGTTTACCCACCCCTGGCCGCGGGCCAGTCTGCGCCAGGCGCTGGCCTCCGGGCAGCCCGTGCTGGGGTGTTGGGACGATGGTCTACTGACGGGATATCTTGTGGGTCGTATTGTGGCCGATGAGGCCGAGCTGTTGCAGATCGGGGTGGATGCTGACAAGCGTCGCAGAGGTCGCGCCAGTCAGTTGCTGAGGGCTTTTGTCCGCTTGTTGAATCAACACCAGGTGGCTGCGCTGCACCTCGAGGTGCGGCAGTCAGCCGCCGCGGCGCAAGCTTTTTATCAGCACCACGGCTTTGTGCCAGTGGGGCATCGGCGCCATTACTATCCGTTGAACGACGGGCGCGAAGACGCACTGCTGTATCGATTGAGCTTGTAACCCCTTGTCGCCCAGTGGGTGCTTGGGTATCTTCTACCCATTCGAACTATCAGGATGTTCAGGTTCCTATGTCCGATCACGGAGGACTGCCGACGCGATTCGCCGAGCTGAGAGTGCAGCCGGGCGATGCGTTCAGTGTCGAAACCATTACTCCCCCCAAGCGCTATCCCGTCCGCCTGATCGGTTACAGCGAAGGTGACAGTCTGTTGGTGAGTACCCCGCGCATTCAGGGGAAAACCTTTCTGTTGCCTGAAGGGCAACTGCTGCGGGTAAGGATGATGGCGGACAACATCGCCTGTGGCTTTGAAACCCGGGTGTTACACAACTGTCGTACCCCCTTCCTGTATGCCCATCTGGCCTACCCCAAAAGCATCAAATCGGTAGCCGTGCGCCAAGCGTCGCGCGTAGCGTTGAAGTTGCCGGCGATTGTGGCGGAGTTCGAGCCGGGTGCGCTGCCGGGTCAGTGGCCCAAGAAAGGCCTGATTATCGATATGAGCAGTGGCGGGGCGCGGCTGCACAGTAAAGAACCGGTGGCAGCGGTGGGGAGCGAGTTACGGTTGCGGTTTCGGGTGATGATCGATACCGTCGAGCGCGATGAGCAGGTGCGCGCGATTGTGCGTAATATCACCGAGGTGGGGCAAGGGCCGGAAGACGCGGGCTACCAGTACGGATTGCAGTTCATGGATGTGGGCGAAGAGGATCGGATACGCATCTCCGGCTATGTATACGAACAGATCCTGCACCACGGCAAGGGGCGCTAGAGCCCCTTGCTATGGCCGCGGATCAGGCGAGCTGATCGGTGGCGACGTGGTACTTGGGGTCTTCGATCACGTTCACTTCTACCAGGTCTCCCGCTTTGCGCAGCAGTTTGCGACACTCCGGACTCAGGTGGCGCAGGTGAAGCTGCTTGCCAGCGCTGATGTAGCGCTCCGCCAGGGTGTCGATCGCTTCCAGACCGGAGTGATCCGCCACCCGCGAGTACTGAAATTCGATCACCACGTCGTCCGGATCATTGGCCGGATCGAACAGACCGAGAAAGTTATTTACCGAGCCGAAGAAGATCGGACCGTGCAGACGGTAGATCTTGGTCTCCCCCTCCATGCTGGTGACCACGCGAATATATTTGGCGTGCTGCCAGGCAAACACCAGCGCTGATACGATAACCCCGACTACCACCGCGATGGCCAGGTCGGTCGCTACGGTTACGCCGGACACCAGGATCAACACGAAGGCGTCTGCACGCGGGATCTTGCGCATGATGCGGAAACTCGACCATTCAAAGGTGCCGAGCACCACCATAAACATCACCCCCACCAGGGCGGCGACCGGAATCTGCTCGATCAGTGGTGAGGCAAACAGAATAAATGCCAGCAGCGCCAGCGCTGCGGTAATGCCGGATGCGCGACCGCGACCGCCGGAGTTGATGTTGATCATGCTCTGGCCGATCATGGCGCAACCGCCCATACCACCAAAGAATCCGGTGACTACGTTGGCGGTACCCTGACCGATGCACTCGCGATTACCGCGTCCGCGGGTTTCGGTAATTTCGTCGATCAGGGTGAGCGTCAGCAGTGATTCGATCAGGCCGATGGCGGCAAGAATCACCGCGTAGGGCAGAATGATGATCAGTGTTTCCAGATTGAATGGCACCGCAGGGATGGCGAAGGTCGGCAAACCGCCGGCAATAGAAGCCACATCGCCCACGGTGCGGGTGTCAAGGCTTAAGCCGGCAGCCAGCAAACTGACCCCCAAAATGGCGGCCAGCGAGGCGGGGACCGCCTTGGTCAGGCGCGGCAAGAAGAAAATAACAGCCATGGTCAACGCCACCAGCCCCAGCATCAGGTAGAGCTGGCTGCCCTGCATCCACTGCAGTTCGCCGTTGCTGTCCAGAAACTTGAACTGGCTAAGTTGCGCGAGAAAAATCACGATTGCCAGGCCGTTAACGAAGCCCAGCATCACCGGGTGCGGAACCATCCGGATAAATTTACCCAGCCTCAGCACGCCGGCAAGGATCTGCAAAAAACCCATCAGCACCACCGTGGCGAACAGGTACTGCACGCCATGTTCGGCGACCAGCGTCACCATGACCACGGCCAGGGCACCGGTGGCGCCGGAGATCATGCCGGGTCGCCCACCGGCGATTGCGGTGATCAGGCCGACCATGAATGCCGCATAAAGTCCGACCAGCGGCTCAACCCCGGCCACAAACGCAAAGGCGACCGCTTCGGGGACCAAAGCCAAGGCTACGGTCAGACCGGATAATATGTCGTTTTTGAGATTTTGGCTGCGCCGAACGGCCAGTTCAAACATCGGGATTACCTCAGTAACTGCAACGATTCCACTGTCATGAACGGGCGCAATAGCGCCACGCCGCCAGCATTCCATGCTGCGGTGCAAAATAGGTTTGGAAAGGGGTCGGATTATACCCGTCACAGGCGAGGATTCAACCGCCGGTGGGTTGTTGTGGTGAGTTATATCAAATGGTGATTCTGGTGTGGCTGTCCGTATCGGGCGGGAAAGCGGATCGCAGTTGCGGCGGAGTCGAGTGCGGCTTGTTTGCGGTCGATAGGTTGGTGCGACTAGGAGCCGCGCCGGCTAGCGGCTATAATGTCGCCCCTTTGCGCACTCGCGCGCCACGCCTGATACCGTCGAAAGCATGAGCCAGATACAGACTGAAGTAAGCAAGCGGCGTACCTTCGCCATTATTTCGCACCCCGATGCCGGTAAAACCACGATCACCGAAAAGCTGCTGTTGTTCGGAAACCTGATTCAGAAGGCTGGCACCGTCAAGGGCAAGAAAAGTGACCGCCACGCCACCTCGGACTGGATGTCGATGGAGCAGGAGCGGGGGATCTCGATCACCTCGTCGGTGATGCAGTTCCCCTACAACGGTCGTATGGTCAATCTGCTGGATACCCCCGGGCACGAAGACTTCTCGGAGGACACCTATCGCACCCTGACGGCGGTGGACTCCGCATTGATGGTGGTGGATGGCGCCAAGGGGGTTGAGGATCGCACCATCAAGCTGATGGATGTCTGTCGCTTGCGTGACACGCCGATCTTTTCCTTCGTTAACAAGATGGACCGCGACATCCGTGACCCTATCGAGCTGCTCGACGAGATCGAAGAGGTGCTTAAAATTGCTGCGGCGCCTATTACCTGGCCGATCGGCATGGGCAAGGACTTCAAGGGGGTCTACAACCTCTACACCGATGTGCTGCACCTGTTTACCCCCGGCATGGGTCATACCATCCCCGAAGACAAACAGATCCGGGAAATCGACAGTGACGCCGCCCGGGAGTTGCTGGGCGACGAGTACGATGATTTTCTGGAAGAGATGGAGTTGGTGCGCGGCGCTACTCATCAGTACGACCAGGAAGCCTTTCTGGCCGGACAACTGACCCCGGTTTTTTTCGGTACCGCACTGGCTAACTTTGGCGTCCGTGAGATGCTGAACGACTTTGTTGAATGGGCACCGTCGCCGCCTGCGCGTGCTACCGAAAGCCGTGCTGTTGCGCCCGACGAGGACAAGTTCAGTGGCTTCGTGTTTAAGATTCAGGCCAACATGGACCCCAAGCACCGGGACCGCATCGCCTTTATGCGGATCTGTTCGGGATCCTATCGACAGGGAATGAAAATGCGGCACACCCGCATAGGTAAAGATGTAAAGATTGCTGATGCGGTGACCTTCCTGGCCGGCGACCGGGAAAATGTCGAAGAGGCCTGGTCCGGCGATATTATCGGTTTGCACAACCATGGCACCATCCAGATTGGTGACACCTTCACCGAAGGCGAGGTATTGAAGTACACCGGTATTCCCCACTTCGCTCCGGAGATGTTCCGGCGTGTGCGTCCGAAGGATCCGCTAAAAATGAAACAGCTGCAGAAAGGCTTGCAACAGCTGTCGGAAGAGGGTGCAGTGCAGCTGTTCCAGCCACTGAAAAACAACGACCTGATTCTTGGCGCGGTGGGTCAGCTGCAGTTTGAAGTCGTGGTGTTCCGGCTCAAAGACGAATACAAGGTGGAGTGTATCTACGAGCCGATCAGCGTACAGACGGCACGCTGGGTAGAGTGCGACGATAGCAAGATGCTGGAGGAGTTCCGGCGTAAGGCTCACGACAATCTATCGGTTGACGGGGGTAATCTGCTCACCTACCTGGCCCCTACGCGCGTCAATCTCAGTCTGGCCGAAGAGCGCTGGCCTGACGTTCGCTTCCGTGCCACGCGCGAGCACTAATCTCAGCGGTTCGTGCTATCCGCGGCGAGGTGTTTTTGTCGAAGCTCTCGCCGCTCTCCTCTTCCTGTTTACTCATGCGATAGTTATGCTGCGTTAGTTACCGCGATTTTAAACGTGTGTTAGATAATCACGTCAGCATTTTTTACATTCCCACCGTCTAATTCAACAGCTCATGCAGCAAGCGTTAATGTAAACAAGGTGTTATGGTCTTGGCACAAGAAATGCTTCAGTTATTCTTGAATGCTTTTTTGTGACTCCAAGAGCTGTTGGAGGTGTTTGAAGTGTTACCTAAGCGATTTTATGAAGCGTTACCTTACCTTTATATTGTGTCTGCCCTGGCGGTAATGGCGTTCACTGATGGCGGGTTGGTGTATCTTTTTGCTGCCATTCTGTACGCCTGCGGCGCGGCGGTCTGGGTTATGCGTTCCTCTTATCGGCGCAAGACCTCGCCGGCGCTGATTCGTAACCGCAAGGGCTTTATGCTCTTCCCCGCATTTATCTATGAGTACCTGCCCTTTATTTATCTCGGTGTCGGGGTCCTGGTGTTGCTCAGTGTTTCGCCGCCCTGGGGTGTGGTGCCAGGGATTATGCTCTGTCTGGCCGGGGTGTTGGTGTGGATTATTCGCGCTATCTACCGCAGTCACTCCTACTACGATGTTCACGCGTAAACAGATGTTTCAATTGAGCGGTTAATAAGTAACCGCTGCGGCCGATACCTCGTTGTGTGGTTCAGCATCGAGGTGTCGCCGTGGATCTCGCTCCTTTCTCATCCTTTTTATCATCCCCCCATCCTGCGTCGCAGGACGTGGTCCGTTCGCCTGGTCGCAGTTTGCACGGCTGGGCTCGTGGTCAAGACCCAGAGCCGCCGGTCGCGCGCGAATCGACCCGACTCGGAGCGGCGATGTCGGCAAGTGTCCGCTCCGCCGAGGTTCGCTATCAGCAGCGCCAGTCATTTGAACTTGAGTTGACCACCCGGGACGGCGATCGAGTTCGTTTGCAGCTCAGCAGTGACCAACGTGGGTCGCTGGCGCTTGAGCAAGTGCAGCGCGTGACCGAAGAGGGTAGTGAGGTTGTCAGCCGTCAGCAGGGAGCGCTCCAGCGTCACTCCGGTGTGGAGTTGTCAATTCAGGGAGAGCTGGATGAGGGCGAAGTGGCGGCCATTGATGCGTTAGTTGCGCAGCTCAATGAGGTATCGGATAGTTTCTTTAATGGCGGTGCCATGGTTGCGTTCGATAAATTGAAGCAGCTGGGCTACGATAGCGGCGAGATTGCCGGATTTTCATTGCAGCTGGAGCAGCAAACGTCTGTCAGTGCGCGCTATAGCGAAGCGGCAGTGAGCCAGTACCGTACCGTTGCTGCTGATCCGGAGCCTGACCCGGGGCGTGGATTGGGGCGTTTGGTATCGGCGTTAAGGGAGGCGCAACGCTTGGCTGAGGAGTTGCTGGAGGTCCCTGCGCAGTTAGATCAGCTGCTTGATGAGGTATTGCGGCCGCAGTTAGAAGCGCGCTCGGAGAGCGCTGACGGCAGTGAGGGCTGGCAGCGTCAGCTCGCGCAAGCACGAGAGATGTATACCGAGCTCCTGACCCCGTTGCGTGAGAGCGGACCCCGTCAGAGCGATCTCGGCGAGGTTGACGACGACTGAGTATCCGAGCGCAGCCGGTTTCGGTCTGCCTGGATTTGGGGCTAGACTGGCGGCAGACGCTGCCGCCGGATACCTGTCATGCTGATGCCGCCACTGATCGATACCCATTGTCACCTCGATTTCCCGGTCTTTGATGGCCAGCACAGGGCGCTGTTGTCGCGCTGTGCTCGGCTGAGTGTAGCCAGAATCGTAATTCCCGCCGTGATAGCGGATCACTGGCCGCGTTTGATGCAGTTGGCGGATATGCATGAGCCACTGTTGCCTGCCTTGGGGTTGCACCCCTGTTTTGTTGAGCATCATCTTCCTGACCACCTGCTTGAGCTGGAATCGCTGTTGGCGGAGCGCCGCGTCTGCGCAGTGGGGGAGATCGGGCTGGACTTGTGGCATGGCGACAGCACGCTGAAGCAGCAGAGCGAGTATTTCGAGGCCCAGTTGGCGTTGGCGGAGCGGTTTCAGTTGCCGGTGCTATTGCATGTCCGTAAAGCGCATGAGCAGACCATTGCGTTGTTGCGCCGGCGGAGCTTCACTCAGGGAGGGATTGTTCATGCATTCAGTGGCAGTCAGCAGCAGGCGGAACGCTATCTGGAGCTGGGGTTTTGTCTGGGGGTCGGTGGTGGCGTGACCTATCCGCGGGCCAGGAAGCTGCGGCGAACCTTGGCGGCGATGCCGGACGATGCTCTGGTGCTGGAGACTGATGCGCCGGATATGCCCTTATGTGGCTATCAGGGGCAGCCCAACTCCCCGGAAAAGTTGCCTGAGGTGCTGCAGGCGCTGGCGGAGGTGTGCCAGCGACCGGCTGAACAGCTGGCAGAGCAGTTATGGCGCAACAGTTGTCGGGTGTTGCGCCTTGAAGCTGCTTGAGCAGGGTCGGTTGCCCGGCGGAATAATACCTTACGGGTCGCAGTAATCGTCGAGTTCGTGGTTGGTGTCCAGCTGCACGGCTTGAGTGTAACCGGGAATCCGAATCTCCTGATCGGTAATCTGCATATCTTCTCCGGATAGCACATTCTGTCCAAACAGGTAGGTAGGGCGGTTCAAGCCGCGGGTTGCCTCCTGGTCGTACTCGCCCGCCGAGGCGCGCACCTCTTGTAGTTTTGCCTCGTACGCTTTGAACGGCGCCATACCGTGCTTGCGACGCATGAGTTGCAACGTGGCTTCAGGACTGAAAACCGGGGCGCTGGCGTTGTTGCCGCCAAAGCCTTTGGAGTTGAGTAGCACGGCGTCGATGCCCTGGCGGCCGACTTCGATGTGGTCACGTTCGAAACGCAGATTGCTGCGGTGGACGTCATCCGCAACCTGATCCAGGGTGGTAATGCCCGGAATATAACCGTAGCGCCACACCCCGAGAGAGATGGCCAACTGGTCACCCCCGGCGGTGCCTTGGGAGTGACCCAGATAGCACTTGATTGCGGCGACGGGCCAGTTGCTGATTCCGAACGCTTTGGCCGTTTCGTTAATCACATGGGATTCAGTAACGCGATTCTGCGGCGTGCTGGTGCCGTGTGCCTGGACGAAACTGCGCTGTTTCAGTGCTGCGTCGCCGAGCAGTGAGCGCACCAGAGACGCGGCCCGGCCCATGGTGATGTAGTTGCCGACTCCTGGAGCAGAGATCGACTTCTTGTGACCGTCTGCATTGATGAAGACGTCCGGGACGCTGCCAAAAATATCAGCGCCGAGTTCGAGTGCCAGGGCATCATCGCAGAGCACTACAAACTGGGTGGCTTCACCCATGGTGAAGCCACAGTTGTTGGCAAAGGGGCGCGACGTCCTGCGGTAGTGTTCGTCGCTCAACACGCTCACACCGTCCAGTGCCAACAGGTCCTTGTCTTCGGCCAGTGCGCCCATGGCCCGGAAGCCTTCGATGATTTCCGGCGTTACCGGTGCGTCGCTGCCGCCGACCAGTACCAGTCGACGACGGCCGCTGCGAATATCATCCACCCCGTTGCGCAAGTTGTAGAGGAAGGTTGCGCAGGCTCCTAGAGAGGAGCCGGTCGCGCCGAGATTGCCCAGCAGATAGGCGTTAACGAAATCGGCAGGCATCTGGCCGTAGCCCAGAGGCATCTGCTTGGAGGTGGTCCGCTTGCCCTGTACTGGCGATTTCAGTAGTCCGCCAAAACCGTAGTCGTCCAGCTGACCAATGGAGTTACCCGCGTATACGGCGACCTGATCGGGAGGGAGCAGGTTACGGATCTGTTCCCACGGAATGCCAACGGAATTGATCGCGTCCGAGGCGCCGAACACCGTCATCTGCAGGTTGCGCGGGTGGTTGCGCGACTGATACAGCTCGCCCGGCCTAAAGCCGGTGGGTAGCTGGCCGGCGGCACGAACCTGCGAGGCTCGGGTGTCCTTGAACAATAGCTCGAAGCTGTCGTTCACCTGAACCTCGACCATGCCTTTGCCGAGATCAAGAATTTGCCAGCCCGGCGGGATATCGGACGGCAAATGGCGCTTGCGCAGCTGAAAGGAGCAGCCGCTCTCCGCGGGCGAGATGGATGCGGGAGCATTGAACACGGTATGGTCAATGTCGAACCAGTCGGGGTGAATCTTGCGAATCAGGGTGTCGTTGAGCAGTTGGGGGGCGAGTTCGCTCCGCAGGCGCTGGCTGTCGATGGCACTGCCATCAGAAGCAACCAGTTGGCCATCTTGCCAGCGTGCACGACCGGTCAGCGTTGCCAGCCCGGTGAGCATGTTGTCGCGGTCGCCGGCCTCAAGCTTGTCGATAATGAGTCGCCGGTAGGCGTGATGAAATGACGAGCGTCCAGCCGGATTGATGCCTCCGAATCCGACGATGACTGGTAGATGAGACAACGAACTCTCCTCGGGAAGAAAAAACCGACAACGGTGGCGAATTTGTTCGCTCCATTCTATAAGGTGTCATCGAAGGTTACTAGCGGACCGGGGCCATAAAAAAGTAGCTTTTATGACCGATGAGAGGTATTTAGCGTGCTTTTTCGAACGCCGGTTGGGCGGGTAGGCTGAACTTGTGCGGTCGTCCAAGGTCCTAGCCTCTTAGTCCGAGGTGAGCGGTTTATCTACAGCAGCAAAAGGAGCACTTTGTGAACAAATGGATAGCGTTGGGTGCCGCCGTGGTGGTGGCCACCGGTTGCCAGACCATCGACCCCTATACCGGTGAACAGAAGGCTAGCAATACAACCGTGGGGGCGGGTATCGGTGCCGCTACCGGAGCTGTGCTGGGAGCGATGACCAGCAGCAAGGGGGATCGCAACAAGGGCATTTTGACCGGTGCTCTGGTCGGCGGTGCTGTTGGCGGAGGGGTTGGTTATTACATGGATCAGCAGGAGGCTCTGCTGCGGCAAGAGCTTGCAGGCAGTGGCGTTCAGGTCCAGCGTAACGGCGACGAGATCCGCTTGGTGATGCCGGGGAATATCACCTTTCCTACCAACTCGCACGACCTTAATTCATCCTTTATGCCAGTGCTGGATTCGGTAGCCAAAGTGTTGACCAAGTTTGACCAAACCCAGTTGATGGTTGACGGCTTTACCGACAGTCAGGGCAGTTTCGAGTACAACCAGCAGTTGTCTGAGCGTCGAGCCAGCTCGGTGGCGGGCTATTTGCGTAATGTCGGGGTGGCGAGCCAGCGTCTGCAAAGCAAAGGCTGGGGGGAGCGTTATCCGGTTGCCGATAACGGCACCGCCGCGGGGCGAGCGGCAAACCGGCGAGTAGAGTTGAATATCAAGAGCTTCGATTCGCAGTAATCTGATTGCCCGCCATATGGCGGGCAAAAGAAAAGGGCCTGCGGCGATCCTGCCTGAGGCCCTTCTTCCAGCATCCCTGCTGAAACACTTTTCCATGTGTTGTTAGGTCAAGGCTGTGGATCCTTCACAGTCGGCGGCATCCGTCCGCACTCCCTGTTTACAGAACCGATACTACGCCCAGCGCCTGTCCGGCTCCATAGGAAAAAATCTTAAAAGTCGTGGGTGTATTGATGCACCGCCCCTGTCAAGGCCTGTGCTATCATGGCGCCACGTTCGATTGGAGAGGTTGTGAATGTTTAGCGAAGTCGATATTCGCCGTCTCGGCTGGCACTGCCGGCGGGGTATGCTGGAACTTGATGTGGTGCTGATTCCGTTTTTGGAGCAGCGCTTTCGAAGTCTTGAAGAGGCAGATCAGCAGCGTTTTGAGAAGCTGATTGCCTGTGAGGATCAGGATATTTTCAGCTGGATCATGCGCAACGCAGAGCCGGAAGATCCCGACCTGAAACGGATCGTCGGGCTGATTCTCGATGGGATTCCGGCCTGAGCAGTTGAATCTTCGTCCCTCCCTACAGCTGCGCTGTCTGCTGGGAGGGTTGTATCTCGCAGCAATAGCTGCCGTCTTGTTGTCCGGAACGCCGCCATTGCTCCAACTGCTGTTACTGGCGATGCTGATGGCGGCGCGTTACCGGAGCGATCGTCAGCTTGGTCGTCAACGCGGGATCGCCGGGCTGCGCTGGGATCAGGAACAGCTGGCTATTCGCTTCGCCGGCACCGGCTGGCAGCCTGTCGAGATAGGTCGCCATTCGCGCCTGTTTTCATTTGCGCTGCTGTTGGAGCTGCATACAGCAGACGGGCGTCGGCTGTGGTTGCCTTTGTTTGCCGACGCTGCAGAAGCTGAGGGCTTTCGCCGCTTGCTGGTTGAGTTGCGTTATCGAATGAGCTCTTCGCCGCCCCAGTCGTAGTTGTGCGGCGTCAGTAAGGTATCGCGCTGCTCAGGCAGCAGGTTGGGGTAGTTGAGAGTGTAGTGCAGCCCGCGACTCTCCTTGCGGCGCATGGCCGAGCGGATGATCAGCTCGGCCACAACTGCCAGATTGCGCAGCTCGATCAGGTCTTTGGTGACTTTGTAATTGCTGTAGTAATCACTGATCTCCTGCTGCAGCAGGCTTACCCGATTCAGTGCGCGTTGCAGGCGTTTCTTGGTGCGCACGATGCCAACGTAATCCCACATGAAGCGTCTCAGTTCGTCCCAGTTGTGCGAAATTACCACGTCTTCGTCGGAGTCGGTGACTTGGCTTTCGTCCCAGAACGGGGTGGTGGGAAGCGGTGGTTGCTGGTCCAGTTGGCTGGCAATGTGGTTGGCTGCTGCGGAGGCAAAAACGATGCACTCCAGCAGTGAGTTGCTGGCGAGCCGGTTGGCACCGTGCAGGCCGCTAAATGCCGTCTCGCCGATGGCATAGAGCCCCGGGATGTCGGTGCGGCCGTGTTCGTCGGCCATGACCCCGCCACAGGTGTAGTGGGCGGCGGGCACCACGGGGATCGGCTGCTGGGTGATATCCAGCCCGTACTCGAGGCACTTGGCGTAAATGGTAGGGAAGTGGCTGCGGACAAACTCGGCCGGCTTGTGGGAGATGTCGAGGAACAGGCAGTCGCAACCCAGGCGTTTCATCTCGTGATCGATAGCCCGGGCGACGACATCCCGGGGGGCCAGCTCTTCGCGGGGGTCGAAATTGGCCATGAAGCGGCTGCCGTCAGGCAGCAGCAAGCGGCCGCCTTCGCCGCGCACGGCCTCGCTGATCAGAAAAGATTTGGCTTGTGGGTGATACAGGCAGGTGGGGTGAAACTGGTTGAATTCGAGGTTGGCAACGCGGCAGCCGGCGCGCCAGGCCATGGCGATACCGTCACCGGAAGCGCCGTCGGTGTTGCTGGTATACAGGTAGGCTTTGCTGGCTCCGCCGGTGGCCAGCACCACGAAAGGCGACAGATAGGTCGCCACGTGACCACTGCGCTGGTCCAGTACGTAGGCGCCGACGCAGCGGTTGTCCGCCAGCTTGAGCTTGCGACGGGTTATCAGGTCGATAGCGATGGCGTGCGGGAACAGGTCAATATTGCTGTGCTGGCGGGCCTGGTGAATCAGCGACTCGGAGATCGCGCGTCCGGTGGCGTCGGCGGCATGCACTACGCGGCGGTGGTTGTGCCCCCCTTCCTTAGTAAGATGGAGCGCACCGTCGGGATCGCGGGTGAACGGCACCCCCTGTTCGATCAGCCAGTTTATCGCCGCACGGCCGCCCTCGACGGTTTGGCGTACGGCGCCCGGCCGGCAGAGGTGGCCGCCGGCGGTCATGGTGTCGTCGAAATGGCTTTGGGTGGAATCGTTGGCGTCACACACCGCCGCGATCCCGCCCTGGGCCAGATAGGTCGATCCGGCCGTTAGCTCGCCCTTGCTCAATACTGCGATCCGGCATTGGTCTGCCAGCTTCAGTGCCAGAGTCAGCCCGGCAGCACCGCTGCCGATGATGACGACGTCGTAGTGAAACTCTTTGCTCATGTCTGCCGGGCGCTACTCGTTTGCAAGGTTCGAGATGGGTTAAAAAAATCGAGGTTGCCTATCATAACCTGATACGGATCACGATAGGCTGTGGAACTTACCGCAACAGGCGTGTTCCTATCTAGTACTTCGTGCGTCGACGTAGTGGGTCACAGGCCGGGCAGCGGGTGTACTTGGTTGTTAAAGTAGGGATTAAGTTGTAGCTTAGCGGCATATTTTCAGACCTGGACAGGGGCCCGACGGATTGTCTACAGGAAAGCAAACGACCACGGATCAGCAGCTGGTTCAGCGTGTACAGCAGGGTGATAAGCGCGCGTTCGATCTGCTGGTAAAGAAGTATCAGCACAAGATTATCGGCTTGGTGGGGCGTTATGTCTATGACCACCACGAGGCGATGGATGTTGCACAGGAGGCGTTTATCAAGGCCTACCGTGCGATGCCGGGATTTCGAGGTGAAAGCGCTTTTTATACGTGGCTGTACCGTATTGCCATCAATACGGCCAAGAACCATCTGGTTGCCAAGGGGCGCAGGCCGCCTGATGTCGATGTGGATATCGACGATGCGCAGCACCATGACAGCAACCGGTCGCTGAAAGAGATCGAGACGCCGGAAAATGCGCTGTACAAGGCAGAGCTGGAAAAAGCGGTTTACCAGGCGTTACACAAACTTCCGGAGGATCTGCGCATTGCGCTGACGCTGCGGGAGTTTGACGGTATGAGCTATGAGGATATAGCCCGGGTGATGGACTGCCCCGTGGGAACGGTGCGGTCACGTATATTCCGGGCGCGCGAAGCGATCGACAAGGTCGTTTCACCGTTGATGAGTTAGGGTGAAAACTCTTTTGTAAGAGGTGGGTGATGAGCGAGTCAGTTAAGCAGTCTCTTTCTGCGCTGATGGATGACGAGGCAGACCAGTTTGAGGTTCGCCGCGTGCTGCAGCAGATGGACGATGACGCTGCCGATACTTGGGCACGGTACCAGGTGGCGGGTGCTGTGCTGCGGGGAGAGTCGGTCCGGTCTGAGGATGTTCAGATCAGTGGCGCGGTGTGGAAAGCACTTGACGAGGAGCCGGTCTATCAGCAGAAAGCGTCGCTGAAAGGTTTCTGGAAACCGCTGGGTAGTGTCGCCGTAGCCGCCTCGGTGACGGCGATGGTTATGTTTGGTGCACAGAGCTATACCCCGGATACGGCGCCGCAGGTGGCTTCTTCCGGGGTCGGTGTCCTGCCGGCGCCGACTCCCAGTCGCTCTGGCTTGGTTCCGGCCCAGTATGGTCGCAGTAACGAACTGGCGCGTCATCCTGCGCTGGGTGAGCAGGATGTTATCCGCCTGTCGTCATCGATGGAGTACTACATCCACCAGCATCATGCCTTGATGCGCGAGCGTGCAGAGAAGTGGAGCGCGGGCTGGATCCCAGGGGAGTTCAAGCAGGTTCGCCATGATGTGATGCCAGATTCCGAAGTGATGCTGTACTCCAACGGCCGTACTGCGATCTCGGTATCGGTGGAACCCTTTGGTAAGCGCAAAGCGCGTGCGGGCGCGATCCAGGAGGGCGGCACGGTGGCCTTTGGTAAGCAGGTTGGCGACCAGTTCGTCACGGTGGTCGGCGACTTGCCGTTGATGATGGCCGACCGTATCGCGTCGTCGGTGGCGCTGGTAGAACGTTGAGGCGATGCTTGAAGAATCCGCTCAGGTTATCGAAGCCGCTGACGGCGGCGTCTGGGTCGAAACCGTGCGCCAGAGTGCCTGTAGCAGCTGCTCCGCCCGCAAGGGGTGTGGGCAAAAGCTGTTGAGTGATATCGGCCAGGGGGCCCGGTTTCGGGTACTGGCGCGCAATCCCCGGCAACTGGTTCTCAGCCCTGGTGACCCGGTGGTGCTGGGTCTGGCGGAATCCTCCCTGCTCACGGCGTCGGCGCTGGTTTATCTCCTCCCTCTGGTAACGATGGCTGTCGCCGCGGTGGTCGCGCAATGGTCGGGGGCTGCTGAAGGCTTGGTTGCGCTGGCAGGTATGGTCGGTTTGGGGCTCGGTTTGCTGGGCGTAAGGCATTGGGGGCCGGGGCGCAGTCAAGACTGTCGTTACCAGCCGGAAGTGTTGCGTAAGGCTGCGTAACCCGTGCGCAGCTGTGTGAGGAAGGCGATCGAATGAATATTCATTCTCTGTGGCGAGTGTTGTCGGCATTGCTGCTGCTGGCGTTGTTCAGTCACGCTGCGCGTGCCGCCAGCCTGCCAGACTTTACCGATTTGGTTGAAGAGGCCTCCCCGGCCATTGTCAATATCAGCTCTGTTCGTGCGGCCGATGGTGACGAGAGCAAAGACGACAATCCGCTCGAAGGTTATAACCCGGAGCAGCTGCCGGAGATTTTCAAGCACTTCTTCGGCGAGCGCGGCTTCAATGCGCCGCGCCGGAGTCATCCACGCTCATTGGGCTCCGGTTTTATCATCTCGGAAGATGGCTATCTGCTGACCAATAATCACGTGGTCAAAGAGGCGGATACGATCATGGTCCGCCTGAGTGATCGACGCGAGTTGGAGGCAACCCTGATTGGGGCCGATCCCCGTTCTGACCTGGCGTTACTCAAGATTGAAGCAGACGACCTGCCGGTGGTGCGGCTGGGCAATTCCGACCGGCTGAAAGTCGGTGAGTGGGTACTCGCTATCGGATCGCCGTTCGGCTTTGATCATACCGTTACCGCCGGCATCGTCAGCGCCAAGGGGCGCAGCCTGGCCAACGAAAACTATGTACCGTTCATCCAGACGGATGTGGCTATCAACCCTGGTAACTCGGGCGGGCCGCTGTTCAATCTGGATGGCGAGGTGGTCGGCATTAACTCCCAGATTTACACGCGCTCCGGCGGCTTTATGGGGCTGTCCTTTGCGATTCCCATCACCATGGCGATGGAGGTGGTCGAGCAGCTGAAGGAGAGTGGCCATGTCTCCCGCGGCTGGCTTGGGGTGATCATCCAGGAGGTCAATCGAGATCTGGCCGAGTCGTTCGGTCTGGACAAACCGGCGGGGGCCCTGGTTGCCAAGGTGTTGCCGGATAGCCCTGCCGCGCAGGCGGGCTTGCAAGAGGGTGATATCATCGTCGAGTTCAATGACCATCCGATCTCGGTATCGTCGGAGCTGCCGCAGCTGGTAGGGCGCATCAAACCCGGCCGTTCGGTGCCGTTGGAGGTTGTACGAAACGGTTCCAACAAGGCGTTATCGGTAACCATCGGTGTGCTCCCCGAAGAGGATGCTCTGGCGCTCGCTGCTCGTGGTGATGCTGAAGCCAACAGCAACCGGCTGGGTATTCAGGTCTCTCCGCTGGAAGAGGAACGGCGTGCCAAATGGAATATCAGCGGTGGCGTTGTGGTGCGCTCGGTTGAGCAGGGCCCGGGGGCCGATGCCGGTCTGGTTGCGGGCGATGTGATTACCATGCTGAATGGCGCCTCCATTACTGATGTTGCGAGGTTTCAGGAGGTCGCCAGCTCGTTGCCGGAAGGCAAGGCTGTTCCGATGAGGATCGTACGACGAGGTAGCCCTTTGTTCCTGCCGCTTAAAATCCAAGAGTAGAGCAGAGAGGGCGCCGCGGGCGCCCTCTCTGTTTTCAGGCTGCGTGCACATGGCTCTGTGGGCCTAAATAAGCTAAAATCGCGCCCCTTAATTAATCCTTCTCCTTTAGAGCGTTTCACCGGTGAGCGACCTTAAGCACATCCGCAATTTTTCTATCATTGCCCATATTGATCATGGCAAGTCTACTCTGGCCGATCGCATTATCCAGTTGTGCGGCGGCCTGGAGCAGCGCGAAATGTCGGCCCAGGTGCTGGACTCCATGGATATCGAGCGCGAGCGCGGTATCACCATCAAAGCGCAAAGCGTTACCCTTAACTACAACGCCCGTAACGGCGAGATCTATCAGCTTAACTTTATCGATACCCCGGGACACGTTGACTTTTCCTATGAAGTGTCGCGCTCGCTGGCGGCCTGCGAAGGTGCGCTGCTGATCGTTGATGCGGCGCAGGGCGTTGAGGCGCAGTCGGTGGCCAACTGTTACACCGCCATCGAGCAGGGGCTCGAGGTGATGCCGGTTCTTAACAAGATGGATCTGCCCCAGGCGGAGCCGGATCGCGTCAAGCAGGAAATTGAAGAGGTCATCGGTATTGATGCCACCGACGCGGTGCTGACCAGCGCCAAGAGCGGCATGGGTATTGAGGATGTGCTTGAACGTCTTATTGATGTGGTGCCGCCCCCGGTGGGTGATGTCGATGCGCCTTTGCAAGCGCTGATCATCGATTCCTGGTTCGACAACTATCTGGGTGTGGTGTCACTGGTGCGGGTGATGCAGGGGACACTCAAGGTAAAGGACAAAATTCTGGTCAAATCCACCAAGAACAGCCACCCGGTGGACAGCGTTGGCGTCTTTACCCCCAAACGCAAGGAAACGGGAGTTTTGCGTGCCGGTGAGGTGGGGTATGTGGTCGCCGGCATCAAGGATATCCATGGGGCTCCGGTAGGCGACACGCTGACCCTGATCAAAACCCCGGATGTCGAGAGTCTGCCCGGGTTCCAGCGGGTCAAGCCGCAGGTTTATGCCGGGATGTTCCCGATCTCCACCGATGATTACGAAGACTTTCGTGATGCCCTGGGCAAGCTGACTCTCAATGACGCATCGTTGGTGTATGAGCCCGAGACCTCCGATGCGCTGGGTTTTGGTTTTCGTTGTGGCTTCCTCGGCATGCTGCACATGGAGATCATTCAGGAGCGGCTGGAGCGGGAGTATAACCTTGACCTGATCACTACGGCACCGACGGTGGTTTACGAGGTGGAGCTTAACTCCGGTGAGGTTGTTTACGTTGACAGCCCCTCCAAATTGCCCGATTTCGGCGCCATCAAAGAGATGCGTGAGCCGATTGTGGTCGCCAATATTCTGGTGCCGCAGGAGTATCTTGGCCCGGTCATCACCCTGTGTGTGGAAAAACGGGGTGTGCAGCGAGACATGCACTATATGGCCAATCAGGTAGCGGTGACCTATGAGCTACCGATGAGTGAAGTGGTAATGGACTTCTTCGACCGCCTGAAGTCGGTCAGCCGTGGTTATGCGTCACTGGATTACAGCTTTGAACGCTTCCAGGCCGCCAGCTTGGTGCGGGTCGATGTACTGATCAACAGCGAGCGAGTCGATTCTCTGGCGGTGATTATGCATCGGGATAACGCCCAGTACCGGGGGCGGATGTTGTGCGAGAAGATGAAGGAACTGATACCCCGACAGATGTTTGATGTGGCGATTCAGGCGGCGATCGGCGGCAAGATCATCGCTCGCACAACGGTAAAGGCCCTGCGCAAGAATGTGACCGCTAAGTGCTATGGCGGTGACGTCAGCCGTAAGAAGAAGCTGCTGCAGAAGCAGAAAGAGGGCAAGAAACGGATGAAGCAGGTCGGTCGCGTAGAAGTACCACAGGAAGCTTTTCTGGCCGTGCTCAAGATGGATAACTAATTAATGGATATTGATTTTTCTTTGGTTCTGGTGATTGCGGTTACCGTTACCGGCGTGGTTTGGGCGGTTGATCATTGGCTGCTGGCACCCAAGCGTCAGGCGGTGCTGACCGGGGTTGAGAGCGAGACCGGTGCCGCGCTGGATGAGGACACCCGGCGCAAGCTGGCTCCGGAGCCCCTGGTGGTTGAATACTCCAAGTCGTTTTTTCCGGTGTTGGCGTTGGTGCTGGTCCTGCGCTCTTTTCTGGTGGAGCCCTTTCAAATCCCCTCGGGTTCCATGCTGCCGACGCTGGAGATCGGTGATTTTATCCTGGTAAACAAGTACCACTACGGTATTCGTCTGCCGGTGCTCAATACCAAGGTGGTACCGATCAACGATCCCGAGCGTGGCGATGTGGTGGTGTTCAAGTATCCCAATAATCCGCGGATAAACTATATCAAGCGGGTGGTTGGCCTTCCTGGTGATCGGATCCGCTATGATAACAAAACACTGATTATCAATGGTGAAGCGGCACCGCAGGCGTTGCTTGCGCAGTTGCCGCCGTTAGAACCCCGGCGTGAGTTGTTGCGCGAGCAGTTGGGCGACGTCGAGCACCGCATCTACAAGGATCTGGTCCGCCCGCGCCCGGCCAAGGAGTGGGTCGTGCCCGAGGGTCACTACTTCATGGTGGGTGACAACCGGGACAACAGTAACGACAGCCGCTTTTGGGGTTTTGTCCCCGACGAGCTGATCGTTGGCAAGGCGTTTGCTGTGTGGATGCACTGGGAGAACTGGTTCTCTCTGCCAAGCTTTAAGAACAATGGCGTGATCGAATAGGAGCACAACGATGCGCAGATTGGTAACCCAAGGTGGTTGGAGTTTCACCGGGCTGATCTCGGTGCTGACGGTGGCGGGTATTTTCCTGTCTATCGCGTTCAAGCTGGCACCGGCCTATGCGGATTTTTACACCCTGCAGGATATTATGGAGTCTACGACAGCGGACAGAGCAGAACTGGCAAAGGATATGCGCACGATCAAGCTGAACGTGGAAAAAAAGCTTGGTATCAACAACATGAAGCTGCCGAAAGACTTTCTGACGATTTCCAAGGATAAAGGCACCGTTCATTTCGACGTTGACTACGAGATCCGTACTCCGATTTTCCATAACGTCGATGCGGTCATGTCCTTTAAACAGCGCTTTACGGGGCAGGAACTTGAGTAATCCCATCGAACGTCTGGGGCGAGTGCTGGGTTATCGGTTTGCCGACGAGTCACTGGCCGAGCTGGCGCTGACCCACCGCAGCTGCGGCGCTCGTAACAATGAGCGGCTTGAGTTCCTGGGGGATTCCATCCTCAACTTCGTCATCGCCGATGCGTTGTTCTCCAAGTTTCCAGAGGCCGCCGAGGGGCAGTTGAGCCGGTTGCGGGCACGCTTGGTCAAAGGGGTGACCCTGGCGGAGTTGGCGCGCGAGATGGACCTTAGCGAGTTTCTGCGGCTGGGTGCAGGGGAGTTGAAAAGTGGTGGCTTCAATCGCAAATCGATTTTGGCCGATGCGTTCGAAGCCATTATCGGCGCGATCTATCTGGATGCAGGCATGGAGCCCTGTCGCGAGAGGATTCTGGCCTGGTACCAACCGCGTCTTGACGATCTGACACTGGATGACACCCGCAAGGATCCCAAGACCCGCTTGCAGGAGTATCTGCAGTCCCGCCGCGCGGAACTGCCCAAGTACCATCTGATCAAGGTGGAAGGGGAGGCGCATGCCCAGCAGTTCTATATCGATTGCGAAGTAGCGCTTCTGACAACCCCCTCTTCCGGCAGCGGCAAAAGTCGCCGGCTGGCGGAACAAAATGCCGCTGCCGCGGCCCTGCTGGCGCTCGGCGTCGAGGCGTAATCGTCATGGTTGAATCTTCGCAAACAGCGCCCACCCGAAGCGGCTATGTGGCTATTGTTGGGCGCCCCAATGTGGGTAAGTCCACCCTGTTGAACCGCATTCTCGGCCAGAAACTGAGTATCACCTCACGCAAACCACAGACGACCCGGCACCAGATCCTGGGGATCAAAACCGAGGGCAAGGATCAGGTGATCTACGTCGATACCCCCGGTCTGCACAAGGATGGCGGCAAAGCGATCAATCGCTACATGAACCGGGCCGCCAGTTCGGCCCTGTCCGGGGTTGATGTGGTGATCTTCATAGTCGACCGGGATCGCTGGACCGACGAGGACGAGATTGTGCTGGAAAAACTCCAGCACACCCGCGTGCCGGTGATTCTGGCGGTTAACAAGGTCGACCGTCTGGATGATAAGGACGCCCTGCTGCCCCAGCTGCAGCAGCTGGCCGGCAAGCGGGAGTTTACCGCCATCATTCCGCTGTCCGCGAAACAGGGGCATAACGTTGAACGTCTTGAAACCCTGATTCTTGATCTGCTGCCGGAGGGGTTTCATTACTTCCCCGAAGATCAGATAACGGATCGCAGCTCGCGCTTTCTTGCCGCTGAGCTGGTGCGGGAAAAAATCATGCGCCAGCTCGGCGACGAATTGCCCTACCAGATGACGGTGGAGATCGAAGAGTTCGGTTTCGACGAGGGTATCTTGCACATAGCGGCGCTGATCCTGGTCGAGCGCCAGGGGCAAAAGAAAATCATCATCGGCAATAGGGGCGAGCGTATCCGTCTGATCGGCCAGGAAGCGCGGATCGATATGGAGCGGATGTTCGATGCCAAGGTGATGCTGCGCCTGTGGGTGAAGGTCAAGAGCGGCTGGTCCGACGACGAACGGGCCCTGCGCAGTCTGGGCTATGACGAGCTCGGCTGATTCGGTTCTGGGGCAGAATGCGTATCTGCTGCACAGTCGCCCCTACCGTGAAACCTCGGCGTTGATTGATCTGCTCACCCCGGAATTCGGTCGCGTACGCGGAGTCCTCAAGGGAGTGCGGCAGCCGCGCTCGCGCAAGCGCGAGCTGCTGCGCAGCTTCCAACCCCTGAGCGTCAGCTGGCGGGGGCGCGGCGAGCTCAAAACCATTCAGGATGGTGAAGGTGTCGGGCTCGCGCATCCGCTTGCCGGTCGCTCGCTCTGGTGCGGCCTTTATCTCAATGAACTGCTGGTACGCCTGCTGCCGGCAGATGAGCCTTACCCTCGTGTCTTTGCCCTCTATCGTTTTAGCCTGGAGCAGCTCGGCGATCTTGAAACGGAGGAGGCGGTGCTGCGGATGTTCGAGGTTCGCCTGCTGGAGGAGCTCGGTTTCGGTGTCAGTTTTACCCACGATCTGGCGGGCATGCCGATCGATCCCGCCCAGCAATACTGCTTTGACCCCGCTGCAGGGTTTAACCCGCTGCCGGCCGGTGATGCAACCGGCGCTATCCCGGGCGCCGTGATCATGGCCGTGGGTGGTGACGATTATGCTGACCCGCAGGTGCGGCGTGTGGCCAAAGGGCTGATGCGCCGTGCGCTGGCGGTGCATTTGGGGGGCAGGCCTCTACGCAGCCGCAGCCTGTTTCAGACCAGTGCTCTTGCTGCAGTCCCCGAGCAGCGGCTGGGCTCGGGGGGCGGTGCCCCGGAGGAACTATCGTGATTGCTGGTATTGGCACCGATCTGGTGCAGATTAAACGAATCGCTGCTGCACTTGAGCGCAGTGGTCCGCGCTTTGCGGAGCGTATCCTGGCCCCTGAAGAGCGCGCTGAATACGCCGCGGCAGCGCGTCCGGCGGTGTTTCTGGCCAAACGTTTCGCGGTCAAAGAGGCAGCGTCCAAGGCGTTGGGCACCGGTATTGCAAAAGGAGTGTCGTGGCACCATATCCAGCTCAGGCATGCAGCCTCCGGCGCGCCGCTGCTGCACCTGTGTGGCCGGGCGGCGGAGTTGCAACAGGTGCAACAGATTGACGCGTTGCACGTCAGTTTGAGCGACGAACAGGATCATGTGATCGCTTTTGTCGTGCTGGAGCGCCGGAGCGAACACCAAGAGTGATGTGGTATGAGTATTGAGTTTCCTACGATTGAAGCCTGTGTTGGCAATACCCCGCTGGTGCGCCTGCAGCGTTTGCCCGGTGATACCAGCAACACCCTTCTGGTCAAGCTCGAAGGCAACAACCCGGCCGGCTCGGTCAAAGATCGTCCAGCGCTGAGTATGATTGCCCGCGCCGAGGCCCGGGGCGATATAGCCGCCGGCGATACCCTGATCGAGGCGACCAGCGGCAATACCGGCATCGCCCTGGCGATGGCGGCCGCGATCAAGGGCTATCGTCTGGTTTTGGTCATGCCGGATAACATGAGCGCCGAGCGCAAGGCGGCGATGAGTGCCTACGGTGCTGAGTTGGTACTGGTGACCAAGGCTCAGGGGATGGAGGGCGCACGCGATCTGGCGATGGCGATGCAGCAGCGCGGCGAGGGTAAGGTACTGGACCAGTTCGCCAATGCTGACAATCCGGTGGCGCACCTTGAAGGTACCGGGCCGGAAATCTGGCAGCAAACCGGTGGCCGAATCACCCATTTTGTCAGCGCCATGGGGACCACCGGCACCATTATGGGGGTATCCCAATACCTCAAAAGCCAAAACCCCGAGGTACAGATTGTCGGCCTGCAGCCGGAAGATGGCGCCAGCATACCGGGGATCCGGCGTTGGCCGGAAGCCTATCTGCCCAAGATTTTTGACGCCACCCGCGTCGATCGGGTGATCGATATGGCCCAGTCCGATGCAGAGCGGACCATGCGTGAATTGGCCCGCCAGGAAGGTATTTTCTGCGGGGTTTCTTCAGGCGGCGCCGTGGCCGGTGCGCTGCGTCTGTCGCGCGAAGTCGAGAATGCGGTGATCGTTTGCATTATTTGCGATCGTGGTGATCGTTACCTCTCCACCGGGGTCTTTGATTCGCCCGAGTCGGCCTGACTTGAGCTATGCGGCCAGCGTGGGATAATGCCTGCTTTGTTTCTCGGGGTGAACCAGCCCAGACGGCTGCAGGAAGTGGCCGACGCCCGCATAAAATAACAACCCAGGGCCCCTATCGAATGCCGGGAGTTGCAGTATCACATGGTTAAAGTAAGAGAAGACCACCCCATCGATCCCGATGGCTCGGTCAATCTTGATCGCTGGCTGACGCGGATTCAGAAAGACGGCAACGTGCGTGACGTCAACGTTCTGTTGCGAGCGTGTGAAGTCAGCCGTGAAGCCCAGGACAAAATGCCGGCTCGTGAGGATCTGTGGGCAGAGAACACCCCGGGAAGTTTCATTACCGGCCTGGAGATGGCGGAAATTCTCGCCGACCTGCGACTGGATCAGGACGCGCTGGTCGCCGCGGTGCTCTATCGCGGCGTGCGCGAGAAAAAACTCAGTATCCGCCGCGTACGGGATGAGTTCGGTGACCCGGTTGCCAAGCTGGTCTCCGGGGTGCTGCAGATGGCGGCGATTGGCAATATCATCCACCCGACGCCGGACTCCGTGCTGGGGCAGAGTGAAGGCCAACTGGACAACGTCCGCAAGATGTTGGTCACCATGATCGAGGATGTGCGGGTTGCGCTGATAAAACTGGCGGAGCGGACCTGTGCCATCCGAGCGGTCAAGAACAGCGATCGTAAGCGCCGCTACCGGGTCGCGCGTGAAGTCTTCGATGTCTATGCGCCGCTGGCGCATCGCTTGGGGATCGGCCATATCAAGTGGGAACTGGAAGACCTGAGCTTCCGCTACCTGCAGCCCAATGCCTACAAGCAGATCGCCCAACTGCTGGATGAAAAACGCCTCGACCGGCAGCAGTATATCAATGACGTGCTGGCTACCCTGCGGGGTGAGCTTGAAAAAGCCGGCATCGAGGGCGAGCTGATGGGGCGCGCCAAGCATATCTACAGCATCTGGCGCAAGATGCAGCGCAAGCAGATCGATTTTCATCAGGTCTACGACGTGCGCGCGGTGCGGATTCTGGTACCGGAGCCGCGCGACTGTTACGCGGTGCTGGGAATCGTTCACAGCTTGTGGAAGAACATTCCGCACGAGTTTGACGACTATATCGCCTCCCCCAAGAAGAACGGTTATCGTTCGCTGCACACCGCGGTATTCGGCCCTTCCGGCAAAGTGCTGGAGGTGCAGATTCGCACCTTCCAGATGCACGATGACGCCGAACTGGGGGTCTGTGCGCACTGGCTCTACAAGGGCACGGATACCTCAAGCAAAAGCGATAGCTATGAAAACAAGATCGCTTGGCTGCGGCAGGTGCTGGAATGGCAGGACGATATCGGTAACGCCAGCGAGTTGGTGGACCAGCTCAAGGGTGATATCGAACACGACCGCATCTACGCCTTTACCCCCGATGGTCACGTAGTTGATCTGGGTGCGGGCGCTACGCCACTGGATTTTGCCTACCGGGTGCACACCGAGGTTGGCCACCGGTGTCGCGGTGCCAAGATCAATGGCCGTATCGTGCCGCTGACCACCAAGGTGAAAACCGGCGATCAGGTGGAGATTCTGACCACCAAATCCGGAGGCCCCAGTCGCGACTGGATGAACCCCAATCTGGGATTTGTGACCTCGTCACGGGCGCGCGCCAAGATCCGCCACTGGTTCAAGGAGCAGGCGCGCGACCAGAACCTGGTCGCCGGTCGCCATATCGCCGAGCGCGAGCTGAAGCGCCTGGCGCTGACTGACATCAGCTATGAGGCGCTGGCTGAGCGGCTGCATTTCAATCACGCTGAAGACCTGTACGTTGCGCTAGGGGCCGGCGACCTGCGCATCAGTCAGTTGATCGGCGCCGCCCAGCGCAGCCCTGAAGGACATCCCATCGACGACCAGTTGGCGCTGGATTTTGCCGCCAGCGGACGCGAGCGCCGGCGCAAGGCGGATGAGGTGACCATCTGTGGCGTGGGCAACCTGCTGACCACCATTGCCGCCTGCTGCAAGCCGATGCCCGGTGATGACATCGTCGGTTACATCACTCAGGGGCGCGGTGTTTCGATTCATCGTCAGGACTGCCTCAACGCGCTGCAACTGGAAGACCTCGAGCATGAGCGCATGATCGAGGTGAGCTGGGGGGAGGGCGAAGGCTCCCACTACACCGTCGATATCCGTATCGACGCCTACGACCGTCACGGCCTGCTGCGCGATATCATGGTGGTCACCGCCAACGAGAAGGTCAACGTGCTGGCGGTGAACACCCGCACCGACAAAACCCAGAGCACCGCGGGGCTGCTGATTACCCTCGAGATCGCGCGCCTTGAAGATCTGGGCCGGCTGATGGACAAAATCAGCCAGCTGCCCAATATCATCGACGTTCATCGCCAGCTGCCGGGGCATTGAGATGGCAGGGTACAACCTCAATGATCTGCTGCGGTTGATGGCCAATCTGCGTGACCCGGAGCATGGTTGCCCCTGGGATCGCGAGCAAACACTCGCCAGCATCGTGCCGCATACCCTCGATGAAGTGTACGAAGTGATCGACACCATTGAGCGTGAGGATCACGCCCATCTCTGCGACGAGCTGGGTGATCTGCTGTTCCAAGTGGTGTTTTATGCCCAGATCAGTGCCGAGGCGGGGCGCTTTGATTTTGCCCGGATTGTTGACGGCCTGGTGACCAAATTGCTGCGTCGCCACCCCCATGTGTTTCCGGATGGCTCCCTGGCGAGCTTTGGCAGCGGATCGCCGTTGACCGAGGCTGAAATCAAAGCCAACTGGGAGCGGATCAAGGCGGAGGAGCGGGCCGCAAAAGAGGTCTCGGGTGAGCTGGACGACCTGCCAGCATCGGTGCTCGATGATATCTCTGCGGCGCTACCGGCATTGTTACGGGCGCATAAACTGCAAAAGCGCGCCGCTACGGTGGGCTTCGACTGGCGCCAGCTGGAGCCGGTGTTTACTAACCTGGAGAGCGAAATCAGCGAGCTGCGTGAGGCCGTAGCCAGTGGTGATCGCGCCGCCATTGTCGATGAGCTGGGCGACCTGCTGTTCAGTTGTGTCAACCTCAGCCGGCATCTGCAGCAAGATGCGGAGCAGTCCCTGCGTCAGGCCAACCATAAATTCGAAACCCGCTTTCGCCGGGTCGAGCAGTTAGCCGCTGACGCCGGTATCGCTATGGCAGAAGCGGATGAAGCGGAGCTGGATCGGCTGTGGCAGCGGGCCAAGGCCGAGCTGACGGCATCGACCGGGCGCTGATACCAACCGCTTGCCTCCTCAGGCCGAAGACGGCGAGTCTAATCGCGGCTCAAATCGTCCACGAATTTTTTCAGCGCCGGCTGGTAGTCCGGCGCGCTGGTAAGATTGATATGATCGGCGCCCTTGATTTCGAGCTCGGTTACCGGGCCTTGCCAAGCCGAACTCAGGCGACGACCCAGCGCCGGTGGCACCACCCGATCCTGCTCAGCAAGAATGCTGAGAAGCGGCATCGACAGTTGCGGCGCCAACTTGATTGACTCGAACCGATTGCGCATCAGCGTGCTGACTGGAAACCAGGGGTAGTGAGTCTGACCAACGCGCACCAGGCTGTCGTATGGGGTGACCAGAATGACTCCGCGTACCGCCCGCTGGCTGGCCACATAGGTTGCCACGCCGCTGCCCAGACTGCGCCCCATCAGGATGGTCTCAGCGGGCGAGCGACCGGTTTGCTCCAGCCAGTGGTCCAGCAGTGCCAGCGCATCTGCCTTCAGCGCCGCTTCTGACGGCTCACCCTCGGACAGACCGTAACCGCGATAGTTGAACAGCAGTACCGCCACACCCAGTTCGCGCAGCGCCGGTAGGTTCCATGAGACCTCTTCGGCGTTACCACCGTAATAGACCAGCAGCGGCGCGTCAGCGCGATCGGCCGGAGCATACCAGCCATGCAGGCGGGCCCCCCCGATCATACTGCTGACCGCCCAGGGCGCCAGCTTGTCGCGGCTGTCCGCCGCGACGGGCGTGGGGTGAAATAACATCCGGTCCTGATAAAAATAGGCGACCCCGACGAGCGCCAGAAACGCCAACAACAGCAGGCTCAGCAGGCCCAGGACAAAATTCATCATTAGAGGTTGAACTCCTTGCGGCGCAGCGCCAGAGACATCAATGCGGTAACGCTCATCAGGTCGCTGATGCGGCCATCCTGGGCCATGGCCAGCGCTTCGTCAAACGGAACGCGGCGGATGGCCAAGTCTTCGGTATCATCGAAGTCGGTCGCCCCCGGAGTCAGGTCGCGGGCCAGATAAATGATGCCTTGCTCGTCGGTGATGGAGTTGGAGATATCTACCCGAAGCAGTTCGGTCAGCTCGGCCGCGCGCAAGCCGGTTTCTTCGGCCAGTTCCCGCAGTGCACCGTCGCGCGGCTCCTGATCCAGCGGGTGGCCACCCATGGGTACCTCCCAACTGAACCGGTCCAGCGGATAGCGGTGTTGCCCGACCAGCCAGGTATGACCCTCATCATCGATCGGTACGATCGCCACCGCGCGATTGCGGAACTTCACCACCCCGTAGATCCCCTCGCTGCCGGTAGGCGTGATTACCTCATCTTCACGCACTCGAATCCAGTTGTTTTCGTACACCCAGCGGCTGGCCAGAGTGGTCCAGTGAGGCGCGAAGGGGGAATCGTTCATGGCGGGGCTCCAGCAGGCAATGGCTGCAAGCATAGCGCATGGCTAATGCGGCCCCAAGGTTTTCACCAAGAGGTAAGACTGAACCAGAATAGTGAAAAACAGGGTTTTAGAGATGGTCGGCGTGAGAGGATTCGAACCTCCGACCCCATCCTCCCGAAGGATGTGCGCTACCAGGCTGCGCTACACGCCGATCTTGATGGTGCTTGTTGCAAGCGCGGGGAATGATAGGGAAACAGCCCGTAAAACACAACCGTTTTATGACAAAATCTTTGTGTTCTCGGCTTAGCTGATTAGGCTGAAGCAGAGTGGCAGCAATAGGGCGGTCAGCGCGCCTGTCAGCCCCATGGCCAGGCTGGAGAATGCGCCGGCTTTGGCACTGATTTCAAAGGCCTGGGCGGTCGCGATACCGTGGCCGTTAAGGCCCATGACGAAGCCCAGTACTCGGTCATCATCGCCTTTGATCCAGCGCCAGAACAGCGGCGTCAGTAGCGAGCCCAGCACGCCGGTGAGCGCAACGATGCCGACCGCAAGGCCTACCAGACCACCCAGTTGCTCGGTCAGCGATACGGCGATGGGGGCGGTGACCGATTTGGGCGCTAGGGAGAGCAGAACGGTGGTATCGGCGCCCAGGCTCCAGGCAATCGCTAGCGACAGGCCGGCGGCCAGCGGCGCGCCGACCAGCAAGGTGACTGTGATCGGTATCAGCGCGGCGCGGATGTGATGAAACTGCAGAAATAGCGGGATGGCCAGAGCGACGGTGGCCGGGCCGAGCAGGAAGCTAATCCAGCGCGCGCCCTGGTAATACTGCTGATAGTTTATCGGCAGCAGGTAGATCACCGGGACCAGTAGCAGGCTGCCGGCAACGATCGGAGGCAGCCAGGGGGGGCGTTTCAGGCGCTGATACAGCCAGACACCGCCCTGAAACGCGAGCAGGGTGATGGCCACCGGCAGCAACGGGGTTTTTGCCAGGTGCTCGATCAGTCCGGCCAGCAGCTCCATCAGTGCTTCTCCGCTGGCATCAGGCGGCGCATCAGCCACAGGCAGATCAGGATGCTGACGGCGGTGCCGATCACCACGGCGAGCAGCAGTGGCAACCACTGGCCCTGCATCCGTTCGCCCAGAAAAAACAGGCCCACGCCTCCGGGTAGCAGTAACAGCGACAACAGGCTGATCAGGGTGTGGCTGGTGCGCTCGAGCTGGTCATCCAGGTGCTGGCGAATCATCAGCCACAGAAACAGCAGTAGCATGCCCAGTACGTTGCCGCTGATGGGGATGCCGGTCAGGTAGTGCAGGGTTTCGCCCAGCAGCCAGAACAGCAGGATCTGGGTCATTGCCTTGATCATGTCGAAGCGTGTCGTTAAGGGTTCGGGGCGCTAGTGTAAGCGGATCGGCTAATTGATAAAACACGTCCTTATGGTTAAAGTGGCGCCGTTTTTTCTTACCGAAGTGCGATCATGACTCCGCTTGAACGCTATCAGCAGGACCTGCAACGCGACGATTTCCAGTACGACGCATCTCAGGAGCAGGCGGTGCGCCATCTGCAGCGTCTCTATGACGACCTGCTGGCACGTCGCAGCCGGCCGCAGCCGACCTTGATGGCGAGGCTGGGTAACCGCTTCAAGAAGCAGACGCCGGTGCCGGTCAGGGGGCTCTATTTCTGGGGCGGGGTCGGGCGTGGCAAGACCTACCTGATGGATACCTTCTACGATAGTTTGCCGTTTTCCACCAAGATGCGTACCCACTTTCACCGCTTTATGCAGCGGGTACACGCGGAATTGAAGCTGCTGGCGGGGGAGAAAAACCCGCTGGATATCGTGGCGGGCAAGTTTGCTTCTGAAGCGGAGGTTATCTGCTTCGATGAGTTTTTCGTTTCCGACATCACGGATGCCATGATCCTGGGCGGGCTGATGGAAAAGCTGTTTGGTCATGGCGTGGCGCTGGTGGCGACCTCCAATATTGTGCCTGACCGGTTGTACGAGAACGGTTTGCAGCGGGCCCGTTTTCTGCCCGCGATTGCCTTGCTGAACATGCATACCGAGGTGGTCAATGTCGACAGCGGGGTGGATTACCGTTTGCGCGCGCTGGAGCAGGCCGAACTTTACCACTCGCCGCTGGATGAGGCGGCGGATGAAAGTCTCAATCGCAGCTTCGAGAGTCTGGCGCCGGACCTGCGCGAGGCGATCAACGGTCAGTTGCTGGAGATCAACGGGCGCCCGATTCACAGTCGGCGCTGCTGTGAGGATGTGGTCTGGTTCGATTTCGAGGCGCTGTGTGACGGCCCTCGCAGCCAGAACGACTACATCGAGATTGCCAAGCAGTACCACGCGGTGCTGATCTCCGATGTGCCGCAGTTGGGCGGTCAGCGCGATGATCAGGCGCGCCGCTTCATCAATCTGGTGGATGAGTTCTACGACTGTGGGGTCAAGTTGATTCTCTCGGCCGAAGTGGCGCTGACCGAACTCTATGCCGGTGGGCGGCTCGAGTTTGAGTTCGAGCGCACCACCAGCCGTCTGCTGGAGATGCAGTCGCACGAGTATCTCGCTCGCGCCCACCGCCTCTAAGTTTTCTGAACCTTTATCCTGATGCGCCGGATTTGCCGGCAATGGTGCTGAGTTCCATCGGTCCGGCCGGGTACAGGTGCACATCTCGTTGCGGGAAGGGGATGTTGAGTCCTTCGCTATCGAGGCGCAGTTTTACCTCGCGGGTGACGTCCCAGTAGACCTCCCAGTAATCCTCGGTTTTCACCCAGGGGCGAACGATAAAGTCCACCGACGACTCCCCCAGGTTGTGCAGTTTGACTACCGCAGCCGGTGATTTCAGTACCCGGTCGTGCTGCTCCAGAATGGAGCGGAAGATCCGCTCGGCGTGTTCAATGTCGTCGCTATAGGCGATCCCGAACACCATGTCGACGCGGCGTGTTTTCTGTGCGGTAACATTCTTGATCACATCACCCCAAATCTTGTTGTTGGGGATCATCAGGGTTTGATTGTCGACCGTCAGGATGGTGGTAGAGACCAGGCTCATCCCTTTAACTTCGCCATAGACACCGGCGGCTTCCACCATGTCGCCAACGTCGTAGGGGCGATAGATCAGGATCATCATGCCGGAGGCAAAGTTGCCCAAGGTGTCCTGCAGCGCGAAGCCGATAATAAACCCGACCACGCCGAGGCCCGCCAGCAGTGGCCCGAGTGATATGCCGATCTGTGAGAGCGCAATCAGAACGCCGAGCAGCATCACCAGTCGGCTGGCGATGGAGGTCACCATCTCTTTCATCAGCGATGACAGGTTGAGGTTGGAGCGTTTGAATGAGCGCAGTATCAGCCGTTCCGCCAGTCGGGACAGAAACCGGAATAGCGCCAGGATGGCAAGGAAGATCAGCACCTTGAACAGGATTTCGATGCCGTTGTCGGCAAAATAGGTAACCAGCGTCTCGCTCCAGCGGCTGAGAATTTGCGAGGCGAGCTGAATGTCCAGCATGTCGGGGGTGATTTCGCCGCTGAGGCTGATCAGGTGTTGTTGATACTCGTCGGTGGCGATGTCGAGTTGTTGCATCAGAGCGATGCTCTTGCGCAGGTGTTCGATGGTGAGTTTGTTGCGCTCGATCAGGATATCTTTCTGCAGCAGCAGGGCGTCGTCCTTGGGGGTTACCTTCAGCAGCCGGTTGAGATCGCTGAGCTTGTTGCGGTTGACCTCCAGCGTGCCGACCGCGAGTTGGGCGCGCTCCCTGAGGGTTTTTCTCAGGTATGGCAGAGATACCTTGTCGTCGAGTCCTATCTGCTGGTTTTTCAGTGTCAGCTCGGTGAAGTGTTCGAGCGCGTTGCTGAGCTTGTTCAGGTGGCCTATGTAGGTGCGCAGTCCGTCGGCACTTAATTGCTCTTCTTCGGCGCTTTGACGCTGGTAACGAGTCTGCGCCTTGGCGAGGGCGTCGATAATCTGCTGACCAACGGCCAGCAGAATGGGTGACGCGCGGTCGCGCAGCTCGTCCACGGGAAGGTTATCCTGCTGGCGCTGCTGAATCAGGTCTGCCATTTTGATGAGCTGTTCCAGCGCTGCCAGCTGCTTTTCGTAAAGTCTGCTGTTGATGGCGGCGGACTCTTCGCCGCTCAGCTCGTTGGCCTGTGCTCTGAGCGTGCTGATCTCCTCTTTCTGGCGCTCGAAGGTTTGAAACAGCTCGGTGCCAGCCTCGGCAGGCGGTGGGTTGGCTGAGGGCTGGGCTTCAGAGGCGAAGGCGGGCGTGGTGATTAGCAGTAGCGCGCAAAGCAGGGGTTGGCAAAGCCGGTTCATCAGGTGTGCCTCTTGGTGGTCAGCGAATCTTTAGCATAGATCCTTGGGTGATAATGGCAGTGAAACCAGGCTTTGCATCGGGTAAATATTTCTCTATAATGCGCCGTCCGTTTTTGGTAGGCCGGTTTGCCTGCCGCGGTAATCAAGGTATGTAAGTTGTCACGTCAAACCGACAGCCGTCGATAGAATGCGGTCTGAGGTGTGGCAACCAATAACTATAGGAAACGCCGGGTTCTTAGAGGCCCGGGGAAGACTTAAAGGTCATACACATGAAAACTGTTAGCACTAAGCCCGCTGAAGTAAAGCGCGAGTGGTTTGTTGTTGACGCAGAAGGTAAAACTCTGGGCCGTCTGGCTACAGAGATTGCCCGTCGTCTGCGCGGCAAGCACAAGCCCGAGTACACCCCGCACGTTGACGCGGGTGACTACATTGTTGTGATCAATGCGGAAAAAGTTCGCGTGACCGGCAACAAAGCACAGGACAAAATGTACCACCGTCACACCGGTTATCCGGGTGGTCTGCGTTCCATGAACTTCAATCAGCTGATCGACCACGCCCCTGAGCGTGTTCTCCAGTCAGCGGTAAAAGGTATGCTGCCCAAGGGCCCTCTGGGTCGTGCCATGTTCACCAAGCTGAAGGTGTACGCCGGTGGTTCTCACCCGCACGCAGCCCAGCAACCTCAAGAACTGAACGTTTAAGGAAGGCGGATAATGTCCACTACTCAATACTACGGTACCGGCCGTCGCAAGACCTCCACTGCCCGTGTCTTCCTGAAGCCGGGCACAGGCAATATCGAAATCAACAAGCGCTCTCTGGAGCAGTACTTTGGTCGTGAAGTTGCGCGCATGATCGTGCGTCAGCCGCTGGAACTGACTGAAACTGCCGAGAAGTTTGATCTGTACATCACCGTTGAAGGTGGTGGTAACTTTGGTCAGGCTGGCGCCATTCGTCACGGTATCACTCGTGCGCTGATGCAGTACGACGAAACACTGCGTCCGGTGCTGCGTAAAGCGGGTTACGTTACCCGTGATGCGCGTGAAGTTGAGCGTAAGAAAGTCGGTCTGCGCAAAGCACGTAAGAAGCCGCAGTTCTCCAAGCGTTAATTTCGCTGGAATATTACGAAAAGCCCGCCCAGTTGCGGGCTTTTTTGTGCCTGGAATAGGGTTGTTCCTTAGTATGATGCAGTGCAATAAAAGAGCTGCTCTCACTTGCCAGAAATGGCTATTCCCTATAGAATCTCGGCCATTTTGTAATCCTTGAATTCATGTCTTTGAATCATTGCGGCCCAGCGGGGGGAGTTGTTTTCCCTGTGGTGGTCGGTAAATGGGAGAAACCTTGATGAGTACTGAAGGCGTAAACAATGGACGCCGTCGCTTCCTGGTTGCTTCTACCTCCGCGATTGGAGCAGTAGGGGCGGTCGGTGCAGCGGTGCCATTTGTAGCTTCATGGAATCCCAGTGCAAAGGCTAAGGCTGCCGGTGCCCCCGTTCGGGCGGACATCAGCAAGCTGGAGCCGGGTCAGCAGATGATCGTAGAGTGGCGCGGTAAGCCGGTCTGGGTCGTTCGTCGTACCAAAGAAGCGCTGGCGAACCTTGAGAAGCTGAACGACAAAGTTGCCGATCCGAATTCCGAGAAAGATCAGCAGCCGAGTTACATCCCCAAGACCGCTCAGCGCTCGCTGAAACCGGAGATTGCGGTGATGACCGGTATCTGTACTCACCTGGGTTGCTCTCCTACCTATCGTCCTGAAGTGGCTCCGGCTGACCTGGGTGATGACTGGCTGGGTGGTTTCTTCTGTCCCTGTCACGGTTCCAAGTTCGACCTGTCCGGACGGGTTTACGCTGGCGTTCCCGCGCCGACCAACCTGGTGATCCCGCCGCACTCCTACGAGGGCGACAATGTGCTTGTCATCGGTATCGATCCTGAGGGGGCTGCATAATGGGAAATCCTAATCGAAGCAAGGCTGAAAAAGGCCTGATGCGCTGGATCGATGATCGCTTCCCCGCTACCCAGATGTGGGAAGAGCATCTCAGCAAATACTACGCACCGAAGAACTTCAACTTCTGGTACTTCTTCGGCTCACTGGCGCTGTTGGTGCTGGTTAACCAGATCGTGACCGGTATCTGGCTGACCATGAGCTACAACCCCTCAGCGGAAGGTGCCTTCGCTTCCATTGAGTACATCATGCGTGATGTCGAGTACGGCTGGTTGCTGCGCTATCTGCACTCCACCGGTGCGTCTGCGTTCTTCGTGGTGGTTTATCTGCACATGTTCCGTGGCCTGATGTACGGCTCTTACCGCAACCCGCGTGAGCTGATCTGGATCTTCGGTATGGCCATCTACCTGCTGCTGATGGCAGAAGCCTTCATGGGTTACCTGCTGCCCTGGGGTCAGATGTCTTACTGGGGAGCCCAGGTTATCATCTCGTTGTTCGGTGCCATCCCCTGGATCGGTGAAGACCTGCAGCAGTGGATTCGTGGTGACTACCTGATCTCCGGCATCACCCTGAACCGCTTCTTCTCGCTGCACGTCATCGCCTTGCCGATCGTGCTGCTGGGTCTGGTTGTACTGCACATCCTGGCGCTGCATGAAGTGGGCTCCAACAACCCTGACGGTGTTGAGATCAAGAAGAACAAGGATGAGAAGGGTATCCCGGTCGATGGTATTCCTTTCCACCCCTACTACTCGGTGAAAGATATCGTCGGTGTGGTGGTGTTCCTGTTTGTCTTCCTGCTGGTGGTGTTCTTCTTCCCTGAGGGTGGTGGTTACTTCCTCGAGAAGCCCAACTTCGAACCGGCTAACCCGCTGAAGACGCCCGAGCATATTGCCCCGGTATGGTACTTCACTCCCTTCTACGCCATGCTGCGTGCGGTGACCTACCCGCTGTTCGGTGTGGATGCCAAGTTCTGGGGTGTTGTGGTCATGGGTGCCGCGATTGCAATCCTGTTCGTGCTGCCCTGGCTGGACAAGAGCCCGGTTAAGTCGATCCGCTACAAGGGCATGATCTCCAAGGTGATGCTGCTGGTATTCGCGGTCTCCTTCGTGATCCTGGGTGTGCTGGGCGCATTGCCGTCTACTCCGGGCCGCACTGTTGTGGCTCAGATCACCACCACCCTGTACTTCGTGTTCTTCCTGGCGATGCCGTGGTACAGCAAGATCGACAAGACCAAACCGGTTCCTGAGAGGGTGACAGGCTAATGAAAAAGCAACTGATTGCGATGCTGTTCGCACTGCTGCCGATGACCGTCTGGGCAGCCGGTGGTGCGAACGTACACTTGGAGCCTTTCGAGGCGAATCTGGCAGACAAAGAGTCTCTGCAGCGCGGCTTTAAGCTGTTTGTTGAGAACTGTCTCGGTTGTCACTCCGCCAAGTATCAGCGCTACGAGCGTTCCGCTGATGATCTGGGCATGGACAAGGCCGTGGTTGAGGCCGAGCTGCTGCGCGGTGATCACAAGATCGGTGATCAGATGACCATCGCCATGGACCCGAAAGACGCCGCTGCGTGGTTCGGTGCGCCTCCGCCCGATCTGACGCTGGAAACCCGCCTGCGCGGTTCCGCTTGGGTGTACACCTACCTCAAGAGCTTCTACGTTGATGAATCCCGTCCCTGGGGTGTCAACAACAAGGTGTTCAAGGATGTAGGTATGCCTAACGTGCTGCAAGGCATGCAGGGTGTTCAGGTCTGTAAAGGCGAGCACTGCGAGGAGCTGGAGCTGGTTAAGGCCGGTTCCATGTCCGCCGAAGAGTTCGATAAGGCGATGTACGACCTGACCAACTACATGACCTACATGGGCGAGCCTTCCAAGATGATGAGCGACAAGATCGGCAAGTATGCGCTGATCTTCCTGGCCATTCTCTTTGTCTTCGCATACCTGCTGAAGAAAGAGTACTGGAAAGACGTCTACAGTGGCTCCTGGCGGGAGAAGCACTGATACAGCAGCCTGTCTGAAGGTTCAGACTACTGCTCATATGCTGCGCGGCCGTAAGGCCGCGTACGCGTTTCTAACTTGAAAGTAATAGCCAAGGGGATATCCATGGGCGTAATGGCAAAACGTTCCTCAATGACCTTTTTTTCCGATGGCCTGAGTCATTACAGCCATCGTGTCCGCATCGTGCTGGCAGAGAAAGGTGTGGCGGTCGATATCATCGATAGCGACCCGAACAATCCGCCGGAGGAGCTGGCTGATATCAATCCGTATAACAGTCTGCCGACGCTGGTCGATCGTGAGCTGGTGCTGTTCGAGCCCAATATCATGATGGAGTACCTCGACGAGCGCTTTCCGCATCCGCCGCTGTTGCCGGTCTATCCGGTGGCGCGGGCTGAAAGCCGGCTGTTCATCCATCGCATCGAGAAGGACTGGGGTCAGTTGATCGAAACGATCCTTACCTCGCTGGACGATGATGCGGTTGAAGAGGCGCGCAAGACGCTGCGTGAGAGTCTGGTGGCGATCGCACCGATCTTCGCCGAGAAGCCGTTCTTTATGAGTGACGAGTTCACGCTGGTGGATTGCTGCATGGCGCCGCTGTTGTGGCGGCTGGAGCAGCTCGGTATTGAGCTGCCGGGGCAGGCTGGCAAGCTGATCCAGGCTTACATGGATCGCCTGTTCGAGCGTGATTCGTTCCAGGCCAGTCTCTCTGAAGCGGAAAAAGAGATGCGATAAGCCGCAAAAGCGGTCAGGATAAGGGGGATGCGAAGACATCCCCCTTTTTTTATCGATATAATCGCAATGGAATTAGCGTCAGTCCGCGGAAAGTGTCTATGACCCCAAGTCGTCCTTATTTGATTCGTGCGCTCAACGAGTGGATCAATGATAACCACAGTACTCCCTATATCGTTGTCGATGCCGGAGTGCAGGGTGTGGAAGTGCCGCAGGAGTACGTCAGCGACGGCCAGATAGTGCTGAACGTGTCGATGAGCGCGGTAAAGGAGCTTGCCATTACCAATGATGCGGTGTCGTTCAGTGCGCGTTTTGGTGGTGTGCCGATGCAGGTGTATATCCCTATCGTTGCGGTGCTTGCGATCTACGCCAAGGAAACCGGCCAGGGGATGAGCTTTGGGCGTGAGCCCGGGGCACCAGAGCCGCCGACCCAGCCGCAACCGCCCAGGCAGAGTGACCAGAGCAAGAGCAAGGGGCGACCCTCGTTGAAGGTTGTGAAGTAATCAAAAGGACATAAAAAACGGCGCAGGGCGCCGTTTTTTTATGTCCTGAAGAGGCGGTTAGTCGACGTATTCAAACATCTTCACCACTTTTTGTACCCCGCTGGTGCCGCGCGCCACTGCTACCGCATGGTCCGCGTCGATGCGGCGCACCAGTCCCAGCAGGTAGACGACGCCGTTCTCGGTCACCACCTTGATGCTGCCCGAGTCGAGGTTCTTCTCTGCCAGCATCTTGGTCTTGAGCTTGGTGGTCAGCCAAGCGTCATTGGTACGAACGATCGCAGAGGTTGGGCCCGAGACGGTCAGTTCATTATGCACCACGCGCACCTTGCGCACCTCGCGCACGGTTTTCTCTGCCAGTTGGCGAGCCTGTTCGGTGGCCACCTGTCCGGCCAGCAGCACCACGCCGTTGTAACTGACCACGCTCAGGTGTGCGTTTTTGAGTTGTTCGCTGACCTTGTTGAGATTTACCAGCGACTTGGTTTCAATGATCTCGTCGTCGATAAAGCTGCCGGTGGTGCGGCTGGTGGGGTTCTCTTCGATCGGGCTTTCCGAGGTTGCGTCAATGACAGTGGCGCAGCCGCCCAGCAGCAGGGAGAGGCTCAGGGTCAGTACGGGTAGCTTCATTATTCCATTCCACCAAAAAGTTGAAATTCGACCAGGTCGCAGAGGCAGTGAATGATCAGCAGATGACTTTCATTGACCATCGCGGCTGCGTCTGACGGAATCCTGATCTCGATATCGTCCGGCTGTAAAAGTGCGGTGAGGTCGTCTTGGTCGCCGGTTAACGCCACCACCACCATCTCGCGATCATGGGCGGCTTGTACCGCCTGAATCAGGCTGGCAGAGCGTCCGTTGGATGACAGCACCAGCAGCACGTCGCCGGGCTGGCCGAGAGCCCGTATCTGCTTGGAGTAGATATCGCCAAAGTGGCTGTCGGCGGCGATGGCTGTAAGGCTGGCACTGTCGGCGCTGAGTGCCATTGCCGGAAGCCCCGGGCGTTCATGCTGGTAGCGATTGATCAGCAAGGCGCTGCAGTACTGTGCCAGCGCGCCGGAGGGGCCGTTGCCGCAAGTGAGGATTTTGTTTTCGCTGATCAGGCTGTGAAACAGCTGCTGCGCCGCCAGTTCGATCTGCGGCGCATACTCCTCAATCACGTGGGCCTTGAGATCCAGGCTGGTGTGAAAGTGCTCAATCAGTCGTTGTTGCAGGTCCATGCACGGTCTCGTTCAGCTGTCGATGGCGTTCTTTATCCAGACCCAGTCTGCGGCGCCGTCACAAGCCAAGACATCAAAGCGGCAGGGTGGGTTCCGCCGTCCGGCATGTTTTTGCAGATAATGCTCGGCAGTTGCGACCAAGCGCTGCTGTTTGCGATAGTCCACGCTTTCTGCGGCGCTGGCGAATCCGCGGGAGCGGCGAAAGCGGACCTCGACAAATACCAGGGTGTTCTGGTCGCGCATGATAAGGTCGATCTCACCGCGAGGGCAAAAATAATTGCGTTCCACCGGGGTCAGGCCGGCGGCGATCAGATAAGCCTCGGCGAGCTGCTCCTGCTGCTGTCCCTTACTGCGGCTCATTGTCCGCTCTGTTTGCGCACGCGGCCGTTACGAAAAGTCGCCCACTCCAGCGAGCGCAGAACTTCGCCGTTGGCATCGACTTGCAGGTCGCCGCTGAGGCCACTGAGGTGGGTGCCCGGCAGGCTCTGCAGTTGGGTCAGGTAGGGGGCGAGCCGATAGGCATCGGCGCCGAGCGCGTAGAGGCGCCCAAAGCGGCTGCTCGAGTCCTTGCGTTGCCGCTCGATATCAGCGCGCAGGGGCAGGTCGTCGTCAAGCACCCAGGGGATGTCGCTGAACAGAACGCCGTCCAGATCGCGGTCTCGCTCGGGATTGGGCTGGCCGCTATAGACGTGCGAGGTGGCGTACACCGGCAGGTCGCCAGCGAAGTGGAACGCCAGGGTCGGTTTGATTTGGCGGGCATCTTTGTTGAGCGCGGCCAGAAACAGAAAATCGACATCCTGACGCCGGCGGGTGTCGAACTCGATCTTTTCGCCCAGCAGTTGGCGCAGTTGATCGGCCCGCAGCTCGCTTTGATCCACCGCCAGCAAGCGGCTGATGCGGGTTGAGTAGTCGCTGTCGCCGGTAAAGCGTTCGCTGTCGGCGACGATGCCGCCGAGGCTTTGCCACTCGTTGCGGAAGGTACGCAGAATACGGTCGCCCCAGTTTGTGGTCGGGGTCAGGGTGAGGGCGATGCGGTGACCGTCCTGCCAGGCCTGGCGGGCGGCCTGGCGTGCTTCGTCTTCGCCGCGCAAGCCAAACTGGTAAAGATCGGCGGCGATGCTGTTGTGGTCGACATAGTTCATCCCCAGCGTGGTGATGCCCAGCAGCGGTTTGTCGGCCAGTTGGTTGAGCTGGTCTTTATCCAGCGGACCGACAATGAGGTCGATGCCGCGCAGCTCTGCCTGCAGATAGAAGGTGCCCAGGTTGTCGATCTGTTCGCTGTCGAAAAAGCTGATTAGCGGGGCCGAGCGCCCCCGTTGCCGGGCGCGATAATGGGCGGCCATGAACCCCTCTATCAGTGCGCGTGCCGGCTCGGCCAGTTTGCCGCTCTGGGGCAGGAGTACGCCGATATGGCGCGGCGGTTCTGCTTGCAGTTCGCGCAGCGGGGCCAGCGGCTGCGGCAGGTGGCTGGCCGCGGGGTGCAGGCTCCAGAGGCTATGCCACTCGTTCAGCTGCTCGCTGGTCTCGAGAATGTCGGCGTCCGGGCGCCGCATCAGTTCGCTTAGCTCCAGCCAGCCCTGGGTCAGATAGTCGTTTTGCTGGCCCAGCAGCTCGTCGATGGTGCTGTCGTCCAATCGCAAAAGCTGCTGCCAGATGTGATCGGACAGCGCTTGTTGCTGATCGTCGCTAACCTGCTTGCTTTGTTGGATCAGGGCCAGGGTTGAGGCTTTGATGTCGCCCAGCTGATTGAGGCCTGCCGCGCGTAATTCGGCCAGGCGGGCCTGATCCGTGCTGGTGAGCAGCTCCGGCGACTGGATTCGTTCGAGCCAGTCGAGGGCTGCTGCCGGTTGTTGGTTGGCACTGCTGAGCTCGCCCTGCAGCAACCACAGCAGTTGTTGCTGGGCATCGCTCAGCAGTAGCGGGTTTATCTGGCGGAGCAGCGCTTCGGCCCGATCCTGCCGCTCTTCAGCGATAAGACGCTTGGCAGCCTCTAAGGTATACTGCGCCCTTGCCAGCGGCGGAGCGGTCTCCGCCTGCAGTAGCAGTTGTTCGATTTCGCTCAGCTCACGGCCGCTGCCGGCGTCTGTCGCGGTATCGGTCGGCGGCCGCTCCGGCCCGGGGGCGCAGCCGATCAGCAGACTGCTGAGCAGGGCCAGGGTGATAACAATTCGCGTGTTTTTAATCATTAGACAGTGTCGGTGCGCCATGGTGGTGTGGTGACGGTCTCTCGCAGGGTGCCATGTCAGAAGCAGCTCTATATATAGTCGCAACCCCGATTGGAAATCTCGGCGATATTACCGCCCGGGCGCTGGATGTTCTGCGCTCGGTGCAGCTGATCGCCGCGGAAGACACCCGCCACAGTGCGCGCTTGTTGCAGCACTTTGGTATTGAAACGCCGATGTGGGCGGTTCATGACCACAACGAACGCGGGCAGGCGGATAGAATACTACAGCGTTTGAAGGGGGGTGAAAACATCGCCCTGATCTCCGACGCCGGTACTCCGTTGATCTCTGATCCCGGCTTCTATCTGGTGCGCACGGTTAGAGAGGCCGGGCTCCGGGTGGTTCCCGTGCCGGGCTGTTGTGCGTTGGTCACGGCGCTCTGTGCCGCAGGGATCGCCACTGACCGTTTTCGCTTCGAGGGCTTTCTGCCAGCCAAGGTGCAAGCCCGGCTTCAGCGCCTGGAGTCGCTGGTGGCAGACACCGCGACGCTGGTTTTCTACGAGTCTCCTCACCGTATTCTCGATTCGCTGGCGGCTTTGCGTGATGTGTTCGGAGGAGAGCGTTACGTGGTGCTGGCGCGGGAGCTGACCAAGACCTTCGAGACCATCCATGGGGATTCGCTTGATCAGCTGATTCCTTGGGTGGAGCATGATGCCAATCAGCAGCGCGGTGAGTTTGTGTTGGTGGTGCAGGGTGCGGAAGCACCGGCGGCCGATGATTTGGATGGTGACGCGTTGCGGGTACTGGAGGTGCTGCTCGAAGAGTTATCGGTGAAGCAGGCGGCGGCGCTGGCCGCCAAGCTGACAGGGGTAAAGAAGAAGCTGCTGTATCAAGAAGCGCTGCGCCTGAAAGGCGAATAGTCCGCTTGGCAAGGCGCGGGCTTGCGCGTACCATTGCCGCCCAGAGTCCGCCGGACAGTCGCTGTTCCGCTTGCGGGATGGAGGAAAGTCCGGGCTCCACAGGGTAGAGTGCCAGGTAACGCCTGGGGGGCGCGAGCCTACGGCCAGTGCAACAGAGAGCAGACCGCCTAAGCGCGACTTCGGTCGCGCCGGTAAGGGTGAAAGGGTGCGGTAAGAGCGCACCGCGTGGGTGGCAACATTCCACGGCACGGTAAACCCCACTCGGAGCAAGACCAAATAGGGATCCATTGGCGTGTCCCGCGCTGGATCCGGGTAGGTTGCTTGAGGCTTGCGGCGACGCAGGTCCCAGATGAATGACTGTCCACGACAGAACCCGGCTTATAGGCGGACTCTGACTTTTTCTGTCGATGGCGGTGGTCAATAGGCTGGCGCTATCGTTTATTTCGGATAAATTGATTTCCTCTTTGTTTTTGGTGCGCCGATACTGGGCTCATGCCGATCCGCATGACCGCAAGGAGGGCTCAGATGGCGAAGACAATCAGTTTTGCGCTGCTCCATTTTACAGTCGCGTTTACCGTAGGTTACCTGATGACTGGCAGTGTGCTGGTCGGTGGAACCATCGCCCTGGTGGAACCTGCGGTCAATACCCTGGCGTACTATTTTCACGAACGCTTCTGGAAGCGTCGCGAGCAGGCCGGTAAGGACGCTGATGCAGCGACAATCTCCGTCTGAATGTTGATGGGGCGGGTTGCTGGGACTGCAGCCCGCTCAAAATATTCTCATGCGCCGTTCTCTCTGCGGCTCTCTTCGGCATCCCCTTTGCGGGTGCTAATTCGCTGTTTTCTGGATACCTCTTGCTGTTCATTCCTCATCTTTCTTCGGTGCTGCATGTGAGCGGCTAATGCGCTGGGTCATGATCCCCGTCGTTAGTGGCTCAGGGTGGGGAAAAGTGGTAGTTGGCTATGCCAAGTGTGCTATAGTGGCAAAAAGTGGGTAATTGTGGGTAATTTTGGCGGCAGCGATGTTTAGGGGCGTAAATCCAATCAACCTCGACGCGAAGGGACGGATGGCAATACCCACCCGTTACCGGGAGCGTATTGCCGAGCGTTGCGAGGGGCAGATGGTCGCCACTATCGATACCGAAGCTCGCTGTCTGCTGCTTTATACCCTGCCTGAGTGGGAAGTAATTCAGGCCAAGATCGAAGCGCTGTCCAGTTTCAATGCGGAAACCCGCCGTATCCAGCGCCTGTTGATTGGTCACGCGACCGATCTTGAAATGGACGGCAGCGGGCGATTGCTGTTGCCGGCGCCGCTGCGCGACTATGCGGAACTGGACAAGAAAGTGGTGCTGCTCGGACAGGGCAAAAAGTTTGAAATCTGGAGTGAGGCGCTGTGGACGCAGACTCGGGATGCCTACCTGCAAGAAGTTGAAGGCGGTGGGGTCATGCCGGAGGAGCTGCAGTCGCTGTCGCTATGAGGCAGTGATCAATGAGTAACGAATTCAAGCATATTACGGTGTTGCTCGAGGAAGCGGTCACGCAACTGATCACTGACGCGGACGGTTTTTATATCGACGGTACCTTTGGTCGAGGTGGTCATAGCCGGTTGGTGCTGAGCCAGCTGGGTCCGAACGGTCGTCTGATGGGCATCGACAAAGACCCCGAGGCGATCAAGGTGGGGCGGCTGATAGAAGAAGGGGACAGCCGCTTTTCGATCGAGCACGGCTCTTTTGCCGTGCTCGATCGCTTTGTTGCCGAACGTGATTTGACCGGTCAAGTCGATGGCGTGCTGCTGGATCTGGGGGTCTCCTCTCCGCAGCTTGATGACGCTTCGCGCGGGTTCAGTTTTACCCAGGATGGTCCGCTGGATATGCGCATGAATCCGGATGCTGGCGAGAGTGCGGCGGAATGGATTGCGCGTGCAGATGAAAAAGAGATCGCCGATGTGTTGTACCAGTACGGCGAAGAGCGATTCTCCCGGCGGATGGCGCGCGCCATTGTGGCAGAGCGCGAGAAATCACCCATTGTAACCACCGCCAGGCTGGCTTCCATTGTGGCGGCGGCAAACCCCAAATGGGAGAAAGGCAAGCATCCGGCGACGCGGGCGTTTCAGGGTATTCGAATTCACATCAATCGCGAGCTTGAAGATCTGGAAAGCTGTCTGCAGGCCGCACTGGAGGTGCTCAAGGTGGGTGGGCGGCTGGTGGTAATCAGCTTCCATTCTCTGGAAGACCGCATCGTAAAACGCTTTATGCGGGATCAGGCGCGTGGCAAGCCGGTGCCGCCGGGGTTGCCGGTGACGCAGGATATGCTCGGGCTGCGCCTCAAGCTGGTGGGTAAGCCGGTCAAAGCGGGTGATGACGAAGTGACCTCCAATGTACGTGCGCGCAGCGCAATCATGCGCGTGGCGGAAAAGATTGCGTGAGGGCGGGATGGTAAAGCTGAATCTGGATCGACTGCGCAAGCTAAAGTTCGGGGTGATGCCCGAGCTTGGCGCGTGGTCGGTGCCGGCGGGTTCGGCGCTGTTCGTCATGGTTATTCTGTCGGCTCTGGCGGTGATCTATAACGCCTACCACTATCGCCTGTTGTTCAATGAGCACCAGCAGCAGTTGCAGCAGCGCGACGGCTTGCAGGTGGAGTGGGGGCAGTTGCTGCTGGAACAAAGTGCGCTGGCGGCACACAGCCGGATCGAGCGGGCGGTGACGCGCAAGCTGGATATGTACGTGCCGGCACCTCATGAAATCGTGGTGGTTAAGCCATGAGCGCCGCACCCTCTCTACCTTATACCTGGCGCTTGCGGCTGATTCTGGTGCTGCTGCTGGCGATGGCCGCTGTGGTTGTCAGCCGGATCGTGTATCTGCATCTGCTGGAGGATGAGTTTCTGCAGGGGCAGGGTGATGCGCGCAGTTTGCGGGTGGTGGAGATTCCTGCCCACCGCGGCATGATTCTGGATCGTCATGGTGAGCCGCTCGCAGTCAGTGCGCCGGTTGAAAGTCTGTGGCTCAATCCGCAGGAGTTCGACGCCACTACCGAACAGCAGCGTCGTTTGGCACGGGCGCTGGACCTCCCCTTCGTGCGTTTCAAATCTCAGCTGGAGCGTAATGCGGACAAGCAGTTTCTTTATCTGCGTCGCCATATGACGCCGCAGGAGGCTGAGCGGGTGCTGGCGATGCGGCTGCCCGGGGTGTACAGCCAGAGCGAGTACAAGCGCTACTATCCGGCCGCCGAGGTGGCGACTCATCTGGTGGGCTTTACCAATCTTGATGGTAAAGGGCAGGAGGGTATGGAGCTCGCCTATGACGACTGGCTTCGCGGCGAGTCGGGTCGCAAGCGGGTGCTCAAGGATCGTCTGGGTCGCACTATCAAGGATATTCAGGCGATCAGCGATGCCCATCCGGGTAAGGATATCACCCTTAGCATTGACCTGCGGTTGCAGTATCTGGCTTATCGCGAGCTCAAGGCCGCGGTGCAGCAGCATCGCGCCAAGTCCGGCTCATTGGTGGTGCTGGATGTGCGTAGCGGTGAGGTGCTGGCGATGGTGAACCAGCCTTCATACAACCCCAATGACCGCTCGACGCTGGAAGTGGCGCACCTGCGTAACCGGGCTACGACCGATACCTTTGAGCCGGGCTCTACGGTGAAACCGCTGACAGTCGCCGCGGCCATGGCAAGCGGTCGCTATAGCGCCAGCAGTGAGGTCAACACCAGTCCCGGCTATCTGCGCATTCGTAATGCCACCATTCGTGATCACCGTGATTACGGCGTGCTCGATCTGGCGCATATCATCAGCAAATCGAGCAACGTCGGCGCCAGCAAGTTGGCGCTGAGCCTCGAAGAGGACGCAGTGCGCAATCTGTTCTTCAACGCGGGTCTGGGGCAGGCGACCGGCACCGGTTTCCCCGGCGAGCGAGTCGGTACCCTGCCGCACTTTTCACCCAAGCGCACGGTCGAACGTGCGGCGATGTCTTACGGCTATGGTCTGGCGGTGACGCCGTTGCAGCTGGCGCAGGCGTATCTCCCCTTTGCAACCGGAGGACTTAAGCGCCCGTTATCGTTGCTGAAGGTAGAGGGGCCGGTAGCCGGTGAACGGATCATGCCGACGCGGGTGGCAGGCGATGTGCTGCGCATGATGGAGGGGGTCACCCTCAAAGGGGGAACCGGCACGCGCGCTCAGGTGCCGGCGTTCCGGGTTGCCGGCAAGACTGGTACCTCGCACAAGGTTGGCAGCAACGGTTACGAAGACGATCAGTACGTGGCGGTGTTCGCCGGCATTGCGCCGGTGGAGAACCCCCGCTTTGTGGCGGTGGTGATGATTGACGAGCCGCAGGGCGAAAAGTACTACGGCGGTGAAGTTGCTGCACCGGTATTTTCACGGGTGATGGCGGGCACACTGCGATTGATGAATGTGGCCCCGGACAAGATGCCGGCGCCGCTGGAACAACAACTGGCCTGGAACTGAGATGAATCAGCCGGACTACCGAATGCGCTTGGATGAACTGCTGCCAGAACTGGCGGCGGGCGCATCCTGGTGTGCGCAAGAAGTCACAGGCCTTACCAACGATAGTCGCCGGGTTCAGCCCGGTGACCTGTTTTTAGCCTGCCGTGGCGAGCGTTTTGATGGTGCTGCCTTTATCGATGCAGCGGTGGCCGCAGGCGCAGTGGCGGTAGTGACCGACGGCGGTGCCGGCGGCGAGGTGGGCGTGCCGGTTATGGTGCAGCCTGACTTGGCGGTGCATCAGGCTGAGCTGGCGGCGCGTTTTTACCGTCAGCCCGGTGATGAGCTCGACCTGATCGCCATTACCGGTACCAACGGCAAGACCTCGTGCTGCCATTTTATTGCCCAGGCGCTGGCCGCCATGGGTGAGGCTCCGGCGTTGATCGGCACCAACGGTTACGGCTTTTATGGCCAGTTAGAAAGCGCCAGCCATACCACCCCGGACGCAATTCGTTTGCAGCAGCTGTTGGCCGGCTTGCGCGACCGCGGCGCGCGTCAGGTGGTGATGGAGGTGTCGTCCCACGCGCTGGAGCAGCAGCGGGTCGCGGGGCTGCGTTTCAGCCAGGCGGTGTTTACCAATCTCAGTCGTGATCACCTCGACTATCACGGCACAATGGAGGCCTATGGCGCTGCCAAGGCGCGTCTGTTCCATGAGTACGGTGTTACCCGGGCGGTGGTTAACCGCGATGACCCCTTCGGCCGTACGCTGCTGGCCGGACTCGGCGACGAAGTGCAGTCGATCAGCTACGGCCTGGATAACCCGGGTGAGGACGGGCTGAGCGTCGAGGGTTTCTCCCAGACCGCCAGTGGTATCGCCGCGGTGATCCGTTACGGCGAGCAGCGTTGCACGCTGGAGAGCGCGCTGATCGGCCGTTTCAATCTGCTCAACCTGCTGGCGGCTGCCGGGGTGTTGCTGGGGCGCGGCCATGCGTTGGCTGCGGTGGTCGAGCAGCTGGCGCAGTTGCAGGGTGTTGCCGGGCGAATGGAGAGCTTCCATCAGCCCCACCGCCCGCTGGTGGTGGTCGACTATGCCCACACCCCGGATGCGTTGGAGAAGGCGCTGCAGGCGCTGCGCGGTCACTGTCAGGGGCAGCTGTGGTGTGTGTTTGGGTGCGGTGGCGACCGGGATCGGGGCAAGCGGCCGCAGATGGCGGCCGTGGCCGAGGCAGCGGCCGATCGCCTGGTCATTACCAGCGACAACCCACGCAGCGAGGAACCGCAGGCGATTATTGAGGATATATCTGCAGGGCTGAAACGATCCGGGCGGGTCGTGGTCGAAGCGGACCGGAGTCGCGCCATCACTTACGCCGTCACCCATGCCGAGGCGGGTGATGTGGTGCTGGTGGCCGGTAAGGGACACGAGGATTATCAGGAGATCAGCGGCGTGCGTTACCCCTTCAGTGATGCGGATCAGGTGCGACAAGCACTGGGAGGTGCGGCGTGATCGGTCAGTGGCGTCTGAGTGATCTGCGCGAGGCGCTGCAGGGCGAGTGCCGCGGTGACAGCGAGTTTGCGCGGGTCAGCACTGATACCCGGCAGTTAGTACCCGGTGACCTGTTTGTGGCGCTTAGCGGTCCTAACTTTGACGGCAACCGCTTTGTTCCGCAAGCCGCTGCGAGCGGGGCCTGCGCGGCGGTAGTCACTGACTGGCAGGCGAGCGAGTTGCCACAGCTGCGGGTTGCCGATACCCAGCAAGCGCTGGGGCAGCTCGGAGCGCTCAATCGGTCGCGTTTTCAACATCCGCTGGTGGCGGTGACCGGCAGCAGTGGCAAGACCAGCGTTAAGGAGATGTTGGCGGAAGTGTTGCGAACCCGTGGTGTTGTTCATGCCACGCGCGGCAATCTCAATAATCATATCGGTGTGCCCTTGACGCTGCTGGAGCTGGACGATGCCCATCGCTATGGCGTGATCGAGCTGGGGGCCAGCGCCGCTGGTGAAATCGCCTACACCGTGGGGTTGACTCGTCCGCAGGTGGCCATTCTGAACAATGCCGGTGGTGCCCATCTGGAGGGCTTTGGCAGTCTCGAAGGGGTGGTGCGTGCCAAGGGCGAAATTTTTGATGGGCTCGATAGCGATGGCGTCGGGGTGGTGAACCTTGATGACCCCCATGCAGAGGTATGGCTGGAGCAACTGCGCGGCAAACGCGCTCTGACCTTCAGTCTGAAAAGTGCGGCCGCAGATCTGTTCGCCAGTCATCTGGAGCCCGGCAGTGACGGTTGCTACCGCTTCGTCCTCAACACCCATAGTGATCAGGTAGCTGTGGCGCTGAGCGTGGTCGGTCGACACGCGGTGAGTAACGGGTTGGCGGCTGCGGCTGCGGCCTTTGCTTTGGGGTTCACGCTGGCGGAGATCGCGACGGGGCTGGAACGCTTTGTCGGCGTGCCGGGGCGACTGCGGGTTATGCGTGGTCGCGGCGGGGTGCGTTTGATTGATGACAGCTACAACGCCAACCCCGAGTCGGTAAAAGCGGCGGTGCGGGTGCTGGCAGATCTGCCCGGCCCACGTGTGCTGGTGTTGGGCAATATGGCGGAGCTGGGCGCTGACAGCGAGGCGCTGCACGCGGATATCGGTCGCTATGCGGCCGCTCACGGGGTGAATCAGCTGGTGGCCGTGGGTAGGCTCGCGGCTAATGCGGCGCACGCCTTTGGCGCTGATGCTCCCTGCTTCGATGATTGCGCCGCGGCATCTGCCTGGCTCCAAAACACGATTAGCGACGACAGCGTGGTTCTGGTGAAGGGGTCCCGGAGCGCTCACATGGAAGATGTTATCAAGGCCCTGTTCGACGAGGAAAACCGTTAACCATGCTACTGCTCCTGGCGGACCTGTTATCCAACTACATCAGCGGCTTCGCTGTGTTCCAGTACCTGACCCTGCGCGGCATTCTGGGGGTGTTGACGGCGCTGACCCTGTCAGTGCTGTTCGGCCCCATGATGATTCGCAAGCTGCAGCAGTATCAGATCGGTCAGGCGGTGCGCGACGACGGGCCGCAGACCCACCTCAGCAAGGCCGGTACGCCCACCATGGGTGGGGCGCTGATTCTGGTGTCGATCGGCATCAGTACCCTGCTGTGGGGCGACCTGTCCAATAAATATGTTTGGATCGTACTGCTGGTGACGCTGGTGTTCGGTGCTGTCGGTTGGGTTGACGATTACCGCAAGGTGGTGGAGAAGAACCCGCGCGGGCTACCCGCGCGGTGGAAATATCTGTGGCAATCGGTGGGCGGTATCGGTGCGGCGGTGGCGCTCTACCTGACGGCGTCTGGCCCGGCCGAAACCCAGCTGATCGTGCCCTTTTTCAAGAACATCGCCATCGATATGGGGCTGTTCTTTATCGTGTTTACCTACTTTGTCATCGTCGGCAGCAGCAATGCGGTCAACCTAACCGACGGGCTCGATGGTCTGGCGATCATGCCGACGGTACTGGTCGCCGGTGCGCTGGCGATCTTCTGTTACGTCTCCGGGCACGTGAAATTCGCCGACTATCTGCAGATCCCCTATATCGCCGGTTCCGGCGAGTTGATCGTGTTCTGCGGTGCCATGGTGGGCGCGGGCCTCGGCTTTCTCTGGTTCAACACTTACCCCGCCCAGGTGTTTATGGGCGACGTCGGTGCGCTGGCGTTGGGTGCGGCGCTCGGCGTGGTGGCGGTGATCGTACGCCAGGAACTGGTGCTGGTGATCATGGGCGGCGTGTTTGTGATGGAGACGGTGTCGGTCATTTTGCAGGTGGGGTCGTTCAAACTCACCGGGCGGCGGATCTTCCGCATGGCGCCGCTGCATCATCACTTTGAACTGAAGGGCTGGCCGGAGCCGCGGGTGATCGTGCGCTTCTGGATTGTCACCGTCATTCTGGTACTGGTGGGTCTGGCGACCCTCAAGATTCGATAAGGGCCAATGCGATGCTGATCGGTAGCGACCAATTCACACTGATTGTCGGTCTGGGCAAGACCGGGATGAGCTGTGCGCGCTATCTGGCGGCTTCTGGGGCGCGCTTTGGCGCCGTGGACACCCGTATTGCTCCGCCCAATCTGGCCGAATTTCAGCGCTTGTACCCGGAGGTGCCGGTCGAGTGTGGCCCGCTCAACGCGGATACCCTGAAGAGCGCCAGTCGCTTGGTGGTCAGCCCCGGGGTGGCGCTGGCGGAGCCTGCGATTCAGGCAGCTGCGGCTGCCGGTGTTGAGCTGCTGGGCGATATCGATCTGTTCTGTCTGGCGGTGAAGGCACCGATCGTGGCGATCACCGGCTCCAACGCCAAGAGCACGGTCACCTCGCTGGTGGGCGCCATGGCTGCTCGTGCCGGCGTGGATGCGGGCGTGGGCGGCAATCTGGGTACGCCGGTGCTGGATATGCTGGAACAGGGCGAACAGGCTCTGTATGTGCTTGAACTTTCGAGTTTTCAGCTGGAAACCACCGAAAAACTGCGGGCCGAGGTGGCAACGGTGCTGAACGTCAGTCCTGACCACATGGACCGTTATGCCGACCTGTCGGCCTACCATCGGGCCAAGCAGCGTATCTACCGCGGCTGTCGTCAGGCGGTGTTCAATCGTGACGATACCCTGACCCAGCCACTGCTGCCGGATACCGTGCCGCAGACCAGCTTTGGCCTTGGCCAGCCCGATCTGGGCGCCTTTGGCGTACGCGAGCATGAAGGCGCATCCTGGCTGGTCCGAGGGCTGGAGCCGCTGATGCCGCTGGCGGCGATGAAGATGCGCGGCCAGCACAATGTGGCTAACGCACTGGCGGCGCTGGCGCTGGGGCAGGCGGTAAAGTTACCGATGGACGCTATGCTCGCGACTCTGCGCGAATTTGCCGGTCTGCGCCATCGTTGCCAGTGGGTGCGGGCGTTGGACGGGGTGGATTATGTTAACGACTCCAAGGGCACCAATGTCGGCGCTACGCTGGCGGCGATCAACGGCCTTGGTCCTGATTGTGCCGGTAAGCTGATTCTGATCGCCGGCGGCGACGGCAAAGGTGCGGCCTTTGACGACCTCAAGCAACCGATGGCGCAGTATGGCCGTGCGGCGGTGTTGATCGGAACCGACGCGCCACGCATTGATGCCGCCCTTGACGGTGCCTGCCAGGTCGTCCAGAGCGAGAGTCTGGCTGCCGCGGTCGGTACCGCGCGCGCACTGGCGCAACCCGGTGATCTGGTGTTGTTATCGCCAGCCTGTGCCAGCTTTGACATGTTCAAAGGGTTTGAAGACCGCGGCGATCAGTTTGTGGCCGCGGTGGAGGGGTTGCGATGAACCTGCCTCTATCGCTGCCCTGGTTCTCCCGCGCCAGCGCCGAGGTGCGCACTCCCGGTGCCTTTGATCCCTGGCTGCTGTTCAGTGCCTTTACCCTGATGGTGTTGGGCGCGCTGATGATCACGTCTGCCTCGATGGAGGTGGCGGATGTCAAATACGGTTCGCCTTTCTATCACGCCGGCAAGCACATGGTGTTCATGCTGATCGCGCTGGTGTTTGGCGTTGCCGTTTTTCTGGTGCCAATGTCCTTGTGGCAGCGTACCGGGCATTGGTGGTTGCTGGCAGGATTCCTGCTGCTGGTGGCGGTGCTGATTCCCGGAATTGGTCGCGAGGTCAACGGCAGTATCCGCTGGATTCGGCTTGGTCCGATCAATATTCAGGCCTCCGAATTGGCCAAGCTGTGCGTCATTGTCTACATCGCCGGTTATCTGGTGCGCCGCCTCGACGAGGTGCGTACCCAGTGGAGCGGCTTTATCAAGCCGATGTGCGTGGTGGGAGTGTATGTCGGCTTGCTGCTGCTGGAACCGGACTTTGGCGCCGTGGTGGTGATGACCTGCACCGTGCTGGGGATGATCTTTCTGGGCGGCATGAAGCTGGGGCAGTTCCTGCTGGTGGTGCTGGGTAGCTCGATTTTGGTGGCGTTGATTGCGGTGGCCGAACCCTACCGGATGCAGCGTTTGACCTCGTTCATGAATCCCTGGGCGGACCCCTTTGGCGCCGGATATCAGTTGGCGCAGGCGCAGATCGCCTTTGGGCGTGGTGAGTGGTTTGGCTTGGGATTGGGGAACAGTGTACAGAAGCTGTTTTACCTGCCGGAAGCGCATACCGACTTTGTGTATTCGGTGCTGGCGGAAGAGCTGGGCCTGATCGGTGCGCTGACGGTGGTGGTGCTGTTTGCCATCCTGGTGGTGCGAGTGTTTGCCATCGGGCGCCGGGCTGAGGAGCTGGGGCTGCGCTATCAGGCCTACGTGGCCTACGGCATCGGGCTGGTATTTGCCGGTCAGGCGCTGATCAACATCGGTGTCAATGTCGGCGTGCTGCCGACCAAGGGACTGACCCTGCCGCTGGTGAGCTACGGCGGCAGTAGCCTACTCGTGTCGTTGGGGATGCTGGGTTTGTTGTGTCGCATCCATATCGACAGCAACGAAGCCGAGCGCGAGTCGGAGGAGGATGCATGAGTATGCATGCTCCGACCGTACTGGTGATGGCCGGCGGTACCGGTGGTCATGTGTTCCCGGCGCTGGCCACGGCGCACGAACTGCAGCAGGCCGGCTACCGGATCGAATGGTTGGGAACCGCCGCCGGTATCGAGGCCGAATTGGTGCCGGCCAACGATATTCTGTTGCATCGAATCAGCGTGGCGGGGCTGCGGGGCAAAGGCAAGCTGGGGCTGCTATTGGCCCCCTTTAAACTGTTGCGCGCAACCTGGCAGGCGCTGGCGGTAATCCGCCGGGTAAAGCCGGTATGCGTGCTGGGCATGGGTGGCTTCGCCAGTGGTCCCGGAGGATTGGCCGCCTGGCTGCAGCGGGTGCCGCTGTTGATTCACGAGCAGAACGCCATCCCGGGGATGACCAACCGTGTCTTGTCGCGGTTGGCTACGCGGGTGATGGAAGCGTTCCCGGGCGCGTTTGAGGCTTCCGCCAGGGCGCTGGCCACCGGTAATCCCATTCGCAGCTCCATCATGGCGCTGCCTGCGCCGGCGGAGCGGTTTGCCGGGCGCAACGGCCCCCTCAAACTACTGGTGGTGGGTGGCAGTCTGGGTGCCAAGGCGATCAACGACTGCGTACCGGAAACCCTGGCCGCGCTGGAGCCGGAGCAGCGGCCTGAGGTCTGGCACCAGACCGGCAAGCGCAATCTGGACGAGACCCAGACCCGTTATCGGGAGTTGGGAGTGGAGGCGCGGGTGGTGCCCTTTATCGATGATATGGACGCTGCTTACGGTTGGGCCGATCTGGTGCTGTGTCGCTCCGGGGCGTTGACGGTCAGTGAGCTGGCTGCAGCCGGCGTGCCGTCGCTGCTGGTGCCGTTTCCGTTTGCGGTGGATGACCACCAGACCGCCAACGCACGCTATCTGGCCGACGCTGGCGCGGCGGTGCTACTGCCGCAGCCGCAACTGAACGTGCAACGTCTGAGTGCGTTGCTGAATCAATACAACGATCGTGATCGATTGCTGGCGATGGCCGGCAAGGCGCGTGAACTGGCTCACCCCCAGGCCACCGCGACGGTTGCTCAACAATGTCGGGAGTGTGCCGGTGAAAGCTAAAACGCCAAAACGATATGAAGTCCCCGAGATGCGCCGCATCCGCTGTATCCATTTTGTCGGTATCGGCGGGGTGGGAATGTGCGGTATTGCCGAGGTGTTGCTGAACCAGGGCTATGCCATCAGTGGCAGCGATATCCGCGAGTCGGCGGTTACCGAACGGTTGAAGGGCTTTGGCGCCACCATTCATATCGGTCACCGGGAAGACAACATCTGCGGTGTCGACGCGGTGGTGGTCTCCAGTGCGGTCGGTGAGGAAAATCCCGAGGTGAAGGCTGCCCGGGATCAGCGGGTACCGGTGGTGCGTCGGGCTGAGATGCTGGCCGAGTTGATGCGTTACCGGCACGGCATCGCGGTCGCGGGCACCCACGGCAAGACTACCACTACCAGCCTGATCGCGTCGGTACTGACCCAGGGCAAGCTGGACCCCACCTATGTGATCGGTGGCCGCCTGACCAGCGCCGGTACCAATGCGAAATTGGGTGAAAGTCGCTATCTGGTGGCGGAGGCGGACGAAAGTGATGCCTCCTTTCTGCACCTGCAGCCGATGGTGGCGATTGTCACCAACATCGATGCCGACCACATGTCCACCTATGGCGGCGATTTTAACGTGTTGAAAAAGACCTTCGTCGACTTTCTCCACAACCTGCCGTTTTACGGTTTGGCGGTGATGTGCACCGATGATCCGGTGGTCTGCGAGATACTGCCGCAGGTGAGTCGTCCGGTGATTACCTACGGTTTCAATCAGGATGCTGACTTCCGCGCCGTCGATGTTCGCCAGGAGGGGATGCGAACGCACTTTCGTGCCTTGCGCCCTAATGGTGCCGGCGAGCTGGAGGTAACCCTCAATATGCCGGGCGAGCACAACGTACTGAACGCCCTGGCAACCATTGCGGTCGCCACCGACGAGGGGATTGACGATCAGGCCATCATCGATGGCTTGAGCGGTTTCGAAGGTGTCGGCCGCCGCTTCCAGATTCAGGGTCACTTCCCGATCAGGACCGCCGCGGGCGAGGGTGAGGTGATGATGGTGGATGACTATGGTCACCATCCGCGCGAAGTTGGAGTCACCCTGCAGGCGATCCGTGCCGGCTGGCCGGACAAGCGTCTGGTAATGATCTATCAGCCCCACCGCTACAGTCGTACCCGTGATCTCTACGAAGATTTTGTCCAGGTGCTGTCCGGTACCGATGTGTTGCTGCTAATGGATATCTACCCCGCCGGTGAAGAGCCGATTCCGGGGGCTGATGGGCGCAGCCTGTGTCGCAGTATTCGTCAGCGTGGTCAGGTGGATCCGGTGTTCATTGAGCGCGGCGAAGATGTCGCCAAAGTATTGCAAAACATCCTGCAGCCCGGCGATCTGCTGTTGACCCAGGGCGCCGGTGACATCGGCGGTCTGTCCAATAGTCTGGCGGCGCGTGGTCTGCAACCGGAACAGGAGAGCTAAGCAAGATGCAGATTTTGCCCAGTGAGCGTTCGCCGGCATCCTTTGGCCGGGTCGCGGTACTCATGGGGGGGAACTCCTCCGAACGTCCGGTATCGCTGAACAGTGGCAAGGCGGTATTGGCGGCGCTGCAGCGCGCCGGGGTTGATGCCTTTGGTATCGACCTGTACGGCGACGACGGCAGCGCCAACCCGATGGCGCAACTGCAGGCGCAGCCGATCGATATCGCTTTTATTGCCCTGCATGGTCCCGGTGGCGAAGACGGTACTATTCAGGGGGCATTGGAGATGCTGCAGATCCCCTATACCGGCAGCGGGGTGATGGCCTCGGCGCTGGGGATGGACAAGATGCGCTGCAAGCAGCTGTGGAGCAGTTTGCAGCTGCCGTCCCCGCCCTATCGTTTGCTCAGTAGTAGCTCGAACTGGGATGCCATCGCCAAGGCGTTACCGTTGCCCGCAATGGTCAAACCGGCTCATGAGGGGTCGAGTATCGGCATGGTGCGGGTGGAAACGCCCGAGCAGCTGGCATCGGCGTACGACAGTGCCTCCGGCTATGACTCCTGCGTGTTTGCCGAACGCTGGATCCAGGGGCGCGAGTACACCGTGGCGATTCTGGACAATCAGGCGCTGCCGGTAATCCGGCTGGAAACGCCTCACCAGTTTTACGATTACGACGCCAAGTATCTCGCCAATGACACCCGTTACGACTTTGACACCCTGCTTGACGAGACGCAGACGGAGGAGATCAAGTCGCTGGCGCTGAAGGCGTTCAGCGCTGTGGGCTGTCGTGGCTGGGGCCGGGTCGATCTGATGCAGGATGCCGAGGGGCAGTTCTGGCTGCTGGAGGTCAACACCAGCCCGGGCATGACCGATCACAGCCTGGTGCCGATGGCTGCGCGTGAGGCCGGGCTGAGTTTTGAGCAGCTGGTGGTGAAAATATTGGCGAGTGTGGGCTGACGGTGTCGTTAGTGGCTATGGCTGATAGTCCGGCAGAGCCGCCGGCGATGCGGTTGAGCTGGTACGGCGTATTGGTGGCGCTGCAGGTGCTGCTGCTGCTGTTGTGCGTGTGGTTACTGCGCGGGGTTTTTGAGCGCTGGGTTAACGCACCGATGGAAGAGGTTCGGGTGAGCGGCACCCTCCATCAGGTGGCCGGAGAATCGATCCAGCGACGGCTGATGGCCTATGCCGGTACGCCCTACATCGAACTGCCGTTAGCGGCGATTCGGGCCGAACTGGAAAGCGACCCCTGGATCGATCGTGTCGATCTGCATCGTCGCTGGCCCCAGACCCTGGCGGTCGAGGTGCATGAGAATCGTCCGGTAGCGCGCTGGGGTGAACGGGGGCTGGTGAACGAGCGCGGGGTAGTGTTTGAGCCGCCGCAGGTCGCCGGATTTGAGCGGCTGCCGCTGCTGCGGGGTGGCCAGGGGCAGGCGCTGGAGATGATGCGCCAGTACCGTAACTTTACCCAGTTGTTGCGTCCGCTGGGGTTGAAAGTAACGGCGTTGTCGATGGAGGCGCGTGGCGCCTGGACGCTGACGTTGGATAACGGCATCGAATTAAGGGTAGGGCGCGGTAAGACGTTGGAGCGGATGGAGCGTTTTACGCGTATCTACACCGCCCAGCTAGAGGACTATGTTGATCGCATCCGTGCGGTTGACGTGCGCTACACCAACGGGTTGACGGTAACCTGGAATGAACCGCCGCGGCGCCTGGATGCCGCGAAGTAGTGAGCTGAAGGATGGTAATGGAGCACAACAACATGATCGTGGCTTTGGACATCGGCACCAGCAAGGTGGTGGCGCTGGTGGCGGAAGTGGACGTCGACGGTCGGATCGAGGTGGTGGGCGTAGGTTCACACCCGAGCAAAGGGCTGAAGCGCG
>NZ_JAERQK010000005.1 GCF_017912535.1 Motiliproteus sediminis
GGTACCCAGCTTCAGGATCGGCATCAGTTTCAGGCCCAGTTGCAGGAACAGGCCAACGCCGAGAATCAGGACCAGCATCATCGGTCCCCAGACGATACCGTTGATACTGCTGATGATATCGGTAAGTGCTTGCATCGTTTTTCCTCATCATTGTTGTTATAAGCGCCCGCTCGTCGAGGAGGGGCGGAGTGAGTCGCGACGGGCAAGTCCGCCGCGACCCGGGCACCGGGGGTACCTGTCATAGAGGGTGCGCCCCGGCTATCGGTGGTGAGTGGGGAGACTCACAGCACCAGAATTGCTTCTACCTCCACGTCCACCGCCTTGGGCAGCTCTTTGACGCCGATGGCGGCGCGGGCCGGATAGGGGGCGTCGAAGTAGCGCATCATCACCTCGTTGACCGCGGCAAAGTTGGCCAGATCGGTGAGAAAGATGTTGATCTTGACGGCGTCGGCCAGGGAACCACCGGCCGCGCTAGCCACGGCGGACAGGTTCCTGAAGACCTGCTCGGCCTGCGCTTCGAAACCGCCACTCACCACCTCCATGGTGGCCGGGTCGAGCGGGATCTGGCCGGACAGGTAAACGGTGTCGCCGGCCTTGACGGCCTGGGAGTAGGGGCCGATGGCGGCCGGGGCGTCAGGGGTAGAGATAATGGTTTTTGCAGTCATCTGTGAGTTCCAGTCATCTTTGAGTTCCAGTCATCAGTGGTTACAGGGGTGCTTGGAATCAGTCTTGTGGCACGGCCGCGATCACCGACATCTCCACCAGCAGTTCCGGGCGAGCCATCGCCGCTTCCACGCAGGCGCGCGCCGGTGCCAGGCCTTCCGGTACCCAGGCGTCCCACACCGCGTTCATGGCCTGAAAATCGGCCATGGTCTTGACGTAGATAGTCACCGATAGCAGTTTGGTTTTGTCGCTGCCGACCGATTCCAGCAGATCGTCGATCTTCTCCAGCGTGGTGCGGGTCTGCTCGCTGATGTCGGCGCTGGCATCCTTGGCTACTTGGCCACAGAGGTAGACCGTGTGGTTGTGGATCACCGCACGGCTCATGCGTGGCTTGGTTTCGAAACGTTGAATCATGCTGCTTGGGTCGCTCGTTTGGTGGGTTTCAGGCCACGGTAGCGGCTGGCGTCGAGACCGGTGGGGTCGATGCCGGTCTTGCGACCGCTGATGATGTCTGCCAGCAACTGGCCTGAACCGCAGGACATGGTCCAGCCCAGAGTGCCGTGACCGGAGTTGGTATAGAGGTTGGGGTAGCGGGTAGCGCCGATCACCGGCGTGCCGTCCGGGGTCATCGGGCGCAGGCCGGTCCAGAAGTCCGCCTGCTCGACGTCGCCGCCATCGGGGAAGATATCTTTTACCACCATGGTCACGGTGGCGCGGCGCTGGTCCAGCAACTCGTCGCTGAATGCCGCCAGCTCGGCGGTGCCGGCAACGCGAATGCGATCGTCAAAGCGGGTCATGGCAACCTTGTAGGTTTCGTCCATTACGGTGGAAACCGGGGCCGCCTCGGGGTTGGTGATCGGTACGGTAAGGGAGTAACCCTTGACCGGGAAGATCGGCAGGCGCACGCCGACTTTATCCAGCAGCGGTGCGCTGTAACTACCCATGGCGACGACGTAAGCGTCGGCGGTCTTGGTACCGGCACTGGTCTTGACGCCGGTGATTCTGTCGCCGTCGGTATGAATGCCCAGAACGTGGGTGTTCATTTTGTAAGTAACACCCATGGTCTTGGTCAGCTCGGCCAGTTGCTGGGTAAACAGCAGGCAGTCGCCGGTTTCGTCATTGGGCAGGCGCAGGCCGCCGACGATCTTCTCCTGAACCCTTGCCAGCGCCGGCTCGGCGGCGATACAGCCAGCGGTATCCAGGGCTTCATAAGGAACGCCGCAGAGCTCCAGGACTTCAATATCCTTGGCCGCGTCTTTGACCTGCTTGGCGGTACGGAACAGCTGCAGGGTGCCCTGGCTACGGTTTTCATAGCGGATGCCGGTATCCTGGCGCAGGTCGACAAAACAGTCGCGGCTGTACTCCGCCAGACGCATCATCCGCTCTTTGTTGATGCTGTATTTGGTGCTGGTGCAGTTGGCCAGCATCTGCGCCATCCATTTCCACATGGTCGGGCTGATCAGTGGCTGGATCTTGAGCGGCGCATGTTGTTGCAGCAGCCACTTGGCCGCCTTCATCGGTATGCCGGGGGCTGCCCAGGGGGCGGAGTATCCGGGGGAGATCTGGCCAGCGTTGGCAAAGCTGGTCTCAAGCGCAGGTTGTGCCTGGCGGTCGATAACAGTGACTTCGTGCCCCTGTTGGGCCAGGTAGTACGCGCTGGTCACGCCGACCACGCCGCTGCCGAGGATAATTATTTCCATTAGATACTCGCTCCAAAAAGGCAAACAATGATTTATGCCTTGTGACAGGAACGACTATTGTAAAAACGGTCGGCAAGAAAATGTTTTTGAAAAAAAGACAAAGGCGGGTTATAAAACTGATTATTTTCCAATAAGCAGATAAAAATAACGACAAATGGCTAAACAACGAAAGCTTGACCGAATAGACAGAAATATTCTCAGGCAGCTGCAGCAGAACGGACGGATGTCCTACGTTGACCTGGCTGCCGAGGTGGGGCTCAGCACCACCCCCTGCCTGGAGCGGGTACGCCGGCTGGAAAAAGACGGCGTGATTAAAGGGTACACCGCCATCCTGGAGCCGCGCCACCTGGAAGCCGGCTTATTGGTGTTCGTGGAGATCAGTCTGACCTACCGCTCCGGTACCGTGTTCGAAGACTTCAAGCGCGAAGTACTGAAACTGCCCAACGTAATGGAGTGCCATCTGGTCTCCGGCGATTTCGATTACCTGATCAAAGCAAGGATCAGCGAAATGTCCGCCTACCGCGAACTGCTGGGCGAACTGCTGCTGGCGCTGCCCAACGTCGACAAATCGCGCAGCTATATCGTCATGGAGGAGGTGAAAGAGACCTCCAATATCCAGGTGCCGGCGTTCAAGCGCGAGGATTGATGCGCGTTCAGATCTGCTGTCGGTCGGTCCAGTCTCGCAGCTGCTCCAGAATACAGAGCGCGCTGCGGCCAAAGTCAGTGATCGAGTAGGACACCGCAATCGGCCGGGTGGTGATCACCTCACGGATGACCAGCCCCTGCGCTTCCATCTCTTTCAGCCGCTGATCCACCATCTTCTTGCTGGCGCCGCCGAGCTGGCGCGCCAGTTCGTTGAAGCGCAGCGGTCCATCCTTCAGGTGCCAAAGAATCGAACCCTTCCACTTGCCACCGATCAATCGCATGCCGCGTTCAATGGGGCAAGGCTCGGTGCAGGTTTTAGCGGGTTGCGGCGAAGTTACAACTGTATCAACAGGCATGAGCAACAAAATTATTCTAGGTTACAAAAAGTATACTGATTGATATTAGTTTCCTTTGGGTCCATAAAGCAAGGGTCAACACTGCAGGGCTCGCCAAGCAGCTGCCCGCAATCCCATTCCTGAACCGAGGATACTGATTCGATGAGTACGCTCTTTTCTCCCCTGCGCCTAGGCGCGTTGGAACTTCCCAATCGCGTGCTGATGGCACCGCTGACCCGCTGCCGCGCTGATCAAAACCACGTGCCCACCGAACTGATGGCACAACACTACGCCCAGCGTGCCGCTGCCGGGCTGATCATTGCCGAAGCGACCATGGTGATGGAGGGCCACTCCGCGTTTTGGCGCGAACCCGGTATCTACTCCGAGGCGCAGGTTGCCGGCTGGCGGCGGGTGACCGACGCCGTGCATGCTGCCGGTGGCCGCATCGTGCTGCAGCTCTGGCACGGCGGCCGCGCTTGTCATCCGGCGCTCAACGATGGCCGCGAGGCGGTGGGCCCCAGTGCCATCGCTATCACCAATGACGAGGTGCATACCCCCGAGGGCAAACAGGCATACACCGTGCCGCGCGAGCTGGCCGACGACGAACTACCGGCGATAGTAGCCGGCTTTTCCCGGGCGGCGGAAAACGCCAAGCGCGCCGGCTTTGACGGGGTGGAGGTGCACGGCGCTAACGGCTACCTGCTGGATGAGTTCCTGCGTGACGGTGCCAACCACCGCGGTGGTCCCTATGGCGGGCCGCTGGAGAACCGCGCGCGGTTGCTGCTGGAGGTGATCGAGGCGGTGACCCAGGTCTGGGGCAGCGACCGGGTCGGGGTGCGGCTGTCACCACTCAACAGCTTCAATAGCATGCACGACAGTGATCCGGTAGGGCTGGCGACCTGGCTGGCCAAGCGCCTTAACGATTTCAATCTGGCCTACCTGCACCTGATGCGGGCTGATTTTCTTGGCGAACAGAGTGGTGATGTGGTGACCCCGGTGCGTGAGCACTACCGAGGCAAGCTGATTCTTAACATGGGCTATGACGGCGACGAAGCCGCCGGGGTCATCGAAGCGGGGCACGCCGATGCGGTGGCGTTTGGGACCGCGTTCCTGGCCAACCCGGATCTGCCGGAGCGGTTGCGTCAGCGGGCAGCGCTGAACGAGCCGGATCCGACGACGTTCTACAGCCAGGGGGCCGAAGGCTATACCGATTACCCGACCTTAGGTGCTGATCAGAGCTGATCGTTCTGTGGGGGAGGCCTGATGCGGGGCCAGGAATCGCGGTTGTCGGCGCTGAGCGGACTTTAGTTCCGGGCCGACCGGTATGGATTTAAAGCTCATTATCGGCGCTTTTTGACAGTCCCTGTTCCGCCCACCCGGGCGGGTCACTTTTTATCAGTCGTGATAAAAAGTAACCAAAAAGCACTCGCCCACGAAAGTCGCCCTGCGGGACCTGCGCGCTGACGCCACTTGAGGGGCACAACAGAATGGCCCTCCCTGGCCATACTGTTGCGGCGGCGGCCATCCCGGCGTTCATTCGCTACATCCCTGTAGCTCACCCTTCGGGCAGCCTGTGGCTGTGCAAATGGGCAATCCTGCCCATTTGTGCCCCTTACGGGCTGAAACCCCCAAGTGACGCCAGTGCTCGTCGACTTTCTAACGGGCACGGGGTGCCAGCCGCAACAGTGAGTCTGGTTCGCGTCACGTATGCAAGTGGACCGACTTGTTACCGATGTCCCTTAACCGATACTCGATATAGCTACCGGGCTGGCCGGCAGCTCCAACTCCCCCTTTTACGCAGCCGGAGCAGGGTGCGAAGAATCCGATTAAGGCCCGCAGGGGCGAGCGCTGGATGCGCGAAGCGGCGGCAGTATGGCCAGGGACGGCCATTCTGACGATCCCCGGATTGTTCGTGCCTTGCGCAGGGAATCGGCGCAGCCGACAAGTAAGCGGGGGCGGTTTTCTTTTGATTCGTTTTCTTTGAGCGTTCAAAGAAAATGAATGCGCCCGGGTGGGCGCAATAGAGGGTCAATGCCGACGCGGTAACGAGCTAAAACTTCAAAAAGCTGAGGCCAACGCTACTAGCAAAAACGTCCGCTCCGCGCCGATTTTAGCCCCTGCGTCACTGGCGCAGAACCAAAAAAAAGGCCTTCATTTGAAGGCCTTTGATCGTTTTAGCGGCGGTAGCGTCGGGCCAGGCCGAGCAAGGCCAGACCCACCAGCGCGATAGTGCCGGGCTCCGGTACCTGCGCGGCGGCTGCCGGTGTGCTGAGGGTAAAGTTATCGATCTTGTGGTAGTTGGTCAGTCCGCCGGTGGCGCCGGTAAAACCGAAGTGTGCGTCAAAGCCGTTGTAGCCGGCGAGGGTCGTGTTCAGCATCAGCACGCTGTCGAGGAATACCGACAGTGTGCCTTGGTTGAAGTCGATATCCACATGGTGCCAGTTGGTGTCTTCAAAAGACGCAGCCGCCGACGGGGAGATGACGTTGGTCCAGTCATTCTGAAGCACATTGATATTGTTACCCACCGGGTAGGTATCGAACGCCACAGCGTAGCCGGTGAAGCCGGAAAATCCGAGCCCGCTGCCGCCCGAGCCAAGTCCGGGAGCGGTGACCCAGGCGAAGGTCAGGCCGTCGGCCCCGGAACCACCGCCGGCGACAAAGTCAAAGCTGGCGCTGAAAATCGACGCATCAACCTGCTGATTCAAGAAGAAGCTGCCGGTACCAACGGTATTGGGCGACAGATCCATATGCGGGGTGGGGTTGCTGCCGTAGCCGCCGCCGTTGTGGGCGGTAGCCCCGAACGCGGTGAAGTCGCTGCCCAACCCGGCATCAAAGTCATACGAGAATACGGTAGCCTGGGCGGCGGAGCTGGCCGCAAGCAGGGTGCACAAAGTGATCGCTTGGTAGGTGGTTTTCATAGCCTTGAGGGGTCCGTCGGTTCACTAACAATGGTCTTTACAAGGCAATATCCGTTCCTGCTTAAGTAAACGACTGTTTTATAATAGCTGTTGTTTTGTAGGTGATAAATATCATCGCCAAAGACGGGTGTGGTGTAAAAAATACCGACAGTTCGGCGCTCGGTGGCGGTTGCGCCCGGCAAAAAAAAAACGGCGGACTCCAGGTCCGCCGCTGTTGTCCCTCAGATCAGGCTTACTGGGTCAGCGCCTGCTCGATAATCTTCGGCAGCTCCTGCGCTGCTTCATGCAGGTGCTGCTTCTCGCCGTTAACGAAGAACGTCGGGGTGCCGGTGACACCCGCAGCGATCGCCTGCTGCTCTGAACGCTTGACCTTGGCGGCGGTGGCGTCGTCGGCCACGCACTGGTCAAACGCGGCCATATCGAGCTTCAGTTCGCTGGCAATCTGGCGTGCCGATTCGTGGGTCAGGCTCTCCTGCCGGGCAAAGGCTTCGTCCTGGTAGGCCCAGAACCGGCCCTGGGCATCGGCGCAAACCGCGCCTTCAGCGACCGTGCGGGAGATGCCGGAACGGTTGATGGGAAAGTCCATGTACACGAACCTGACCCGATCCAGATACGGCTCCAGCACCGGCTTGAGGCTGACATGGGACGCCTTGCAGTGGGGGCACTGGTAGTCAGCGAACTCGACAATAGTGACCTTGGCGTTTGCCGGGCCCTTGCTGGGGTAGCCTGCGGTATCGATCTCGACGGCGGCCGACTTGGGCGGCTCGATATGCAGGGTCAACTCCTTCAGCGAAATCAGTTTCTGCAGCAGCGCCTGCTGTTCGCGCTGCTGGGCCGCCTGGGTCATGTAGTTGCGAATGTCGTCGCGGACGTTTTCATAGGCGCCGTTGATGGCGGCCCGATTGGATTCGTAGAAACCGCGCATCTGCTCCTCTGTGGGTGACGGTACCGCGAACAACCGCTCGGCAACCTGCTGCTTGGTTTCGTTATTCTTGGCCGCCTGCTGTTCGATGTAGAGCTCCAGTGCTGCCGCCTGTGCTACCGCCTTGCGGTTGTTGTAGGCTTCCATTTCGCTCTGGAACAGGGGCTGGCGGTAGCGCGCCGGCAGGTCGGTACTGCTATAGCTCTTGCCTGCCAGGGTAAACAGTGCGTTGCTGTGTTGCGCCTCTGGCTGTTTGCCGGGCTGCATCACCATAAACACGGTGCCTGCCAGCAGCACCAGCGCGGTGATGATGTTGAGGGGGGTAAGGTTGCGCTTCAGCGCTGATTCGTCGCTCATGGTACGGGTTCCGTCGTACGTTAGTTGTTGCCGGCGGCCACTGTAACAGCAGCGGCTGCATTTCGTCTAAGCCTGTGAGCGAAAACAGCGCAGAGGGTTCCCCATGTTTGGACTGATCCAGCTTGGACGCGGGTTGCTGGTGGCACTGTTGCTGCTGCCGCCGGCCGCCGGCGCGGCAACCCTGAACGGCTTTGACCTTGATGATGCCTCGATTCCGGCCGACGAGATCCGCGCCGGCGGTCCACCCCGTGACGGCATCCCGGCCATCGATGCACCGCGTTTTGTCGGTGCCGCTGAGGCCCGCTTTCTAACTCCGCACAGCCGCGTAATCGGGGTAGCGATAAACGGTGATGCCCGCGCTTATCCGATCGCCATTCTCAACTGGCATGAAGTGGTTAATGATCGCCTCGGTGATACCAATCTGGTGGTCACCTACTGTCCCCTCTGCGGTACCGGGGTGGTGTATCGCGCCGAGCAGGATCAGCGGCTGCTCAGCTTCGGGGTTTCCGGGCTGCTCTACAACAGTGACGTACTGCTCTACGATCGCGAGACCGAATCGCTCTGGTCGCAGCTGCTGCATGGAGCGATCAGCGGTCCGCTCAAGGGCGCGGAGCTGGTGCAGTTGCCGTCGCTGCTGACCAGTTGGAGCGATTGGCAACGGCGCTACCCCGCCACCCGGGTGCTGTCTACCGACACCGGCTATCGGCGCAACTATGAGCGCAACCCCTACGGCGGCTACGACGAGAGTCTGGCGCTCTATTTTCCGGTAGCGTTTCTGAGCCAGCAGTTTCACCCCAAGGAGCGGGTACTGGGGGTGGAGCGGGCTGGGGTCGCCAGAGCCTACCCTTTTTCCGAACTGGCCAAACTCGGCAACATCGGCGAGCTGAGCGACCAGCTGGGTGATGAGGTAGTGCGGATCCGCTACGACGCTGAAGCACGCAGCGCCGAGCTGCTCGATGCCGGCGGCCAGCCGCTGGCGGCGATCAACGCCTTCTGGTTTGCCTGGTATACCTTTCACCCGGACACCGAGGTCTATCGCGCGCCGCGGAGCGACGACGCGCGCTAGTACTCAGCCGCTCAGGCCGAGGGTGACTCCGCCTGCGCCGGGTAAACCGCCGCTTCCAGCGTTGCCAGCCGCTGCTGCAGTCGTTGCGGGTCGGGATCCTGCAGGTTCAGGTGGCCGATCTTGCGGCGTGGTTTCAACTGCTTGTTGTACAGGTGCAGCTGGATCTCGCCGCTGCCGGCTAGGTGGTCCGGCGGTAGCTGACCCAGCAGGTTGAGCATCGCCGCATGGGCCAGCGGTTGGGTTGGCCCTAGCCCGCGGCCGCAGATGGCGCGCAGGTGGTTCTCGAACTGCGAGCAGACCCCGGCAACCTGAGTCCAGTGGCCACTGTTGTGTACCCGCGGCGCCAGTTCGTTAACCAGCAACTGGTCACCCACCACGAAGCACTCGATCGCCAGTACGCCAACGTAGTCCCAGTGCTGCAACAACCGTTCTGCCAGCTCACGGGCCTGTTGTTCCAGCGCCGGGGTTAGCGCCGGTGCCGGTGCTTGCGAGCTGACCAGAATGCCCCCCTGATGGCGGTTTTCGGTCAGCGGGTAGCAGGCTTCGGTGCCGCTGGCGGAGCGTACCGCGATGATCGACAGCTCGCGGCTAAAGGCTACCTGCGCCTCTACCACCAGCTCCGGCCAGCACTCCAGCTGCGCGATCAGCGCGTCACGATCGTTGTCGCTGGTCAGCCGCCACTGGTTCTGGCCGTCATAACCCTGCTCGCAGGATTTGACGAACACCGGATAGCCCAGTTCAGCGACCGCCGCGCACAGCGTGTCGGCCGAGTTAACCCGCCGGAACGGGGCCAGCGCGATCCCCCGCGATTGCAGGAACGCTTTTTCGCGCCCGCGGTGCTGGCACACAGCGATGGCGTCAGGGTCGGGGTACACCGGACACCACGGGCGCAGGCTGCGCAGCAGCTCCGTATCCACTTGCTCGCGTTCCACCGTAACGACGTCGGGGCGGCCCAGAGCCTCATAGAGCGCCTCCGCCGTCACTGCCGGCGAACGCTCCACCACCGCACCAAGCCCGGCGACGCAGTCGCTGTTCTCGCCCGCTTCCGCCAGAAAACTGAAACGCAGCCCCATGGGCCAACCGGCCAGCGCCATCATCCGGGCCAGCTGGCCGCAACCGATAATCGCAATATGCATCATTCCACCTCGTGGGGGATGCTGTCGGTCTGGCGCGCGCGCCACTCCTGCAGCCGCTGGCTCAGGCCGCTGTCAGCCAGCGCCAGCATCTGCGCCGCCATCAGCCCGGCGTTATAGGCGCCGGCTTCGCCCACCGCCTGGCAGGCCACCGCCACGCCGCGCGGCATCTGTACCATCGACATCAGACTGTCCATGCCGTTGAAGTGGCGGCTGGATACGGGCACCGCGATCACCGGCAGATGAGTCATCGCCGCGGCCATCCCGGCCAGGTGGGCCGAACCGCCGGCACCGGCGATGATCACCTCGATCCCCTGCACGTGGGCGCTGGACGCAAACCGGTACAAGCGCTCCGGCGTGCGGTGGGCCGAGACCACACGGGTTTCGTAACCGACGTCGAGCTCGTCGAGAACCCGGGTAGCGGCCTGCATGGTGGTCCAGTCGGACTGGGAGCCCATAATGATGCTGACGCGGACCGGGAGGGAGGACTGGTTCATGGTTGTTGCTCCATCGTGCAAAGAGGTTAAGGGGTCAAATGGCTGATCAGCGCGCTGTAGAGCGGAATGCCCACCAGCACGTTAAAGGGGAAAGTGACCGACAATGAGGCGGTGATCGACAGGCTCTGGTTGGCGCCGGGCAGCGCCACCGACATCGCTGCCGGCACCGCGATATAGGACGCGCTGCCGCCGAGAGTGGCGAGCAGGATCATGCCCCCGGTCGACAGCCCCAGCAGTGCGGCCAGCAGTGCGCCCAGAGTGGCGCCCAACAGCGGCATCAGCACGCCAAAGCAGCTGATGAACGAGCCGTACTGGCGCAGCGAACCGATTCGCGATGCGGCCACCCGGCCCATCTCCAGCAGGAACAGCGCCAGTACGCCATGGAACAGGGTGCCAAAGAAGGGCAGCAGTTTGTCGGCACCGGAACCGGCCAGGAAGCCGATCAGCAGCGAGCCCACCAGCAGCAACACGCCCTGGTTGAGAAAGATCTCCCGCACCACCTCGCCGCGGTTGCGACCGCCGTTGTCAGCGCGCGCCAGCCACAGCCCCACCGCAATGGCGGGGATCTCCAGCAGTGCGACAAAGAGGGCAAAATAGGGCTCGTAAGAGATATTGCTCGCTTCCAGCAGTGCCAGCGCTACCGCGAAGGTGGCGATACTGACCGAGCCGTAGTGGGCCGCCATGGATGCCGCATCCACCCGCGACAGGCCGCCGAACCAGCGCAGCAGCGGGAACGCCACCAGCGGCAGCAGGGCACCGAAGGCGATTACCGCCAGCGACTGCCACAGCAGCGCCAGGCTGGCGTGGCTGGCCAGCGCGATGCCGCCCTTGAGGCCGATCGCCACCAGCAGGAACAGAGTCAGGCTCTGGTACAGCCCCTTGGGCATCCTGATCGGTGCTTTGACCAGCTGGGCCAGCGCGCCGAACAGGAAAAAGGCGGCAACCACGTCGATCTGCATCGCCCGCCCCTTAGCTCGCGTTCAGGCCGGTTTGCAGGCGCGGTGCGTCTGCCGCGCCGCGTGCATTCAGCAGGCGCAGGCCGCCACTGCCGACCGCCAGCAGCGCCGCCACGCCGATCAGCCCCCAGCCGGGCAGGCCGTTGCCCAGTAGCAGGATGCCAAGGGCGAGCAGCAGGGCGATGCAGCAGAGTTCAAAGGCCAGAGTCTTGTTCATCGTCGGCTCCTTGTGGGTTGCTTCAGATCCCGTGAAACGGGGTCGGGAGTGGAATGGCGCCGATGATGAACTGAAATTAAAATAGATAAAAATCGATAGTTTTTATATTTTTAATAGACATATATCTATTTGCCTTGTGCAGGAGGGCGTTATGTCGCGTATCTCGGCCCGGATCGGTACCTTGAGGCAGCTGGAAATCGTGCTGGCGGTGTACCAGCAGGGCTCCATCACCGCTGCTTCCCATGCGTTGCACCTGACCCAGCCGACGGTGTCGATGCAGCTGAAGAAGCTGGCCGACGGTGTCGGCTCACCGCTGTATGACACCGTGGGGCGCTCGCTGGTGTTCACCGAGGCGGGGCTGGCGGTGGTGGAGAGTGCGCGTGAGGTGCTGGCCTGTATCGATCGCCTGGGCATGACTCTGGCCGACCTGCAGGGGATGAAAGCCGGTACCCTCAGGCTGGCGGTGGTGACCACCGCCAAGTATTTCATTCCTCACCTGCTGGGGGACTTTCTCCGCCACTATCCGATGATCGATGTGGACTTCAAGGTGGGCAACCGCCAGCAGATCATCGACCGCCTCGGCGCCGGCGAGGATGACTTTTACGTGTTCAGCCACCCGCCGCAGGATCAGGAACTGGCGCTGCACCAGTTTGTGCCCAACCCGCTGGTGGCGATCGCGCCGCTGCATCATCCGCTGGCCGGTGCCGGCGAGCTGGATCTGGCCGAGTTCGCCCGCCAGCCGTTTTTGAGGCGGGAACTGGGGTCCGGTACCCGCCACGCCATTGAGCGTCATCTGCAGCAGGCGGGGGTGACCCTTAACGTGCGCATGACCATCGAGAGTAACGAGGCGATCAAGCATTCGGTGATGTCCGGGCTGGGGGTTTCGATCCTGTCCCAGCACACTCTCGGTTTTGGGGGCAGCAGCGGACTGGTGACCCTGCCGGTGAGCGGGCTGCCGATCAATACCCAGTGGTTTCTGGCACGCCTGCCCGGCAAACAGATGTCGGTAGTGGCGCGCACCTTTCTGGAGTATGTCGAGCAGGAGGGGCGGGGCAAGCTGCTGGGGGATATGGCCGGTTGAGCCCGGTCCCTCTGCGCGGGAGTGGCCGTCTGGCTGGCATATCCCGGGAGCACCGGTATACCCCGGCTGTTGGTTTTTTGACTGGCGTCACATTAGTGACTGATTTTGCACACAATGGCCGCGGAATTGATAACAATGGCCGGCAGCAACTTTTTGGGACAGGAATGGTGTCGTGGCAGTACGGCTGAAAATTCGCGGTAAACTGGTGCTCAGTTTCAGCGCTGTTATGGTGCTGGTGCTCAGTGGGCTCGGCTACATCACCTATCTCACCTTTGCGGACTCCATCCACAGTCACAAAGAGGAGATTGCGTCGCTGAAGTTGGAGGCGATCGGGCTGGGTGCGGCGGAATCGATCACCCGCTCAGAGCTCGCTTTCAATCAGGCCGTGGTTGAGCTGATCACGACCGAAGCAGCCGTTGATGCGCTGCGATCGTCATCGGTTACCAGCCTCGGGCTGCTGAATGCGGCGGATCAGTGGGTCGAACGGGCAGGCTCCGCAGGCGCCCTGTCAAACGCGCTTGCCGGCGGATCAGGCCCCAACGCGGGGGTGATCTTCGGCGATGACGCGATCATCTACCTCGGACCCTGGTTCAACCATAGCGTCCATGGCCGGGTGCGGGCGCTGGCCAGTGTTCCCTACGAGCAGATATTCGATCAGGTCGTTGCCGCCGCCAACGCCGACACCGCCGACATCTTTATCGCCCGGGGCGATCATCTGCTGACCCATGAGAATGAGGAGAGCTTCGACTACCGCCAGATAGCCGCGCTGCAGTCGGATCCCGCCTATGAGGCCCGCCTGACCCGGCTCGGCAGTTTCTACGCCATGCGCAAAACCCTGGCCTCGGTCGATCTTGATATCTGGTATGTGCTGGAAGAGAGCGTCTATCTGGAATCGATCATCGAGCTCAAGAACCGGGTGATCGCCGCCACGGTGATCATTCTCTGGGCATCGATCTGGATCGTACTGATCGTGGCCTACCGGATCGCACGCCCGATCCGTGACCTCACCGACGCCACCAAGGATATGCAGGAGTCCGAATACTCGGCCCCGCTCAACTACAAGAAGACCGGCGATGAAGTCAGCGATCTGGGCCAGCGCTTTGAAGAGATGCGGCTGCATATCGAGGGCTTGATCTCCCGCGATCCGCTGTCGGGGCTGTTTAACCGGCGTTACCTGATGCACGCGCTGGAGATCGAAATCAACAAGGCCAAACGCGGAGAGCAGCCGCTCTGCTGTCTGATGATGGACCTGGACCACTTCAAGAACGTCAACGACACCTACGGCCACCAGTGTGGCGACAAGGTGATTCAAACTACCGCTGAGATCATCCAGCGCAGCCTCAGAAACTACGACATCTGCGCCCGCTACGGCGGTGAAGAGTTTGTGGTAATCCTGCCGATGACCACACTGCAGGCGGCCAAGGAGGTTGCCGAACGGATCCGTGAAACGGTCCAGAACAGCCCGGTAGAGTGGGAGGGCGAAACCATCTCGCCCACGGTGAGTGTCGGCGTCTCAGTATTCGCGACCGCGAGTGACGACAGCAACGGTGAGGTGATGATCGGGGTCGCGGACGAAGCGCTCTACCTGGCCAAGCGGGCCGGACGCAACTGTGTGATGGATGGCACCAGCGTGGCTAATCTGATGGAGTAAAAGGGGGTGGGCTCAGGCGCGGTAACATCTCCGGCGCCCGAGCAGGCTGGTCAAGGGTTTGCTCAGCTCTTGGGGCAGGTGGTGACACCGATCAGGGCGTACAGCGGACAGAAACGCAGCAGGCCGGTGATCAGCGGAACAAAGGCAAAGAAACCGATAATGGTCTTGGGCAGACCCTCAGACATGATCGGGTTATCGACAAAACCGAGATAGAGCAGCGCCAGCGCCAACACCAGTCGAACAACCATATCGGCAACACCTACGTTCCTTTTCATACGAGCCTCCAGCGAGTGAAATAAAACAATCAGATAATCAGGATACCGCCAGAATAGCCAGCGACAGCAAACCAAGGCAGATGCAGCAGGCTCCGGCGATTTTTACGATTAAGGGCAGGTCATTGAGTTTCATCAGTGGACTCTAACGTAGCGCTGCCGTTTGTACTGTTGACCGGGATCAAGGCCTGGAACGCTGGGAAGGATTTAACGTTGGTAAAACCATGGAGCTGCGCCGATGCCGCCGGATCCACAAGGGAGACTCCACTATGGCAGCCACATTGACCAGAAACGAGCGCAACCGGGCGCTGGACATGCTGCTGATCGCCCGGATGCAGCATACCCGCTGGGTGGCAGAGGTGAAGGAGAACCGGATCCCGCAGGTTGAGGGAGATCCCACCCGCTGCGAGTTTGGTCGCTGGCTGCTCGGCTCGCAAGAGACGCTGGCAGGCTTTGACGCCTTCCGCGCGCTGGAACAGCCCCACACCGCACTGCATGATGCCTACAAGCGGCTACTTAAAAACCCCGCTAACGATGCCGAGCGCCAGGCTGTGGTCGACCACTCACGGGAGCTGATCGATAACATCGACCAGCTGGAGAACGCACTCAACCGGGCCCGGGTTGAGGCGGACTAAGGCGCAGTCACTGCTTTTTTATTGATAGTGTTGGCCGTGTTAACGGTACGTTAAGTACCGCAAGGATGCTTTTTTATCAGCCCGACCACAGGGAAGGAGGTCGACCAATGAAAACCTACCAGACGGCGATTGCAGCGCTGCAACAGGCCAAAGAACAGCACCAGCAGTGGGTCGCCGAGGTGATTAACAGCCCGCTGCCCAAAGTCGAACATAACCCGCTGCGGTGTGCGTTTGGCCAGTGGTTGCAGGCCAGCGAGGCGGAGCTGGGTGAGCTGGCCGAGTTCCGCGCGCTGGATGAACCGCACCGCAAGCTGCATGAGGCCTACACCCTGATCAGCCAGACCCCGGGGCTGGACCTGCTGGAGCGGGAAACCCGTTACCACTCAACCCTGTTGATCGAGCGGATCGACGCGCTGCAGGCGGCGCTGGAAGCCTGACCTTGCTGACGCCAGTAGCCCGGGCCGCAACGGCCCGGGCGGTTTGCCTGTCAGGGTGCCAGTGAACCGATTCCGGTGACCGAGAACCAGGCCCCGCCGGGGGAGGTGATAAACACCATTGGTGCCACGCAGGGATCCGCCAGCATATCCTTGGCTTTGATGTGAGCGTCACCGTTGGCGGGGTTGCCGATCATTACCTCGGCGCCGTTGCCGGAGATGCGGTTGACGGTGGTGGGGTTACCGTCACTATCCACCGACAGACAGCTGACCACGGCGCGGAAGAAGGGCGCGGGGTTGAAGCCGGCACCGTCGGATTCGGGGATGATCAGCCCTTTTACCCGTACGTCCAGACGCCCTTTCTGATCCAGGGTGCCTTTGGCCATCTCCAGTACCCAGGGGCGGCCACCGCCGGGCACACCGCGAATGGCGTTGGCGCCGCCGAGGTATTGGCCATCGACGCCGATCATGGAGTGAAAACGGACCACCGCCTCGCCGGAGGCCTGAACTGGGGCGCTGACGGCGGTGAGGGTGGCGAGCAGGGTTACAGTAAGCAGAGGTAGTCGCATAACAGTTCCTCCCTTGGAAGGGTGCGCCGGCGGGTGTTTGTGTCTGCCGACGGGTGAGGGGCCAGCGGCGCGGGTGTTGCGGTGTGGGATTGGTGCCGGTGGTGTTTAGTCAACGCCGTGAGCGTTGGAATATTCCATCGCTGGCTTGGCTGCTCTGAGTTTTAAGCTGATTAATGTGCGGTGCGAGCGTCTTGGTTGCGCCCATTATGGAGGTGTTTCTGATTCGGCGTTTTGAGCTGATTAGCGGCGTTGCTTGAAAGCCTCTGTTCCGCCCACCCGGGCGGGTTCATTCTTTGTCAGACGCGACAAAGAACGAACCAAGAAAACGCTAACGGTGCTTTATGCCCCCTGGTTCCGCCGCCCTGCGGGTTCACTGCGCGCGGAGCGAAGAATCCGGGGATCGGCAGAGTGGCCATCCCTGGCCACGCTGCCGCCGCTTCGCGCATCCGGCGCTCGCCCCTGCGGGCCTTAATCGGATTCTCCGAGCCGTGCTCGTCGGCTCCAAAGGGGCTAAGTCGCAGCCGCAACACCGCATATCCCTGATAGTTAGTTGATAAAACAATAGGTGCCGCTTGCACCCCTGGCCCTCTCGAAAGCCGACGAGCACTGGACTCCCTTGAGGGTTTAAGCCCGGAGGGGCAAGGCCGGGATGGCCGCTGCCGCAACAGCATGGCCAAGGATGGCCATTCTGTTGTGCCCCTCAAGGGAGTGCAGCGCGCAGGTCCCGTAGGGCGGGTTTTGTGGGCGAGCATTTTTTTGCTTCGTTTTTTGATGCGACTGTCAAAAAATGAAGGCGCCCGGGTGGGCGCAACAGCAGCTTACCAGCCACTAAATCAACGAGCTAAAAACTCCCAACTCCCAGCCAACAACATCAAAACATCAATCCCCCAGCCACTGATACATCACCAACGCATCCACATACCCCTTAACCGGATGGTTAAACGCCTTCGGTAAGCGCCCCACAATCTCGAACCCCAGCTTCTGCCATAACCGCACCGCGCCTTCGTTGGTGGCAGCAACAAAGTTGAACTGCATCGCCCGGTAGCCGAACCGCCGCGCCTCTCGCAGCGAATGCTGGCACAGCGCGCTGGCCACCCCCTGACCACGGGCGCTGCTGGCGACCATATAACCGCAGTTGCACACGTGATCACCGGGGCCGGCCTGATTGGTCTTGAGGTAGTAGGTGCCGACGATCTGGCTGTTCAGCTCCGCCACGTAGGTCTGGCGTGGCCGCTCCATCCACAGCCGCTGGGCCTCGGCCTTGTCGCAGTCGCGCGGGTAGGCGTAGGTCTCGCCGGCGCGGACGATCTCCGCAAAGATCGGCCAGATGGTGTCAAAGTCGGCGGCGGTGGCTTGGCGGATCTGCATGGTGGTTCCCGGTCGGTGTGAGTGGTAAGTGGAGGTAGTGTAACGGTTATTTAGCCACAACGGATATGCGGACACGCTCTGGTATGTTTGTTCCAATTCACTTAGAGTCGGGGAATTAGGGGGGCGTCTGTGGTGCTAGTCACCGCGGTTAAGCTGTCCCCATTTGCCAGCTCACATCAGGGAGGAGAAGAGCGGTGCCACTGACAGTACGCTTTTCATCCGTTGAAGTTTGTCAATGTCTCCTGAGCGGGCCCTGTTGCCAGGGCTTTGTCCTGTTTAATGGAAGTGCTTTCTCCGTAGGCGGCAATATTGATAACACATTCAGTATGTTACGAGTTGGTGAATTGTAGTGCTTCTGAAACAATGGCACTCCTGATAATAATTGTCATGGGACTTTGTCCTCATAAACGAGCTGTTATACGAAATCACATATATGATATTCCCTAGGGAACCTACGATTAAGCCCCGCCTCCTGAACTGCTCCGCTACTCAAGCCGCATTTGCGGCGTAATAACTCTATTTTTGATCATTTATCACCGCCTGCATGCCGATTTCCCGGCATACAGGCGGATCGACCCTACGCCCGCAACATCTGATCCACGCGAACGACGTTCGCCAAGGCGAACAGCATGGCTAGTTTGCTGTCGTTTTTCATCAAGCCGCGGTAGCGCGCTTTGGTAAAACCAAACTGGCACTTGATGATCCGAAACGGGTGCTCGACCTTGGCTCGAATGCTGGCCTTCATGTACTCCATGCTCAGTTTGACTTTGTTGATGCGCGGGTGCTTTTTCAGCCCTCTGACCGTTCCGGGTGGTTGGGCAATGTGCCAGTCGAGGTCTTTATGCTTGAGCGCTGCACGTTTCTCCGCACCGCGGTAACCGGCATCAGCAAAGACATACCCCTCTTTACCATGAAGCAGGTGATGCGCTTGGTTGAGGTCGTGTTCGTTGGCGGCGGTAGTCGTAAAACTGTGCGTCAGGCCCGTTTTTGCATCGACGCCGATATGCGCCTTCATACCGAAGTGCCACTGATTTCCTTTCTTGGTCTGATGCATCTCAGGGTCACGGTCACCCGACTTGTTCTTGGTTGAGCTGGGCGCTTCGATGATGGTGGCGTCCATTAACGTGCCTTCCTTCACCAGCACGCCCGCTTCGCTCAGCCAGGCAGACACTTCTTCAAAGATCTTGCGTGACAGACCTTGCCGTTCAAGCAGATGGCGGAAGTTCATAATGGTCGTGTGGTCTGGAATCGCTTTGTCGAGCGACAACCCGGCAAACAACCGCATCGATGCAATCTCGTAAAGTGCATCTTCCATGGCCGGATCACTCAGGTTATACCAGTGCTGCATGCAATGGATGCGTAGCATGGTCGCCAACGGGTAAGGGCGACGACCGTTTCCAGCCTTGGGGTAATGGGGCTCAATCACTGCAATCAGGCGGGACCAGGGAATCAGCTTTTCCATCCGTCCGAGAAACTTCTCTTTGCGGGTCTGGCGGCGCTTGCTGTTGAACTCGCTGTCAGCGAAGGAGAGTTGGTGGTCCATGGGTGGCCCTCAGCACATCAGAATGCGGATTGTCTCATGCTGAGGGACTTAATCGCATGTTCCCTAAGCCTCCCGAACCACCTCAAAGCTTTGACGATGAGGTGCCGTTTTAGTGCTAACAAGGCGCTCAACACTCAGCCCAGCTTCGCTGGTCTTGGACTGTCGCGGCTGCGGAGCGCCAGCCCGTTAGCGCGGCGTTAGATTCGCCAATATTCCCGCTTAAAAGAGCCCGCATCAGCCCCAAAGCCTGATGCGGCTCCCCATCCCCACCTCAATACGTCTTATACGGCAAAAACTTCCCTGACATCACCACATGCACCCGATCCCCCTTGGGGTCCGGCTCGCGCTGCAGGTCCATGGAGAAATCGATGGCGCTCATAATGCCGTCGCCAAACTCCTCGTGAATTAGCTCTTTCAGGGTGGTGCCGTACACGTTCACCAGCTCGTACCAGCGGTAGATCAGCGGATCGGTGGGTACGGCGGTGGGAAGGGAGCCCTTGTAAGGCACGATCTGCAGCCAGGCCACCGCCTCGTCGGAGAGGCCGAACAGATCGCCGACCGCTTCTGCTTGCGGCTTGTCAAAGGCCATCTGCCCCAGACAGGCGGCGGTGCTCCACTCCTTGGATTGGCCGACCACCTCGGCCACTTCACTCCACTTGAGGCCCTTGGCCACTTTGGCGGCGATGATCATCTCGGTCACTTGTTCGCGGTTACTGATCATGGTGCGTTCCTCTTCTGCGTTGATTCGTAATGTGGTGTCTTTTTAACTGCCGGTCAGCTGCGCCAGCAGCACCACCACCGTCACCGCCAGTACTGCCGATACCCCCTGCCAGAAGCGCAGCGGATGGCGCTGCATCAACGGCGGGCGGCTCTGGCGCAGGTAGCGGCGGTTGGGGTGGCGGAGGTCATAGATAAATTCCGACAGCTCCTGGGTGCGCTTGTAGGGGTTGGGGTGCAGGGCATGGCGCAGGGTTTCGTCCACCCAGCGCGGCAGGCTGCGCAGCTTGTCGTTGTTGGCACTGTCGCTGTCACCGTCGGTCAGCTCATCACTGCCGTAGGCCAGCGAGCGGTAGCGCAGCTTGTGCTGCTGGGCCTGGGTACGGCACTTGGCCACCTCCATGCCATAGGGGAACTGCCCCGACAGCAGGTGGTAGGTGAGCACCGCCAATGAGTAGAGGTCCGAAGCGCGGCTGCCCAGTTCGCCCAGAAACTGCTCCGGCGCGGTGTAGAGGGCGGTGCCGAGTACGGTGGGTTCCGGCGCTTCCAGGGCGGCCTCTTCGATACCGGCCACCAGGGCGGAGCCGAGATCGATCAGCTTGACCGTGCCGCTCGCGTCGATCATCACATTGTCCGGCCGCAGGTCCTGGTGGATGATCTCGGCCCGGTGCAGCGCCTGCAGGCCGCGGGCGATCTGCTCGACGATGCCGCGCACGGTTTCCAGCTCCGGCTCTGGGTTGTCGATCATCCACTGGCGCAGGGTCTGGCCGTCGATATATTCCGATACGGTGTAGAGGTAGTTGCGCGGGCGCTGGCTGGCGCCCGCCTTGATCACGTGGGCGCTGTTGACCCGCCGCGCGATCCACTCCTCCCGCAGCAGCCGTTCCAGATAGGCCGGGTCGCCGCCGAGGTCGATGGAAGGGGTCTTGAGAATGACTTGCTCGCCGCTCTGTTCATCCAGCGCCAGATAGATATGGCTGCGGCTGGTAGCGTGCAACTGGCGGCTGATGCGGTAGCCGTCGAAGCGGTCGCGCGCCTGCAGGCTGGGAGGCAGCGGCAGCATGTCCACCTGCTGACTGAGGTCGGCACCGCGGCTGGGCAGGGCGTCCACCCGCACCAGTTGCACGGTGAGGTTGTCGTCGCTGCCCGCTTCCAGCGCGGCGCGGGCCAGTAGTTCGGCGTGCAGGTCGAGGTCGCTGGCCTCCATGCCGTTATGGCGGTCCAGCAGTTCAATGATCTGTTCGCTGCTGAGCTCTTCATGGACGCCGTCGGTGGTGAGCAGAAAGCGGTCGCCGGCTTGCAGCGGCAGGCTTTGGTAGTCCACCGCTATCTGCTCGTCGGCACCGAGGGCGCGGCTGAGGTAGCTTTTTTGTTCACTTAACCAGACCCGATGGTCGCGGGTGAGCTGTTCCAAAGCGCCACCCCGCAGCCGGTAGATGCGGGAATCCCCCGCGTGGAGGATATGGGCGCGGCCACCCTTGAGCACCAGCGCGCTGAGGGTGCAGACGTAGCCCTTGTCCTTGTGATAGCGGAACGGGCTGTTCTGGGTTTGCGCGTACAACCAGGCGTTGGTGGCGCGCAGCACCTGCGATCCGGCGTGTTGAACGCTCCAGGCATCGGAGGTGCAGAAATAGTCGTCGAGAAAACTTTTGACCGCGGTTTCGCTGGCGATCTGGCTGACGCTGCTGGTGCTGATGCCATCGGCGATGGCGAACGCGGCACCCTTGAGGGTCAGTTGTGGCTCGCTCGGGATCAGGCTGCCGTGGCAGTCCTGGTTCTCCGCCTTGCGACCGGCGTCGGAGTAGTGGCCGCAGCTGAGGGCCAGTGACGTGGTGCGGGGTGAACAAAGGGCGAGGGAAGCCTGGGTCATGATCGGGAACTCGTTGAGCTAGCGGATCAGAAAAAGGGGCTCCAGCCTGCCCCGGGAAGAGCAGCAGGCCGGAGCGGGGGCCACTTAAGCGAGGGCTGACTCAGCGGCGGTTTTTGCGGGCTTTCCCAGTTCGCGGGTCTTGGAGGTGCGAACGTGGGTGAAGTAGAGCGGCAGTCCCACTAACAGCACGCCACCAAACAGGTTGCCCAGCGCGGTGGGCAGTTCGTTCCAGATGATGTACTGCATGAAGGTGAAGTCACCGCCCATGATCATGGAGAAGGGGAACAGGAACATGTTGACGATGGAGTGCTCGAAGCCCATGAAGAAGAACAGCATCACCGGCATCCACATGGCGGCCATCTTGCCGGTGGCGGAGGTGGAGATCATCGCGCCGACCACACCCATGGAGACCATCCAGTTACACAGCATGCCGCGGATAAAGATGGTGAACCAGCCGGCCACACCGTGCGCTTCGTAACCCAGGGTACGGGACTCACCGATGGTGCTGACCTTGGCGGCAATGGCGCCACCGTCAGTGTTGTAGCCATAGGTGAGGATGAACGACACCATAAAGGCGGTGGTCAGTGCACCGGCGAAGTTGCCGACAAACACCAGCCCCCAGTTGCGCAGCATCTGCTGCATGTCGCAGCCGGGGCGCTTGTCCAGCAGCGCCAGTGGTACCAGGGTGAACACCCCGGTGAGCAGGTCGAACTTCATCAGGTAGAGCATGATAAAGCCGACCGGGAACAGACAGGCGCCGAGGATCGGTGAGCCGCTCTTCATCGCCACGGTGATGGCGAACACCGCCGCCAGACCGAGAATGGCACCGGCCATAAAGGCGCGGATCAGGGTGTCCTTGGTGGACATGTGGATCTTTTCTTCACCGGCATCGACCATCTTGGTCACGAATTCGGACGGGATTAAGTAAGCCATACTTTTCACCTCGTTGGGATTTGGAAAGTGTCATTCCGGGGCGGTGGTCAGCGAGTTTTTCAAGGCACAAAAAAACGGCGTCCATACTCTGCCTGTTATCTCGGTGGAGAACTCAGGTGAGTGATGGACGCCGTTATCCAGTACTGCTCGAATTGTCGCGGGCCGCCGTGGCCCAAATGCTGGTTAACCCAATGCAGGGCTGATGCCAACTTTGATAAAAATCATCCTATTTTACTTAAAACAAGGGGTTAGTGGGTGGTTGGCAGGGGGGTAAAGCAGTGGCGGAGCACCGCAGTTGTGCGCATTACTGGTGCGCGCTGGGGCATTGGTGCACTGCGGAAGATCGTTTTTGGGGCTGCGATGGGCGGCGTAAGCCGGTGGTTGCGGATAGCGGCAGGCCCAGCGCCGCTATCGCCAGATCGCGTGCAGCAGCTGTTCTACCCGAGTGTAACGGGCCGGCAGCGGGCGGTGCTTTTTGCGGGTCAGATAGATCGGTTCCTGTACCGGTTGCGCCAGCGGCGCGACGGCCAACCGCTCGGGCTGGCTGAAGGCGTTTACCGCTGACTGCGGTAGCACGGTAAAGCCGAGCCCCTCCGCCACCGGCAGCAGAATCTGCCCCAGCTGGTTGATATAACCCGCCTGCGGCAGCGCCGCCATACCAGTGAACTGATCGGGGTAGTTGGCCTCCAGCAACTGGATGGCGTAGTGGTGACCGTCGGGGTGGTTGATAAAGCCCAGTTTAAGGAGGCTGTCCCAGTCGCTGGCGTGGTCGGCGGGCAGGATCAGGCAGAGGCTGTCTTGGCCAATGGGGTGCTGGCTCAGCGACGGGTCGCTTAGCGGTTGGGTCAGCAGGCCAAGGTCGATCTCGTTGGTGCGCAGCTGTTGTTCGATCCGTTGATTGGGGGCGGCCTCAATGCTGACGCTAAGGCGCGGATACTGGTGTTGCAGGTCGAGCAGGCGCGGGTAGATCTGTAGCGCCATGGCACCGGAACAGGCGATGCGAATCGCGCCCTGTTCGGCGCTGTCGTCATCCAACTGTTCGCGCAGTGCCTGTTCGGCGCGCTGCTGTTCCAGCGCGTAGCGGTAGAGGGATTCGCCCGCGGGGGTCAGTTCGAACTGCTTGCCGTGACGGTTGAGCAGCGGCTGGCCGAGCTGGGCTTCCAGCTTCTTGATGTGCTGGGTAACGCCGGGTTGGGTCATGTACAGCGCTTCGGCGGTACGGGTGAAGTGGCCGGTTTCCACCAGCCGGACAAAGGTGCGCAGCAGCAGGGGGTTGATCATGGGGTGGCTCGCTGTGACAAAGGCTCTCTGGCGGAAAATAGCGCATAACAAAAAATAATCAAAAGCATCATAAATGATAATTTCACCAGCAGGAACTGCCGCCCTACACTGCGCCCGTGATTAACCATCAACGGGAGCCTGCCTAATGACTATCACCGCTAACGCGACCGCACCGGTCTATCCGCGCACCTTTTCCCACATCGGCATCTCGGTGCCGGATCTGGACGCCGCCGTGCGCTTCTATACCGAGGTGCTGGGCTGGTACCTGATCATGGAGCCCACCGAAATCGTCGAGGATGACAGCGCCATCGGCGAGATGTGCAGCGACGTGTTCGGTCCCGGCTGGGGTTCATTCCGTATCGCTCACCTGTCGACCGGCGACCGGATCGGGGTGGAGCTGTTCCAGTTCGCTAACCAGCAAAACCCGGAGGATAACTTCGAGTACTGGAAAACCGGCATCTTCCATTTCTGTGTGCAGGATCCGGACGTGGAAGGTCTGGCCGACAAGATCGTCGCGGCCGGTGGCAAGAAACGGATGGCCAAGCCGCGCTACTACTACCCGGGCGAAAAGCCCTACCGCATGATCTACATGGAAGACCCGTTCGGCAACATTCTGGAGATCTACAGCCACAGCTACGAGCTGCACTACGCCAGTGGTGCCTATAACTGAGCCGGATGACTGGCAGCGAGGCGCCGGCCGCGGGGCTGGCGCCTGACGGCGATGATCATCAACTCTGCCCCGGGAAATGTCGGTTGGAGCGTTCTCCAGCCTTGCATGCGCGCGCCGAACACCGCCCCCGGGTAGTAAAGTCAACGCGATGCCAGTTAGAGTAGCGGCTGAACCGGAACAGAGCGCCTCAAACGGTTCGCGGTTGAGGCGGTCACAGGGAGTGATCATGCAGAAACAACTGCTGGGATTTTTTGCCGCGACCCTGCTCGGTGGCTGTGCCTCCATCGCGTTGGAAAACCCCGACAATGCGGTGCAGGTTGTTTACGACCGGCAGCCGCTGGTTGGCTGTGAGCCGAAAACTACTCTGGTGGGATCGGCGGGCAACTGGTTCCGCTACTGGTTTACCAGCAACCGCGATCTGGGCTACGGCGCCTTCAACGATCTGCGCAACCAGGCGGCGGCCATAGGCGCCAACCGTTTGTTGTACGTTGAACGTTACGAATTCACCACCTCGGTGACGGTGATCGCCAAAGCCTATGCTTGCCCCTGACACCGTCGCACTTTCAGTGGAAAGATCGGAATGAGTATTCGCGCTAACCGTGCCGACGAGCTGGACGCTATCTTGTCGCTTCATCGGGCTGCCTTCCCTGCCGAAGAGAGCGCGTCCATCGTTATGCTGGTCGAGGCGATGCTGGGTAAGCCGGAAACGCCGCCGGTGCTGTCACTGGTGGCTGAAGCTAACGGCCAGCTAGCCGGACACGTGGTGTTCAGCCCGATCAGTCTTGATTCAGCGGATGATGGCTACATTCTGGCGCCGCTGGCGGTCTCCCCGGCGCTGCAGCGCAGTGGTCTGGGAACGCAACTGGTCAACGCGGGGCTAGCGCAACTCAAGGCGGCCGGCGTGTCGCTGGTGCTGGTGTACGGTGATCCGGCCTACTATGGCCGGTTTGGTTTTACGGCCGAGGCGGCGGAACCTTATCGGGCGCCCTATCCGCTGCAGTACCCCTTCGGCTGGCAGGCGCTGCTGTTGTCCGCAACCACACCGCCGGCGGCGCCGGTGGTGATCCGTTGCGTCGATGCGCTTAACAATCCGGCGCTCTGGTAGCTACCGCTACTCCCCCCTCGCTGCACTGACCACGGCCATCGCTGTGGTGGGCCGTTGCGCATTCTCCACCACCCTGCCCAGGTAGATCAGCGTAGGCCCGCTGAGGTGGTTCTCTCTGGCGGCCTCGGCCAGTCGACCAAGCGAGGTATGGACGCAGCGCTGTTGCGGCGTGGTGCCATTCTCCACCAGCAGGGCCGGCCAGTCGGCGGGCAGGCCGTGACGCTTTAGTTCCTGGCTGATAGTGGTCGCCATCGACAGTCCCATGTAGAACACCAGGGTTTCGTCGCGGCGGGCGAGGTCGGCCCAGTCGATGGGACGGTCGTCACAGCTGTGGGCGGTGATGAGGCGCAGCCGTGGGGCGGTTTGGCGCTCGGTCAGCGGAAAGCCAACGCTGGCGGCACAGCCGGCTGCGGCGGTAATACCCGGTACCAGCGAGAAGGGGATCCGCTGTTGGCGCAGCGCCGCCATCTCCTCGGTGAGGCGACCGAACACCAGCGGGTCGCCTCCTTTCAGCCGCACCACTCGCTGGCCCTGTTGCGCCAGCGTCACCAACAGCTCGCAGATAGCGTTCTGACTCATCGCGTGGTGGCCCTTGCGTTTGCCCACGTAACGCAGCGGTATGTGGGCCGGAAGCTGATCCAGCAGTGCCTGACTGACCAGCGCGTCGTAGACGATCACGTCGGCTTGCTGCAATAGCCGCCAGCCCTTGAGGGTCATCAGCTCCGGGTCACCGGGCCCGGCACCCACCAGATCGACACGGCCGTCGCGCGGGCGGGACGCAGTGTCCCGTTGTTGCCGGGAGGCGGAATAGCGGCGGCTTTCGCCAAAGCCAAAAATCATACGGGCGCTGCGCAGCAGGCTGACAGTGTTCATAGCGGTGGCCTCAAAAAAAACGCCCGCACCCTCACGCGGTGGCGCGGGGTGCAGGCGTCGTTACCTGTGGGGGCGTGGCGATGGTAGCGCTCCCCCGTGGCGATTGAGTGAGATAAAGCAATTTGGGTGCCAGCCGCTTATGATCGTGTTGCCGGGTGCTCCGCTGCGTGAGTGGAACAGAACTTGCTGAGTTCAGCGTAACGATTTTCCTGCTTTTACCCTTGGCGGAGATGCCATGCAGTCAAACAGCCAGGCCACCGAGCAGTTCCTGCTGGCGGCTAAACACGCTGAGATTCATACACTTGAGCAACTCGCGGCGAGCTGCGAGGTGGTTACGGAGGTGAGCGGGCTGATTCACCAGCTGCAGCGCGAACGGGGAATCAGCAATATCTTTCTGGCTTCGGCGGGTGCGCGCTTTGCCGAACAGCGTGCGGAGCAGATTACCCACTGTCTCCAGAGCGAAAAAGCGTTGCGACAACTGCTTAACGTGCACTATTTGGGTGCAAAAAAGCCGCCGGGGAGCATGCGCCTGCTCAATAGCATCGCATTTGTGCTGCAGGGCCTGGACAACCTGGCAGAGCTGCGGCGACAGGTTGATCAGCAGGAGATCAGCGCACTGGATTCCACTCGTGCGCTGTGCCGACTGATCGCTGGTTTGCTGTCGGTGGTGTTTGAAGCCGCCGACATCGCCAGCGACCCGGTGGTGACGCGGGTGCTGGTGGCGCTGTTCAATCTGATGCAGGGTAAGGAGTACGCGGGGCAGGAGCGCGCCTGGGCTGCTATCGGTTTTGCTGCCGGGCGCTTCGATGAAGCCACCTGCAATCGTCTCAGTCATCTGCAGGACGCTCAACAACGCAGCTTCGAGTTGGTTGTGGAGTTCGCACCGGGCCTGCTGGTGACGCGCTGGCAAACGCTCGAAGAGAGTGGCGATGTGGCTGACCTTGGGCGCTTGCGCGAATTGATCCGCGGTCTGTGCCGGGGGGAGCCGATCGCCCCTGAGCTGAGCGAGGTCTGGTACGAACTGGCGACCCGCCGGATCGACCAGATGCGGGAGCTGGAGATCCTGCTCGCCGAGGAACTTGCCCGAGCCAGCCAACAGCAGCTGGCGCAGGCCGAGGCCAACCTGCAGGCCCACCGTGACCGGCTGCAGGCGTTGGCTACCATCGAAACCCCTACCGGCTCACCGCTGACCATGCTGTTTGACCCGGACGCCCCCGGTCTTTATGGCGCTGACGGCACCGATCTGACGCCAGTCGAACAGGCGGAGGCTCCGGATCTGGCGCGTTCGGTCTACGATCTGGTGCGCGGTCAGGCGGAGCATATCAAGCGCATGGGTGAGGAGCTCAGCGACGCTCGCCGTGCGTTGACCGAGCGCAAGCAGATCGAACGCGCCAAAGGGTTGTTGATGCAGAACTTCAATCTCACCGAGGAGCAGGCGTACCGGCGTATGCAGCAGCGGGCGATGGAGTTGAACACCCGACTGGCGGAGGTGGCCGAAACCCTGATTGCGGCGGCGGAGCGGGTGCGCTGAGGAAGCTTTCAATAACGCTAATGTTAGAGCGAACAGGCTGCGTATTGATGCAAACGTGAACGATCGGGAGTTTATTTGTTGCAGGCTTCAGGATTAACCATTGCCTGCTAAACTGCGGGCAGGACGCACACTTGAGGGATCATCATGCAAACCATCAGGGCCAAACTGGCCGCCATCTTCATCGCGGTACTCGCCATCGTGGTGGCCGTCACTCTGGGGAGTTTTTACGGTCTTAAACTCCAGCTCGGTGAATACCAGAGCCTGATCAGCGAGGAGGCTGCCCTGCAGAGCGATATACTGCGTGCTCAGAGCGACTTCAAGATTCAGGTACAGGAGTGGAAGAACGTACTGCTGCGCGGGGCTGACGACAAGCAGCGGGAAAAGTACTGGGGGCGTTTTCAGGAGCGAGAGGCCACCGTACAGGCGGCGGTGACCAGAATGAGCGAACGGGTTGCGGAGTTAACCCGCCTGGATGAGCACTATCGCCAGTCGCCGCTGGCGCAACTGATCAACGATTTTATTAACGCGCATAAGCAGATGGGTACTGCCTATCGCAAGGGTTACCAGGCCTTTGTAGCCGCCGGTTATGACCACCGTGCAGGCGATAAAGCGGTTTCCGGCATTGACCGTGCGCCCACCAAACTGCTGGACGAGGCGGTTGCCGAGGTGGACAAGATCATGCAGGTCGATGTCGACGAGGCCTCTGCGGCGACCGCTGCGCTGTTACGCAATGCGCTGATACTGCTGATCATCAGTGTTGTCGGTGGAGCCCTGCTGTTTATCTACATGAGCAACCGCATCATTGTTCGTCCGGCGCAGGCGCTGAGCGGCGATCTCAAACACCTGGCAGAGGGGGACTTCTCGCAGGAGATCCTGCATTCAGCCAATGACGAAATAGGCGGCCTTGCCGATAGCGCCCGTACCCTGCAGGAGAGCATCGCCGGCATTCTGGCGACGCTGCTGGCCTCGGCGGAGAAGACCAACTCCGCCAGTCAACACCTGATGGGGGCTGGTGGGCGCGCGCGGGAGATTGCCGAAGACCAGCATGCCCAGACTACCCAGGTAGCCACGGCGATAAACCAGATGAGCGCGACGGTACAGGATGTGGCCCAGAGTGCGCAGGAAGCCGCATCCGCGGCAGTTGAGGCGGATAAACAGGCGCGCAACGGCCACACGGTGGTCAATGAGACGGTGAGTGCGATCAACGCCCTGGCCAGCGAGATTGAACGGGCTGCCGGGGTGATCGAATCGGTCAACAGTGATTCCCGTGAAATCGGCGGCATTCTTGACGTGATTCGCGGTATCGCCGAGCAGACCAACCTGCTGGCACTTAACGCAGCCATTGAGGCGGCGCGCGCCGGCGATCAGGGGCGCGGATTTGCGGTGGTGGCCGACGAGGTACGCTCGCTGGCGCAACGTACCCAGGAGTCCACCGAGGAGATCCAGCGAATGATCGAACGGCTCCAGCGTGGTGCGCAGAGTGCAGTGGAGGTGATGACCTCCAGCCAGTCACAGGCGCAACAGGGGGTCGACAAGGCGTCGGCAGCGGGGGATGCACTGGACAAGATCGAGCAGGCCATCGGCCGCATCAGTGATATGAACCTGCATATCGCCAGCGCGGCGGAAGAGCAGTCGGTCGTCGCGGAAGAGATCAACCAGAATGTTACCGCCATTGCCGGCATCACCGAGCAGTCGCTGGAAAATGCCGAAACCGTGGCCCAGGTGAGTCAGGAAGTTGCCCTGCTGTCAGAGGAGTTTTCAACCATTACCAACCGCTTCAAGGTTTAAGGGTTTACTTCCCGGCAGCGGGAGCCCGATACTGCGCCTTGTTGAGACTTGTCGCCAACCAGGGAGGGACTATGGCATCAGAGATTCGTTACTGCCCTGACAACCGGATTATCTATGTCACCCACCGCGGGCAGGTCGATCACGATGATCGCATGCGGCTGAAGACCTTTATCGAGCAGTTGGGGGTGGGCAACAAGCGGATGTTGGTAGACGTGCGCGAGGTGAAGTCTTTTGTTGTCAGCGAGGAAGCCCAAGCGTTCTACCGCGCGATCGAGGACTCCGGTTTGTACTTTCGCAAGATCGCGCTGGTCCATGATCCCCGCTTCAATCCTTACGTGGTGATGGCCAGCGCGGGGGTAATCGAGGGCTTCAATATCGAGGATTTCACCACCATTGAAGCCGCCGAGCGCTGGCTGCTATCCCGTTAATCCGCGCTGATCTGCACTTGAAGGCTGGCCTGCTTCGATATCTGTATTGATGTTTGTGCAGGTTTTGATTTTGTGCAACCATCGTCCTGCGCTGTTGTAGTGCCTGCCTTTAACCGGATGTAAGGGACGCTGTTGTGCAGATGTTTGAACTCACCGAACAGGATCTGACGTTGGCCTGGTCGGGCGAATATAGTGTTGGCGAACCGATCATCGACCAGCAGCACCAGCAGATGTTTGAGCTCTACAATGAGTTGGTGGCGCTATTCATTGCCGGCCGCCCCGGTACAGATTTTGTGCAAACTGCCACCGGATTGCTGTCGTTGTCGCAGCAGCATTTCGAGGACGAGGAGCGGTTGATGGCCGCCGCCGGCGCCGGGGATCTGGACAGTCACCGCCACAAACACGCTGAATTGATCACCGGGTTGCAGACAATGACCGCAGAGCTGGACATGGTATCGGCTACGCCGTCGGTCGCCATGATGGTTGTGTTCAGGGACTGGATTCTCACCCATATCCTCAGTGAAGATCTGCAGTTGCGGCCCTTGTGGGCCGCGTCCGAGCAGGGCTGAGCTGGTGCCGGTCAGCGAACCTGCTGCTGTTTTCCTTCGGTACGATCCCACAGTTCCCAGCTGTCCCCGCTGCGCATCAGCGCGTGCAAGAGCTGGTTATTCAGCGCATGCCCGGTCCGGTAGCCGCTGAAACGGCCGATAAAGCGGTAGCCTGCCAGGGCCAGATCGCCCAGCGCATCCAGAACTTTATGACGCACGAACTCGTCGCTGTAGCGCAGGCCGTCGGGATTCATTACCCGGTCACCTGCGATCAGAATGGCGTTGTGGAGATTGCCCCCCTTGGCCAGCCCCAGTTTGGTCAGGGTATCCAGCTGTTCCCTGAAGCCGAAGGTGCGGGCGCCGGCCAGATCCCGTGAAAAGCTGTCGGCGGAGATCGGTAGCCGCAGCTGCTGACGACCGATGGCCTCGGAATCGAAGTCGATCTGCATCTCGATCTCCGGTGCCGCAGCCGGTCCCAGGCGGGCGACGCTATCGCCGTCGCTGACGCTGATCGCGCGGTTGATCACCATGATCTGACGGGGTTCAAACTGGGTACGAATGCCGCTCTGCGAGATCAGATTGGTGAATGGCAGGGCGCTGCCATCCATGATCGGTACCTCCGGCCCGTCCAGAACGATATGGGCGTTATCCACTCCGGAGGCATAAAGCGCCGCCAGCAGGTGTTCCACGGTGCTGATGCGGGTGCCCCACTCGTTGCTGATGGTAGTCGACAGACGGGTGTCGGTAACCCGGTTGTAGCGGGCCGCGACCTCTGCTCGCTGGACCGGCAGGTCGCGGCGGTGAAAGGTATAACCGTTGTTTTCCGCTGCTGGCATCACGGTCATCATTACTTTGATGCCGCTGTGCAAACCGGTGCCGATACAGCTGAAGCTATTGGCCAGGGTGTGTTGCATGGGATGGATCGGGGTGAAGCGGGGTTGATGGATAAACATGGGATCGCCCTCTGCGTTGTGTTACCGCCACAGTACGGAAGCCGCGGTTTCCGCTCTTGGCCGCGAACGCCATCAACTTGGCTTAGACTTATCCCGTTACGCCAAGCAGTTGTCTTTTTACCTCAAGCATGGGGAGCCTATGGCCCGAACAGTGATCAGTACGGCAGCGGTGCTGGTGTGGGAAACCCTCACCGCAGAGGGGTTGGATGCCAGAGCGATATTCCGTGAGGCGGGGCTGGATCCGGCGCTGCTGAGTGACGGCGATGGCCGCTACCCCATGGAGGGGATGCGACGCTTGTGGTTGGCGGCCCAGCAAGCCTCGGCCGAGCCCTGCTTCGGTGTGGCGGTAGGGCGACGCTGGGCTCCCAAGCACTTCCATGCGCTGGGGTTTGCGCTGCTGGCCTGTGGCACGGTGATGGAGGCACTGCAGCGGTTACAACGCTATGGCCGTATCGTCAATGATGCGCTGCGGGTGCAGCTGGCGGTGGAGGGCGACCTGTGTCGATTATCGCTGTCACTGGAGCCGGACGCGGAGGATTTGCCCGCCAGTGTAGCGGTGGTGGCCGGAGTGACCAGCATGGTGACGATGTTGCGGCAGTTGATGGGGCCCGGTTACTGCCCCCACAGTATCAGTGTGCGTGCGGCGCGTCCGGCCGCGGCGGTAGAGTTCGAGCGCTATCTGGGTTGCCCGGTGTACTACGGTGCCGCGGAGACGCTGCTGGTGCTGCAACGGGCCGACTGCGAGAAAGCGGTTATGGGGGCCAGTGCCGAACTGTTGCAGGCCAACGAGCGCGTTGCCGAAGGCTACCTGGCACGAATGGCGAAGGCAGATATTGGCGCGCGGGTGGAGCATGAGCTGATGGGCTTGTTGCCCAGCGGTGATGTCAGCGAACAGAGTGTGGCTGACCACCTGGCGCTCAGTGTGCGCTCGTTACAGCGTCAGCTGCAGCAGCGTGGTGTCAGTTTTAACCAACTGGTCCAGCAGGTGCGTCAGCGTCTGGCCAAGGGCTACGTGGACAACCGCCAACTGAGTCTGACCGAGATCGCTTACCTGTTGGGTTTCTCCGAGCCTGCTAACTTTACCCGCGCCTTCAAGCGCTGGTATGGCTGTCCGCCGTCGGCGTACCGCAAGGCGCGGCTGTTAGGGTAATTGAATGTCGCTTGGTCACCGTCAGCTTTGTAGCAGGTAGTCGGTGGTGCCCAGCTGTTTTAATCGAATGGCCTGGCGAATGAAAAAGTGGCTCAGGGCCGCAACAAAGAACACCTGGGCAAAGAGCCCCACCAGTGGGATGGTGGCTATGAGGTAGAAGAGCAGCGCGTAGCCATGCAGGGAGCCGCGATTGACCGCTTTGATTTTCTTATAACTATCTTTGCTGGTGATGTTGCTGGCGATATCTCTGAGCAGCAGCTTTTTGAACAGCAGGTAGGTAATGAAGTGAAACAGGAAGAATCCCACCACTGGTATCAAGTAAAGCGGTAAACAGATAACCAGCAGCAGGGTGCAGAAGGCAACCACCACCGCCATGTAGAGCAGGCTGGTGGCGATATTCCCAAAACTGTCTGAGGCAAACGCGGGGTAGTGGCGTCTGATAACCGTGCGGACGATGAGCGGTGTAATCAGGCCCAGCAGGCACAACGAAACCGCTATGGAGGCGTAAAAGGCGACGAAAGCCAGCCCGGTGTAGACGATGAACACGGACAGCGATGCCAGGTAACGGCTATGAAAAATAGCCGAGATTATCCCGTGAGTGCCGAGGGCTCCCTCAAACCAGGCTTGAACGCTGCGAAGACCCTCGTCCGCAGTGCTGTTGATCAAGCTTTGTAAACTGTCGTAGCTGAAAGTGAACAGGGTTATGACGGCGATGCAGACGGCGAACAGCGGAAACAGCGAGGTTATCAGCAACGGTGCGGTAAAAAAGTCGTTAAGCCCAGCCCCTAACGGACTGTTCTGATAGCGTGTATTCATTGTTGACGCGGCGCGAGCGGTAAGGGGGGATAAGGGTTTGGACAGGGGCCCGGTGGCAGACACCCTGTCCGGAGGTGTGGTTTAACCGAACATCCAGCTACCGGGGCTGGCGATCGGTTCGCCCTTGCCCAGTGCCTTCAGCCCTTTGGCGCAGCGAACGCACACCCAAACTACCCAGAACAGAATGATCAGGTAACCCACCAGAATGAGCGACGTCAGGCCGCCGATGAACAGCATCAATAGGCCGATCCAGAAAGTACGAATCTGAAAACGGTAATGGGTGGCGGCAACAGGATCGGCATCAGACTTGTTGACATAAGCCATGATCAAACCTGCGAGTGCGGTAATGCCGAAGATCAGCCCGGCAAAGTATAGAAAATAGATGATCTTGGCAGATCCGGTATCAACAGTTACCGGGTTGGTGTTGGTTTCTGCCACAGCAGTAGCGGCTGCACTATCAGTCATAGAGGTCTCTTCCTTAAGTAATTACGAATGTAATCAGTCCATTAGCGTTGTGATCATACATCAAAAATTGATCATGACAACATCGGTGTGCCGTTGCTGTACTAACAGGGGGTGGATGCACAATACAGTGCATTTGGCCGGTGCGTAATTGATCGCTGTTGCACAGTGTTGGTGCAACAGCGCGCTGCTAGGTAGTGTGACTTTTAATAGTTTTTAATAAATCAAAACAGAGAGTTAAATAGTTATTCCAGGTGCTGGCACAGCGCTTGCTCATGCTCTGCTAACAACTTTGTTGCGTCGGTCCTTCAGCCAGGGGCGGCGTAGCTTCCAAACGGACAACGGCGTCCACCGCGATCTGCTCAGGCAGATCCGCAGTGGACGCCGTTTTTTTTGGCCTGAAGCAGGCGAGGACAAGCTATGAGCCCAGTGAATCCGGTGGATAACACAGCCCCTGAAACGAGCAGCCGCACCCGTATCGTGGTGGTCGGTAATGGCATGGTGGGACACCAGTTTATCGACAGCCTGCTGGCCAGCGATAACGCCCACCGGTTTGAGCTGATCACCTTCAGCGAAGAGTCACGGGTGGCCTACGACCGCATGCACCTGACCGAGTATTTTCAGACCCGCAGCGCCGAGCCGCTGGCGATGACCACGCTGGAAAAGTATCAGGCACAGGGCGTGACCCTGTATCTGGGTGACAAGGTGGTGGGCATTGATCGTGACGCTAAAACCGTTACCTCGGCCACGGGTAAAACCATCGGTTACGACAAGCTGGTGTTGGCCACTGGCTCTTACCCCTTCGTGCCGCCCATTGAAGGTAATGATCGCGACAACTGCTTTGTCTACCGCACCATTGAAGACCTGGAGGCGATCACCGCCGCTGCGGATAACGGTGCCAAGGTGGGTACGGTGGTGGGCGGCGGTCTGCTGGGACTGGAAGCCGCCAAGGCGATCAAGGACCTGGGGCTGGAAGCCCACGTGGTGGAGTTCGCCCCCCGGCTGATGGCGGTGCAGGTGGATGAGGGCGGCGGCGCGCTGCTCAAGGATAAGATCACCGATCTGGGCGTGGGTGTGCACCTGTCCAAAGCCACCAGTCGCATCGTGGCCGGTGATAGCTGCCTGCACAAAATGGAGTTTGCCGATGGCGAGGCGCTGGAAACCGATCTGGTGATCTTCTCTGCTGGTATTCGTCCGCAGGATGAGCTGGCGCGCAGCAGCGGTCTGGACGTAGGCGAGCGCGGCGGCATTGTGATCAACAACGAATGCCAGACCTCGGATAAATCGATCTATGCCATCGGTGAGTGTGCGCTTTGGAACGGTCGCATATTCGGTCTGGTGGCGCCCGGTTACACCATGGCCAAGGTAGCCGCCAGTCACCTGGCCGGCGGTGAGCAGTGTCTGACTTTTGATGGCGCCGACATGAGCACCAAGCTCAAACTGATGGGTGTGGATGTGGCCTCCATCGGCGATGCCCATGGCGTGACGCCGGGTGCGCGGGTCTACACCTACTTCAACCAGCCGGATGAGGTGTACAAAAAGCTGGTGGTGAGCGAAGACGGCAAGCTGCTGCTGGGCGCGGTGCTGGTGGGTGATGCGGCCGATTACGGCACGCTGCTGCAGTACATGCTCAACCAGATTCAACTGCCGGAGTTCCCGGAAGGGCTGATCCTGCCCCATCGTGGTGATGATGCGCAGACCGGTCTGGGCGTGGCAGCGCTACCGGATACCGCGCAGATCTGCTCCTGTCATGACGTATCCAAGGGAGTAATCCGTGATGCGGTAGCCGGTGGCTGCTGCAGCGTGGGTGACGTGAAAGGGCACACCAAAGCCGGTACGGGTTGTGGTGGCTGTGTGCCGCTGCTGACCAATCTGGTCAACCATGAACTGGAAGCGCTGGGTGTAGCGGTGAGCAAGGATATCTGCGAACACTTCCCCCATACCCGTCAGGAGCTTTACCACCTGATTCGCGTCGGCAAGATCAAAACCTACGCCGAGATGCTGGAGAAGCATGGCAAGGGGCACGGCTGTGAAATCTGCAAACCCGCCATCGGCTCGATTCTGGCCAGCTGCTGGAACGACTACGTGCTCAAAGATGAGCATATCGGCCTGCAGGACACCAACGACATCTTCCTCGGCAATATGCAGAAAGATGGCACCTACTCCATCGTGCCGCGCATCGCCGGTGGTGAAATCACCCCCGACAAGCTGATCGTACTGGGTGAGGTGGCCAAAGAGTTTGACCTTTACACCAAAATCACCGGCGGCCAGCGGGTGGATCTGTTCGGCGCCCAGCTGCACCAGTTACCCCAGATCTGGCGCAAGCTGGTGGACGCCGGTTTTGAAACCGGCCACGCCTACGGCAAGTCGGTGCGCACGGTGAAGTCCTGCGTCGGCAGCACCTGGTGTCGCTTCGGCGTGGATGATTCCGTCGGCCTCGCCATCGATATCGAGAATCGCTACAAGGGGTTGCGCGCGCCGCACAAACTCAAGTTTGCCGTGTCCGGCTGTACCCGTGAGTGCGCCGAGGCGCAGTCCAAGGACTTTGGGGTGATCGCCACCGAGAACGGTTGGAACCTCTATATCTGCGGCAACGGTGGCATGAAGCCGCGTCATGCCGACCTGTTCGCCACCGATCTGGATCGCGAGACTCTGATCCGCTACATCGACCGGCTGCTGATGTTCTATATCCGCACCGCCGACCGTCTGCAGCGCACCTCGGTGTGGATGGACAACCTCGAAGGCGGTCTGGATTACCTCAAGCAGGTGATCATCGAGGACAGTCTGGGCATCAGTGATGAGCTGGAAGCGGAGATGGACCTCAACGTGGGCAACTACCAGTGCGAGTGGGCCACCACCCTGGCGAGCCCGGAAAAGCTCAAGCGCTTCAGCCACTTCATCAACGCCGACGACACCGACGACAACCTCGCCTTTGTGAAGGAGCGCGACCAGATCCGTCCGGCCCGCGACGATGAGAAAGCCAACCTGATCGCCAAGGCCAGCTAACTGGCCCGCAGGAGGAGTAACGACCATGACTCAATGGACCGCAGTATGTGAACTGAACGACATTGCACCGGATACCGGCGTCTGTGCGCTGGTGCAGGGACAGCAGGTGGCGATCTTTCGTCAGGCGCGTACCGACCGCCTGTTTGCCATCGGCAACTTTGATCCGGTGGGTAAAGCCAACGTGCTCTCACGTGGTCTGCTGGCGCAGCTGGGTGAGGCCATCACCGTCGCTTCGCCGCTCTACAAGCAGCACTACTGTCTGCGTTCAGGCACCTGCCTGGAGAACGGGCAGCTCAGGGTGCCTGTCTATGCGGTGCGGGTCACCGCGGGGCAGGTCGAAGTGGCGGCAGCCTGAGTTGGCCGTTGTGGCTTGGGGAACCTAAAGCCTTGCCCGGATATCCGGCCAGTTGCTGTCTCCCCGGCGAATATAACCGGCGGTATCCGCCTCCCAGCGCTTCTGCACTGATTTGGAATAGTTGAGGTACAGCTTACCCTCGACGATGCGCCAGGCTTCCGGGTCCACCTTGGCGGTATAGCCGTTGGCGACCGCATAGGCGCAGTAGCCGCCGTATTGCGGCGCAAACGCCTCCGGATTGGCGATAAAACGCTGCCGGTTGGCGGCGCTGCTGAAGTACCAGTCGGCACCCTGCCAGCGATAACTGAACTGCCTGCTCCCCTCAACGGCTTTGGCATCGGCAAAGTAAGCTACGGGATCGTACCCGGCAATCGCGCTGTTGCTGCCACCCTGGGTGTTGACCGGGCTCGCTTGGACACTGCCTATCAGCAGCAGGGTAAGGAGAATCGCGAACGCTTTCATGGGGAGTTCCTCGAACCGTCAGGTTGGGCCTATAGATGAATGCAGCGCGTTTTTGTTACAGGCATAGATGCCGGAATAGGGCGGTGTGAGCTGGGACGAGGCCGGGCCAGGGTCCGCCTGCATCAGCCGGATGCAAGAGCGGCTGCTATCTCCTGCCGGGCGGCAGTGCAGCGCTGGCACGGCTTTGTCGGCGGTTACGCTTGCCGGGCTATCCAGCGCCTTGCAGCGTCAAAATCGTCAAATATCTCCGTGGTTACCCGGTGAATTTCACAGACGTTTTTGATGTGTTGGTAGCTGGTTATATCAGCGGATGCGGTGAACACGATTGCCATGGTGTGGCAGTCAGGCAGGTCGTTGCGAAACTCCTGCGCGAGCGTATCCAGTTCGATCAGGCGCAAACGGGTTAGATCGGCCTGACGGTAGTCAACCAGCGCTTTGTGGATGGCGTGTTGGGTGTAAAAAGGTCGGCTTTGTTGGCGCGCGGATTTGATCGTTTCGGGCGACAGTTCGCCCCTCTGGCATATCAGCAGGCAGTCACAGTCAGCCAGATACTCCATGTCCGTAGTAACTTGCATGGTGCTCCGTCTCTGCAGAGAGTCTGTGGTTGGTGGTGGCTGCATCATACTATGTTAAGCCGCTTGTCGCGGACTCAATAGTTCGTAATTTACGAACAGTCCGCACAACAAAACGAAAACTCCCACACCGGTAATACCCTAGTATGGCACTAGGTTAAATTGGGAGGTAAGCGGTATGTTTGCGATTCATGATCGGCAAGGCCTGAAGCTGCGCGGTAGTATGGAGCAGCTGAGACAGCACAAGCAACCGGCACCGGACCGGCTCAAGCGGCACCAGCTGTTCTGGGACCAGCCCGATACCACCGGTCCGGTGTTGGCGTTTACCCAGCCGGCGACAGCGGCTAATCGCTATGAGAAAGCGGAAGCACTGTATCGCCGGATGCTGAACCTGCGCGTCAATGAGCCGGTGGTGCATGCGCACCAGGTGATGTCGAGCTATGTCTACACCCTGTCGCCGCAGGACTCGCTGGCGGATGCATGGCGCTGGATGCGTGACTATCAGGTAGAGCAGATGCCGGTGGTTGGCGAGGGTGAGGGGGTGGTGTCGCTGCTGGCACGCCGGGATATCGAATCTTTGCTACTGGATCAGAAGCTGACGATTGAGTTGTTGGCACGCAAAAGCGTCGAAACGGTGATGCCTGAAGAGATCATTACTACCGAGCCGGTCGCCTCTATCCGTCGGATCGCGCGGGTGATGGTGGATTACCAGCAGCATGCGATGCCGGTGGTGGATGACCGTGACAAGCTGGTGGGTATCGTTACCCGGGGCGATATTCTGCGGGTACTGTCCGAGCAATCCAAGCTCAGTTTCTGGACCTGAGGACGCCCCCCGGGGTCAGGGGCTGAACAAATTGTTGCGGGCTGTTTCGGTAATGACGCTGACCGCCGGATGTTTGATCCGGCGCTCGGCAGAGATCACGTAGAACCGTTCGATCACCTGATCCGTGCGCCCGATCACTTCCACGCCGTACTTGTCGAGCACATCCTGCTCTACCGCGGTGGGCGAGCTGAACACGCCGGCTCCGCGTTCGCCGAACGCTTTCATCAGCGCCCGGTCATCGAATTCTGCAATCAGTGTTGGTTGCAGCCCCTGACGATCCAGCCAGCCATCCAGCTCGCGGCGCAGATTACTGCCGTTGCTGGGCATCAGCATGGGGCTAGTGTGCAGGCTTTGAGGAAAATCGGAGCTCAGATCTGCCGCCAGTGCCGGGGCGGCAAAGAAGCTGATGCTCGACTCCCCCAGCAGATGATTGTACGCCTTGACGTTGAGGGTCGGATTGATCGGACTGTCGGCGATCACCATATCCAGTTTGTGCACCGACAATTCGGACAACAGGTCCACCAGGGGGGCTTCATGGCACTGCAGCTGTACCGGCGGTTTGAGCTGGAGTACCGGTTCCAGAACCCGGTAGGCGAGCAGTTTGGGGACCACCATCGCTACACCAACACGCAAGCTTTGCGTGGTTCCCTGGCGTCCGGCGAGCAGATCCTGTAGCTCCAGCCCGATGGAAAACATCTCTTCGGCATAGGCAAACACGGTCTGGCCGGTATCGGTAAGGGCGAGATTACGCCCCTCCTTGCGAAACAGTTTGGTACCGATCTGTTGCTCCAGTTCCCGTAGCTGGCCGCTGATGGTCTGTGGGGTCAGGCAGAGAATATCTGCCGCTTGAGTGATGGAGCCGGAACTGGCCACCGTCCAGAAGTAACGCAGATGCTTGAGGTTGATCTTGAGGTTGTTCATCCGTCCCTGTCCCGACAACTGGCTACGGGTGGGGGTTCGTTTACCGAAACCGCCCCGATATCGCTGTAGCATAGTCGTGGTACGCACGTTGTGTTGCCGTTCAGGCCGACTTGACCGGCGAAACGAAACCGCCGGGCTTCACCGCCAGCACCGAGCAGTCGCTGCGCTGCAAGATATCTTCGGCGGTGTTGCCGATGATCAGGCCGGGAATGCCGGTTCTGGCCAGCGTGCCGATCACGATAAGGTCGGCCTTTAGCTGCTCCGCTACGCGCTGGATAACCTCGGTTGGCTCGCCCTTGTGCAGGTGGAGCTCGACCTCATCTGAACCCAACTGGTGGCGTTCAAGCAGCGCGCGCAGTTGGCTGCTGTGTTGCTGGCGAGTCTGTTCGCGCATCTTTTCAAGCTCAACATCACTGAGTCCGTAGCGGCCGCTCCGGAGCATCGATTCACCGTAGAACTGCCAGGCATGAACCAGAGCCAGCCGGGAACCGTCGGCTTTGGCAATGTTGTACGCCAGATCGGTCACCGTGTCGGCGCAGTCGTCCTCCTCGCTGCAGGGATCGACGGCGGCCAAAATGGTGCGGTAGTTGCGAGCTTCAGTACCCCGCTCGATCCACACCGGGCAGGGGCATTTGCGCAGCAGATGCATGTCGCTGCTGCTGAGCGGCTGGTCGGCACCGTTACGCGCCGGCTTGATCAGCAGCTCGTGAGGCTCATTGATGACGGCACGGATCGCCTCGATAAACCCCCAGCCGGTGCGGACATCGATGCGAACGGGATGGTTCAGGGGGGCCGCGTGCTGGAGTAATTTTCGTAGCTCCTGCTCCTGATACTGTCTGATGATCTCATCGATACCGAGGCCAAAGCGGATCTTTACCGCGGCAGGAGAGGGCAGGTTGCCGATTACGTCCATCACGGTGAGCCGCGCTTCATGCCGGTACGCCAGACTGATCGCCCGCTCCAGCGCCGGATTCATGGTCATATCGCCATCGGCAAAGTAGAGAATGTTACGTAACGGTTTCATGTTGTCCTCCAACAGGGTTAACGCGGGAACAGCCATAGCGAAACGAGCAGCACCAGCAGCACCAGCGGCAGCGCAAGGCTGGCCGCCCGATCTGCCGAGATAGCGGGTATCCAGGCTCTGATCGGCAGCGGGCGGACGGATCTTTCCGCCGCCGCCGCGGCTTGTCTGCTGTGCACGCGAGCGGCAATCGTGGGCCAGCGCTGGGGGAACAGTTCAATCAAATCCCCCGCTGGGATGGTGCCGGATAACGGGTGCAGCCAGGGCGCGCGACCGCTGCTGACCAGCAGCGCCAGCGCCAGACCCAGGGCCCAAAGCAGCGCGGAACCCGGCGTCAACGCGTCTACCAGCGCGATCGGGAGCAGCGCGGCGGTCAGGATCAGCAGTAGCCAGGGGGTGACCCTCTGGCTCAGGCGAGCAGTTCCGCGGTAGTGAGTCATAACCCAGAGAAAGCGAACCATCAGCATCGGCGTTACCAGCGCCGCGACGCCGAAGAACAGCAGCACGGTGGTAGCCGCTGCACCGCCGGTGTCTAGGGCTCCGGACAGGAGATCTTTGGCCGCGGCACCGCCAGCAAAGGGCGCGCCGCTGAGGATCGCGGCCGGGATTACCAGCAGCCCGAACAGGGCGCGGCTGTGGTACTGCTTGATAACGCCGACTCCGATGAATAGCGCGCCTTTGCACAAGCCATGGACCAGGGCGTACACCGTGATTGCAACCATGATCGCGGCCGCGGCGGCGGGTTGGTGCAATGCGACGCCGATGGCGGCGGCGAACAGGCTCATCTTGCTGATGCTGGAGTAAGCCAGAATGACTTTAGGGTCTTGCTGCAGCAGCCCGATTGCCGCTGCGAGCGTTGCCCCCAGCGCACCGCTGACGACAAACACCCAGCCCCAGAACGGCTGCGCTGCGCCCCCCAGTGGCAGAAAGGTAAACCAGCCGACCAGTGCGGTGGCGATCATCGCGCCGCTGAGTACGGCACTGGCGCTGACCGGGGCGGCGGGATGCGCCAGTGGCAGCCACACATGAAAGCCGAACAGACCCGCCTTGATGGCAAAGCTGACGAACAGCAGCGCCATCTCCAGATTGGAGCCGCCGGATAGCTGTTCCGGGGCGGGGGCTAACAGGCCGGTGCGCTGGTAGATCAGCAGCAGCGCGATGAGTAGCAAAAACTCGGACGCCAGCGTCATGATCAGGTAGACCCGTGCTGCCCGGCGCGCTGCCCGGGTGGCGGTGTGGACCACCAGTCCGAAACTCGCCAGCCCCATCAGCGCGAAACCGAGATAGAAGCTGATCATATCCGTGCTCAGGATCAGGCCGATGTTGCCTGACATCGCCAGCGTCATGAACAGGCGCAGGCGGCCGCCGTGCGGGTCTTCACCGTCACTGGCCAGACAGTGAGCGCTGGCGGCCAGCCACAATAGTGCGGTGAAGGTAAGGAATAACCGTTGCACGCCGTCCATGCCCAACTCGGTGCCGAGCAGCAGCCAGGGCAGCGACAACTGACTGCCCGCGGGTAGCAGCCAGGCGGCGGCCAGGGCCGGCAGCGGAGCAGCGATCAGCAGCCAGCGACAGCGGTTGCCGGCGATAACGGCCGGGGCCAGCAGCAGCGGCACCAGCCAGCTGGCTAACAGCAGCAGGTTCATTGACGATACTCCCGGGAGGCGATCAATTGAGCCCATTCCAGCGGGCTATAGGGTGACGCAGCGAACAGTCCAACCAGTAGCGCCAGCGAGGCGGTAACCACCGGGGGCCATTGCAGGCTGGGCAGAGTCTCCCCGGCATATCTGGTGTCGTTCTCGCAGGGCCAGGCGTTGGGTGGCAGGAACCAGGCACGGTAAAGGATCGGCATAAAGTAGGCCGCGTTGAGCACACTGCTGGCAAGCAGCACCGGGATTATCCAGGCACCCTGGCCGGCTTCCAGCGCCCCCAGTCCCAGATACCACTTGCTGATAAAGCCGGCGACCGGCGGCAGCCCGATCATGCCCAGCGCAGCGACACTGAAGGCCAGGGTGGTGGCCGGCATTCGCCGACCGATGCCGTTCATCTCGCTGACCCGGTGCACGCCGAGGGTTTCTGCGTAATTGCCGGCCGCGAAGAACAGGGTAATCTTCATTATTCCCTGATGCACCAGGTGGACCACGCCACCAATGGTGGCGAGAGGACCAAGGATCGCGGTTCCCAAGGCGATGTAGGACACCTGGCTGACGGTAGAATAGGCCAGCCGTTTTTTCAGCTGATCCTGCGACATCGCTTTGACCGAGCCGTACAGAATGGTGAACGCGGCGATTACTCCCAGCGGTGTGAGTACCTCCAGTTCGGCAGCGAATTCGACCCCATAGACGTCGTAGACCACCCGTACGATACCGAACGCGCCCGCTTTGACCACCGCAACCGCATGCAGCAAAGCGCTGACGGGGGCCGGAGCGACCATCGCCTGCGGCAGCCAGCCATGCAGCGGAAACAGCGCCGCCTTGACCCCGAGGCCGGCGATCAGCAGCAGGAATATCCAGCGCAGGCTGTCCTGGTCAAGTCCGGGAATGTCGCCCAGGATGCCTCCTTGCGAGAAGTCCAGCGGGCCGGCGAGAGTGCGCAGCCACACCGCGCCCACCAGTAGCAGTACCCCACCGGCGAGGGTGTAGGCCAGATAGAGGCGGGCGCCGCGTATCGCTTCGGGGGTGCCTTTGTGGGCGACCAGCGGATAGGTGGCGAGTGTCAGCAGCTCGTAGAAGATCACAAAGGTGAACAGGTTGCCGGCCATCGCCAGCCCTACCGTGGCGGTGACACACAGGCTGAAAAAACCGAAAAAGCGACTGCGGTCGGGGGAGTGCTGCAGATAACCGATGGCGTAGATGGTGGTAACCAGCCACAGCAGGGTCGACAAGCTGACAAAAAGTACCGACAGCGCATCGGCATGCAGTACCAGATCCAGCCCCGGTGCCAGTGCCCAGCGGGTTTCGAATACCTGCTCCTGATACACGCCCCAGATCAGCCAACCTACCAGTGCTACTTTGACGATGGCTCCGCTCAGGTTGAGCAGGCTGCGCAGACGCTGCCGTTCCTCCTTCAGCGTGAAGATGATCAGTCCCGGAATCAGGGAGCTGGCGAGAATCAGCAGCGGCAGCAAGACACTCGGTGTCATAGGATGTTCCCCAGTCCGGTTGGAGCCAGCAGTGACCAGATCGGCGCTGCGCCGAGCCCCAGGCCAAGGGTGGCCATGGCGGCCAGCAGCAGTGCCGGTAATTCGCCAGATAGCAGCTGCTTGCCGGTGGGCGGTGGCGGCTCGGCCGGAGCGAAGGCGGCACCGAGAACGCGAACAAGATAGGCAGCGGCCAGCAAGGTGCCGATGACGGCGACCAGCAGCCACCACCACTGGGCGGTCACCAGACTGGCGCTGATCAGCGTCCACTTGGCCAGAAAGGCACCGCTGGGCGGCAACCCCACCAGCGCGCTGCCTGCCAGGGCAACCGCGAACAGGGTGACGGGCAACTGCCGCGCCACGCCGTTGATGCGGTCGACCTGATCATGCCCGAGTCGCTGCTGAATAATGCCGATCGCCAGAAACAGCGCCGCCTTGGCGATGCCATGGTTGAGGGCGAAAAGAACCAGCGCACCAAACGCCAGAGCGCGGCTGTCGTGGTCGGGCAGAGCCAGCAGAATGGGCACAAACAGGAACAGATAGCCCATCTGGGACACGGTAGAGTACGCCGCCATCAGTTTCAGGCGAGTGCTCATCAGCGCCCGCCAGGACCCCCAGATCACGGCGGTTGCACCCATGGTGCCGATCAGGGTGGCGAACGCGGGTGTGATGACCGCCGTGAACAGCTCAAACCACAGCCGCAACAGCAGATAGAAGGTCACCTTGACCACCAGCGCTGACAGCACGGCGCTGACCGGTGCCGGCGCGCTGCTGTGAGCCGCCGGCAGCCAGATATGCAGCGGCAGCAGAGCACATTTGATCAGCAGGCCGCTGCTAAGCAATAGCAGGGCAGTCAGGGACGCCGGAGAGGCCTGGATCTGTTGCGCCAGCGAGGGGATCGCCAGGGTGCCGTACTCGGCATAAACGAGCGCCACCCCGGTCAGGTACAGCAACGAGCCGATTAATCCCAGCAACAGATAGCGCAATGCCGCCCGCAGCGCCTGCGGTTTATCCTTGCCCAGGGTGCAGAGTGCCGCCGCGGATAGCCCCAACAGCTCCAGGGTGACGTAAAGGTTGAACAGGTCTGCCGACAAAAGCAGCGCGTTTATGGCGCCATTGAGCAGCCACCATAGCGGCCAGAACCGGTAGCGAACCTGATCGTCGGTGAAATAGCGCCGGGCGAACAGGGTGGCCGCCAAGGTGACGACGGTACCAAGTGCAAGCAGCAAGGCGCTTAGCGCGTCGGCCCGCAAACTGATCCCCAGATCACCGCCCCACCCGCCGAGGTGATGCAGGATAACGGGCGTAGCGGCAATGGCGTCAAGCAGCAACAGGCTGCACCCGACCAGCGCCAGTGCGACCAGCGGTGACAACAGGTCGGCAAGCCGCGGCCACAACAGGCAGCCCAGGCTAGCCCACAGCGGCAATGTGGCCAGTGCGATCAGCAGATCACTCATGCGCTGCTGTCCTCCGCCGGCCCGTCGCCGGAGGGAGAGTCGTGGTGCAGGCGGCGGTTGATGGCAATCGCGAGCCCGGAAGCGGCGACGGCAACCACGATGCCGGTCAATACCAGCGCATGGGGTATGGGATCCGCCGTCTGCCCAAAGCCGCGATAAGCGATCGCCACAAACAGCAGAAAAACCCCGACGCCGGCAATGTTGATCGCGATAATGCGCGCCAGCAGAGGCTCATCTCGGAGCGCTGCGCTTAACCCCAGACCGATAATCAGGGCGCCGGTGACGGCATAGATCAACTGTGTCGTTTCCATGTATCGACTCCGTTGGAGGGGGCGTGACAAGGCCAGTGAGGGTGCAGGTGGCCACCCAGATAGACCAGCGACAACATGCAGGCAATGGATAGCATCGCGCCGGCCTCGATCAGCAGAATCAGGAAGCCGGCCGTGGATGGTGGATATTGCAGGAAAGCGCCACCCAGGACGGTTTGCAGCAGGCCGACACCGAGGAACAGCAGTAGCCCCAGCGCAAGCAGAGCCCGCAGCGCTCCGACCCGGAGGTGGGTAAAGCCGGGGTTGTTGTTCAACCGCAGGACCACGGTGGCGGCGGCAAGCACGGCACCCGCCTGAAAAGCCCCGCCCGGGGCATGAGCCCCGGTCCACAGCAGATAGCCCGCGGTTACCGTCAGCAGGGGCAGCAATATGCGGGTCAGCATGCCGGTTAGCGGGCTGTCATGAGCGGTTACCGGCCGTGCCGGAGCGAGATTCAGAACCGTCAGCGCCGCACAGAGCAGCACCGCCAGTTCGAGTAAGGTATCCCAGGCTCTAAAGTTGAGCAGCACCGCAGTGACCGGATGAACGACGCCGGCGTGGGGCATCTGCTGCTGTAGCTGCTGGATGGCGATCCCTTCGTGCAGCGGAAACAGCGTTACCACGGCGGCACAGAGCGCGAGGGTCAACAATGCCGTGATTGCGGTAGTCAGCAGCCTGCCAAGGCGGGGCTGCGTCAGCGGCGGCTGGGGATCTGTCTCATCGTTGAGAGCCGACAACAGCAGGGCGCCGGTGAGTCCGGCGCCGATTGCGGCTTCGGCCAGTGCCAGATCGGGTGCATTCAGTCGTGCCCAGGCGATTGCGCACAGCAGGCCAAAGGCGATAAAAAACACCACCCGTTGCTGCAGGCCTCGCGCGTATAGCGCCGCAACCGCGAGTATCAGCAGCGATATACAAAGGGTGAGGTCGATCAGCATCCAGCTCATCAGCGGGTTTGCTCCTCAATCGCTCGTTGGGCAATCAGGGGACCGGTGGTCGCGCTGGAGCAGAGCAGCAATAGCCAGATGGTCACTATCTTCACGCCGTCGATCCAGTCAGGTTGCAGCAGCGCCAGCCCCAGTGCCAGCAGGCCCAGGCCTAGATTGTCGATCTTGGTGAGCGCATGCAGGCGGCAGTAACAGTCGGGTAACCGCCAGATAGCCAGGGTGCCCAGGGCGAACACCGCCGTGCCCAGGCCGATCAGCAACGCGGCCAGCCAGATGAAGAAACTAGCTGTCACGGGACCTCCTTTGGGTAATGGCCATCACGGTCACGCTTGCTAAAAGGGCGAGTATCAGCGCCACATCGGTCAGCGCTGGTTGTTGTAATAGCGTGCCCAGCAGCAACAGGATGCCGGTGCCGCCGGTGCCCAGCAGCTGAATACAGAGGAACTGGTCACCCAGGGTCCGGCTGAGCAGCAGCCGTATCAATGCCACGCTGATCACGCCTACCAGAACCAGCAGGGCCGCCAGCAGCAGTGTTGATATCGAGGCGCTCATGATCGGCTCTCCGTGGTTCCGTCCGGCAGCGCGGTGGCCACCAGCTGTTCCAGGTGGTTGAGCTCACGCAGATTGTCGCTGCAGGTATCGATGACATGGAGCGTCAGACCGTCGTTGTGAGTGCGTACCGACAGGGTGCCGGGGAGCAGATTGACGCAGGTGATGAACAGGTTGCGTGCCGCCTGGCGGCGCAGAGTGATGGGATAAACGATAAAACCGGGGCTGACACGGACGCGCCGGGTCGTGCAGCGGCAGATCAGGTCCCAGCCGCTACGGACCGATTCACCCAGGAAGTACCAGGCCAGAACCATCACTCCGGCCAGACTGCAGCTCTGTGGCCCGGGGCGGTTCAGCCGGGTCATACTCCACAGGGCGGCCAGGACCGTGGGAATACCCACCATCAGGCTGCTCAGGGAGAGATTCACCAGAAGCAGCCAGCCGGTCAGCAGTAGCAGCGCCAGAACCAGATGGCTGGCGATGGGTCTGACGTTGTTATCGGCCTGTCTCATCACGCATCGTGTCACTGTTGAATGGTGGTAGAGACAGTTATAGGGGCTGACTTGTAAGTATAAAAATCGATTTATTGGCATTTATAGTTCGTAAAAAACGATCTGTGTGTGACGCCGGCCGATCAGGATCGAACCAGGTGATGTCTGGTTCCCCTCTCCACGGGTAGGACATGGTTTGCAGCAATCCCGGCGGAACTGCGGTAATCTTCGCAGAGTCATCACTGCTATCCGGGGAGCTGTCGTTGTCTGACCACCGCTTGTCGCCGCTTGCCTGCTATCGGCGTGAACTGCAAAGGCCGGACTTTATCGCCGATCCCGCCCAGACTGAGGTGGTTACGAAGCTGGAGCAGCGTTACCAGGCGCTGGCGCAACCTGCTCGGTCCGGAGCTACCTGCCGCGGCTTGTATATCTGGGGTCCGGTGGGGCGGGGCAAGAGCTATCTGATGGACAGCTTCTATGCGTCGCTGCCGACGGGGCTGGGGCTGCGTTTGCACTTTCACCGTTTCATGCGCCGCGTTCATCGGCGGTTGCTGGCGCTGTCCGGCCGCTCCGATCCCCTTCGCACGGTGGGCGCGGAGATCGCGGCGGAGGCGAGGGTGCTCTGCTTTGATGAGTTTTTTGTCGCCGATATCGGTGATGCGACGATTCTGGCGCGGCTGCTGCAGACGCTCTTTGATCATGGCGTGATGCTGATAGCGACTTCTAACGTAGCCCCTGCTGAACTCTATCGTGACGGGTTGCAGCGTCAGCGCTTTCTGCCGGCGATTGCTCTGCTTGAATCGCAAACCGAGGTCGTGGCGCTGGATGGCGGGCAGGATTATCGCCGTTTGAGTGCGGCTTCGTTGCCTTTTTATCTGACCCCGGACGATGCCGCCGCCGAGCAGCAGTTGCGTGCGTTGGTATCGCAGCGTGCCCGTGGTCCCTTAACCGGACGGGGACGGGTAGAGATCCTGGGGCGGCGTATTGATATCCGTGCCCAAGCGGAGAACCTGCTGTGGTTTGAATTCGCGGCCCTGTGCGAGGGGCCGCGCAGCCAGTTGGACTACATCGAGCTGGCCGAACGCTACGAACTGCTGGTGGTCAGCGGGGTTCCCCAGCTGGGTGGGCGGCTGCAGCAGCGTAAAGTGGCGGTGGGTACGGAAGACAGTCTGGATAACAGTATTGGCGGGATCGATCGCAGCGTGCAGCAGGGCTGGCATGATGACGCGGCCCGGCGATTGATCGCACTGGTGGATGAACTCTACGATAACGGCCGTTTGCTGCTGTTGTCGGCGGCGGTGCCGGTCGATCAACTGTATGCCGGTGGCCGGGTGGCGTTTGAGTTCCAGCGCACCATCAGCCGGCTGATCGAGATGCAGACCCGCCACTTTGCCGATACTGACCGCACCCGGGAGTAATTCGGTTCAAGTTATCGCCTTCTGCGACGATACAGAGGGGGAGCCTGGCGCTACGGTGGGTGCAGTTGACACGGAGGTAACAGTTTGGCGGTAAAAAAAAGTTCGGCTCCCCTGATTCTGTGCGCGGCGGCCGTGGTGGTAATGTTGATCGCCCTGGTTACCTCAATGGTGATGGCTGCCTCTATTCAGCCGGTGGGCAAGTCGTCTGCGGAGCTGCAGCGGGTGGCGGAGCAGCTTGATAGCGTTGCCAGCATCCGCACCATTCTGTTTTCCTACGCGCACCAGTACGGAGTAACCGAGGCCAATCTGCAGCGGGCGTTGAACGCGGCGCTCGGCTTTCTGACCCTGGGAGCGGGGCTGGTGGCGGCCCTGTCGGCGGCGCTGCTGGCGCAGATCAGGCGGGTTGAACAGCTCAAGCGGGAACTCCAGCAGCTGCACGAGCAGCGTCGCTAGGGGCCGGTTCTGATCGTTGCCGGTGCTGTTTCCGGCTGCGAAGCTGATGTTTCGTCTGTGGCTGGCGCCTCAACAGCGGGCGCTTCCCACACCTCTTTGCCGATCTGTACTTTCACCACGTTCTTGAACCGGTGGCTAAGCTCGCTAACGGCGGCTTCAAGGGTGTCGTCGTCGCAGAGCATGGTGCCACCGCGGCCGTCGGCGGTAAAAAACTGGTAAGACTTCATGGTCAGGTTCGCTGTCTGAAGAGAGGGCTATTTTGGCCCAGTCACTGGCGGATGTGAAGCCTGGTCGCGTTGTCGCCGCTGGCCTGATGCAGTAGGCTAAGCGCGATTCCATTGGTTATCTGTTCAGGGAGAGATCCGTTCATGAGACTGTTGCCAAATTCTGTCTGCAAGGTGTTTGCAGGTGGCCTGATGCTGGCCCTGCTGGGGGGGTGTCAAAGTGCCTATTACGGGGCGATGGAGAAGGTGGGCTACGCCAAGCGTGACATTCTGGTGGACCGGGTCGAGGCGGCGGCGGAAACACAGCAGGAGGTTCAGGAAGAGGTGCAGGTGGCCTATGAGGCCTTCAACGCGCTGCTGAATCTGGAGAGCTCCGACCTTGAGGCCCGCTACGAAGCTTTGAACGATGCCTACGAAGACAGCCGTGACAAGGCCGACGAGCTAAGTGAGCGGGTGGCGGCGATCGAGTCAGTGGCGGATGCGCTGTTTGACGAGTGGCAGGAGGAGCTGGGACAGTACAGCAGTCAGTCGCTCAGGGCCTCCAGCGCGGCCAAGTTGAAAGACACCAAACGCCGCTATGCGCAGTACCTGAAATCGCTGAAACGCTCCGAAGCGCGGGTTGAGCCGGTGCTGGCGGTGTTCAAGGATCATGTGCTGTTCCTCAAGCACAACCTGAATGCCGAGAAGGTCAGCGCGCTCAAGGGCGAAGTACGCCGCTTTGATGGTGACGTCCAGCGCTTGATTAGCGAGATGGACAAGTCCATCGCCGACGCCAAGGCGTTCGTCAAAGAGCTCGAATAACCTCAGTGGTCGCTGATGGCTACCAGCGGTGGCCACAGCTCGTTCAGATGACTGCGGATCGCCGGATGATCGTGGTGGGGGAGCATCTCCTTGACCGCGTAAGCGCGCTCGCCGGTGTCTCTTAAGCGCGGTTTTGCCAGCGGGTCCCCTGCGGCGTTGATGACGCTGAAACAGACCGGCTTGGCGGCTTCTTCACCGCGCTTCTGAATCACCGCTGTATCACCGTTGGCCAGTCGCACGAACGCGCCCGGCGGAAATACCCCAATCTCGCGAATAAAAAGCTCGACCAGTTGCGGATCAACCGTCGCGCCGCGATCCTGGAACAGCCCGCGCAGGGCGTCTTTGGCGACGACCGCGTCACGGTAGATACGCGGCCGGGTCATAGCGGTGTAGACGTCGGCGATGGAGAGAATGCGTGCTTCCTGCCGGATCCGCGCGCCATCGATCCCACCGGGGTAGCCACTGCCATCCAGGCGCTCGTGGTGCTGCACGACAACATCCAGCCACACCGGGTCATCAATGCCGGCCTGACGCAGCAGCTTGGCGCTCTCCTCTGGATGGCGTTGGATACGTTGCCACTGATGATCTGTCAGCGGCGTGGTCTGACGATGCAGGGTTTCCTGCAGGTGAGCGATGCCGACGTCGTGGGTAATGGCACCTGCGACCAGGGACAGCCGGCGCATCAGCGGCAGCTGCAGACGTTTGCCCAGCAGCTCGCAGATAACCCCGCAGTGAAGCGGGTGGATCAGCCCGTAGGGCAGTTGGTGACTGATCTGCATACCAGCCATCACGGCGTCCGGGTTATCGTTGCAGATGCGTTGCAGGTCCACCGCGATTCCCAGGCAGAGGTAGGGGAACTGGTTCCGCTGCTCCGAACGCAGTACCTGATAGGCCCGTTCCAGCCGGGTCAGCAAAATTTCGATGGTTTCAAAAACGGTAAAGCGACTGGCGTTGACGAACTGCTCGCTGTCATCCTCCTGCAGCAGACTGTCGTGGAGATGGCGAAAGGCGCCCTGTTCCAGTACCCGGTCACGCTGACGTTCGCTGGTAATGACGAACCCTTTGCGCAGCAACAGGTTGTCATGACGGTCGTAGACCGAAAAGGGCAGTGGCCGGCCCACGAGGATATCCCGTTCGAGGGCGGGGGCGATGCGACAGCTGGACGTCATCGAAAGCTCGGTGTCAGAGTAAAGGCCCGAATCCTATCAGAAATAGTAGGCAAGATTCAGCTGCACAAAGTCGTCCTGACGCTGGCTGTAGAGCGGATCGTTGGGCGGCAGCTGCTCGAACAGGCGGACTTCAAGGCTGAGCTTAAAGGCATCACCGAGCCGGCGGCTGGCTTCAACGAAGCCGAGGTGGGCGTAACTGTCGTTGTCGTAGATGATGCCGGCGAGGAACTCGCTGCTCTGGAAGTCGTTAAAGGTCAGGCGTACGCCGGCGAAGGTGTCGTTCTGGAACGGTGAGCTGGCTTGCTGGTCGCGCTCGTCGACGTGGTATTCGAGCAACAGGCCCAGGTCGACATCGGAACTGAACAGCCCCACCAGCGTGTATTCGAATCCGCCGACGGCCGCGTGATAGGTGTCGCCAAAGCCTTCCCGGCGTATCGCTTCCAGCTTCCACAGCCAGTTACCCAATGCGGCGGTGAACTCCAGTCCGGTCTGGTCGATCAGTGGGTAAAAGGGCGTCAGTACCGGATTGCCACTACTGTCGGTGCCAGGGCGAAATTGTGGTTCGCGACTGGTGCCGTGAAAGTGTGACAGGGCGACATCAACCAGGTCGAAACTGGCGGTCCAGCGCAGGGCGAAATCCTGATGGTTTTCTTGCTGGCCGGATTCATAGGCGGCCTGGTCGGCATCGACCCTTGGTTGGCTGCGGGGGCGGCCATCGAGTCCGGCAAACTCGCGCTCCCGGAAGTAGGGCAGCCAGAATAGCGACAGTTCGCCATTGCCGGTCAACCAGACCAGGTTGACCATCGGTTGTCCCAGCTTGTCTTCGCCATCGACCCCTTCAAGATTGTCGGTCTGGTTGATGACATCCACCAGATGCTGGGATTCGGTGGCCCCCCAGAACACTTTGCCAACACCGCTGCGCAGTTGCCAGCCATCACCTACATGCAGCCAGTTGGCTTCGCGAAGGTCAACGTGGGTGCGTTCGCTGTCGCGATGGTCGACGCGGGCGAAGGGGGTGAGGGTGATGCTGTCGTCACCGTCGTTCCAGCGGCTATACAGCTCCGGTTCCACAGCGGCAGAGGGATGGGTGGAGGCCTGAACAGGGTCCAGCGGATCATTAAAAAAGTGGCGCAGTTCGAACTCGACATAGCCACTGAGTTGGGTCGATGCTGCATGTGACAGTGGGCTGGTAGCGGACAGCAGAGCGGCGAGCAGAGCGCGGTACAGCATGCTATTTCACCCGTTTGAGGCTGTTCTTGTTGAAGTCGTCGTCGCTGAGACCGGTGTTGAAGCGGATCTGATCGAACAGCAAACTGGTGCTTTTGCCGCTCTGATGATTGACCATTTCCAGCCGGTGGGGGCGCCAGTAACGATCCAGATACTGCTGATAGTCGGCCAGAGTAAGGGTTTTCAGCGGCGCGCCCTTGCGGTCGAAATAGTCGATGCGTTGGGTGCGGTACTCGGCCTGATCGATCCAGGTCAGCAGCCGGGTATAGCCGGAATTCTTATCCTGGGGATAGCTCTCGACCACAAAGCATGTCAGCTCGCCGCAGGGCTCGTCGCGCAGGTAGCGATAGCTGTACTTCTCCACTTCAAAGGAGGCCATGTCCTCGTACGCAAATTCACTGCCCATAAAGGGCCCGGACTTGTTGCGCGACGAGATCCGTTTAACCCGCTTCAGTGCAGGTAAAAAGATCCACTGGTCATCCGGTTCCAGTGCATGTGAAAAGGTCAGAAAGGCGGTGCCCTGCACGTCGCGAGGCTCATCGAAGATGGTCAGGCTTTTGTCGCCATCGCCCTGTACTTCAAGGGCGCGGGTGCGGATCTTGCGTTCGCTGCTGTCACCGTGAGCGTTACGCAGAATCATCCGCATTACCGACTCCGAATCGCCCCAGCCCTGATCGCGGCGATCGGCCTCGCGGGCGATCTCCAGCCCACGTCCGCCGTCGTCCGGGAGCGTGGCGGCAGCTGCCGGCAGGGGGAGTAGCAAAAGGATGGCGGCGAGCGACAGCAGCGGTCTGTTCATAGGGGCTGAGGGTTCCTTGCAGCGGCGGTTGTGCGATGACGATCCATAAACAGTAGCAGGGCCGGCAGCATTAGGAAATCCATCACCAGCGCGATGACGATGGTCGCCGCGGTGAGCAGCCCCATGTCGGAATTGATGCGGAAGCTGGATTGCGCCAGCACCATAAAGCCGATCCCCAGTACCAGGGTGGTAATCCACAGTGCCCGTCCGACCGTGTTGAACGCATAACGAATGGCATCCTCGGCGTTCAGGCCCTGCTGGCGACGGGCATCGAGATATTTTGACAGGAAGTGGACGGTATCATCGACCACGATACCGAGGGTCATGCCGGACACCACCGACAGACCCAGCCCGACTTCACCCACCAGCAAACCCCAGAGGCCGAAACCGATCACCATCGGCGCCATGTTCGGGAGCAGGCTGAGCAAACCGTAACGCACTGAGCGCAGCGCCAGGGCCAGGGTTGCCGAGATCAGTAACAGTGCCAGCAAGGTCCCGGTCAGCATACTGATGATGTTGCGTTGACCGATATGGGCAAACATCAGCGGCGGGCCACTGACCGCCGCGTTGATGGCGGGGGCGTTGGTGGCCAGCCAACTACCGATGCGTTGCTCCATTTCGATCAGCTGCAGGCTGGTGAGCGTCTCGAAGTTCACGATCAGCCTCAATGCCGACTTATCCACGTTAATCTGGTTGTTGAGGTCGAGGCCGTAAGGCAGCGACATCTCGTAGAGCAGCAGATACTGGGCCGACTCTTCCCGGTCGTCGGGCAAGCGATAGTAATCCCGATTGTCACCGTGCAGGTTCATGTTGAGGCGACTGAGGGTGTCGGTCAGGGTTTGCACATGGACGGTTTCCGGTTGCTGCCGCAGCCAGCGGGCAAACTGTTCCACCTGACCCATAAAAGCCGGATCGCTGATCCCCTGAGCACTACCGGAATCCAGTTCGATCTCCATGTAAGCCAGACCGGTAAGGTGGTCATTGCTGTAGTCGCTGGCGACCCGGAAGGGCACGCTGCGGTCGAAGTACTCGACAAAGTTGTCGTTGAGTTCATTCAGTGGCAGCAGCGCCAGCGCCCCGGCCACCAGCAGCAGGGTGGTGGCGAGGATGCGGCGTTGTCGACGGATCACCCAGTCCGCAAGCTGCTGCATCAGGCTGCTGCCGCGTGAGCCGGGGCCGGGGGAACGTACAGGCAATAGTGCCAGCAGCGCCGGGAACAGCGTCAGCGACAGCAGACACGCGACACCGACCCCCATGGCGACGATATTGCCGAGGTCTCGAAACGGTGGCGAATCGCTGAAGTTCATACTCAAAAAGCCGATGGCGGTGGTCGCGCTGGTGAGCAGTACCGGTCGCAGGTTGATCTGCAGACTGTGTTGCATGGCAGCGTCGCGAGCTTCCCCTTGACGGAGCTTCTGGTTGAAGGTGGCCAGGATATGGACGCAGTCGGCCACGGCCAGGGTCAGGATCACCGTGGGGGCCGATGCCGATGGCCCCGACAGATAGATCCCGAGCCAGCCGGCCAGACCCAGCGCCGCGGTGATGCTGGTGATGATCACTACCAGGGTGGCAAAGGTGCCACTGATGCTGCGGTTTAACAGTCCCACCAAGACGATGATGGTGGCCAGCATGATCGGTATCAGGGTAGAGGCATCGTCGATTGACGATTCGGAGAAGGCATTGTTCATCATCACGATGCCGGTGAGGTAAACCGTCAGCTCCGGTTGCCGGCTGGTGATCTCTTCGCTCAGGGCTCTGGCGGCACTAACCACCTGCTGCAGTTCGGCGTTGGGGTCCTCTTCAGGCAGCTGCAGGGTCACATTGACGGCCACAACGGCTCCGTCTTCAGAGATCAATCGGTGCTTGAGTTGGGGTTCATCCAGCGCGATGGCGGTGACGCGTTTAACGTCGTCAGCGCTCAGCCCTTCGGGATCGAGCAGCAGATCCTCCACTACCAGGTCATCCTCCTCGGCAAAGGTGTGCTGGAAGTTGGTGATTGAATCGACCCGGGTGGAGTAGGGGATCTGCCAGGCCTGCTCGGTTAACCAGTGAAGATTGCTCAGTGTCTCCGGGGTCAGTGTCCGGTCTGCCGGAGGGGCCAGGATGATGAGCAGGTTGTCGCTCTTGGAAAATGACTGCTGCATCCGTTCCAGTGCCTGCAGCTGCGGATTGTCGTCATCAAAGAAGATTTCGTAGTTGTTCTTGAAATTCAGATGGCGAGCCCCGGAAGAGGCGATGGCGACCAGCACCAGTAGCAGTATCACCGTCGTGAAGCGCCACCGCAGCAGGGCGCTGAACAGGCGTTGCATGAGTTCTCCTTAACCGGGATGCGAACGGTGGCTAGAGTGTAGCCCAGGCGGGTCAACGAGGGCTACTGCGGTCACTCAGTGGTTCTTACGGCTGCGGCGATTGGCGGCCCAACGCCTCATATCGATGACCGGGGCCTGCGTGTGATTGAGTTCGGGGGCACCGGGCGTTTCGCTCAGTTCGTAAAGTTTGGTCGATAGGGAGTAGAGGCTGTCATGCATCATCTCGGATACCTTGATCAGCCCGGCCATGGGGGTTTTGGCCCGGTGGATGACGTTATCTACGCGGAATTGAACCGCCCTCAAACGCTGGCGGTGGCCTTTGGGAATGCTATCGATAAATTCGTGGCAGAGGGTTTTACGGTAGGCATCGAAGGCCTGCGGATCGGTTTCGGCGAGCTTTTTCAGATCGTCAAAGCAGGGTAACTGTCCCATAGGTAGTCCTCCTTGGTGTGCCGTGCGCCGCTCCTTCCCTGGTTTTGCGACAGGCGCCGCTCGGATTTACCGCTGCGGCGCGCGGCCGCATCACGTTGGTAGTTTAGACGGCTAATTCACCTCTTTGGTGCAAAATGACTTATATCAAATGGAAATAATGATGCGCGCTATTCATTGAGTGTTTACCATTGCGCGGATGACGACACCCCATCCTCTGCGAATTTTGCTGCTCAGCGGCTACCATGCGGCCAGCCACCGCTATTGGTGCGACGGGCTTATGCGCGAGCTGGGGCAGTACCACTGGACCCTCCTCAGCCTGCCGGCTCGTCACTTCAGTTGGCGCCTGCGGGGCAACCCGCTGAGTTGGCTGAGCGAGCAGGCGGCGCTGCTCAACGCGCCCTATGATCTGGTCATCGCCACGTCGGCAGTGGATGTCGCTACCCTGAGAGGGCTGGTGCCTTCGCTGGCGCGGCTACCCTGGCTGCTGTATATGCATGAAAACCAGTTTGCCTATCCGCGCAGTGCCCGTCAGCACCCCGGTGTTGATGCACAGATGGTCAACCTCTACGCGGCGCTGAGTGCCGATAGGGTGCTGTTTAATTCAGGCTACAACCGGGACTCCTTTCTGGCCGGTGCCAATGCGTTGCTGAGTCGCTTGCCTGACCACCGTCCGCGCGCGATCGAGCCGTTGCTGAGTGCCAAGAGCGGGGTGCTGTCGGTGCCGCTGGACGACTCGCTCAAGGGGTACAAACGCCAACCCGCAGACCAGTTCACGTTGTGCTGGAATCACCGCTGGGAATACGACAAGGGTCCGCAACGCTTGCTGCTGACCCTGCGTCAGCTCAAGGCGCAGAGGGTACCATTCCGGCTGCATCTGCTGGGTGAGCAGTTTCGCCAGCAACCGCAGCCGCTGCTTGAGTTGCAGCGGGAGTTTGCGCAACAGCTGGGACAGGTGGGCTTTGTCGATCAACGTGAACGCTATTACCAGCTGTTGTCAGAGTCTCATCTGGTGCTTTCCAACAGCCTCCACGAGTTTCAGGGGCTGGCGGTATTGGAGGCGGTCGCCCTCGGGTCGTTGCCCCGAGTACCGGCACGGCTGAGTTATCCTGAGCTGTTTCCCGATTGCTGTTACCCCGGTGATGAGCAGGATGAGATTGCGGAGGCGGAGAACCTGGCGGCGGTGATTGCTGCTGACTTTGAGCGTTTCAGCACCGCCGGCTTGCCGGCGGCGCCCTCTGTGGCGGAGTTGTTCTGGTCTGCGCTGAAACCCGCCTATGCGGCGGAGATCGAGTCGCTGGTGCGGCCGATATAGTACTTATTGCGCCGGCGGGGTTGGCTCGTCGCTGCTTTTCAGTTTTACCTTGAGCACGGTTTCGGCGTAACGCTTCCAGGCCTCGGCGGCGTTATCGGCCGCTTGTTTGTGTTTGCTCATCGCCTCATTCTGGCGGGAGACAAAGGTCTCTAAACAGCCCCGGTACTCCGCCACCTTGGCGTCAAACTGTTTTCGATCCAGTTCGGTGACAAACTCCAGCGGCATCGCGGGCCCTTTGCAGTTGGCGGTTTCCGGGAAAAAGTGGGCCTGTGCGCTGGCGCTGGCAAGCAGGGCGGTAATAAGCAGAAGCGGGGTGGTGCCGATCAGCCGTGGCATGGTGGTCTCCTCGAACGGGCCTTGTCGGGTTTGTTGATGATCTGTCGATTCTAGGCCAAAGCCGGGCGCGCTCCCTTGTCGTGGATCAAGCGCCCGAGGCGGCAGGCTCCTATTGTGGCCGATAGCCCATCCGCAGACTGCCCCAGTGCTTGCCCTTGACGAATATCGGCACTGACAGATCGTGCATGATTTCGCCGGTGTCGCGCTTGTAGGTCTGCACCAGCATCTTCTCAGTATGTGCACCACAGCGAGCACCGGTGCGGTCATTGAACAGACGTTTGGTCCGGTTGCCGGCAAAGTCGGTGTCGTAATTGCCGGTCAAGGGCTTGGAAAACACCCGGTTGTGGGTGGGAACGTAGCCCTTGTTGTCGTTGGCGATGGCATAGACGATGGCGTTGTTCTGCTGCAAGACCGGCTCTTGAATCGGCGGCAGCAACTCGTCACAGAGCTGGTCATAGCGGGTGTGGAACTTCTGCGGGCTGGTGTTGGCGATGGGCTGATAATCGCGGTCGAACAGATCCTGCTCGCTCAGCCGGCCACTGTCGATGGCGCCCTCAAACGCTGCCTGAATCTCGTTGCGGGCCCTGTCTGCCAGGCGGTAGAACTGTTGGTGATAGTTGCTGCCGGAGTGCTCCGCCAGCAGGGCATTGCTGCTTTCGGCCGCGTCCATCAGCTGTTGGGCCTGCACGGCGAGATTTTCCATCTCCTGCTCGCTGGCACTGAGCTCCTGTTGAACCTCGGTGATCGAGTTCAGTATCTGGTCAAGGTTGACGCGGTTATTTTCGGTGCCTTCGGCAATCGCCTGAATCTGTTCGTCGACGGTGCGAGACTGGTCGGCAATCCCCTCGAGCTGCTCGCCCACGGCGGCGACTTCACCGGTGCCGCTCTCAACGTCGGCAGACAGGGTCTGGATATGGTCGACCACACGGCGGGTTTCACCCAGAATATCTTCGACGATCTCTCCTACTTCGTTGGTGGAATCTGCCGTGCGCGCCGCCAGTTGGCGCACTTCATCGGCGACAACGGCAAAGCCGCGCCCATGCTCGCCTGCACGGGCAGCTTCAATGGCGGCGTTCAACGCCAGCAAGTTGGTCTGGCTGGCGATCTCCTCGATCACCTTGGTGACGTCCTGAATCTTGTGGATCTTGTTGTCGAGATTTTCGATCTTGGCGAGGGTGGCGCCGGAGCGCTCGTTGATTGAGCGCATCTTGGCGGTGGCCTGCATCAGAGCGTTGCGTCCGGTTTCGCTGATCTGGCGCGCTTCGCCGGAGCTGTGCTGAGCGGTTTGGGCGTGCTCGGCGGCGACCTGGACGGTGGTGGTGATTTCGCTGGCGCTTTGTTGAATTTGGGTGACCGCCTGCACCTGCTTTTCCAGCGTGGTAGTCAGCGAATCGATGGAAAACGACACTTCGGCTGCGGCGATGGCATTGCTGCCCGCCGAGCCTGACAGGTGTTCCAGCGCTTGTTCGGTTGCAGCCTCCTGCCGGTTCTGTGCCGACAGGTCGACGGCGGTGGCGCGGTTGCGGGCCAGCCCCAACGCCCCGACGAGCATCAGGACCACGGCGAACGCGGGGAGCCAGAGTTGACTGAGGTCGAAGCCGGTTAGCAGGCCGCACAGCAGAATCAGACCCAGGGCCAGCACCGGCCCGAATTTGAACAGAGTTCGGGTGCTGTCTGTCATCAGAGGAAGTCCTTAACTTGTTGTTATAAGTTTTATTACAGGCCCTGTTTCAGCATGCTGGAACAGGGCCTGCTGTATGGGTAACTATATGTAGTTATTCAGGTTGCGCAAATGACATATGTCACCCGCACAAAGGGTTTACTTCGATGAATCCCTTGCGCTGCTGGCGCCGGCGTAGTTCGGCCAGTCGCTTGAGCGCATCGGCGTGGGAGGGCATGACCTCGTGGCGGCACTGACTGCGTTCTTTCTCGCTGTCTCCCCAGCTGCGGGTGAGGATCCAGTCACCAAAGAGGTCCTGGGATAGGTGGGCGACGAAGTATTGTTGATTCTTTCTCCAGCGGTAGAGCATGAGAATCCTGCTTGCCCGTTTAAAAAAGGGGGGCATTGAGCCAAAATTGCCTGCCGATGTAAAGCCTGGACCCACCGCCATGAAGATCGTTTACGACCAGAATATTCCTTACGCCGCTGCTTTTTTTGGCGGGCTGGGCGAACTGTTTCCCTGTGACGGTCGCTGCCTGAGTGCCGGGGAGGTTAAAGACGCGGATGTACTGCTGGTGCGCTCGGTTACCCCGGTCAATGAACGCCTGCTGGCGGGTAGCCGGGTGGGTTTTGTCGCCAGTGCGACCATCGGTACGGACCACGTGGCTCGCGATTGGCTGCAGCAGGCGGGCATCGGTTTTGCCAACGCCCCCGGTTGTAATGCCGAATCGGTAGCCGATTACGTGGTGGCCGCGCTGTTGCAGCTGGCTGAAGGCGATCTTGAGGTGCTGCGGCAGCGTCGGGCCGGGGTGGTGGGGGTTGGTAATGTGGGCACCCGGGTGGCAAGTCGCCTGGAAGCGCTCGGAGTTGAGTGTCTGCGTTGCGATCCACCGCGCGCCGAGCGCGAGCACGGCGGCTTCGTTGATATCGATACACTATTGGATGCCTGCGATCTGGTATGCCTGCATACGCCGCTCACTAGCAACGGCAAGCATCCCACACGGCACCTGATCGGGAAATCGCGGTTGGCGGGGCTCCGCCATGGCTCCTGGTTGTTGAATGCCGGCCGTGGAGCGGTGATTGATAACGCTGCGCTGGCGCAAGTGCTGGATCAGCGCGATGATCTGCGGTTGGTGCTGGACGTGTGGGAGCCGGAACCGGCGGTCAACCCCCAGCTGGTGCCACGGGTTGAAATCGCGACCCCCCATATCGCCGGTTATAGCGACGAAGGGCGCAGCCGTGGCACTGAAATGATCTATCAGGCGCTCTGCGCGCACCTGGGAGTCGAACCGGGTGTGCGCCTTGATCAGTTGCAGCCGCCGGCGCCGGCTCTGAACTTATCCGGCAGCGAACAGCGGCTCGCGTGGCAAGCGGTGCGCAGCAGCTATGCCATCGTCGAGGATGACCGGCGTTTTCGCCGTATGGTCGCCGCGGGTGAGCTGCCGGCGGGTTTTGATCGTTTGCGCCGAGATTATCCGGGTCGGCGCGAATTCAGCCGCCATCAGGTGGTAGGATGTGGCCCTGAGCATCCCGAGTTTGGTGTACTCGGTGCCCTTGGCTTTCAACTGCCCCGCTGATTGCACCGGGCTGACTGGAATCGTTATCTGTGCGCCATCGTAACAGGAGTCTTCCGCAACGCATGAGTAAAGCGCTGATCACTGCGGATGACGCACCGCTGCGTTTTGAGGGGCTGCGTCTACCCGTCGGGGAGACCGTCAGGCTGGAATGCCGCGCGCCACAGCGCCGTTGGGCGCTCAGTTACGTCGGCCTGTTGCCGGAGCAAGCCCTGTTAGTGACTCTGCCCAGCCGCGGCAATCAACCGGTACTGCTGCCGGAAGACACGCCAGTAACCTTGCGCTTTATCGCCGGTAACCGCGCCTGTGCCTGTACCACCCGGGTGCAGAAAAGCGTGCTTGCGCCGCAGCCGCTCCTTTACCTCGACTATCCGCGCCAGCTGGAAGCGGTCAAAATTCGCTCCGCGACCCGGTTGCAAACCCGCCTGCTGGTGTCTGTCGATGGTGGGGATGAGCTGCAAACCGCCGGCAGTTGGCCGCGCCAGGCATTGTGTCGTGATATCAGCCTCAAAGGGGCGCAGATCGAGTCTGCCGACCTGTTGGGTGAGGTGGGGGGAACGCTCTATGTCACCGCCCGGCTGCCGGTGGGGGAGCTGGATCAGGTGGTGCTGTTCGAGGCGAAGATCTGCAATCTGGAGGAGGTGGATAGCGCCACCGAGTATTGCGTCCGTCACGGGGTCGAGTTTCAGTCGCTGGACGAAGAGACGCGCCTGGTCCTGACCGGGTTTGTCTATCAACAGATGCTGCGAGAGCAGTTCGCGCTATAGAGTGATACGGGGTGTTATGTTTCATTTGGGTTTGATTATCAATCCACTGGCGGGCGTCGGTGGCAGTGTGGCGTTAAAAGGCAGTGATGGCGCCGATACTGCGCAACAAGCATTGCAGCTTGGAGCGGTACCCCATGCCGGCGAGCGCACGGTGCAAGCGTTGGCCGAACTCAAAGGGCTGGATATCCGAATCAGTTGTTTTGCCGGCAGCATGGGTGAGGACGCCGTGCGCGAAGCCGGTTTTGAGCCGCAGCTAGTTGGCCAGACCGCAAGCGAGCCGAGTACCGCGGCAGACACCCTGCACGCTGCCGACAAACTGGTGGAGCAGGGCGTCGATCTGATTCTGTTTGCCGGCGGTGATGGCACCGCCCGCGATCTTTATCAGGCGATCGGGGAGAAACTGCCGGTGCTGGGTGTGCCCGCCGGGGTCAAGATCCACTCCGGAGTTTACGCGGTGACGCCCGCTGCGGCGGGCAAAGTAGTGGCGATGCTGGTCCGTGGCGAGCTGGTCACTCTCAGTGATCAGGAGGTGCGTGATATCGACGAAGAGGCGTTCCGTCAGGGCCGGGTTCGGGCGCGCTATTACGGCGAACTGCTGGTGCCGGAAGAGGGGCGCTACCTGCAGCACACCAAGAGCGGTGGCCGTGAGGTGGAGGAGTTGGTGCTGGACGACATTGCTGCCGACATCATCGAAACCATGGAGGATGACTGTTTTTACGTCATGGGATCCGGCACCACGGTGCAGGCGGTGATGGAACAGCTCGGCTTGCCCAATACCCTGCTGGGTGTCGACCTGATTCGCAATCGCGAATTGATTGCCAGCGACTGCACTGCGCAGCAGCTGCTGCAGCTGATCGGTGATGCGTCAGCCAAAATCGTGATCACCGTGATTGGCGGCCAGGGCCATATTATCGGCCGCGGTAATCAGCAACTATCCCCCGAGCTGCTGCGTCAGGTCGGGCGCGAGAACCTGATCGTGATCGCCACCAAGAGCAAACTCAAGGAACTGGAAGGCCGACCGTTGGTGGTGGATAGCGGCGATCCGACGCTCAATCACCAGTTCGCCGGAGTGATCCGGGTAACCACCGGCTACCGCGACGCGGTGTTGTACCGAGTGGCGGATTACTGAGGCGCGCCGTGTTTTTCTGCCAGTGGAATGGCTTAACGCGCCTTTTATTGAGGCGACCGGAATCGGCGCGAAGCGGTCTTTAGTTCAAGGCCGGGCAGTATAGATTTTAAGCTATTTATCTGCGCTGATTGAAAGCCTCTCTTCCGCCCACCCGGGCGGCCCTATTCTTTGGCAAACGTTCCAAAGAACAGGGGAAGAAAGAACTACTTGTGCCTTATGCTCCCCTGGTTCCGCCGCCCTACGGGTCCACTGCGCGCGGCAACGGTGATTCGGGCGGATCGGACGGCACCTGCCTGTGCCGCAATCCGGCTCGGCATCCATGCCTCGCCCCCTTCGGGGCCTATTTCGAATCCCCGCCACCGTGCTCGTCGGCTCCAAAGGGGCTAAGTCGCAGCCGGATTACCGCATTCTTACTCGAGCCCGAAAAGCAGCTAACGGCACCCGGAGTGCGGCTGGCACCCCCGGCCCTCCGAAAGACGACGAGCACTGGGCGCTCTTGAGGGTTCCAGCCCGTCAGGGGCAAGGCCCGGATGGCCGCCGCCGCAACAGCATGGCCAAGGACGGCCATTCTGTTGTGCCCCTCAAGGGCGTTCAGCGCGCAGGTCCCGTAGGGCGGCTTTTGCGGGCGAGTGCTTTCTTGCCTACTTCTTTATCACGACTGATAAAGAAGTAGGTCGCCGGAAGGCGAAACAGGGAATATCAAACCACTATGAAAACGAGCTTTGAAGCACCGACTTGCCGCAGCTAAGTATGTCCGCTCCGCGCCGTTTTAGGTCACTCCAGTCTCCGGCGGCGAAGCACAAAAAAGGGAGCCAGGAGGCTCCCTTTCGTTACTGCTCACAGTCTTAACCGTGACGCAACGCGTCGATCCGATCATCCAGCGGCGGGTGGCTGGCAAACAGCGCCTGCAGGCCCTGACGCAGACCGCCGTTGATACCGAAGGCGACCATCTGGTCCGGCAACTGCGACGGCAGTTCCTGTTCGGCCTTAAGGCGCTGCAAAGCACCGATCATTGCCGCGGAACCTGCGAGTTGCGCGCCCATGGCGTCGGCGCGGTATTCACGCCGGCGGGAGAACCAAGCGACGATAGTGGAGGCCAGAATGCCAAGCACGATTTCGGCAAAGATGGTGGTGAGAAAGTAAGCGATGCCGTGGCCTTGTTCGTTCTTGAACACTACCCGGTCAACGGTATGGCCGATGATGCGGGCAAAGAACATCACGAAGGCGTTGACCACGCCCTGAATCAGCGCCAGCGTCACCATGTCGCCGTTGGCAACGTGGCCGATCTCGTGCGCCAGTACTGCCCGCACTTCCTCTTTACGGAACCGCTGCAGCAGACCGAGGCTGACCGCGACCAGCGCGTCGTTCTTGTTCCAGCCGGTGGCGAAGGCGTTCGACTGCTGGGCCGGGAAGATACCCACCTCCGGCATGCCGATGCCCGCTTCCTGCGCCAGCTCTGCTACCGTGTCTACCAACCATTTCTCATCCGCCGTGCGCGGCTGGTCGATGATCTGGGTGCCAGTGGCGCGCTTGGCCATCCACTTGGAGATGAACAGCGATACCAGTGAGCCGGCCATGCCGAACACGGCACAGATGATCAGCAGGTTGCCAAGATCAAGGTCGATGCCGTTGGCCTGCAGGGTGGAACCGACACCTAACAGGCTCAGGGTTACACTGGCGACCAGAATGATGGCCAGGTTAGTGGCCAGAAACAGCAAGATGCGCATGAATGGACTCCTTTGCGTCCAACAAATTAGTTGCTGCTTAGATGGGGGTGAGTGACAAAAGTTTCAAGCTATAATGGCGCCCATTTTTAATGTCGATAGGCCCTGTTATGGACCCCCTGATCAATGCGCTCCAGGCGTTGGATAAAGCTAGCGAAGGCGATGCATGCCGCTTGTTTCACGGCCGCGGTCATTGCTTCCCGGAGCATCTGCACGTCAACGTCGATCTGTTACCACCGCTGGTCCTGATCACCCTTTATCACGAGGAAGTCGAGCGACTGGCGGGCTGGATCGCTGCCGCAGCCGCTATTGAGGGGGTTCGTGGGGTGCTGGTGCAGCGACGCTACCTGCGCGGTGCACCCACCGAGGCAGCCTGGGGCGAGTTGCCGGATACGCTGGTAGTTACCGAGCGGGGGCTGCGCTATCAGGTGCGGTTGGGGCGCAACCAGAATAGCGGCTTCTTTCTTGATATGGCTGCCGGCCGTCAGTGGGTGCGTGAAAATGCTCGCGGACGGCGGGTGCTCAATCTGTTTGCTTACACCTGCTCATTTTCGCTAGCGGCATTGGCTGGCGGTGCCGATGAGGTAATCAATCTTGATATGAGCCGCGGCGCGCTGGCGCAGGGGCGTGAGAATCATCGCCTCAATGATATGGATGGGCCGCAGGTGCGTTATCTGGGCCATGAACTGTTTCGCTCCTTCGGCAAGCTGACCAAGGCCGGTCCCTATGAACTGATCATTGTTGACCCGCCTTCCTATCAGCCGGGCAGCTTTGCGGTGGAAAAGGATTACCCGCGCCTGATGGGCCGGCTGGAGCGGTTGTTAGTGCCGGGTGGCGAGGTGCTGTTGTGTCTGAACGATCCCGGTCGGAACTGTGCTTTCCTGCAACAACATATGGCCGAACGCGCGCCGGCGCTGCAGTTTGTCGAGCGGATCGCCAATCCGGATGCGTTTCCCGAAGCGGACCCTGAACGCAGTCTCAAGGTGTTGCGTTACCGGCTTCCGGATTAGCGGTTAGCGTTTACTAAAACAGCCCGAACAGGGTCGGTTTGGCGGTGGCGCAGTCGAATGCCTGACGATAGTCGGGGTAGTTCTTGGCAACGCAACTGTCCAGATGGGCCAACGATTTCTTGTTGTTGAAGATCCGTTTGCGTTCGTACTGCAGCCAGTCGTGATAATTGCGGTGCTGCTTGATGCAAAAGCTTTGCACCGCGCGCAGGCCCGGATGGGTCTTCTGGCACAGTACGGCGATGTCGTTGGCCACCGGGGCGGCCTGCACCGCCGGGGCTAGCAGGGCGATCAACAACAGGGGCAGCAAGGTACGACGCATGGGAGTGTCCTTCTCGTTGTGGGCGGCTACTGCTGGTAGCCGCGCAGGAAGTGGCCAATGCGGCCGATGGCGTCTTCCAGATCGTCCTCGCGTGGCAGGAAGACCAGGCGGAAATGCTGGGTGTCGGGCAGGTTGAAGCCCGAGCCCTGAACGATCAGCACCTTCTGCTGGATCAGCAGGTCCAGCGCCATCTTTTCGTCGTTGTGAATCGGGTAGACCTTGGGGTCCAGCCTCGGGAACAGGTACATGGCACCCTGCGGTTTGACGCAGGACACCCCGGGGATCTCACTCAGCAGGTTGTAGGCCAGTTCGCGCTGATCGTAGAGGCGTCCGCCCGGTACGATCAGGTCGTTGACGCTCTGGTAGCCACCGAGGGCCGTCTGGATAGCGTTCTGGGCCGGCACGTTGGCGCACAGGCGCATGTTGGAGAGCATGTCCAGCCCTTCGATGTAATCCCTCGCCCGGTGCTTGGGGCCGCTGACGATCACCCAACCGGCACGGAAGCCGGCAGAGCGGTAGTTCTTGCTGAGGCCGTTGAAGGTCAGGGTCAGCACGTCCTCTGACAGCGAACCAAGGCAAACATGCTCGGCCTCGTCGTAAAGGATCTTGTCGTAGATTTCGTCGGCAAACAGGATCAGGTTGTGCTGGCGTGCCAGTTCGACCAGCTCCTCCAGCAGCGCTTTGGGATAGACCGCACCGGTAGGGTTGTTGGGGTTGATGACCACGATGCCGCGGGTGCGCTCGGTGATTTTACTCTTGATGTCATCGATATCTGGCAGCCAGCCCGCGCCTTCATCGCAGCGGTAGTGTACCGGGGTGCCGCCAGCCAGGCTCACAGCCGCGGTCCAGAGCGGGTAGTCCGGTGCCGGAATCAGCATCTCGTCGGTATCGTTGAGCAGCGCCTGCATCGCCATTACGATCAGCTCGCTGACGCCGTTACCGAGATAGATGTCGTCGATGGTAACGCCGGCAATCTTGCGCCGCTGGCACTCGTGCATGACGGCCTTGCGCGCTGCGAACAGTCCTTTGGAATCACAGTAGCCTTGGGCGGAAGGCAGGTTGTGAATCACATCCTGAATAATCTCTTCCGGGGCATCGAAGCCAAACGGGGCTGGATTGCCGATGTTCAGCTTGATCACGCGCTGCCCCTCCTCCTCCAATCGCTTGGCTTCTTCGAGGACCGGGCCGCGGATGTCATAGCAGACGTTGATCAATTTGTTGGACTTTCTGAAAACCGTCATTGTGTATCCTGACTCAAACTGGTGCCGCGGGGGCGGCGAGTCTTGATCGCTCGCCTGCAACAACCCGGTAACTGCGGCTGAATCCCGTATCATACGCGGCTTTGTTGCGCTTGCAACACGCCTCAAGGCAGCCTTTTGGAGGATTTTTTATGCACGATTGTCAGTGGGTCATCGACTATGTCGATCAGCGCCCCGATCGGGACGCGATCCTGGCCCGCTTGCCGCGGGTAGTAGCGCCGGAGTTGCTGGCGCAGCAGGGCGATGACCGGTTGTTGTCAGACCTTTGCCGGCGGGTGTTTCGTGCCGGCCTCAAGCACAGTCTGGTGGATGCCAAGTGGCCGGCATTTGAGCAGGCGTTTCATGGTTTTGACCCGCAGCGTATTGTGTTGATGAGTGATGAACAGCTGGAAGCGCTGATGCAGAACGGGGCGTTGATCCGTCACTGGGGCAAGCTCAAATCGGTGCGTCACAATGCCCAGATGGTGTGCGAGCTGGCGATGGAGCACGGCAGTTTTGCGCGTTTTATCGCCGCCTGGCCCGGAGCTGAGATTGTCGGTTTGTGGAGCGTGCTGAAACAGCAGGGGGCTCATTTGGGTGGGCAATCGGGTGCCGCGTTTCTGCGTCTGATTGGCAAGGATACCTTTCGTTTGTCGCCGGATGTGGTGGCGGCGCTCAAGGCGCAGCAGGTAGTCGACCGCATGCCAACCTCCAAGCGGGATCTTGGATTGGTCCAGCAGGCGTTTAACCGCTGGCACGATCAGAGCGGGCTGCCGTTGAGTCATATCAGTCATCTGCTGGCGCATACGGTTGGTACGGGGCAGTCCTAGCGCTAGGTGGAAGAGAGTCGCCGGCTAAAGAAAAGCGGCCGCGAGGGCGGCCGTTGTTCACTGATACCGGTAGGGCCGGGAAGCTACTGCTCCATAAAGGTGAGCAGCTTGGGGTCGTTGAACACACGGTTCAGCGTGGTGGAAAGAACGTCGTTGATCACCTCTTCGTTTTTTTCTTCTGACGGCGAAGTGACGAACTTATGCAGCTTGCTGGATTCGTAGCGCCCGGAGAACGAACGGCCGTTTTTGTTGGCGACCGCACGAATAGCCGCTTTCAGTTCTACTTGCAGGGGCAGGGTGCTGTTCTCGTCGACGGTGTAGCTGAGCTGCTCCACCTCTAGCCGCAGATCGACCGGGAACGGGCTGCTGGCGTTCATACGAGCGCCCAGTTCAGTCAATGCCTTGCTGGCCACAGGATAGATACTGTCGGACAGGCTGCGGGCCGGCGTAATATGGTTGGATCCGCCGTAAACACCGCCCCGGGTGCCAAGCGATGGCGAGGGCCGGTTGTCGCTGATGGTGAGGTTAACCGCCGGTTGTTTGGCCAGCCGGCTGTTGACCTCAACTTGAGGTTGCAGTTTTACCTGTTGCGGGCTGGAGGCACAGGCCGTCAGGGCAAGCGAAAAAGCGAAAATGGCGAAACCTTTGTTCATGTTGTTAGATCCCTGTGGTGGAGCGGATAAGTTGCCATATTAGTCAATGTTGGGGCGAAGTGAATCGATAAACCCTGCCAGCGACGGCGCGACGATATCGAATTTTGGTGAGCCGGGCTGTTCCAGCAGTACCTCGCCACTCTGGTTGTCGATGCTGAGGACGTAATCCTCCGGCTCGGTGCAGGCAAAGAATAGTGCGTCGGGGCGTTTGCGCCGACGGCAATCCAACAGGTGACCGATCAGGTTGCCGCGCAAACGCTCTAAATCCTCTGCATTCCAGACAAACAGCAAGCTGAGATCGCCGGTGGCGCAACTAGCCCGCAGCGGATCGGACCAGTAACGACTGTAGTAAGCGGCGATGTCGTTGTGAACAGGTTCTCCCAGTGCTTCGGCCAAACGCTCGAACAGGTCGGTCGGTTCGCTCTGTAGAACCGGCTGCCAGCGTTGTAGTCCCTGTGGATCGGGCTCGCCCTGCAGGCAGGGGGAGGGCCAGTCGGGATCGTGTTCCAACCGGGGCAGGTCGCCGTAGCGGGCGAGCTGCGCCTGCAGATAGTGCTCAATAAAGCGGTCGAGGGCCTGGGTGACGGTTACGGGCATGGGGTCCTGATCAAGCGGTGGTGTTTAGGCAGATGATGCCATCGCCGGATCTGGGTCGCCAGTGATTCGCGCCAGAGTGTAAGCGAAGGTTGTTTTTGCGGCATATTTAGTCGATTTCAGTGCGTTATTGCATGTTTTTTCGGCAACCTCAGTCGGTTTAAAAAAACTTTCACCGAAGGTTTGACAGCGGTCCGAAAACGCGTAAAATTCGCAGCTCTTGAAACGCGGGGCGTGTAGCTCAGCTGGGAGAGCGCCACCCTTACAAGGTGGATGTCGGCGGTTCGATCCCGTCCACGCCCACCACGTTTCTTGAAGCGGAGCGGTAGTTCAGTTGGTTAGAATACCGGCCTGTCACGCCGGGGGTCGCGGGTTCGAGTCCCGTCCGTTCCGCCAACTTTTAGTTGCATTGTTTGATGCAATTGACAGTGGGCGTGTAGCTCAGCTGGGAGAGCGCCACCCTTACAAGGTGGATGTCGGCGGTTCGATCCCGTCCACGCCCACCACTGTCAAGACGGTTCAGATCGTTATCGCTGCGGAGCGGTAGTTCAGTTGGTTAGAATACCGGCCTGTCACGCCGGGGGTCGCGGGTTCGAGTCCCGTCCGTTCCGCCACTTACGATCCTGATGGGCGTGTAGCTCAGCTGGGAGAGCGCCACCCTTACAAGGTGGATGTCGGGAGTTCGATCCTCTCCACGCCCACCATCGCTCGAACCGTTTTTTATCGCTGCGGAGCGGTAGTTCAGTTGGTTAGAATACCGGCCTGTCACGCCGGGGGTCGCGGGTTCGAGTCCCGTCCGTTCCGCCACTTCTGTTGACCTTTCCTCGTTTTTATTTCGTTACGGCCTCCTTTGGTATCGGCTTGTCTGCCCGTTGGCGGCGATGCGTCAGTTGCCGCTGGTGCCCGGCATTGTGGTCCGGCTACCCAAAAGCCGCATAATCACCGTTGAATCCATCGGTTACACTAGCGCTTCCATGATCACTGCTACTCCCCTAGGCTAGGAGTGTAGTGCGATGTCGAGGAGGTCTTTTGGCGGTTCAAGGGTACGACCTGATCGGGGATGTGCACGGCTGTGCACAGACACTGACCCACCTACTGGAGTCGATGGGCTATCGGCTGCAGCAGGGGTGCTATCGCCACCAGGAGCGTCGGGCTATCTTCATCGGGGATATTGTTGATAGGGGTAACCGGGTTCGCGAATCGCTGGCGTTAGTGCGCGCGATGGTAGAGCGTGGTGCGGCGCAGATCGTCATCGGCAACCATGAATACAACGCCATTGCTTATCACACGCCGAATGAGGCGGGCGGTTTTTTGCGCGACCACGGCCCCCGTCATGAGCGTCAGATTCGTGAAACCCTGGATCAGTTCAGCCAGCACCCCGATGAGTGGCAGGATTACCTGGCCTGGTTTCGCACCTTGCCTCTCTATCTCGACCTGGGTGCTTTTCGGGTGATTCACGCTTGCTGGGACCAGCAGTTGATTGACCAGTTGCGCCGGCGCGGGGTTGTCGATTTTTCCGACGACCGTTTTCTGGCGCGCTCCGCGGAACGCGGCTGTTTTGAGTGGCAGGTGGCTGACCGGCTATTGCGTGGTACTTACCTTTATCTGCCTAACGGCGAGGTGATGGTCAGCGCTGACGGTTACCGTCGTCATGTCTACCGCACCAAGTTTTGGCACTCCAGCGCCGTAACTCATGCCGATCTGCTGTTTCAGCCCGATCCGTTGCCTGCTCATATCGCGGGGCAGCCGCTCAGCGGAGCCGAACGGGATCAGTTGCTGCATTACGGGGCCACCGAGCCGCCACTGTTTATCGGGCATTACTGGCGCCAGGGTGACCCTGCTCCGATCACCCCCAATATCGCCTGTCTGGACTACAGTGCGGTCAAAGCGGGTAAACTGGTGGCTTATCGGATGGATGGCGAATCTACCTTGCGGGCGGATAAATTCGTCGCCGTGCCGGTCGAAAGCGGAGACCTTCCGGACGAGGAGCTGAGTCGTTGATGCATAAATTGATGGAGCTGCCCGCTTCTGTGGACCTGCGTGATTTCGCCGCGTTTCTGTGGCGACAACAGATTCCCCACCGGATTACCCACTTTGATGGCCAACAGCAGCTGTGGCTGGGGCGCGAGAGTGACGTTGATTTTGTTACCCGTCAGTTCGAGCGTTGGCGCGACGGTGAATCGCTGGCCGACGAGGCGGTTGCCGTTGCCCCCGGGCGCTCGTCAGGGTTGCGCCTGAGTATCCATTTCTATCCGGTGACTATGGCACTGATCGGCATCAGTCTGCTGGTGGCTGTGATCACCGGCCTGGGTGACAATCTGAACTGGCTGCATTGGTTTACCTTCGTCGATTTCAATTTTCAGGGGCAGCAGCTGCTGTTCCAGAGTCTGGGTACCCTGATCGAAAGCGGGCAGTGGTGGCGCTGGGTTACCCCGATATTTGTTCACTTCAGCGTGCTGCATCTGGTGTTCAACCTGCTTTGGACCTGGGAGCTGGGGCGGCGGATCGAGCACCTGCAAAAACGCCGGGTGCTGGTGGTGCTGGTGCTGTTTACCGGTATTGTTTCCAACCTGGCGCAATATCTGATGACCGGGCCGCTGTTTGGCGGATTGTCCGGGGTGATTTTTGGCCTGATGGGGTATACCTGGCTGTGGGATCGCCTCAATCCGGAACGCCGTTTCGGCCTGCCTCCTGCGCTGATGACCTTTATGATGATCTGGTTGGTGCTGGGTGTCAGCGGTGCCATCGAAGCGATGGGGATGGGGTCGATCGCCAATACTGCACACCTGATCGGGTTGTTGTCGGGATTGCTGGCCACGCCGGTGGTGTACCTGTTGCGCCATCGCTTGTGGCGGCGCGGGTAGGTTATCCCGTGCTACCATGAGCCCGTTTTGGTGGTTCGTCACCACCCCGTCTGCTGTTGTGAGATCTGAACCATGATGACCTTTGAACAACTTCTTGAAGTAATGACCCCGGAAGTCCATGCGGCGATGAAAACCGCGGTCGAGTTAGGTAAGTGGCCGGATGGCCGCCGCCTGAGTAGCGAAGAGCGTGAGGCCTGTCTGCAAGCGGTGATCGCCTACGATGCCAAGCACCTGCCGGAAGAGCAGCGGGTGGGCTATATCGATCGCACCAAACCGGACGGGACCCAGCACGGACCCAGCCAGAGCACCGAAGATATCATCCGGATTCTTAACAGCTGATGAGTTTCGTCGCACTGGGCGCGGGGACGCTGCGCAAAATGCAGGTGGCGCTGGGCGAGCCGGCGGAGTATCACTTTCGTCTGGATGATCAGCAGGTGGCGATGAACCCCCTGCTGGGGCAGCGGATTCAGCTGCGCCATACCGGCGGTATTCATTGTCTCGCCTGTGGTCGCAAGACCAAAAAAAGTTTCAGCCAGGGCTACTGCTACCCCTGCTTTACCAGGCTGCCGGAGTGTGACCGCTGCATCATGGCGCCGGAACATTGCCATTTTCACGCTGGCACCTGCCGTGATGAAGCCTGGGGCGAACGTAACTGCATGACCGATCATCTGGTCTATCTGGCTAACAGTAGCGGTATCAAGGTGGGGATCACCCGGGTCAGCCAGGTGCCAACCCGCTGGCTTGATCAGGGGGCAACCCAGGCGCTGCCGATACTGCGGGTGGCGACCCGGCAGCAATCGGGCTTGGTGGAAGCGATTCTGCGTGAGCATGTCACCGATCGCACCCAGTGGCAGCGCATGCTGAAGGGGGTCCCCGAGTCTCAGGATCTGGCCGCCTTTCGCGAACTGCTGCTGCAACAGTGCCGTGAGCCGTTACAGGCGTTGCAGCAGCAATACGGGGTGCAGGCGATCCAGCCGGTTTACGATGTCGAACCGCTGCAAATCGACTACCCGGTGCGCAACTATCCGCTCAAGGTCACGGCGCTTAATCTCGACAAAACACCGGAGATCGAAGGAACCCTGGAGGGAATCAAGGGCCAATATCTGATTCTGGATACCGGAGTTATCAATGTACGCAAGTACGGTGCCTATCAGGTGGAACTGTCCGCCGAGGCGCCGGCAGCCAAGGATTTACCCGCATCATGAGCAAGAACAACCCTCGTACTATCCACCTCAAGGATTACCGCGTTCCGCCTTTTCTGATCGAGCGTACCGCGCTCCATTTCGAGCTGGGCGAGAAGGCAACACTGGTCAAGTCGCGCCTGTCGATGCGGCGCAATCCCGCCTCGGACGAACGCGATATCCCCCTGCGTCTGCATGGCGACAGCTCGCTGGTGCTGCGCCGGCTGGTGGTCGACGGACGAGACCTTAACGCCGATGAATACCGGATCGACGATGAGGGGCTGGAAGTCACCGGCAGCTTCACCGAGCCGTTCGAGCTGGAGTGTGTCACCCTGATCAAACCGCAGGAGAACACGTCGCTGGAGGGGTTATACCGATCCAACGGCATGTTCTGCACCCAGTGTGAGGCGGAAGGCTTTCGCAAGATCACCTATTATCTTGATCGCCCCGATGTGATGTCGGTGTTTACCACCACCATTCACGCCAGCCGGGTGGACTATCCGGTGCTGCTCTCCAACGGAAACCCGGTGGCCGAGGGCGAACAGAACGGCCGCCACTGGGTGACCTGGGAAGACCCCTTTCCCAAGCCTGCTTACCTGTTCGCGCTGGTGGCCGGTGATCTGGAAAAGGTCGAAGACCGCTTCGTGACCCGGAGCGGGCGCGAGATCGCCCTGCGGCTGTTTGTTGAAAAGCAGAATCTGGACAAGTGTGATCACGCCATCGAGTCACTGAAAAAATCGATGCGCTGGGACGAAGAGGTGTACGGGCGTGAATACGACCTCGACATTTTTATGATTGTGGCGGTCGATCACTTCAATATGGGAGCGATGGAGAACAAGGGGCTCAATATTTTCAACTCCTCCTGTGTACTGGCCAAACCGGAAACCACTACTGACAGCGCCTTCCAGCGCATCGAAGGGATCGTCGCCCACGAGTACTTCCACAACTGGTCCGGTAATCGGGTCACCTGTCGCGACTGGTTCCAGCTCAGCCTGAAGGAGGGCTTCACGGTATTCCGCGACTCGGAGTTCTCCGCTGATATGGGGTCGCGCACGGTCAAGCGGATCGAGGACGTCGCCCTGCTGCGGACCCAGCAGTTCGCCGAGGACGCAGGACCCATGGCGCACCCAGTGCGGCCAGCGTCCTTTATCGAAATCTCCAACTTCTACACCCTGACGGTCTATGAAAAGGGTGCGGAGGTGGTGCGCATGCTGCACACCCTTTTGGGGCCGGAGAAGTTCCGCGAGGGTTCTGATCTCTACTTCGCGCGTTTCGACGGCCAGGCGGTCACCACTGACGATTTTGTTGCCTGCATGGCGGAGGTCTCCGGGCTCGACCTGACCCAGTTCAAGCGCTGGTACTCTCAAGCAGGTACGCCGCGAGTGGATGCCTCTGATGATTATGATGCCTCCACCGGGCGTTACACCCTGACTTTGAAACAGAGCTGTCCAGCAACGCCCGAAGCCAGCGAAAAAGCGCCCTTTGTGATCCCGGTGGCGCTTGGCCTGCTGGACGAGCAGGGCAATGAACTGGCCCTCGATGACAGTGGTGCCACTAGCCAGGTGCTCTCGTTTGACCAGGCGCAGCAGAGCTTTGTGTTTGAAAACCTGCCCTGCAGGCCAGTACCGTCGCTGCTGCGCGGCTTTTCCGCGCCGGTGATTCTCAGCTACCCCTACAGCCGTGACCAACTGACTTTTCTGATGGCCCACGACAGCGACGGCTTTAACCGCTGGGATGCCGGTCAGCAGCTGGCGGTGCAGGTGATCCAGCAGCTGGTCGCTGACTATCGTGCTGACCGTGATCTGGAGGTCGACCAGCGCTTGATCACCGCCTATCAGCAGGTGTTGGCTGATCGAAGCCTCGACCCGGCTATGGTAGCCAAAATGCTGGCGCTGCCCTCCGAGGCCTATCTGGGCCAACTGGCTGAGGAGATCGATGTTGATGCCATTCACCATGTGCGCCAGTTCGTCCGCCGCGCCTTGGCTGAACAGCTGCAAGGATTGTTTATGGACGCCTATCGCCACAACCGCAGCAACGGCAAGTTTGAACTCAGCGCGGAGGCGATCGCGCGCCGTGCGCTGCAGAACAGTGCCCTGGGGTATTTGATGGCACTGGAGCGGCCGCAGGATCTGGTGCTGGCGCAGGAGCAGTTCGAAACTGCGGACAACATGACCGATACGCTGGCGGCGTTGTCGTTGCTGGCCAGTTGTGACGACGATGATGCCCGGGAAACGGCGCTGGAAAGTTTCTATAACCAGTGGCAGCACGATGCGCTGGTGGTGAACCAGTGGCTCAGTGTACAAGCCAGTGCTGATCGCCCTGATGTGTTCGATACGGTACGGGGACTGATGAAGCACCCGGCGTTCGACATGGGGAATCCTAACAAGGTGCGCGCCCTGATCGGCGTATTCTGTGGCCAGAATGCGGTTCACTTTCATCGCACCGATGGTGCCGGCTACCGTTTTCTGGCCGATCAGATACTGACGCTGGATGCGCGTAATCCGCAGATCGCCTCGCGTCTGCTGGGGCCGCTGACGCGCTGGAAACGTTACGACGCCAAGCGCCGTGCATTGATGCAGGCGGAGCTGGAACGGATCCGTGATGCTGACAAACTGTCGCCGGACAGCTATGAAGTGGTTACCAAGACCCTCGCCTGAGCCGGCTATACTCAACATTCGCCGCGCCGCACAACCGGCGCGGCGGTGAACCAATCGCTCTACAGGAACCTGAACGATGCCCGATACGCTCTCCTCCGACATCAAGTCCGATGTCCAGTCCCGCTACCGCCAGTACCTCAGTCACCACAGCGATGCCGCTGAAGCTAATGACGCGCTGAAGCAGGCCAAGGCCAGCCGTTTGTGGTTGGTGGGGGTCGTGGTGGGGCTGTTTTCGTTCCAGTCCGAGTTTTTCCTTGGCGCTGCCTTTGCGTTGCTGGGGGTTTACTTCTATCAGATCATTACCGCTCAGGTGCACAAAGCACAGGCGGAAGATGCGATGGAGGAGCTCGGCCGCTGGTTTAGCGGCAAAGGGCTGATGTTTCAGGACACCACCGCGTTCTTCCGTGATGATGATCAGCTGGAAAATCCGCTGAATCTGGAAGACGACGGTCTGTATCAGTAACGGCCGTCCACCATGAGCAGTGGCGGTCAGCGCGAATTTCGAGGCATCAGCCAGCGCTGTCATCAACTGCTGAAAATGCCGGAAGGGATTAACGTCGATTTCAAGCGCGACCTTTCCGGCATCAAAACCCGTACCCTGGTGGCCTTTGCCAACAGTCCGCTTGGCGGTGCGGTGCTGGTCGGTGTGGACGAATACACTACCGGCGATGGCGTTCAGCGTGGATGTGTCGTGGGCTGCCCGGTCGATGACACCGCCCGCATGAGCATCATCAACAAGGCCACCGACTGTATACCCAATCTCGACATTGAGGTGTTCGTCGAAAACGTCTCCCGCCAGCCCTTCCTGCGGATCGAGATCGCCAGTGGCCGCCACAAACCCTACTGCACCCAGCGCGGCGAGTATGCCATCCGCACCGACGGTCGCATTCGGGCGCTGTTTCCTGACGAGCTGCTGGCGATTTTTATGGACCGCGAGGGCGAGCAGTTTCTATCTCGCTTTCGCAACGCGGTGTACCAGTTGGAGAATCAGGTCGGCCTGGTCAATGAGGCCCTCAACGAGGGGATTCTCGGCGTCAGTGACCGTTTGGGGCATCTGGATCAGCAGATCTGCAGCATCCTTGGCGGGGCCGACGGGCGTTCGCCGGAGGTGACGCTGGAAGAATTGCGCGCTGAGATGCAGCAACTGCGTGACGTGATTAACACCCACAAGTCCTAGCTGACGCCGGGGGGATTAACCGGCATTGCCGGGGGCAGACGGCGTTTATTCCACCACCCCTCAGCGGTGAACAGCGCCAGCGCGATCCAGATCAACACAAAGGTCAGCATTCGGGCACCATCAAGGGGTTCCTGGTAGTAAAACACCGCCAGTAGAAAAGCGATACTGGGCGCCAGATACTGAAACATGCCGATCCAGGTGAGGCTGAGCCTTACGGTAGCCGCAGCAAAACAGAGCAACGGCAGAGTGGTGACGATCCCGGCGGCGAATAGCAACAGACTCAGCGTTGTATCCCCAGCGGTGAACGCTAGACCGCCATGTGCCTGCCCCCAGGCAAGGTAAGCCAGCGCCAAGGGGGTGACCAGCAGCGTTTCCACAAACAAGCCGATGATGGGATCGACCGACAACTTCTTGCGTACCAGACCGTAAAAGCCGAACGAGAACGCCAGCACCAGCGCCACCGCCGGCAGGCTTCCCAGCAGAATCAACTGATAGCCCACCGCGATGCCCATCAGTGCGATCGCGCCCCACTGTGCCGGTCGTAACCGCTCGCCCAGAAACAGCATCCCCAGCAGCAGACTGACCAGCGGATTGATAAAGTATCCGAGGCTGGTCTCCAGAATTCGGTTATCGCTCACCGCCCAGATAAATACGCCCCAGTTGGCGGAGATGAGCAGCGCAGACAACATCAGCCCGCCAAGTAGACGCCGTTGACGCAGCAGCGCCAGCAGACTTTGCCAGCGTCGGCTCAGCCAAAGCAGCACGCCGAGCAGCAGTACTGACCACACTATGCGGTGGGCCAGCACTTCCAGTGGCGCGACGCTGGCCACCGTCTTGAAGTAGATCGGTGCCAGTCCCCACAGGCTGAAGGCGGCAAGGGCGAAGTAAACACCGCGACGAAGCTCGGGCTGTTCAGGCATGGACGGGCTCCCGTGGGGCGTCATGGAGGGGGCGGAACAGGTAGCGTTGCTGGAAGGCGGGGCTGGTTCGGTCCAGCCAGCGGGTCATCAGCGCCACAAAAACCAAGCTGAACAGCAATCGGCCCCAGAGCACTGCGGCTAGATCTGCTCCCAGCAGCAGTACCAGCAGGGTATCCTCGATCAGGCTGTGACAGAGGCTTAGTAAACAGAGGGCGGCAAACACGTCGCGGCGACTGATCCGGCCGCTCTGGGCTTCGCGAATCAGCAGTCCTCCGCCGAACGCCAGCCCCAGGGTAATGCCGATGATGGTCAGCGAGGTCGCCTGTTCGCCGATCCGCAGCAGCCGCATGACCGGTCGTAACAGCCAGATCATCAGCCGTTCGATATGGAGCCAACGGAGCAGGCGCAGCAGACTGATCAGGGTACTAATGATCAGCACGATCACCACCAAGCTCTGCAGCTGCCCCAGCAGCCAGCCATGCCAGCTGTTGTCTACCGGCGGCGGGGTCCAGGCCAGGGTCACCGGTTGTTGCAGCCAGCCGCCCCAGCTGTAGAGTTGATGCAGTAAAATGCCGAACAGCAGCGCGCCTCCGAGGCGGATTCCCAGCGCCACCGGTAACCGTACTCCGGCTTTCTGCACGATCCTTACCTCGACCGGCAAGCTATGGGCGATCAGCATCATGCCGCAGAGTACTGTCACCTGAGCCACGGTCAGGGTTTGTTCCGGAGCCAGCTGATAGAACAGCAGCATCCCCGCGTACATATTGCTGAGCAGGTTGGCGGTTAGCACCAGTCCCATCGATTCCGGCAGTCCCACCAGCGTCATAAGCGGCTCCAGTAGCCGGCTCAGCAGCGGAATGGCACCCAGCTCTTCCAGAATCTTGACCAGAATGATGATCGGAATCATCAGCTTGAACAGGGTGGCGCAGACGCAGTAGATCTCTCTGCCGAGGTCGGGCAGGGTGGCGGTGATAAAAGAGCGAAGACTAAGGTGCGGGTGCATGAGCGTTGTACCACAACGAGATTCGGTAACGGCTCAGCAGTTTAGTACTGTTTTATTTTTCACGATTTCTTTGTGGCTTCTATATATTAGATAATATTGCTAATTGATGGGTTAAAAGAAATTTAACGCAAACTAAAATGCTATTAAGAGAAATAAAATTAACATGGCCGAAATTGATCGAATCGACCGCCGGATTCTGAATCGGTTGCAGCAGAATAACCGCATCAGCAACCAAGCGCTGGCTGAAGCCGTGGGGCTATCACCGCCGGCTTGTCTGCGCCGGGTGCGGCGCCTGCGTGAGGCGGGTTATATCGTCAGTGACGTGGCGCTGGTGGACCCGCTTAAGGTGGGGCAACGCCTCAATATCATCGTCGAGGTGGAGATGACCCGTGATCAGCTGGATATTTACGATAGCTTCGTACGCAAGATGCAGGCGGCGCCGGAGGTGAGTCAGTGTTATCAGGTTACCGGCGAGGTCGATTTTGTGCTGGTGGTGCAGGTGCCGGACATGCAAGCCTATGAGGCTTTCGCCCGCCGTGATCTCGCCAGTGATCCGCAGCTGAATAAGTTTCGCTCGTTGATCTCGCTGCGCAGGGAGAAGTTCGATACCGCCATTGAGCTTTGAGTCGATATGCCTGGGAGATCCTGTTGCGTCGGTTGCGAAGGCGGGAGTTCGTTGGAATGGCTGCAACCGTCGCGAAGCGGACATTTTTGCTCGGCTGAGAAGCGACTCAATCAATGGCGTTTGAAGCTCATTTGCTGTGTTGCTTGAAAGCCTTTGTTCCGCCCACTCGGGCGGCCCTATTCTTTGGCAAACGTTCCAAAGAACAGGGGAAGAAAGAACTACTTGTGCCTTATGCTCCCCTGGTTCCGCCGCCCTACGGGTCCACTGCGCGCGGCAACGGTGATTCTGGCGGATCGGGCGGCACCTGCCTGTGCCGCAATCCGGCTCGGCGTCCATGCCTCGCCCCGCGCTTTGCGCGGGCCTGATCGAATCCCCGTCGCCGTGCTCGTCGGCTCCAAAGGGGTTAAGTCGCAGCCGGGTTACCGCATTCATACTCAAGTGCGAAAAACAGGTAAGGGCACCCTGAATGCGGCTGGCACCCCCGGCCCTCCGAAAGCCGACGAGCACTGGATGCCCTTGAGGGTTTCAGCCCGCAGGGGCAAGGCCTGGATGGCCGCCGCCGCAACAGTATGGCCAGGGACGGACATTTTGTTGTGCCCCTCGAGGGCGTTCAGCGCGCAGGTCCCGCAGGGCGGCTTTTGTGGGCGAGTGTTTTTTGGTTACTTTTTGTCACGACGGACAAAAGGTGACCCGCCCGTGTGGGCGGAACAAAGACCATCTGATTGCAGTGGAAGGAGATTGAAACACCGTTTATAGAAGCAATCTCAGATGTCCACTCGGCGCCAATAATGCCCGTTACACCCCTGTAAGCTCAAACGCCAGCAAGGGCGGCCGCTACCCCGATCAGGCCGCCAAAAACGCCACCCCAGACCACCAGCCAGCCCAGGTGCTGGCGAATCATCTGCGCCACGATCTCCTTCACCAGTTGCGGCGTCAGTTCGTCCAGCCGCTGCTGGACTACCTGTTCCACTTTGCTGCTCATCTCTGCCATGACGTCGGGTTGCCCCAGCTCTTCACGCAGCAGGCGCACGAACTCCGCTTCGCGGGTCATCTCCTCCAGCTTGCTCTTGGCCTTCGCGGTAAAGGGTTCCCGCAGCGGCTGCAGCACCGCAACACCGCCCACCATATTGAGCATGCCGCCGAGCGATGACTCTTCGATCGCTTTGACCAGGGCGTCGAACAACGGCCCCAGATCCAGCTTGTCGATCACCGGCGCCAGGTGCAGGTCAGGTTGTACGCCACTGTCGGCCTTGAGAAAGCGCTCGATGTTCTGCTCGGTAAAGAACTGCTCCATGATCAGGTTCTTGATCCCCTGCTTGAACTCGTCGAAGCGGCTGGGAATCACACCTGAGCCATAGAGTCCGGGGACCTTTTCAAACAGCATGTGCACCGCCAGCCAGTTGGTGACCGCCCCAGAGAGGGCGAACAGACCGGCGGTGAGTAGCAGCGGTTGCTGGAGAAAATGACCGGCGAGGGTGAGCGCCAGCGCAATCAGGTTGGTTATCAGGCTTTTGTTCATGGGAGGGTATCGGCTTCTGAAAATGACAGAAGCCGACAATGGGGGCGCTTACCGCGATTACAAGTCGCGGCCGGTGCGCCGATGTCAGGCCGTGCCTGCCTCGGCTTTTGCCGCCTCCCACTTGCTGTAGAGCGAACCGGTCAGCGCCGTCATACCGATCAGGAAATCTGCTCCCCGTTTCAGCCAGCCCCAGGGTGTTAGTGCCAACAGGAATGACATGATAGCGGTGGCGACTTCCCACCAGCGCATGCCGCCGACAATGTTTTCCAGCAGGTCCTCAAGATGGTCGGAGATCGATTCGAAAAAGGCTTTCAGCAGTTCGCGCAGTTTTTCCCGTGACCGGCGATTGGAACGCCAGTTGCGCATCAGTTCGATCAACTGCTTGAGCAGATCACGAATGCGGGGATCGCGCGCCATATCCTTGGCCTCTTCCTTAATCTTCTTTTTGGCGCTTCCAGGCACGCGGGTGATCAATGACATCGCCAGTCCGATGAGTTCGGCCAGCAGCTCAATTACTACGCCGGGTGAACTGATAAAACGTTCCCAGCTGCTGCTGTTATCCGCAACCTCAAAGCTGCTCTGGGCGAGAATTTCACCGTTAGCGGTATCGTAAAGGGTATGCCGACCAGCGACGCTGGAATGCAGGGTCATCTGAGTAAAGTCGGTCATGGTTCGCATTCGTTTGAACGCCGCGTGGGGTTCCGGCCAGTGGGGCAGGCCCTCTTTGACCGATGCTTTGATCGCCTCGAGTTCCATCCAGGCTTGCTCGCGTAGCCATGGCAGTGCTTCCTTGGGAATCTTGCCGCGTTTGTACATGCCGTTGAGGGTATCGACGATCAGACGCTCCTCCTCGCTGGCCCGTTTGCCACCTTTGGGCTTGAGGCGGTGGTTTGACTGGTATTGGAAGCCTACGCATTTCTGTTTTGTGGGCATGGTGAGCCTCCTTCTATTGGTGGCTGGCTGGCGGGCTACGTCAGACGGCAGTCACCCTGATCAGCAGATAGCCGCTGTTGTTGCCGTAGTAGCCGTCCAGATCATTGGCAAAGGCGCACAGTTCGCCCGATCGCTCGGGCTTGAATCCCTTCAGGCTATTGGCGATCACAAAGGCGTGCTCGTCGTCGGTGCCGATACAACCGCAGAGGGTGAACCATTTGGCCGCGCGTCCGGCCCCGTCCTTGGTTACCCGACGGAAAGGTTCCATCGCAGCGATGGCAAACTCCTGCAGCCCCAGGCGCACGTCGTCACGATCCCAGCCGCGGCCATCGACGGGGTGGATGCTGCCGTCTACCCAGCGCTGCTTGGTTGGATTAACTACCTTGATGTCGTAGCGCTTGCCTGCTTCCAGATAGATGCCGGTGTGATTGAACTTGCGGTGGGCGTAAACGCGGGTTTCGATGCCGCCGGCATCGGGCAGGCGCAGGTTGCTCTTGTACTTGAGTTTGTGTTCTGAAAAGCCGATGAAGGCCTGCTCGCTGTGGTCTGGATAGATCACCCGGTGGGCGGTATTGCGTAGTGATGCCGGCTGGTAGTCGCGGTCGCCGCCGATCCGTTGCGCTACCGACCAGTGCACCAGCGGGGTGGCGGTGTCCACTACCTTGTCGTCGCGGATTACGCAACAACGGCGGTCGGTGAGGGTGAAGTACTCCACCAGCGGGTTGCGATCCTGTTGGTGATTGACGCCGAAGGCGCTGGGGTCGATCTGCACGTCATCGGCGCCGATACGCAGGTGGCGACGCCGCTCCTCATCAAAGATCTCGTCGTAGTTGATCGACTTGGAGGAACCGAAGCGGATCCCCAGCTCCTTCTGATCCTCAAACCAGTCGAGGAAGAAACGTAGCGAGTTGTCGGACAGGCCATCAAAGTTGTAACCCCCGCCGACGTCGGAGTGGGCTCCGGGGAACCAGATTTCGGTAACGCGGCCGTCCTGATTCATCAGCGTTGGCTGGAACGCCTTGCGTTTGTCGTCCAGAGACACTAGGTGCAGGGCGCGCAGTACGTTGGAGGGCAGGGTGTGGCCGTGCTCGAATACCACGTCGGAGGAGGGGCGGTCGCGGCTGCTGAGATTGGGCAGGCCGATGGAGGCGACGGTATCGTACACCCCTTCGATGATGATCTGACGGTTATCTACCATGCCGTTGATGATGGAGGCAAAACGGCGTGCTAATGCGGCACCGCGGCTGAAGCCGGTGACCACTACGTAGTCGTAGTCGTCGGTTTTGCCGAAGTGCTCTTTGAAGTCCTTGCGGGCCAGCCGCAGGATGGTTGATACGTCGGCGCATTCCGCGGCCAGGCCGGCGTTGAATTTGCGCTCGAAGAAATTGCCGTAGGTGCCGACGCCGTTGTAGTAAAAGGTACGCGAGCCGTCAGCCAGCTTGGTGTGGCCGGTCTTTTGCTGAAGATTGCCGCCCAGCAGCAGATGGAACTTGAGCACATTGGTGATGCTGTCGTCTTCGGCGATGCCAAGCAGGTTCTTGTCCTGCATGGCATCGGCGGGTTCGTTGTCGGTACCGTCGAAATTAAAGAAGAGTATCTTGGCCATCGTCCGTTTCTCCCTGTGCCGTGGGCGTGAACAAGCAGTTCGCGCGGGGCGTATCAGGATGCCGAACGACAACGTGGGTTCGGTGGCGCGTGATCACCGAATGACACCGATCCGGCTGAGGGAGCGTGCGTGAGCGGTCTGCCACTGCAACACCGGTGATGCAGCCCCCTTCGCTGCGATACATCAGCAACCCTAGCAGAGTCTATGGATAGATCTAAAACGGTTGTTTTAATCCTGGCGGAGTTTTCTGGGATGGCGGACTACAGCGCGCGTGCGGCCCGTGTCAGCGGGGTTCAAACAGACCAATCGATTCTACGTGGGTGGTGTGGGGGAACATGTTCATTACTCCCCACTGCTTGAGCTGCAGGCCGCGCTGGGCGAGTTCGCCGGCATCGCGGGCGAAGGTGGCGGGATCGCAGGAGATATAGAGTAGCTTGTCGACCCCCTTCAGCGGTAGCTGCTGGATTACCTCCAGCGCACCGGCGCGCGGCGGGTCGAGCAGGATCTTGCTGAAACCTTCACCGAACCAAGGTTCAGCGGCCAGTGGCTGGGTCAGATCGGCGGCGTAGAAGCGGCAGTTGTCGAGGTTGTTGGCAGCAGCGTTCTCGGCGCCACGGGTCACCATCGCTGCGCTGCCTTCGACGCCGACGACAGCCCCGGCGCGTTGCGCCAGCGGCAGGGTGAAGTTACCCAGGCCGCAGAACAGATCGAGCAGGCGGTCGTCTGCGTTTGGCTCCAGCAGAGTTAGCGCACGGGTTATCATGGCTTGATTGATGGTGGCGTTGACCTGAGTGAAGTCGCCAGGGTGAAACGCCAGCGTCAGCGGCGCGTCGTCATCGCCGGACTGGTATCCGTAATGCAGCCGTTCCGGGCCGCTGCCTTGCACGCGGTGGATGCTGTCGGAATCGGTGGGCTGCAGGTAGAGCTGGCAGCCCTGCTGCTGGCAAAGGTCGATCAGCGCGGCCTGATCCGTGGCATGCAACGGCTTGGGGTGGCGGATCAGCAGCGCGCTGTCGTTATCTCCCAGGGCTATCTCCAGGTGGGATAGCGATTGTGGCTGGCGCAAGCCGGGTAAGAGCCTCTGCAGCTGTTCCAGTAGGGCTTGTCCGCGCGGTTCCAGAATCGGGCACTCGCGTAGCGAAACCAGCTGCTTGCTACCCTGTTGGCGGAACCCCAGCATCGGCTTGCCGCCGGTCTTGTGGCAACTGATCGATAGTCGCGAGCGGCGCCGATAATGCCAGTGGGGGCCATCCAGCGGCTTCAGCACTGTCTCGGGTTCGACGCCACCGATCCGCTGTAGCTGCTGCAAAACCGACTGCTGTTTGTGATGGATCTGCTCGGCGTCGGCCAGGTGTTGCAGCTGGCAGCCGCCGCAGCGGCCGTAGTGGGCGCAGCGGGGTTCGTTGCGGGCCGGGGAGGGTTCCAGCAGCTGCAGTAGTTTGCCTTCATCGAAGCGGCTGCGCTGCTGGGTGATCCTGGCGGTTATCCGTTCGCCGGGCAGGGCGCCGTGGACAAACAGGGTCTTGCCCTCGTAGCGCGCCACGCCACGGCCGTCGTGGCTGAGATCGGTGATAGTCAGGGTGACCGGTTCGCGCGGCATTGATCGGCGCGGTGTCGATTCGGCGCGGTAAAAGCGCGGCCCGCGTCGCATCAGAGGCTCTTCTTCAACAGGTCACGGTATTCGGGGCTGAGGCCGTTGTTCAGCTCCTCTTCGGTGAGGTTGAAATCCAGTTTGCCGGCCAGCGACTCCAGAATCACGTTGCAGGTCGCGGAGGCGTTTTTGGCCGCGCCGATCAACCGCTTGAGATCCAGCGGCTGACTGTTGTCCAGCGTGCCCTCCGCCTCTAAGCAGGCGATGTACTCCTCGGTGTAGGGCACCAGCAGATCCAGGTTAGCGAGAATGTTCTGCTGTAGCTTCATCAGCAGCTGCCAGTCGACGTTATTGAGCAGTTCGCCGATCAGCGCCTCTACCTGCGGCCCGGTGGCTGGTGAGGCGGTTCCTGCCTGCGTGACCGGGGTTAGCAGAAGGCTAGAGGCCAGCAGCGGGGCGGCGACAACGTGTAACAACTTGGCCATAGGGGGCTCCTTCAAGCGATAGTCCTCAACCGCAGACCGCGTCGTCGGCCGGGGGTTCAGTCTGGGGGATGATCTGATCGACCACAATGGCGTCATTCTGGATCCGCCAGCGCACGTTGCGATCCATCAGTGCCACCCCATAGAGACGGTCGTCATCGGCCTTGCGGCGGAAGGTCGGGCGCGGGTCGCAGCGCAACACCTCAATGATCAGCTGACGCAACTGCTCGCCTTGAGGGTGGGCCAACAACTGTGCTTCTGCATCCGCTCCGAAGTTCACCGCCTGTTCCAGCTGTTGACTGTCACTGGCGTAGGGGTAACTGGCTGCCGTGACCCTGTCGGCATAGGGCAGGTAGGGCTTGATATCCACCACCGGGGTCCCGTCCAGCAGATCGACGCCGGAAAGGTGCAGGACTGCCGCGCCGTCGCGGATTTCAATCCGCTCCAGCTTCACCACCGACTGACCGAGGGGGTTGGGGCGGAAGGTGGAACGGGTGGCGAATACGCCGCGCTTCTTGCCGCCGGAGCGGGGGGGGCGTACCAGTGGAGTCCAGCCGCGCTCAAGGTGCTCGCTAAATATAAACAGCACCCAGATATGGCTGCACTCCTCCAGCCCGCGGACGCAATCGGGGTGGGCGAAGGCGCCGTGCAAGACCAGCTCGGCGGTGGCCGCACTGGCCAGTCCTGGTTGGCGCGGAATGCCGAACTTCTCCTTGAAGCAGGAGTACACCCGGCCAATGGGTTGAAAACTGACGGGGTCGAGTGGATCGCAAGGCACAGGTTCTACCGGATGAGCAGCTGAAGGACGCAGTATAACGGAGGCCATGCTTGCCTGTCAGAGGGCGCCGCTGTTTTTCAGCAGTTGCTGAAGCCGTTCAGCCAGCGCACGGTAACCGGCGGCGTTGGGGTGGATCGCATCGCTCTTGAGGCTGTTGTCCGCCAGAATATCGGACAGCGCCTCTGCTTCAAAGGGCAGCGCCATCTCCTCTGCCAGTTCGGCGTAGAGCGGCTCGGGGCTCAGTAGTAACCCCAGCTTGGGCACCCCGATCAGTACCACCTGGATGCCACGATCCCGCGCCAATTGGACCATGGCGCGCAGGTTGGCTTTGAGCTGGCCCTTGTCGCGTTTGCGTAGCAGGTCGTTGCCGCCGTGACAGAGCAGTAACAGCTGGGGCTGGTGGGTGTCGAGTTCCCCCGGTAGTCGCGCTAGGCCGTCGGCGCTTACCTCCCCGGGTACGCCGCTGCGGATCAGGTTCAGGCCGGTCAGCTGCGCCAGTTGCGCGGGGTAGCTGTGCTCGGCGCTGGCACCGGTTCCAAAGGTGAGGCTGTCGCCAAAGGCGAGCACCCTGGCGCCGGGGCTCAGCGGAGCCAGGCGTGGAGCATCGTCGCTGCAAGCGGTCAACGTCAGCAGCGCGAGCAGCAGAATCCACACCGCAAACGGGTGGCGACTTGTCTTGGTGCGGTGCAGCGGTATGGGCATGCTAGTAGTTTCCCAGCTCCAGCACCGGGCGATCCACCGCCGCCCGCAGCTCACGCAGTTCCATCAAATGCTCCATCCAGTAGCTTTCCGTGTCGAACCAGGGGAAGTGCATGGGAAAGGCCGGGTCCTCCCAGCGTCGTGCCAGCCAGGCGCAGTAGTGCATGATTCTGAGCGCGCGCAGCGGTTCGATCAGTTGCAGCTCGGCGCGATTGAAGGCGTGGTAGGTTTCGTAGCCTTCCAGAATCTCTGCCATCTGGATCTGCTGCTGGTTGCGATCGCCGGAGATCAGCATCCACAGGTCCTGGATTGCCGGTCCCATGCGACAGTCGTCGAAATCGACGAAGTTCGGCGCGTCGTCGCGCCAGAGAATGTTACCCGGATGGCAATCACCGTGAAGGCGGATCAACTGCAGGCGGTCGGCGGCGGCAAAACGGGCTTCGATAATCTCCAGCAGCTCGGCGGTGAGCTGTGAGTATTCGTAGCGATACTGCTGCGGAAGCCAGTCGTTATCGAGCAGAAAGTTACGGCTCCAGTGGCCGAAGCTGGCCGCATCCAGCGCCGGACGATGTGCAAACGGCTTGGCCGCTCCAAGGGCATGGATCCGCCCCAGGGTGCTGCCGAGGGTGAAAAGATTATCCAGATTATCCAGTTCCGGTGCATGACCGCCGTAGCGGGGAAAGAGGGCGAAGCGATAGCCCTCGAACTCAAACAGGGTGCGACCCTCCCGATCAGACAGCGGTGCCACCACCGGGTTTTCCGCTTCCGCCAGTGCCTGAGTAAACTGGTGCTCCTCGATGATCGCCGCATCGCTCCAGCGTTCGGGGCGGTAGAACTTGGCGATCAGCGGTGCCGATTCCTCGATCCCCACCTGATAGACCCGGTTCTCGTAGCTGTTCAACCCGAACACCCGTGCGTCGGAGAGATAGCCGATCGACTCCACCGCATCAAGCACGCGGTCGGGGGTGAGGTTGTTGTAGGGGTGTTGGGCGTTATGAGGCATGGTCGCACTCGCTTGAACGGAGCGCTGATGATAACGGCTGACGGAGGAGAGTGCGACCGTGGTTCTTCAATAGGATGTTACTGCCGGTTGGGTCAAAATCCTGAGGCAGCAAGCCGATAGATCAGCAGTCGCCGGAGCGTGCCGGATGGCTGGCCAATCTGGTGCAGGGCACATACACTGTCGTCAATTTAAGCGACTGCTCATTGACGCCAACAATGCTCTTGCCCTCACTGACCGACTTTCCCCTCTCCGAGCTGATGATCTCGTTGACCACCGCGCTGGACATGACCGAAGGTCAGCCGCCAGAGCATTGTATCCGTTGTTGCTGGATCGGCATGCATTTGGGAGAGGCGCTGCAGCTGGATGCAGAGGAACTGAATGACCTGTTCTTTACCCTGCTGTTGAAAGATGCGGGATGCAGCAGCAATGCTGCCCGTATCTGCGAGTTGTATGCCACGGATGACCTCGCTTTCAAACGGCGTTACAAAACGGTCGGTACCAGCTTGTCCAGTGTGATCAACTTTGTGGTGAAGAATACCGGCGGCCAGCAAGGGTGGGCGGATCGTATTCTGACCACCATAGACATTCTCAAAAATGGCGACGGCTATGCGCAGGAGTTGATTCAAACCCGCTGCTCCCGTGGGGCAGACGTCGCACGTCAGTTACGCTTGGGTGAGTCGGTAGCGCAGGGCATTCACTCGTTGGATGAACACTGGAATGGCAAAGGTCGGCCGCAGCAACTCAAGGGGCAACAGATCCCGCTGTACTCACGGATATCACTATTGGCTCAGGTGTTTGACGTGTTTCAGGTGGAGCACGATCTGGACCGGGCGCTGGCCGAGGTCAACGAGCGTAGCGGTGTCTGGTTTGACCCGCAGTTGGTGGATCAGCTTAACGTCATCGTTAAACGTCAGGCGTTTATCCAGGGACTGCGGTCACCTGACGTTAGTCAGCGGGTGATGAGTTTGGCGCCTGCCCAGGCGCGTTTGCCGCTGGATGATGATTACTTCGACTGTATCGTCACTGCCTTCGGCAAGATTGTTGATGCTAAAAGCCCCTACACCGCCGGGCACAGCGAGCGCGTTGCGGTATACACCGACCTGATTGCGCGAGAGCTGGGTATCGCTAATGAGGAGCGAACCTGGTTGCGGCGCGCGGCGCTGTTGCACGATATCGGTAAACTGGGGGTCAGCAATAGCATTCTGGATAAGCCGGGCAAGCTGGATGCAGACGAGTGGCGTGCGGTGCAGGCTCACGCGGCCTTTACCGAACAGATTCTGGAAAAGATGTCGCCGTTTATCGATCTTGCCCGTATGGCGGGTGCTCACCATGAAAAATTGGACGGCACCGGCTATCCGCGCGGACTTGAGGCTGCTGATATCAGCCTGATGACGCGGATTGTGACCACGGCTGATATCTTCGATGCCATCACGGCCGAACGCCCGTATCGTCCGGCGATAGAAGTGCACAAGGCACTGGCTATCATGGCCGAGAATGTTGGAACCGCGCTTGATCCTGATTGTTTTGCCGCGCTGAAAGTAGCTCTAACCAAGTTGCCGGAGAGATATACCCAGGAGCTGAGTCAGCAGCCGTTACCCAACTCCCCGGTACTGTAATCGTTATCGACGCCGCGGAGGTCGGAGACCCGTTCGGTGTGCGCTATTTTAGCCGGGTCGCCCGCGCTACACTCCAGGCCTCAACCTCTATCTCGCTGCGTTTTCCTGCCGCTTTTATCAATGTCTCCGCTACCACGTTGGTGGTGGAGCCGGTGGTAATCACGTCATCCACGATCGCTACCCGTTGAACGCCTGCTGGCAACTCGGCGCTAAATGCCTTGCGTAGATTCCTGCGCCGCTCCTTGGCACTCAGGCCCTGTTGGTGTGGCGTCGCTAGAACGCGCTGCAATAGATCATCGCGCATCGGCAGCTTGAGGTCGCGGGCGATCCAGTAGGCCAGTTCGGCGGCCTGGTTATAACCTCGCTCGTGCAGGCGGTCCCGGTGCAGCGGCACCGGCAGAATGAGATCGGGTGGGTGGTCATGAATGAGTTCGGCAAAGCGCTCACTGAACAGGCGCGCGGCCAGTTTCAGCAGGGGCAGGTCGGCGCGGTCCTTGTAGCGGTGGGTCAGATGGTTGAATGGGAAGTCGTAGCGCAGGGTCGACAGCGTTCGGCTGACCGGTGGCGGTTTGGCCAGGCAGCGTCCACAGGGTGTTGATGGTGCCGTGTCGGCCGGGAGTTGTTCGGCGCAGCGCGGGCAGGCATGGGTCAGCCAGGGCAAGTCGGCGTGGCAGCCCTCGCACAGAGGTAGGTCGTGATCCCCCGGTTGTTGGCATAGCAGGCAACGGGGCTTGAAAATAAGGCGATCAAATAGTGATCGGTAGTAAACCTGTGTTTTCATCGAAGGTTGACAGCGACTCCTTGGCGGATAAACTGGGCCTTCCTGCGCCCGTGTGCCTTTTTGTAGCGGATTAAGCACCGCTGACCGAAGCAGTGTAGCCAACCCTGATCAGGTGCGGCGGTAAGAGAGCCACGGCGAAGCGCGAATCGATCACATTGTTAGTTACAGGTATCTGCATGCACAGCTCTTTGGGAACCGTACGTCATGACTGGAGCGCCACCGAGGTAAAGGCGCTGTTTGATCTGCCGTTTAACGATCTGCTGTTTCAGGCCCAGAGTGTTCACCGTCAGCACTTTAACCCCAACGAGGTGCAGGTGAGCACGCTGCTGTCGATCAAGACCGGCGCTTGCCCCGAAGACTGCAAATACTGCCCCCAAAGCGCCCACTACGACACGGGGCTGGAGAAGCAGCGGCTGATGGAGGTGGAAGCGGTGCTGGCCAAGGCCAAACAGGCCAAAGAGGCCGGTTCCACCCGTTTCTGCATGGGCGCGGCCTGGAAACACCCCACCGACCGTGATCTGCCCTACGTGCTGGAGATGGTCAAAGGGGTCAAGGCGATGGGACTGGAAACCTGCATGACCCTGGGGATGCTGAAAGAGCATCAGGCCCAGGAGCTGGCCGAGGCGGGGCTTGATTACTACAACCACAACCTCGACACCTCACCCGAGTTCTACGACAAGATCATCACCACCCGTACCTATCAGGACCGGCTGGATACTCTGGGGCACGTGCGCGATGCCGGCATGAAGATCTGTAGCGGCGGCATTCTCGGAATGGGTGAAACCGCCAACGACCGCATCGGCCTGCTCTGCCAGCTGGCCAACCTGTCGCCGCAGCCGGAGTCGGTGCCGATCAACATGCTGGTGAAGGTGGAGGGCACCCCGCTGGAGCAGGTGGAAGACCTGGATCCGCTGGAATTCATCCGCAACATCGCAGTAGCGCGGATCATGATGCCGCAATCCCATGTGCGCCTCTCGGCGGGTCGTGAGTCGATGTCGGATGAGCTGCAGGCGATGGCGTTCTTCGCCGGTGCCAACTCCATCTTTTACGGCGAGTGCCTGCTGACCACGCCCAACCCGGAAACCCACCGCGATCTCAAACTGTTCAAGCGACTGGGGATCAACGTAGAGCAGCGGATAGGCAACACCGATGAAGCTCAGGAGCAGCAGCTGGTGGCTGAGCTGCAGGCCAAGCAGGACAGCGAGCTGTTTTACGACGCGGCCGCCAGCTAAAGCGCCGCGGCCAATCAATAAGGAATCTCCATGTCTTTTGACCAGCTCGACAGCGCGCTGGCCGAGCGCCGCGCGGCCCGCCTCTATCGCCGCCGACGTACCCTGGATTCGGCCCAAGGCCCACAAGTGCGGGTGGACGGGCGCGACTATCTGGCGTTCTGCAGCAACGATTACCTCGGGCTGGCCAACCACCCCGAGGTGGTCAACGCGTTCCAGCAGGCTGCCAACGAGTACGGCGTTGGCGGCGGCGCATCTCACCTGGTCAATGGTCATAGTCGTGTGCATCAGCAGCTGGAAGAGGCGCTGGCCGAATTTACCGGCCGTCCGCGCGCGCTGCTGTTCTCCACCGGCTACATGGCCAATATCGGTGCGGTCAACGCGCTGATCGGCAAGGGTGACGCGGTGTTCGAAGATCGCCTCAACCATGCCTCATTGCTGGATGCCGGCTTGCTTTCCGGCGCCCGCTTTCAGCGCTATCTGCACAATGATGCCGATAGCCTGGTTGCTCGTCTGAGTAAAACCGACGCCGTTCGCAAGCTGGTGGTCACCGACGGCGTATTCAGCATGGATGGCGACTGCGCCGACCTGCCAGCGCTTTGCACAGCCGCCGAAAAGCATGGCGCCTGGGTCATGGTGGACGACGCCCACGGTTTTGGTTGCCTGGGTGACACCGGTGGCGGTTGCGTCGAGGCGATGGGGCTGACCATGGAACAGGTCCCGGTACTGGTGGGCACGCTGGGCAAGGCGTTCGGCACCGGTGGGGCTTTTGTCGCCGGCAGTGAAACCCTGATTGAAACCCTGATCCAGTTTGCCCGCCCTTACATTTACACTACTGCCATGCCGCCGGCGGTGGCTGCGGCGACCCTGGCCAGTCTGCAATTGATTACCAGTGGGCAGGAACGGCGCGCTCAGCTGGCGCGGCTGATTGCCCGTTTTCGCCAGGGCGCGAGGGAGCTGGGTTTTGAATTGATGGACTCCGATACCCCGATCCAGCCGATTCTGGTGGGGCCTTCCGACTGCGCGTTGGCGCTCAGCGAGGCGCTGGAGCGGCAGGGGATCTTTGTTAGCGCGATTCGCCCACCCACGGTGCCGGAAGGGAGTGCTCGCCTGCGGGTGACTTTGAGTGCGGCGCACAGCGACGAACAGGTGGACCGGTTGCTGGACGGCCTTGATCGCGTCCGCGAGGTGCTGGCATGAGCTTGAAAGTGGTGTGTCGGGGTGATCGGTCACGTCTGCCGCTGGTATTGCTTCACGGTTGGGGCTTTAACGCGGGTGTCTGGGATGGCCTGACACCGCAGCTGGAAGCCGATTACTGCCTCTATCACGTGGCCCTGCCCGGCTTTGGCGGCAGCAACGACGAAACTCGCATAGATACCATGGCTAGTCTCGCTGACCGGTTGGCCGATGCTGTTGAGTCGCCGGCGATCTGGCTGGGCTGGTCATTGGGTGGCACGGTAGCCGCGGCGGTAGCGGCGCGCCATCCGGGGAAAGTGCGAGGCTTGTTGACCCTGTCGACCAACCCTTGCTTTGTGCACAAGGGCGACTGGCCGGGGATGGCGCCCGCGATCTTTGATGCGTTCTATAGCGGCGTTGGTAGCGATGCGGCCAAAACCCTCGGCCGCTTTCTGCTGCTGCAAGGGCAGGGTGATGATGCGGCCAAGGCGGTTGTGCGCGAGCTGAAACCGGTGCTGGCGACTGATGCTACCCCTGCGGCGCTGCTGGCGGGGCTGGACCGGCTGGCAGAAGATCATCGTGGCTATTTTGCTGAACTCGCCATGCCGCGCCGGTACCTGTTTGGCGAGGGCGATGCATTGGTGCCGGCCGAGGTTGCCGCGTCGCCTTTGCTGGCGGAGCGTGCGCAATTGATCGCCGCTGCCGGTCATGCACTGCCAGTATCGGCGAGGGACCAGGTGCTTGATGCGTTGGATGGTTTGCAACGCGAGTTACAAGATCGCTTACCGATAAAGGTAACGGCGGGAGGCGACTTATGATCGTCCACCTGGCCGAACAACGCTCTTTGCGTGCTCCCGAGTCGCGCCTCCAGCGAGATAAAGAGCAGGTGGCGCACTCCTTCAGCCGCGCCGCCGCCAGCTATGACAGCGTTGCCGCGTTGCAGCGGCGGATCGGCCACCAGCTGCTGGCCTACGCCGCTGGCGGCTGGCACGGGCGGGTGCTGGACCTGGGCTCCGGTACCGGCTATTTCACCCGCATTCTGGCTGAGCAGCCGCAGGTGAATGAGCTGATCGCGCTGGATCTGGCCGAGGGAATGCTGGATTTTGCTCGCACCCAGCGTGGCCATGACAAGATCCATTGGCTCTGTGCCGACGCCGAAGCATTGCCGTTGGCGGACAACAGTCTCGACGGTGTCTTCACCAGTCTGGCGATTCAGTGGTGTGATGATAGCGAACCTCTGCTTGATGGTCTGCAACAGTCGCTGAAGCCAGGTGCGCTGCTGGCGTTCGCCACGCTGGGGCCGCGTACCTTGTGGGAGCTGCGTGATGCCTGGTCGCGGGTGGATGACTTTGTTCACGTCAACGGTTTTGAGTCGCGCCACCGCTTGAAAGCGGCGCTGGCCGGGCGGTTCGAGCTCGAGCGCTTTGACACCGAAGAGATCTGTCTGCGCTATGAGGACCTGCGCGGACTGACCGACGAACTCAAGGGAATCGGTGCCCACAACGTCAACCCGGGGCGCAATCGGGGGTTGTCCGGTCGTCAGCGCATCAAAGCGTTTCGTGATGCTTATGAGGGGTTTCGCGGCGACGATGGTCTGCTACCCGCCACCTACGAAGTTTATTACGGTCTGGCGCGCGCCCTGTAAGCGCCACGCTTGACCACCTACTGAGAGTGACCTGATGGCAAAACGTTTCTTTATCGCTGGCACCGATACCGGGGTCGGCAAGAGCTTGGTCGCGGCATCACTGCTGGAAGCCGCCAACCAGCGGGGTTTGCGCAGCTGCGGCCTGAAACCGCTGGCGGCCGGTGCCGAAGAGACCGAGCAGGGGGTATGCAACGAAGACGCGCTGCTGCTGCAGCAGCATGCCTCGGTCAAACTCCCGTACGCCCAGATCAATCCGGTGTTGTTGACAGAACCGGTAGCACCGCACCTGGCCGCCGCTCACGAAGGGCGGCAGCTGTCCGCAGAGCGTCTGGTGGGTTTTTGCCGTGGTGCCATGATGACCCCCTGTGACCTGATGTTGGTGGAAGGTGCCGGTGGCTGGCGGGTACCGATCAATAGTCGCGAAATGTTGTCCGAGCTACCGCGTCGGCTGGAACTGCCGGTGATACTGGTGGTGGGGATGCGACTGGGTTGTCTCAACCATGCGCTGCTGACGGCCGAGGCCATTCGTGCGGACGGCTTGCCGCTGGCCGGATGGGTGGCTAACCGGATCGACCCAAATATGAGCTGCTTTGACGAGAATCTAGCCACTTTGGAGAGCTTGATTCGTGCTCCTCTGCTGGGGGTTGTTCCGCATCAGTCGACACCGGATCCGGTTGATGCAGGGCAATACCTGAGTGAAAATCTCGAATTATTGTTGGCTAATTAATGAACAGTCGTTCGGGCTGAGTTATACTGCCACCAGATTCACAATCCGTGAGGGAGACCTCCATGGCTATTTCACCAATCAGTTCCGGCGCTCTGCCGATTCAGCCGACCAACACCCAGAGTGTTGATGGCAACAGCCGACCCGCGGGTGCGGTGGGCGACAGTCAGGAGCAAAGCCGGATCTCCACCGGTAATAACGGTGGTTCCGAATCCGCTCAGGCGGTAAACCAGAGTCAACAGGAATCGGCAAACGCTTCCTCCACCCAGCCGGCCTCGACCACTCAGGTGGTGACCAGTGCCGACGAAGTGCTGGGTACCGGGCTGGGGCAGATTGTCGATACCCGTGCCTGAGGCCTGATCCGACGCGGAGGACTCAGAGTTGGATGCCAGCGCACTGACACTGACCCGGCCCGCACTGCCGGCCCTCGCGCCCCGAGGGTCGGCCACTGTCAGCGGTCTGTCCACCTCCACTCCTGCTGTTGCTTCTGCCACTTCATCTAGCGCCGCTTCGGGCACGTCCGACAGTGGCCCTGCGCTCAATCCTCCCGTAAACCGCGTTAATCCTGTCAGTGCCACTAGTCGAACGGTTGCGAGTTCATCGGCTGCTCAGGCTGACTCCGGCGACTCCTCGGAGCGTGCACCGCAAGCCCAAGTCGCGGCCGGTGACAGTGAGCGTTCGGAAAGGTCCCGTTTCAATTCGGCCGAGTTGAGTGAGAGCGAACTGGCACAGGTGCGGGAACTGGCGGCGCGGGATCGCGAAGTGCGCAACCATGAGGCGGCTCATGCCGCAGCAGGCGGCGGTCTGGCTGGCTCGCCTACGTACAGCTTTACCCGTGGTCCGGACGGGCGTCTTTACGCCACCGGGGGTGAGGTCAGCATCGATACGTCGGCGGTTGCGGGCGATCCGCAAGCGACGATCGACAAGGCGCGCACCGTCATACAGGCGGCGACCGCACCGGCCAACCCCTCTCCTCAAGACTTGCGTGCAGCTGCGCAAGCGCGGGCGCTGCTGGCGGATGCCCAGGCTGAGTTGGCACAGATGCGCGCAGAGGAACGACGCGAAGCGACTGCCGGGGAGGGGGCAGAAGAGAGCGCCGCGGTGCGTGATGGCCCATCCGATTTCGAACGGCAGCAGATTGAAGCGCAACAGCGCGCCGAGCGGCGCGAAGAGCTGAACGATGCGGCGGCCGAGCGGCTGGAGCGGACGCAAGAATCGTTGCAGGATTTCGCCGAGCAGCTGGAGGACCTCAACGACCGGCTGGCCGATCTGCAACGGCAGATCAGCAGTACCGGCGCCATTTCCCCGGAGCGAGCTATCGGCGCGTTGCTGGATATCTCGGTTTAGGCTGTCTTTGGCAGCACCGTGTTGAGTTGTCAGGGCTCCATGGCTCAGGGCGCCTGCAAGAATCGCAGTGCCAGCCGGGTAAATAGCTCCGGTTTTTCCGCGTGGGGCCAGTGGCCGACACCTTCCATTACCCGCGCGCTGGCATTGGGGAACAGCTTGCCGATGGCTCCACGATGGGCTTCCTGGATGTAGCTGGAGCGTCCACCTTTGATGAACTGGGTCGGCCCCGGATAGTGCCCTTTGCTTTCAGGCGCAGCGGCGATCTGTTCATATTCCCGGTGTAGCGCCTTGAGGTTCATGCGCCAGGCAAAATGATCGCCGTCTCGGTAAAGATTCTTGAGCAGGAACTGGCGTACGCCGGCATCATCGATGTGCGCAGCCAACTGCTGGTCGGCGTCGCCTCGGCTCGCGAGGTGGGCCAGATCGACACCGAACAGGCCGTCGAACACTTCGTTGTGGCCGGGGGGGTAACGCACCGGCGCAATATCCACCACCAGTAGCCGGCTGACCCGCTCAGGGTGATCCAGCGCCAACTGCATCGCGGCTTTTCCACCCATGGAGTGACCCAGCACCGCAGCACGTTCAATGCCGTGCTGGTCCATGAAGGCGATCAGGTCGGCGCTGAGGCTGGGGTAGTCCATCTGTTCGCTCCAGGGCGAACGGCCGTGGTTGCGCAGGTCGATGGCGAACACGCGGAACTGTCCGGACAAAGCCTTGATCTGCCCGCCCCAGTTTTCCAGCGTGCCGAACAGGCCGTGGAGGATCAGCAACGGATCCCCCTGCCCCAGCTCCTTATAATGCAGTGTCAGCATCGTCTGCGCAGTGCTCCGGTGGGGTATTACAGAATGTCGAGCAGCTCGACTTCAAATACCAGTGTGCTGTGGGGCGGGATTGCGCCCGGTGCGCCACGCTCGCCGTAGGCCAGGTTGGCTGGCACGTGCAGGCGCCACTTGGAGCCCACGCTCATCAGCTGAAGCGCTTCGGTCCAGCCGGCAATAACGCCGTTGACCGGGAACTCCGCCGGTTGACCGCGATTGACGGAGCTGTCGAACACTTTGCCGTCGATAAAGGTGCCATGGTAGTGGGTGCGGACGGTTGAGGTGGCGCCGGGTTTGGCTCCATCGCCTTCGACCAGTACTTCGTACTGCAGGCCGGACTCGGTGACCTGAACACCCTCTTTATTGGCGTTATCTTGCAGATATTTAATCCCCGCTTCTCCAGCCTTGCGCGCTTCTGCCTCGGCCTGCGCCTGACGCTGTTTCTGCAGCGCGTCGAAGGCTTCCTGGAGGTCCTGGTCGGAAACGGCCGAGGCTTCGTTATTGAAGCCGTGGGCCAAGCCCAGTTTGACCAGTTCCAGGCTCAGGCCTTCAATGTTATTAGAACGCAACTGACCACCCATTTGGCGGCCGATGCCGTAGCTGACGCGTTCTTCGATGGAGGTGATGCTCGGGGTGTCGGACATGTTGCTCTCTTTAAGTGCTGGTGAGATGGGTAGCGCCGGAGCGCAGAAAGCCGCCGATTATACCAGCTTCGCCTGCGCCTTGCCGCTGCGCTAGGCGGAATTGGCGGTGTGCTGAAAATATGCATTGACCGGCTAATATTATTTACATAGCATCAAGGGCTGTTCATTTCATCGATCGGGAGCTACGCGTGTCGCAGCTGCAATACCAACGCTATGTATCGGTCGGCTGGTGTTTCTCAGCCGGGTGCCGTTACGTGTCGTTGCTGCACGGCCTCAGTTCCCGCTTTCTCTCCAGCCTCAAGGCACGGTCGCTGGCCGCGCGGATCAACCCCTCGTTTCCCGAGCGCCTTGAGTTCAGTAGCCCCAGCGCCTATTGGCCCGCCATCTGGCGTGCACTTTGCCCTGACCGTTAAGAGGCGGCACCGGATCGACCGGTGATTCAGGCGGTGCGCCGATGGTTTGGGCGGACGGATTTGTGATTTGCGCCGTTCGTTGATGGTGTTGTGGTGTCCCGGTTTTGGGGCGCGAATACAAGAGAGAGTCTCTGATGAAATCCCGTCTATTGGGGGGCGTTGCCCTGTTGGAAGGCTGTTTTCTGGCCGCGCTGGGAATCGTTTTTCTGAAAAGTTCGCAGCTGGTCGCTGGCGGTACCACCGGAATCGCGTTGATTGCCGATGGCCTATTTGACAGTTGGAGCTTCGGTCCGCTGTTCTTTCTGATCAACCTGCCGTTTTACTGGCTCGGCTGGCGCATGCTGGGGCTGGGCTTTCTGTTGCGCACCACTTTCTGTGTCGGTCTGGTGTCGGTTATGGTCGAGCTATTGCTGGCGCAGGTGACTCTGCAGGTTCCTTATGCGCTGTTAAGTGCCGTGATCAGCGGTGTCCTGATCGCCTTTGGCATGGTGCTGATCCTGCGTGCCGGCGGTTCGTTGGGCGGGCTCAACATTCTTGGCCTGTGTCTGCAGCAGCGCTGGGGGGTTCCTGCCGCTCGGGTGATTCTGGCCACCGACCTGCTGATTATGAGCGCCGCGCTGCTACTCTACGGTTGGCAGACGGTACTGTGGTCGGCGGTGTGCGTCACCTTGCTGGGTGTGATCCTGGGGCGACACTATCGCCCGCAGCATCGCTCTTCTGCGGCCTCGGAGCAGGTTGCCTGATCGCGACAGCTATTTTGCCGGCGGATCTATAAACAGCATTGGGTCGACGCGGACGTTGTTGAGGCTGACGGTCCAGTGCAGGTGCGGACCGGTGACGCGGCCGCTGTTACCGATGGTGCCAAGGGAGTCGCCGGTCTTGACCCGATCGCCGACGCTGACATCGATCCGGTCCAGATGGGAATACATGGTAACCAGGCCATGGCCGTGGTCCAGTACGACGTTGCGGCCGTTGAAGAAATAGTCCCCTGCGGCGGTGACCACGCCGGGAGCAGGTGCGGTGATAGGCGCTCCCTTGGGGGCGGCAATATCAAGCCCGCTGTGGGGTGCACGTGGCTGGTCATTGAAAAAACGCTTGAGCCCGAACGGACTACTGAAGGGCCCCCTGGCCGGCAGTTCGAAGCGGGTTACCGGGGCGTTGTCATCGCGCCAGTTGCCCAGCGCCGTCAGCATCTCTTTGCGTTCCCGTCCGATGCGTTCCATATCGCGTTTTTCCGGATTGACGTGGCGCTTGTTTTTGATCGTCAGCCGCTGTTCCCGATACTGCTTATCCTTGACCTCGAAACTGATCGTCTGCGTGCCGGCGTTCAGTGCCAGCGTACCGGGCTCGGTGGAGAGATCGATCCCGACCACCGCCAACCAGGGTGCATGTTCGGCGTAACGGGTGCCTTTGGCGGATACCACCATTACCGGACGGCCCTTGAGACTGGCCTGGCTCGTAGGCACCGGTACCAGCGCCACGCCGCCGGGAACCGGCGAGGCTGTCGGCAGGCGGGCAATGTCGGCACTGGCGGGCAGCGTCAAAACCAACGCCAGGGCGCTAAGCAGGGGGCGAACTGTTCGGATCACGATAGGTGGGCTCCTCGGTGGTTGGGTTGCTGCGGTCCTTTATTGGTCAGCAGTCTCAATGGCAATAACTTCACACTGCAAGCTGCCGCTGGCCAGCCGGGCGTTAACTCGCTGACCGATGTTGGCCTGATCAACGTGGGTGATCAGCTGTTGTTGGTCATTGCTGACGATGGCATAACCACGTTCCAGCGTTGCCAGCGGGCTGACCGCATGCAGTGCACGGGCGTTCTCGCCCAGGCGGGCCCCCAGGCGTTCCAACCGACGCTGACAACTGTGATTCAGGCGTTGCTGCAGCTGCTGCAGACCTATGGACAGTTGCCGGAGACGCTGGGCCGGATTCTGCAACGCCAAGCGCTCCTGAGTATGCGACAGGCGCAGCGCCGATCGGTTCAGGCTCTGGCGCAGAGCCGCCTGCAAGCGTAGCTCCAGCCGGTCCAGTTGCTGGGCCTGCTGCTGCAAGCGCTGACCGGGGTGGCGCAGGCGGCTGGCTAGCGCACGCAATCGCAGGTGTATCTCGTGTATTTGGCGCTGTTGCTGACGCTGCAGGCGATACTGCAGATCGTCCAAGCGGCGTAACCACTGCTGGCGGTCCGGGCTGAGCAGCTCCGCCGCCGCAGACGGTGTGGCCGCGCGCTGATCAGCGACGAAATCGCAGATGCTGAAATCGGTTTCGTGGCCCACCGCGCTGACGATGGGGAGCGGGCAGGCGTGTATGGCGCGCGCCAGCGCTTCATCGTTGAATGGCCAGAGGTCTTCGACCGAGCCGCCGCCACGGCCGATGATCAGTGCATCACAGCGATTATCGCGCACCGCCAGCTCCAGTGCAGCGCGTAGCTGCGTGGCCGCCTCGGCTCCCTGAACCGCTGCTGGATAGAGGTAGACCTCGATGGCGGGGAAACGACGCTTCAGCACCGTAATAATATCGCGCACGGCTGCGCCAGTGGGTGAGGTGATGACGCCAATGGCCCGAGGCAGGGAGGGGAGTACGCGTTTGTGTGTCGGGTCGAACAGGCCTTCGGCGTTGAGCTTCGCTTTCAACGCCTCGAAGGCGGCTTGCAGCGCCCCGCTGCCGGCCTCTTCGAGATAGTCACCGATCAGTTGAAATTCACCGCGGCCTTCATACAGGCTGACCCGTGCCCGTAGTCGTACCAGATCGCCATTCGCAGGACGGTATTTGAGGAACTGGTTACGATTACGAAACAGCGCACAGCGCACCTGTGCGCTGTCGTCCTTGAGAGTGAAGTACCAGTGCCCGGAGCTGGGGCGGACGAAGTTGGAGATCTCGCCCTCGACCGTAACCAGCGGAAAACTGTCTTCGAGTAGTTGACGCGCCAGCAGATTGAGCTGGCTGACCTTGAGTATCTTGGCAGGAGGGGACGACACGAGTAACGAGCCCATTTGGCGCTGATGATAAAACTGAGGTTGTTATGGTACAACGCCCCGTGTCTATAATGCACACTTGATCTAACTGTTTAAATTCCATGGTGATTTTGAGGGTATGTGATGGCGCGCATTGAACTGTTGGTAGGTACGGTCTACGGCAATGCCCAGGATACCGCCGAGTATCTGCAGGAGCTTTTGCAAGCCGCAGGGCATCAGGTGAATCTGGATACCGATCCTCAGCTGGAGCCGCTGCTGACGGCCCCCCCGGACCTGTTGCTGGTGTGCACCTCTACCACCGGACAGGGAGATCTGCCGGATAATATTGTGCCTTTTTTCTATCAGCTCAAAGAGCGGTTCCCATTGATGCCGCAGCAGCGTTTTGCGGTGATCGGCCTTGGGGATGCCTCCTACGACGATACCTTCGGGATGGGAGGGAAGCAGTTTGAAGAGTTGCTGCTGGAGTTGCAGGCGCAGCCGGCGGTGGCATCGTTGACCCTGGACGCGGCATCGGCTGAAGATCCATTCGAACAGACCCGGCGCTGGAGTGAGCAGTTGCTTCAGGCGCTGTAGGCGGCTGATCGACAATGGTCTCACCTACCGGCGAAGGCAGATCCGGCGAAAACTGAGATTGATCCTGGGCGCTAGAGCGTGGCGACTTTTGGGCACAGCGTGAAGCCAGTGATGCTGCAGTGGGCCAGCCATGATGAGCAGCGCACCGTCCGGCAGACGTAATTCCATGCTGCGGTTATTATCCGTGCGGTGGCGCAGGCAGAAGCGCCGCTCCGCTCCCAGCGTCAGGGAGGCGATCAGCGGCTCTGGCCCCAGTTCGGGTTCGTTGTCGGCGTGCCAGCCAACGCTGTCGCTGCCGTCGCGGTAGAGGTTGGCTAGCACGCCGTTAAAATGCACGTCGATAGCTCGCTCGATTCGTTGGCGCAAGGCGGTGCTGGCAGAGTCCCAAGGCTGGGGTTCCAGCGTCACCCCGGAATAGCGATAGCGACAACCGGGATCGCCGATCCAGGCCTGCAGGCGAGGGATGGCAACGCTACGACCGAACATCTGGATGTTGTCCTGACGCCAGTGAATCTGCTGTTCCAGCGCCTTTTGCAGCCCGCTTGTCTCATCCGCTGGAATAAACTGCGGATCCCACCACAGTTCGCCATCTTCCAGCGGCAGCCGAGTTAGTTGGCGTGTATCCATGCGTTGACTGGTGCGGCCAAGGCATCGGCGATGGCGATCGAGTTGGAGGGATGAGGCAGGGTTTCGGTGGTGATGACATCCGCCGCTGCGCTCAGTTCGGCGTAGGCGTTGTCGGCAAAGATGCCGTGCACGCCGATACAGAGCGGACGCTTAAGCCCCTGGTGGCGCAGATGGCTCAGGGCTGCCAGCATGGTGTGGCCGCTGGAGATAATGTCGTCCAGCAGCACCGGTGTCATGCCTTGCCAGCGTTCGATCTCGGGTACGGTGACCTCCACGTTGCGATCACCGAAACGGGTTTTTTCCAGTACCACGTAGGGGCAGCCGGCCAGTTCGGCTACTCGCGATACCCACTGTTCGGATTCGCTGTCCGGGCCGATCAGCAGCGCCTCCGGCCGGTGTTGTTTAAGCCACTCGGCGATCAGCGGCGCCGCCTCCACCACCTGGGTCGGTATTCGGTAGACCTCGTCGAGGCTGTGGATTCGATGCAGGTGAGGATCCATGGTCACCAGAAAATCAACGTAGGCGGACAGTAGTTTGGCGAAGGGAATGGCGTTGACGCATTCGCCTGGCTGAAAGCGTTTGTCCTGGCGCATGTAACACAGATAGGGCGTGATCAGGGCGATGCGCCGGGCACCGAGGTCGCGCAGGGTCTCGCACAGAAAGATCAGCGGCAGGATTCTTTCGTCCGGATCGAACAGGTTGCAGAACACTACTACGTCGCGACCATCACAGGGGGTGTCGATACGCAGATAGGTTTCCCGGTCGGGGAATTTTCGTTGGTTCAGTTCGCCCGCCTCGGCACCAAGGGATAAGAGTAGGGCTTTGCCGAGGGCCGGGTCGCTATTGAAGTTAAAAAACAGGGGAGTCGATGGCATGACGATGGCTCTGATCAGACTAGGGTGAACAGCTGTCGATGGTTGTTAAGGAACTCTACCGCATAATCGAGCTCGCCGGGACTTTCGGCGTGAATGCTGAGCAGGGTTTCACCGGGTGATACCCGCTCGCCCAGACGCTTGTACAGTGTGATGCCGGCGGCGGGGTCCGCCGGAGCCCCCGCCAGCTTGGCAACCTGTGCCAGTAACCGGTTGTCGATGTGGGTGATGCGCCCGCTATGGGGGGCCTGTACCTTGTATAGATATGGTGCCATTGGCGGTTCACGCAGCCCACCCTGGGCTTCGCAGATCCGTTGGAACTGGGTCCAGGCGCGGCCATCTTCCAGCGCCGCCAGCGCGTCGCTCTTGCCATTGCCCGGCAGTGCTTTGTCGCACATCTCCAGTAGAGCGCCGGCCAGCTCCGCGGCGCGTTGACGCAGATCGCCGGGGGCACCGGCTTCGTTGCGGAGCACCGCGAGTACGTCGCGGGCCTCCAGTGCCGGTCCTATGCCGCGCCCGATGGGCTGGCTGCCGTCGCTGACAACGATCTTCAGGGTCAGACCCAGTGCATCGGCGACACCTTGTAACAGACCTGATAAGCGCTCTGCCGCTTCTCGGTCGCGCACCTTGGCGCTGCTGCCGATGGGAATGTCGATCAGCACATGGGTGGCGCCAGCGGCGATCTTTTTCGACAGCACCGAGGCGATCAGTTGGCCTTCGCTGTCGATATCCAGCGCCCGTTCCACCCGAATCAACAGGTCATCTGCCGGACTGAGCCGGACGGAGCCGCCCCAGGCGAGGCAGCCGCCGGTTTCGCGCACCACGGTCTGCATCTGCTCCAGTGTCAGCGCGACCTCGGTGAGGGTTTCCATGGTGTCGGCGGTCCCGGCGGGTGAGGTGATGGCGCGTGATGAGGTCTTGGGCATGGTGAGGCCAAAACAGGTAACGATGGAGACCACCAGCGGGGTGGTGCGATTGCCGGGCAGACCGCCCACGCAATGCTTGTCGGCGACCACCGATTGGGGCCAATGCAAACGACTGCCTGCGTTAACCATGGCCTCGGTCAGATAGGTGATCTCCTCCAGGTTAAGCCGCCCGTCGCTGCACGCGGTGATGAAGGCCGCCAGGTGGACGTCGGCGTAGAGGCCGGCAGCGATATCGGTAATGATGGCGTGGATCTGCTCTCGGTCGAGAGTCTTGCCAAACACTTTGGCCCGCAGGTGGGAGAGGGATTCCAGTGGCTTGGGGTGCGTCACCCACACCGGCTCCTGATGCTCGAGGGCGAGCTGCTGCCAGGCGGAATCCGACAGCCCGATCTCATTTTCTCTGAGTAAGCCGTTACGCACGATGTGCAAGGTCGCAACCACTTCGGCCCGACCGGTGCGCACCCGCACCCGACTGAGGGCGGTAAAGCCTTCACTGTGGCAAACGTGACTGTCGGCCCGCAGATAGACGGTGTGCTCCTGATGGGTGTCGATACCCAGGCGGCGAGCCTGCAGCGAAAACAGCGAGTTGGATTCGGACATAGGCCTGTTCTTGAACTAGGGTGAGGGAAGTATAGCGCTTTAGGTTGAAGTTACGGCGAGGGCAACACAATGAATCTACTGCAAAATCAGTCGTGTGAGGCGTGTCGCGCAGATGCGCCCGAGGTGAGTAGGGAGCAGGCTGCCGCCTGGATGGCGGAGCTGCCGGAGTGGCGGCTGGTGGAGCGCGATGGTGTGGCGAAGCTGATTCGCCGTTACCGTTTCGCAGACTTTGTCGCCGCCCTGGCATTTACCAATCGAGTGGCGGCGTTGGCCGAGGAGCAGCAGCACCATCCGGATATACTCACCCGCTGGGGAGAGGTGGAGTTGAGCTGGTGGACTCACAAGATCGGTGGCCTGCACCGCAACGATTTTATCTGCGCAGCACGCTCGGACGCATTGTATCGCCCCGAGTGATAGCTGTTTTGGGCGGGATATGTTGTTAGAATGCCGGCACTTTATCTGTATCGTCCGGCATCTTGTCCGGCGCCTGTGGAAAATAGACGCTTATGGAACCCAGTTATCGATTGGTTATATCCTGCCCCGATCGCATCGGTGTGGTGGCGATGGTCAGTAATTTTATCTCCAGCCACGGGGGCTCCATAACCGAAGCGAACCAGCATTCTGATCTCAGCAGCGGCTGGTTTTTCATGCGCTATGAGATCAGTGCTCACTCGTTGCCCTTTACCCTTGACGAGCTGTGCGAGAAATTTGCCCCGATCGCCCAGTCCTTCAATATGCACTGGCGCATCGTTGATTCTACCCGTCCCAAGAAGGTGGTGCTGATGGCCAGCCGCGAGTCTCACTGCCTTGCGGATCTGCTCTATCGTTACCACAGTGGCGAGCTGAAATGTGAGATTCCCTGCGTTATTGCCAACCATGACGACTTACGTAGCATGGTGGAGTGGCATGGGATTCCCTATCATCACGTACCCGTTGCGCGGGATAACAAAGACAAGGCATTCTCGCAGGTCAACGAACTGGTGGAGCGTTACCAGGCCGATACGATTGTGCTGGCGCGTTACATGCAGATTCTGCCGCCGTCACTGTGCGAACGCTATGCCGGCCGGACGATCAACATCCACCACAGTTTTCTACCGTCGTTTGCCGGCGCCAAGCCTTACCATCAGGCCCATGAGCGCGGAGTCAAGCTGATCGGGGCGACCTGCCACTATGTCACCGAAGATCTGGATGCGGGACCGATTATCGATCAGGACGTGATTCGTATCAGTCACACCGATGAGATTGAAGATATGGTCCGGCTGGGGCGCGATGTGGAGAAAACGGTACTGGCGCGCGGTTTGCGCTGGCACCTGGAAGACAGAATTTTGGTCCACGGCAACAAAACGGTGGTGTTCAACTAACTTTAAGTCGTGGCGTTTACGTTATTGTTGCGAGTGAGGAGCAGCAAATGTTGAGATCGGTAAAAGTACAGGACTACATGACCACCAAGCTGATCACCTTCAAGCCGGACACCGAGTTGTTCGCGGCCATTGAGGTGTTCACCGACCACAATATCTCCGGTGCTCCGGTGGTAAACGAGCGCGGCGAGCTGGTCGGCATGCTCTCTGAAGTTGACTGCCTGAAAGAGATTCTCAGCCATACCTACCATGAAGACGAAAAGGGGGGCGTGGTTGCTGACATCATGACCAGTGATGTGGATACCATCAACAACGATTCCGACATCATCGCACTGTCCGAACAGTTTATTGCTGGTAAGCGTCGCCGTTTGCCGGTGCTCAAGGGCGGCAAACTGGTCGGCCAGATCAGTCGCAAGGACGTGTTGCGCGCTGTGCGTGACTTCGTGATCAACAGCAAAGACTGAGTCTATAGCCGGGGGCGCGGTAGCGTTCCCGGCACGCTATTTTCCCCGTCTCCGGTTACAAAACAGAGCGTCGATAGCAGTCGGCAGCAACGGTTTTATGGTAAGCTGCGGGTCAATCCCGAAACCCTTTGCTGTGAGTGATCTGCGACCCAATGAGTGGCCTGTTCCCCGAGCAACCTCTACTGTTTTACCCGTCGTTAGCGCGCCGTTTCGGCACCGATGAGGCGTTGCTGCTAGGTGTTTATGCGCAGTATGCCCGTCATCACGGAGGCGTCGATGATGGTGGTCTGTTGCAGTTCGTTGTTCGTCGTCGGGAGTGGCTGGAGCTGGCTGACTTTTGGAACGAAGAGCGTCTGGCTGCGGTCACCAACAGCTTGGTGGAGCAGGGGGTTATTGAGGCTGAAATGCAGGCCAATGGTGCATTCAGGATTCAGTTGCTGGATCCGGCCCAGCCGACCCCGCCTGCACCTGATCCGCAAGCTACCTACCCCATGGCGGCGGTTGAGCGGCCGCAGAGGCAAACTGTTGCATTACAGGAGCCGGCCAAACCTGCCTTCGCCAGCCGTCCGCTGGTCGAGGCAACCCATGCGCTCACGCGCTCCAGCGTTGAATCCGATTCCAGCGGTAATCTCCACAATCGCGGTCCGGCACCATCATTTGGCGGCAGTACCGGCTGGCAGCGCCCCAAAGATGACCTTGAGCGGTTGTTTGAGCAGCAGGAGCTGCGCAACCGGCAACTACACACCATGCCGGCTGACTGGCAGCCCAATGACACTACCCGGCAGATGCTGCAGAAGCAGAACATCCCGTTGGCGTTCGCCGAGGACTGTGTGGACGAGTTTGTGGCCTACTGGCTGGAGCGTGATCGTAAAGAGTCATCCTGGGATCATGTATTTATCCGGCTGGTGAAAAAAGAGTGGGTTAAGGCGCAGGGGCGTAAAGCCCGTGAAGCACGATCAAGTGACGATTCGACCGAGGCGAGCGGTGAAAGATATCAAGCAGATTCTCGAGCACAACGACGCGAGCGCATTACCGACGCGGTCATGGACATCCACAACACCGACTGGTAACGAGGCGGTCAGCGGCTCTTCCGGCGACCCGATCGGGGTGGAAACCAAGCGCCTGGTCAATATGATCTTCGCGCGCTTCATGACCATCTACGGGCACAAGTTCAAGAGTGCGTTCCAGAGCGAGGATGAAATCCGGATCGCCAAGCGCGAATGGGCGCTCAGCCTGCAGGGCTACTCCGAGGCGGAGCTGGTGTTGGCGGTCAATCGCAGCAAGGAATCCTTCATCTGGATGCCCACCGTTGCCGAGTTTCTCAGTCTGCTGCGCCGCGACTACGAATCCTTTGGTCTGCCTTCGACCCTGGAGGCCTACCGCGAAGCCTGTTTTGCGGCCGATCATCCGCGCGACCGCGACTGGAGCCACCCGGCGGTTTATCATGCGGGGCGTGCGACGGACTGGTTTCGATTACGAACCGAAGAAAAGTCGCAGGTGTTCCGTGACTTTGAACATTACTACCGCACTCTGTGTCAGCGGGTGGTCAATGGTGAATCGCTGGATCTGCCGGTACCGATGGCGCTACCGGACAAAAGCTCCAATACCTTGAGCGAGTTTATTACCCGTTGGGGTGAAGAGCAGGGGATTACGCCGGAGCAGGCGGCAACGCTGCTGTTCTATCTCAGCAAGCCCAAGGGGAGTCCGGTGCGGGCCCATTTTCGCCAGCAGGCGCAGACCCGTATGGAACACTGGGGTCTGGATCTGCAACTGCCGGATGACTATCGCCAGGGGTCTTGAACCTCTTCTTGGCGGTGGCTGGTGCCCTAGCTTTGTGCGGCCTGGCTGGCGGCACTGAAGAAGCCGCCGATGGCGGCTGACAGCGCCTCGCTACGCTCGGGGTTGCGCAGGCTGTCCATGATGCAGGGGCGCATTCCGGGAATAAAGATCAGGTCAATCAGCATGCGATTGAAGCCATCCTGTCCAGCTTCGCTGGCGGCCAGCTGTTCAAGGAAACGCTGGCGCAGCGCCGGCTGCATAAGGTCACCCCAGCAGCGGGAGCCGATCGCCGCCAGAACTTCCACCGAACCGCCCGCCGGTGTGCTAAGCACTTGCTCCAGTGCGCCTATTCGCAGCCCGTCCGACTGGGACTGGGACAGCGCCCGCACCAGTGTGCTGACCACCACATCGTTACCTTCACCCACTTGATTCAGTTGCTGACGCAGACGCTCGGTCAGGGCCTGGGTGACCCGGTGCCCCGGATCGACATGCTCCAGCTGAGTGCATAGCGCTTGCAGCGGCGCGTCGGGCAGGTCGTTGAGGGCGCTGGCCAGCAGCCGGTCATTGTCGCGCTCATCCAGTCGTGCGCAGAGATCGGCCAGGCCCTGCAGCCCCAGCGCTTGCCACTGGTCACGCGGGGTAACTCCGGCAAGGTACTGGCGTGCGGGCTCGTAATAGCCGGACGGTGGTTGCTTGAGAATCGCGGTGGCGCGGGCGTGGAATGCGGCCATCTTGTCGTCGGCGGGCTTGAATGCGAAGGGATTGTCTTTTAGTGGGTCCTCTTCAGCCGCCTGCTCCAGCAGGTTGCCGCTGACGCTGCGCGCGAGGCGCTGCAGGAAGTCATCGCGTGCAGCCAGCACCAGCTTGCCCTGCTCATCCAGCGGGAATTTCAGAAACCAGATCAGGTGCTGGCCACTTTGCTTGGGGTTCCATAGCAGGACCGCGATCCAGGCTTGACGCAGATGGGGCAGAGGATAGGCGATCTCGTTGCGTTCGAACTTGAGAAAGCTGTCTTGCGGCAGCTTGCTCAGCCGGCGGCCGAGATCGAAGAAGCGAAAGCTGGCGTCAGTGGCGCGAAGAAAATCGGTCAGGGTCTGTATGGCAGTCATGGTTGGGTTACTACTGGCTGGTCATGAGTTCAATGGTAAACTGGCGCGCATTCTACCATTTCGGCCGGGACACGGAAAAATCATGACCGCTAGCACGGGCTGGTATCTGTATATCATTGAAACGGAAGGCGGGCGTTTGTATACCGGTATTACTACCGATCCGCAGCGTCGTTTCACGGAGCATCAGTGCGGCCGTGGCGCCAAGTTCTTCCGTTCCGATCCGCCCCGTCGGCAAGTTTATTGCTGCGCTTTCCCCGACCGCTCCAGCGCCAGCCGCGAGGAGTACCGTATCAAACAGTTGAGTCGGACAGAGAAACTGCGTCTGATTGGTCAAACATTGAGGTAAGTCTAGGAATCGCGCGAAAAGCCTCTCTATACTCCCCGATCATCAAGGATTTAACGAGGATTTCGGCTTGCAGCAATCGCTCTTGGCCCTGGCCCGGTCGATGATGGGCAGCCTGCGTGATCTGGCTCCCATCATTCTGGTCATCGCGTTCTTTCAGCTGGTCGTGCTTCAACAGCCCCTGCCGGATCTGATCGGCCTGCTGACCGGGGTGCTCTTTGTCGTTCTGGGTTTGACTTTCTTTATCTATGGCCTGGAGATGGGGTTGTTTCCCATCGGTGAAAGCATGGCTCACGCCTTTGCGCGCAAAGGCAGTGTGTTCTGGCTGGTCACCTTTGCCTTCGCTCTGGGGTTCGGTACAACGGTGGCGGAACCGGCATTGATCGCGGTCTCCGCGGAAGCTGCGGAGGTGGCGGCAGAGGGCGGCATGATCGAACCCACCGAACAAGCGCAGAAATCCTATGCCAACGGCCTGCGGCTGACGGTAGCCTTCTCCGTGGGGCTGGCGATCGTGATCGGCGTGGTGCGGATCATCAAGGGCTGGCCGATCCATTATCTCATTATCGGTGGGTACGTCCTGGTGGTGATCATGACCGGTTTCGCGCCGCGGGAAATTATCGGCATTGCCTACGATTCCGGCGGTGTGACCACATCGACCATTACCGTTCCGCTGGTGACTGCGCTGGGTGTGGGGTTGGCCTCATCGATCAAGGGGCGTAATCCGATGATCGATGGCTTTGGTCTGATCGCCTTCGCATCCCTGACGCCGATGATATTCGTGATGGCTTACGGGATGGTGATCTGATGGCGTTGCTGCTTGAACTGCTGGACATTTTTCTTGCGACCATTGTCGATGTGATTCCGATTGCGGCCATTCTGTTTGGCTTTCAGTTTCTGGTGATCCGTCGTCCGATCGCCAATCTGCGCAAAGTGCTGATCGGCTTCTTCTACGTGTTGCTGGGATTGGCGCTGTTTCTGATGGGGTTGGAAAAAGCTCTGTTCCCAGTGGGTGAGCTGATGGCCAAGCAGCTTACCGATCCCGAGTTTATCCGCTCGGGTATCGCCAGTGCCGGCGAGGTACTGCGCTGGGACGATTATTACTGGGTTTATATTTTTGCCTTTGCCATTGGCGCCAGTACGACCATTGCTGAACCCTCGCTGATCGCGGTGGCTATCAAAGCCAACGAGGTATCAGGTGGCGCGATCGGCGTCTGGGGCTTGCGTATTGCCGTGGCGCTGGGGGTGGCTGTTGGCATAGCGCTGGGTGCATACCGCATCGTTAGTGGCCTTCCGATTCATTACTTCATTATCACGGGTTACGTGGTGGTTGTAATTCAGACGTTCTTTGCCCCCAAGCTAATCGTACCGCTGGCGTATGACTCGGGCGGAGTGACCACCTCCACTGTCACGGTGCCGCTGGTCGCGGCGCTGGGACTGGGGCTGGCGGAAACTGTTCCGGGGCGCAGTGCACTTATCGATGGCTTCGGTTTGATCGCCTTTGCCAGCCTGTTTCCGATGATGTCGGTCATGGGATACGCCCAGCTCAGTGAATGGCAGTCGTCACGACGCAAAAAAGCACGGCTAAACGAACAACAACCGGAGCCGCAAGCCTCGCTTGCTGGCGATAAACACCTCTAGGAGTGCAGCGGAGACCCATATGCATTTCAAACTGATTATTACCTTTGTCGAGGACTCCAAGACCGATGCGGTCATGAAAGCTGCGCGGGAGGCAGGGGCGACCGGCGCGACGGTGATTAATAACGCGCGTGGTGAAGGCGTAAACAAGTCCAAGACCTTCTTTGGCCTTTCGCTGGAAACCCAGCGCGATGTGGTGCTGTTTATCGTCGAGGAGCACCAGAGCCGCACGATTCTGGAAACCATCGCCGAGGTGGGGTGTTTCGACACCGAGCCCGGCACCGGTATCGCGGTGCAGCTCGATCTTGAAGACGCGGTGGGCGTAGCCCATCAGGTTCGTAAACTGTCGGGTGCCGTCGAGGAAGCGCTATGAGTGACAAGAAAGTGGTGCGTGCCAGTCACGTAATGAAGTCGGACTTCGCAGAAGTCGAAGGATTGATGACTATTGCCGAAGCGCTGGAGGTGGCGCGGGAGCGACGCACCCGCGTGCTGATTGTGAAGAAACGCCATGCAGATGATGAGTACGGCCTGGTGTTGTTGTCCGATATCGCCAAACAGGTGATCGCCAAGAACCGCTCGCCCGAGCGGGTTAACGTCTACGAGATCATGACCAAGCCGGTGATCTCAGTACGTCCGGAGATGGATGTGCGCTACTGTGCACGTCTGTTCGAAAACGTGGGTATTTCGGTGGCGCCGGTTATCGGCGCGGACAGTGTTGAAGGGGTTCTGAGCTACAACGATATCGTCCTCGACGGGCTGTTGTAAGCTCGTTGGTACTGAGCAACGCGCGCCTTAGTCGGCGCGCGTGATGGATGCGTCAATCGCCCCGATTAGTTGGATGAGCCGGCTGCAGTCCTGCTCCTCGTTCTTGAAACTCTCCTCCGCCAGCGCCGTTATGTTACAGCCGGCGGGCAGGGGGAGTTGGCCATCCAGTAGGGCGTTGATTCGGGGAATCAGCAACCACTGCAGCCATTCGCTCAAGCTCAGGGTGTCAACGCAAAAGGGTTCGCTACTGGCCAGGGCGTCGGCGCTGGGCGGCGATGGCTGCCACAGTTTGAGGCGGCGTAGTTCCGATTCCAGCGCCAGCAGATGCCGGCGCAGCTGTTCCCGTTCACTCATTGTCTAGCGTTGGCGGGCCGCTTTCAGGGTGTCGGCTATCAGGAACGCCAGCTCCAACGCCTGATCGGCGTTCAGACGCGGATCGCAGTGGGTGTGGTAGCGATCCCCCAGCTTCTCTTCGGTGACCTGGAAAGAGCCGCCAATACACTCGGTAACGTTCTGGCCGGTCATCTCGAAATGTACCCCTCCGGCGCGGGTACCCTCGCCGTTGTGTACCTCGAAAAAGCCTTTCATCTCCTTGAGAATGCTGTCGACCGAGCGGGTCTTGTAACCGCTGGAGGCTTTGATGGTGTTGCCGTGCATCGGGTCGCAACTCCACAGTAGCTGGCGCCCCTCGTCGCGCACGCGGCGTACCAGCGGTGCCAGCTTTTCCACCACCTGGTCGGCGCCCATGCGGGCGATCAGGTTGAGGCGGTCGCCACTGTTGTCCGGATCAAGAATGTCGATCAGGCGAATCAGTTCATCGGGGTTCATGCTGGGGCCGACCTTGACCCCGATGGGGTTGTGGACACCACGCAGGAACTCGACGTGGGCGCCGTCGAGCTGGCGGGTGCGGTCGCCGATCCATAGCATATGTGCGGAACAATCGTACCAGTTGCCGGTGAGGCTGTCCTTCCGCGTCAGCGCCTGTTCGTAGTTGAGGAGCAGGGCTTCGTGGGAGGTGTAGAGCGAGGTTTCATGGATCTGAGGCGTGTTGCCGCCACTGATGCCGCAGGCTTCCATGAATGCCAGTGCCTGGTCGATCTGTGCCGCCAGATCCTGATATTTTTCGCCGGCGGGGCTGGCTTCGACGAAGTCCAGGTTCCAGCGGTGAACCTGGTTGAGGTCGGCAAAGCCGCCCTGGGCGAATGCGCGCAGCAGGTTTTGGGTAGCCGCTGCCTGATTATAGGCGTGCAGCAGGCGCTCCGGGTCAGGTAGTCGAGCTTCGGCGGTAAAGCCGATATCGTTGACGATATCACCGCGATAACTAGGTAACTCGGTGCCGTCGATCTGCTCCATATCGGCGGAACGGGGCTTGGCGAACTGGCCGGCCATGCGGCCCACCTTGACCACCGGGCAGCTGCCGGCGAAGGTGAGAACCACCGCCATCTGCAGCAGAACCTTGAAGGTGTCGCGGATGTTGTCGGCGTGAAACTCGGCAAAGCTCTCGGCGCAGTCACCACCCTGCAGCAGAAAGGCCCGGCCGGCTGTTACCTCGGCAAACTGACGGCGCAGGGCGCGCACCTCACCGGCAAATACCAGTGGCGGGCGGCGGGCCAGAGTGGCTTCCACGGCCGCGACCTGGTCGGCGTTATTGTAGAGAGGTTGTTGCAGTATCGGCTTTGCGCGCCAGCTTTCGGGGGTCCAGACCGCCATCGAGTCGTCCTTATCCGGAGTTGCTAAAAAAACAGACCGGCTAGTGTACGTGCTGGCACTGGGATTGACCAGTGCGGGCGGGATGGGCGATGCGGCTCAGCTTTTTGGGGTGGTACGGATACCTGACAGGTTTTGAAACGATGTTTCTCGCGCAGTGGCTATGAAGTCGCGCATGAACTCGGCGTCTTTTTGATCATCGCGAATGGCGGCGTAGAGAGTCGACCATACCCCTTTGCTGCCCAGCGGACGGGCGCTCACGTATTCGCGCTCCAGGTACTCGGTCAGTGCCCAGTTGGGCAGGGCACATACGCCTCGTCCGCTGGCGACCAGTTGCAACATCATGACCGTCATTTCGGCGGTACGGATCTCGCGTGGTTCAACGTCGGCGGGGTCAAGGAAGCGGGTGAAAACATCGAGTCGGTTGCGATCGACCGGATAACAGATCAGGGTCTGGTCACAGAGGTCTTCCGGTTCGATATGGTTCTTGCGGGCGAGGGCGTGTTTGTTGGAAACCGCCAGCAGCATCTCATAAGCGAACAGCGGCTCGTAACAGATGCCGTTGATAGGTTGCGGATCCGAGGTGATAACCAGGTCCAGTTCGCCGCGCGCTAGTACCGGCAGCGGTGAGAAATTAAAGCCGCTGGCCAGGTCCATCTCCACCTCGGGCCAGTTCTCGCGGAAATTGTCGATGGTAGGCATCAGCCACTGGAAACAGCTGTGACACTCGATCGACATGTTCAGACGTCCCGCCTCGCCGCCCGCCAGACGCGCTATGTCACGCTCAGCGTTGCGGAACATCGGCAACGCTTCATCGGCGAGCTGCAGCAGACGCTGGCCGGCACTGGTGAAGCAGATCGGCTTGGTCTTACGGATAAACAGGGAGCAGTTGAGGCGCTCTTCCAGATCTTTGATTTGATGAGAGAGCGCTGATTGGGTCAGAAAGACGCGTTCCGCCGCTTCGACCAGGCTGCCGGTATCTCGCAAGGCGGCTAGGGTCTTAAGGTGGCGCAGCTCGATCATACTCACACTCCCTGTCGGTTAAACGTTGTCGAGCGGCAGGGTTGGCCGCTCTTTGTATGAGTGAAATTCAAGTATAGACGTAATCGAGCGGAGCGCTGCATCTCTCGCCGGGGCGGATTAGTCCTGTACCGGTCCCAGCAGGAGAAACTCCATCAGTGCTTTTTGCGCGTGCAGGCGGTTTTCGGCTTCATCGAACACCACCGAGCGGGGATCGTCGAGCATGTCCACGCTGACCTCTTCTCCGCGGTGGGCGGGCAGGCAGTGCATGAACAGGGCGTCCTCGGCAGCCATATCCATGAGCGCTGGCGATACTTGATAGCCGGCAAACTGCTGCTCCCGCTCGGCCTGCTCCTCTTCCTGGCCCATGCTGGCCCAGACGTCGGTAACTATCAGGTGGGCGCCGCTGGCTGCCGCTTTGGGGTCGCGCAGGATCTCGACGCGATCGGCGTGCTGGCGCGTGAGTGCCGGGTCCGGTTCAAAGCCTTCCGGGCAGGCGACTCGCAATTTGAAGTCGAACTGGGCAGCGGCGTTGATGTAGGAGTTGCACATGTTGTTGCCATCGCCGATCCAGGTCACGACCTTGCCCTGAATACTGCCCCGGTGCTCGACAAAGGTCTGTACGTCGGCCAGCAGCTGACAGGGATGAAAGTCGTCGGTCAATGCGTTGATCACCGGAACCTTGGAGTGGGCGGCAAAGGTTTCCAGCAAGCTGTGATCGAAGGTGCGGATCATGATGATATCTACCATCCGCGAAATGACCCGGGCGCTGTCTTCAATCGGCTCGCCGCGGCCGAGCTGGGTATCGCGTGGTGACAGAAAGATGGCGCTGCCGCCAAATTGAGCCATACCGGCTTCAAAGGATACCCGGGTGCGGGTCGATGACTTTTCGAAAATCATCCCCAGTACCCGGTTTTTCAGCGGTTCGTAGATCTCCCCCCGGTTACGCTTGGCTTTAAGTGCGACGGCGCGCTGGATGAGGCCATTCAGCTCGTCGCTGGTGAGATCCTTGAGGGTCAGAAAATGTCGTGCTGCCATAACAAATACCTTCAACACCCCCGGTCAGACCGGGGGTGACTGCTCCATTTCGTGGTTGTGTGCTGAATTAGCCGCGGCGGTTAAGTCGGTCGTCGCCTACAACGATCTTGATCAGCTTGCTGATAACACCGACCATTAGATTGGCTTCGGTGTCGTTGGTGATGAGGGGCGGTAGCAGGCGGACGATATGGCCGCCGCCGGTCACGTTGATCAGAATTCCTTTCACCTTGGCGAGGACTGCCAGTTCGGTGATGGGCTGGTCAAACTCAATGCCAATCATCAGGCCCTTGCCCCGAATATCGCGAATGTGTTCGGTGCCGTCAAGTTCTTCACGCAGTGCGGCGACCATCCATCCGCCCAGTTCTGCTGCCCGCGCCATCAGTCCGTCCTGTTCCAGCGTGTCCAGCACCGCCAATGCAGCAGCGCAGGCAAGCGGGTTGCCGCCGTAGGTGGATCCGTGGCTGCCCGGTCCCATCAGGCTGGCGACGTCGTTGCGCGCCAGGCAGGCACCGATAGGCACGCCGTTGGCCAGTCCTTTGGCAGTAGTGACCACGTCGGGTAGCAGATTATGCTGCTGATAGGCGAAGAAGGTCCCGGAGCGTCCGTTACCTGTTTGCACCTCGTCGAGCATCATTAACCAGCCTTTGCGGTCACAAAGGTCACGTATCTGGCGCAGGTAGTCGGAAGAGGGGATGCGTACACCTGCTTCGCCCTGAATCGGCTCAAGGAGAATGGCGCAGACATCCTGATTGTTGTCGGCAATCTGTTCCAGTGCGCGGATGTCATCGAAGGGCGCGCGCACAAAGCCGCTGACCAGTGGTTCGAACCCTGCTTGTGCCTTGCGGTTGCCGGTGGCGCTTAGGGTGGCTAGCGTACGCCCGTGAAAGCTTTGTTCCATCACCACGATGGCGGGCTTGTTGATACCCTGTTTGTGGCCATGCAGTCGCGCCAGCTTGATGGCTGCTTCGTTTGCCTCTGCGCCGGAGTTGCCGAAAAACACCTGATCCATGCCGGACAGCTCAGTCAGGCGCTCGGCCAGCTGCTCCTGCAGCGGGATGGTGTATAGGTTTGAGGTGTGGATCAGTTGGGCGGCCTGCTCACTGATTGCCCGAGTGACTGCCGGGTGGGCGTGGCCGAGCCCGCAGACGGCGATGCCGCTCAGGGCATCAAGAAACTTGTTGCCATCGGCATCGTATAACCAGGCCCCTTCACCGCGTTCAAACGCAACCGACATTCTGGCGTAAGTGTTCATCAGCGCCTTTGAGGCCATGGGTGCTATCTCCGTGTCGTGTTGCCGTGGTTGCCGTACAAAAGGTGAAAAAAGGCGACATTCTAGACCCCTGCTAAGGGGTTGGCAAACCGCGGAACTGTTGTCATTCGTAGGGCTTTTAGGGCATCGTATGGGGAGAGTATAGACCTGCTCTTGGGTGCTGTAGGACAGCGGCCGAAGAAAAGGGATGGCTATAGCTGACTATTTTGCTTGGTTATGGTTATAATGCGCCAGCACTACCGCAGTGCGGTAGCGCTTCAAGTTTTATTGTTGATGCAACGAAGGTGAACGAATGTCCAGTGTGGTCGATACGATCAAAGAGCAGATCGCGAGTAATTCCATTCTTCTGTATATGAAGGGAACGCCGAAATTTCCGCAGTGCGGTTTCTCCTCGCAGGCCGCCCAGGCACTGATGGCGTGTGGAGAAAAGTTTGCCTTCGTCAACATTCTGGAGAATCCGGAAATCCGGGCTGAGCTGCCCAAATATGCCAACTGGCCCACTTTCCCGCAGCTATGGGTCAATGGCGAGCTGGTGGGTGGTTGCGACATCATTGTTGAAATGTCGCAGTCCGGCGAACTGGAGCCTCTGATCAAGCAAGCCGCGGCCTCAGCCGAAGGCTGAACCGCCGTCGCTGGCCGAGTGGCCAGCTATTGTCTATATATATGAGTCACTTCTATAGCAAGGGAGAGAGTTATCAATGAGCGTACTCGTAGGTAAGGAAGCACCCGATTTTACCGTCAATGCGGTACTGGGCGATGGCCAGATCGTTCCTGACTTTAACCTCAAGCAGGCGATCAAAGGGAAGTACGGCCTGCTGTTTTTCTATCCGCTGGACTTCACCTTTGTGTGTCCCTCGGAGCTGATTGCGCTGGACCACCGCCTGGACGCGTTCAAGGAGCGTAACGTTGAGGTGATCGGTGTATCTATCGATTCTCACTTCACCCACAACGCTTGGCGTAATACCCCGATCAACCAGGGTGGCATCGGTCAGGTCGGTTACACCTTGGCCGCCGACATGAATCACGACATCTGCAAGGCCTACGATGTCGAGTCTGCCGGCGGTGTTGCCTTCCGTGGCGCGTTCCTGATCGATACCGACGGTGTGGTTCGGTCACAGATCGTTAACGATCTGCCTTTGGGGCGTAACATGGACGAACTGATTCGTTTGGTGGATGCGCTGCAGTTCCATGAAGAGCATGGTGAAGTGTGCCCGGCCGGCTGGCAGAAGGGTGACAAGGGTATGAATGCATCACCGGATGGTGTCGCTGCTTATCTGTCGGATAACGCAGACAATCTGTAAGCTTTACATGAGTAAAGGTGCTTGATAAAGCATCTAAAAACACACTCAGGTTAGCCCCGACACCCGCATCACTGATGCGGGTGTTTTTTTATACGGGCTCAGTACTCTTCCTGGGTGGCCAGAACCAGATCCCATCCGCCCAGTTCTTTCCAGCGGTTGACGATCAGGCAAAACAGTTCGGCGGTTTTTTCGGCGTCGTAGGCGGCGGAGTGGGCGGCTTTGCTATCGAAACTGATCGCGGCCACCTCGCAAGCGCGTGCTAGTACAGTCTGGCCGAACGCGAGTCCAGCCAGGGTGGCCGTGTCGAAGCTTGAGAAGGGGTGGAAGGGGTTGCGTTTGATGCCGCAGCGCTCGACCGCTGCGTTGATAAACCCGAGATCAAATGAAGCGTTGTGGCCGACCAGAATTGCGCGCTTGCAGCCGGAGGCTTTGACCGCTTTTCTAATCGGTTTAAACAGGGCTTCGAGCGCCTCTTTTTCCGCCAGGGCTTCGCGCAGGGGGGAGTATGGATCGATGCCGGTAAAGTCGAGGGCAGAGCGTTCCAGGTTGGCGCCCTCAAAGGGCTCGACATTGCAGGCAACGGCCTCTTCCGGCAGCAGCATCCCCTCTTCGTCCATGGAGACTACGACGGCGGCAACCTCCAGCAGGGCGTCGGTGCGGGCATTAAAGCCGGCCGTTTCTACATCGATGATTACCGGCAGGTAGCCGCGAAAGCGCTCCGCCATCAGTGGCTCGTGATGAGACAGCTTGGTCACGAAAACTCCTTGTTCGTGGTCAGGCGCGGGTGACGCGCCAAGATAGGGTTTCTCCGGCGCCCAGCGGAACGATCACGCTGTTGCCGTAGCTCAGTGTGTCGGCCTGTTGCCAGGGCTGTTTCTCCAGAACGATGCTGTCACTGTTGCGGGGCAGACCGTAAAAGTCGGCGCCGTAATGGCTGGCGAAGCCTTCCAGCTTGTCGAGCGCTCCTTGCTGTTCGAACGCTTCGGCGTAAAGCTCAATGGCGGCGGTAGCGCTGTAGCAGCCGGCGCAGCCGCATGCCGTTTCTTTGGCATCTCTGGCGTGGGGCGCCGAGTCGGTGCCGAGGAAAAACTTCGGGCTGCCGGAGGTTGCTGCTTTGAGTAGTGCCTGCTGATGGATGTTGCGTTTGAGGACAGGGAGGCAAAAAAGGTGCGGGCGGATGCCGCCAACCAGCAAATCATTGCGGTTGAAGAGCAGGTGCTGCGGGGTGATGGTGGCAGCCAGTGTATCCGCGCCTGCTGCCACGAACTCTGCTGCATCACGGGTAGTGATGTGTTCCATGACCAGCTTGAGGCCGGGAAAGTCGGTGACCAGTCGGCGCAGGTGGCGCTCGATGAAGACCTTTTCGCGGTCGAAGATGTCGATGTCGGCATCAGTGACTTCGCCATGCACCAGCAGGGGCATGCCGGTTTCCTGTAGCGCCTCAAGTGCGGGGTAAATGCAGTGCAGGTCGGTCACACCCGAAGCCGAGTTGGTGGTGGCGCCAGCCGGATACAGTTTGGCGGCAAAAACCTTGCCGCTGGCTTTGGCTGCGCGGATCTCGTTAGCGCTGGTGTTGTCAGTGAGGTATAGCGTCATCAACGGTTGAAATCCCCGTGCCGACGGCATCTGCTCTTGCAGGCGCTCGTGATAAGCGCAGGCTTGGGCGGTGGTGGTGACCGGCGGAACCAGGTTGGGCATGACGATGACGCGACCGAAGTAGCGGGCCATGTCGCGTACCGTATCGCCAAGGACCAGACCGTCTCGCAGGTGGGCATGCCAGTCATCAGGGCGGGTAATTTCAAGGCGTTGCATCAGGCGGTGTTCTCTGTATGGATCTCGGGGCATTCTAACAGCCGCTTCCGGATGAGTCATTACGGCCACTCCTGGCGTGCGATATGTTAAAGTTTTGCCGCTGGCTGACGACAACAGACAGGCGGGTAAGAGCGTTTTTGATAACTCGGGTTAATCGTATGGTAACGAGCGAAATGGTGACGGGCCAAAGGCCGCTGCGGGGGCTTGGTCGTGGCATGGCGGCGGCGGCTCTGATGCTGTTGTCTGTGGCAGCAGCTGCCGTTACCTTTCAGGCGCCTTTGGACGCGACGGACTGGCAGCTGGAGTCGTCACGATTTTCCTGTCGTCTTACCCAGTCAATCCCGGACTTTGGTACCGCTGTGTTTGAGCATAATGCAGGCGAAGAGGTGCAGTTTGTGTTGCGCTCCGCGCGCGCATCCTTGATGGGCAAGCAGACCCGCATCACCTCCGAGCCGCCTTCCTGGTGGGCCGGACGCGCGCCGCGCCAGATCGGTATGATTGAGGATCAGAGTCGCGATACCGACCTGCGGGTTCGTTCGCTCATGGCGCGCGATATGTTGGCGTCACTGTCCAGTGGCTATCTGCCGACCTTCACCAACGGTCAGTGGATGGGGACGACAGAGCCGGTCAAAGTGGCGATTTCAGCGGCCAATTTCGGTGCGGCATATGAAAGCTACGTGGATTGTGTAGCATCGCTGCTACCTGTGAATTATCGCCAGATTGCCCGCTCGGCGGTGTTGTTCCCGTCAGGGCAGTGGCGCCTGTCGGATGCTACCAAAAAGCGACTCGATACCGTGGCGTTGTACGTCAAGAACGATCCCTCGATCACCACGATCTATGTCGATGGCCATTCCGACAATGTTGGGCGCCGTTTGTCCAATCGTGATCTGTCACGCCAGCGTGCCGAAGCGGTGAGCCAATATCTGGCTCAGGCGGGGGTGGGTGAAGAGATGATTACCACCCGCTATCATGGCGAACGCTATCCCGTGGTTGATAACCGTGGTCAGGAGAATCGCGCCCGTAATCGTCGAGTAACGGTGCGCCTGGAACGCGAACAGTAACCCCTCCGTTTTGTCGGTCATCCTGCGCGGAGGTGTTTCCTCCGTATCGGGTAATGCGTGTATAATTCTCGGTCCTTCGTCAGAGTCTAGGGTCTCGTCCGGCGGGATCGTTGAGTGGAGCTTTGTAATGTCAGATATCAAGAAAGTCGTGCTGGCTTATTCCGGCGGGCTGGATACCTCGGTCATCGTCAAGTGGCTGCAGGAAACTTATAACTGTGAAGTAGTGACCTTTACCGCTGACCTGGGGCAGGGTGAGGAAGTTGAACCGGCGCGCGCCAAAGCACAAGCGCTCGGGGTTAAAGAGATCTATATCGAAGATCTGCGCGAAGAATTCGTCCGCGATTACGTGTTTCCGATGTTCCGCGCCAACACTATCTACGAAGGTGAGTACCTGCTGGGTACCTCCATCGCCCGCCCGCTGATCGCCAAACGCTTGGTGGAGATCGCCAATGAAACCGGTGCTGATGCCATCTCTCACGGTGCTACCGGCAAAGGTAACGACCAAGTGCGCTTTGAGCTGGGTGCCTACGCGTTGAAGCCGGGTGTCAAGGTGATCGCTCCATGGCGCGAGTGGGATTTGAACTCCCGTGACAAGCTGATGGCGTACTGTGATGAGCACGGCATCGAGGTCGACTTCAAGAAGAAGGGTAAGAAGTCACCCTATTCCATGGATGCCAACCTGTTGCATATCTCTTACGAGGGTGGTGTGCTGGAGGATCCCTGGACTGAAGCGGAAGCTGATATGTGGCGCTGGAGCGTTTCTGCCGAAGAAGCGCCGGACCAGCCTACCTATATTGAGTTGACTTACCAGCAGGGCGACGTCGTTGCCATTGACGACCAGTCGATGACCCCTGCAGAGGTGCTGACCTATCTGAACAAGGTAGGTGGTGCCAACGGTATCGGTCGCCTGGATATCGTTGAAAACCGTTTTGTCGGCATGAAGTCCCGCGGCTGTTATGAAACTCCGGGCGGAACCATCATGCTGCGGGCCCATCGTGCGATCGAGTCGATCACCCTTGACCGTGAAGTGGCACACTTGAAAGACGAGCTGATGCCGCGTTATGCCAAGATCATCTACAACGGCTTCTGGTGGTCGGAAGAGCGCAAGATGCTGCAGAGCATGATCGACTACTCGCAGCGGTTCGTGAACGGCAAGGTCCGGCTGAAGCTCTATAAGGGTAATGTTGATGTGGTCGGGCGCAGCTCTGAGCAGAGCCTGTTTGACGAGTCGATTGCGACCTTTGAAGATGACGCAGGCGCTTACGATCAGCAGGACGCAGCCGGCTTCATCAAGCTCAACGCGCTGCGTATGCGCATCGCTGCTGGCAAAGGGCGAGACCTGTTGAACGACTAATTTCGTCGATGTCACAGGAAAGCCTTGGGGTTTATGCCCCAAGGCTTTATTTTTATGTAATCATCAGATAATTGGATCGTTTTTCTGAACTGAGACCACTCCATGGCAAACTACCTGGCTGACAAGTCGGTATTGATCGTCGCCAAAAAGCTGGAAGATCTGGGCGAATTGCGCGCGCTGGTGGCGGAGACCGGTGCGCGGGATGTGTTGGTGGCGTCGTCCGCGAACATGGCGTTCAATCTGCTGCGGAGCCAGCCGTTCGACGTGTGCCTGGTGGAGTATCGTCTGGGCGAAGGAGAGAAAAACGGGTTTCAGGTGATCGAGGAAGCCAGTCGCGAAGGCTTGCGCCGTGCGGTTGATATTTACGCGCTGGTGAGTCCCGAGAAAAGCGAGCTGTTGTCCCATGATTCCGTCGATGTGATCGCTGATACCCAGTTTCTCAAGCCGGTCCAGCCGGTCTATTTTCACCAGCGGCTGGAAAAGCTGCTTAAGGTCAAAAAGGCGGTCTATCCGGTCGAATCCCTGGTAGACAACGATGAGCTGGATAAGGCGCTGCTGGTGATGGACAAATTACTGCGCCAGTTCCCATCGCTGCGCAGCTATCTCGACCGGGTGCGCGGTCGGCTGTTGCTCAAGCTTGAGCGTTGGGCGGAGGCCGCGGAGCACTTCAAGCGGGTTCAGGCGGATACGGACCTGCCCTGGAGTCATACGGGTCTGGGTATTTGTGCCTACCATCAAGGTCTTTACGAAGACGCACTGGCCTACTTTAACCAGTTGTTGGGCAAGGTGCCGGACAGCATCGAAGCCTACGACTGGCTGTCGCGGGTTTATCGTGGCGTCGGTCGTAACGGAGACGCGCAGAAGGTTCTGGAGAAAGCGATTCAGGTGTTGCCCACGGCGCCGGCGTTACAATCGGGGCTCGGGGACGTGGCCAGCGAAAACAGTGACTGGGATACCGCCATCAAGGCCTTTCGCGGTGCCGTTCGTTTTGCCCGTCATTCCGTTTACAAGCACCAGAACAATTACTTTGGTCTGGCGCGTTGTTTGCAAACGCGGGTCTCTCCCCATGGCGGTATGCAGTCGTCTGAAGCTTCGACCGAAGCGGTGCGGACGCTGGAAGATGTCGTTGAGCAGTACTTCGACAATCAGCTGATCCGCTTCAAATCCAAGTTGATGACCTCTGAAACCTACAAGAAATCCGGTGATATCAGTCGCGCTAATGTGGCCGCCAAGGATGCCTTTGAGGTGTTTCGCCAGCTCAGTGATGGCCAGCAGGCCGAGGAGCTGGATAACCTGTTGGAGGGAGTGGAAGGCACCAATCAGCAGGATGCGGTTGAGGAGTACCGCACAGAGTTCAACCGGCGAGTGTTTAGCGAAACCGAGTGGGGTCAGCATAATCTGGCGGGTATGAATGCCTACCGCAAGGGGCATTTTGATGACGCGCTGAAGTCCTTTATGGCGGCGTTGGATGCCGTTCCCAACAGCCCCAGCGTGATGCTGAATCTGGTCCAGACCGGCTACGAGCTGATCCGTCAGCAGCCGGAACGCAGCGGTGAAATACTGGCGCTGTGCAACTCCAAACTGCTGCGTATGAGTATCGGTGCGATGAACAGCAAGCAGCAGGAGCGCTATCGCTTTCTGAGCCAGCGCCGTGCCGAGCTGGCCGCTGGAAGTTCCCGTTCCGGCGGGAACTGATCCCACTCTTTTGTACTCACAGACAGTGGTAGCTTGCATCGCTGCCGCGTGGTCTCTGCCTATACTTAAGCTAACCAATCGTTCTTGCTGATGCCGGGCAAGAAGGGGTGTCTGTTGTACGTAGCAATTTTGGAAGCCGAGCGTAATCTGGCTGAGTGTCTGATGGCCTGGCTGGCTGATGCCGGTCACCGCTATACCTGTTGTTCCAACGCTGAAGAGTTCCTCGCCTGCCTCGATAGTGAACGTTATGATCTGCTGTTAGTGGATTGTAACTGCGACGACGATCGCTGCTTTGAGCTGGTGGAGCGCGGTGTCAACCATGCCCAGGGCCGTTTGCCGCTGTTGTTTATCAGTGACTCGGGGGCGCAGGACCAGATTGTTCGGGCATTGGAGTACGGCGCCGATGATTATGTGGTCAAGCCGTTGCAGCCGCAGGAGCTGGTATCCAGGTTGGAGGTACTGGCGCATCGTTTCTGCCGCCGTCCGCGCGCCGATATCGAGCATTACGGCCCCTTCGTTATCGATCATGCCCAGCACCTGATTACCCGGTTTGAAGAGCCGATTGCGGTTACCGGCAAGGATTTCAGCCTGGCGGCCTACCTGTTCCGGCATCAGAATGAGTTATTGTCCCGCCATCGTTTGCTGGCGGAGGTCTGGGGGGTGAGTCAGCAAGTCAACACCCGTACCGTCGACATGCACATCAGTCGCTTGCGTAAGGCGTTGTTGTTGGATGGAACCGGCTTTGATATCAAGACGGTACACCAGCACGGCTACCGCTTGGAGGGGCGCGACGGCGGGGGCTCGAATTGCAAATAAAAGTGGTCGCCGCTACAATCGCGGCAGCCTGCCGGCGGCTGGGCAAGCGGCTGGGCAGAACCGTAAAAAGGGGCTGGTCAGCCCTTTTTTAGTTTCTTGCGATTGAGTCGAATGAAAGCACACAAAATATCCACCGCGTCGGTCCCCATGCGTCATGTAGGGCCGGTGAAAGTGACCGGCGACGAAGTCAATGACGAGTTGATGGTACCCTTGGCGACCTACGAGACCCCGCTGTGGCACTCAGTGGGGCGCGGTGCGCGGGTAACCAAATTGGCCGGTGGGATTCGTGCGACACTGATGGACGAGCGTATGAGCCGCTCTATCCTGCTGGAGGCTCCCGACGCCGGCGTTGCCCTGCAGGCGGTCAGCAGTCTCAGAACGCGTCTGGACGAACTCAATGCGGTAGTGGCTGAGAGCAGCCGGTTTGCCCGCCTGATCGATATCAACGTCCAGTTCGTTGCCAATCTGATCTATCTGCGTCTGGAGTTTACTACCGGCGACGCCTCCGGGCACAACATGGTTACTCATGCCGCTGATCGTCTGTTTCCCTGGATTTTGCAGCAGTACCCGCTGCTATCCTACGTGTCGATATCGGGCAATTTTTGCTCTGACAAGAAAGCCACCGCCGTCAACGGTATTCTCGGTCGCGGCAAGTATGTGATTACTGAAGTGTTGATACCGCGTGACCTGTGCCAACGTCGGCTGAAAACCACCCCGGAGTTGATGGTCGAGCTAAACGTCAAGAAGAACCTGATCGGCACCCTGGTCGCCGGCGGCTTGCGCAGCGCCAACGCGCATTATGCCAACATGCTGCTGGGGTTCTTTCTGGCAACGGGGCAAGATGCCGCCAATATCGTTGAAGGCTCTCAAGGGATGGTCCATGCAGAGGTGCGTGATGGTGACCTCTACTTCTCGGCCACCCTGCCGAACCTGATTATGGGCAGTGTAGGCAATGGTAAAGGGCTTGATTTCGTCGAGGACAACCTGCGCGCACTGGGTTGCAAAGAGGAGCGAGAACCGGGGGCCAACGCCCGTCGGCTGGCGATCTGGTGTGCAGCGACCGTGCTCTGTGGCGAGCTTTCGCTGCTCGCAGCCCAAACTAATCCGGGTGAGCTGATGGAATCCCATCTCAAGCTTGAGCGCTGATGTCAGATCCGACCAACAACCGTAAGATAGAGCATATCCGGGCGATCGAAGCCGATCGCGCCACGGATCGCAGCTGTGCCTATTTCGACCGGATTCATCTGCGCCACCGGGCTCTCCCGCAGCTTGATCTGAGCGTTGTCGATCCGTCGGTGCAGCTATTGGGCAAGTCGCTCAGCTTTCCGCTGCTGATCTCCTCCATGACCGGTGGCGATCACGAGCTGGTAACGCGCATCAATCGCAACCTGGCGATTGCCGCTGAGGCTACCGGGGTGGCGATGGGCGTGGGGTCGCAGCGGGTCATGTTTACTCATCCGGACGCGCGGGAAAGCTTCGAGTTGCGCCGTTGGGCGCCGTCCGCTCTGTTGATGGGAAATATTGGTGCGGTACAGCTCAACTACGGTTTTGATGTTGGGCACTGTCAACAGGCAGTAGATTGCTTGCAGGCTGATGCGCTTTATCTGCACCTCAATCCCTTACAGGAAGCGGTTCAGCCCGAGGGCGATACCAATTTTTCCGCACTCGACAAAGCGATCGCGACAGTGGCGGCTGATCTGTCGGTACCGGTGATTCTGAAGGAGGTCGGTGCAGGACTGGCGCCTGAGGATGTCGCTCTGGGGCTGGCGGCGGGGGTGCGTCACTTTGATCTTGCCGGCACTGGCGGAACATCCTGGAGTCGCATCGAGCACCATCGCCAGCCGGAGCAGGGGGGGACAGAGCTCGGCCTGCTGTATCAGGATTGGGGTATTCCAACACCGCTGGCATTGCAGCTGGCAAGGCCGTTCATGGACAATGCTGTTTTTATCGCCAGCGGTGGTGTCCGGACGGGCATCGATATGGTCAAGTCTGTTATACTTGGCGGCTCGCTTTGTGGAATGGCGGCGCCTTTTTTACGTCCGGCGATGGAGTCACCGGACGCGGTGATAAGCGTGATCGAACGATTACGACGTGAATTTGTTACGGCGATGTTTTTGCTCGGAGCGTCCGACCTGAGCGAGCTGCGTTTGAATGATGCCCTGATTCTGACTGGGCTGGAAGGATGATTGGATAGTATGTCTGTCGGTATTGATGATATCAGTTTCGCCACCTCGAACTTTTACCTCGACTTGAAAAGCCTCGCCGACGTTCAGCAGATCGAAGCGGATAAATACTATCTGGGCATAGGCCAGGAAAAGATGGGCATGGTGTCGCTGGATGAAGACGTTGTCACCATGGCTGCCAACGCGGCTTTGCCGATCGTCGAGAAGATCGATAGACAGAGCATCAGCACCGTACTCTTCGCCACCGAAACCGGCATCGATCAATCCAAGGCTGCCGGTATTTTTGTGCACGGCTTGCTGGAGCTTCCTGCCCGTTGTCGGGTGGTGGAACTAAAGCAGGCGTGTTACAGCGCCACGGGGGCCTTGCAGATGGCGTGTGCGCTGGTGGCGCGCAATCCGCAGCAGAAAGTCTTGGTGCTGGCGTCCGATATTGCCCGTTACGACCTGGATTCCTCCGGTGAAGCGACTCAGGGCTGCGGTGCGGTGGCAATGCTGATCAGTGCTAATCCCCGCCTGGTCGAAATTGAGCCGGAATCCGGTCACTACACCGAAGATGTCATGGATTTCTGGCGGCCCAATTACCGCTCGACCGCGCTGGTGGATGGCAAGTATTCTACCAAGATCTATCTCAAAGCGTTGAAGCAGGCCTGGAGTCACTACCATGAGGTGTCCGGGGTTGAGTTTGACCAGCTTGATTACGTTTGCTATCACCTGCCGTTTAGCCGTATGGCGGAGAAAGCGCAGCTGCAGTTGGCCAAGTTCAGCAAAAGCTCGGCGGACAGTGCAGCGTTGTTAGCGCGCATTGAGCCGACGCTGCACTACAACCGCATTCTGGGTAACAGCTATACGGCATCAATGTACATCGGACTTAACTCGCTGCTGGATAATGCTGATCAGGATCTAAGTGGCCGCCGGATCGGTTTTTTCAGTTACGGCTCCGGCTGCGTAGCCGAGTTCTTCAGTGGCCGAATCGTCCCCGGTTATAAGGCCCATCTGCACAGCGAACAGCACGCACGCATGCTGGCTGAACGTGAGGAGCTCGATTACAACGCCTACCTGCGTTTCTATCACGCTACCCATCCGATCGATGGCGGCGACCACCAGTTCGAACCCAAGACCCGCGGCCACTTTCGTCTTGCGGGTATCAGCCAGCACAAGCGGATCTACAGCGCACGCTAATGATTGCAACCGCTCCCGCGAAGGTGATTCTGAGCGGCGAGCATGCCGTGGTGTATGGCGCGCCCGCACTGGCCGCCGCAGTGCAGCGTTATGCGCGCTGCCAGGTTACCGCTCTGGGGCGTCGCGACCGACTGGCTTTATCACTTCCCGATCTCTCTATCGAACGTGCGCTGGCATTGTCGGATCTTACCGACCTGCGACAACAGGTGCTGAAACGTCATGCTGCCTATCTAGCCGGCCAGTTAACCATTGATAAGGTTGCCACGGCCGACGAACTGCTGTGGAGCGCGTTGGGGGAGTGGCTTCATCAGTATTCGCCGGGTGGTCTGCAACAAGGGCTGCGGATCCGGCTCAGCAGCTCGATTCCGTTGGGATCCGGCATGGGGTCGTCGGCTGCGGTGTGTACAAGTTTGGTCGCATCGGTCAGTGCTTTTTGTGGTCGTCCCTTGGCGCGCGACGCCTTGCAAGCTCTGGTGACCCGGGTTGAGGCGCTGCAGCACGGCCGCAGCAGTGGTCTGGATCCGGCCTTGTCGGTGCGGGGGGGGGTGATGCGCTTCTGCTGCGGTGATGCCGAGCCCTTGGCTGCCGCGCTGCCCGGTCGTTGGTGGCTGGCTAACAGCGGCACTCCGCGGGTGAGTACCGGCGAGTGCGTTGAGCTGATCCGTCAGCGCTTTGGCAGCAGCACGATCTGGCAGCGCTTCGCCGCGGTGACCGCGGCGTTGGAACAGGGGTTGCGGCAGCAGGACAGAGCGGCCATCGCCGCGGCGATTCGCACCAATCATCGGCTGTTGACCGACATCGGGGTGGTTCCCGATCGGGTGCAGCAGTGCATCGACGACATTGAAGCAGCCGGCGGTGCCGCCAAGATAAGTGGTGCCGGTGCTGTGACTGGCGATGCCGGCGGCCTGATACTGGTTTATCATCCTCACAACGATGTACCGCCGGCACTTCCCGCCGAGTACCAACTGATGGATCTGGAGCTGGACTCTTATGGCACAAGAGTACGAAATTAGGGCGTCTGCCCCTGCCACCCTGATGTTAATGGGTGAGCACGCGGTATTGTTTGGGCACCGGGCTATCGTCTGCGCGGTGGACCAGCGAATTCATATCCGGCTGAAGCCGCTCGCCTCGCGCCTGGTGCAGATCGAGTCGGCCCTGGGTGACTATGAGAGTAGCCTTGACGCACTCCATGACGACAAACGGTTGCAGTTTGTGCTCCATGCGGTGCGCCAGTTGCGCGACCGTATCCCCAGCGGGTTTAATCTTTCCATCCGTTCCGACTTTTCCCATCAGGTGGGGCTCGGGTCTTCTGCCGCGGTTACCGTTGCCGTCGTCGCCGCACTGTATTACTGGCTCGACACTGACCTGGACCGCCAGCAGGTGTTCGATTCGGCGCGGGAAACCGTGTTGCAGGTGCAGGGTCGCGGGTCCGGTGCGGATATCGCCGCAGCCACCTTTGGTGGGGCGGTGGCGTACCGGGCCAAACCGGTGGAGTACCACCCGCTCAAGGCAGCCCCGCCGCTAAGCCTCTGCTATGCCGGCTACAAAACGCCAACGCCGGAAGTGCTGCGCCGGGTGGCATCAGCACGCAACCTGTCGCCAAATTTGTACGATGAGCTTTACCGGCTGATGGGTGAAGTTTCCGAGCGGGCTATCGCTGCGTTTGAGGAGCAGGACTGGGATCAGTTTGGCTGGTTGATGAACTACTACCACGGTCTGCTCGATTCCTTGGGTGTCAACGACCGGGTGATGGCAGATATGGTCGCCCGCATGCGCGAAGCTGAAGGGGTTCTGGGAGCCAAAATCTCCGGTTCCGGGCTGGGCGACTGTGCAGTAGCGTTGGGACGCCTGGAGGGTATTGATATGCCCTACACCCAGATTCCGGTGACGATTACAGCGCGTGGCGTGGAGGCGGATTATGCGTAAGCAAGATGTCATTGCCAAGCTGCTGCCGGCGACCCGGTTGCCGGTGTGCAGCGTGGCGGAGGCGTTTGCGCCCAGCAACATTGCACTGAGCAAGTATTGGGGCAAGCGTGATGCGGAGCTCAACCTGCCGGTCAATCCCAGCCTGTCGGTGAGCCTTGGTCGACTGGGTAGTCATACCCGATTGAGTTGCATCGACGCGGCGCAGGATGAGGTGCTGCTGAATGATCAGCCGGTTGCCGAGGATGACAGTTTTAGCCGCAAGATAGTCAGTTACCTGGATCTGTTCCGCAGCGAGGACGCACCGCGGCTGCGGATTGAAACCCGCAACAACATTCCCACCGCCGCTGGATTGGCCTCCTCGGCTTCTGGCTTTGCTGCGCTGGCCAAGGCGCTCGATCAGTTGATGGGGTTCAACAGCCCGCCGGCGCAATTGTCAGCCTTTGCCCGCATGGGTAGTGGCAGTGCCAGCCGCTCCATCTTTGATGGCTTCGTCGAGTGGCAGATGGGGGTGCGTGAAGACGGTATGGATAGCGTGGCCGTGCGTTTGCCCGCCAACTGGCCGGCGCTGCGGATCGGGTTGCTGACGGTGGCAGCTGCCGCCAAACCGGTTGGGTCGCGTGCGGGCATGCAGCGAACGGTAGAAACGGCCCATCTCTATCAAAGCTGGCCGCTACAGGCGAACACCGACCTCGAGAAGATTCGTGAGGCGATTATTACGCAGGATTTCACCCTGCTGGGGCAGACGGCAGAGCGGAATGCGTTGTCGATGCATGCCACTATGATTGCCTCCTGGCCGCCATTGCTGTACTGGCAGCCCGAGTCTGTGGCGGCGATGCAGCGTATCTGGCAACTGCGCGCCGAAGGATTGCCGCTCTATTTCACCATGGACGCCGGGCCCAACCTCAAGTTGCTGTTCCTTGAGCAGGATCAGGCTGCGGTGAGCGCAGCGTTCCCCGACCTGCAGGTGGTCGCTCCTTTCGTCCAGCCATGACCCACGCCTTTCTGCTGACCCAGCAGTGCCTGCCCTCACCACAGGGGCTGGTGTTTCAATATTGGGTCAGCAGCGATCAAGGGCCGCTGGAGCTGCGGGTCGAGGGGCAGGAGGCAGTATGCTTCTACCCGCGTGCGCAGCAGACCCTGGTGGAGCAGAGTCTCGCCCGGATAGCGGGGTGGCGAACGGCCGAGCTCAGGCTCTGCGATGTCGACCTGCAACCGGTCAATGCCCTTTACCTGCCCGCTCTTGACAGCCTTTACCGCGCCCGTGATGTGCTGCGTGCCGCAGGCGTCACCCTGTATGAAGAGGATATTCGCCCCGCCGAACGTTACCTGATGGAGCGCTTTATCGGCGCCGGGATGGAAGTTGAGGCTGATACGGTTGAACAATGGCCCGGCGGCGTCCGGTCGCCACTACACGACCCCCGTTTGCGCGCCAGTGATTACCGTCCCCGACTGCGATTGTTGTCCCTCGATATCGAAACCGCCATTGATCATCATGAGTTGTATAGCATTGGCTTGGCTGGTGAAGGACTGGAGCGGGTGCTGATGAAGGGGCAGGGCGAGGATAGCGCTACCCTGCGCTTTTTACCGGATGAGAGGGCGCTGTTGAAGGCGTTGGAACAGGAGCTGGCTGACTTTGATCCCGACCTGATCGTGGGCTGGAACCTGATCCAGTTCGATATACGCTATCTGGTACGCTGCGCCGAACGTTGTGGCGTATCCCTGCATCTGGGGCGCGGCGGTGCGCCGTTGTCGGTGCGGCAGGGGGCCGCCGGCCAGTGGCGTGCGACGCTGCCCGGGCGGGTGCTGGTGGACGGTATAGAAGCCCTGCGCGGCTCTACCTTTCAATTTGACAGTTTTGCGTTGGACAATGTCGCGCAGGAGTTGCTGGGGCGGGGCAAACTGATTGAAGGGAGTGGTAATCGCGGGCTTGAAATTACCCGCCTGTACCGGGAAAACCCGGTCGAATTGGCCGCCTACAATCTGGAAGACTGCCGACTGGTGTTGGAGATATTCGCGGTGGCGCGGCTGACCGAGTACCTGGTCGAGCGAGCATCACTTACCGGCCTGACCATGGACCGGGTGGGTGGGTCGGCGGCGGCCTTCGACCACCTTTATCTGCCACGGATGCATCGCCAGGGCATGGTGGCGCCGGCCTACGCCTCCGGTGCCCAAGGGCTCGATAGCCCCGGTGGTTATGTGATGGATTCGCGCCCCGGTCTCTATGATCACGTGTTGGTGCTGGATTTCAAAAGCCTATACCCCAGCATTATTCGCACGTTTCTGGTGGATCCGGCCGGTTTGTACCGTGCACCGGCACTGGCTGATACGGCCACCGTTGAGGGGTTTAATGGCGCGCGCTTCGATCGTGGCGAGCCGATTTTGCCGGCGTTGCTGGCGGAGCTTTGGCGTGCGCGTGACAAGGCCAAGGCCGCTGCCAATACGCCGCTCGCGACCGCGATCAAGATCATTATGAATGCGTTTTACGGCGTGCTGGGTTCACCCCAGTGCCGTTTCTTTGATCAGCGTTTGTCCGGCTCCATCACCCTGCGCGGTCATCAGGTGTTGACGGAGAGCGCTGATTACGTTGATGAACGCGGTTATACCGTTATCTACGGTGATACGGACTCGCTGTTCGTCTGGCTGAACCGGGCAGTGACGGCTAACGAAGCGGATCAGATTGGCCAGCAGTTATCTGCCGAGCTCAACGGGTGGTGGCGGCAGCGGTTAAGTGATGAGTTCGCGCTGGAAAGCTTTCTGGAGATTGAGTACGAAACCCACTATCGGCGTTTTCTGATGCCGACCATCCGTGGCTCCGAAAAGGGCAGCAAAAAACGTTATGCCGGCGTGGTGGGCGAAGGCAAGCAGGCGCGCATGGTGTTCAAGGGACTGGAGTCGGTCCGCAGCGACTGGACCGCGTTGGCGCGCCAGTTCCAGCAGGAGCTGTATCGGCGCATCTTTGCCGGCGAATCCTATCAGACATACCTCTGTGATACCGTCGCCGCCCTGCGCGCCGGTGAGCTGGATGACCAGCTGGTGTATCGCAAACGGCTGCGGCAGCCGCTGGATGAGTACCAGCGCAGCCAGCCTCCGCATGTGCGTGCGGCGCGGTTGGAGCGGCAGCGGGCAATGGCACAGGGGATACCCTGGGAGCCGGGGCGGCGGCGCGTTCACTACCTGATGACGGTTAATGGGCCGGAGCCTTTGGCCTACCGCGAGTCAAACATCGACTACCAGCACTACGTTGACAAGCAGTTGGCACCGGTAGCCGACGCCATTCTGCCGTTCGTTAACGACAGCTTTGCCCGTCTGACGGAGCAGCAGGGGGAGCTGTTCTGACGCGGAGCCGAGCACGATGCCATACCTGTTTGTATGCATACAGGCGCTTTCCCTGTCAGCCAGAGGTATGTTTTGACTCGCCTTCAGGGGGCTTAAATGTCGATCGGCTCGTAGATGCCATTGTTGTCGCTGTCCCAGCCGCGGCGTCCATCCCAGTAGATGATTAATGGACCATCGCCCGCTTGTACGCCGATGGGGGTGGCGGTCACTGCCCAACTGGTCGCCGTGTTGACCAAGGTGAAAGCATACCGATCAATAGCCGGGTGCTTGCTGGAATCGAGCGTATAAACGGCCGCCAGATTAGGTGCATCGTATTGGCCATTGCCCTGAGTCAGAGCGTAGGTTTCCATCGCTGAGCCGATATCCTGCAACACCAGTATGGCTTCGTTGCGATGGCTGCGTTTGACGTTGTCCTGATACGCCGGGTAGGCGATCGCTGCCAGAATGCTGATGATCGCCGCGGCGATCATCAGCTCCAGCAGGGTAAATCCCTTTTCCTGTTGCTGCTTCATTAGAAGGTCAACTCCCTCCAGCGAATACGACCGGTGGCACTGTCATCACCGCTTTGGAGCTGACTGCCCTGATTACCACTGGCCGCTGTGGCAGTGGTGGCACCGGTGGTGGTGGTTGTTGTTGTGGTCGGCGTGTAGCTATTGGATTTATTCAGATCTGACCATGATTTACCGGTAAATGTGACCGAGGATTTCGCGGTATCGTAGTCATAACGTGAGGTGCGTTCTTGACAATCGGTGCATCCCGAACAGGACTTGGTGTCATAGTTGGCGCTGCTGCACTGGCAGGTCTTGATCGCAGCATCGTCTTCGTCGTCGATGCGGTGGATTTTGCTGCTGCTTGCCAGGGTGAAGCCGTTGACCCGATACGGCCCATGGTAGGTCACCTGAAGGCGGGTATCGTTGGAACCAACGGTATCTGCGAGCACCTGCAGGTCGAGACCGAACCAGTTTTCAGTGTTGCCAGTTGTCGTGTTAACCCCGGTGCCGGCCCCTGCACTGGAGGGGTAGGAGCCGAGGCCGGGGCTACGTGCGTTATCATCCTTTTCTTCGGGGTCAACGGTGATCGATGCTTCAATGTTACCCTCTGCAGTATATCCGGTGAAAGTAAAGGTGACGTTGATATCGTCGTTGACTACGCGTAAGCGGTTGAAGGTCATCACCGAGCAAGATGCGGCCGCATAGGTGGTGGTCGTGGTGGTGGTGCCGGCGCTGCCCGCCATGCCTTGGTTCCAGAGATTGACGTAACTGAGCGCACTGCTGTCACGTTCGGCGATGGCCGGGCCAGAGGTCAGATCGGCATTGATGCGCATGGCGATCACCAGGTCACCGGTGTCGGTACCGTCGACATAGTCCACGTTGTCGTAGACGGGGCTAAGTACATCATCGCCATTGCGGTCGAAGACCACTTCGTCCGGCAGGCGCCCATCGGTGTATTCCAGGTGGGTCAACCAGTTATCGCCAGTGCCGAGGTCGTGAATCATGAACTGGATGCGGCTGTCATGCAGTTGCGGCGGCTGCAGGATGTGCTCATCCGCGGCCAGGTCCAGGTACCAGCCCTTCTGGGTGCTCCAGTTAACCGCGCTGTTGTTAGGGCTGGAGCTTTCATCCACGGTTTTGTAGTTGCTGTTGGAGGTCAATGTTAGCGTACGTTGTTGCAGGTTGGCCCGGGCGTAGGGAGATCCGAGTGCAGCGGTGGGGGTGTCCTTGAAAGCATAGAGCGTGTGCGTGGCCGCGCTGGAAATGCCATAGGGGTCGCCGGTGGCGATAAAGACCATCAATGAACCGTCGGGCAGTGCACCGATTTCCGGTGCGGTCAGGATCGGCTGGGGATTGCTGGAGCTATCGGCGGCGGTGAATACCTTGGTGGCACTCCAACTACTGGCGGTGCTGCTGGTGAGATCAAAGCGCCAGACATTGCCGTCCAGGTCGCCGGCATAGACATAATCGACTTTATGATCCGCGTTGACGTCGATGCCGCGAGGAGAGCTCAGGCCGTTGCCTTGCGGCGCGGTAGAGGGTGTCAGCAGATTGTCGAAGTCCTTGATCACCGTGGTGGGGCTGTTGATATCGCGGATATAAAGAATCGGCTCACCGCCGGTATCGTAGCCGTTAGGAGCGATCAGCACCCAGTTGCTGCTGTTGGCATTACTACGGGCGATTATCGGTGCGCCGTAGGTGTAACCGATACCCGTAGGGGCAAACTCCCACATCTTGCTGCCAGCGATGGTGCTGATGCTGTCGGAAGATGTTTTGGGGGTGGTGACGTCAAGGGCGAAGTAGCCTTTGCCGCCTGATCCCAACGCGCCGACCAGCAGTGTCTTCCACTTGGTACTGGTGGTAAAGCTGTTATGGTGGGCATCGTTCACTACCAACGGACCGTCGACACTGTAACTATGGGAACTGGTTGACGCGGCCCAGTTGCTCAACCCGCTTTCAATCAGGGAGGGGATAAATCCGAACACCTCATTGCCCGAGTCGTCGAAAGCGTGCAGCATGCCATCGTTCGCACCGGCGTAGATACGCTTGGCGCGATTCTGATGGGTGTTCACAAACGACAGGTAATCGTCGAAGGTGTAGCGCTCTGTGGGTTTACCGACGAACGCAGGATTGGCATGAATCAGTGTGCCGAGCTTTGAGCTGCGATCACGATATGCGGCGGTGCCACCCACCGACAGTTCATTGGTGTTGTCGCCGCAGATGTACTTTTCCAGATTGCTGGCCGTTGTTGTGCACAGATCGTAGGAGCCATCGCTGCCTTTGAATACGATCCGCGAATCATAGCTGCGGGCGTCCAGCGCGGCTGCCGCGCTCCAGTCCGCTGTCGAGGTGACCGCGCCACCACTGTCGATGGCGTGTCGCAGCAGGTCGCCTTCCAGGGTAACGTTGTCGAACCAGACCCGGTAGAGTTTCTGGTTTCCGTCGCTGATGGTTGATCCGGTTAGTGCCGGTGGAGCGATCGATCCAAACGGTGTGCTGGTGGGTGGAAAGCTGCTGAGGTCGGCAGCCAGGGCGGCCGAGGTCAGCGTCGAGGCTATCAGTCCGATTGTAAGCTTGAGTTCCATGGTCTCCTCCATCAAGGCGACGTAACGTAATAGGATTGCACCATCTTGCGCTGCCCGCCGCTGCTCATCTGGCCGATAGCCGTGATGCGGTAGAGGTAGCGATCGGTGGGGGCCGCGCCACCATTGCCGGGCGAGGCCAGCGGGCCCATATATTCAATAAAGAAGCTGCCCTCTGTGTCTGTTGACGAAGTGGTGGCACTGGACAGGGCGACTGACGGTGAGTTAAGCAGGGCCTGAATACTGCTGAGGTTAGATACCGCGCTTTCGATGTCGGTGCCCAGATAAAGGCCATCGCTGGGCAGCGCCGCGTAAAAATCAACAGGGTCGGCGTAATTGTTCTGTACTACGTTCTCGGCGTACTTCAGCGCTTCTTCCGCAGCGTTGAATACGTCCATCTGGCTTTTGACCCGACGGGCGGTCTGGATCTCGGTGCTGGCCGTTTGCATACCGCTGAGCGCCACCACGGTTAGCACTACCAGAAAGATCAGGGCGATGATCAGGGTGGCCCCGCGTTGCTGTCGTCTTAGTGCAGTCATCGTCAGCTCCCTACCCGGTTGCGCAGGGCGATGGTGGTTTCGATCCGGCGTTCCAGTTTTTGCGAGGGAGTGCCGTCATCGCTGCCATCACACATCTTATAGGTCGCCGCTGGCGAGACGATGTCCGCGCCTCCCCGCAGACGCAGGCAGACTTTGAGTAGTACCACGTCGTCACTGCCGGTGGTGGTCTTGTACTGGTTGGCGATGCCGTCGCCGTCACTGTCTACGCCGTAGAGAATTCGTAGCTCCTGCACGTTGCTGATCAGGGCTGCACTGGCAGCGCTACCGCCGTTGATGGTGGCCTGGCACACCAGCTCGTTGCCAACCTGCTGGAACAGATTGACGCTTTCGGCGGCGTTACTGACCATGGTGCCGAGGCAGTCGCGCAGAACGGCGATTGGCTTGGGGTTGTCAGTTGAGCCGGTCGCGTTGGACGCGGCAGCCTTGAACTTGATGCTGATACTGCTGGCGGCACCGCTGAGGCCATCGCTGAGGGAGCCCTCTTCGAGGCTGGTTTCGCGAAAGCCCGCCATGCGCACGTAGCGGGTGATGTAGTCGATCGTTGCACGGCCCTCTTCCTGCAATCCCACTGCAGCGCGTTGCAGCTCCATCGACTGGCTGTTGGCGATAAAGGTTTTGAGGATAGCGCCGGTGACGATCAGCCCCAAGGTCATGGCGATCATCAGCTCGACCAGCGAGAACCCCTGCTGTTCATGGCGAGTCATCATAGGCTGAACTCCATCCGAACGCAGGTCAGGAGGAGAGTGGTGGACGGAGTGTGTTCGGCAATCTCGCAGCTTTGGTTATCATCGCGGTTATCCCAGATGACGTAGACCACATAGTCGTCAGTTCCTGAAGCAGCGTAGACCGCACCCAGAGTGTTACTGGGCAATGAATCGCCCAGGGAGCTGAACCAGGTCGCCAAGTCGTAGGTGGCAATTTCGGTACCATTGCAGGCGGATGCAATACAATCGTCGCTGGTGGTCGGGATGCTGGTGTAGGTGTTGAGGTACGAAGCCACGTTGCCGGAATTGGCGCGAATGGTCTCGACCAGTTCTTGGGCTTTCCAGGTAGCCAGCAGGCTTTGGTAGGCCTTCTGGTTGGTTTGCTGGCCGCTCAGGTTCAATCCCGCCACGCCCAGTACTCCAACGCCGAAGATCAGGATGGCGATCAGCACTTCGATCATGGTGACACCGCGTTGTTGACGCATCATTTGCTCCCCCTCCTTAACAGCCACTGAGCGGCGTAGTCGATATCCGCCCGGAAATGTTGATGGAGGTGGTGGCGGTGCAGCCACCAAGGCTGATGGTGATGGCGACGTTGGGGCCGCTGGCGCTGTCCAGATTGCCGGTGGAGTTAAACACCACCTGGTTGAGTAGGGTCGAGGTGCTGGTCTTGGCCACGGCGGTCTGGGTGTTGTCACTGGCGAAGGACTTGTTCATCAGGGTGTTGCTGTCCCACGATCCGTAGGCCGCCGAACTTTCCATCTGCACCAGATAGCCGTTGTTCCAGTCGGTAGCGTTGCCACAGGTGTTGGTGTTCAGGCCGGAACCGGACTTGGCGCAGACGCGGGCACGAAAATTGTGTTCGATCGCTACCTGGCGCGCCAGACGCAGCGCAGAGTTGATCTCGTCGAGTCGCGAAACCGCCCGGTTCTTCTTGGTGAAGCTCTCGTAGCTGGGGATGCCGATCGATATAACCATGGTGATAACCGCCAGCGTGACCAGCAGCTCGATTAATCCAAATCCCTTTTCAACGCTTCGGTGACCCATAAAAATCCGAGGTTGTGTTGATCGTTTGCCGGCAAGCGCCAGCGTATCTGCAAAAGTTAGCACTTGGGGTACTTGGCGGGGCTGATGTAAATCATGTGTTTGACCGAAACCGCGGTAATACGGCGCTTTTTTGCGAGGATGAGACTCGATAAAGTGATTTTGGCTGCCCTGCAGATACGTCCAATTATATCGGTTACAGCTGATGTTTAAGGGGCGGGCAGGTGGGTTATCAGCCGGGTGGGCGGTCCTGATAAAAACTGTCTGCCTGTGCCAGAAACTCGGCCAGATGTTTGCGACTGACCACGAAGATATGACCAATGTTCTTTTCGATGGTGCGGTTCAGTGGCGGTGAGGTGGTTGTGGTTGAGGCCGCGCTCCCCCAGGTTTCGCTGGCGACGCAGGACCCCAGCGGTGAGATTGGATCCCGTTCGCCGCGATAATCCATGATCGCCACGCCAGCGTCGGCCAGGCTACCCATGTTCACCGGCTGGCCGTCCAGTTCCGGTAGCGTTGACGGAAGCGAGTACCGCCCCTGCCAGATGCTGTTGCCGAGAAATATCTGCTCGATCCACTGCCGATGGGCGCGGGCGGGGAAGCGAGTACCATGAAACAACCAGTTCAGAAAGGGGGCGGCATCGTTGATCGCCTCAATACTGGTTGCACGCTCAAAGAAGCCCCGGGTTACGCTGTAGCGCACCCCGGGCTGGATGCGGTTCATGCCGGACTCGATCACTTGTGGCGGGATATTGGTCTGACCGAAGAAATCACTCATCAGCTCGGGGTCGTAATGGTGGCGAATCAGATGGCGCATCGGTCCATGGCCGCTGGGTCCGTCATCGAAGCGGACCGGCGTTGCCATCAGTACCACTTTTTCCACATCCATGGGCAATCCCCGTGCAGCCCGCTCTTCGGCGCGTCGGGCGAGGTAGGGGAGCACCAGCGTGCCGCCCATGCAGTAGCCCATCACATTGAGTGACGCATCCGGGTGCTGCTCTCGTATCAGCGCCAGACAGTGGTCATGTATGGTTTTGCCGTAGAATCCGAGGTCAAGGTCGGACTCACCGGCTCCGGTATCGGGGTAGGCTACCTGATAAACCTGATAGCCCCGTTGTAGCAGCCCTTCCACCACCGACTTGCCCGGTGCCAGATCGAAAATTTCAGCACGATTGATCAACGGGCTGCTGAGGTAGAGTACGCCCTGCTGCTGGGGCACCTCGTCCAGGGGTAGAAACTGCCGCAGCTCAGCGCCGTGCAGCTGCGACCCGGGGACAACCCGGTAGCGGCAGGCGCCGATGGTGGCCGCCGGGCTCTGTTCGCTAAAGCGCACCAGATCAAAGGCGTTGCCGCGATAAAAACAGCTGATCCGTTGGCGAAGGCCCTCAACATAGTCTGCAAAGCTTTCGTGCGGTTCGCCGTTTGTGTAGCGGCGGTAGGGATGTGGGTGCGGCAAAGAGGTGGCCGTTAACGCCATCAGCATAGCCTTGAGTAACTCCCGCAGCGCTGCCAAACGGGTGAGCCCGAGGCTGTGGTAGTTGCGCTCCAGTTGCCCCAGCTCCAGCAGCGTAACGCTGAGGAAAAACAGGCCGGATGCTGTGCGTAGCAGGGCCTCCGCTCGAGCAGGATCAAAACCGCCAACGTCATCCAGACAGCGCGCTCCCAGCTCCCGGAGCAGTTCTGCATAGCGGGCTTCGATGCGGTCGTTGTCGGCCTGCAGCGGATCGGGGGCTTGCCCGTTATCCATCAGCGTGCCGGTTTGCTCGCGCAGCAGGGTGAGCCAGGCGGTCCGCCAGCTGCTGAACACAGGCAGCGTAGGCAGAGGGAAAACGCCGGCATCGAGCTGTTCGCCCAGACGCTGCAGGTCTTTGCCGAGTCGGTGGCTGAGCTGGAGCCAGCCACCGCTAAGATCGCTCTGCCAATGCAGCGCGCTAGTGAGTCCCGCCAGGTTGTCGGTCGGGGTCGGGCCGGTCAGTGCCAGTAACGCGCTGGCATCGGCAACAAACCAAGGCTGCAGTGCCGGGGTTGCTGCTAGGCCAGAGAGTGGCCAGTTCGCTGCGGGGTGAGGCATGACACCGCCCTCCTTGGTGGTGTGAGTTGGGGGATAAACCGGGCGTGCTCGGAGCGTTTTGTCAGATGTTGCACACCTGTTTTTCGATATGGGCGCGCAACACTTCATACTCGCCCGGACACTCTGGCAGGAAGAACAGCTTGAAGTGTGCCCGCTGGTTGATCTGCCGGTTCTGGAAGCCCGGCAGGTCTTCCTGATGGCTTGAATAGCGGTAGTCCATGGTCAAGTGAATAACGCGGGTGTTCTTGGGGATAATAAAGGATTCATGCTCCAGATTCTGGCGCTGTTTATCCTCCTTGATGGTGTAGAACGAGATTTCGGAAACGTGATTCAGGTTGATCAGAAAGTGGCTGGTTACCGGCATGACCATGCCTTTGTCCATGCCGTTGTGTTCCATGTAAATACCGCAGTTCTTTTTGATCTTGATGAACATCGATGAACCTTTGATCAGACATTGGAAAAGCGCCCATGGGCGCGGGTGATTACATTGTGGCGCAACTGTCGCCAACCTGCCAAGTCTGTTGATTGTCGCGGTTTCGTCATCTTGTGCGGCTAGGCTGCGGGAAAACTACAGTGGATCCAGACTATGTACCGATTGCCAGCCCTTGAACCGGTTCGCCCGTTACGACGCATCGCCTTGCTCACCAGTGGCGGTGATGCCCCGGGTATGAATGCGGCTATTCGCGCGGTCGTTCGCAGTGCCCGTACGGAAGGGGTCGATGTGCTGGGGTATTCGCGCGGCTTTACCGGTCTGGTGAACGGTGATATGCGCCCGCTGACGTCGGCCTCGGTGGCGAGCATTCTGCATCGCGGCGGCACCCAACTGAAGAGTGACCGTTGTGACGCGTTTCGCGAAGCGCCGGTGCGCTGGCAGTGCGCGGAGCAACTGCGCGAGATGGAGATCGATGGCCTGGTGGTGATCGGAGGTGACGGTTCGCTCACCGGGGCGCGGCTGCTGTATGAAGAGACCGGCTTTCCCGTGATCGGCATTCCGGCCACCATCGATAATGACATCCAGGGTAGCGATGAAACCATCGGCTTCGACACGGCGGTGAATACGGCTCTGGATGCGATCGACCGTATTCGTGATACCGCCAACTCCCATGAGCGCCTGTTTCTGGTGGAGGTGATGGGGCGCAACTCCGGGTTTATTGCTGCGCAGGCAGGCATTGCCGGAGGGGCGGAGCTGATACTGGTGCCGGAACGGCGCATCGATCTGGATCAGGTCTGTCGCAGCCTGCGGGAAAGCCGTGAGAGTGGCAAAGCCAGCTCCAGCATCATTCTGGTCGCTGAGGGGCGCAAGCCGGGGCGGACTCAGCGGTTGGCGCAGGCGTTGGAGGAGCGGGGGCATGAACCGCGGCTGTGCATTCTGGGGCACACCCAGCGCGGCGGCAACCCCACCGGCCGTGATCGGGTGCTGGCATCCTGTCTCGGCACCATGGCCGTGGCTTATCTGGCTAACGGCCAGCAGGGGGTGATGCTGGGGATTCAGGACCGTGCGGTGGTGGCGGTGCCGTTGGCGGCCATCGGTGAGCGTCAGCAGCTCGACCCCAGTATGCTGGATCTGGCGCTGACGCTGCAGCGCTAGCGTGCTGCTTCGCATTGGGTGGCACATGAGAACGAAGTCGTTTTTCGCCACCCCAGGTGCGAGTCGGAGTCATAGTCATAGTGGTGCTATGGCGATAACGAGCACCGACGGATGGCGGAAAAAGGGTCCACTAGTAAGTGCCGAATAGTGTGAGGCGGTTCACTAATTAGCGGACCGGTTCAGCCCAGAGGTCGTAGGCATCAGCGTCGATCACCCGCGCCCTGACAATGTCGCCCGGCTGCAGCCCAGTGGCTCCTTCCAGATAAACGTTGCCATCAATATCGGGGGCGTCCGCCTTGCTGCGGCCGGCAGCTCCGTCATCGCCAACTTCGTCGATCAGGACATCGATCTCGGTGCCGATTCTGGCCTGCATCCGCGCTTCGCTGATCCGCTGCTGGGTAGTCATGAAGCGCTCCCAGCGTTCCTGCTTGATCTCGTCCGCTACCGGCTCTTCACCCAGATCGTTGGCCGGGGCGCCTTCGACCGGTGAATACTGGAAGCAACCGACGCGATCGAGCTGGGCGGCTTCGAGGAAATCGAGCAGTAGCTGGAAGTCTGCTTCGGTCTCGCCGGGGAAGCCGACGATAAAGGTGCTGCGGATGGTCAGGTCCGGACATTGCGCACGCCAGTTCTGGATCCGTTCCAGCAGATTATCGACGTCGCCCGGCCGTTTCATCAGCTTGAGGATGCGCGGACTGGCGTGCTGGAAGGGCACATCCAGATAGGGCAGGATCTTGCCCTCCGCCATCAGCGGAATCAGTTGGTCGATGTGGGGGTAGGGGTAGAGGTAGTGCAGGCGCACCCAGACACCGAGCGTGCCGAGTGCTTCGCACAGGTCCAGAATGCGGGTCTTGACCGGACGTCCGTCCCAGAAATCGGTGCGGTATTTGGTATCGACACCGTAGGCGCCGGTGTCCTGCGACACCACCAGAATCTCTTTGACCCCGGCCCGCACCAGCCCTTCGGCTTCGCTAATCACCTTGCCCGCCGGGCGGCTGACCAATTTGCCGCGCATGGAAGGGATGATGCAGAAGCTGCAGCTCTGGTTGCAGCCTTCGGAAATTTTCAGGTAGGCGTAATGGCGCGGCGTCAGCTTGATTCCCTGTGGTGGCACCAGGTCGACGAAGGGGTCGTGCTGCTCTTGGTGCGGTACCCATTCGTGCACCGCATTAACCACTTGCTCGTACTGTTCCGGTCCGCTGACGCTGAGTACCTGTGGGTGAATTTCCCGAATCGCCTGCTCGTCCGCGCCCATGCAGCCGGTCACGATGACCCGGCCGTTTTCCTTGATCGCTTCGCCGATGGCGTCCAGTGATTCCTGTTTGGCGGCGTCGATAAAGCCACAGGTGTTGACCACCACGACGTCGGCGTCGGTATAGCTGTTGACCAGGTCGTAGCCTTCCAGACGCAGCTGGGTGAGAATTCGTTCGGAATCCACCAGTGCCTTGGGGCACCCCAGCGACACGAAACCAACACGCGGATTTTGTTTGTCGGTCATAACAGAAACACCTGGCAACAGCTGAAATATGAAGGGCGCGAATTATACATGAGCTGAACTATAGAGGCGATCAAGAAACAAACAGTTTAGCCTGTGGGTGCCGTCTTGGCGGGGTGTTTGGTAGAGCGGTTGGCAGCAGATGCCATGTCATCCGAGCTGTATCCGTTTGTCGCTGCGGCTCCGGACAGGTTGATTGATGTCAATAAAGCGCGTTTTAATCCGCTAAATCTGCTTTATCTGCGGCTTATATCAATAGCGGCGGTCTCGACAGCGCGCACAATCAAGGGGTAACGGCGACCATGCCGTATTAGCCAAGTTACCTCAGGGTGATCACGATGAACGCGAGAGTCAGTCCTCCGTCAAAGCCGTCACGGGTTATGATGCTTGACCTGGATGGCGATTGTTTTTCCTGGGCTCAAAGTGTGCGAGATCTCGGTTATCGCTGGGATGTGTTGCGCGTGGACAGTTCGGCATCATTGATCGCTTATCTGAAAGAGGCCCCGTTCCAGGCGATTGTGATCGCGCCGTCGGCCAAGCATCACCTTGATCAGGATTGCCTGATCAAGGCGAAAAATTTGCAGCCCCGCGCGGTGCGTGTGGTGTTGCCCGGTTTAATGGTCAGTCCCGGCCAGGTAAATCGCACCAGTGATCTGGTGCACCGTATTTTTACCGAGCAGCAATCAGCGCAATCCATTGCCGCTGCCATCGATACCCAGATGAAGCTCAGCCGGCTAATCAACAAACCGCTCAATCGCGAGTTTCTCAGCACCGGCGGCCCCCTGCCGGCGGCTCCGCTGATCTATAAGGCGCTCAGCGATGCGCTGAACAACGCCAACAGCAGTATTTCCCAGATTGCCGAGGTGGTGCAGCAAGATCCGGCTTTGGCTGCCAAGGTACTGCGAATGGTCAACTCCGCGTTCTTTGGGCTGGAGAGGCAGGTCAGTAATATCAGTGAAGCGGTATCGATGCTGGGATTGCGAATGTTGCGCGGGTTGGCCCTTTCCGGTCATTTGGCCAGCCTTTATCCACAGAATCCCCAATGGGCCGCGTTCTCGTTCGAGAAGGTCAATCAGCGCTCATTGCTGGTGGCCCGCCTGGCGATGCAGATCGCCAAGGATATGCGGGCCAACTCCTCGGTTCAGGATCAGGCTTTCGTGGCGGGACTGCTGCACGACATCGGCACCCTGTTTATTGCCTCCAAAGCGCCGGATCGCTATCTCAAGGTGATGCAGCTATCGGGCGAGAAGGGGGCCTCGATCTGTGCGGTGGAGAAGAAACTGTTTGGTTTTTTCCATGGCGAGATCGGTGCTTACCTGCTGGCTCATTGGGGGCTGCCCGCGCAGGTGGTCGAAGCGGTGCTGTTGCACCACACGCCGCAGCTGTGTGGTGATGACCAGTTTACTCCGCTGACGGCGGTGCATATTGCTGATGCATTGATTCCACCGGTTCAGAACCGGGCTAACGCGGTGCTGGCCAACCGTTTGGTGCCGGATTACCTGGAGCAAACCGGGGCCGCTCCCCAGCTGAAAAAGTGGCAGGTCAAAGCAAACTCCTTGGCCCACGCTTCCGTTCGATAGTCCTTGGTGCCGCGACCGTCTGCAGAGCCTCTGCGACCAACGTTGAGTGTTCGACTGGCATACTTGATGCGCCACAGAGCACGGGCTACTCTGCCTGCCTTGTTAATCACAGAGCTATGACAGCGATGCTAATGGCTGACAGAGCGGATTTTCTCCAAATTATCGATGCTACGCCGCTGGTGTCGATAGATCTGGTTGTGCGTGCCGCAGACGGGCGGGTGCTATTGGGACAACGTAATAATCGCCCCGCGCAGGGGTACTGGTTTGTACCGGGTGGACGGATTCGCAAGAACGAAACCCGGGCGGAGGCGCTTAAACGAATTTCGCTGACCGAGCTGGGTGTCGAACTGGCGCTGGATCAGGGGCGTCTGCTAGGTATCTATGACCATATCTACCCCGATAACTACTACGCTGAGGCGGGGATCAATACGCACTACGTGGTGCTGGCCTACGGCTTTGAGCTGGCTGGCGGGGTTGTTCTAAAACGCGATGAGCAGCATGCGGCGTTTCGCTGGTGGAACGAAGCGGAGCTGCTCGCCGACAGGGCTGTGCATCCCAATACCCAGGCGTATTTCGCGGTAGTTTGACCTAACGGCAGGTTGACCAAGGGAATAGTCGCGCTGGGTGCGCTTAGCATTTGATTTCATAACACCTCCCGATTTACTCATCAGAAAGTGTCAACACTATTCAGGACGGGACATTCTCCATAAAAAAGCCCGGCATGCCGGGCTTCGTCTCGATCAGTCCGCGCTTACAGCGCCGCGATCTTGTCGTACTGGGCCTGCAGTTCCTGCTTGGCTTTTTCGGCGTCTTCCAGCTTGGCGCGCTCTTTGGCCACCACCGCCTCCGGTGCCTTGTCGACAAAGCTCGGATTGTTGAGCTTGCCGCCAACACGAGCGACCTCCTTGGTGAGCTTGTCGAGCTCTTTCTGCAGTCGCGCCAGCTCGGCGTCCTTGTCGATCAGACCGGCCATCGGCACCAGCACCTTCATTTCGCCCACCAGTTGCACCGCGGACAACGGTGCTTCATCGTCAGCGGTGAGGGCGGTAACCGATTCCAGATTGGCCAGCTTGCGCAGGAAGCGCGCGTTCTCAGCAATGCGACGCTGGTCGTCGTCACTGACATGTTCGAACAGGACCGGAATATGTTTGGCCGGTGAGATGTTCATCTCGCCGCGGATATTGCGGATGCCGACGATCACGCCCTTGAGCCACTCGATATCGGCCTCGGCCTGGGCGTCGATGCGTTCGGCATTCACCAGCGGGTAGGGCTGGGTCATGATGGTGTCGCCGCTCTTGCCCGCCAGCGGTGCGATCCGCTGCCAGATCTCCTCGGTGATGTAGGGCATCATCGGGTGGGCCAGGCGCAGGGCGGTTTCCAGCACCCTTACCAGGGTGCGGCGGGTGCCGCGGAGCTGGGCTTCGGTGGCGTTTTCATCCCACAGCACCGGCTTGGACAGCTCCAGATACCAGTCGCAGTACTCGTTCCAGATGAACTCGAACAGCGCCTGGGCGGCCAGGTCGAAGCGGAACTCGCCGAAGGCTTTCTCAACCTGCTGCTCGGTGCGCTGCAGACGGGAGATGATCCAGCGGTCGGCCAGGCTCAGCTCCACCTCGCCTCCGTTCTGGCCACAATCCAGCGCGCCGATGCAGCTGCCCTGCTCATCCTGCTGTTCGGTGTTCATCAGCACGTAGCGGGCGGCATTCCAGATCTTGTTGCAGAAGTTGCGGTAGCCTTCCATACGGCCCATGTCGAACTTGATGTCACGACCGGTGGAGGCCAGCGAGCAGAAGGTAAAGCGCAGCGCGTCGGTGCCGTAGCTGGCGATTCCTTCCGGAAACTCCTTGCGGGTCTGCTTCTCAATCTTGGCGGCCAATTGCGGCTGCATCATATTGGCGGTGCGCTTTTCTACCAGCGCTTCCAGGCCGATGCCGTCGATCAGGTCCAGCGGATCGAGCACGTTGCCCTTCGACTTGGACATCTTGTGGCCCTGGGAGTCTCGCACCAGACCGTGCACATACACATACTTGAACGGTACCTGCGGGGTGCCGTCGTCGTTTTTGATGAAGTGCAGGGTCATCATGATCATCCGGGCGACCCAGAAGAAGATGATGTCAAAGCCGGTCACCAGCACGTCGGTGCTGTGGAAGGTTTTCAGGGCGTCGGTATTCTGCGGCCAGCCGAGGGTGGAGAAGGTCCACAAGGCGGAGCTGAACCAGGTGTCGAGCACGTCGTCGTCCTGGCGTAGCGTCACCTCATCGCCCAAGTTGTGCTTGCTGCGTACTTCCGCTTCGTCGCGACCGACGTAGACCTTGCCGGCGTCGTCATACCAGGCGGGAATGCGATGCCCCCACCACAGCTGGCGGGAAATACACCAGTCCTGAATGTCGCGCATCCAGGAGAAGTACATGTTTTCGTACTGCTTGGGCACGAACTGGATGTCGCCGTTTTCCACCGCTTCAATCGCGGGCTTGGCCAGCTCCTTGGCGCTGACGTACCACTGGTCGGTGAGCCAAGGCTCGATCACCACGCCGGAGCGGTCGCCGCGCGGAGTCTTGAGGGCGTGATCGTCGATCTTTTCCAGCAGATTGGCCGCTTCAAAGGCCGCCACTATCTGCTTGCGGGCTTCAAAACGGTCCAGCCCTGCGTAGGCTTCGGGCAGCGTGGTATCGACGTCATTGTTGGCGGTGCCGTCGACGTTGAACACCTGGGCGGTGGCCAGTATGGCGGCGTCACGGTCCAGTACATTGATCAGCGGCAGGTTGTGACGCTTGCCCACTTCGTAGTCGTTAAAGTCGTGGGCGGGGGTAATCTTGACCACGCCGGTGCCAAATTCCCGATCGACGTAATCATCGGCAACGATGGGAATACGGCGATTAACCAGCGGCAGAATAATCTCTTTACCGATCAGGTTCTGGTAGCGTTCGTCTTCCGGGTGCACCGCTACGGCGGAATCGCCCAGCATGGTTTCCGGACGGGTGGTGGCAACGATCAGGTAAGTATCACCATCGGCAGTGGTGGCTCCATCGGCTAGCGGATAACGCAGGTGCCAGAGGAAACCTTTTTCGTCGATGTTCTCCACTTCCAGATCGGAGATGGCGGTGTGCAGTTTCGGATCCCAGTTGACCAGCCGCTTGCCGCGGTAGATCAGCCCGTCTTCGTGCAGGCGCACGAAAGCCTCTTTAACTGCTTCGGACAGGCCCTCGTCCATGGTGAAGCGCTCACGGCTCCAGTCAACGGAGGAGCCCAGGCGGCGGATCTGGTTGGTGATAGTGCCACCGGACTGCTCTTTCCATTCCCAGATTTTTTCAATGAAAGCATCGCGGCCGAGGTCGTGGCGGCTGACACCCTGCGCACCCAGTTGGCGTTCCACCACCATCTGGGTGGCGATGCCGGCGTGGTCACAGCCCGGCTGCCACAGGGTGTTGTGGCCCTTCATGCGGTGGTAACGGATCAGGCTGTCCATGATGGCGTTGTTGAAGCCGTGGCCCATGTGCAGGCTGCCAGTGACGTTGGGCGGCGGAATCATGATGGAGTAGGGGGTGCCTTCACCGGAGGGAGCGAAGTAACCTTTTTTCTCCCAGGTTTGGTACCAGGAGCGTTCGATCGCGTGGGGCTGGTATGTCTTGTCCATGTTGCGGGGTCTTGGTTTCCGTTGTCACAGGCTGTAATGGAGCCGCGCGGCGAGTACCGGGCTCCGGGCGAATCGGCGATTATACAACGTGCACTGCGAGGGGAGTAGGGCGAGACCGGCGAGAAACAGTCAGCTACCCGTTTTGGGGCGCATATCGTTCATATGAATCTCGAAGTCGGCTTGCTGGCAGCGGCGATAGTTGGCGCGGCAGGCGTCAAGTACTTCAGGTTGCTGGATGACGATTTCGGTGATGCGATCAAACTCCAGTGCGACGTCGGGCAGTTCAAGGCAAAGGTTAAGAAACACATCGCGGTGAGCGGGCCGCGCGTCGCCGTAACCGATCTCGATGGGTGAATGCAGTCCTTCCGCCAGCGGGCTGTGAGGCAAAAACGCATCGGCGCGGTATTCCCACAGCAGCTTATCGAGTTGGCGCATCTCGGCTTCATTCGGAACACGGATATAGAGCTGGCGCCCGAGGCCAAGGATCTTTTCCAGCAGTTTGACCAGAAAACGGCTGCGCGCTTCCGGTTCGGGGGCGGGGAGAACGTAAAAATCAGCGCGTGGCATCGGCGGTAACGCCGGCGCCCTGCGGTGCCGGCTTCTCTCCTGGGAGTTACAGGTGGCTCAGACCAATCAGCTCTTATCGATCAGCTCTTATCAATCAGGTATTGGGTCAACAGCGGCACGCAGCGGCCGGTGGCGCCTTTCTCTTTACCGCTGACCCAGGCGGTGCCGGCGATATCCAGGTGAGCCCACTTCTGCTCTTTGGCGAAACGGGACAGAAAGCAGGCTGCGGTAATGGTGCCAGCGGGGCGGCCGCCGATGTTCTGCATATCGGCAAAGTTGCTGTCCAACTGGGACTGGTAATCGTCCCACAAGGGTAGTTGCCAGGCTCGGTCGTCGGCGTAGTCGCCGGCGGTCAGCAGCTCCTTGGCCAACTTGTCGTTATTGCTTAGCAGGCCGCTGGCCTGGTGGCCTAGGGCGATGATGCAGGCGCCGGTCAGGGTGGCGATATCAACGATGGCGGCCGGCTTGAAGCGCTCGGCGTAGGTGAGGGCGTCACACAGCACCAAGCGGCCTTCAGCGTCAGTGTTGAGGACTTCAACGGTCTGGCCCGACAGGGTGGTAAAGATGTCGCCCGGTTTGGTGGCTTTGCCGCTGGGCATGTTTTCGGCGGCGGCAATGATAGCCACCACGTTCAGCGGCAGCTGCAGCTCGGCCACCGCCGTCAGGGTACCGACCACGCTGGCGGCGCCGCACATGTCGTACTTCATTTCGTCCATGCCTTCGCCCGGCTTGAGGCTGATGCCGCCGCTGTCGAAGGTGATCCCCTTGCCCACCAGTACCTGAGGCTTGGCGCGTGCGCCGCCCCCCTGATACTGGATCACGATCAGTTTGGCTGGCTGGTCACTACCGGCGGATACCGATAGCAGCGAATGCATGCCGAGTTCGCGCATCTGCTCTTCGTCGAGGATTTCGACACTGACGTTGTCGTACTCTTCACCAAGGGCGATGGCTTGTTCGGCCAGGTAGGTGGGGGTGCAGACGTTACCGGGCAGGTTGCCGAGGTCGCGCGCAGTGCTGACGCCGTTGGCGATGGCGGCGCCTTCGCGAATCGCCAGCTCGCCGGTTTCCTCGTCGGCTTCGCTGGTGTAGATGGCGACGGTTTCCAGTTTGACCGGGTCCGCTTTCTTGCTCTTCATTCGATCGAACTGGTAGAGCCCCGCGGCGACCTGCTCCACCAGTCGACGGCTGCGCCAGTAACAGTCGCGCTCGTCTACCGTGTCCTCTTCAAGTGCGAAGGTGGCACTGGCGATTCCTGTTTGCTTGAGCACATTAAGAGCCGCGCCGAGCAGCTTGCGGTAGTTCGCAGCGCTGCGCTCGCCGGCTTTGCCGGTACCGATCAGCAGCACGCGTTTGGCGGCTAATCCGGGTAGTTGCTGGAGTAACAGAGTGGAGGCAACTTTACCGCTGATGTCGCCGTTGCCGATGATCGTTTTCAGGGCGCCCTTGCTGGCCTTGTCGACGGCTTTGGCAATCTTGCCCAGTTTGCCGCCGTCGGCGACCCCGAGGATCAGGCAGTCGGTGGTGTGGGTGGCGATCGGGTCGCAGCTAATCGTGAATTCCATGCTCTCTCCGCAAGACTTTAATCGCGTATTGGTGGATAATGCCGCCCATACGCCAAGGCATTGAAAATAGTGTCGAGAGTGTACGTCAAATCAGTCCATTTTGCAGAATATTCACGGCCGCTATGGCGGGCTACAAGGTGAGTCTTCGTTGATCATTTTTCGTTATCTGGCACGTGAAGTCCTGACCACCATGGTGGCGGTGACCGGCGTGTTGCTGCTGATCATCATGAGCGGCCGGTTCATCAAGTATCTGGCTGATGCCGCCTCCGGTGAATTGGCTGCGGGTGTGCTGTTCCAGTTGATCGGGCTGCGTATACCGGGGTTTCTGGAGCTGATCCTGCCGTTGGGGCTGTTTCTGGGGATTCTGCTCAGTTACGGTCGCCTTTACCTTGAAAACGAGATCGCGGTGCTTAATGCCTGTGGCATTAGTCCTGCCCGGTTGCAGTGGCTGACCTTGGGGCCTGCGCTACTGGTGGCGCTGCTGGTGGGCGCTCTGAGCTTGTGGGTGACGCCGTTGGGGGCAGCCAAGGTCGAGCGGATTCTGAAGGAGCAGGAATCGGCGACCGATTTTGACGCCCTGACCACGGGTCAGTTCCAGATTCAGGGACGCAACCGCGCCACCTATGTGGAGCGGATGGAACAGGAGCGCCAGGTCGCTCGTAACGTCTTTATGGCGGATCGCAGCAGACATGAGGGTGAGCCCCGGCAAGGGGTGGTTGCCGCCGATCGAGCGTTGCAGTTCATCGATCCCGACAGCGGCAGCCGATTTCTGATTCTGTATGACGGTGTGCGTTATGAAGGGGTGCCGGGGCGAGCCGATTATCGCGAGATCCGGTTTAAAGAGTATGGCGTCAAGATGCGTGAATCGAGGGTTAGGGACGAAGTGGCGCAGGCCGAGGCCTTGCCCACGGTAACCTTGTTGCAGGGGGGGCGCGACGATTACCGCGCCCAGTTGCATTGGCGCTTGTCGTTACCGGTGCTTTGCATTGTGGTGACTCTGCTGGCGGTGCCGCTGAGTCGCGTCAACCCGCGGCAGGGGCGTTACGCCCGGATGCTGCCCTCGATTCTGATTTACCTGATGTACCTTGCGGCGTTGACCAGTGTCCGCAGCAAGATCGAAAAGCAGGGGTTGTCTCCCGCTGCGCTTTGGGCGGTGCACGGGCTGGTGCTGGCGCTTGCGGCCAATCTGCACCTGTTTGGTGGCGCTTGGCAGCGGCTGTTTGACGCTATCGGCTCGGTGCTGGGTGGGCTGGTATGGCGCCGGGGAGGCAAGGCATGAATCGCCTGGATCGCTATATCGGTTCGACCGTCCTGTCGGCCTGTCTGCTGGTGTTGCTGCTGATCGTGTCGTTGGACTCCCTGTTTGCCCTGATCGACAATCTCAGCAAAGACAACAGTCAGCATACCGCCGCTACCATCTCCCAGTACCTGTTGTTGACGCTGCCGGGACGGATCTACGAGTTCAGCGCGCTGGCTCTGCTGGTCGGTTGTCTGGCGGGACTGGGCTTTCTGGCCTCCAGTTCGGAGTTGACGGTGCTGCGCGCTGCAGGGGTCTCGAAACTGCGTATTCTGGGCAGCGTCATGCAGCCGGTGTTGCTGCTGGTGGCGTTGGTCGCGGCACTGGGCGAGCTGGTGATCCCGGTAACCGAACCTCAGGCGGAGGTGCTGAAGGCCAAGGTGCGCAGCAGCAGCGACACTACCTACAGCCAGTGGAATCTGTGGCATCGGGAAGGTGACTGGTATATCAACGCCAACGCGGTGGAGAGCGACGGAACCCTGCACGGGGTGACTCGCTACCGGATCAGTCCCGAGCGCCAGTTGCTGGAAGCCAGCTATGCCCGCCTTGGCCACTACCGGGGTGACGGCTGGGACCTCAAGCAGGTGAGTACCACCTATTTCGATGCGGAGCGGACCCGCACCCGTCATGTGGCTTCCGAAGTGTGGCAGATCGAACTGCGTCCCGAACTGCTGCGCTACCTGGCGATGCAGCCGATTAACATGTCGGTGCAGGGGCTGGCGAGCTACAGCGATTACCTCGATGCGCAGGGCGTCAATGCAGGACGCTACCGCTTTGCGCTGTGGAACAAGCTGTTGATGCCGGTGGCGATCTTTGGTCTGGTGCTGATAGCAACTTCGTTCGTGTTCGGGTCGATGCGCAGTGTCACCCTGGGGCAGCGAATTATGGTCGGGGTAATGGTCGGACTGCTGTTCAAGTTCAGTCAGGATCTGCTGGGTCCGGCGAGTCTGGTATTCGGGTTCTCGCCGATGTTGGCTGCGTTGACGCCGATCAGTGTCTGTGTGGTCGCCGGCGCGTTGATGTTGCGCCGGGCCGGTTGAACATGCGCTACTTTTTGCTGCGCTTGGGTAGCACCACCACGCGGGTCTCGGAGTAGCGGTCCTGCCAGGTGCGCTGCTGCTTGTCGATCAACATCCACCAGTATCCCAGTCCCAGCACGAGTGCTGAAAGGCCCGCGGTGAAAAAGCGCAACAGTGCCTGCATCCAACTGATGCCCCGACCGTCGTCACTTTCTACCCGCAAGCGCCAGGCCATCATTCCCAGGGTCTGGCCGCTGCGGGTCCAGAACACGCCGAAAAACAGAAAGGTGATCAGGAACAGGGTGCTGTTGAAAAACGGCCCGCCAACCTCTTCGCCGCCGTTCAACGCCACGCCGATGGCACCCACCATCATCCACAGCGCCACTATCAGCAATGAGTCGTAAGTCATGGCGGCAAGGCGACGCCAGAGCGGCGCTACTGGCAGGGATTGGGCGTTCGGCATCTTAGGTACCAGGTCGATGGTGGGGCGGCTATTCTAGCCGCACTTGCCGCATTTTTCAGCTGTCTGTGGTCCTGATTCCAAGCAGGCATCGGCGCAGGCTGTTCTGAGTCGGCTGCTCGCCGAGCCAGACTTTCAGGACACCCTGGTAAAAAGCCTCGCCGGTCAGTGTGCCCTTGAGTGAGCCGTTGATCATGAGCCGGGTACCTTGATCGGGACTGTAGTCCAGGTCGACCCGGTCCCCCGGCTGCATGTCGGTAAAGTAGGTCGCACTTTGCTGCAGGGCGGGTTGGAGCGCTGCGAGCTCCGCGGCGGTGTGATTGGCGTTGAAACCATCAAGCCAGCCTTCGGCAAGCTTGGCGGCGGGTACTTCGTGCAGAAAATGCAGGGACAGGCGTTTGGGGCCGGGAGCTTGCAACAAGGACTTTGGGTCGCCCTGCGGCTCGGAAAGGTAAAGTGAGGCTACGTACACGGGCCATACCCACTTGTCCCGGGTGCCATAACCGTTGAGTTGCAGCTGCTGTTGATCGATCCGGACCTGGGGTGGCAGCTTAACGCCGCCATCGGAGCAGGAGGCGGTCGCTAAAGTGGATGCACTCGGGGAGAGTGTTGCAGAGGCTAACAGCAGGGAGCGTCCGAGGGTGAGCATGGGGCACAGTTAATCACCCCCTTGTGTCAGCTTGATGACGTTTAGCGGCCACCGCCGAGCAGCTCGATTTTGTAGCCGTCAGGATCTTCGACAAAGGCGAGAATGGTACTGCCGTGCTTCATCGGCCCCGGCTCGCGTACCACCTGTCCGCCGCGGCTTTTGATGTCGTCGCAGGCGGCGTAAACGTCTTCGACCTCAATGGCGATATGGCCGTAGGCGGTGCCGAGGTCATAACTGGCAACCTCCCAATTGTGGGTTAGCTCTAGCACTGTATGGTCCGACTCGTCGCCGTAGCCCAGAAAGGCAAGGGTAAACTTACCCTCGGGGAAATCTTTGCGTCGCAGCAGGCGCATACCCAGTAGTTCGGTATAAAAGGTGATCGATTTTTCCAGGTCGGTCACGCGTAGCATGGTGTGCAGCAAGCGCATGGTGTAATTCTCCCGGGGTTGGTTGTGACTGGATGATGACGCCTTCGCTGTTGCTGTACAGCAACTCGGGCCATTGCTTATAATCGATTGATAACACCAAGTATAGAGACAGGGTGGATTCATGTTTCAGGATATGTCGAAAAAGCTCAACGAGTCACTGGGACCGATGAAAGAGCTGGTCGAGATACAGACCAAGATGCTCGAAAAACTGACCCGGCTGCAGATGGAGTGTGCCCAGAACTGTGTCAAGGCGACCATGCAGCAGACTCAGGATCTTCCCGCGTGTCACTCCACGGAAGAGCTGATCGATCTGCAGCGCAATTTTGCGCGAATTGTTGAAGAAACCCTGGTCAAAACCAGCAGCGAAAATCTGGCGGCGCTGCAGGAGGCGCGGGATAAGATGGAGAAGGTAACCCAGGATACCTTCGACGCCTTTGCGCCCAAGAAGTAATCTGATGCTTAATCGTTAAGGCAGCCTCGGCTGCCTTTTTGTTTGCCTATACAGAGAGAGCGGGTGTGAAGATAGCGCTTTTTTACGGTTCCACCACCGGTAATACGGAAGATGTCGCTGAGCGGATCCAGCGGTTGCTGGGGAGCGACCAGGTGGCCTTGTTTGATATCGCCGATGAGCCCCTGAGCCTGGTCGAGCAATATTCGCATGTCATCATGGGAATCCCCACCTGGGATTACGGTGAAGTGCAATCCGAGTGGGAAGATGTCTGGGACGATATTGACCAGCTCGATTTTAGTGGCAAGCAGGTTGCGCTATACGGGTTGGGCGACCAGATCGGCTATGGTGAGTGGTTTGTCGATGCCATGGGATTGCTGCACGACAAGCTGGTGGCACAAGGGGCGAGCATGGTGGGATACTGGCCGGTGGCCGGGTACGAGTTTACCGCTTCCAAAGCGTTGACCGGCAGCGGCGAGCAGTTTGTCGGGCTGGCGATTGACGAGGACAGCCAGAGCGAGTTGACCGAAGAGCGGGTCGAGCTTTGGGTGGCGCAGTTGACGCGTGAGTTCGGTCTCGATTCATGAGCAAGCCCGGACGTACCGGCATCGTCCGGATCCTCTACGCCGCCCGTTATTCCTGGCAGGGTTTTCGCGCCGCCTGGCGCCACGAAGCCGCGTTCCGGCAGGAGCTGGTGCTGGCGTTGCTGCTGGCGCCGCTGTCCTATCTGGTGGCCGCGGATCTGGCGGAGATGGCGCTGCTGCTGGCAACTTTGTTTATCGTGCTGTTGGCCGAGCTGATCAATTCGGCGCTGGAGGCGGTGGTCGATCGGGTCGGCGACGAACCGCATGTTTTATCCGGGCGCGCCAAGGATATCGGCTCGGCGGCGGTGTTTCTCTCCTTGAGTCTGACCGTCACGGTATGGGGTCTGGTTGCGATAAAAAACTTTGGCGGCTGAATCTTTTCGCTGCTATCGGCTCCAAACAGCAATAATCGGCTAAAACCCGCACCGAGGAGGTATCGATGCGCAGGGTAAATTGGTGGTGGCCCCTGTGGGCTGTGTTGGCCTGGTGGGCAACTGCGGTGCACGCGGGTCCCGGGCCGGAACAGGTAATCCAGAACAGCTATACCTCGTTGCGTCAGTTGATCGATAGTCGCCAACTGGTGGCTGGGATGCCGGAAGAGCAGTTATTTGCGCTGATGGAGCGTGAACTGACGCCGGTGGTGGACTTTCCCCGGGTGGCACGCAAGGTGATGGGCAAGTATGCCCGTCGAGCCAGCAATGAGCAGCACCTGCGCTTCACCGAGGTATTTAAAAAGACACTGGTGTCTACCTACAGCAAAGGGCTGGAGCATCTGGACCGGCTCGAAGCGGTCGAGGTGGCGGCACCGGTTTTCAATGAACAGCAGAGCCTGGCCAAGGTGCCGATGACAATTCGTCTCACGGGCGGAGAGTCCTACGCGGTGGTGTACTCCATGTTCATCACGGGAGAGGGCAGCTGGCTGGTGGAAAATATCGTCGTCGAGGGGGTCAATATCGGGCTGGTGATGCGTAATCAGTTTGCCCATTACATGGACCAGTACAACGACGTGGAAGCGGCGATTACCAACTGGGGTAGCTGATAACTCCGTCTGGCCGGGCATGGCATGGCGGTTCAGAGCAAACACCGCTATGCTGGCGCTAACGTGAGTCAGGCTAAGGAACGGGGATGACAGAGGGAAGTGTTGAGCTGGTTCTGCTCATCGTGGCAGCCCTGCTGTTGGGGGCGCTGACCCGCTACCTGATCCGCGCAACGGCCATTCCTTACTCTGTCGCTCTGCTCGCTCTGGGGCTGCTGGTCGGGGTGGTCGATCGTATCTGGATCGACCATCAGAGCTGGCCGCGGCTAGATGCTACCCTGTCCCAGCTGACCGACCTCGATCCCCATCTGATCCTGTTTCTCTTTCTGCCGATTCTGATCTTTGAATCGGCCTATTCACTGCAGCCCCATCTACTCCGGCGAACCCTGCCGCAGATCGTCTGGCTGGCGGTCCCCGGTATGCTGATCTGCGCGTTGCTCACGGCGCTGATGGTACGCTGGCTGTTGCCCTGGGATTGGAGCTGGCCGCTGGCTTTTATGTTTGGTGCCTTGATCAGCGCCACGGATCCGGTGGCCGTGGTGGCTTTACTGCGTGAGGTCAGTTCCCGCAAGCGTCTGGAAACCCTGCTGGAAGGCGAATCCCTGTTCAATGATGGTACCGCCATCGTGGTGTTTACTCTCTGTTTCGGGATCATGACCGGCAGTGGTATGGCGGAGAGCGTATTGGGGTGGTGGGGGGTGCCGCTCGACTTTCTCCGCATCGTGGTGCTTGGCGCTGGCGTCGGCTATTTGATCGGCCGGGGGGCGCTGTTTTTTGTCTCGCGGATCTACAACGACCCGCTGCTGGAAACCACCATCTCGATCGCGGTGGCCTATCTGGCATTTTTTGCCGCCGAGGCACTGCACACCTCGGGGGTGGTGGCGGTGGTAGCGCTGGGGATTCTGGTGGCAGGTCGTGGTCGCGCCAGTTTCTCGCCCGAGGCAGTGGAGTTTCTGCATCACTTCTGGGGCATGCTGGCGCACCTGGCCAATACGCTGATCTTCTTGATAGTCGGTCTGTTGATTGCTGACCGGGTAGAGGCCTTTGATGCCGTCACCTGGTGGTGGTTGTTGCTGATTTACGCCGGTTTGCAACTGATTCGTGCCACTGCGGTGTGGATCCTGGGGCCGGTATTGCGGCGCCAGGGGGTTGGGCTGTCGCGCGACAAGCAGCTGGTGCTCTGCTGGGGTGGGCTTCGAGGGGCGGTGGCGCTTGCGCTGGCGTTGATCGTTGCGCGGGAACCGGCGATCGGTTCACCCTGGGGTGAGCAGGTGCTGTTTCTCACCGCCGGGATTGTAGCGCTGACCATCCTGATCAATGGCAGCACGCTGGGCTGGTTGTTCCGCCGCCTGGGGATCGATCGCTTGCCGCGTGCCAAACTGGCGATGATCGAGCAGGCGGAGGATCAGATGCGTTCGGCGCTGGAGCGCCGCTTGCCGGAGCTGCGCAAACGGTCGTTAACCGAGTTGGCGGACTGGGAGGTGGTCAAGCAGCGGGCGCTAGCGCCACTGCTGCCTGAGTCCGACCTGCGCGAACTGCATGAGCCCCCGACCAGTGCTGACCTGGATACCGAGTCACGCCGGCGTTTGCTGGAGGCAGAGCGGCAGAGTTACTGGCAGCAGTACCGTGATGGTTATCTGGGGCGGGTGGCCTGCATGCGCCTGATAGAGCTGGTCGAGCGTGCGCTTGATGGTAAGCCGCAGATTCATCCCCGTGACGGTTTGGAGGATTACGGTCGGGCCACCTGGCTGGCGCGCTGGTTACATCGGGTTCCGGCACTGGCGGAGTGGGGGTCGCACGTAGCGTATCGTCATCTGCTGCTGAGTTATGATGTGCTGCGTGGTTATATCCATGCGCAAAATGAGGTGCTGGAGTTTATTCCGGAGCTGGCACCTGATGATGATCTGCGCCGGCGATTGCGGGAGCAGGTGTTGCTGGGCAAACGCGAGGGCTTTCGCTTGTTGGCGGCCCTGCGCGAGGGGTTTCCCGAGATCGCCCGGCGAGCGGAAACCCACAGCGCCTTTCGCACGCTGCTGATCCAGAAGAAGTTCATGATCGAAGAGCTGCGGGATCGGGCGCTACTGGACGATGCCGAATCCGACCGCTTGCTGGGGTTGATCAAGGAGGTGTTGCATCAGCGGCATCACCTGCCACTGGATCGCTCACCCTTTCCCGATCCGCACACCTTGTTGCGTGATTGTGAGTGGACCCAGCAGCTCAGCGACACCGCAATCAGCTACCTGGCCGATGCGGTAGAGCAGCGGATCTACGAACCCGGTGAGGTGATTCTGTCGCAGGGTTTGGGCGGAGACGGGTTGATCATTATTGCCCGTGGAACGGTTGAGCGGGTTCACCTGGATGCTGGAGATGAACGTACAGTCGACTTGTTGGGGCCCGGTAGTCATGCGGGTATCAATGCGTTGCTGGAAGGGTTTCAGCGCACCGAACTGCGGGCTCTGAGTGCCGTGGACCTGCTGTGGATACCCCGCAAGCAGCTGGCGAAGCTGATCACTGACTATCCTCCCCTCAAGGAGTCGCTGGAGGCGCTGGTAGACGGCTGAAACGCTAGTAACTATGGGGCGTTTGTTGCCGCCATGTTTCGTCTTTCGCTATTCAAACCCCGCCCTCATTACGGTAAAATCGGCGCTTTTCCTTTGGCAGATCGAAGGCGCAGATGATCGAAGTTAATCCCATCGTTCAACAGCTCAAAGATATTGAGTCGCGGACTCTTACCCTGAAAAACTATCTCGACTATGAAACCAAGCATGAGCGCCTGGTAGAGGTCGAGCGCGAGCTGGAGCAGCCGTCTGTGTGGGACGAGCCCGAACGGGCGCAGGCGTTGGGTAAAGAGCGCTCGGCGCTGGAAACCGTGGTCAAGACCATTGACGAGCTGGAAAGCGGCGTGGCCGAGCTGCGCGAACTGCTGGAGATGGCGGTGGAGGAGCAGGACGAGGACACGGTCGCCGAGGTCCAGTCCGAAGTGGCGGGTCTAGAGGCGCGACTGGAAACGCTGGAATTTCGTCGCATGTTCTCCGGTGAGATGGACCCCAACAACGCCTATCTCGATATTCAGGCCGGCTCCGGCGGCACCGAGGCGCAGGACTGGGCCAACATGCTGCTGCGGATGTACCTGCGCTGGGGCGAGGATAAGGGCTTCAAGGTGGAGCTTGAGGAGGTCAGTGCCGGTGAAGTGGCCGGTATCAAGAGTGCCACCATCAGCTTTCAGGGGGAGTACGCCTTTGGCTGGCTGCGTACCGAAACCGGGGTTCACCGTCTGGTGCGTAAGTCGCCGTTCGATTCCGGCAACCGCCGTCACACCTCGTTTTCGTCGGTGTTCGTGTCGCCGGAGATCGACGACACCATTGAGATCGAGATCAATCCGGCTGATGTGCGTACCGATACCTATCGTGCCTCGGGCGCCGGCGGTCAGCACGTCAACAAAACCGACTCCGCAGTGCGCCTGACCCACGAACCCACCGGTATCGTGGTGCAGTGTCAGAGCGAGCGCTCCCAGCACCAGAACCGCGACAAATGCTGGAAGATGCTGCGGGCGAAACTGTACGAGCATGAGATGCTCAAGCGGACCGAGGCCGCGCAAGCGGTGGAGGACAGCAAGTCCGACATCGGCTGGGGCAGCCAGATCCGCTCCTACGTGCTGGATGATCAGCGGATCAAAGATCTGCGTACCGGGGTTCAGACCAGCAACTGCGACAAAGTGCTGGACGGTGATCTTGACCAGTTTATCGAAGCCAGCCTCAAGGCCGGCCTCTAATTATCGAATTCATTAGCTAAGGTTTTACTTTCATGTCTGACAACAGCCAGCAGCCGGGTACCCAAACTGACGATAATCGTCTGGTCGCCGAGCGTCGTGAAAAACTCAAGGCGATCCGCGAGGCTGATACCCAATCCAACGGCTTTCCCAACAGCTTTCGCCGTGACAGCTACGCCCAGGATCTGCAGGACGCTCACGGTGACAAGAGCAAAGAGGAGCTGGAAGCCGCTGGCATCAAGGTTGCCGTCGCTGGCCGGGTGATGCTCAACCGCGGTGCCTTCGCGGTGCTGCAGGATATGACCGGACGGATCCAGCTCTACGTCAACAAAGCCGCTCGACCCTTTGCCAAGTCGCTTGATTTGGGTGACATCGTTGGCATCAAAGGGCAGCTGCACAAGTCCGGCAAGGGCGATCTGTACGTCGATATGGAAGAGACCATACTGCTGACCAAAAACCTGCGCCCGCTGCCGGATAAGCACAAGGGGCTGCAGGATACCGAGATGCGCTACCGTCAGCGCTACGTGGACCTGATCACCAATGATGAATCCCGCCGGGTGTTCGAAATCCGCGCCAAGGTGGTGTCGGGCATCCGTCAGTATCTGGCGGAACGTCGCTTCGTCGAGGCAGAAACACCCATGCTGCAGGTGATCCCGGGCGGCGCCACCGCGCGGCCATTTGTGACTCACCATAACGCGCTGGATATCGATATGTACCTGCGTATCGCGCCGGAACTGTACCTCAAGCGGCTGGTGGTTGGTGGCTTCGAGCGGGTGTTCGAGATCAACCGTAACTTCCGTAACGAAGGGCTTTCCACCCGCCACAACCCCGAATTCACCATGCTGGAGTTCTACCAGGCCTACGCCGATTATCGCGACCTGATGGATCTGACCGAAGATATGCTGCGCACGCTGGCGCAGAACATCCTCGGCAGCACCACGCTGGTCAACACCGTGCGCGATCAAAACGGCGAGATAATGGAAACCCTGGAATACGATCTGGGCAAGCCGTTCCAGCGGATGTCGGTATTCGATTCCATTCTGCACTTCAATCCCGACATCAAGGCGGAAGCACTGGCCAATGAACACGCCGCGCGTGAGATCGCCGCGCGGATGGATATCCCGGTCAAGGACAGCTGGGGGCTGGGCAAGCTGCAGATCGAGATCTTTGAAAAAACCGTTGAGCACCGTCTGCATCAACCGACCTTTATCACCGAGTACCCGACCGAGGTCTCACCACTGGCACGCCGCAACGACGACAACCCCTTCGTTACCGACCGCTTCGAGTTCTTCTTGGGCGGGCGAGAGATCGCCAACGGTTTCTCCGAGCTTAACGATTCCGAAGATCAGGCCGAGCGCTTCCGTGCCCAGGTGGCCGAGAAAGACGCCGGTGACGACGAGGCGATGCATTTTGATGCCGACTACATCAATGCCCTGGAGTACGGCCTGCCGCCCACCGCGGGTGAGGGGATCGGTATTGACCGTCTGGTGATGTATTTCACCGACTCGCCGTCGATCCGCGATGTGTTGTTGTTCCCCCATATGCGCCCCGAACAGCCGCGTAGCTGATGAGTGCGCCCGCCCGTGCAGTGATACCGCCGGGCGGCTTGTTTCCCCGCCGCATGCGCGAACTGCCGGGGGGGCGCTGGACCCGTATCGGTCTACGCACCCTGCATCTGGTTGGCGTTGCCGGCGTCGGTGGGGCTTATCTCTACCCCATTGATCCCGCCCTGTGGCACCCCTATCTGCTGCTGACGCTGCTCTCCGGTGCGGCGTTGTTGCTGAGCGAAGTCTGGTCCCACGGTATCTGGCTGATTCAACTGCGAGGGCTGTTTATCGCGCTGAAATGCGTGACTCTCGGGCTGGGGTTGTTGCTGCCTGCGACCGCAGCCCCTGGCGTGCTGATTACAGCCGTGGTGATCTCCGGTGTGATTGCCCATGCGCCGGGGCGGTTTCGCTACTATTCGCCGTGGCATCGCCGCGTCTACACCTACGATGACTGGTTAAACGAACTGGAGGCTGTCCGTGCCCCATAACCCCAATATCGAACCCGGCTGGTTGCAGCAGTTGGGGCCCGAGTTTGAACAGCCCTACATGGGTGCTCTGCGTGAATTCCTGCAAGCGGAAAAAGCCGCCCGTAAGGTGATCTACCCCCATTCAAGAGATTGCTTCAACGCCCTCAATTACACCCCGCTGGATCAGGTCAAGGTGGTTATTCTGGGGCAGGATCCCTATCACGGTCCCAATCAGGCCCACGGGCTCTGCTTTTCGGTCAAACCGGGGGTTAAGGTGCCGCCTTCGCTGGTGAATATCTACAAAGAGCTGGCCAGCGATATCGGCGTGCAGCCTGTGGCTCACGGTTATCTGGAGTCCTGGGCGCGGCAAGGGGTACTGCTGCTTAACGCGGTGCTGACGGTGGAGCAGGGGCAGGCCAACGCTCACCAGGGCAAGGGCTGGGAGCAGTTTACCGATCGGGTGATCCATATCGTCAACGAGCAGTGCGACAACGTAGTGTTCCTGCTCTGGGGCAGCTACGCGCAGAAGAAGGGTGCCTTTATTGATAGCGAACGCCACTGTGTGTTGAAAGCACCTCACCCGTCACCCTTGTCGGCCCATCGCGGTTTTTTTGGTTGTCGCCACTTCTCTGCCGCCAATCGCTACCTGGAAGCGCAGGGGCGCGAGCCGATCAATTGGCAACTACCGGCTACACCTGGTGAGGTGAACTGATGGGCAAGGGTTCGCGACTACTGCGGGGCAAACTTTGTATCGCCGATGAGACCCGCTACTGCTACCAAACTCTGGAGCTGTCACCGGTCCTGCATCCCTCGGAGAAGATCGAGCGCTTGCTGGCGCGGCTGATCGCCTATGCACTGGAGTACGAACCGGGGCTGGCGTTTGGAGGTGGTATTTCGTCCACCGGCGAGGCGCCGATCTGGCTACGGGACCAGGACGAACGGGTGATTCACTGGATCGATCTCGGCCAGCCGGACGAAGAGCGGCTGGAGAAGCAGGTGCGGCGGGTGGAGCGTTTGAGTCTTTACCTTTATGGCCCGCAGGCGCTGCGGTGGTGGCAGCAGCACGGCAGCGCGATGAAGGGGGTTGATGCGATGCAGGTGGTGCTGTTGGACTGGGCGGTACTGGAGACGTTGGCCGCTCATCTGGGCAGCGGTTTTGAGCTTGGTGTGACCCGTAGCGAAGATCAGCTATACCTGTCGCTAGGTGAGCAGAGTACCGAGATGTCGCTTCAGCGCCTCGCTGCCGGCTGGCGCAGCGATCACTGAGTTGGCTCTGGGCCCTCGGGGGTTAGCTCCTGCAGGCGTAGATAGCGCTCCTTGCTCTCTGCCGCAACCCGATCCAGGTCTTCCTTGTAGACCTCGTACCAGGTGCGCGAGCCCTTGATCATGCGGGATAGGTCGTACATCCCCTGCTGCAGAGCCGAGATAAACAGCTGGTAGCTGGCTTCCTGGCGCAGGATCAGGTCGCGCACGGAGGCATAGTTGTTGAGATCGGTCTGCTGCAGCACTCTTTCCAGACGCTCCTCAAGTACTTGTGCGTGCTGGTTGTAGGCTTTGGCGGACTGGGTGACTTTGGATATGCGTTCGACGTCGGCTTGTAACCGCTGCAACTGCTCCGCATGCTCTGCAGTGCGCGGATCGCTGGCGCTGCTGGCGCTCAGCAGGTAAACAATGGCTCCGGTCTGCAGCAGGGAGAACAACCCCAGTACGCCGATCAGGATGCCAATCAGGCTGATTTTTATTTTCTTCTTTTCGACTGTGCCATCATCCTGGTCGTCGTCGCGTTCTTTGCCTTTATCGCTCATTCGTGCGCGTCCGCATAATACTGTTACCCGCTATGTCGGCGGGCTGGATGAGAGCTTTAGCCGAGACGGTGCTGTGGTGGCTGGAATAAGTCGCGTCTGGTGATTGCTACAAATATATATGGCGTTATCTAGATTTAAATCTGGTGCCAGTTGCTGCCTCAGCATCAATATCAGTGTGGCGGCGGGATAAAGATATCTGATCGTAGTAGATGACCGTCTGTAATAGCCAAATAATACGTAACCGTTATCTATTAAAAATTTAAACTATTTATTATTCGGTGTCCGGTTGCCATGGCGTGTCGATTTACGCGCCAGCAGTCCCTGTTGGGTTGTTGTCTGCCGGCGCGCGCCGTGCGGTCTCAGGGGGGGGGGCTGTGGGCCCCTTGGCTGACCACTACGGTCTTAGCTTGCTGTAGTTCCGGGCTTTCTATTGTGCTTCTAGCAGGCCGTGCTTGGCGTGAGCAATGAGATAGCGCAGCTCTTTTATCTGCTCATAATAAAACGAGTCGGCGCTAGCTTGGTGGCGCTCAGCCTTGGCCTCAAATTCTGCTATTTCGTTGTTCCACTGCTTTACTTTGGTTCTGATTTTTCTCTGATACTGGGCTGATGTGGCCAAAAGGTCCTCCGTCAGGCACACCTATACACTACCACCTGATAGGAAGTAGATAAGGTATGGGGTTAATAGTTGGTGAGTTAATAGCGTTGCGAATGACAACGAGATTCAAATACTAACATGCTGACAACAGCAGTCAAATTGGCTCTTTTAGCATCGTTTCTGTAGTGAAAAGATTCTGAGTTGCACGCGGATATTTGCTATCCCGGGATGAAGAGCTGGCGCGGTGTTGTTCGTAGGCTCGCGTGCCTATCCTGTTGCCCAGGTCGAAGTCGCGATCTATTGCTGCTGCAGTGCGTCCAGACAGCGCTGTTCGGCCGTTTCCAATTCCTGTTTGACCACGGCAATATCTTTCATCTGTTGTTCCAGCGCTGCTTTCTTGTCGCTGATAATGGCGAGCATCTGGCGTAACTGGGCGGCACTGTTGGTGGGATTGTGGTCGTACAGGTCGAACAGTTCGCGGATCTCGGCCAGCGAAAAGCCAAGGCGTTTGCCGCGCAGGATCAGCATCAAGCGCACTCGGTCGCGGCGGGAGTAGATCCGGTTCTGGCCGCGTCGGGTGGGTTCCAGCAGGCCCTGGTCTTCGTAAAAGCGGATGCTGCGGGTGGTGATGCCGAACTCTTTGGATAGCTGGCTGATGGAAAAGGTGGTGCTCATGGGGTCGCTTCGGGATGAATTCAGGGCTAACTGTACCTCTGGTTGACGCTAACGTAAAGCTGACGCGCCTTGGCTGGTCGTGGTGGGGCAAAATATCCCCATCAGGCTTGTGTATTGGGGCGTTGTTTCACTAGGCTTTGGCTACACCCCCAGATGGAGAGCGTTGCCATGTTTACAACCAGTCGACTACTGCGCTGGTTTTTGCTCGGTGCGATGACTTTGGCGCCATCGTTAGTGCTGGCAGATGAGCAGTTTATCCCCATCCCCAGCTACCGGACCGGCCCATACGGGGGCGGCGGCAGCGCGATTTTTGGCGGCATGATCGATTACTACAACCTGATTAATGAGCGGGATGGCGGTGTTAATGGCGTCCGGCTGGTGTGGGAGGAGTGCGAGACGGAGTACCGTACCCCCAAGGCGGTGGCCTGTTACGAGCAGCTCAAGCACAAGGGTGAAAAAGGCGCATCGTTGTTCCAGTTCGTCAGTACCGGTGCCACCTACGCGGTGCTGGAGCGTGCGCGGGAGGATCGGATACCGCTGTTGTCCATCGGCTACGGGCGTACCGACTCGGCTGATGGTCGGGTATTTCCTTATGTTTTTCCATTGGTGACCACCTACTGGAGTCAGAACAGCGCCAAGATTCGCTTTATCGGCCTGCAGGAAGGGGGGATGGACAAACTGCGGGGTAAGGTGATCGTTAACCTGCACCATGGTTCGGGTTATGGCCGGGAAACCATCCCCATTCTTGACAAGCAGGCGCACCTTTACGGTTTTAAGGTGGTGCATATCGAAGTGCCTCACCCGGGTACGGAGCAGCAGTCACAGTGGCTCAAGATCCGACGGCTGCAGCCCGATTGGGTGATTCTGCGTGGCTGGGGCGTAATGAATCCGACTGCATTGAAAACTGCATTCCAGTCCGGTTTTCCCCGAGACCGTATCGTTGGGGTCTGGTTTGCGGGCGCAGAAGAGGATGTGGAGCCGGCAGGTGAAGCGGCCATCGGCTTTGTTGCTGCTGGCTTTCACCCCGGGGGAGATGGCTTTCCCGTGCATGCGGATCTGCGTCGATACATCTACGAGGCGGGGCGCGGCGACCTTGAGGACGACAGCCGGTTCGGCAGTGTGTATTACAACCGCGGGCTGATTACGGCGATGATATCGGTTGAGGGGATTCGAACTGCGCAGGCCCGCTTCGGGGAGCGCACTCTCAGTGGAGAGGAGATTCGCTGGGGTTTCGAAAACCTGCGACTGACCGAAGAAGACCTGGCCCGGCTGGGATTCAAAGGGCTGGCGCAGTCGCTGGAGGTGAGTTGTGCTGACCATGAAGGTGGCGGCGCAGTGATGTTCTCCCGTTGGGATGGCAGCAAGTGGGTTCAGTTGACCGACTGGATTGAGGCCGACAAGGAGCTGGTGCGTCCGATGATTGAAGCGTCGGCGGCGCGCTACGCTGAAGAGCACGGTATCACCCCGCGGGATTGTAGTGGCGGCTGAGCCGGTTATTTCCGGCTAATATTTTCGTAGCAGCAAGAGGCTGGCGGAGGGATTTTTTTTGCGGTATGGTTGACGTTAACGTAAACGGCACTTGTCGATGTGGCAGGTTATCAAGCGACCGCATCGATACAGAAGATTAAGAGAGAGTTGAGATGGCTGACCAGGATATTGTGATTGTTGCCGCTGCCCGTACCCCTATGGGGGGGTTACAAGGGGTCTTGAGTAGTGTGCGTGCGCCGGATCTGGGGGCGGCCGCTATCGCCGCAGTGGTTGAGCGTGCCGGGCTTGCCGCCGATGATGTCGATGAGGTGGTCATGGGCTGCGTGCTGCCCGCTGGTCAGGGGCAGGCGCCGGCGCGTCAGGCAGCGTTGGGCGCTGGACTGCCGCTGGCCGCCGGCTGCACCACCATCAACAAGATGTGTGGTTCTGGCATGAAGGCGGTGATGCTGGCGCACGACCAGATCAAGGCAGGAAGCGCCGCTGTTATGGTGGCCGGGGGGATGGAGAGCATGAGCCTGTCGCCTTACCTGCTGCCCAAGGCCCGCACCGGGATGCGGATGGGGCATGGGCAGGTGATTGACTCCATGTTCTTTGACGGTCTGGAAGACGCTTATGAGGGCGGTCTGATGGGCAGCTTTGCCCAGGCGACGGCGGACCAGTACGGGGTGACCCGCGAAGCGATGGACGATTTTGCCATCGCTTCGCTGACCAAAGCATTGGCAGCCATTGAGAAGGGTGATTTCAAAGCCGAAATCGCGCCGGTCAGCATCAAGGGGCGCAAGGGCGAGTTGCTGGTGGATACCGACGAGCAGCCGGGCAATGCACGGATCGACAAGATTCGAGATCTGCGTCCGGCGTTTAAGAGCGATGGCACCGTTACGGCCGCCAACTCCAGCTCCATCTCTGACGGCGGATCAGCGCTGTTGTTGATGAGTGCAGCAGAAGCGAGCCGACGGGGGGTGCAACCGCTGGCGCGTATCGTCGGTCACTCCACTCACGCGCAAAAGCCGGCCGAATTTACCATAGCGCCTATCGGCGCCATCACCAAACTGCTGGAGCGCTGTGGCTGGAGTAAAGACGATGTCGATCTTTATGAGATCAACGAGGCCTTTGCGGTAGTCACCATGTTGGCCCAGCAGGAGCTGGGGCTGGATGCAGACAAGGTCAACATTCATGGGGGCGCCTGTGCACTAGGGCACCCGATCGGTTCCTCCGGGTCGAGGATTCTGGTGACCCTGCTTTACGCCCTCAAGCATCAGGGGTTGAAGCGCGGGGTGGCGTCGCTCTGCATTGGTGGTGGTGAGGCGACCGCGGTCGCGGTGGAGCTGCTGTAAGCCGGCGATCACCGCAACATAATCCAGATCGGGTCGCTGGCTTGGGGACTAATAATCAGGCCAAGCCCCCAGCCGCAGCTTGCGGTAGGCGGTGGGGGATATGCCCATCACCTTCTTGAAGATGCGAGAGAAATAATAGGCGTCATCATAGCCGACGGCGTAGCCGATCTCGCTGATGGTCTGCACACCCAGATCCAGCAGTTGGCAGGAGTGTTCGATCTTGAGGTTGATAAAGTGATTGATCGGGCTGGTGCCGGTCAGTGCCTTATAACGCTTGGCGAAGTGGTATTTGGACAGGTTGGCCAGCGCGGCCAGGTTGTCGAGATCCAGCTGGCGGTGCAGGTTGGCTTGCATATGACTGTGGATCAGATCGAGGTCGAACCCCGGCTGGTTTGACGGGGCGGTTCGCAGCAACGCAGCGTAGCTGAGGATCTGTCGCAGTTGGTTGGCGGTATGCAGCAGCGGGCGTAGTTGGTAACCGCTGCGCCTGACCTGCAGCAGGCTGTCGAAGTCGGCCGTCAGCTTGGCGTTACGACCCACCTGCATCAGCGGGCGCTCGTAGCGGACCGCCAGATTGAGGCAGAACTGCTCTGCCAGGCGACCATCGAAATGGACCCAGTAGATGGTCCATGGCTGGGTGTCGCTGGCCGCGTATGCGTGCGCCAGCCCTTTGGGAAGGATCAGCAGGTGGCCTGCTTCGACCTCGAAAGTCTGTGCCCCGACGCGGAGCCAGCCGCTGCCATCGACGCAGTAGATCAGCAGGTAGTCGTCATGACTGTCGCGATCCATGTGATGGCCGCGCGCTTGCAGATAGTGTCCTGTGCCAAGGGGGTAAAGCTCCTGGCTGATGGGGTGCTGCTGCAACTGGCGCACCAGGGCGCGGGGCACCACGTAACGGGTGCTGTGCGGTGGCAGGGGCCAACTGGATGGGGTGCTCACAAAAAGAGGGCCTTTGATCGTAGCCAGATGACAAGATAGTCCATCATTCGGGCAATTTTATCAATCCGGGCGATGGCGGTGCTGTGCTTCAATGACAGCATCTAAAGGGGTGTGCTGCCACAATAACGGGTCAGGCCGTGGGGTGGTGCAGGCTGATAACCATAAGAACAAGACAACAGAAGAGAACGCGTTATGGATTTCAATCTGACTGAAGACCAGATCGCCTTCGCCGAAGCGGCGCGGGCATTTGCCGAACAGGAGCTGGCGCCCAACGCGGCGGAGTGGGATCAGCAAGCGATCTTTCCCGTCGAGGTGTTGCAAAAGGCCGGTGAGCTGGGATTCTGCGCCATCTACACCCCGGAAGAAGCGGGTGGTATGGGGCTGACCCGTATGGATGCCCATATTATCTTCGAGCAGTTGGCGATGGGCTGTACCTCGACCACCGCGTTCCTCACCATTCACAACATGGTGTCCTGGATGATCGGCTCCTTTGGTAACGCTGAAACTATCGAAAAGTGGTGCCCGAGTCTGGTCACCGGCGAGCTGCTCGGCTCCTACTGTCTGACCGAGCCCAACGCCGGTTCTGATGCCGCTTCACTGAAAACCAGCGCCCGCCGCGACGGCGACGACTACATCCTTAACGGCAGCAAGTGCTTTATCTCCGGTGCCGGCTCCACCGATGTGCTGGTGGTCATGGCGCGTACCGGTGGTGAAGGTGCCGCGGGTATCTCTGCCTTTGCGGTAGACGCCAAGCTGCCGGGTATCAGCTACGGCCGTAAAGAGGACAAGATGGGCTGGAACAGCCAGCCGACCCGCATGATCACCTTCGAAGATGTGCGGATTCCGGCGTCTTGCCGGCTTGGCGAAGAGGGTGAGGGCTTTAAGTTCGCCATGAAAGGTCTCGATGGCGGGCGGATCAATATCGCTACCTGCTCTCTGGGTACCGCTCAGCAGGCACTTAACAACGCCATGGATTATCTGCACGAGCGCAAGCAGTTCGGGCGCGAGCTGGGGCAGTTCCAGGGGCTGCAGTTTGAGTTGGCGGATCTGGCCACCGAGCTGGTGGCGGCGCGTCAACTGGTGCGTTTGGCGGCGTTCAAGCTCGACCACGATGATGCCGACAAGACCACCTACTGCGCCATGGCCAAACGCTACGCCACCGATATCGGCTTCAAGGTGTGTGACGGGGCGCTGCAGTTGTATGGCGGCAACGGCTATATCAAAGAGTATCCGATGGAGCGTTTTGTACGCGATACCCGGGTACACCGCATTCTCGAAGGCACCAACGAAATCATGCGGGTCATTATCGCCCGCCGTCTGTTGATGACCGATGCCGCCCGTATCGTATAAGGAGACCGCTGATGAGTGACAAAATTTTACTGGAAAAGCGCGGCCATGTTGCGCTGCTGACCATGAACAATCCGCCGGCCAATACCTGGACTGAGGCGAGTTTGAAGGAGCTTAAGTCAACGGTTGCTGATCTCAATGAGGATCGTGACGTTTACGCACTGGTGATCACCGGCCAGGGCGAGAAATTCTTCTCCGCCGGTGCTGACTTGAACCTGTTTGCTGACGGCGATTTTGGTGTGGCGCGCAACATGTCACGCTACTTCGGTGAAGCGTTTGAGGCGTTGAGCCAGTTCCGCGGCGTTTCGATCGCAGCCATCAACGGCTTCGCCATGGGCGGCGGTCTGGAAGTGGCGTTGGCCTGTGATCTGCGGGTTGCGGAAGAGCAGGCGCAGATGGCACTGCCGGAAGCCAAAGTGGGGCTGCTGCCCTGCGCCGGCGGTACCCAGAATCTGCTCAACCTGACCAGCATGGCCTGGGCCAAGCGGCTGATCCTTTGCGGTGAACGGGTTAAAGCAGATAAAGCGCTGGAGATCGGTCTGGTGGAAGAGGTCGTGCCTCAGGGCGGCGCTCTGGACCGGGCATTGGCGCTGGCAGCGCAGGTGGCCGAGCAAAGCCCGTCGTCGGTGGCAGCCTGCAAAACCCTGATTCAGTTAAACCATCAGCGTAACAACGCGCAGACACTGCCCGCCGAACGCGAGCTGTTTGTGGATCTGTTCCATACCGAAGACCAGAAGGAGGGCGTCAATGCGTTTCTCGAGAAACGTAAGCCCGAATGGAAGAATCGCTGAGATATCGGTATCCACCGGCAGCTAAGAAACCGAGTGCAAGGAGACACCCATGACGGCCGTACTGTTTAACGAATTTCTGGCGCGTAACGGCAAGCGCATCATTCAGGCCACGCTGAATTCCGAGAAAAGCCTGAATGCCCTGACCCTGGAGATGATCCGCCAGCTGACGCCAAAGTTGGCTGAGTGGGAGCAGGACGACAGCGTCGCTGCGGTGATTCTGGATGGTGCCGGCTCCAAGGCTTTTTGCGCCGGTGGTGATATACGCAATCTGTATCTCGGTATGGTGGGCGAGGGCGAAGCCGGTTTCTGCGAGACCTTCTTTACCGAGGAGTACCGGCTCGACTACGCCATTCATACCTTCGCCAAACCCTTTATCGTCTGGGGCAGCGGTATCGTCATGGGGGGCGGTCTGGGGCTGATGGCCGGCGCCAACTATCGGGTGGTCACTGAAACCTCCCGCATTGCGATGCCTGAAGTCAGCATCGGCCTCTATCCTGATGTCGGCGGCACCTGGTTTCTCAACCATATGCCCGGCCGGGTCGGCTTATTCCTGGGACTGACCGCCAGCCAGCTCAATGCCGCTGACTGCCGTTACGTGGGGCTGGGCGACCGTTTCATCCACAGCAGCCACAAAGAGGCGCTGATCGAACTACTGCGGGGGCATGATTGGGGCGAAGGGCTGAGCGAACTGCACCACGGGGTAAACACCGTATTGCGGGCGCTGGAGCAGCAATCCATGGCTGTGCTGCCCGAATCCAACGTGCTGACCCACTTCGACCAGATTGCGGCGTTGATGGACCACTATGAACTGGCTGATATCGTGGACGCGATTCTGGCGCTGGAGAGCGACGACCGGTGGTTGCAGAAAGCGCAGGCGGCGGTCAGACACGGCAGTCCGGCGGCAATGGCCATTATTTTCAAACAGCTGCGCCGCGGCAAACATCTGTCGTTGCTGCAGGTGTTTGAAAGTGAACTCGACCTGTCGGTGAACTGTACTCGTGCTGGCGAGATGGCCGAAGGGGTGCGTGCGCTGTTGATCGACAAGGATGGCAAACCGGGCTGGCGCTTCAAGTCGCTGGCGGAGGTAGATCATGACTGGATCGACGCGCTGTTTGTATCGCCCTGGCCGTCGGGGCGACCGGTACTGGGGTAACTGCAACCGCAGGGATTCGTCAACAGAACAACAATAAGGTGAACAACATGGCAAAAATCGCATTCGTAGGTTTGGGCAATATGGGCGGGCCGATGGCCGCCAATCTGGTGAAGAACGGTCACGAGGTGCACGTATTCGACCTGTCGCCGGCGGCGTTGGAGCACGCCGTTGAGGCGGGTGCCGTGGCGGCGAGTTCGGCCATCGAAGCGGCCGAAGGGGTAGAGTATCTGATCACCATGCTGCCAGCCGGCAAGCACGTGGAATCGGTGCTGGTCAGCGGCGATGCTTTGCTGGACCGGGTGGGTAGCAACTGTCTGGTAATCGACAGCAGCACCATCGATGCCGATACCGCTCGTAAGCTGGCCCAGGCGGCAAAAGACCGGTGCATCGAGTTTGTCGATGCACCGGTTTCCGGCGGGGTAGCCGGGGCCGCGGCGGGTACGTTGGCGTTTATGGTGGGTGGTTCCGATGCGGCCTTCGCCAAGGCCAAGCCGGTGCTGGAGTGCATGGGGCAGAACATTTTTCACGCTGGCGACAGCGGTGCCGGGCAGGTGGCCAAGGCCTGCAACAACATGCTGCTGGCGATCCATATGGCGGGTACCGCCGAGGCATTGAACCTGGGTATCAACAACGGCCTGGATCCGGCGGTGCTGTCGGAGATCATGCTCAAGAGCTCCGGCCGCAATTGGTCGCTGGAGGTCTACAATCCGGTACCCGGGGTGCAGGAAGGTTCCGCCGCCAGCCGTAATTACGAGGGCGGCTTTATGACCGACCTGATGTGCAAAGACCTCGGATTGGCAATGGAAGCGAGTCAGAGCAGCGGCTCGCCGGTGCCGATGGGGTCTGCTGCCCGCGGCTTGTTCAATCTACATCAGTCGCAGGGCAACGGTCGACTGGATTTCTCCAGCGTATTTCGCCTGTTCGAGCGTAAAAACTGAGGCGCGAATACGTGCGCCGTGGGCTGAAATGTAACGAATTGAAATGCCCCTTGCGGGGCATTTTTTTGCGGCCTAGAGTGCCGTTTACGTTAGCGTAATTACGCATTGGCCAATTGATGGCAGTGATAACAATAATAAGGAGAGTGTTCGCATGGGGTATCAGGACCAGTACCAACAGTCTTTACAGAATAAAGAGCAGTTCTGGGCGACCCAGGCCGACGCGATCGCCTGGTACAAGCAGCCACGGCAGATCCTGACCGAAGCCGATTACGGCACCCACCGCTGGTTCGCCGACGGTGAACTCAACAGCTGTTATCTGGCGCTCGACTACAACGTTGAGCAGGGGCGCGGGGAGCAGGTGGCGCTCTACTACGACTCTCCCGCCACCGGCAGCAAACGCGCCATCAGTTACAACCAGTTGCTGGCCGATGTGAAACGCTACGCCGGGGCCCTCAAGGCGCAAGGAATCGAAAAGGGCGACCGGGTGGTGATCTACATGCCGATGGTGCCGGAAGCGGCGGTGGCGATGCTTGCCTGCGCGCGCCTGGGGGCGATTCATTCTGTGGTGTTTGGTGGCTTTGCGCCCAACGAACTGGCGATCCGAATCGATGACGCCGAGCCAAAAATGGTGATCACCGCCTCTTGTGGTATCGAATTCGACAAAGTGATCGAGTACAAGCCGCTGGTGGACCAGGCGTTTGAACTGGCGACACACAAGCCTGATCATTGTGTGGTGCTGCAGCGGCCGATGGCCAAGGCGGCGATGCAACCGGGCCGCGATCTGGACTGGCAGCAGTTTCAGGAGGGGGGCAGGTACGCCGATTGCGTTGCGGTGGAATCGACCCATCCGCTCTACATCCTCTACACCTCCGGCACCACCGGCAAGCCTAAGGGGATCGTGCGCGACAACGGCAGCCACGCCGTAGCGCTGATGTACGCGCTGCGCAACGTCTATGGCATGAACGCCGGTGACGTCTGGTGGGGCGCGTCAGATATCGGCTGGGTGGTGGGTCACTCCTTTATCGTTTATGGCCCGCTGATGGGCGGTTGCAGCGCTATCTTCTATGAAGGCAAGCCGATCCGTTCACCCGATGCCGGTGCCTTCTGGCGGGTAATCGACGAGTACAAGGTGAACTCCATGTTTGCCGCCCCGACTGCTTTCCGTGCTATCCGCAAAGAGGACCCGGAGGGCGCGTTGGCCAAGAAGTACGACCTTTCCAGCCTGCGCTGGTTGTTTGTGGCGGGCGAAAAACTCGACTCCTCGACCTATAGCTGGCTGGATGAGCTGCTGGGCGTACCGGTGATCGACCACTGGTGGCAGACCGAAACCGGTTGGCCGATGACGGCCCCGCTGATGGGGGTGGAGCCGGTGGCAACGCGGATGGGCTCCACCTGTGTGCCGGTGCCTGGCTTTGACATTCAGGTACTCGATCCGGCGGGTAACGCATTGGGGGCCGACCAGCACGGCAATATCGTTGCCCGCTTGCCGATGCCGCCGGGAGTGGCGCAGACCATCTGGAACAATCCGCAGCGCTTCCAGGAATCCTACCTCAGCGCTTTTCCCGGTTATTACCATACCGGAGACGGCGGCTTTAAGGACAAGGACGGTTATGTCTACATTACCGGGCGCACCGATGACGTGATCAACGTATCCGGTCATCGCCTCAGCACCGGCGAGATGGAAGAGGTGATCGCCAAGAATCCAGCGGTGGCCGAGTGCGCGGTGATTGCTGTGGCCGACGAGATGAAGGGCCATGTGCCGGTCGGGTTGGTGGTCCTGAAGCAGGGGGTTGAGATCGATGAGGGCGAACTGGAGCAAGAGCTGGTTGCATTGGTACGCGCTGAAGTAGGGCCGCTGGCGTGCTTCCGCAAGGCGGTGGTGGTGCAGCGCTTGCCCAAGACCCGCTCAGGCAAGATTCTGCGCGCTATCCTGCGCAAGATTGCCGACCAGGAGGAGTACGCGATGCCCTCGACCATCGACGACGAAAGCATTCTGCCGGAAATTACCGAAACCATGAAAGGTGCCGGCGTCGGCCGTTAACGCCGGACCCGCAGGGTTGCTCCGGGCAGCCCTGTCGTTTGAATCAACAGAGGTTGTTATGCAGTTACAAGATAAAGTGGTAGTGGTTACCGGCGGTGCATCAGGCTTGGGACTGGTCACCTGTCAACAGCTGGCCGCTCAGGGGGCGCGGATCGCCGCCTTCGATCTCAATGAAGAGGCGGGTAGTGCGTTGGAGGACCAGCTCGGTGCCGACAGCCTGTTCGTCAAGGTGGATGTAACCAGCGCTGAGTCGGTCGAGGCCGGTATTGCTGCGGTCATGGCCAAGTTCGGTGCCATCCATGTGTGCATTAACTGCGCCGGTGTGGCTACGCCTGGCAAGGTGGTGGGGCGCGATGGAGCCCTGCCGCTGGAGCGTTTTGCCCAGGTGATCAACATCAACCTGATCGGCACCTTCAACGTACTGCGTCTGGCGGCGGAGAAGATGGCGGCCAATGAGCCGGAAAACGGCGAGCGCGGGGTGATCATCAACACCGCCTCGGTGGCGGCGTTTGACGGCCAGATGGGGCAGGCGGCCTACGCGGCCTCCAAGGCCGGTGTCGCGGGCATGACGCTGCCGATCGCGCGCGATCTGGCCCGTAACGGCATCCGCATCATGACCATTGCACCCGGCATCTTCGATACCCCGATGATGAAAGCCATGCCGGACGAAGTGCGTGATCCGCTGATCGCCATGGTGCAGAATCCCAAGCGTTTCGGCGAACCGACCGAATACGCCTCCCTTTGTGCTCACATCATCGATAACCCATACCTCAACGGAGAAACCATCCGGCTGGATGGCGCGATCCGGATGGAACCAAAGTAATTGCTGAAGCCCTTTTGACGGAGTCACTGGTGGCTCCGTTTTTTTGCTTTGCGAGGAGCCTTTATGATTCCGCAGCGTTATCTGGATGACTTCACCATCGGGGAGGTACTTGAAACCCCCGCCGTGACCCTGACCGAGAGCGAAGTGATCGATTTTGCGCTTAAGTACGATCCGCAGCCTTTTCACCTGGACCTGCCGGCTGCGGAGCAGTCGCTATTCGGCGGCTTGATTGCCAGCGGCTTTCAGACCCTGGCGCTGAGCTTTCGATTATTTATCCAGAGTGGCATCCTGCGCGATTCCAGTATGGGCTCGCCCGGCATCGATGAGCTGCGCTGGCTGGCGCCGGTGCGCCCCGGCGACACCATTCACACCCGGCTAGAAGTGCTGGAGACCAAACCCTCAAGGTCCAAGCCGGACCGTGGCATCCTGCGCCTGCGCTACGAGGTGATGAACCAGCGCGATGAGTTGGTATTGAGCTACGTGATCAATCACTTTCTGAAGCGCCGAAGCGAATCCGCTTGCTGATTGAGGCTCGGTGAAAGAGCATGAGAAGCCCTTGCGGGCTTCTCATGCTGCTTGCGATGTCTAGTTAGTACGACGAGGGATTCGACTAAGACCGAGCAGACCGAGACCAAATAGTGCAAGCGTACCTGGTTCGGGGACTTGCGCGGGATCACTGGGCGGCTCCTGTGGCGCGGCAATGAATTCGAGTGGACCTATATCGTTAGAGTTACGCAGGGCGAAGCTTAAAAGAGACCTCACAATAGTTCGGCTCGGGTTGAAGCTAGAGAAATCTAGATCTAGGTGAAGACCGTAGATATCGGTATTTTCCGGTGCGTTGAATGAAGCTCCGAAGGTAATGAAATTGGCTGTGTTAGAACCGAATGAGCCCGGCTCAACACCGCCAACGGGCTGCATTGAATCACCAAATAAAAAGCCAGATGAGGCCGGCATAAATCCAGTGCCACCAGGAAAGGCGTCTACTTCGACGCTCAGTAACACATCGAATATTGCCAGCTCCGGGCCAATACTACCGGTGCTCAGATAGCTTGAGCCGCTATCGAAAACAAGGTCCATCCCATAGATCCCAGTGGTATTCAAGCCATTTAAATCGGTACTGCTCACGCTAATTCCGGTAAAGGGGCCTGACACCAGTGCGCCGATGGCATCGTAGGTTGCATCTATTGCTACCGCTATTGAGAACGGCGACCATCCTGACAGCAGGGCGGCAAGTCCAAGTGCTCGTATTGGTTTCATAGTGTTTCCCTCAGTTTATTTTCCACTCCATCATCTGAATCCGGACAGCTCTACTTCTGCTGACACCAGTCTCAAAGCATTTGCGATGCCATTTCTGCTTTTTGCTATTCATTTCAGGAATTTATTTGTTTTATTTATATCAGAGTGAGATGATATTGAGGGCGTTCAAGAGGAAGACGGCTATAAGCCCGTCACCCCCAAATGGGGTATACATAAGACGCAGCTTATTTGATGGGAGGCTTGGCCTTCAGCGCCAAACGCACCAGGTCTGCTTGCGAACGGGCGCCCGTTTTAGCGAAAACCTGTTTCAGTTGGGTGCGCACGGTTTGAGGGCTGGAGCGGCGCTGCTCGGCGATCTGGTCAACCGATGCGCCGCCGACCAGTTGCTCGGTGATGTCAGCTTCGGCGGAGGTTAACTCGAAGATAGTGACCAACGCGCGGGTTGAGATGATTTCGCTCTGCTCGGGATCAATTACGAACAGGGCGGTGCCGCGGACATTGTCACGGTCGCTGAAACCGTCGTCCCGCAGCGGCATTGCTTCCAATAGCAGGTAACCTAGCTGGCTGCGTTTCGGAATCACCAGCTGTTTTCCGGCCTGTCTGTTTTCGCCCTCGGCGGTTTCTCCGGTGGCGGCGATCAATTGTGCCAGTTCTGCGCTTTTGCTGGCGGAAGGTAGCTCCAGCCGCCCCTGAGGGGAGACAGTGAATGCGCCGGTTGCCTCCATAATCCGCCGCGCCGCTTCGTTACTCACCACGACACGTCCTTGGCGATCAAGCAGAACCAAACCCACCAGCAGCTTGTCCAGCACACTGAGTACCGCGCCATAGCGACTTTCCAGCTGAGTCACGGTGCGGTGGAGTTCGGCCGCGCGTGAGAGGTGCGGGAGGATCAGCCCGAGGGTCTCTTTCTCTTCGTCTGTATGCGGCCCCAGGGATTCAAGCCGGTTGACGGCGATAAAGTCGCGCCACAGTCGGTGGGTGCTGACCTGGGCACTCATACACCAATACACCCCGTATCGTTCCTGTTGGAACTGGATCCATTTGCTGTTGCGGTAGCCCTCTTCATCGGTGACGAATTCGAACTCGCGAAAAACCTGTCCGGGGATCAGGTTGTGCATGTATTGAAAGCGGATGTCGTGTTTTGCGCCGTAACCGTTGGTGTAGAGATCGTAGTCGTCTGCCTGATACCCATGATGGGCGCTCACTTCCGTGGTTAGGGTTTCGGCGTTGACCGAAAAGTAAGCTCCTGTTTTTGCGCCGCAAAGTTGGGCTACTTCGGCCACGCTATTGCGCCAGTTGGCATCGCTGCCTGGACCGGCATAGATCGTTGCAATGCAGTCGAGTAGTGGCTTGAGGTCGTCCATGAAAGCTCCCGGCCGGCCCGCGTTATTATCAAACATCCTTGTCGGGCCAGCTCTTCGCAGCTTAGTCGCGGGGCTTGGTGATGGTCAATTCACTAATTTAATTAAGTTTTTTCTGATGTAATCGGCTGCTGAATTGCGAGTGTATTACATCAACTCTAGTCGTGGCGGCCGCTCTGTCGTGAACCATGCTGTCGTGTTGGGTGAGCGCAGGAAAGCGCGTTTTGGCGATGCTGAGGTTTTGAATCAGCGTGATGAGTTGGTATTGAGCTACGTGATCAATCACTTTTTGAAGCGCAGTGGTGAAGCTGATTCATGTCAGTAATTAGTGTCAATTGCGACATTCGTTGCATTAACGAATGTTCATATTGACATAGCTCATCGTTCTCATGGCCGTGCTGACGTAAGCTGCGTGCATTAGTCAGGCATGGAGAGAGGGCCGATGAACACACAGTCTGTCACCAAAACCCTGGTGCTGCTGGACGACGATGCCAATGTACTCAAAGCGTTGCAGCGTGAATTGACTCAGCAGGGGTGCGAAATCCACACCTTTACCCGGCCTCTGGATGCATTGAACCTGCTACAGCACCGGCCGGTGGATGTGATTTTGTCGGATCTCTGTATGCCGCAGATGGACGGGCGGGAGTTTTTGCGCCAAGCGGCGGCCCTGCAGCCACAGGCGGTTCTGATTACCTTGTCCGGTTATCTGGAAGAGGAGCAGGCCCAGCATCCGGTTTCGGATGCGTCCTGGCGTAAGCTGGAGAAGCCTTGGTGTTCGACCGAGCTGCGCAATACGATTGCTGAAGCGTTGGCGTTATCCGCCTGAGGCGGAGGTTAAACGCAGCTGCTTGTTGACCGCGAGCACAAAGCACGACAACGAAAGCAGTCCTAACGCCAAAGCGGGCCACTCTCCAGAGGTCGGCATATAGCCGACCTCTACCACCAGCCAACCGACCAGTCCAAGCAGTATCCAGCCCGCCCCGGGGCGTCGCTGCCATTCGCGCCAGCTGAATACTATGATTGCCAATCCCAGAGTTATCGGCAGCAGCCACTGGGTGAAACCACCCCCGCCGATGGTCAGCCCTGACAGTATCAGACCGCTCAGCAGTATCGGCAGCCCGGCCTTCATTGCTGCCGAACGGCCGGTGGCTGCATCGAGAGTGATCAGAGCCAGTGTGAGGGCGCAGCACAGGTTGGGCAGAGGGGCATGGAGTGGTGGCAGGAATGCACTGAACGGTTTAGCGGCGAGCGCCAGTAACAGTAGCTCCCAGATCACTACTTTGGCGGGGTCTCGTCGCCAGCGAGGCAAAATCGCCACGGCCGCTGCGATGCAGGCTGGAAGCAGGAGTGTCACGGTCAGTCGCGCTCGGAATCGATGCTGTCCATTACCGCGTCGGCGTAGCGTGCGCCGCTGACGGTGTCGTCGTTGATCAGTGCATCAAGCTCGATGACTGTGGCGTCATCCAGCACCACCTCCACCGCACCGGCGTTTTCCTCCATAAAGTCGATATGCTTGGTGCCGGGAATCGGCACCACTTTGCCCCCCGTTTTCGCCAGCAGCCAGGCCAGTGCCAATTGTGCCGGGGAGCATTCGATGCGCTCGGCGATGGCCCGGTAGGGAACAAGAAGCTCACTGTTGCGGGCAAAGGCTTCGGGTTCGAAGCGCGGGCGGGCGATGGTCTGACGAATATCACCTTCACTGAGCGTGGTAACGTCGCTGGCTTTCCCGGTCAGAAAGCCCCGTGCCAGCGGTGAAAAGGGCACGAAGGTGACGCCAAGCTCTTCACAGGTGGTCAGCATGCCGCGCTCGGCAGTGCGTGACCAGAGCGAGTATTCAGACTGTACTGCGGTGATGGGGAACTCCTGATGGGCCCGGCGCAGGGTGTCGCAGCAGACTTCAGACAGGCCGATGGTGCGAACCTTGCCTTGGCGCACCAGTTCGCCCAAAGCGCCGACGCTCTCTTCAACCGGCACATCAGGATCGACCCGGTGCAGATAATAGAGGTCGATGACCTCGGTTTGCAGATTGCGCAGGCTCTGTTCGCACTCCCGTTGAAGCCGTTCCGGTCGGCCGCTCGGGCGGGGCAGTCCCTGTTGGTCACGGGTCATGCCGCACTTGGTGGCCAGCACGTACTGGTCGCGGCGGGCTGCCAGCGTGCGCCCGATCAGTTTTTCGTTGTCACCGAAGCCATAGATCGCGGCGGTATCGAGAAAACGATAGCCGCGATCCAGCGCCGCGTGCAGCAGCTTTTCCGAGGTGGCTTGATCAGCAGGTCCATAACCGGCGGACATGTTCATACAGCCAAGTCCGATGGCTGACACAGTAAAGGGACCCAGGGAGACGGTACGCATAGCATCCTCTGTCAGAAAATAGGTGATCGGCTTCTGGCGCGGACAAGCGGAGCGAGAGCGATCATACGGGTATGAGTGGCAGTGATGACCATGCCAGCGTCGAGAATTATACCGATGAAACCCATGGTCACGGTATCTTCATCGTTGTTACCAACCGGTAAGGTACTGCACAGCACGTTTGGCGACCGGTGCTGGCACCCAAGCGCCTATACCGGTCTGCTAAGCCGGCGGCAGAGGAGACAGGTGTTGCGATATTGGTGGTAGACCCGGCTTCCTGTGCTTGTCATAAAAAGGAGCCTTTTCGAAGTGCTTCTGTGAGAGGGTGTCTTGCTAACAGCTGTTTGAATCGGCTTTCTGGATTATTCGTTCTCGCGGCATAATCTCTTTTTATTTGTTTTATAACTGTCAGAATTATTTACACATTTGCCATTGTTGTGAGTTCCTTTTTTTGAACGATGGACCCTGATTGAAAAATTAATTGACTTAAACTCTTGGTTTTTCGTCAGCTATTGGCGGTACCTCCTGCATGTTGCGAATAACGGCCTGCATTATGCAGTACCTGCTCCCGTACCTGGATTAGCGCCCAATCCCATGAGCGCTCCACAAGTCGGGTGATCTCACTCCGGGGAGGTAGAGCAATGGAAAGGCCCAGCGTAACGGTGTGGCTAGTTAAACTCAGGGGGCTCTGCTTGCGGGGTTTACTGATCGCGCTGATGATGGTGTCGTCGCCGCTTCAAGCAGTCCCTATTACCTACGATCTGGAATTTGAAACCAGCGGCCAAAGCATATGGGGGTCGGGAGAATCGATCCAGCTTAGTCAGACGCGCTTTCTGGGTGCCCAGTGGCAGGACCAGCGTGCTACAGTCGATTTGATCGCCGGAGATGAAGAAACCAACGTTATCAACCCTGCGCGGTTGGCCTACAACGTCGCGTTCGCGTCCTGCACCGGACTGGGGTTCTCTTCCAGCGCGTGTATCAATGGGCAGAGTGCTCGGGTTCCTGTGCCTGCCCTGGGGAGCCGGCCGTCGGTGCGGTCCTGCGGCCGTTTTGCCGTAGGCTGCAATATTGCTCGTGCTGGTGATCTGACCCGACGCGCCGCTTATGACGCGGCTTTTTCTTTGTGCCGAAAAAGTTTCTCGTCTTCAGTTTGTCGCAATGGCCAATCTGCCCGTTTACCGGTGCTGGCGCTGGGTACGGCGCCGCCGGAATTCCTCAACGTGGACACGCGTACAGGCGTTGCCTTGAACGCCACATCAGATGGCCGCGTAGGGTTAGAGCTTGGGTTGGAGATCGACAGTGGCTCGGTGGATGCGACCGTGGCTTACCAGGCAACGCTCGACCTGCCGGATACCAGCTTGCTGGATAAATCACAGCCCATCAGTTTTAACCCTGACAGCATCTTGGCGGGAAGTAGTGTGCTCAATACGTCGTTTTCGACGATGGCCTTGAATGTCGATGCGATTATGGAGCTTTCCGGGAGCGTTGGCGCGGAGGCCTGTGTGATACCCGCAGGCTGCACCACGGGCGGCACCTCATTTAATATTGATCAACGGGCTCCCGTTCTTTCCTTTAACCAAGATGGTGAGGGTGGTGTTCTGTTCCTCGGGCAGACGCCCTCGGATCTGGGTATACCCAACGCCGACGGCTTACCCTTGACCTTGGATTTCGGTGGTATCGCAAGCACCACCTTGCACCTGCCGCAACCCAATGCCACTGGCGGATTAGACCCGGTCACGCAGACCTTGCGTGCCACGGGGCAGGATGACCTGGTCGATCTGACTCTGGATCTCGACAACATTGTGGCAACCGCTGCCGGTGTGCCGGGATTGTTTGGCTCAGAGCTGGGGTTGGGCGCGCTGGGTAGTGCCGGATTTGACATCATTAACGTGGAAATGGGACCGACGATCGATCTTAAACAGGATTTTGAACTGACGCCCACTCTCTTCGTTGAACTCGCGTTTGACCAAGCCGTTATGGTCGCGGGGCAACTGGTTACGAGGCTCACATCGGCCTGGGATCTGCTGCCTGACATCACCTTCCTGGCGGATATCACCGAGGTCACCCCGACGTTCTTTCTCAATGACGTCACCCTGTTGAATGAAACTTTCCTCGACTTTGATCTGGAATTGGGAATTGATCTGCTGCAGGTGTTCTACGATTTCGGCTTGCTGGGCGAAGGCAGCTTCGGGATCGGCAATGTTCTCGAACTGGGCGCTGATCTATTTACCTCTCCGGCGCTATTCAGCAACCTGTTCTCGCTGGGAGGGTTCGACCTGCAACTGGGCGAAAGCTTTTTGGTTAGTTTTCTGGATCCCCTGCCTGATGCGCCGGTGCTACTGGGGGCGCGCTCGGCTGCCAATCAGATTGTGTTGGCTGCCAATCCTACTGATGTTCCGGAGCCTGCCACGCTGGCGTTACTCCTGATTGCACTGGCAATCGTCCTTTGGCGGCGGGGACTGTTTGCCCTGCCGGGCGGGATGAGAACGTGGGGTGCGGCCTAGTATGGGCCGTGCATCACATGGCCGTCGGGCGCGCTTCGTTCGACGGCTGCTGGCTCCCCTGATGCTGCTGCTGATCTCTTCGCCGACCTGGGGGGCTGACGCTAATCAGCGCTTCGCGATGAAAGGGGCCGGGCTCCTGAACTGCTTTGTTTACACTGGCGAGCGGCAGAAACGCTCCGATGTTTACTTCATGATCGGGGGGTGGATCGAGGGCTATCTGTCGGCGTACAACCAGTTTGTACCGCGGGTGTTCGATATCACTTCGTTTGAATCACTGGAGTTGCTGCTGTCGGTGGTTGATAACCACTGCCGCCAGCACCCTGAGGACAAGCTACACGCCGTTTTGCAGGGGGTGTTGCGTCAACTGCAACCCGATGCGATCACCGAAGAGAGCGCGCGTGTAGAGATCGAACAAGGTGAGCGTCGCACACGGCTCTATCGGACGACGGTGACCCGGATGCAGCAAAAGCTGACGGCGTTGGGTCTTTACCAGGGGCCCAGCGATGGCCGCTATACCGACGCAGTGCGCGCCGCCCTGATCGCCTTTCAGACCGATCTCGGTTTCGAACCGTCAGGGTTTCCCGATCAGGCCACTCTTTGGCGTTTGTTGCGCCCGGATGACTAGGGGGCGCCAGGTTATTGCGGCCGTACTCGCAGGATGCGGCCGCTGTCAGTGGAGAGGTATAGCCAACCCTCCGGACTTTCAGCCAGCGCTCGAATCCGCTCATTGAGGCTCTCCAGCAAGCGCTCTTCGGCAACTGCCTCACCCTTGTCGTTCAGGGTGACACGATTGAGGTGGGTAAGTTTAAGCGCGCCGCTGAACAGGTCGCCGCGCCAGGCCGGGAAGGCATTGCCGTGGTAGACCAGCAGCGAGCCTGGAGCGATGGATGGAGTGTAGTATTTCACCGGTTGCTCCATCCCGTCGCGGTGGGTGCCTTCGCCCACATCGAATGGCCCCCAGTACTCCTGGCCGTAGGAGATGACCGGCCAGCCGTAGTTGCCACCACGGCGGATCAGGTTGATTTCATCGCCACCGCGCGGACCGTGCTCTATTTCCCATAGTTGCTGACGCCTATGGTCGTAGGCCAGCCCTTGGGGATTGCGGTGACCGTAGCTCCAGATCTCCGCCAGAACATCGCTACGACCGCGAAAGGGATTGTCCTCGGGGACCTGTCCGTCACGGTGCAGGCGCAGAATGCTGCCAGCGTGAGTGGTCAGGTCCTGTCCGTTGGGGCGCTCGCCGCGGTCTCCGACACCGAAGTACACATAACCCGCGTCATCGAAAGCGATTCGGCTGCCAAAGTGGCGACTGGTGCCGGTGGTGGAGCGGGTCACCAACAGATCTTCCCAGTTGCGCAGCTGGTCGCCGTTCAGTTGTGCTCGCGCCAACGTCGTCGCTCCTCGGCCCTGCACAGGCTTGCTGTAGGTAAAGTAGATCCAGCGGTCGCTGGTATAGTCGGGCTCGACAGCTACATCCAGCAGGCCCCCCTGGCCGTTGGCCCAAACAGTGGCGACACCGCTCACTTGCTGTCGGTGCCCGCTTTCTATTTTTACCAGCCAGAGCTGACCGCGCCGTTCGGTGACCAACAGAGTATCGGCATCGACAAAGGCCATCCCCCAGGGAATCTCAAAGCCGCTGGCGATCTCTTCAATCTGATACATCATTCCTGCGCTGTTGCCCTGGGCGACGGGTGCGGCAACAGCGGGCAGGGCAGCCAGCCAGCAAAACAGTAATGACATTAGCGAGCGCATGATGGGGATCCTATTGTTGACGCTGGTTACCATCAGCTTAGGTTAGCAGCGCCGGTATGGGTTCCCGACGCAAGGTGGTTGAGTGGCGGCAAGGCTCTCGGCATAATTTGGGGCGGTAGTTGCGATTAGTCAGTTGCGGCGTTTCGGAATTGGTCAGGAGAGAGCATGAAATTTATCGGAGCCCACGTTAGCGCCAGCGGCGGGGTCGAAAACGCGCCACTGAATGCGGCGGCGATCAATGCCAACGCGTTTGCCCTGTTCACCAAGAACCAGCGTCGCTGGGAGGCCAAGCCGTTGCCAGCTAAATCCATTGAGCAGTTTATAGCGCGCTGCGACGAGGCCGGTATCGATCGTGCTCAGGTGCTGCCACATGATTCCTACCTGATTAATCTGGGTCACCCTGATCCAGAAGCGCTAGCCAAGTCCCGCGCCGCGTTTCTTGACGAGATGCAGCGTTGCGAACAGCTGGGCTTGAGGCTGCTTAACTTTCACCCCGGCAGTCACCTGCGCCAAATCGACGCAAGTGCGTCTCTGGCGATCGTGGCCGAGTCGATCAACCGAGTGCTGGATCAAACCGAGGGCGTAACCGCGGTGATCGAGAACACCGCCGGTCAGGGTTCCAATCTAGGGCACCGGTTTGAACACTTGGCTGAGATTATTGACGGGGTGGAGGACAAATCCCGTATCGGTGTCTGTCTCGATACCTGCCACACCTTTGCGGCTGGCTACGACTTGCGCACGGAAGCTGCCTGTGAGGCCACCTTTGGTGAGTTCGAGCGGGTAGTGGGGTTTCAGTATCTACGCGGAATGCATCTGAACGATTCCAAGTCTGAGTTGGGTTCGCGGGTGGACCGCCACCATAGCCTCGGGCGTGGCCATATCGGCCTGGAAGTGTTCCGTTTCATCATGAATGATGCCCGTTTTGACCAGATCCCCATGGTGCTGGAAACCATCGACGAGTCAATCTGGGCCGATGAGATCGCGTTGCTGCGCCGCCTCGACGGGGTCAGTGCATGCGACCTGGCTGACAGCGTCATCGAGCTACCGGGCGCAGCTTAAACGCTGCGGCTGACCTCTCTCCGGTGCCACAGTCCTGTGGCACCAACCTAATCTCACTCCAATCTCTATTGGTCGTAATTGACTTTGATCAAGGCCGCCCTGGCAGCGCGGGCGCAGGGTTACTGTAAGCACAACAACGGGTGTTTTAAATCAACCAGAGAAATTGAGTTATCTCCTGTTGGAAATAATAACCACTGGGCACTAGGGTTAGGGAAGCACTCGCAGAAGTGCGTCATTACATAAGGTCAGGAAACCCATGAGCGTTGCCTTCAATCCCGCGCGGCGGCAGCTCTTTCGCGGCGATATAGCGGCAAGGAAGATCCCGCTGCGCCCGCCCTGGAGCGTTAACGAGCCGCTATTTGTCGATGGCTGTACCCGCTGTGATGCCTGCCTGCGCGCCTGTCCTGGACAGATTATCCGCCGTGACGGAGCAGGCTTTCCCGAACTCGACTTTGCAGCCGGTGAATGCACCTTTTGCGGCGATTGCGCCGACGCCTGTGAAGAGCCGCTTTTCCGGTCGACGGACGCCCCACCCTGGGGGCTGAAAGCCCGTATCAGCGACCAATGTGTCGCCCGACGGCAAGTGGTATGTCGTAGCTGCGGTGAGCAGTGCGAACCCCAGGCTATCCGCTTTTTACCCCAGCTCGGCCAGGTGGCCGAACCCGATATCGACTTATCAGCCTGCGTTGGCTGCGGTGCGTGTATTGCCGTTTGCCCGACGCAGGCTGTCTCCCTGTTTCAGCCGGACCATGAGGCCTGATAGCGATGAACCTACAGAGTAAACCCGACAGCTTTGATATCACCGGCGTGGTGGTCAGGGCTCTGCCAGCGCGATTGGCAGCCATTCGTGAGCAGTTACATCAGCTTCGGGGCGTTGAGGTGCATGCCGTCAACGACACCGGCCAGATGGTGGTGACGATCGAGGAACTGAACGGTGAAAAGCTGGCCCTCGATACCCTTTCCTCGATTAACAAGATCCCCGGCGTGCTGTCGACCTCGATGGTCTATCACCATGCCGAACAGGAATCCCACTAGCAGGAGAAGACCATGAAGCTTTCTCGTCGAGCCTTTGTTAAGAGCAATGCGGTGGCCGCCACCGCAGCGGCTGCTGGTGTGACGCTACCGGCCTCAGCCACCAATATGATCACCAGATCCGATGATGCAGAAATCCGCTGGGACAAGGCGCCGTGCCGGTTTTGCGGGACCGGTTGCTCGGTATTGGTAGGTACCCAGAAGGGTCGGGTCGTCGCCACTCAGGGTGATCCGGACGCGCCGGTCAACAAAGGCCTGAACTGTATCAAGGGCTACTTCCTGTCCAAGATCATGTACGGCGAAGACCGTCTGACCACGCCGTTGCTGCGCATGAGTAACGGCGAGTACGACAAAGAGGGCGAGTTTACACCGGTCAGTTGGGATCAGGCGTTCGACATCATGGCGGAGAAGTTCAAGGCCGCCATCGCCCCCAGCCGTAATAGCGATGAGATGCCGCCGGTGGGCATGTTCGGCTCCGGCCAGTGGACGGTGTGGGAAGGTTACGCCGCCGCCAAACTCTACAAAGCGGGATTCCGCTCCAACCATATCGATCCCAACGCGCGCCACTGTATGGCCTCGGCCGTTGGCGGTTTCATGCGAACCTTCGGCATTGACGAACCGATGGGCTGTTATGACGACCTCGAAAACGCCGATGCCTTTGTGCTCTGGGGCTCCAACATGGCCGAGATGCACCCGGTATTGTGGTCTCGGCTCACCGACCGGCGGCTGAGCTCACCCGGTGTGCAAGTGCATGTGCTGTCTACCTTCCGTCACCGCAGTTTCGAGCTGGCCGATAACGATATTGTGTTCACCCCACAGACGGATCTGGCGATCCTGAACTACATCGCCAATTACATCATCCAGTCCGGCAACGTGAATCAGGAGTTTCTGGCCAAACACGTCAATATCCGTAAAGGGGTCACCGACATCGGTTACGGGTTGCGCCCGACTCACCCGCTGGAGCAGAAAGCCAAAAACCCCGGCAAGGGGGGCTCCGAACCGATGAGCTTTGATGATTTTGCCAAGTTCGTCGGCGACTACACGCTGGAGAAAACCGCCGAACTGTCCGGGGTGCCGGCACATAAGCTGGAAGCACTGGCCAAACTCTATGCCGACCCGGACAAGAAGGTCGTGTCCTACTGGACCATGGGCTTCAACCAGCACACCCGCGGTGTCTGGGCCAATAACCTGATGTACAACGTGCACCTGCTGACGGGCAAGATCTCGACCCCAGGTTCCGGCCCCTTCTCGCTGACCGGCCAGCCCTCCGCCTGCGGTACCGCGCGTGAGGTGGGTACCTTTGCGCACCGCCTGCCCGCCGACCTGGTGGTTGCCAAGAAGGAGCACCGGGATACCGCCGAGAAAATCTGGAAACTGCCGGAAGGCACCATTCCCGGCAAGGTGGGATATCACGCGGTGTTGCAGAATCGCATGCTCAAGGACGGCAAGCTCAACGCCTACTGGGTGATGTGTAACAACAACATGCAAGCCGCGCCCAACATGAACGAAGAGGGTTTGCCCGGCTATCGCAATCCTGACAACTTCATCGTTGTTTCGGATCCCTACCCGACCGTGACCGCCCAGGCTGCCGACCTGGTGCTGCCCACCGCCATGTGGGTGGAAAAAGAGGGCGCCTACGGCAACGCTGAACGTCGCACCCAGTTCTGGCGGCAGCAGGTGCAGGCCCCGGGTGAGGCCAAGTCCGACTTGTGGCAGCTGATGGAGTTCTCCAAACGCTTCAAGGTGGAGGAGGTGTGGTCGGACGAACTGCTGGCCAAAGCGCCCCAGTACAGAGGCAAAACCCTGTTTGAGGTGCTGTACCAGAATGGTCAGGTGGACCAGTATCCGCTTGATCAACTGGCCGAAGGCTTTGATAACAACGAAGCCCACGAGTTCGGTTTTTACGTCCAGAAAGGGTTGTTCGAAGAGTACGCTTCGTTCGGGCGCGACCACGGTCATGATCTGGCCCCCTTTGACACCTATCATCAGGCCCGCGGCTTGCGCTGGCCCGTGGTGGACGGCAAAGAAACCTTGTGGCGCTTCCGAGAAGGTTACGACCCTTACGTGAAAGCTGGCGCCGACTTCGAGTTTTACGGCAAGCCGGACGGCAAGGCGGTGATGTTCGCGCTGCCCTATGAGCCACCGGCGGAATCGCCCGACAGCGAATATGACCTGTGGCTATCCACTGGACGGGTGCTGGAGCACTGGCACACCGGCACCATGACGCGTCGGGTTCCGGAGCTCTACCGATCGGTGCCCGATGCAGTGGTCTACATGCATCCGGATGATGCCAGGGACCGCGGTGTGCGCCGTGGTCAGGATGTCAAAGTGGTCTCCCGTCGAGGAGAGATCGAGCTGCGGGTGGAAACCCGTGGCCGCAACCGTCCCCCCCGGGGGCTGGTGTTTATCCCCTTCTTTGACGCGGGCCGTCTGGTTAACAAGCTCACCCTTGATGCCACCGATCCGCTCTCCAAAGAGACGGACTTCAAAAAGTGCGCCGTCAAGATCATGAAGGCCTGAGCCTGACGACGTGAACGGGAGCATCGCTTCATGAACCCCAGCGCCAGCAACAAACCCACCAGTCGCCGCCAGTTTCTTGCTGACAGTGCGCGGGGGGTATGCGGCGCCGGGGCGCTGGGGGTTGGCCTTGGCATCCTGGCCGGGCAGGCGCGCTCCCATGCGCCGGAGGCGCTGCGTCCTCCGGGAGCTCTGCCTGAAGAGTCGTTTCTTGGCAGCTGCGTGCGGTGCGGCTTGTGCGTCCGTGATTGCCCGTTCGACACCCTGAAACTGGCCACCTTGACCGACCCGGTGGCCAACGGTACGCCATTCTTTACCGCCCGTGACGTGCCGTGCGAGATGTGTGATGACATTCCCTGTGTGGCTGCCTGTCCCACCGGTGCGCTGGATCATGGGCTGGACAACATCGACGATGCGCGGATGGGGCTGGCGGTACTGATTGACCGCGAGACCTGTCTCAACGTACTGGGGCTGCGCTGTGACGTTTGTTACCGCGTGTGCCCACTGCTCGACGAGGCGATCACGCTGGAGCTGGAGCGCAATACCCGCACCGGTCACCATGCATTGTTTATCCCCACCGTGCATTCCGATGCCTGTACCGGCTGCGGTAAGTGCGAACAGGCCTGCGTGCTGGATGTCGCCGCAATAAAGGTGTTGCCCCGGCCGTTGGCGAAAGGGGAGTTGGGGCACCATTACCGCCTGGGTTGGGAAGAGAAGGCGGCCAACAACGGCGAGTCGCTGATCCCCGAGCAGCTCAAGCTGCCGGTGCGCCGGCCCGGGGGAGAGCAGTGATGTTGTCGGTTGGCAGCGATGCGCGCCGGATCAAAGGCTTCTGGCGCAGTCAGCGTTGGTTGCTACTCCGTCGTCTGTCTCAGCTTGGCGTGCTGGTGCTGTTTCTGGCCGGGCCGCTGGCCGGCGTCTGGCTGATCAAGGGCAACCTCAGTAGCAGCCTGCTGCTGGAGACCATACCGCTCAGCGATCCTTTCATCGCCTTGCAGGTGCTTGCCAGCGGCCACCAGCCCGAGACTAACCTGCTGATCGGGATCGCCGTAGTGGCGCTGTTTTATCTGCTGCTTGGCGGGCGGGTGTTCTGCAGCTGGGTCTGCCCAATTAATCCGGTAACCGATCTTGCCGCCTGGTGCAGCCGCAAGCTGGGTATTCGCCGGCGAGTGGCGATCTCGCGTCACACCCGTTTCTGGATCCTGGCGCTGTGCGTGGTGATGCCGCTGTTGTTGGGGATGGTGGTGTGGGAACTGGTCAACCCGGTATCGCAATTTCATCGCGGGCTTATTTTTTCCATGGGCAGTGGTTGGCTGTTGGTGCTGGCGCTGTTTCTGTTCGACCTGTTTGTACTGCCGCGCGGCTGGTGCGGTCATCTTTGCCCACAAGGAGCCTGTTACAGCCTGCTGGGGCATCAGAGCCTGCTGCGGGTTCGCGCCAGTGGCCGGGAACGCTGCTACGACTGCCTCGACTGTTACGCGGTTTGCCCCGAGCCTCAGGTGATCAAGCCGGCACTTAAAGGTGCGGGCGGTGACCTGATCACCTCGTCACAGTGCACCAACTGTGGCCGTTGTATCGATATCTGTTCGGTAGATGTTTTCGCTTATGGCACTCGCCCTGCCACATCGATGGAGAAGCAACCATGAAGACCACCACTTTGGCAATGACGCTGGCGATCGCCACCGCGGGCGGCATCATTACGCCGCTGGCTGTGGGTGATATCGGCGGACTGGAATCCCTGCGTGGGCTCAAGAACCTTGATGCCACCAACAAAGCGCCTCATATGGCCAAGTACAATGAGAGCGAAACTCTGGTAGAGCGCAACTACGTGCAGCAGCCGCCGGTGATACCGCATGAGGTGCGTCACTATCAGGTGGACCTGCGCAGCAACAAATGCCTTTCCTGCCACAGCTGGGAAAGTTACAAAGCATCCGGTGCCACCAAGGTCAGCCTGACCCACTTTGAGACCCGCGATGGCCATGCGCTGGCGGATATATCGCCGCGGCGCTACTTCTGCCTCCAATGCCATGTGCCGCAAGCTGAGGTTAAGCCGCTGATTGATAACGAGTACCGCTCAAGCTCTGAACTGGGCAAGCCGTAGGGGCCCGCGAGGGTAGTCACAGGAACGCAGAATAGGGACTTGCTCATGTCAAAACAACGCAAAGGAATCATCGCTCGCTATTGGCAGCTGTTGGTTCGGCCAACGCCGCTGGCGATGGGGACCATCCTGCTGGGCGGCTTTTTGGGCGGCATCATCTTCTGGGGCGGCTTTAACACTGCCTTAGAGATGACTAACACCGAGCAGTTCTGTATCAGCTGTCACGAAATGCGTGACAACGTCTACGCGGAACTTAAAGAAACAATTCACTACGCGAACCGGTCCGGGGTCCGTGCTACTTGCCCGGACTGCCACGTGCCCAAAGAGTGGACTTACAAGATCATTCGTAAGATTCAGGCCAGTAAAGAGGTGTGGGGTAAAATTACCGGCAAGATCGATACCCGTGAAAAGTTCCAGGCGCACCGTGGCGAGATGGCGGCGCGGGAATGGGCGCGGATGAAAGCCAACGATTCACGGGAATGCCGCAACTGCCACGATTTTGATTCCATGGACTTCAGCGAGCAGGGCAAGCGCGGTTTTGAGCAGCATGAAACGGCACTGGCCAGTGGTGAGAAAACCTGTATCGATTGCCATAAAGGGATTGCTCACGAGCTACCGGATATGGCTGGGGTGGCGGGTTGGAACTAGTTTTCCATCGGGCAAAACCGGGTTTATTCTGCCTGCGGCGCCGTGTGAGAGACAAAAATCAGCTGGTCGGTATCGAAGCCTCGCGCGTTGGCGGCCTCAATGAAACGCTCTATGACCTTTTCATCCACGGTTGGTGTTCGGGCTAATAACCAGAGGTAGTTGAGGGTCGGGCCGGACACGAAAGCGTACTGATAGTCGTTGCGGTCGATATCAAACACCACGTAAGAGCCGTAAAAAGGACCAAAAAAGGAAACCTTCAGGTAGGCTTGATCCGGCTCGTTAACAAAGTACGCTTTTCCTTCCGCTGACGTCCATTGGTTGTCCGCCTCCCGGTAGCCGCGATTGATGACGGTTATTCCACCATCATCGCGGCGTTGGTATTCGGCGCTGACCCTGCTCAGCCCCCGCTCAAAGGAATGGTCCAGCCGGGCAATTTCGTACCACTGACCCAGATAACGCGCCAGCTCAAAGTCGCGAACCGGTTGTACCCCTTGCGGAATGCCGACACAGCCGCTGAGTAACGCTGCTAACGTGAGCGTGATCCATGGTTTCATCTTGGCTCCTGTGGCCGATGCGGATGGCATCAGCCAGTGTTTCTCATCCCGGCGGCGATGCCGGTCATGGTGGCCATCAGCGCCTGCTCTACCACTTCGTTGGGGCAGTTGCGGTCGCGGAACAGCAGTTCTGCCTGCAGGTAGTGAAGCGGGTCGATGTAGGGGTTTCGCACGTCGATGGACTGGCGAACCACCGGATTGTTGTGCAGCAGCTGCGGTGCGCCGGTGAGGCGTTTGATCATCTCCTGAGCGCTTTTCAGCCGTTGGCGCAGTTCGCTGCCCAGCGCGTGCAGGGTGGGATCGACCAGACGCTGTTCGTAGTAGGCGGCAATCTCGGGTTCGGATTTGGCCAGTACCATCTCCAGCATATCGGTGTAGGTGCGGAAAAACGGCCACTGGTTGCGCATCGCCAGCAGGGTTTCGGTGTCGTCGCTGTCGAGCACCCGCTCAATCGCGGCACTACCGAGCCAGGCCGGCAGCATCAGCCGGATCTGGGTCCAGGCGAATATCCAGGGAATGGCACGCAGGCTTTCGACCCCGCCGTCGGCCTTGCGTTTGGCCGGGCGGCTGCCGAGCGGCAGTTTGGCCAGTTCCTGTTCCGGTGTGGCCTGACGGAAGTAGGGTACAAACTGGTCGCTTTCGCGCACCAGCGCGCGGTAGATCTGGTGGGCGTCGTCAGCCATACGGCTGATCAGCGCGCGCCACTCCGGTTTGGGCGCGGGAGCGGGGGCGAGGCTCGCCTCCAGCACCGAGCTGGCGTAGAGCTCCATATTGCGCACGGCGATCTCCGGCATGCCGAACTTGAACCGGATCATTTCGCCCTGTTCGGTGACGCGCAGGGTGCCATCGACTGACCCCGGTGGCTGGCCCAGAATGGCGCTGTGGCTGGGGCCGCCGCCGCGACCTACGGTGCCGCCGCGCCCGTGAAACAGGGTCAGCTTGATACCGCGCTGCTGGCAGACTTGGGTGAGAGCTTCCTGTGCCCGGTACTGCCCCCAGGTGGCCGCTAAGGCGCCGGCGTCCTTGGAGGAGTCTGAGTAGCCGATCATCACCTCCTGATGGGCGCCGCAGTAGTCGCGATACCAGTCGAGGTCGAGCAGGGTGGCGATGCATTCAGCCGCGTTATCCAGATCGGCCAGGGTCTCGAACAGTGGCACCACCCGCATCGGGAAGGGGATACCCTGCTCTTTCAGTAGCAACACCACCGCCAACACATCGGAGGGCTGGCTGGCCATGGAGATCACATAGCTGCCCAGCGCCTCAGGGTTCTGGCGCGCCACTACGGCACAGGTGTCGAGTACTTCCCGCACTTCGGCGCTAGGGTTCCAGTCGCGGGGCAATAGCGGCCGTTTATTCTGCAGCTCTTTAAGCAGGAAAGTCTGCTTCTCCGCTTCACTCCAGGCGCTGTAATCTCCCAGACCGTAGTGGGTGCAGAGTTCGGCGAACACCTCTGCGTGGCGCTCGGCATTCTGGCGGATATCCAGTCGCGCCAGGGTGAGGCCGAAAGCGGCGATTCGGCGCAGCGTATTCCGCAAGCAGCCGTCAGCGATCTCTTTCATGCCCATCTCACGCAGGCTACGGTCGCAGAGCAGTAGCGGCTGCAACAGGTCGTCGTTGCCGAGGTAACCGTCCTCCAGCGGTTGCCAGCCGACGCGAATGCAGTGCTCGGCCCATTGGCGGGTGTTCAGCAGTTTGCGTCGCACTTCGCGCAGCAGTTCGCGGTAGGGTTCTTCCGCGCCTTTGACATAGAGCTGCAGTTCTTCACTGGCACGACTCATGGAGAGCTCGTGGCGCAGCCGCTCGATATCTTTGAGCAGCAGGTCGGCGGCCATCCAGCGTGATAGCAGCAGTACCTCTTCGGTCACTTTGGCCGTGACGTTTGGGTTGCCATCACGGTCGCCGCCCATCCAGGAGGCAAAGCGGATCGGCGCCGCGTGCCAGGGCAGGCGCTGACCGGCGACGCGCTCCAGTTCGCGGTCAAAATTACGCAGAAAGACCGGCAGGGCGTGCCAGAGCGAGTTCTCTATCACCGCGAAGCCCCATTTGGCCTCGTCTACCGGGGTGGGACGTTCGCTGCGGATCTCATTGGTATACCAGGCCTCACTGATCAGCTGCTGCAACCGGCCCTCGATATCACGGTAGCGATGACTCAAAGGATGTTCCCGGTCCAGGCGGGCCAGGTTATCGGCCATCGACTCATACTTCTGGATAAAGGTGCGGCGGTTAACCTCGGTGGGGTGGGCGGTGAGCACCAGTTCCACCTCCAGCTCGGCGGCCTTGGTAACCAGAGTCTCGGCATCTATGCCCTGGGCCAGAGTGTGATCCAGTACCTGCGCCAGTGCATGGGGGTCCGGTTTGGTGACCACCAGACTGCTGCGGCGACGCACGCGGTGATGTTCCTCGGCCAGATTGGCGAGGTTGAGAAACTGGCTGAAGGCGCGAGCCATGGGGACCAGCTCCTCTTCCTTAAGCGCCTTCAGCGCACGAATCAGGTCTTCGGTGCGCGCCTTGCCGCTGCGGGCATCTTTCGACAGCTTGCGGATCAATTCCACTTTGTCGAGAAACTCGGGACCACGGTCACGGCTGATGGTGTTGCCGAGCAGTTGTCCCAGAAGGCGCACGTTGTCGCGCAGGGGGGCCTGAAGATCGTCCATTGTTACTCCTTAGTCCGTCGTCGCGGCACGATCAATCGGGTGCCACTTCGTCCGATACCGGCCATCTCAGACCGTTACACAAACACAAATGCTGCATCGCAATATACTGTTCGTCACAGTATAGCCGGTGGCGCGTGGTCACAATTCACGCCGCCAGCGGTTATCGCCAGACCTCAACCACCGCTGTTCGCCAACGCCAGTTCGCGTGCCGCTTTGAAGTCGCTTTTGCCGCTGCCCAGTTTGGGGATCCCCTCGACTTTGATTCGCTCAGCCGGACGCATCAGCGGGTTGAGCGTACTCTGTTCGATGGCCGCCGCCAGCTGATCATCATCAATGTCGCCGCTGTAGAGCAGCACTACTTTTTCGCCCTTGCGTGAATCGGGAATGGCGGTGGCCAGTACCTCGACCTCCTCCGGCAGCTGCTTGGTTATGGCGCTTTCAACTGCGCCCAGGCTGACCATTTCGCCGCCCAGTTTGGCAAAGCGGGAGTAGCGATCCACGATGGTCAGGAAACCGTCATCGTCCAGATGTCCCTTGTCGCCGGAGCTGTACCAGCGTTGACCGTCCAGTTCCAGAATCACCTCGGCGGTGCGCTCGGGGTCCTTGAGGTAGCCCTGCATCACTTGAGTGCCGCCGATCAGAATCAGCCCGTCTTCACCTGTCGGCAGGGTCGCCAGGGTGTCCGGATCAACGATGCGGAAGCTGCTGCCGGGAAGGGGCAGCCCGACGGTGCCGGGTTTGCTGCCACGCTGGATATGCCAGTCGCCGGTATCGATCCGGTCCGGTACGTTGACGCTGGCGACGGGAGTGGTTTCGGTGGTGCCGTAGCCTTCCAGAATCGATTTGTTGAAGCGTTTTTCGAATCCGTCGCGCACATCAGGGTTCAGTCGTTCGGCCCCGGCGACCACGATGCGCAAACTGTCCAGCATCAACGGGTGAATCTTGCTGTTGCGGTTAAACAGGCGCAGAAAGGTCGAGGTTCCGCAAAAGATCGATCCCTTGTAGCGCGCAATCCCCTTGGCGATGTTTAGCGCGTCGGTAGGGTCGGGATGACAGATCGCCGGAATCCCTTCGATCATCGGCATCAGCCCGTTGACGGTAAGACCGAAGGCGTGGAACAGGGGGAGAGTGGCCATCATGCGGTCTTCTGGCAGGGTGTCGAGTACATCGGAGACTTGCTGGATGTTGGCCATGATGTTGCGATGGCTAAGTACCACGCCCTTGGGTTCGCCTTCACTGCCGCTGGAGAACAGGATTGCGGCGGCGCTGTGACTGTCCTGGCGGCCCCCGGTTAGGCGTACCAGCCAGCTGGCGGGCAGCAGAGTGGTGGCCAGCGTTAGCGCTTTTTCAAGCGGGCTGATTTCGGCGGCGACATCTTCGAGGTAGACAAAGCTAACCTGGTCGCCAAGGGGTGTCAGGTCGATGCCGCGCTGCTCCAGCTTGGTGATGAATCGGCGGGCGGTAAAAACAGTGCCCAGCTCGGCCTTGCTGCAGGCGGCCTTGAGCGCTGCCAGACTGGCGGTGTAATTGAGGTTGACCAGGGTTTTGCCGGCTAGCAGCGCGCCCAGATTAGCTAACACCCCTGCGCTGCTGGTGGGCAGCAGCAGGCCGACATTCTGGCCACGATTAAGGCGTTTGATGCGGCGGGCGAACAGCAGGCTGGCGGTCAGTGCACGGCGATTGCTGAGTTCGGTATCGCCTTGAATATCGGCCAGTGCCAGCTGCATGGGGCGGGCCTTGGCGCTGCGAATCCAGGCTTCCGCCAGAGTAGGCAGGTGGCGGGTATGTTCTTCCCACGCACTGATCGAGAGTTCGGTTACCTGCTGTTTTACCGCGCTGGCACTGCTTTCAATCGCCAGCGGTTGACCAAAAGCGACAATGACGTCGCGGCGCAGGGCGGTGGCACGCAGCGCCTGCAACCCTTCGCTGGCGCGGGAGAAGCGGCTGCCCCAGAGGCCACGCAGGTAGAAAGGTATGATCACGCCGTCCACATCGGTGACGGTGCGTTCAAAGCCTTTCTTGAATTCGCCCAGTTGACCGTTGCGACTGATAGCACCTTCAGGGAACAGGCACACCACCTCGCCGTTCTTCAGCAACTGGTTGACGGTTTCCAGCGCCTGTTTGCTTTGTCCGCCTGCGATCGGAATGACACCAAACAGGTCCAGCAACCAGCGCCAGTACCAACGGTTATAGATGCCACGATGCATGACAAAACGAACCGGGCGCGGGCAGGCGATCTGGATCAGCGCCCAATCGAGCCAGCTGATGTGATTGCCGAGCAACAAGACCGCACCGCTGGGGGGCAGGTTCTTGAACCCCAGTACTTCGACCCGATAGCGACCGGCGAACAGCTTGGCGACCACCAGCCGTACCAGCGAGTGGGGGAGCTGATAGACGGTATAAAAGGCCCCGGCGATAGCCACCAGGATCAGCAACTGCATCAACCCAAAGCTGCTCAATCCCCAGTGGGCGAACAGCAAGGTGCAGCCCAGAAAGCCCAGCATGACGATGTTCTGGATCCAGTTGTTACCGGCCAAAATTCGTCCCAACTGTGCTTCTGGGGCATGGTACTGGATCAGACTGTTGAGCGGCACGATAAACAGGCCCCCAAAGAAACCAACGCCGATAAAACAGAACGCGATCAGCGACGCGCTGCCGGCCATCGGCAGCAACCACAGGCTCAGCACCACACCGAGAGCACCCAGAGGCACCAGACCGGTTTCTATATGGTTACGGGATGCGCGCCCCGCGGCCAGCGAGCCGAGCATAATGCCGATACCGGAACAGGCCAGCAGCCCCTGAATGACCACCGTGTTAGTGATAGCCAACTGCTCCTTGGCGTACGCCGGAAAGCTGGCCAGCATGACTTGGGAGATACCCCAGAAGATCGACAGGCCGATGATTGACAGCCAGATCGCGCGATTACCGACCAGTGCCGCCAGGTTACGCTTGAGGTAGGTGCCGCGCAGGTAGTCGGTGCGGGTGAAGGGCTCCGCAGCCTGGGGTTCCTCTACCGGTGCAATCCGAAATGCGAGCAACAGCTCCAGCAGCGAGCAACCGACCAACGCCCATCCCAGTGGGGCGATGGCGCGCAGGATATCCGCTTCGTTGCGGTAGGTAACACCGCCCAACGCACCCTCAAAGAGGATGGAGAAAGCGAAGATTCCGGAAAGAATCGCGACGATACTGACCGCTTGTACCAAGCCGTTGGCGCTGGCGAGCAGGGTTTTACCAGCCCATTCACGCAGATAACCGAACTTGGCCGGCGAGTAGATGGCACTCTGGACCGCCAGCAGCAGGGTCATGGCGAAGGCGGTCTGGAACCAGCCCTGGTAGTAACACAGGGTGATCAGGGTGGTCAGCACCACCGCGAGTGCGGCGGCGGCTCGCATCACTTTGGGTTTGGCAAAACGGTCCGACAGGTAACCAGCCGGACTCAGCAGAGCGATAAAGGGAATCAGGATCAGCGCGTTGACCAGAGCGGTCAGCAGAATCTGCTCCTGTCCATCGTAGATCTTGAAGACGGTGTTCTGCACCACGATCTTGTGACCCAGATCGACAAAGGCGTTGAGAAACACCATCAGGATAAAGGGGACGAAGCCGGCCAGTCGTATCAGTTCGCGCATTGCGGTGTCCTTTGCATTGGGTGGCTGAAAGTTCAGGCCGACGGTAGGGTGTAGTATTTAATCAAGCGACGTTAATAGGTATGGTTGCGCTATGCTGCGCATATGGTATCGAATAATAGTACTTTTTGGCATTATTCAGCACTGGTAATACAGGCAACGGCTATGGCTCAAACATCACAACTGATCCTCACCTTAAAGCAGGCGTTAAAGGCCAACGGCAAAACCTACGCCGATGTGGCCGATCATCTTCAGCTATCGGAAGCCAGCGTCAAGCGGTTGTTCTCGGAGCAGAGCTTCTCGCTGGCGCGATTGGATCAGGTATGCCAACTTCTAGGAATGGAGATCAGTGACCTGGTGCAGCAGATGGCCAATCAGCAGCGGGCTCCGATCAGCGGCTTAAGCCTGGACCAGGAACGCGAGATCGCCGCCGACCTCAAGCTGCTGCTGGTGACGGTTTGTGTGCTCAATCACTGGACCTTTCGCCAGCTCCTTGACTATTTCCATCTCTCCGAGACTGACTGTATTCGTTACCTGGCGCAGCTGGATCGCTTGCAGCTGATTGAGCTGCAACCGGGCAACCGGATCCGGTTGCGGATCGCGCCAAATTTTGCATGGCATGAGAATGGCCCGATCCAGCGTTTCTTTCAGGAAAAGTTGGAACAGGAGTTCTTCAACTCCCGTTTTGACAAGGCCGAAGAGAAGTTGCTGGTGGCCAACGCTATGCTGTCGAAAAGCACCAATGCACTGTTCCAGCGGCGGCTGGAACAACTGGTGCGCGAGTTTGACGCACTGGCCGCCGACGATCGCAGTCTGCCGTTTGAGCAGCGCCACGGTTGTACGCTGGTACTAGCGATGCGGCCCTGGAAGTACGGCCTGTTCGACGCGCTCAGGCGGTGAGCGCTTTTCATGTTGTCTTATTCGTTGGTAAGGGTGCCTTATTAAATCGGTTCGTACTGACACCGGTATGCACGCAGTCCGGCATCTGGCGTTGGCCCCAAGGGAGCGTCAAGAGCAACGGGATACCGGTGAAGGCTTTTCTGCTGACGCGCTTCAGTTCAGAAATCTAATAATCAATGCAGCCAAGGATTGTTCGGCCACTTGATGTGACCGGACCGATCCCGAACGAGCAAGAAGGCTGCTTTACAGTAAACCCTGAATTTATGCGGATGCCGATGCTTGTGCATCTTTTACATGGGGAACATAGTCCATATCGGACCCCATAATATGGTTCAGCAGCCAATTACGCAGAAAGGCTAGGATATCTGCCATGACCTCAGGATTACCGCCGGCATGGCGCTTTCTCAGTGTGTCTAACTGCGCAAGCAGTTTTGCGTGTTGATCTTTATGCTGTTCAGTGTCTGGATAGTCCGAGTGGCTGAAAAGCGCCTCTTCGAACTGGAAATGGGTCGCAGTATATTCCACCAGACTTTCAAGAATGTGTCCCATCACCTCCGGGCCCTGTCCGGTGCGCAGTGCTTCGTGTAGCTGATTGTATATACTGATCAGCCGCTTATGCTGATCGTCAATATCGTCTATCTGGGTGGCCAGGCCTTTACTCCAGACTACGGTTTCAACGGAGGCGTCTGCAATCGCCGCGCTGCCTATCTCAAACCCGTCCATTTGCCGCTGCAGCGCATTAGCCATAATGTCGATACGGTGACTGGCCGCTACCGCTTGCTGAGCATCACTGGTCAGACTCTGGGTGTCCAGGCCCAGTTCGCGCACCGCTTTAAGGGTCATCTCTGTGGAGTGGCCGAGCTGTTCACTGGTTACAAAGATACGCCGGGAGGTGCCTACAACCTCGGTCACCATGCCACGAAGTTCACGCACGAATTCGTTAAAGTGCCTGCAGATGTCACCGATCTCATCCTCTGACTGGATGGGCAGTTGGGCTGTCAGGTCGGCCTTTCCCGCCGCAATTGCTTGCATGGATTCCCGCAGTTTAAGAATAGGGGGCAGCACCTTGAAGTAGATGATCGCGATTGCTGCAAGGACCATGAGAATAATGCAGCCCAGCCCCAGGCTGACGACAGAAAGGCTGTTTGAGAGAGTTTTATCCACCACCGAATGAAAGTCCCTCAATTCTTCGTTGGAGCTGTTCACCAGCGACTCTACCTCTAGAGATAATCGCAGCGATACGTCATCAAGCCCGGTTTCCGGGCGCTGCATAATCGCATTACCCGCCTCTCGGCCCTGGTCAATGTAGGCATTTGCCATCACCACGCCGACCTCATGAAGGGCTCGGGCTTCCTTGATTAGGCGTCGACCCTCAGTCGCTTTTTCCGGCACCAATGCAATAAACTGATTGAGATTGGACTCCGCTCTTTCGAGGCTTTTATCGGCTTCGGCAAATACCGCCCTGTCTGCGGTTGCCCCGACATCGGTCAGGAATTGCTGGATCTGGACGATATGAAATCGAGCATCCTTCAGCGCCAGATTGGACTCAACAAGAATGACATAACGTGAATAGCTGTCTCTCAGGTTGTTCAGTGAGATGGACAACGGTGTGACGATGAGGGGCAGTCCGATGAATACCGCCATAGCAAATATCATCAGCAGCTTGTATATGGAGAGTTTCTTCACGACAGGCTCCCTGTGTCTGAAAAACGTCTTTAAGGCGACTCTTACGCCGGGTTATTGCCACGATATGGGCATCCAGCCTCATTGCACCAAACCGAAGTCGAGGGAACGGTAGCACATTAGCGAACCGTGATTCTTTGATGAAAATCACTGCTGCCTGACACAGCAACCATTAATCGAATGAGCTGATGGTATCAGTGCCCTGTATTTCTTACCCCTTCCGACATCAGTCACTACATCGTGCTACTTCATAAGCCGGTTATCTGTCGCGCAAACAGCTAGGGCTGCCAGCTTGTTTGGTTTCTTCGTAATGTCTTTCGTGAAGCAGAGACGGCGGGCGCTGATTCTATCGAGCTAACATCTGGTTGGTGCAAAACGGTCATTTTGTCCACCACGTTTGCCTCAGCATAAGCGCGAGTTTGCCCTCTTCCGTTGTCCTGCGATTTAGCGTCGCTGGTTGCGAATAGTGCGACCTTCAGGTGCGTTCTACGCCACTTTGGTGGTGATCTTTGAGGACTCCATTCCGCTGACGTATTGCTTGGCGCGCCGGCACCGTCGTCGGCGATAACTCGGGAGTGAGTCTATGGACCCTTATGATATCCAGAGCCATTCAAGCGGATGGTTGTTCTTCGTCAAAGCCTCTTTTGCAGCCGCGTTGGCTGCGATGGCCGGCGGCATTCTGTTTATGCCCGGTGACCTGATGGTGCAGGGCTATTTTGCTCTCTGTGCGCTGTTTCTGGTCAGCGCCACCATTAATCTGGCCAAAACCCTGCGTGACCAGCACGAGGGGCAGCGTTTGGTTAACCGCATCTCTGACGCCAAGGCAGAGAAAATGATTCGCGAATTGAGCGATTAAGGAGGTAGTCATGAGCATGCAACTTGTCAGAAAGATCGGCACCCTGCTGCGAGGCGGGGCCCGCGAAACCCTCGAAGGTGTGGTGGACGGCAACGCGTTGCGGATTCTGGAGCAGGAGGTGATTGACTACGAGCAGGCGCTGCTTGGTGCCAAGCGCCAACTAACCCAGCTGGTAGCGGAGCGGATGAGAGTGGAGCGCGAGTTGGGCTTGCTTCAACAGCGTCAGTTCGAGCGTGAAGCCCAGTTGGCTGAGGCACTATCGGCTGGTCGTGATAGCGAGGTCGAGCCGTTGGCAGATCGCATTGCCGACTATGAACGGGAGATCCTCAGCCAGCGTAAGATGCGTGATGCGTTGGCGGTGGAGGAGCAGCGGCGTAGCGAATCGCTACGAGTCTCGGTGCGGGAGCTTGATGGTTACCGGCGCGAGTTACGGTTGTTCAAGTCTCGGCAACGAGACGCGCTGATTCAGGGCCGCACTGCGGCCGGGCAGGGTGAGCTGCAGAGCGCGCGTTCGGCACTGCAGCTGTCGTTGGGCCGGATACGTCAGCGCGGTGATGAGCAGGATTTCCAGGAGCAGGCGGAGGAAGCGCTGGAGCGGCAGTTGCAGCAGGATCCGTTGACGCAGGTGGATAAGGCCAGCGAAGACCGTCAGCGAGAACAGAGGCGGGCGGCGATTATTGCCCGGCTGCGCGAGGAGGGGCCGGTTCGTCCCGCCTGATAGCTTGGATCAGCAGGTTGCGCGGGGTGAGTTGGTAGTCGCAGAACTCGCTCAGCGTGACCTGATAACCGCGTTCTTGCAGATAGAGCGCGCGATCCAGTGCCAGCCATAGTTCCAGCGGGCGGCGGAACAGGTTGCGCACCAGCTCGATGCGGGTAACGGTCAGTACTCGTTGTCGGCCTTGTTGTTCGAATTCTGCGTAGTCGATGGCGTCGGGGAGCCTCAGCTGTTTGCGCGCGGCCATCCAGCGACAGTAATCTTCGAAGCCACCGCTCAACTGACTCTTGGGAGCGGAGGGGCAGGGCAGGTAGCTGTCTTCTCCGCGCAGTTGGCGTTGCAGCAGATCAAATCCGAGCCGCCATGCCAGCTCGCGCTGGCGCAGACGACGCTCGCGGGCTCCCGCGGTGACGGTGTCCTGCAGCGCCAGCTTGAGGTCCTGCCGTGATAGCTGCAGCCTGCTGATGCGGGCGCTATCGCTGAGGGGATGATAGTGCTCTTCATCTATAAGGTGGTAGCAGCAGGGTGATAGGGTTACTCCGGCAAGTCTCTGCTCACTAGCCAGGCGGAGCAGGCGCAGATGCAGCTTGCCACAGGCGTGCAAGGCTACCGCGTGCTGTCGGGGGTGCAGCCGGGCCGTGGTTGCTGGTGCCATCACATCCTGGGGCTGCATTCGGCAGTCGAGTTTTAGGGCGTCGGCGAGATGCTGGCCCTGGTTGCAAAGAGTATGTTGCCACTCCAGCGACAGCACCGGACGCTGGTGGCGAAAAGCCAGCAATCTTCCCAGATGCCCTTTACCTGCACACCATTCCAGCCACTGCTCACCCGCCGGACGGAGCGCCTGGTCAAACGCGCGAATCTGCTCCCACTTGCGCCCAGGGACGTGATAGCTGAGCCGAGCAGGTAAGGTATCCGTTGACGCAGAGTACGCGGCCATCTCCTGCGTGGGGGCTTCAGGTAGCTGACTATGCGCATGGAGTGGCAGTGCAGCGTCGATAAAGGAAGCCAGATTCTCGGCGCGCAGCTGATCGTCACGCTCCAGCGCTTCGCAGGCGCTCAGGTCTAGCGTTTGCAGCCAGTGGTGCAGGCTCTGGTGCTGGTGCCAGGGCAACTCTTTCAAGGCGAATGGACGCAGTTGCCAGAAGGGACGCAGCTGGGTCAGCAGTCGGTCAAGGGCAATGAAGCGGTCGCGGAGAGAAAGCACAGCAGGCATGCAGAATATAGGTTGATAACGGGCAGGACATAATACGCGGCGCTATTACCGCTGAACAGTGGCAACTATCAGCATTGAAATGGCTCTATAGTGAAAGCATTGCACCCTGTTCGGGATTGTCGGTAAGGAAGCGTATTATGGCCAGTATTGGAAATCTGCAGTCTTACGCCATGTTCGGTGGCGTCAGCGATCAGCAGTTGATTGTGTTGTCACGGTTGCTCAAGGCGGAAACATTCCCCGAGGGGGCCTTTCTGTTCCATCAGGGGGATAAGGCCGACCGGCTGTTTTTCATTCAGCAGGGGCAGGTCGAGGTGTTAAACCGCTTGTCAGACGATACGCTGGTGCCGCTGGCCAAGCGTCAGGAAGGTGATTCTATCGGAGAGATGGCGATTATCGACCAGCAGAATCGCTCAGCTTCAGTCAGAGCATTGGAATCCGTGACTGTGTTGTCGCTGTCCTGCGCGGCCCTTAGCGAGCTTCACCGAACTGACCCCGAGCTTTATACGCTGATGTTGATGAACCTGGCTCGCGAGTTGAGCCGGCGCCTGAGGGCAACGGATGCTGTGGTTGCCAGCTCGCTCTTTGCGCGTTCAGTAGCGAATGCGGAGATAGGGAAGTTCTAAGCTGCCCATGTCTTGTCCTGATATAGGTTGACACTATTTCAGCTTAAAAACGCCCGATGCACTTCATCGGGCGTTCTGTATTTTAAGGCCATGTGCGGCCGTCTTGTATTGTAGAGACGTACTGATTCATCAACCATGACCGCTGCCTGCTCCAGATTGTCAGGCTTTCTCAGCAAATACTCTCCTTTCAGTATACCGTTGACTCTTTCCGCCAACGCATTTTGATAACAGTCATAGCCGTCCGTCATTGAACAACGTACGCCGTACTTTTCGTGCACGGCTTGGTAACGTTTCGAACAGTACTGTATGCCTCGATCGGAGTGGTGAATTAACCCGGTTCTACCTCGATAGTCCTTGAGCGCCTTTTTATAAGCCGTTACTACAGACTCTGCTCGCAAGTCACTGTGTATATGGTACCCAACGATCTTGCGTGAATACGCATCGGTAACCAGGCTCAGGTACGCCTCTCCATTCCTTACCGGTAAATAGGTGATATCCGCGACCCAGATCTGTTCCGGTTGTGTTGCCTGCTCCTGCGCCGCGCCGGGCTTGAGCAAGTTAGGATGGCACCAAAAACGATGATGACTCTGCGTCGTCTTGTGATAGGCCCTCAGCCGCCGAACTAGTAGTCGATGGGTCTTGAGCAGTTCAAACAGCTTGTCCCTGCCGATTCTAAACTCCGTTTCCATCGTCAGCAGATGCAGTAGCTTGCGAGTCCCCAGCTGCGGTTGCCGGATACGCTCATGCCGTA
>NZ_JAERQK010000006.1 GCF_017912535.1 Motiliproteus sediminis
ACTCACCCGTCCGCCGCTCGTCAGCAACTAGCAAGCTAGTCCTGTTACCGCTCGACTTGCATGTGTTAGGCCTGCCGCCAGCGTTCAATCTGAGCCATGATCAAACTCTTCAGTTCAAATTTTGTGACCGTCCGAAAACAGCCAAATCTGACTCAAAGTAACTACTGTAAAAAACCTAACTAAACGTAAACGTTGTAGTTAAATGAATTCACGAGTCGTTTACCTTGATAATGCATTACTGCTTCATCTCAGCAAACGCCCACACGAATTGCATGGTCGATTTGTTAAAGAGCGTGCCTGAGCGAGATGTCTTTCGTCTCAAGCGAGGTGCGCATTATAGAGACCTGCTTTTCGCTGTCAACGACTGTTTTTCACTTTTTCAAATTTCTTCTGCCGCACTGATCACTCCTCATAAAAGCAACACCATGGGCTGAGAGTTAAAGCATGCATGAGCGGCAAATTGCGACCTTTGTCGCACGTATAGCTATAGCCCCGCATAGCACAGAAAGATAAAATTCCAACTGTTGTTGTGCGGGTTTTGCCGAACCGCTGTTGAACTCTCCAGTCACGCGCATTTCGCCCTCCCCTCATCAGCCGAACATTGGGCTCTGAACGGCTTGCCTTTTCGCAACCCGACCCGGGTCTTTATGGTAATTTTCGTGCCGCGCCAAAGGTGGCGGCAATCCAACAGTGATGATCTGATACAGCTAGGGTACTTAGCGTTGAAACCGACAGACACATCCGCCCCCGAGTACTACCACCGCGTCGTCAACTGCCAGTATGCCTGTCCCGCGCATACGCCGGTGCCGGAGTATATCCGCCTGATTGCAGAACGCCGTTACACCGACGCCTACATGGTTAACTGGGAGTCCAACGTCTTTCCCGGCATTCTTGGCCGGGTTTGCGATCGCCCGTGCGAACCCGCTTGCCGACGAGTTCGGGTTGAAGAAAACCCAGTTGCCATCTGCCGTCTCAAACGCGTCGCCGCCGACAACAAAACCTCTATCGATGACCGGCTGCCGGAAGTCCCAACCGCCAAGAACGGTAAACGGATCGCCCTTATCGGTGCGGGGCCTGCATCGCTGACCGTAGCGCGTGATCTGCTTCCACTCGGCTATCAGGTGACGCTGTTTGATCGTGAACAGAAAGCCGGCGGCATGGTTCGCAGTCAGATTCCGAGCTTCCGCCTGCCTGAGTCGGTACTTGACGAAGAGGTCGACCGAATTCTCAATATGGGCGTCGAAACCCGCTTCGGTACCGACATTACCAGCTTGAAAGCGGTCATTGACGAAGGTTTTGACGCACTGTTTATCGGCACCGGTGCCCCGTCGGGCCGAGACCTAAAGCTGCCGGGCCGAGATCAAGCCGGAGATAAAGCGCAAGTCGGTATCAACTGGCTGGCGGGCGTGGCCTTTGAACATATAAAGACTGTCGGCAAGAAGGTGATCGTTCTGGGCGGCGGTAACACCGCCATGGACTGTTGCCGGACCGCGCTGCGACTCGGCGCTGATGAAGTCAAGGTAGTCGTGCGTTCCAGCTATGAGGATATGAAAGCCTCTCCCTGGGAAAAGGAAGACGCCGCCGCCGAAGGCATCGACATTATCAACCATCATGTACCGCACTCTTACGTAGTAGAGAACGGCAAGCTGATCGGTATGCGCTTTGAAGTGGTGGAATCGGTCTACGACGAAAATGGCCGCCGCTCGCTGGTACCCACTGGCGGCGAGCCGGTGCTGATCGAATGTGACGAGGTCCTAGTCGCCATCGGCCAGGACGCTACTTTCCCCTGGATAGAGCGTGATCTCGGGATCGAATTCGACAAGTGGGGCATGCCGGTGCTGAACAAGAGCAGCCTGCAGTCCTCATTGCCGACCGTATTCTTTGGCGGCGACGCAGCCTTTGGCCCTGAAAACATCATCACCGCTGTTGCCCACGGTCATCAGGCGGCGATTTCGATCGACCTGTTCTGCGAAGGCAAGGACGTCTGCGACGAACGTCCGGCTGATCAGCACACCCTGATCAGCCAGAAGATGGGTGTGCATGAATGGAGCTACCAGAACGCCGTTTCCAACGACGTCCGTCAGGCCGTGCCCCATATGGATCTGCAAAAAGCGATCAAGGATCTGCAGGCAGAAGTTGAGCTGGGTTTTGATGAGAAACTGGCGCTGGCCGAAGCCCACCGCTGCCTGAGCTGCGACGTGCAAACGGTGTTTACCGCCGAGCGCTGCATTGAATGCGGTGCCTGTGAAGACATCTGCCCGATGGACTGCATCAACTTCACCCAGAACGGAGACGAAGCGGACCTGCGCAACCGGCTGCGAGTCCCCGCCACGAACACCGAGCATGCGGTGTACGTCTCCAAGGACCTGAAAACCGGCCAGGTGATGGCGAAGGACGAGGACGTCTGCCTGCACTGCGGTCTCTGCGCCGAGCGCTGCCCTACCGGCGCCTGGGATATGCAGAAGTTTATTCTAAACCCCGCTTAGGTAACCGAACGATGCATAGTATTAAATCTGTTAACGAGTTCGTGATTCGGTTCGCCAACGTCAATGGTACCGGGTCGGCCAGTGCCAACCTACTGTTCGCCAAATCACTGTTTCGCATGGGCATCCCCGTCAGCCCACGCAACGTATTCCCATCCAACATTCAAGGGATGCCGACCTGGTACGAAGTTCGCGTAAGCGAAAAAGGCTACCTGGGTCGTCGTGGCGGCGGCGCCGACATCGTCGTAGCGATGAACGCCCAGAGCCTCGCGCAAGACATGCGCAACGTGCTGCCCGGCGGTTACTTTCTTTATGACAGCACCAAGCCGCTGGATCCCGCGCTGGTGCGCAGCGACGTCAACATTCTTGGCATGCCGATTTCCGAAATCTGCCTGCGCGAATACACCGACCCGCGTCAACGCCAGCTGTTCAAGAACGTTATCTACGTGGGCGCCCTGGCCGCGCTGCTGGATATCGAGTTCGAAGTGATCAAGGGGCTGATCGCCGACCAGTTCAAGGGCAAGGAAAAGCTGATCATTCCCAACATCTACGCGCTGGAGCTGGGTCACCAGTATGCGTCCACCAACTTCAAGTGCCCGCTGGATGTGCGCGTCAAGCGCAGCGATCAGGTGGGCGACAAGATCATGCTGGATGGCAACACCGCCACCGGCCTCGGCGCCATTTATGGTGGCGCATCGGTCGTCGGCTGGTACCCGATTACCCCATCCACCTCGGTGGTCGAGAAATTCATGCAGTATGCCAAGCGGCTGCGGATCGATCCGGCTACCGGCCAGGCCAACTATGCCGCAGTGCAGATGGAAGACGAACTGGCCGCCATTGGCTGTGTCATCGGCGCGGCCTGGAACGGTGCCCGCGCCTTCACCGCCACCAGCGGCCCCGGCGTATCACTGATGACCGAGTTTCTGGGACTGGCTTACTTCGCCGAGGTCCCGGTGGTGCTGGTCAACGTCCAGCGTGCCGGTCCGTCCACCGGAATGCCGACCCGCACCCAGCAGCCGGACATCACCGCCTGCGCCTACGCATCCCACGGCGATACCAAGCATGTACTGCTGTTCCCCTCGTCGCCGAAAGAGTGCTTTGACATGACCGCCGACGCGTTCGATCTGGCCGAGCGCCTGCAGACTCCGGTGATCGTGATGAGTGACCTCGAACTGGGCATGAACGACCACCTTAGCGAGCCGATGCAGTGGGACGACGAGCGTCGTTATGACCGCGGCAAGGTGCTCAACGAAGAGCAGCTCGATGAAATCGAGCGTTTCGGCCGCTATCTGGACGTGGATGGTGACGGCATCTGCTACCGCACCCTGCCCGGCACCCACGCCGAGAAGGGCTCCTTCTTTACCCGCGGCACCTCGCGCGACCGCTACGCGGTCTACAGCGAGCAGGGCGATGTCTACGTCGACAACGTCGATCGCCTGACCCACAAGTTCAAGACTGCAGCGACACTGGTTCCGCCGGCCAAGATCACCCGGCAGGGCAAGGGCCAGAAGATCGGTCTGATTTACTACGGCACCACCGCAGCAGCGATCAGCGAAACTGTTGATACGCTTACCGAAAAAGGAATCAAGGTCGACAGCCTGCGCGTTCGCGCCTTCCCCTTCGGTCAGGAAGTGGCCGATTTCATCGATAGCCACGATCAGGTCTTCGTGATCGAGCAAAACCGCGACGGCCAACTGCGCAGCCTGTTGATCAACGAACTGGAGATCAACCCGCGTGACCTGAAAGCCGTATTGCACTACGACGGTCTGCCGATCACCGCACGCTTTATCAGCGGTCGTATCGAAGAGCTGTTGCTGGACGCCGGCAACAAGAAATCCACCCGTAACGTGGCAAGCAGGTAACCCATGAGCTATCAGAAATCATCTTTCCGCCACCCCAATCTGGCGGTAAACGACCTTGGCCTGACTCACCGCGACTACGAGGGCTCACTCTCGACCCTGTGCTCTGGCTGTGGCCACGACTCCATCGGCGCATCCATCGTGCAGGCCTGTCACGAACTGTCGCTACCGCCGCACAAGATCGCCAAGCTATCGGGCATCGGCTGCTCCTCCAAGGCGCCGACCTACTTCCTCGGCAAGGCGCATGGTTTCAACTCGGTCCATGGACGGATGCCGTCGATTGTTACCGGTGCCAACATGGCCAACCGCGATCTGACCTACATCGGCATGTCCGGTGACGGTGATACGGCAGCCATCGGCATGGGGCAGTTCGCCCACGTGGTGCGGCGTCGACTGAACATGCTCTACGTGGTCGCCAACAACGGCGTCTACGGTCTGACCAAAGGCCAGACCTCGGCAACGTCGGATCGAGGCTCCAAGAGCAAGGGGGGTGAAGAAAACCTGCTGGAAGGGATCGACCTGCCAACGCTGGCGATACAGCTGGGGGCCACCTTTGTGGCGCGCAGCTTCTCCGGTGACAAGAACCAACTGGTGCCGCTGCTGAAGGCGGCCCTGAGTCACCGCGGTTTCGCCTTTATCGACGTGCTGTCACCCTGTGTGACCTTCAACAATCACAACGGCTCGACCAAAAGTTACGACTATGTTCGTGACCATATCCAGACCGCGTCGGTGACCGATTACGTGCCGGTTAAGGAAGAGATCACCACCGCCTGCCCGCCGGGCGTATGCCGGGATATCTGTCTGCATGATGGTTCGATTTTGCGTCTGAATAGCGTTGCGGAGAATTACGACCCCCAGGACCGTGCTGAAGCGATCGCAGCGATCGAACGCCACAAGGCCAAGGGCGAGATCCTCACCGGTCTGCTCTACGTCGACCCGGCAGCCGAAGACCTGCATGAAGTGATGCAAACCTCCCACCGCCCGCTCAACACCCTGAGCGAAAGCTGCCTCTGCCCCGGCAACGACCGCCTGCAGATGATTAACGACAGTTTCCGCTAGGTGCCGCACCATTACAAAAGGGGGCCTCAGCCCCCTTTTTTGTTGCGCCGAAACCGACCTCAGGCGATCCAGGGTGTCATTACGGTTCCCCAGAGAACAGCCGTGACAGCCAGCATACCGACCAGCACCACCAAGCCCACAGTCAGGATCGAGGATGAGAAGAAGAACGCCCTATCCTCCGGGATCTTCATGATCACCGGTACTCCGGTGTAGAGCAGATGGACGGTATACGCCACCGCCGCCATACCAATCAGCACATCGAACCACAGCACCGGTATCAGCGCCGCCAGTCCCGCGAGAAACAGCGGCGTTGCAGTAAAGGTAGTCAGCACCATGCAATCATCGAAGCTTGACTGCGAGCCATAGGTTTTTTCCATCCAGTGGATGAACCATGCCATCACTCCCGCCCCCACCAGCAGGGCAAAATAGAAGGCGATGGCAATAGGCAGCGCGCTGGCTGCGGTAAGTTTAACGAAATCCCCCCCGGTGACGCTCCAGCCAATCTGGGTCGTACCGATAAAGGCCGCCAACGGCGGAATTGCTGCCAGATAAACCACATGCGAGGTGTAACAGCGCAGCGTACTGTAGTGTTCCTCACGTATCAGTTTCCACTCTTCCTTGGGGTGGTATAGAACTCCCATCATATGTTGAAAGAACATTGCTCTATCCTCCCGACCACTTACCGGGCAACCGCAGCCCGAGGATCGTTCTGGTTACAAAAGTTCACAGCAGGACTGCGCCTATCCGTGAATCTTACCGATAATCGCGCAGTGCCCGACTATCAGAATAGCTTAACCACCAGCAGTGGCATGTAATGATCGATAAGCAACACCACGAACAGCGCCATGATGTAATTGATACTGTGTAAGAACATGGACAGCGGCGCGGAGCGATCTACTCCCCGGTAAACGCGCCACGCCCACTGCATAAAACGTAGATTCAATAACGACACGCCGACCAGATAGGTCCAGCCACTCATTCCCGTCATGAACGGAAACAGCGTCGTCACCACCATCAACAAGGTATAGAGCAGGATCTGCAGGCGGGTGTAGGGCTCACCATGGGTTACCGGCAGCATCGGCACGCCTGCCTCGGCGTATTCCGCTTTTTTATGAATGCAGAGAGACCAAAAGTGAGGCGGCGTCCAGGCAAAAATAATCAGCACCAACAGCAGCGCATTCGGCTCCAGTGATCCGGTCACCGCTACCCAGCCCAGCATCGGCGGCGCCGCGCCGGCGATGCCACCGATGACGATATTCTGTGGCGTGGAGCGCTTTAGAAACACCGTGTAGATCAGCGCATAACCGATCAGCGATGCCAGCGTCAGCCAGCCGGTCAGTGGGTTGACCCAGACCACCAGCAAGGCAATCCCCGCACCACCCAAAACGGCCGCGAACACTAACGCCTGTGCCGGCGCTACCCGCCCTTGCGGGAGCGGGCGTCGGTGGGTACGCGCCATGCGCGCGTCGATATGCCGATCCAGAACCTGATTGACCGCCGCCGCCGATCCTGACGCCATCGCGATACCCAGAGTGCCGAGTAGAACAGCATCCAGAGGAGGCAGCCCCGGCACAGCCAGAAACATGCCGACGACAGCGGTCAGCAACATCACCGCCACCACCCGGGGTTTGCACAGCTCGTAATAATCACGCCAACTGGCGGCAACGGCAGATATCATTACCCGAGACTCAGCCATGGCGCACCTCCCGTCTGAAACCGATCTGGCCGTAGATCCACACCAGCAACACCAGCAACAGCACCGCACCGGCGTGGTGAGCCATTGCCAGCCCCAACGGCAACCCATGCATTACGTTAAGAACACCCAGTAGAACCTGACCGGCCAACGCGGCTAACAGCACCAGTGCTTTAAAGTGCTGCCGTCGCCAGAACAACAACAATGCCAGCCCCAGAAGATAAGCCCCCAACAATGCGCCAATACCACGATGACTCATCTGGATCGCAGCACGCGCCTCCCGCTGCAAGTGACCACCCAGGTAACTGCCACCATGGGCCTCGGGCAGCTCAAACGCCTGCTTAAAGTCCAGCTCAACCTGCTGATCCCGTTCGCATTGCCACCAGTGACTGCAAGACCAGCCCGCATAGTTGGCACTGGTCCACCCCCCCAGCGCAATCTGCACAAACAGTAACAGTAGCCCGCCGGCCAATGCCGAACGAATTCCCAGTGGCCGTACCTGAATGTTTGCAGTCCAGGCTCCCAACCGTTGCCGTAGCCGCAGCAACAGAGCGAGTGTCAGCAGCCCCCCCAACAGGTGCAGCGTGACCACCTGAGGCAACAGCTTCAGGGTCACCGTCCACATTCCAAACAAAGCCTGCAGCAGCACCAACCCCAACAATCCGATACCCAATCCAAAGGGGTAGCCCGGCTGCTGGCGGTGAGCCCAGCCACCCAGTGCCAGCGCCGCAATCATTAACCCCAAGCTGCCGGCCAGATAGCGATGGGTCATTTCGATCCAACCGCGTCCGGGGTGCAGCGGCTGATCCGGAAAGCGCAGCTGTGCCTGCGCACGGGCCTCTGTAGAGCCGGGTATAATCAGCTCGCCATAACAACCAGGCCAGTCCGGGCAGGACAGCCCGGCATCGTTGAGCCGCGTCCAGCCGCCCATCAGCACCACCAGCAAGGCCAGCAGGATGGCGAGTTCGCTGATCCGCAGTAACCATGCCGTCTTCATCAGCCGACCTTAGACACTTTCAGTAACCGTTTCAGATCCAGCAACACCCCCTTGGGCGACTGGTCAAAGCGGTAGTAGAGCACCAGATTTCCCAGGGGGTCCGCCAGCCAGATTCCCGGCTTCAGCAGTTCCGATGCCGGCTGAGTCAGAACCAGCGGCGCTTGGTCATCGGCAGCATCAGGAGGTGCCGCCACGCCGACCCATTGTGGCTCGACCCTGCCACGCTCACGCCCCAGCGCCTTGTGCAGCTGTAATAGATTATGACGCCAGCGATTGCATGCTTGATCACAGTGATCAGCCACTTGAAGTAGCTGCCATTTACCCCGTCCCTGCCATGGCTTGCCAGCAGCGGTCTGCAGCATGTCTGCGGACAGTAGCGTTGGATCCGGGACCAGCTGGCCGTGGTTGACCCGGCCTTCCGGCAACGCGATGCGGCCAAAATACATCACCATCGCCGCAACCAGGGGTAGCAGCGCCACCAAAAGCAACAACCACAGGGTACGATAGGAGTGCGCCCTAACCATTTGAGTCACCTCGCCATGTGGCTCGCGGTGCCTCTTTGCGCACCCACCACAGCAACCATACGGCCGTCATCAGCGCCAATCCAAACCATTGCAGGGCGTAGGCATAATGCTTGGCGGGGGGCATATTGATGGGCTGCCATTCGATCTCCGCGCCGGCCAAATAGGGCTGTTCCACGCGCAACATGCCCGGATAAAGCGCTACACCAAGACGCGCGGAAAGGTTTCGCCAGTCCGGCTGCTGTATTCGTTGTGGCCATGCAGATGTGCTCTCGACCACCGGCTCATCCAAACGGAAGCCGGGCTCTGCAGCGGTCAGCCAGCCACGAAAGGATGCGGTAGTCACGGGCAGCGTCAGCGGGGGTAGCTGGGTGCGATCAACGGGGGCCGGCACCCAGCCCAAATTCAGCAGCAACTGCAGCGGCTCACCGGCGAGCTGCAGCACCGCCAACACCTCGTACCCAACCCGCCCCTGACGCGTACGGTTATCGAGCAAAAAATAGCGCTCAGGCAACAAGCTTCCGGTAAGCTCAACCCGCAACGGCTGAACCGGGCTCTCCACGGGCAACTGGTAGCGCACCTCGGACGACTGCAGCGCAGCCAGCAACCTGGCCTTTTCACCACCTCTCATCACTTGCCAGCCACCCAAGGCACTCAGCAGCGGCACCAGCATCACGCCAGCAATCAACGCCACCCGCTTGATCCGGCGCGGTGCGCGGTCTTTACTGACGCCATCACTGGAGGAAACACCATCATGGGATTCAAGCTGTTGGTTCTGGTTCTGTTTGCAGCGGTGGTCATCAGCCTGTTCGCGGCGCTCTACTTTCTGATTACCGACAGTTCCCGACGCCAGCGCACGGTCAACGCGCTGGCACTGCGGGTGCTGTTCAGCCTGTTGCTGATCGCGACCCTGCTGATCGGGTTCTATACCGGCCACCTGCAGCCCCACGGTTGGTAACCTCCCTCAAAGAATGTAAACAAACAAAAACAGCCCGACCCACACCACATCGACGAAGTGCCAGTACCAGCTCACGGCCTCAAAACCAAAGTGCTGTTCGGCATCAAAGTGCCCCTTCAGCACCCGCAGCAGGATCACAATCAACATCACCGTGCCCAAAGTCACGTGAAGGCCATGAAAACCGGTGAGAATAAAAAAGGTGGCTCCGTAAATTCCGGACTTGAGGGTCAGGTCAAGTTCGGTGTACGCAACGATGTACTCTTCGGCCTGAAAGCCAAGAAACACGATGCCCAGCAAAATGGTGAGCGCCAGCCAGAGCTTGACCGTCGCTCGACTGCCGGTTTTCAGGCCTTTGTGGGCGATGGTCAGGGTGACACTGGAGGTCAGGAGCAGCAGCGTATTAATCAAGGGCACACCCCAGGGGCTGATGACCGCAGAAGGCCCCGGAAACAGCTCGCTGTCCGGATTCTGCAGCAGTGGCCATTCGGCGGTGAAGCCTTGCCACAACAGGTTGCTGGAGCCTCGGTCGCCTTCACCCCCCAACCAGGGAACGGCAAATACCCGGATATAAAACAGCGCCCCGAAGAACGCGGCAAAAAACATCACCTCGGAAAAAATAAACCAGCTCATCCCCCAGCGAAATGAGCGGTCCATCTGCGCACTGTAGAGGCCAGCGCGACTTTCTCGCACCACATTGCGGAACCAGGCAAACACAATGCAGGCCATCAGCGCCGCGCCGGTCAGCAGCAGCCACTTGCCGTGATTGCTGCCATCTTGCTGCAGACCGTTGATCAGGGTTCCGGCACCCAGCGCCATCAGAAACAGTCCGATCGATGCAAGGATCGGCCAGTAACTGCGCTCCGGCACGTAGTATTGGGTGGTCATAAGCTTACCCTCCGTGCCGACGGTTGCTGTGGCGCCGACTGGTGCCCGACCTGGTCCGCGGTGATGTCGAACAGGGTGTAGGACAGAGTGATGGTTTCGATATGTGCCGGCAGTTGCGGATCGATCATCAGCACCAGCGGCATCCGCTGCGATGCCGAGCCGGCCAGCGTCTGGGCCTCAAAGCAGAAACAGTTGACCTTCTGCACATAGCTGGCGGCCTCGGCCGGTGCAACACTGGGCACCGCTCTGGCCACCATCTCAACCGCCGTCGGGTTATGGGCCACATAGTGAATCAGAGTCTGCTCCCCCGGATGAACCGACAGCTGGTGCTGCTCCGGCCGGAACCCCCAGGGCATCCCCTCGTTGTTGACGGCGATCAGTTGCACCCGCACCTGACGGGCAGCGTCTACCTGCACCGCTTCGGTCACGGCTCCGGTACGGGTCACCTTGCCGTTGATCCCGGTGACCCGACAAAATACGTCGTACAACGGTGACAACAGAAACCCGAAGCCGAACATCAGCACCGCTGCCAGCGCGAGTCGCAGCGCCAGGCGCCGGTTGGCAGTCGTCGCTGACATCAGTGCTCCCCTCCCTGTTCTCTAAGATCGGGCGGGGTGGTGAAGCTGTGATAGGGCGCGGGCGATGGCAGGGTCCACTCCAGCCCCTCGGCGCCTTCCCAGACGCGGCTGTCAGCACCGTAACCACCGCGCACGCACTGAATGATGTTGTAGACGAACAGCAACTGCGACAGGCCGAACAGGAACGCGCCGATCGAGGCGACCATGTTGAAGTCGGCAAACTGCAGGGCGTAGTCGGGGATCCGCCGCGGCATTCCGGCAAGACCAATAAAGTGCATGGGGAAGAAGGTGATGTTGACGCCGACAAAGGACAGCCAGAAGTGCCATTTGCCGAGGTACTCATTGTAGTAGTTACCGGTCCATTTCGGCAGCCAGTAGTAGGTTGCCGCCATGATCGAAAAGATCGCTCCCGGCACCAGCACGTAATGAAAGTGCGCCACCACAAAATAGGTGTCGTGATACTGGAAATCCACCGGCGCTATTGCCAGCATCAACCCGGAAAAACCGCCGATGGTAAACAGCACCACGAACGCCAGTGCAAACAGCATCGGGGTTTCGAAGGTCATCGAGCCGCGATACATGGTCGCCACCCAGTTAAACACTTTCACCCCGGTAGGCACCGCGATCAGCATGGTGCTGAACATGAAAAACAGCTCGCCAGCCAGCGGCATCCCCACGGTGAACATGTGGTGAGCCCAGACAATAAACGACAGAAAGGCGATTGACGCGGTGGCGTAAACCATCGAGGGATACCCAAACAGGCGCTTACGGGCGAAGGTGGGAATAATGTGTGAGATGATCCCGAACGCCGGCAGGATCATGATGTATACCTCCGGATGACCAAAGAACCAGAAAATATGCTGGAACAGCACCGGATCGCCGCCTCCGGCCGCGTTAAAAAAGCTGGTGCCGAAGTGGATGTCCATCAGCATCATGGTCACCACCCCCGCCAGCACCGGCATCACCGCGATCAGCAAGAAGGCGGTGATCAGCCAGGTCCAGGCAAACAGCGGCAGCTTCATCATGGTCATGCCCGGAGCGCGCAAATTGAGAATGGTGGCAATGATATTGATCGCGCCCATGATCGAACTGATGCCCATCATGTGCACCGCGAAGATAAAAAAGGTGACACTAGGCGGCGCGTAGGTGGTCGATAGCGGCGCATAGAAGGTCCAGCCGAAGTTGGGCGCCCCACCCTCCATAAACAGGGTCGCAAGCATCATCGCGAAGGCGAACGGCAGAATCCAGAAACTCCAGTTGTTCATCCGTGGCAGCGCCATGTCCGGTGCGCCGACCATCATCGGAATCATCCAGTTGGCCAGCCCAACAAAGGCCGGCATCACCGCACCAAACACCATGATCAGACCGTGCATGGTGGTCATCTGGTTAAAGAACTCCGGTTGCACCAACTGCAACCCCGGCTGGAACAGCTCGGCCCGGATCACCAGCGCCATGCAGCCACCGGTGAGGAACATCACCAAGCTGAAGACCAGGTAGAGGGTACCGATATCCTTATGGTTGGTAGTCAGCACCCAGCGCATCAACCCCGGAGGGGGGCCATGATGGTGTTCGTGCGCTACAGCTTGTGTCAGCATCGTCGCCCTCCTAGGGTTGGAGCGCCTTTATTTCTCGGGGCTGCACGCTATCGCCGAGGTCATTGCCCCAGGCGTTGCGTTCATAGGTGATTACCGCCGCCAGATCGACAGCATTCAGTTGTTTTCCGAACGCCTGCATGGCGGTACCAGGCTTACCGTTAATAACAATGTCCAGATGCGCTGCTCGGTTATCCACGATCAACGGGCTACCGGCCAGCGCAGGGAACGCGCCCGGGATACCGCTACCGTTAGCCTGATGACAGGCTGCGCACTGGCTGTTATAGACCGCCTCACCCCGGCTCATCAGCTGCTCCAGACTCAGCTCCTGATCAGCCGCGGCGGCATCTGCAGCCTTCGCTGCTTTGGCATCCGCCAGCCACTGCTGGTACTGATCCGCGGGCAGCGCCTCGACCACGATCGGCATAAAGCCGTGGTCCTTGCCGCAGAGTTCGGCGCACTGGCCGCGGTAGGTGCCGGGGTCACTGACCTCAGCCCAGGCCTCATTGATAAATCCAGGGATGGCGTCTTTTTTCACCGCCAGCGCGGGCACCCACCAAGAATGGATCACGTCGTTAGCGGTCAGCAGAAACCGCACTTTGGTGCCTGTGGGGATGACTAACGGATTGTCGACTTCCAGCAGGTAATGCTCGCCCTTGTCCTCCTCGTTGTTAATCTGGGCTCTCGGCGTCGACAGTGAGCTGAAGAAATCGATATCCTCGTTGAGGTACTGATAACGCCATTTCCACTGGTAACCGGTAATCTGAATCGTGACTTCGCCATCGCGCTTGTCATACATCTCGATCAGGGTTTTGCTGGCAGGCAGGGCCATGGCGATCAAAATGGCGAAAGGGATCAGCGTCCAGATGATCTCGACCAGGGTGTTCTCGTGAAAATGAGCGGCTTGGGCGCCTTTGGATTTGCGGTGATGCACGATCGACCACAGCATAATCCCGAACACCACCACGCCGATGGCCACACAGATGTAAAAGATCAGCATGTGCAGGTCGTAAATCGACCGGCTGATCTCGGTTGCGCCTGGCGCTAGATTGAGCTGCCATTCGGCGGCGGCCCCCTGACTGATACAAACCCCGGCAACGAGGAATGCAGCGGTGCTCAGTCTCATGGATCAATCTCCTGCATCCAATGAGTTCGCAGTACTGCTTGTTATTATCCGACCAGAGAAGTCGGTTACATGGAGTATAGACAGTTGCAGGAAAAGTCCAGCGCAGTTGGTCAGCTGTACCGGTCCAGCACTTGCTGAACCAGCCACCACACGCCGAGCACAAACAACGCGGTGCCGATCAGTCCCCCGATGACAAAGGGCCAGGGGCTGCGCTGGTTGAAATCCTGTCGTAGCCTTTCACTCGACTGGACACCAAAAGCGGCTCCCAGCAGACTGACCAGCAGCGCCCACTTCGAGCGTGTAGCGCCAGGTTGAGTGCCAGATTTGTCGGGTGAAGAGCGGTTGGGGGGCACAATTCAGCTCCGGAAACGCCTCCGCAGCAGCCATCTGCTGCAGAAGGTAGAACTGAAGCATAGCAGGCGGGTGGGCAAAGCCCGCAGATCAGTGCTTGCGCTTGTTACGGCGAAGTAGCGCCTGAACAGGGCCTGAGGCCGCGTAAACCAGAAACGTCAGCCAGAGTAGCGTCGCCGGGTCGATAGAGACAACGGCAAACACCATCACTACCGCCAGCAACGAGACGAAAGGCACCTTCCCTTTCAGGTCTATCTCTTTGAAACTGTGGTAATAGACGTTGCTGACCATCAACAGGCCACTGCCGGCAACCAACACCGCCGCCAGAATGGCGTAATTGTGGGTCACCACTTCCATTTCGGTGCCAACCCACACCATCCCCGCCAGCGTTGCGGCCGCCGCAGGACTAGGCAAACCCACAAAGAAGCGCTTGTCGACGCTGCCGATCTGGGTATTAAACCGGGCGAGCCGCAAGGCGGCGCCGGCAACGTAAATAAACGCGGCGACCCAGCCCACTTTGCCCAGCGTTCCCAGCGCCCAGGAGAAGGTCACCAACGCCGGCGCCACGCCGAAGGAAACCATATCGGCCAAGCTGTCGTACTGGGCGCCGAATTCGCTCTGGGTATTGGTCATCCGGGCCACACGGCCATCGAGACCATCCAGCACCATGGACACAAAGATCGCCACCGCCGCCTTCTCAAAGCTGCCGTTCATCGCTGCGATGATGGCATAGAACCCGGAAAACAGCGCGGCGGTGGTAAACAGATTGGGCAGCAGGTAGATGCCCCGGCTACGGCGAGGCTTATCGGCCTGAGACTGAGGATGTTCCTCGGTTGGCTGCGTATCGTCGTGGGGTTGCTTATCCACCATAGGTCACAGAGTTCCTGCCAGAAAAAGTGCGGCTATGATAGAACGATTGCCGGGGTAGCGCCAATGGCCGGATCAGGAACGGCTTTCGAGCATCACCTGACGCGACATTCGCTGTGCAGCATTCACTCCTTCGGTCAGGTTGTCGCACTGCATGCCGCCGAGGGCAGCGGCATAGATACGCTGGCGCATTGCCGGGTCAACATTGCGGCTGACGTCGTCAAAAATACTCAGAAACATATAGATAGGCTGCTGACGCAGGGATTCTCGGCTGGGCACCGACTCACAGCGCGAGCTGAGTTCCCCGTGAATGTCATCAAGCACCTGCTGACACTGAGGGCAAACGGGTTGCGGGTCAGCGTGTACTGCAGAAGTACACGCCAAGAAAAAAAATGCCACAAAAGCGGGAAGCGTCGATTTCATAGTGCCTGCCGTCAGATCCTTGATGGAATAACACCCCCGAACCTTACCGCAATCCCCCTTCAGATCAAAAGGGCAAGTCGCCGTTTTAATGACCTACGCCAAATCAACGTGCTTCCTGGGGATGTTTGCGGCTCCAACAGGCCGGAAAGGGCAGCTGGCGGAGCAACCAACCTCAAGCGCGTCGATACCCATACCCTGTGACGCCTTTGAGCAGACGCCAGCGTTACACCAGCCCAAAGCCACAAAAAAGGCGACCCGAAGGTCGCCCTTTTGAACGAAGTTCGAATCAGAATTCCAGCTCGCTAGCGGGAACCGCCTCTGCCTTAGGCTTAACCACGGTTAGCAGCTGCTCGCGGATCTGCGCTTCAATCTCTTGCGCCATCTCCGGATTCTCTTCCAGGAACTGAGCCGCGTTGGCCTTACCTTGACCAATCTTGTTGCCCTGGTAGGCATACCAGGCACCGGACTTATCGACGATGCCCTGCTTCACTCCAAGGTCGATCACTTCACCCATGTGGTAAATACCTTTACCGTACATGATCTGGAACTCAGCCTGTCTGAACGGCGGCGACACCTTGTTTTTTACCACCTTCACCCGGGTCTCGTTACCGACCACTTCGTCACCTTGCTTCACTGCACCGGTACGACGAATATCCAAACGTACCGAGGCATAGAACTTCAGCGCATTACCACCGGTGGTGGTTTCTGGCGAGCCAAACATTACTCCGATCTTCATCCGGATCTGGTTAATAAAGATCACCAAACAATTGGCGTTCTTAACGTTACCGGTGATTTTACGCAGCGCCTGTGACATCAGACGCGCCTGCAACCCCACGTGGGAATCGCCCATCTCACCTTCGATCTCCGCCCGCGGGGTCAACGCCGCAACCGAGTCAACCACCAGCACATCCACTGCGTTAGAGCGCACCAGCATGTCGGTGATCTCCAGCGCCTGTTCGCCGGTATCCGGTTGCGAAACCAGCATATCGTCGATGTTGACCCCGAGTTTTTCGGCATAGATGGGATCGAGTGCGTGCTCAGCATCGACGAAAGCGCAGGTTTTACCCAAGCGTTGTGCTTCGGCGATCACCTGCAGGGTCAGAGTGGTTTTACCGGATGATTCCGGCCCGTAAATCTCAACAATCCGACCGAATGGCAAACCGCCGATACCGAGGGCGATATCCAGCCCCAACGAGCCGGTAGAAACAGAAGGGATCGCTTCGCGCGGTTGGTCACCCATCCGCATCACCGCACCCTTGCCAAACTGACGCTCAATCTGACTCAAGGCCGCCGAAAGCGCCTTCTTCTTGTTATCATCCATTACCCTTGCCCTCGATGCTTAGTTCTGACTCGTACAGGAAAACAACTGTATATATGTTCAGTATTATTTCACAGAATTTCTGAGATGCAAGCCGCTGGCCGCAGTTATTTTTCAGCCAGCCCCAACAGCGCACTAACTGCTTGAATAACCGCCTGTTGCCTTATCTGCTGACGATCACCCTGAAACTGGAAACAGCTCGAATGGGGGCGATGATCCCGCTCGCCCCAGCTCAGCCATACCGTTCCCACCGGCTTTTCAGGGGTGCCGCCCCCCGGCCCGGCAACACCGCTAACGGCGACACCGAACGCGGCGCCGCTGACCCTGAGCGCACCGTGCAGCATCGCCTCAACGCAAGCCTGGCTGACCGCACCGTGTTGCTCAAAAATAGCCTCCTCCACGCCCAGCAAAGCATGTTTGGCCGCGTTCGAATAGGTCACAAAACCGTATTCGAACCAGACAGAACTGCCCGAGCGTTCGGTCAAAGCACTAGCGATGGCACCACCGGTGCAGGACTCCGCGGTAGTCACCTGGACGCCCCGACGCTCAAGTTGCTCAGCCAGTTGAGCCACCAGCGAGGTGACAGTTGCGGTCGGCGAAATAGGCACGAAATACTCCTTCCAAATTGCGCTTATCCTATCGTGTCAGTCGGGATCACTCCAGCATCCGACCATTTCGTCTGCGGGTAGATTTTCCAGTACAATTGCCGACTCATTTTTGGCAAGGCGTAGGATCGATGGCAAAGGCTGACAAGGGCTCTCAGCATACTCCAATGATGCAGCAGTACCTGCGGATCAAAGCGGAACACCCCCATGAACTGGTGTTCTACCGCATGGGCGACTTTTACGAGCTGTTTTACGACGATGCCCGCCATGCCGCCGAGCTGCTGGATATCTCCCTGACCGCGCGCGGCCAGTCCGCCGGCGAGCCGATACCCATGGCCGGCGTGCCCTACCATGCCGCCGAAAACTATATCGCCAAGATTGTCCGCGCTGGACAATCGGTGGCCATCGCCGAACAGATTGGTGATCCGGCCACCAGTAAAGGCCCGGTGGAGCGAAAAGTGGTACGGGTGGTCACCCCCGGCACCCTGACCGACGAAGCGCTGCTCGAAGAGGGCCGTGACAACCTGCTGGTCGCCGTGACCGCTCAGACTGACTGCTACGGCCTTGCCAGCCTCGACCTCAGCAGCGGTCGCTTCGTGGTGTGTGAAACCGAAGGCGAAGAAGGTCTGCGTAGCGAGTTGGCCCGACTGCGCCCCGCCGAGCTGCTCTATAACGAAGAGTGTGGCCTGGACGAATTGCTGGAGGGCTATCGGGGCCTTCGCCGCCAGCCCCCCTGGCACTTCGAACCGGATACCTGCTTCAAACTGCTGACTCAACAGTTTGGCACCCGCGACCTCAACGGTTTCGGCTGCGCCGAACTGACTCTGGCACTCTGCGCTGCTGGCTGCCTGATCCAGTACGCCCGCGATACCCAGCGCAGCGCCCTGCCCCATATTCGTACCATCGCCACCGAGCAACGCGAAGGCAGCGTGGTGCTGGATGCGGCCACTCGCCGCAACCTAGAGCTGGATCTCAACCTCGCTGGCAGCAGCGACAACACCCTGATCTCGGTGATCGATCGCACAGCCACCCCTATGGGCGGTCGTTTGCTGCGCCGCTGGTTGCATCGACCGGTGCGTGACCCCGCGCTGATTCGCCAGCGCCAGTTCGCCATCCAGACCCTGATCGACGACTACCGCTTTGAGCAGCTGCAACCGGTGCTGAAAGAGATCGGTGATATCGAGCGAATTCTCGCCCGGGTGGCGCTGCGCTCGGCCCGTCCGCGTGACCTAGAACGACTCAAGCGGGCACTCAGCGCGCTACCTCAACTGCAGCAACTGCTGGCCCCGCTGGATGCACCGCTATTGAAGCAACTGGCCGACGACGCGGCCGAATTTCCCGACCTGCAACAACTGCTGGCCAATGCGGTGATCGATAATCCCCCAGTAGTAATCCGCGACGGGGGCGTTATTGCCGAGGGTTACGATCAGGAACTCGATGAACTGCGCGCGCTTAGCGAGAACGCCGGTGATTACCTGATCAAACTCGAGCTGCAGGAGCGCGAACGTACCGGTATAAGCACGCTCAAAGTGGGGTACAACCGCGTACACGGCTACTACATCGAGATCAGTCGGGCGCAGTCGACCCTGGCACCAGCTGATTATATCCGCCGCCAGACCCTGAAAAACGCCGAACGTTATATCACCCCGGAATTGAAAGAGTTCGAAGACAAGGCGCTGAGCAGCAAGAGTCGCGCCCTGGCCCGCGAGAAGCTGCTTTACGACGCGCTGCTGGAAACCCTGGCGGCGGCGCTCGCCGAACTACAACGCAGCGCTGCGGGACTGGCGGAGCTGGACGTACTCAACAACCTCGCAGAGCGCGCCGACCGCCTCAACTACAGCGCCCCGGAGATCTGCGAAGAACCGGGCCTTGCGATCAACGAGGGTCGCCATCCGGTGGTGGAGCAGGTTTCCGACGATCCTTTCGTTGCCAACGACCTTTGCATGGACGGCGAACGGCGAATGTTGATCATCACCGGCCCCAATATGGGCGGTAAATCCACCTATATGCGCCAGACCGCCCTGATCGTGCTGCTGGCTCATATCGGTAGTTACGTACCCGCACGAAGCGCCCGTATCGGCCTGGTAGATCGCATTTTCACCCGCATGGGCTCTTCGGATGACCTGGCCGGCGGTCGTTCCACCTTCATGGTCGAGATGACCGAAACCGCCAATATCCTCCACAACGCCAGCCGCCAGAGTCTGGTTTTGATGGATGAGGTCGGCCGCGGCACCAGCACCTTTGACGGCCTGTCACTGGCCTGGGCCTGCGCCAGTCACTTGGCCGGCGCCACCGGTGCCTTTACCCTGTTTGCGACCCACTATTTCGAACTGACCGCGCTGCCGGAACTCTATCCGACCATTGCCAACGTGCATCTGACCGCCACCGAGCACAACGACCACATCATCTTTATGCACAGCGTGCACGATGGTCCGGCCAGCCAGAGCTACGGCTTACAGGTGGCCCAGCTCGCCGGCGTGCCACCCGAGGTAATCCAGCAGGCACGACAGAAGCTGCACCAGTTGGAGCAACTGGCACCGAACGAGGTCCAGCCGGTCGCCGCCATCGAGCCAACGGCGTCACCTCGGCAGGCCGACCTGTTCAGCCAAGGGCCTCACCCGCTGGAGCGCGCGCTGGCAGCGATCGACCCCGACAACCTGACGCCGCGCCAGGCGCTGGAGCTGTTATATACACTCAAGCGGCAGACCCGCTGAGCAGTTGGCCGGCTAATCACCGTGACGCTGTCTATACTCAGCGGGTCTGCGCTGCGGCGCATCTGTAACGAGGAGTATTCGATGGCGTTCGTGGTGACCGAAAACTGTATCAAGTGTAAATACACCGATTGTGTCGATGTCTGTCCGGTGGATTGCTTCTACGAAGGTCCCAACTTTCTGGTAATCCACCCCGATGAGTGCATCGATTGCGCCCTGTGCGAACCGGAATGCCCGGCCAACGCCATCTTCGAAGAGGACGACGTTCCTGTCGATCAACGCGAATTTATCCAGCTGAACGCAGAGCTTGCCGAAATTTGGCCCAACATCAGCGAAATGAAAGCGGCACCGGCCGACGCCGATGACTGGAACGGCAAAGCGGACAAAAAAAAGCTGCTGGAGCGCTAAGCGCTGCAGCAGCCTGATCTAACCTGCGGCCCCTATTCCAGCAGATCGGGTCCGCTGAGGCCGTTGTTCTCCACGATCTCACGCAAACGCCGCAGCGCCTCGACCTGGATCTGCCGCACCCGCTCGCGAGTCAGGCCGATCTCTCGCCCAACCTCTTCAAGGGTGCTCATCTCATGGCCATGCAGACCGAAGCGCCGGGCCAGCACTTCGGCGTGCTTCTCCGGCAGCGTTTCCAGCCAGTCGTCAAGGCGGCCGATCAGGTTGGTATTCTGCAGCCAGGTTTCCGGATCCGCCGCCTCGGTATCGGGAATGGTTTCCAGCAGCGATTTGTCCGAGTCTGCCCCCACGGGCACATCGACGGAGCTGACGCGCTCGTTGAGGCCCATCATCCGCTTGACGTTCTCGACCGGCTTGTCGAGCATGTCGGCGATCTCTTCGCAGGTGGGCTCATGGTCGAGTTTCTGCGCCAGCTCACGAGCCGCACGCAGATAGACATTGAGCTCCTTCACCACATGGATCGGCAAGCGGATGGTACGGGTCTGGTTCATGATCGCACGTTCGATGGTCTGCCGGATCCACCAGGTCGCATAGGTCGAGAAACGGAACCCGCGCTCCGGATCGAACTTTTCAACCGCGCGAATCAGCCCCAGGTTACCCTCTTCGATCAGATCAAGCAGCGTCAGGCCACGATTGATGTAGCGACGTGAAATTTTAACGACCAGACGCAGGTTGCTTTCGATCATGCGCTTACGCGATGCATCACAGCCACGTAGTGCTTTGCGAGAGAAGTAGACCTCCTCTTCGGCGGTCAACAACGGAGAAAAGCCGATCTCATTGAGATACAGCTGGGTCGCATCTAAATGCTTTGCATTGATCAGATCATCATGCACCTCACTGCGAGCGCGGCTCATGATCTGATCATCTGCAGATTCCAACTCGTCCATGTTGTCCTCTGTGGTGTTTTGCTCCGGTTCCGTGTCGGCTCCAGACTTGCGCTTTTTACCTGTCATGGTCGCTCTCTGCTTGTTTCCTTTCGACTCAAGCACCTGCATGGCTCGTACCTCCGGCCTGGCCCTTTTATCCGCTCAAAGGGTTCTTATCATTATCTTTTCGGCAGGTAGTGCAGCGGATTTACCGGTTTTCCATCCTTGCGAATCTCGAAATGTAACATGGTGCGGGTGGCACCGCTATTACCGATCTCGGCAATCTTTTGCCCGGTTTTAACCCTTTGGTTTTCCTTAACCAACAGACGGTTATTATGCGCATAGGCGCTTAGAAACTGTTCGTTATGATTTATGATTATCAGATTTCCGTAGCCCAGTAAACCGCTACCGGCATAGACCACCCGGCCAGAAGCGGCCGCAAACACCGGATCTCCGCGGCTGCCGTCGATATCGATACCTTTGTTAATTTGTCCGCGGGACTGAAAATTTCGCAGAATGCGGCCACTCGCTGGCCAACGCCAGCTGATACTGGTATTGGCCACAGCGCGCTGGCGCTGGTCGGCGGCGCGCTCGGCCGGCGGCTTCTGCGGTTTGGCAGAGGCAGAGGCCGGGGCCGCCGCAGTGACCGACGACCGGGGCCGGCTGACATTGCGGGCGGTAGACGAGGCGGATACCTCACTCAGGCGGAGGCGCTGTCCCGGGTAGATACGGTAGTTGCGGTCGATGCCGTTGGCGCGGGCCATGTTGCGAAAGTTCAGCCCATAGCGAAAGGCGATCGAATAGAGCGTATCACCGGGCTGGACGGTGTAATAACCGCCCACGGGGCGCGAACTTTTGACCGCCACCGGTTTGCGGGCGCCGTCCAGGGAACGCTCGCTGACCGGCGCATAGCCAGGACCCGAGCATCCCCCGAGCAGCCACAGCACCGCCAGCAGTGCAATCAGATTCAGCGGTTGGAAAGGTGCCGCTGCTGTCGTCCTTGGATTGGAAATCCGTTCACCTCTTATCGCCGGCTGAAGGGGTTTTCGCTTCCAGAATATACACTAACACCGCGCCCAGCAGCATCAGCCCAACGGCGGCCCACAGCAGCGCGTCCTGCCCCGTCAGCGCCTCATAGTTCGACGGTAGCACGTTGTCCTGCTGCAGCGGCACCGGTTCACCATGGCGGTCGATGCGGTAGCTGCTGGTATATTTCCACGGCCATACCCGGTTCAGCGAACCGATCATAAAGCCGGTCAACAGCGCCAGTGTGACTTGGCGGTAATGGCGGAACATCCAGGACAGCAGATGCGAAAAACTGAGCAAACCGATCGCGCAGCCGCTGACAAACAATCCCAGCACCGCCAACTCCAGCCCCTTAATCGCGCCCATGATCGGTGCGTACATGCCCAGCAACAGCAGAATAAAACTGCCGGAAATGCCGGGCAGGATCATGGCGCAGATCGCGATGGCACCGGCAAGAAACACGGTCAAACTGGTGATCTCGGCCTGTGCCGGCGTTATCAGTGTCAGTTTGAACGCTACCATCACCCCCACCAGCATCGCCAGCAGCAAGCGCGGGTTCCAACCTTCAATCTGGCGGATCATCCACACTGACGACGCCAGGATAAGGCCAAAAAAGAACGCCCACAGCAGCGCCGGATGGTGCTCCAACAGATACACCGCCAGCCGGGCAAAACTGACCAGACTGAGCAGAATCCCGCTTAACAGCACCAGCAGGAAACTTCCGTTTATCTGCTGCCAGAAAGCGCCAGGTCCCTGCCGGACCAAGGTCAGCAACGCACCGGGAGTGATGGCTCGAATCGAGTTCAGCAGCTCTTCGTAGATGCCGGTGATAAACGCCACCGTGCCGCCGGAAACACCGGGGACCGCGTCAGCTGCCCCCATGGTCAGCCCCTTGAGAAACAATACTACCCAGTCACGGAGAGTGCGAGTCATCAACAGCGCTCCTTTTAGCGAATCGATCCAGCCAACATCGGCACGAACCGTACCCCTTGCAGCGTTTGTTGTTGACAGCTCTCTTCGGAGATCCGTTCCACCAGGCGCAACTGCTGCTCCTCACCACCGACGGGAATGACCATCCGCCCACCGATAGCAAGCTGAGCCAGCAACTCCGGCGGCACTTGCTCGGGCGCCGCGGCACAGATAATGGCATCAAAGGGGCCTTTTTCCGGCCAGCCGAAGCTACCATCTGAATGTTTGAAGTGGACATTGCGCAGTTTCAGCTCACGCATCCGCCCACGCGCTTTGTCCTGCAGCGGTTTAATCCGCTCCACACTGTAAACCGTGCCCACCAGACAGGCGAGCACGGCGGTCTGGTAACCGGAGCCGGTGCCAATTTCCAGCACCCGTTGCGGCACACCGCCGTTCAGCAGGGCTTCGGTCATCCGGGCAACAATGTAGGGCTGGGAAATGGTCTGGTTGTAGCCGATCGGGAGCGCGGTGTCTTCATACGCACGATGCGACAGCGCCTCATCGATAAACAGATGACGCGGCAGCATTCGCATCACTTCAAGTACGCGTTGATCGGCGATGCCGGCATCGGCCAGACGCTGGATCAGACGATCCCGGGTTCGTTGCGAGGTCATGCCGATACCGGCAAAAAGGTTGGTACTCACTCCAGCTCCTCTAGCCAGCTTTCGACGGCATCAAAGCCGGAGTATTGGGACATATCAGCGTGCAGCGGGGTAATCGACACATAGCCCTGGGCAACCGCATGGAAATCAGTACCGGGACCATCGTCGGCGGCGTTACCAGCTGCCGCAATCCAGTAGCGAGTCTTGCCACGGGGGTCGGTCGCCGCCACCGGTTGCCCGGCCAGATCCCGATGACCCAGGCGAGTAACCCGAATCCCTTTGATCTGCTCCATTGGCAGATCCGGGATATTGACGTTGAGCACCGTGCGCGGGGCGAGATCAACCCGGCTGATGCGCTCTACCAGATGACGCGCAATCGCTGCTCCGGTGGCAAAATGACGGGGAGTTCCGGCCGCCATCGACAACGCCAGCGCCGGCCGTTCCAGATAGCGTCCTTCCATGGCAGCGGCGACCGTGCCGGAGTACAGCACGTCGTCACCCAGATTGGCCCCCGCGTTGATGCCAGCGACCACCATCTCCGGGCGCTCACCAAACAGTTCGGACACCCCCAGATGAACCGCGTCAGTGGGCGTACCATTGACACCGACAAAGCCATTGGCGTGGCGCAGGGTTTCCAGAGGTCGATCGAGGGTTAACGAGTTGCTGGCGCCACTGCGATCACGGTCAGGTGCGACCACCTGGAGGGTTGCAATAGTGGCCAGCGCCTCAGCCAGGGCGGCGAGGCCCGGCGCGTGAACGCCGTCATCGTTGGATAGCAGTAGTTTCATCGTTGTTCCGTTCGGCTACGCGATAGGCGCAGCACTCCCTCAATACGCTGGTGGCGAAGGTACCCGGCGGCAGGCAGAAGCTGATCTCCAGCACCCCGGGCTCGGGCCAATGCCAGCGCATCGCCTCGGGAAGCAACCCCAAAGCCCGCCGTTCACGGCTGAGCCCTGCGCGCTCCAGCCCTTCACACCAGCGGCTAAATGGCGCCAGTATATCAGTTTCCAGCGCCAGAGCTGCGCCCTCTGCCAGCGCTCGTCCGCGTCCCCAGAGAGGCGCTGTCGGATGCAGCCCGGCGGCACCGACATCGGCCTCACGCGCACGCGAATCCTCCAGCGACAGCAGATTACTGCTGCCCGCTACCATCAGCCGGTCGCCATCCAGATAGGTATTCCAGTTGCCCCGCCGCACCCGTTCAGCCACAAGCTGATTAAACAGATAACTGCGCGCGGCGGACAGCAACAAGCCGCGCCGGTTGCGATCCTTGACCCGCCTCTCGCCACTAAGTAACTGCTCGGCGGCCGGCAGGTTGCCGCCGTCAATACCGAAGCGCTGCTCGCCGTAGTAGTTGGGTACCCCCCGATCACGCACCTGACGCAGGCGCACCTCGAGGGCATCGTCCGCCGCAACCTCACGCAGGCGTAACACAAAACGGTTACCTAAGTGGCCGCCACGTTTGAGTTTGCGGTCATGACGACTCTGCTGCAATACGCGTACACCGCTAATATCCAGCCCCTGCAGGTCCGGGCTCTCTTTACCGGGCAACCACAGACTGAACCACTGCCGGGTGATGGCATGACGATCTTTCAGCCCGGCATAGCCAACATCCATGGGGCGCACGCCTGCGGCACGCGCCAACTGGCCCGCCAGCCACTGGGTATTCTGGCCCTGCTTCTCAATCTGCAGATACAGGTGTTCCCCCTCACCCTTGAGTTCTACGCCGAGCAACTCATCTACCTGAAAGTCAGCATCACAGCTGCGCAACATACCGGTGCAGACAGGGTCGCCATGGGCCCGGGGGAAGTCCAGATCAAAGGGTGGGAGTGCGGTCATCGACGCTCGTCGTCCGGTAACAGAAAGAATGTTTCGCCGCGGCGGATCATCCCCAGCTCACTGCGGGCTCGCTCCTCCATGGCAGACAGCCCCTGCTTGAGGTCTTTCACCTCCGCCTTGAGGGCCTGATTGCGCGCTTCAAGCTCGGCATTGACCGCCTTCTGGGCGCGAATATCCTCCTGCAAGCTCCACACGGCCGGCAGGTTGCCTTCGCCCAACCACAGCCGATACTGCAGCCCGAGCAGCAATACCAGCAACAGCATCAACAACCAGCGCATCCGTCCTCCGCAGGGTGGCATAACCGCCCTTCGGGGCGGCATCGCCGACGATCACAACAGCCGCAACAGCGGATCATCGCCGCACCTGCACCCCCTTGCTCTCTTGGCATAGCGTACCCCACGAACATGAAAGGGGAGCCTCAGCTCCCCTTCTCAGCTTACCCCTGGCCTTTGATTTCGGACAGGCCATTGTAAGGAGCTTTGCCGTCCAGCTCGCCCTCGATCCGCAGCAGACGGTTGTACTTGGCGACGCGGTCGGAGCGACAGAGCGAGCCGGTCTTGATCTGCCCCGCGCAGGTGGCCACCGCCAGATCGGCGATGGTGGTGTCTTCGGTTTCACCGGAACGGTGCGAGATCACCGCGGTAAAACCGGCGTCCTGCGCCATCTTGATCGCATCCAGAGTTTCGGACAACGAACCGATCTGGTTGAACTTGATCAGAATGGAGTTGCCGATCCCCTGCTCGATACCGCGCGACAGGATCTTGGTGTTGGTGACGAACAGGTCGTCACCCACCAGCTGTACCTTGTCTCCGATCTTGTTGGTCAGCGCCGCCCAGCCGTCCCAGTCGCTTTCGTCCATGCCATCTTCGATGGAAACGATCGGGTACTTGCGGGTCAGCTCGGCCAGATACTCGGCGAAACCTTCAGCGTCGAACACCTTGCCCTCACCGGACAGGTCGTACTTGCCATTCTTGTAGAATTCAGACGAGGCACAATCCAGCGCCAGAGTGATGTCCTTGCCCAGCTCGTAGCCGGCATTGGCGATCGCTTCGTTGATCACCACCAGTGCCTCTTCGTTGGAGGCCAGGTTCGGTGCGAACCCGCCTTCATCGCCAACGGCGGTGTTGAGGCCACGGGCAGAGAGTACTTTCTTCAGGCTGTGGAAGATCTCGGCGCCCATGCGCAGCGCTTCGGCAAAGCTCGGTGCGGAGACTGGCTGCACCATGAACTCCTGAATATCAACGTTATTATCGGCGTGCTCGCCACCGTTAAGGATGTTCATCATCGGTACCGGCATGGAGAATCGGCCGGAGGTGCCGTTGATGTCAGCGATATGAGCGTACAAGGGTACGCCCTTCTCGACGGCTGCCGCTTTGGCAACCGCCAGAGATACCGCCAAAATGGCGTTGGCGCCAAACTTGGCCTTGTTCTCGGTACCATCGAGGTCGATCATCGCCTGGTCGATAGCGCGCTGTTCCAGCGCATCTTTGCCCAACAGCAGGTCACGAATCGGGCCGTTAACCGCGGCAACCGCTTTCAGCACACCTTTGCCCAGATAGCGACTCTTGTCGCCGTCGCGCAGCTCCAGCGCCTCGCGCGAGCCGGTAGACGCACCGGACGGGGCGCAGGCGCTACCAAAGGCGCCGGACTCCAGAATCACATCCGCTTCAACGGTAGGATTGCCACGTGAATCAAGCACTTCCCGCGCCTTGATATCGATAATTTTGGCCATGTCGACTTTCACTCCAAAGGGTCTTAAAAAAATCGGTTCCCGGGTCGGGCGCTGCTGCGCCCCGAAAAAAGAGCAGCCCTGAAGGCTGCTCTCGATAAGGTTCTACTTTGCTGCGTCCTTGCCGGCACGGTTCAGCGCGGCCTTAACGAAACCGCTGAACAGGCCGTGGCCGTCACGCGGCGTCGAAGTGAATTCCGGGTGGAACTGACAAGCGACGAACCAGGGATGATCGGGCACTTCCACCACTTCAACCAGCGCACCGTCCATGGAACGGCCGGCGATCCGCAGGCCAGCAGCTTCCAGCTGTTCGACGTAGTTGCTGTTCACTTCATAGCGGTGACGATGGCGTTCGACGATCACCTCTTTGCCATAGCAGGCGTGAGCCGTGGTATCGACCGCGAGGCGGCACTCCTGCCCGCCCAGTCGCATGGTACCGCCAAGATCGGTGTCTTCACTGCGGGTTTCCACATCACCGTCACTGGTGGTCCATTCAGTAATCAGGCCGACCACCGGATGCTCGAAATCAGGACCGAACTCACTGCTGTTAGCACCAGCCAAACCGGCGACGTTGCGGGCAAACTCGATCACCGCCACCTGCATACCGAGACAGATCCCCAGATAGGGGACTTTGTTCTCGCGGGCATAACGCACGGTTTCGATCTTGCCTTCGACACCGCGCTCACCGAAGCCGCCCGGCACCAGAATGGCATCCACATCAGCCAGACGGTCAGTACCGTGGCGCTCAATATCTTCGGAATCGATGTAGCGCAGGTTCACCTTGGTGCGGTTCTTGATGCCGGCGTGAGTCATCGCTTCGATCAGCGACTTGTAGGCGTCCAACAGCTCCATGTACTTGCCGACCATGGCGATGGTGACCTCTTTGTGCGGGTTCAGCTTGGCGTCCACCACACTGTCCCACTCGGTCAGGTCCGCCGGCTGGCAGTCCAGTCGGAACTTGTCGACAATAATTTCGTCCAGCCCCTCTTCGTGCAGCATGCGCGGAATCCGATAGATGGTACTCGCATCCTGCAGCGGAATAACCGCGCGCTCTTCAACGTTAGTAAACAACGACAGCTTGCGACGATGCGAGGCGTCGATCTCATGGTCGGAGCGGCACACCAGAATGTCCGGCTGAATACCGATGGAGCGCAGCTCTTTGACCGAGTGCTGCGCCGGTTTGGTCTTGGTTTCACCAGCGGTGGCGATATAGGGCACCAACACGAGGTGCATAAACAGCGCGCGCGACGAGCCCAGCTCAGCGCGCAGCTGGCGCACCGCTTCCATAAACGGCAGCGATTCGATGTCACCCACGGTACCGCCGATCTCCACCAGGGCGATATCAGCGTCACCGGCGCCTTCGATCACCCGGCGCTTGATCTCGTCAGTGATGTGTGGAATCACCTGCACGGTGCCACCGAGGTAATCACCACGGCGTTCTTTGCGCAGCACCTCTTCGTACACCCGACCGGTGGTGAAGTTGTTGCGCTTGGTCATGGTGGTACGAATGAAACGCTCGTAGTGACCAAGGTCGAGGTCGGTTTCGGCGCCATCTTCGGTCACGAACACTTCGCCGTGCTGGAAGGGGCTCATGGTGCCCGGATCCACGTTGATGTAAGGATCCAGTTTAAGCATGGTCACTTTGAGGCCGCGGGCCTCGAGAATAGCGGCCAGCGATGCGGAAGCGATGCCCTTACCCAAAGAGGACACAACGCCGCCCGTGACGAAGATAAAGTGCGTCATTCGAAACCTGTCAGCAGATGTTAAAAACGTGCAAATCGGAGAGAAGCGAGAACCGCCTCAAGATGGGGCTACAGAGTACCAGAGAAGCCCTCTGGCGACAATCGAAAAACAGGGCGGGCACGACTCAGTGCCAGCACCACTCAAGCTGCCAACCCCGCTCCCCGGAGCGCGCCTCAAACTGCTCGCAGACCCACAGATCGGCCACCGCCGCCAGCTCGCCATCGACGTAGATGAGCGGCAACAGAGAGCGTCGCCAAGGCGGCACCGCGGCCTCCTGCAGCAACTTCTTCAGTGAGCGACTGCCGTCGCGCCCGGCCAGCACCAGCCGCTCTCCACCGCGGCGCGGCATCAAGGTCACCACATCACCAGCCGCAACCCTCAAGCCACGCCCCGTAGCCGCCGTTGCCGTCAGGGTTCCCGCCGGCAAGACCAGCGATTCGCCCGGCACCCAGTAGCAAGACTGGAACGGCACAGCCTCCGGCGCGGAGGAGCGTAGGTACAGCTCGCCACGATAGCGCTCCATGATCCAGCCCCCCCAGCTCAACCGTGGCTGCCGATCGTCACCCGCCTGGAAAAGGGAAGCCAGAAACACCACCAACTGGCGCTCCGCCGGCACTTCCGCTCCTTGCCGCAGTAACCAGCGGCGCAGCAGGTTGCGCTGCCGCGGCGGTGACAACCGCCCCAGCGCCGGCACACTGAGCGCACCACGATGGCAAACCGAGGCCAGATCCTGATCCGCATACTCAGCCAGCAGCTCCGCCGATTCACGCTGCAAGCGCGCCGCCCGGGCCAGCACGCGGTTGAGCCCCGGCCAGCGACGATGCAGCAGCGGCATCACCTGATGACGCAGGTAATTACGGTCGAAACGGGCCTCCGTGTTACTGCCGTCTTCGAGCCAGCGCAAATCCTCGGCACCAGCATAGGCGGCCAACTGGCTGCGCGAGCAGGCAAGCAGCGGCCGCCGCAATTCGCCCTCGCCCAGGGGGCGCACGGCGGCCATCGCAGACAGCCCGCGTACGCCTGCACCGCGAAACAGACGCAACAACAGGGTTTCGGACTGATCATCGGCATGATGGCCCAATAGCAGCGTGTCGCCGGTGCGCAACAGGGATTCGAACACGGCGTAACGCGCTGCACGTGCTCCGGCCTCAACACCCTGCTCCGCCGCCACGGTCACCCGCTCGACCCGGCAAGGTACGGACCACTCGGCACACAGGCGAATACAGTGCGCCGCCCAGTCATCAGCGCTCGACTGCAACCCATGATGCACGTGAACCGCGTGCAGACGCCCCTGACGGCCAAGTCCGGCCGCAACAGCCAAGTGCAACAGTACGGTGGAATCAAGGCCGCCACTAAGGCCGACCCAAACCTGCCCGGACTCCGCGAGGGAGTCCAGCAGAGCAGGCGACAGAGGGTTAGACGAGGTCATGACAAGGGGCAGTCGAGCGACCGCCCTGAATGATTACTGAATTCCGTAGGACATCAGGCGCTGATAGCGCTGTTCCAGCAGTTCGTCGGTGGACAGGGCTTGCAGACGATCGAGCTCGGTTAACAGCTCCAGCTTCAACGACGCTCCCATCTGCGCCGGATCACGGTGAGCTCCTCCCAGCGGCTCAGCAACCACTTTATCCACCAGACCCAACTCATGCAGACGCTGGGAGGTGATTCCCATCGCTTTGGCGGCGTCAGACGCACGCTCAGCGCTCTTCCACAAAATAGACGCGCATCCCTCCGGCGAGATCACCGAATAGGTCGCGTATTGCAGCATCATCAGGCGGTCACACACACCGATAGCCAGCGCGCCACCGGAACCGCCCTCGCCCACCACGGTGGAGATAATCGGCGTTTTCAGGCGTGACATAACCGCCAGATTGAAAGCAATTGCCTCACTCTGGCCGCGCTCTTCGGCATCGATGCCGGGATAGGCGCCGGGAGTGTCGATAAAGGTCATGATCGGCATCTTGAAGCGCTCGGCCATCTCCATCAGACGCAGCGCCTTGCGATAACCTTCCGGACGCGGCATACCAAAGTTGCGTTTGACCTTCTCACGCACGTCACGCCCTTTCTGATGACCGATCACCATCACCGGCCGCTCGTCAATGCGGGCCACACCGCCGACAATGGCCGCGTCGTCGGCGAAATGACGGTCGCCGTGCAGCTCCTCGAACTCGTCAAAAATCAGCTCGGCGTAATCCAGGGTGTAAGGGCGACGCGGGTGACGCGCAATCTGGGCCACCTGCCAGGCGCTCAGATCAGCAAATACCTGCTCGGTCAGAGTAACGCTTTTCTCCTGCAGGCGTCCGATCTCGTCACCAATATTCACATCGCTGTTCTGGCCCACCAGACGCAGCTCTTCGATCTTGGCTTCCAGCTCGGCGATCGGTTGTTCAAAGTCCAGATAATTCGGGTTCATGGGGTGTCTCTCGAATCCGCAGCTTGCGCTGAAACCCTGCACCGATAATCGCTTTCACAAAAAGGCGCAAGGACAAAATAGGGCAAATTCTAACTGCCAGTGTCAGCGGATGCCAGCCCAACGCTATGCAAAGGGCAACAAATCCGCTATACATTAGATATGCCTAATAAGGAGCCAAGCATGAACAGCCCGCTCTGGTTTATCGACTTGTTGCGCGAACACCCTCTGGCAGGGTTTGCCATCGGCCTGCTATTCGCAGCGCTGATGTTTGGCAGCAAGAATCTGGTGATCTACCTTTATGACCGCCATCGCCAAGGGCGCCGGCAACCGCCCCCCACTCAGCGACCATAGTCGAGCAGCACCGCCTGCTTGCCGTAACGGCGGCGTAGCTCCAGCAACAGCTCGTCACTAACGACCACCTGCCACTGGTCACCCAAACGTAAACAGGCCTCCGCATCGCCCCGCTGATAGTGCAGCTGCACCGGCACTCCTTGCTCACCGCGGTGGGCAGAAAGCCAGTGCTCAAGCCCATCAACCAGCTGTTGCTCGTCAGCTCCCACGCCCACTCGCAGATGGCTGGCAAAGCTGACCCGCGCCGTGGCCATATCCAGCAGCCGACTGGCGCGCACCTTGAGCTGGCCGGAGTAGTCATCGAACGCGACCTCGCCTTCAACCACAATCACCCTGTCTTTGGCGACCAGATCCCGATGGCTTTCATAGGTGTCGCCAAATAGCGTAACCTCCATCCGCGCACTGCGGTCATCCAGCATCACAAAGGCCATGGTGTCCCCGCGCTTGGTCTTGCGTAGCCGGATATCCACCACCAGCCCCGCCATTTTTTGGGTCCGGCCGCGCTCACCCTTGAGGTCTACCAGCCGGTTGGGCACGAACTCTCGCAGCTCTGTTTCGTACTCATCGATGGGGTGGCCGGTCACGTAGAGCCCCAGGGTATCCTTCTCACCGGTCAGGCGCTCTTTGTCACTCCACTCCTCAAGACCCCGATAGGGTTCGTAGACATCACCCGCCGCTACGTCAGCCACCGCCACGTCGCCGAACAGGTCGACCATGCCGCTGTCCTGGTTACGCGCATTCTGATCAGCCGCTTTGAGTGCATCGGCAATGGCCGCCCACAACACCACCCGACTGGGGCCGATCTTGTCCAGCGCCCCGCAGCGCACCAGCGCCTCCATCACCCGCTTGTTGATATTTTTGCCACCCACCCGCTGGCAGAAATCAAAGATATCGGTGAACGCCCCACCCTCGGCGCGCGCCTTGACGATGGCATCGATAGGGCCTTCACCAACCCCCTTGACGGCACCCAGACCATAGACAATCTCGCCGGCGTCGTTGACGGTGAACATATACTCGCCGCTGTTGACGTCAGGCAGCACCAGCGGCAGTTTCATGGTGCGGCACTCTTCGATGAAGATCACCACCTTGTCGGTGTTCTGCATGTCCGAGGACATCACCGCCGCCATAAAGGGTGCGGGATAGTAGTGCTTAAGCCAGGCGGTCTGGTAGGAGACCAGCGCATAGGCGGCCGAGTGCGACTTGTTGAAACCGTAACCGGCAAACTTTTCCACCAGATCGAAGATATTACCCGCCAGATCCGGGTCGATCCCCTGCCCTTTGCACCCCTCCAGGAAGATCGCCCGCTGCTTAGCCATCTCTTCCGGCTTTTTCTTACCCATGGCCCGGCGCAGCATGTCAGCACCACCAAGGGTATAGCCCGCCATCACCTGGGCGATCTGCATCACCTGCTCCTGGTAAAGCACCACCCCGTAGGTGGGTTCCAGCACCGGCTGCAGCGGCATGTATTCGTAATCGGGGTGAGGATAGGAGAGCGGAGCACGACCGTGCTTACGGTTGATAAAGTCGTCCACCATGCCCGACTGCAGCGGGCCAGGCCGAAACAGCGCCACCAGAGCGACGATATCTTCAAAGCGGCTTGGCAGCAGTCGCTTCATCAGGTCTTTCATACCGCTGGATTCGAGCTGGAACACCGCGGTGGTGTCGCCGCGCTTGAGCATCTCGTAAACCGGCGCTTCTTCCAGATCAATCGCCGCAATATCGAGTGGCGCCTCGCCGCGCTTGGCCTGCTGGCGATGAATGGTTTTCAATGCCCAGTCGATAATGGTGAGGGTTCGCAGGCCGAGAAAGTCGAACTTCACCAGCCCGGCCGCCTCGACATCGTTTTTGTCATACTGGGTCACCAAACCACCGCCGAACTCGTCACAATAGAGCGGTGCAAAGTCGGTCAGCCGGGTCGGGGCAATCACCACCCCCCCTGCGTGTTTGCCCACGCCCCGGGTCACGCCCTCAAGCTGCAGCGCCATCTCCCAGATCTCCTGGGCTTCTTCACTGGTGGCCAGAAACTCCTTCAGCGCCGGCTCCTGTTCGATCGCCTTGCCGAGGGTCATCCCCACTTCAAAGGGGATCAGTTTGGACAACTTGTCCGCCAGGCCGAACGGCTTGCCCTGTACCCGCGCTACGTCACGGACCACGGCCTTGGCGGCCATGGTGCCGAAGGTGATGATCTGGGACACCGCGTCGCGGCCATAGGTTTCGGCCACGTAGTCGATTACGCGGTCACGGTTATCCATGCAGAAGTCGATATCGAAGTCAGGCATCGACACCCGTTCCGGATTCAGGAATCGCTCGAACAGCAGGTCATACTCCAGCGGATCGAGGTCGGTAATCTTCTGCGCGTAAGCCACCAGCGAGCCGGCACCGGAACCCCGCCCAGGCCCCACCGGTACGCCGTTGTCCTTGCCCCACTGGATAAAGTCCATCACGATCAGAAAGTAGCCGGGGAAGCCCATCTCGATGATAATCTTGAGCTCGAACTCAAGCCGTTCGTCGTAGGGTCGGCGTTTCTCGGCGTAGTCGGGATCGTTTTTGTCGAGAATTTTCTCCAGTCGCTCTTCGAGCCCTTTCTTCGAGATCTCGATAAAGTACTCATCCATGGTCATCCCCTCGGGGATGGGATAGTTGGGCAAATAGTACTTGCCGATCTCTACATCGATACTACAGCGGCGGGCAATCTCAACCGTGTTGGTCAGCGCCTGGGGAATATCGGCAAACAACTCGGCCATCTCCTCAGCCGAACGAAAATACTGCTGTTCACTATATTCTTTGGGCCGACGCGGGTCGTCCAGCACCCGCCCCTGGTTGATGCAGACCCGAGCTTCGTGGGCGTCGAATTCATCGGTTGCGATAAAGCGCACATCGTTGGTGGCGACCACCGGACAGCCACTCTCCGCAGCCAGAGCCAACGAACCGTGAACACACTCCTCATCGTTCACCCGGCCGGTACGCTGCAGCTCCAGATAAAAGCTGTCTCCAAAGCTGGCTCGCCACTCGGCCAGCAGTTCCCGTGCGTCGTCCCCTTTGTCTGCCAGCAGCGCCTGGCCAATTTCACCCTCCTTGGCACAGGACAGGGCGATCAGCCCCTCGGGCTTTTCATGGATCCACTCCGGCCGCACCAGAGCCTTCTCCGGCACAATGCCCTGCCCTTCCTGATGGGCGCGGGCGATGATCTCGGTAAGATTGCGGTAGCCAACACGATCTTTAACCAACAAGCAGATACGAGTCGGCGGTTCACGCTCATCGGCGCGGTTGGCCAACCACAGATCGGCGCCGCAGATCGGCTTAACACCCGCCCCTATCGCCGCCTGGTAAAACTTGATCAGGGCATAGAAATTGCTCTGATCGGTCAGTGCCACCGCCGGCATCTGTTTGGCAGCCGCCTCGGCCACCAGCGTCTTAACCCGCACCAGACCGTCAACAACGGAGTATTCGGAATGCACGCGCAGATGAACAAAGGGCGGTGTCGACATGACGATCAGCTCGATTTACACAAAAGGAAGAGGCGCATTATAGCCTCAGAAGACGGGCGGACTTAAGCGCTTAACCCATGGACTCGATCAGATTGCGCACCGGCGCAAACGAGCGTCGGTGGAGCGGTGTCGGCCCCAGCCGTTGCAGCGCCTCCAGATGCACTTTGGTGGGGTAACCTTTATGACCGGCCAGGCCATAGCCCGGATAGTGCGCATCCAGCGCGATGATTTCGCGATCCCGGCTAACTTTGGCGAGGATTGATGCGGCACTGATCGCCGCCACCGTGCTGTCGCCTTTGACCACCGACTCGCAGGGACAGGGCAGCGCCGGGCAACGGTTGCCATCGATCAGGGCATAATCAGGCGGGGTATGCAGCCCTGCCACAGCACGCTGCATCGCCAGCATGGTGGCATGAAGGATATTGAGGCGATCAATCTCCTCGACCTCGGCACGGGCAATACTCCAGGCCAACGCTTTCTCACGGATCTCGTCAAACAGGGCGTCGCGCCGCTTTTCGGTCAGCTTTTTAGAGTCTGCCAGGCCGGCGATGGGGCGCGCCGGGTCAAGAATCACCGCAGCGGTAACGACGGCACCAAACAGCGGGCCACGACCGACTTCATCGACACCCGCAATCAGTTGCCCCTTGGCGGGGCCAAAATCAAATCCCTGCAGTTCCATCAGCCCTCTCCCGACGCCTGGCCAGCAGCTGCAGTATGGCAGCAGCGGATTGCGCGCTGGCGTCCTGCTTCAGCTGCCGATGCAGCTCGGTGAAACGGGTGACCAACTGCTGACGCCGCTCGCCCTGATTGAGCTGTTCCAGCAGAGTCCGGGCAAGATTATCCGGCGTTGCGGCATCTTGCAGCAGCTCCGGCACCAGCTCTTCGTCCGCCAGCAGATTGGGCAGCGCGACATACTTTACCTTGACCATGCACGAGATGATCGCCCAGCTGAGCGCCGCAAAACGGTAGGCCACCACCATCGGCTTTTTCAACAGCATCCCTTCCAGAGCCGCAGTACCTGAGGCCAGTAGCACCGCGTCGCTGGCGGTCATGACTTCGCGAGAACGGCCATCCACCAGCGTCAGCGGCAACGCGCGCCCTTCCAGTTGCTGTTCGATCTGGGCGCGGCGGGCGGGGGTGGCGGCCGGCAGCAGAAACTGAAGATCAGGACGCCGCTGCAAACAGCGCTCGGCGGCATCGAGAAACAGCGGCCCCAGCCGCTCCACCTCGCCGCCACGACTGCCGGGCAGCAGCGCCAGATAGGTGGCGTCCGGTTCCAGACCCAGAGTCTGTCGGGCTGCGCTCACATCCGGCTCCAGCGGTAGATCATCGGCCAGGGTATGGCCGACAAAGCGCGCATCAACTTGATGCCGGGCGTAAAAGGGGACTTCGAAAGGCAACAGGCAGAGCATAAGGTCGACCGCTTTGGCGATCTTCTTCACCCGCCCCTGGCGCCAGGCCCAGACCGACGGGCTGACGTAGTGAATGGTCGGCACGCCAGCATCACGCAAGCGCTTCTCCAGCCCCAGGTTGAAATCGGGGGCGTCGATGCCGATAAAGGCATCAGGCGGATTGGCGAGCCAGTGATCGCCCAGCTCGCGGCGGATCCGCAGCAGCTCGCGCAGGCGACCCAACACCTCCACCAGCCCCATCACCGACAAGCGCTCCATCGGCACCCGGCTCTGCAGGCCTTCGGCTTCCATCAACGGGCCGCCGATACCTTCGAACTGGATAGCGGAATGCTGTTGTTTGAGCGCACGCATCAGGCCGGCACCGAGAATATCCCCCGATGCCTCACCTGCAACCAGGCCGATTCGCATCAGCCTTAGCGGATAATGCCGCGGCTGGCCTGCTGCAACGAGGTCACCAGCGGTGTCAGCGCGTCACAATCGGCCTGCATGGCGACGATCTGAGCCAGCGCCTCGTCGAGTTTCAGGCCTTTGCGGTAGATCAGCTTGTAAGCCTGGCGCAAGGCACGAATCTCATCGCTGCCGAAACCGCGACGCTTCAGACCTTCACTATTGATGCCGTGGGGGGTGGCAGTATTGCCGTTGGCCATCACGTAGGCCGGCACATCCTGCAGCACAACGGTGCCGGCACCACACATGACGTGAGCACCGATCTGGCAAAACTGATGGACCGCGGTAAAGCCGCCCAGAATAGCGAAGTCACCCACTTTGACATGGCCGGCCAGGGCGACATTATTGGCCAGAATACAGTTATCGCCAACGATGCAATCATGGGCGACATGCACATAGGCCATCAGCAGATTGCCGCTACCGATCTGGGTCAGGCTGTGGTCCTGAATGGTACCGCGATGCAGGGTGCAGCCTTCACGAATGACGTTATTGTCACCGATCACCAGTCGGGTCGGCTCACCCGCGTATTTCTTGTCCTGGCACTCTTCACCGACGGTGGCGAACTGGAAAATGCGGTTGTTGCGGCCGATCTGGGTCGGGCCTTTAACAACCACATGAGAAGCGATCTGCGTCCCCTCTCCGATCACCACATCAGGGCCGATCAGCGTCCAGGGGCCGATCTCGACGTTGTCGGCGATCTGGGCCGACGGATCAATAATGGCGCTTGGATGAATCAAACTCATACCTTGCGGTGGGCACAAAGGATGGTAGCAGAGCTGACCAGTTCACCGTCAACGCTGGCCTTGCAATCAAACTTCCACAGCCCGCGCCGCTCGGAGATCACTTTGGCTTCCAGTTGCAGTCGGTCACCCGGCACGACCGGGCGTTTGAAACGCAAATTATCAGCGCCAACCAGATAATAGATGGAGCCATCTTCGGCCTGCTTATTCATGGTGCGAAAGCCCAGCACGCCGGCCGCCTGGGCCATCGCCTCGACCACCAGCACTCCCGGCATGACCGGATGCCCCGGGAAGTGGCCATTGAAAAAGGGTTCGTTGATGGTGACGTTCTTGTACGCGACGATCGATTCGCCCAGCGTCAGCTCGACCACCCGGTCAACCAGCAGGAAAGGATAGCGGTGCGGCAGGTCCTGCGAAATTTCATTTACATCCATCATTCAGATTAACCTTTCTGCTTCTTTTCGGCGCTGGCTTCCAGCGCAGCAACGCGCCCCGCCAGCTTATCCAACTGGCGGAAGCGAACGACATTACGTTTCCACTGTTGATAGGGAAGGATCCCGGTACCGGAGGAGTATATCCCTTTTTCATTCAGGGAGTTGGTTACCATCGCCATACCACTGACGTGTACGTCGTCGGCGATTTCGAGATGTCCCGCGATACCCGCGGCACCGGCAATGGTACAGCGCTGGCCTATTTTAGTGCTTCCGGCGATTCCGGCACAACCAGCGATCGCACTGTTATCGCCGATCTCGCAGTTATGGGCGATCTGTACTTGATTATCGATCTTGACCCCGTTGCCGATTCGGGTCGGTTCCAGCGCACCGCGGTCGATGGTTGTGTTGGCACCGATCTCCACATCGTCACCGGTCACCACCCCGCCCAACTGGGCGATTTTCTGCCACCCCTCGGGGCTTGGCGCAAAACCGAAACCGTCGGCGCCAATCACCACACCGCTATGGATCAGGTTGCGCCGGCCCAGCGTGATGGCGTGATACAGGGTCACGCGCGCCGCCAGACGGGTCTGTTCACCGATCACCGAGTGGTCACCGATCACACAACCGGGTCCGATCTCGACCCCGGCTGCGATGGAGACCCCGGCGCCGATCACGACACCCGGCCCTATGCTGGCATCGGCTGCCACCTCGGCACTGGGATCAACCGTTGCTGTGGGATGAACACCCTTGGCGACGGCGGGACGTTGTTCAAAACGGTGGGTCAGACGCGCGTAGGCAAGATAAGGAGTATCCGTAACCAACGCCGCCACCGGGCATTCGTCGACAAATGCCGGCTCTATAAGCACCGCCGCCGCTGCCGTAGTTGCCAGTTCGGCGCGGTAACGCTTGTTGGCCAGGAAGGACACATCGCTGCCACCCGCCGCGGCCAGCGTCTGCAGGCCGGTAACCGGAGTTGCCGGATCGCCGATCAAACGGGCGTCAACTGCTGCTGCAATCTCGCCGAGGGTAAAGGTAATCGCCATAGGGTTACTGTTGATTGAGACGCTCAAGTACCGCTGCCGACAGATCCATCTCCGGATTGATATAGATCGCCGCACGGCGGTTGAGAATAATGTCGATTTTTTGCTCTGCAACCAGTTCCCGCAGCACCTCTTCCACCTGTGGCCGCAGCTGATCCAGAAACGCGCGCTCGCGATCTTGCGTTTGCTGCTTGATCTGGTTACCCAGCGCCTGGAACTCTTCGTACTTGTTCTTGATCTGGCCGAGCATGATCTCGCGATCGCCGGCGCTCATGAAGTCGCTTTCTTTCTCAAACTTGGCTTTCAGCGCATTGCCCTCCTCGGACAATTTGCGCAGTGCCAGCTCTTCGTCAGCGAACTCCTGCCGCAACTGCTCGCGCAGATCCTCGGCCAGCTTTGACGAGCGAATCACCCCATCCATGTCCAGCACCGCGATGCGCGCCTCGGCCCAGCCCAGTGCTGGCAATAACAGCAAACCCAACAGTGCGACCTTTAGCGATTTCATCTAACTCTCCCTATTTATCAGAATGTTCGTCCCAGCGAGAACTGGAAGGTTTCGGTTTCGTCGAACTCTTGCTCTTTCAGCGGTCTGGCCAGAGTGAATGACATCGGACCGATAAAGGTCAGCCATGATAGTCCCACGCCTGCCGCCGCACTCATATCTTTAACCCGCACCTGGTCGGTACAACCGGGATTACTGACACTGCACTTGGTATCAAACACGCTGCCCATATCGACAAACAGCAGGGTACGAAGACTGGTGGTGTCTTCCACCCAAGGCAATGGGAAGATCAACTCGGCCGAGCCGGTAATCAGCACATTACCCCCCAGCGGATCGCGCTCTCCAAAGCTGTCCGGGGTTGAGCGAGGTCCCAGCGAGTTGTTCTTGAAACCGCGCACCGTGCTGAAGCCCCCGGCGTAGAAATTCTTGAAGAACGGCATCTCACTGGTATCGCCAAAGCTGTCCCCGAAACCGAGTTGGGTCTTGAAACTCAGCGCCCAGCGATGACTATCAGTCAAGGGGAGATAACGCTGCCCGCGGTAACGCAATTTATAGTAGTTTAGATCGCTGCCGGGAGCGCCCATCTCCAGCGACAACGACTGCGAATAACCATCCGTCGCCAACATCCCGCGATTGAGGTGGTTGTCACTCCAACTGCCGGTCAGCAGGACCTGGTCATATTCGCTGCCTTCGATGGCAACGAAGTCGAGAATCTCCTGCGGCACCGAGGCTGGATCACCGATCTTGATCTGCAGGTTTTCAAAGCCGGCGGAGAAGTTGAGCCGCTGATACTCGTCGATCGGATAGCCAAAGCTGACCGAACCACCGTACGAATCGAGGTTGTAGTCACTCAGGTCATCTTCGTCGAAATCCTGCTTGCGGTAGTAAACATTGAAGCCACGGCTGACACCGTCGACGGTGTAGTACGGATCGGTGTAGCGGAAGCTGTACTCGGTATCGGTGTCACTGTTACTGATGCTGAACGAGACCGATTTGCCGGTACCCAGGAAGTTTTCCTGCGCGATGCTGGCCGCCAGAATCAGGCCGCTGCTCTGGGAAAAACCGATACTGGCGGCCAGGTTACCCGACAACTGCTCGGTGACGCTGTACTCCAGATCGATCTGGTCATCACTGCCGGGAACCGGCGAGGTCTCCAGATTCACCGCCGAAAAGTAACCCAGCCGCTCCAGCCGCTGCTTGGACTTCTCCATCTTGTCGGTGGAGGCCCAGCCGCCCTCCATCTGTCGCATTTCACGGCGCAAGACATCATCGGCTGTCGTGGTATTGCCACGAAAATCGATCCGGCGCACATAGATGCGACGCCCCGGATCAACAAAGAACTTGATATCAACGCGCTTGTTGGCTTCGTCGATCGCGGGTACGGGGTTGACATTGGCCTGCAGAAAACCGGCATCGCCCAGCATGCGGATGATCTGGTCGGAGGAGCGCACCATCAGCCGGCGAGAAAAGGTATCCCCCTGCTTCACCACCACGGCCGCTGCAAGCTCCTCCCGGGGAATCACCAGATCACCCACAAGGTCGAAACTGCCGAACTGAAACTGCTCGCCCTCGGAGATGCTGACGGTGATGTATACCTGATTGCGGTCCGGTGTAAGCGACACTTCGGTCGACTCCACCTTGAAATTGATGTATCCGCGATCAAGGTAGTAGGAGCGCAGCCGCTCCAGATCGCCACTGAGTTTTTCCCGGGAGTAGCGGTCCTCGTTACCAAAAAACGACCAGAAACCGGACACCTCCAGTTCAAACAGTGACTCCAGGATTTCATCGGAAAACACCTGATTACCGACCACGTTGATATGCTGGATGGTCGCAGGTTTGCCTTCGCGGATATTGATCTTCAGGCCCAGCCGGTTTTCCGGCAGCTCATTCAGCTCCGACTCTATCTGCGCCCCGTAACGCCCCTGCGCCGCATACAGTCGCAATAGCTCCAGCCGAATCCGTTCCAGCGCCGCGCGCTGGAACACCTCGCCCTCCGCCAGGCCCATATTCTTGAGCCCATCCATCAACGCGTCAGTCTCCAGCGCCTTATTGCCATCGATCTCGATTTTGCTCAGCGCAGGGCGCTCCAGCACCTTCACCACCAGCACACTGCCGTCGCGATACAGTTGAATATCGTTAAAGTAACCGGTCGCAAACAGCGACTTGGAGGCACGGGCCAGGCGGAACTCATCAACCTCTTCGCCGATATCGACCGCGAAAGCGCGCAACACTGCTCCCAGATCGATACGCTGCAGCCCATCCACACGGATGTCGGATACCTGGAAAGGTGCCGCTTGCACGAAACAGGAAAGGCCGGTCAACAGCAGGATTAAAGCCAGTTTGCGTTTCATGAAGCGAAAGAATCCCGTTACTTTTGGAGTTGTTGTTGGTTTGAGATAAGAATCACAGACGCGCCAGGTCGTTATACAGCGCCAGCATCATCAAAGTCAGCAGCAGCGCCATCCCCAGCTTGAGCCCCATCACCTGGGTTCGTTCGGATACCGGCCGCCCTCGCACCGCCTCGACCAGATAATAAAGCAGGTGACCACCGTCCAGCATCGGGATCGGCAACAGGTTCAACACCCCGAGACTGATACTGAGATAGGCGAGAAAGTTGAGGAAAGTCTCCAGACCGGACTCCGCCGAAGCCCCCGCCACTTTAGCAATGGTGATGGGGCCACTCAAGTTTTTTACCGAGATCAGCCCCTGGATCATTTTGCCAATGGATTCAAGGGTCAGGGTGATCATCTGGTAGCTCTTCGCGGTGGCAGCAACCAGCGCATCCAGCGGACCGTACTGGATCGACCGACGCATGGAGTCAGGCCAGCTAACCGGCTCCACGCCAGCCCCGATGTAGCCGTATTCCGCGCCGCTCTCATCCCGCTGCCGCGCCGGCGTAACCGCCAGCTCGATCACACCGGCACTGCCACGCTCAATCTCAAGCAACAGCGATTCTGCAGGGCTGGCCTGAACCCGCGCAACCAGATCCATCCAGGACGACAACGGTTCGCCATCCACGGCAAGCACCCGATCACCCACTTGAAGCCCGGCCTGAGCGGCGGCACCATCCTCGACCAGACGCCCGATCACGGCCGGAATCTCGGGACGGTAAGGGGTCACACCCAAGCTCAACAGCGGGCCTTTCTCCTCGTCGATCTGCCAGCGCTGCAGGGGCAGGCGGTGCTCCTCAGCCAACCCGCCGTCCAGTGGCCGGGTTCGCAGCAGCAGCTCACCAGTATCCCCAATCCGCGCTGCCAGGCGCAGGCTCACCTCCTCCCAGGTACGGGTCGCGTAGCCATCGACGGTAACAATCTCTTCGCCGGGATTGAGGCGCGCGTCCGCCGCAGGAGAAGGGGCCTGGACCGTACCGATAACCGGAGCAACGGTATGGATACCCGACATGAACATCAGCCAATAGGCGAACACCGCAAAGACCAGATTGACAATCGGTCCGGCAGCCACGATAGCTACGCGTTGCGGCAGCGGCTTGCGGTTGAAGGCTTGCTCGAGCTGGTCAGCGGGAACATCGCCCTCGCGCTCATCGAGCATTTTGACGTAACCGCCGAGCGGGATGCTGGCGATCACATATTCGGTACCCTGACGGTCATACCAGCGGAACAGGCCCTTGCCGAAGCCTATGGAAAAACGCAGCACCCGCACGCCACAGCGCCGGGCAACCCAGAAGTGGCCGTACTCGTGGATAGTCACCAGAATGCCGAGCGTGACGATAGCAGCAACAATTGTTTGCAACAGGTCCATCAGGGGTCCTCAAAGCGTCGCAAGTAATGACCCCAGACCGGACACCGTAGTTCCCAGCGCATACACCGGGGCTGCGGCGGTCAGACTATCGATCCGATCCAGTACGCCGCCGTGGCCCGGCAATAGCGCGCTGCTATCCTTGATACCCCGATGACGCTTGAACATGCTCTCCAACAGGTCTCCCAGCACCGACGCCAGCGCCGTCACCAGACCGACCAGCAGGAGTGCCAACAGCGATGTCACTGGCAACTGCCACCACAGTCCCGCAATCAGCGTGATCAACAAGCTGGTAACCAATCCGCCGTAAAGCCCCGCACGGGTTTTCCCCGGACTGACATGAGGCGCGAGCTTGGCACCACCCCAGCGTCGCCCGGCAAAGTAAGCACCGATATCGGCACCCCAGACCAGTAAAAACAGCAGCACCAGCAGCTGATTGCTGGCGCTCATGCCTTTGAGCACCACCAACGCAACGCCAGCCGGCAGCAACACCAGCAGACCGATAACCGCCCGCTGGGGCACTCCTTGCCACTGACCGCCACTGGCGGGGAAACGACACACCCAGAACAGCGCCCACATCCAGAACAGCGCGGCAACAGCCAGCACCGGGCCCGGTGGCAGGCTTAGTACGGCCCACAGCAGCGCCGCCACCACCAGCGCGTAGATCACCCGTTGCGGCGACTGGCGCAGATCACCGAGATTCGCCCACTCCCACCCGGCAATCGCGATCACGGCGACCACGAACCATTGAAATTGGCTGAAAGGTAGAAAAAAAACTCCGCCGATCGCCAGCGGCGCGAGCACCGCTGCGGTCAGCACACGCTGTTTAAGCATCCGACTCCTCGGCTTCGACCTGTTCACTGGTCTTGCCGAAACGGCGCTGCCGGCAGCAAAAATCATCGAAGGCCGCTTCGAGCGCCGCGCGGTCGAAGTCAGGCCAGAACAGGGGAGTAAAATAGAGTTCCGCATAGGCCAACTGCCACAGCAGAAAATTGCTGATGCGACGATCGCCGCCCGTACGAATACACAGATCCACCGCCGGTTGCCCTGCCAGCTCCAGCTGCGAGGCCAACTGATCACTATCGATCCGCGCTGGATCCAGCTCACCCGCGGCCACCTGCAGCGCCAGCTTTTGCGCTGCCTGCGCCAGATCCCACTGACCGCCGTAGTTGGCGGCGATATTCAGCGTCATGCCGCTATTGCCCGCAGTCAACGCCTCGGCATCAGCTATTTTGGCCTGCAAACTTTCGCTAAAGCGGCCACGATCACCTATCACCTTGAGACGGATATTGTGTTGGTGAAGCTTCTTGACCTCGCGCTTCAGCGCCAGCATGAACAGCTCCATCAAACCACGCACCTCACGCTCGGGGCGCAGCCAGTTCTCGCTACTGAAGGCGAACAGAGTCAGCGATTCCACCCCGTGGCGCGCGCAGCCGTCGACCACCGCACGCACCGCATCGACGCCGGCTTTGTGCCCGGCGAGACTGGGCAAGCGACGCTCCTTGGCCCAACGATTGTTGCCGTCCATGATGATGGCAACGTGGCGCGGCACCTTGGCGTAGGTTTTATCGTGCGACATACAGCGGCAGGGTTTGATCCGCGGCGCGGATCAAACCTCCATCAGGTCGGCTTCTTTACGCTGCAGATGCTCATCCACCTCACCGATGTATTTATCGGTGATTTTCTGGATCGCATCCTGACCACGACGTTCGTCATCCTCGGTGATCTCCTTCTCCTTCAGAAGGTCCTTGATATCACCGTTGGCATCGCGGCGAATATTGCGGATCGCCACACGGGCGTTTTCCGCTTCAGCGCGCGCCTGACGCACGTAACCTTTGCGGGTCTCTTCGGTCAGCGCTGGCATCGGCACACGAATGTTAGTACCCGCAGTACTCGGATTGAGACCAAGATCGGATTTCATGATCGCTTTTTCGATCTCCGGCACCATCTGCTTTTCCCAGGGAATGATCGACAGGGTACGCGCGTCTTCGACGTTAATATTCGCCACCTGACTGATCGGCACGTCCGAGCCGTAGTAGGACACCTTGACGGAATCCAGAATGCTGGGGTGGGCCCGACCGGTGCGGATCTTTTTGAAGTTATCCATCAACGCCTGGACACTCTTGCCCATACGCTCTTCAGCATCTTGCTTGATTTCGTCAATCACGACTTATTCCTCTCTGGGCGCACCGCTATCGATCAGCGTGCCTTCCTCGCCACCACGCACCACGGTAACCAGGGCGCCTGGCTTGTTCATATTAAAAACCCGCACCGGCATGGCGTGATCGCGGGTCAGACACATCGCGGTCAAGTCCATAACGCCCAACTGGCGCTCCAGCACTTCGTCATAGCTGAGACGATCATACTTGGTCGCACTGGGATCCTTGACCGGATCGGCGGAGTAAACACCATCCACCTTGGTCGCCTTCAACACCACGTCCGCCTCGACCTCGATGCCACGCAGGCAGGCCGCCGAATCGGTTGTAAAGAAGGGGTTGCCGGTACCGGCAGAAAAAATAACCACGTCCCCCTGACTGAGGTAACGCATGGCATGACGACGGTCGTAGTTGTCTACTACCCCCACCATGGAAATAGCTGACATTACACGGGTATTGATGTTGGAGCGCTCCAGCGCGTCGCGCATGGCCAGCGCATTCATCACGGTGGCCAGCATCCCCATATGGTCCCCGGTGACCCGGTCCATACCGGCCTTGCTCAGCGCCTCACCACGGAACAGGTTACCGCCACCGATAACCAGCCCCACCTGCACGCCGATGCCGACCAACTGGCCGATCTCCAGCGCCATGCGGTCCAGCACCTTGGGATCGATACCGAAGTTCTCGTCTCCCATCAGGGCTTCGCCACTGAGTTTCAACAAAATTCGCTTGTAACGGGCTTTGCTTTTATCGCTCACGGGCAGGATTCCAAAAAAATGCAGGGAGGCAGTTTAACACCCGTTGAAAGGGCATGCACGGACCGCGGAGCGGCCCGTGCGAGCAACCAAATCAGTTGCCTTTGGCGGCCTGGGCCACCTCAGTGGCGAAGTCAACCTTCTCCACTTCGATACCTTCACCCACTTCGAAGCGGATGAAAGCGGTTACGTCGGCACCGGCGTCTTTAGCCAGCTTGCCCACGGTTACTTCGGGGTTCTTGACGAACGCCTGCTCGACCAGAGAGTTCTCGGCCAGGAACTTCTTCAGACGGCCACCGACCATCTTCTCGGCGATCTCAGCCGGCTTGCCCGCCATATCAGGCTGAGCCAGGATGATCTCTTTCTCTTTAACCAGCACCTCTTCCGGCATATCTTCGCCCTTAACCACGCGCGGGTTAACGGCTGCTACGTGCATGGCGATATCCTTAGCCAGCTCGCCTTCGCCACCGGTCAGCGCCACCAGCACAGCAATCTTGTTATTGCTGTGAACGTAGGCACCAACAACCGGACCTTCCAGCAGCTCGATACGACGAACACCGATGTTTTCACCGATCTTCTGCACCAGCGCTTCACGCGTGCTTTCCAGCTCACCGGCCATCAACGCAGCAACGTCGGTCTGCTTACCGGCAAATGCCGCATCAGCGATGGTATCAACGAAGGCCAGGAAACCGGCGTCACGGGCAACAAAGTCGGTCTCGGAGTTTACTTCAACCAGCACACCGTAGCTGTTGTCATCGGCAACACGCACCGCGACGACGCCGTCAGCGGCAGTACGGCCCGCCTTCTTGGCGGCCTTCATGCCACTGGACTTGCGCAGGTTCTCAATCGCCAGCTCAATATCACCACCGGCTTCAGCCAGGGCTTTCTTGCACTCCAGCATACCCAGACTGGTACGCTCGCGAAGCTCTTTAACCATAGAAGCAGAGATAGCTGCCATGATGGTTCCTCTTGAATCTTGGGGGTTCACATTCAAATTTAAAAAAGGGGAGCCCAGCTCCCCCTTTTCGAAGCATCAAGCCCGCGCTTATTCAGCCGCTGCTTCCTGCTCCTCAACCTCAACAAACTCACCAGCAGTAGTACTGGAGCCTTCCAGGCACGCATCCGCAACAGCTTTAACGTAGATCTGGATAGCACGCAGCGCGTCATCGTTGCCGGGGATGATGTAGTCGATACCATCAGGGTTGCTGTTGGTGTCAACCACGCCGATAACCGGGATACCCAGCTTGTTCGCTTCGTTTATCGCAATACGCTCGTGATCAACGTCAACAACGAACAGCGCATCGGGCAGACCGCCCATCTCCTTGATACCACCGATAGAACGCTCCAGCTTCTCCATTTCACGGGTCAGCATCAGCACTTCTTTCTTGGTCAGGATGTCGAAGGTACCATCGCTGGACTGCTGCTCAAGCTCACGCAGACGCTTGATAGAGGCGCGAATGGTCTTGTAGTTGGTCAACATGCCGCCCAACCAACGATGGTTGACGTAAGGCATACCGGCGCGCTGCGCTTCCTGCTTGATCACCTTGCCGGCAGCACGCTTGGTGCCAACGAACAGGATCTTGTTCTTGTTGGACGCCAGACGCTGAACCACTTCCAGCGCATTGTTCAGCGCAGGAACGGTGTGCTCCAGGTTGATGATATGGATCTTGTTGCGAGCGCCGAAAATGTACTTGCCCATTTTCGGGTTCCAGTAACGGGTCTGGTGACCGAAGTGAGCACCGGCTTTCAGCAGCTCACGCATAGAAACTTTAGACATGCTAATTCCTGATTTTTAACGGGTTATGCCTCCATACACCCCATTCCACAACCCCGGAGGGCACCCAGCAGAATGTGACGGTGCATGTGCGACGTTAACAGCTCTGTTTAGCTGCCGATTTCCGGACACGGAATTCGGCAGCGCGACTTTATACCACAAAGCCGGTGCGATATAAAGTGACAGTAGCGCAGTTAAAACCGCTGCGGATGCGTGTACAATGGCCCCCTGCCCGCATTCGATGCTAACCACCCCGGTCGTTAGACCGCGCCAACATAACGCTGGACTGCTGAACCCGAATGACCATCACGTATAAAAACGCTGAAGCGATTGAAAAGATGCGCGTCGCCGGCCAACTGGCCGCTGAGGTGCTGGAAATGATCGAACCCCACGTCCAACCCGGGGTGACCACCAACGAACTGAATACGCTCTGCCACGACTATATCGTCGAGGTGCAGCAGGCGATTCCTGCGCCGCTTGATTATCACGGCTTTCCCAAATCGATCTGCACCTCAGTCAACCAGGTGGTCTGTCACGGCATCCCCAACGACAAACCGCTCAAGCAGGGCGATATCATCAATATCGATATCACCGTGATCAAAGACGGCTATCACGGCGATACCAGCAAGATGTTTTACGTCGGCAAGGTAGCCCCGCACGCCAAGCGCTTGGTCGAGGTCGCTCAGGAGTGCCTGTACCTCGGTATCAAGATGGTCAGGCCCGGCATTCGTCTGGGTGACATCGGTCACGCCATCCAGAAGCACGCCGAAGGCAACTATTACAGCGTGGTGCGCGAGTACTGCGGCCACGGTATTGGCGAGGCGTTCCATGAAGAGCCCCAGGTACTGCACTACGGCAAACCGGGCACCGGGGTCGAACTCAAGCCCGGCATGACCTTTACCATTGAGCCGATGATCAACGCGGGCAAGCGCCACACCAAGCTATCCAAAAAGGATGGCTGGACCGTCGAAACCGTTGACCGACGCAACTCGGCTCAGTGGGAACACACCCTGCTGGTTACCGAAACCGGCTACGAAGTCCTCACCCTGCGTCCTGAAGAGCAGGGCAAGCTTTAACGGAGATCCCCATGACCGACCTGCTCGCCGACTTTGCCGCCGACCCCAGCCTGTTCGACGCCGAAGCCTTCGATCAGACCACCGTCGATAGCCGCGGCTTTTTGAGCCTGTTTAAAAAGGCATTGGCAGAAGGTCAGGAAACCCTCAACCGGCGCTTCCGCGAAGGAGCCGACATCCGCACCCTGATCTACGGCCGCGCCTGGATGCTCGACCAGCTGATGAAGCGCGCCTGGGCCCAGTTCGACTGGCCCTCGGGCGATCAGGTCAGTCTGGTCGCGGTCGGCGGCTACGGCCGCGCCGAACTGCATCCGCACTCTGACATCGATCTGATGATCCTGCTGCGCGACGGCGATCCAGAGCAATACCGGGAAAGCATCGAGGGCTTTATCACCCTGCTGTGGGATATCAACCTCGACGTCGGCAGCAGCGTGCGCAATATCGAGCAGTGCTTTGAGGAGGCGCGTAAGGATATCACCGTCGCCACCAACCTGATCGAGTCACGGACGCTGGTGGGCAACGACGAGCTGCGCCAGCAGATGTTCGAGCGGGTCACCGATGAAAGCGCCTGGTCGAGCAAGGAGTTTTACAAAGCCAAGGTGGAGGAACAGCGGGGCCGCCACAAGCGCACCAACGATACCGAATACAACCTGGAGCCCAACATCAAGGACTCCCCCGGCGGCCTGCGTGACATTCAAACCGTTGGCTGGGTAGCCAAACGCCACTTTGGCGCCACCTACGTGCGCGACCTGGTCGACCACGGTTTTTTGACCGAAAGCGAGCTGGACGCGCTGGACAAGGGCGAGCGTTATCTCTGGAGCGTTCGCTACGCCCTGCACATGCTCACCGATCGCTGCGAGAACCGCCTGCTGTTTGACCACCAGCGCACGCTGGCCAAGTTCTTTGGCTATGAAGACACCGAAGGCAAGCGCGCGGTGGAGCAGTTCATGAGCAAGTACTACCGCATTGCCATGGCGCTGGCAGAGTTCAACGACATGCTGCTGCAGCATTTTGAAGAAGCGATTCTGGCCGACGAGCACAACAACGAAACCCGCCCGCTCAACAACCGCTTCCAGATCCGCGACGAGCATATCGAGGTGGTGGACGACGAGGTATTCGAGAAGTCGCCGTTCGCGATGATGGAGATGTTCGTGCTGCTGGCCCAGAACCCCGAGCTCAAAGGGGTGCGCGCCTCCACCATGAAGCTGCTGCGCGAACACCGTCACCTGATCGACGAGGAGTTCCGTCACGACATTCGCAACACCAGCCTGTTCATGGAGCTACTGCGCTCGCCGGAAGGGGTGACCACCGAACTGAGGCGCATGAACCGCTACGGCATTCTGGGACGTTATCTGCCGGAGTTCGGCAAGATCGTTGGCCAGATGCAGCACGACCTGTTCCATATCTACACCGTCGATGCGCACACCCTCAAAGTGATCACCAACATGCGCCGCTTCCGCCATAGCGACCAGCAGGACCAGTTCCCGATCGCTAACCGCATCGTGCGCCAGGTACCCAAGGTCGCCCTGCTCTACGTCGCCGGTCTGTACCACGACATCGCCAAGGGGCGCGGCGGTGATCACTCGGAGCTGGGCGCGGTGGACGCCATCGCCTTCTGCGAACGCCACCACCTCGGCAAGTGGGATACCCATCTGGTGGCCTGGCTGGTGGAAAACCACCTGCTGATGTCGATGACCGCCCAGCGCAAGGATATTTCCGACCCGGAAGTGATCCACGACTTTGCCATGCGGGTGCGCGATTCGATCCACCTCGACTACCTCTACGCCCTCACCGTGGCCGACATCTGCGCCACCAACAACACCCTGTGGAACAACTGGCGCGCCACCCTGATGCGTCAACTTTACAACGAGACCAAGCGGGTACTGCGGCGCGGACTGGAAAACCCGATCAACAAGGAAGACCGGATCGAGCAGGTACAAAAAGAGGCCCTCGACACCCTCAAGCACCAGGGCATCAGCGACTACAGCGCCGAATGTTTGTGGGCCACCCTGCACGAAGACTACTTTCTGCGTAACGAAGCCGCAGACGTTGCCTGGCACACCGAAGCGATCATCAGCCACCATGACCGCAGCCAGCCACTGGTATTGGTCAAGGGCACCAGCGCCCGCATCTACGAAGGCGCCACCCAGATCTTCATTTTCATGAAGGATCACGAGGGTCTGTTTGCCGCCACCGCCGCCACCCTGGATCAGTTGAACCTCAGCATCCAGGACGCGAGGATCATGACCAACGACGACGGTTACAGCTACAACACCTTCATCGTGCTGGACGAAAACAACCAGTCCATCGATCACGACCCGGATATGATCGCGTTGATCAAGGAGCGGCTGGTGGAGGAGCTCGACGATCCCGCCGACTACAAGGCGATCGTGCAACGCCGGGTCCCGCGCCAGCTGAAACTGTTCGCCATGCGCACCCAGGTGATTCTTTCCACCGATCCCGAGCGCCATGTCACCACCATGGAGGTGACCACCTCCGACCGGCCGGGCCTGCTGGCGCGGATCGGTCAGGTATTCCTCGAGTGCGGCGTACACCTGCTCAAAGCCAAAATCGTCAACGTTGGCGAGCGGGTGGAGGACGTATTCTTTATCACCGATCGAGCGGGCGAACCGATTACCGATCCGGATCTGGCCAAATACCTGCAAGACCGCATCATCGAAGAGCTGGACCGACAGCTTGAGACCGCCTGAGGCGCAACAGATGCGATTTGTCACCCGCTACCATGCTCTTTATAATCCGCCGCGTCCGGCCACAGCGGACGCCGCCAACTACACCCACGGAAGCGCATGAACCCAGATCTTGAACTGTTACAGCCCTATCCTTTTGAGCGTCTCAACCGCCTCAAGGCCGGTGCCACGCCACCCGCCCGGCTGGATCACATTGCGCTGTCGATCGGGGAGCCCCGCCACCCGGCACCCGCGTTCGTGAAACAGACTCTGGTCGATTCACTCGACGGTTTGTCCGGCTACCCCAGCACCAAGGGCCTGCCGGAGCTGCGCGCGGCCATGGCAGCCTGGGCCGAGCGCCGCTTCAAGCTGGGAGCCGGCGGGCTCGACCCGGAAACCCAGATCCTGCCCTGTAACGGCACCCGTGAAGCCCTGTTCGCTATCACCCAAACGCTGATCGAGCGCCAGCCGGACGGCACCCGACCGCTGGTGGTCAGCCCCAACCCCTTCTACCAGATCTACGAAGGAGCCGCGTATCTTGCCGGCGCTGAGCCCCATTTTCTCAGCTGCAGCGCCGCCAACGGGTTTCTACCGGACTTTGACGCGGTACCTGCGGCGGTATGGCAGCGCTGCCAGCTGCTGTTTATCTGCTCCCCCGGCAATCCCACCGGTGCGGTCATACCCAGCGCACGGCTACAGCAGCTGATCAGACTTGCCGACCAGTACGACTTTGTCATCGCCGCCGACGAATGCTATTCCGAGATCTATTTCGATGAAACCCGTCCGCCGGCAGGGCTGCTGCAGGCCTGTGCCGAAATGGGTCGCCATGACTTCCGCCGCTGCCTGGTGTTCCACAGCTTGTCGAAGCGCTCCAACCTGCCCGGACTGCGCTCCGGCTTCGTCGCTGGGGACGCCGGGATCATGCAGCGTTTTCTGCTCTACCGGACCTATCACGGCTGCGCCATGCCGCTGCAGACCCAGCACGCCAGCATCGCGGCCTGGAACGACGAAGTCCACGTGCGCGCCAACCGCGACCTCTACCGGACCAAGTTCGATGCAGTGCTGGAGATTCTCGACGGCGCTCTGGAGGTCGAACGACCCGATGCGGGGTTCTATCTCTGGGCCCAAACCCCTGGCGACGAACAACAGTTCGCCCGCGAGCTGTTCGCCCAACAACACATTACCGTGCTGCCCGGATCATACCTGTCCCGCGATACCGATGACGGCAACCCCGGAGCCGGGCGTGTCCGCATGGCGTTGGTAGCCGAACCGCAACAATGTGTTGAAGCGGCGCAGCGTATCCGTCAGTTTATCCACCAGCACAAAGGCTCTGTATGATCACTCTGTACGGCATCCCCAACTGCGACACCATCAAGAAAGCCCGTAAGTGGCTTGACGCTGAAGGTGTCAGCTATCGGTTTCATGACTATCGCAAAGAGGGTCTCAACGCCGATCAACTGAACGCCTGGTGCGACGAGCTGGGGTGGGAAAACCTGCTCAACCGCCGCGGCACCACATGGCGCCAACTGCCCGAGGCCGAGCGTGAGCAGATCAACCGCGAGCGGGCGGTGGCGCTGATGCTGGCCCATCCGGCAATGATCAAACGGCCGCTGCTCGACCTTGGCAGCGCACGCAAGCTGGGCTTCAAAGAAGCCGATTACCAATCCTATTTTGTTTAACACCAGAGCGGAGAGAACCATGAGCGGCAACCATTTCTGTCTCGGCCTCGGAGTCGGCACCAAATCCTCCAGCGGCGACTGGCTGGAAGTGTTCTACGCCAAGCCCCTGTTCGAGCCCTGCAACACCCTGATCGGTGCACTTAAAACCAACCTGGGCTACGAAGGCGGCAACTGCGCCATCGAACTCGACAGCACCGCGTTGCAGCAGGTTGCCACGGCCTTCACCCAGGTGAATGCCACCGAGCAACTGAAGATTGCCGAAACCCTCAAGGGCAGTCAGCAACCGCTGGTCTTGTGCATCCTGCAGGACGACGACCAGCCGGCATCAACTCCCGAGGTCTACCTCAAGCTGCAGATGCTGTCACAGCGGATGGTTAAACCGCACGGCATCAACCTGACCGGAATGTTCGGCCTGCTGCCCAACGTTGCCTGGACCAATCAGGGCGCAGTGGCGCTGGAAGACCTGCCCCAGCGCCAACTGGAAGCCCGCGCCCGCGGCGAACTGCTCGACGTGCAGTCGGTGGACAAGTTCCCCAAGATGACCAATTACACGGTCCCGGCCGGCATCCGTATCGGCGACGCCAGCCGCGTTCGTCTGGGCGCTTATCTGGGAGAGGGCACCACCATCATGCACGAAGGCTTCGTTAACTTTAACGCCGGCACCCTCGGCACCAGCATGGTCGAAGGGCGGATCTCCGCTGGTGTAGTGGTGGGTGAAGGTTCCGATCTCGGTGGTGGCTGCTCCACCATGGGCACCCTCTCCGGCGGCAACAACGTGGTGATCAACGTCGGCGAAGGCTGCCTGATTGGCGCCAACGCAGGCCTCGGTATCCCCCTGGGAGACCGCTGCACCATCGAAGCCGGCCTGTACGTGACCGGTGGCTCCAAAGTCGTGGTGCTCGACGACCAGGGCAACGAGGTGGAAGTGGTCAAAGCGGGAGAGCTGGCCGGTAAAACCGACCTGCTGTTCCGCCGCAATTCGCAGAATGGTCGAATTGAAGTCAAAACCAACAAGTCGGCGATTGAGCTGAACGCCGAGCTTCACGCCCACAACTGAGGCCACGCCAGAACCGGGCGGCGTTAGCCGCCCGGTTCTGCGGCAACGGCTAAAAACTGCCCCTTGTCACCAATTGCGATAAACTCAACCAATCTGGATCAATCCTTTTGACCACCAGCTGCGCTACACTGCGCAACAGCTTTTGTCATTTGCCCGGAACGCGCTGCCTGCATGAAGTTTCTTAAAACTCTCAACGCGGTTCATACCCGCCTCGACCGCCTCGGCGATCTACCGGTATTCAGCGCAACCATCAATCGCATCCAGCAGATCAGCAGCTCCAAAGAAGCGGACGCCATGGCACTGGCGATGGCAGTCATGAAAGATGCCAACCTGTCCGCCAAGCTTCTCAAGCTCGCCAATTCGGCCCACGTCAATCGCGGCAACGGGCGTATCAACGTGATCTCGCGCGCGGTGATCCTGATCGGTTTCGACGAGATCAAAAATCTGTCGGTAACTCTGAAACTGATCGAATGCTTCAGTAAAACCAACCCCTCGGTGGATATCGGCAATCTGGTAATGCGCTCATTCCTGACCGCCTCCATTGCGCGCGAACTCGCCTCCAAAGCCGGCATCGACGATATCGAGGAAACCTATACCTGCGGCCTGCTCCATGGACTGGGTGAAATTGTCATCGCCTTTACCCTGCCCGACACCTACAACCGCATGCTCGAGCAGCGCAAACTTGGCGAGCAGAGCTGGTCGCGGATTCAGATCGACGAACTCGGCGGACATTTCAGCGATATCGGCCAGGATCTGGCGCAGAGCTGGGGCTTCCCCAAATCGGTGGTCAGCAGCATGGATGAGATGACCGCAGAGGATCTCAAGGGCGACCAGCGCCTCAACCACCAGTTGGCGTCAATTTCGCAGCAACTGTTGCAACAGATATACAACCGCGAGCATTCCGGCAAACAGGATTTCTCGGCGCTGATCGACAAACTTGGCAGCGCCACGGGGATGAACCGCGACAAACTCACCGGTTCGCTTAATCGCGCCTTCCGTACCGTCTGCGACCTGACCGAAGAGTACGGCATATCCAGCCGGCGACTGATTCCGACGGTGCAGGACAGCGGCGATGAGATGCTCGACGACTTCAACCGCAAGCTATCGTTCTATGTGCACTCCCGCGCCGAAAGCCAAGATCACGACGACGATGTGCTACAACCTCAAAGCAGCGGAAACGATGCGCCTGCGGCCGCGGCACAGCAGATCGGCCTGCAGCGCCAACTCCAGCACCTGCAGGAGATCAGCGCACTGGTGACGCAACAGGCGCCATTACCGCAGGTATTTGCCAAAGCCGCAGACGCGATTCTGGAGAGCAGCGGCTGCACCCGGACCGGGTTCTGCCTGCTGAGCCGCGACCACCAGCAGCTCAGCATGAAGATTGTCCGTGGGTCGCAGACCGAACCGCTGGCCAGCTACTTCACCTTGCGCCGCAGCCGCGACAGTGAGTTTTTCTTTCGTCTGGTAGAGAAACAGAGCACGCTACTGGTGACAGACACCCGGGAGGCTGGCTGGAGCGAGCGACTGCCCGACAGTTTTATGCAGAAGGTGAACCCCTGCGGCTTCGTACTGGCACCGCTGGGCGTCAATAACAAGGTGGTGGGTTTTTTGTATGCTGATCGTTCACTCGAGGCCGGCCCCATCAACGACGAGGATTTTCGCTGTTTCAGCCAGTTTCACATGCAGACCCGCATGGCACTGGGTTATGCCCAACCGCGTGGCAAGCCGGCCTGACGCTCAGGCAACCTCGTTCGCTCCACGCGATCCGAGCAGCCCCTGAACCAACTGGCTGTAACGGCCATCAACATCCAGCAACCGCAACCCCACAGCGACACCGAGGTTATGCTGAAGCGACTCCACATACACCGCAACGCCCTGGAGGCGAAAGCAGCCCACGCCCGCGGCGCAACGAGTCACCACGTCCACCCGTACCGGCTCGCCCAAGACCAGATCGCGATTGAGAATTACATTGATACCGTCGACCGAAACGTTGTCGGTACTACCGAGCAACTGCTCACCATTAAGGCGGGTGATGGTGGCTTTCCACACCACCGGAATGCGCGCGTGCTGGCGCCGTTCGCTGATCATCGCCAAGCCCTCCTCGACTGAGTCACGGCTTACACTCTAGCGCCAATTACAACCGGCCGTCCTTGACGCAAGTCCGGTTGTGATCGTTTTTTCACCAGTTACGGCGACTTATTTCAGCAGTTCGGCCAGCATCCCCGGCGGCAACGACTCTACCGGCTCCTTGCCCAGCCGGAGCAGCCGATCGTACTTCGCCTTGGCGGGACCCGCCAGCGGCAACCGCCCTGCCAGACGCATGTAGCGCTGGTACATCTTGAGACGCTCCTCTTTACGCGCCGGGATATCACGCGCGCCCTCAAGGAATAGCTGCGCCAGGTTGAGCATGGCATTGCCGTTGAGCGGATTGTAATCGAACGCCAGGTTGAAATAGCGAATCGCCTGACCCTGCTTGTCCGCCAGGTAATTGCGCACCCCGATGCGATTGACCTTGTCGCTCATCGCCGGATCACGACTGGACTTGGCCGGTTTCTCTTCGACCACCCGGGGCTTGGGCATCTCCGGCGGTTGTTCGTCAAGCAGACGTCGTTTGACCTGCTCCAGGTCCACCGTACCCTCGAGCCGCTGCGCCGCCTGCTGAGCACGCTCATAACACTGCTGCGCCGCGTCGGGATTGCCCAGCGTCTCCTCCACTTTGGCTTGCAGCAGTTCACAACGAACCATCAGATCCGGCTCATTAGCAAAGCGCTTGCGAGCCTCGGCAACCATTTTCTCGATCGCCTGCAGCTTCGACTGCCGTTCCTCGGGTGCACCCTGTTCCATCTGCAGTCGGGTCACATTGGCCAGCTTCAGCAACGGCGCCGAACTGGCCCGACAGCTGTGCTCGCCCAGATGCACCGAACGCCGGTAAGCACGTTCAGCCACCGGCAGATCGGCGTTGTTGACCGCCAGCCGACCGAGGTTCATCTGCCGGTCAATGCTGCGCGGCGACTGGTCGGTGGCCTGCACCAGAATCAACTGCGCATCTCGCTGCTGACCACGTGCCTCATAAACCCGCGCCAGCAGATCGTAAGCCGGTATCAGCAAGGGGTGTTCTTCAATCACCGCCTGCAGGCGCTGCTCAGCCTGGTCCAGATCGCCCAGCAAAAAATCACATTCAGAGAGTTTGTAGCCCGGCAGCAAACCGTGACCGGCCCAATGTAACTGTTCAAAAACCGGACGCGCCTGAGCGTACTCGCCCATATCCATCAGCAATCGCCCTTTGATCAGTTGCGCCTGCACATAATTGGGATCGGATTTATTCATCAACGAATCGCACAGCTTGATGGCGCGATTGTAGGCCTGGCGCTCGACTGCACGTTCGATCGGCTCCATCGCCTGTTTGCGCTTGCACAAGGCGCGCAGCCGACGCTCCAGCGTCTGCATGGTGAAGGGCTTGGTGATCACTTCGTCGGGCTGGATCTCGATCGCAAACAACACCGACTCTTGCGAAGCATCGCTGGTCAGCAGCACCCAGCTGCAGGTAGGCTTGATCAGCCCCTTGTAGCGTGCCTCTTCCAACAGCTGCAGACCGGAATAGCGGTCATGAACGTTGTGGCCGATGAGAATGATGTCAAAGCTGCTGTCGGCAACGGTATCGAGCACGCTCTGGCTGATATTGAGGGTGGCGACCTCGCCGAAGCCCATCGACTCCAGCAGTCCTTTCACCGTCCAGCGCAAATTGCCGCTGCTATCGACCAGTAGTACCCGCTTATCTTTAAGCGCCGCTTCCGTCACTGCCTCACCGGCTCCCTTTCCTTCGCATCCACCCCCACAAATAGCGGAGCGCTCTCTTTTTCGCAACAAAAAAACGCCAGAGCGATGAAGCGTACTGGCGCCAAAACAGATCTATGCTGCCCCTGCATCATAAGACGATGCCCAGCCGTCCCTCGCTGACATAGATCAACCGCCACTCTTTTACTCTGCACCGAAATTACGCACAATCAGCACCAGAGGGATGCCAGGGAGCGGTGCGACCTTAGGATAAGCGCCGATGGCATCGACATTCGCTAGACTGTAACGTTCTGCGAGCCAGCTTATATAAGAACTCTAACTATGGTCACCACCTATATCAGCCACCGCGACTGCGGGCTGCACAACATGGGGCCGGAGCATCCAGAGAGCCCCATCCGCCTGCTAGCGATCGAGCGGCAACTGGAGCGTTCAGGCCTTCAGGACCACCTGCAGCGGATGCAAGCGGTCCACTGCACCGACGAGCAGATCATGCTTGCCCACCACCCGCTGCACGCCAAACGTCTGCATATGCGCCTGCCCGACAAGGGCGTGGTGTACACCGATGACGACACCGCCCTCTGCCCCGACTCGCTCCATGCGGCCAGCCTGGCCGTGGGCGGCGTGGTACTGGCTACCAACCGCGTGGCCGGCGGCAAGTCGCAGAATGCCTTCTGTGCGGTGCGCCCCCCCGGGCATCACGCCGAACACAACATTCCTATGGGGTTCTGCTTCTACAATAACGTCGCGATCGGTGCCATTCATGCGCTCTCCCTGCCCGGCATCGAACGGGTGGCGGTACTTGATTTCGACGTTCATCACGGCAACGGTACCGTCGACATCTTTAAGGACCGCCCCGAGGTGTTGGTGTGCTCGACATTCCAGCACCCTTTCTATCCCGAGCGTTACTGCGACATCAACCGCCCTAATATCGTCAACTGCCCGCTGGCGGCGTTCAGCGATGGCAACGCCTTCCGCGCAGCATTGGAGAGCCACTGGCTACCCGCACTACAGGCTCACAAACCGGACATGATCTTTATCTCGGCCGGCTTTGACGCACATATCGACGACCCTATGGCCGACCTGAAACTGACCGAAGAAGACTACCGCTGGGCCACACGGATGATCCTCGACCAGGCGCGCATCTACTCCCAGAATCGAGTGGTCTCGGTGCTGGAGGGTGGCTATAACCCGGTATCGCTGGCCCACAGCGTGCAGGCCCATCTGGAGGTGCTGGCCGGCTTTTAATTCGGCTGCTAACACTACCGAGAAGGTCGATAGACCTTAACGTTGCCAAAGCCCTGATCCTTGAGGTAGAGGGCGTGCAGCTGGCTCATCACCCCCTTGGGGCAATAGAGCAGGTACTGGCGCTGCCGATCCAGTTCTGCAAACCGGCTACCGATGCTATAGAAGGGGATTTTGATCACCTCGACGCCACTCACCTTCAGCGGAGCCTGCTCCTCTTCGTCCGGGTGGCGGATATCGATGATGACTTCGCCTGCGGTCACCTGCTGCTCGGTTTCCACTTCAACCTGAGCCTCGGCATCCTGTTCAATCTGATCGATACGAATCACCTTGGCACTGGCGATCGCCGCCTCCAGCACGCCGTTATCGAACTTGGACTCTTCCTCCTCAATCCGTTCGCGACGGGCATGGGTAGTCGGGCGATCAGAGATCACCCCACAGTACTCCGGCATGGTCTCGGCAAAGTCGAAGGTCCCGATAGCACGGGCGGTATCGATGATATCCTGTTTGTCGGACACCACCAGCGGGCGCAGCACCAGGCGGTTACAGACCGAATCAATCAGAGACAGGTTAGGCAGCGTCTGACTGGACACCTGGGCCACACTTTCCCCGGTCACCAGCGCATCAACACCCAAGCGTTCGGCCACCGCCTCACCGGCACGCATCATCATCCGCTTCAGCACCACCCCCATCTGAGAGTGATGGACATTCTTGAGAATTTCCTCGACCACCCCCTCAAAGGGCACGCTTACAAACTTGACCCGGTGCGAGGAGCTGTAGCGACGCCACAGGTAGTGGGAGACCTGTTTGACTCCGGTCTCGTGAGCAGCGCCACCCAGATTGAAAAAGCAGAAGTGGGTTTTGCAACCCCGTTTCATGGTCAGGTAGCTGGACACGGTGGAATCGAAGCCGCCGGAGATCAGCGACAACACGCCCTCCAGACTACCCATCGGGAAGCCGCCAAGGCCGGGAAAGCGGTTTTCCACCAGAAACAACCGCTGGTCGCGCACCTCTAGCTTGACCGTCACCTCGGGGTGATGCAGATCGACCCCGGCGGCTTCGGTATGCTGCAGCAAGCCGCCACCCACGTAGCGCTCCAGATCGCTGGAGGTGAAATCATGCTTGCCGGCTCGCTTCACCCTGACGACAAAGCGCTTCCCTTTGAGCTGCGCGGCAAAGGCATCGCGGGTAAGCTCAAACACCTGATGAAAGTCGCCAAGCGGGTATTCCTGAACCTGCAAAAAGTGGTTGATACCGGGCGTATCGCCCAGCGCCTCAATCACCGCCTGGTGAACCGCGGCATCCTCGCTGTGAACGTTGACTTCAACCTTATCCCATTTGCCGCTGACGCCGATTTCCGGATCGATACGCTTGAGAATAATCTGCAGGTTGGATTGCAGCCGCTGAATAAAGCGGCGCCGCACCGGCTTGCTCTTGATGGTGATTTCCGGAAACAGCTTGACGATAAACTTCATGGAGAAACGCTTCTGGGACGAGGGAAAGGGCAGAAATTATACCCAAGCCCTCCCCAGCGGCCAAACCGCTTTACACCGCGAAGCGCTCGACCAAAGCTCCCAACTCGTGACTGACACCGTTCAGCTGGCGGCTTTGGCGCCCCATCTCTTGGGTACGTTCAGACGAGCGCTGGGCATGCTGGAGCACCTGCCCCGCGCTTTCCTGCACCCCTGCCGCCGATCCCGCCTGCTCTTCGGTGGTTTGGGCAATCAGGGTGTTAAGCTCATGAATCCGGTCGATTGCAGCCACCGCCTCAGCCAGCGCCTCACGCACTTGCCGGGCCTGATCCGACGCCCCCAACGCTTTACTCTGCTGCCGCTCCATCAATGCAGAAACCTGATCAGAAGACTGGCGCAACCCCTCCACGGTGCCGCGCACTTCGTCTACTGATTCGGCGGTGCGCTGCGCCAGCTGCCGTACCTCATCGGCCACCACCGCAAATCCACGCCCATGCTCACCGGCCCGCGCCGCCTCAATCGCCGCATTCAGGGCCAGCAGATTGGTCTGTTCCGCGATAGCCACAATCACATTGAGCACTGCATTGATGCGTTGGGAGTCCTCCTTGAGACGGGCCACTACCTGCGCGCCATCGCGCGATTCGCTGGCCACGCTGTTGACCGTTGCGGCCAGATCACCCATGGCATCGCTGGATTGATGCATCGACTGGCGACCACTACCCGCCGCCCCGGAGGCGTCGCTGGCATGGCGCGCGACCTCTTGGAACGACAGCGCCAGCTCGCGCAGCGCCTGATTGGTCTCCTCCATCAGCTGACACTGCTCGGACGCGCCAGCCTGTATTGCCGCACTGGCCTTGTCGATGTCGGCACCGACCTTGTCCACCGCCGCCACTTCGGTGCGAATATCGGTAACGATGGTCACCATCGCATCACGCAGCTGATTGGCCGAATACTCCAGTGACACCATTTCGCTAAAGCGGCTGTTCTGGTGCATCCGCTCGGTGAAATTGCCGCCGCTCAGTCGCGCCAGGTAATCACCCACTCCGCTGACCGCTCTCAGCACCCGCTGCTGCAGCCAGCTACTGCCCAAACCGGCGGTGAAGATCAGCGCCAGACACACCACCATGGTGGCAAATACCTGGCGCTCGATCGCCTGCTTGATCGCCTCGACCTGCTGTTCCGCGCTGGCGACAACCTGCTCCACCGACGCCAACTGGCCGTTAACCCGTTGACGCGCGGCAAGCGCCTGATCGATCTGGGCAGTGGTGTTGTCCAGCTCGGAAGCATAGCGACGCAGCAACGATACCAGCTCGGACTTGATCTCCTCTCCCTGTTCGACCCGATCACTGCTCTCTTCGGCAAAACCCATCAGCGCGGCGAACTCATCCTCCTGGGCTTCGGCGTAGACCCCCAGCGGCGACAGCGCCTCAATGCGCTGCCCTTGCTCCAGCATCGCGCTGCTGAGCTCATTTAAGCTGGTACGCAACGTCTCGGAGGGCTGCGCAAAGTAGCTACTGCGCAGCACCGCACGGCGCCCCTGCGCCATCAGCAAGGCAACCGCGAGCTGGCGGTAGTCCTCGATCAGCGCGGGTTCGGCGCCCACCGCTTTGGCGCTGTAGCTTAACAACCGCTCCAGGGTGTCGATGGTTTCGCGCTCGTTGTGCAACAGCAGCCCCTGGGGATCAGCCGCCAACTTACCGGCAGCCCGCAGATCAACCGCCAGCGCCTGTTGCAGCGACGCCACCGCTGGCCGCAGCAGGTCGCTCATCGATGATGGCAGGCGATCGAGCCCCGGCACCACCTCGTCAGCCATAAAGCTCTCAGCCGCAACCAGATCGGTAGCGTCACCACTATCCAGATAACGCTCGACCAGATGCCGGGTCTCCACGGACAGCTGCTCGGCCAGAAAAAAATACTGCTGGCTCAGGACAAAAGGCTGCTGCAAACGCTGCAACCCCCACCAGACACCAAATGCCATTCCCAGGCAGGCGATCAGCAACATCCCGGCGCTGACCTTGGTTAACAGAGCTATACGCATAACACACCCGCAAACAGTCGATACCCCCACGGTAGAAAGCGAGGATGACGATTAGATGACAATTTCGGACAACGATGGCGTAATCGCGGCTTACCTGACACGCATCAACTCCGGTACCGCCGTGTTGCGTTCATGCGGCCGTCATATTCCCATGGTCGAATACGCCCACTTCGCAACGGAATAGCTAAACAACCAACACGTGACCCGCCCGCAGGAGCGCGACGGCTGTCGTCACCCGCCAGCAGCAGGGTAGAACCATGTGCGCTCAGATCATCATCTTTAATCAAGCCAAGGGATCGCCAGAGGGGTACCACCGCATGTCATGCGAGCTTGACCGGTTACTGTCCCAGCAACTGCTGATACCCCACTTCATGCCCATCATCGATAGCGGCCAGGGTGCCATTGTGGGCTACGAAGCACTGATTCGAGGCCCCGTGGACAGCCCTCTGCACGCCCCCGCCAGCCTGTTTCCGTTTGCCCACAAGGCTGGGCGACTGCTGGAACTGGAGCTTCTGTGCCGGCGTCTCTCGATTACCCGTTTTCGTGAACTGGAACTGCCCGGGCGCCTGTTTCTCAACGTAACGCCTAATACCCTGCTGGAAGCGGACTTCCGCGCCGGAGAAACCCAGCGGCTGATGACCCAGTTAGGTCTGGAACCGGAGCAACTGGTACTGGAGATCACCGAACAGCTGCCTATCAATGACTACGCCCTGATGCGCGAAGCCACCGACCATTACCGCCAGCAGGGTTTTCAGGTGGCACTGGACGATCTGGGTGCCGGTTACGCCGGCTTGCGTTCCTGGTCGGAGCTGCGCCCCCAGTTCGTCAAAATAGACCGCCACTTTATCGAGGGTATTGACCGCTCGCCGATCAAGCAGGAGTTCGTCCGCTCGATCACCGATGTGGCGCGCTCCATCGACTGCAAGGTGATCGCAGAGGGGATTGAGCAGGAAGCCGAACACAACTACCTCAACGACGTTGGCCTGACGTTGCAGCAAGGCTTCTACTTCTCCCCGCCACAACCGGTTCCCAGTCGCGAGCTCCCTCCTCGGCTGGGTCGGGCGCGCCCGGTGTTCGAAGCCCATGGCTCAAGGTCCGCATTGCTGGCTCGTATCGCCCGCCCGCAACCTACCCTCAAAGCCGACCGCACGCTGGGCGATGCTGCCCGGCGCTTTCGCAAGCATCCGGAGCTGCTCTCCATGGCGGTACTGGATCAGGGCAAGCCGGTGGGCATTCTGCACCGCGACACCTGCCTTAACCTCTATCTCGCCCCGTTCGGGCGCGAGCTCTACGAGCGCAAATCGATTCGCCCGCACATCGACACCCAGCCCCTAGTGCTTGAAGAGCATCACAGCCTGGAACAGATCGCCCGTCAGCTGGACCTGCTGGATCTAAACCGTCTGCGCACCGACTTTATCATCACCCGCAACGGCCACTATCTGGGAATGGGGGCGATTGTCGAACTGCTCAAGCTGGTCACCCAGCTACAGCTCAACAACGCCCGGCATGCCAACCCGTTGACCCTGCTGCCCGGCACCGTACCCACCAATGACGAGATCAACCGACGCCTTGAAGCCCAGCAAAGCTTTGCCATCGGCTACCTCGATATCGACAATTTTAAGGCGTTCAACGATCGCTACGGTTTTCATCGCGGCGACCAGGCGATTCAACTACTGGCAGACTGCCTGCGGCGCCATTGCGATCCCGAGCGGGACTTCATCGGCCATATAGGTGGGGACGACTTTCTGGTATTGCTGGAGGAGCGCAACTGGCGCCACAAGCTGCGCCATCTGCAACAGGAGTTCAGCACCGCACTGACGCAACTATACGACCCAGATGACCGCGAACGCGGCTATTTGGAAAGCACCGACCGCAACGGTGGACAACAGCGGCTGCCGCTGGCGACGTTATCCATCGGTGTTGCCCATCCGGCGCTGGATCGCTGCCGTTCTCATCTGGATGTAGCAACGCTCGCCAGCGATGCCAAAACGCTGGCCAAACAGCAGCCGGGAAACAGCCTGGTCATCAATCGCCGCCGCGGTCCGACCATGGAACAGCTCCAGGGTGAGCTTGCCCTGTCGTCCGAGCAGGCCTGAATCCGGCACATTAATCCACGGTAACCTTTGCAGATTTTGTCATTAGCGATGACGGAAGCAGGGCAACGGCGCGTTGAGATACCCGGTTCAAACTGGCGGCTATACATCAGCCAGACCGTACGGATAAAAGAAAAGGGCCCCGCTTGTAGAACCGTGCGAGACCTGAAAACCGAGAGGATGATTCGCGCCGCAGGCGCTCCCCCCTGCGGGGCCGTCACCGCAGGCGCGACGTTGTCTCGCTGCGCTCGGCTCGAACCGGAGGTCCTCATCAAACGCTCAGGTACGGATAAAAGAAAAGGGCCCCGCTTTTAGAACCGTGCGACCCCTGAAAACCGAGAGGATGATTCGCGCCGCAGGCGCTCACCCCTGCGGGGCCGCCGCGCAGGCGCGACGTTGTCTCGCTGCGCTCGGCTCGAACCGGAGGGCCTCATCAAACGCTCAGGTACGGATAAAAGAAAAGGGCCCCGCTTGCGCGGAGCCCTTTTCTTTTATTGGCGCACCCGAGAGGATTCGAACCTCTGACCGCCTGGTTCGTAGCCAGGTACTCTATCCAGCTGAGCTACGGGTGCAGTTGCTGCGGAATCGCGACCGTCCGGGTAACGTTCCTGTGTAATGGCGCACCCGAGAGGATTCGAACCTCTGACCGCCTGGTTCGTAGCCAGGTACTCTATCCAGCTGAGCTACGGGTGCGTGTTTAAACAGACAAAAAAGGTTTGCAGCCCTGCAAACCTTAAAAATTAAGTGGCGCACCCGAGAGGATTCGAACCTCTGACCGCCTGGTTCGTAGCCAGGTACTCTATCCAGCTGAGCTACGGGTGCGCAATGGCGGTGAGGGAGGGATTCGAACCCTCGATACCCGTTAAGGTATACGCCCTTAGCAGGGGCGCGCCTTCAGCCACTCGGCCACCTCACCAAACAAGGCGCGTATGTTACCCAAACGAGTTATGAAAAAAAAGCCATTCCAAGAGAAAAATTCGCTCTTATTCCTGATTCTTCTCTTTTTCTTTCTGGATACGCTGATAGATCTCTTCGCGGTGTACGGAAACATCCTTGGGCGCGTTCACACCAATGCGGACCTGGTTACCCTTAACACCCAAAACTGTCACGGTGACGTCATCGCCAACCATCAAAGTCTCACCCACGCGACGGGTCAGAATTAACATAAAGCTCTCCTTAACTTGGCATCCTTATACCGCCGTAATCAATGCCGGCAGTAAGTCTCCGTACGAGGCTGACCTGAATTATAGTCAGCGAAGCAGCCAAAGCTAATACAAATAGTTAAATTACCAGAGGGACTTAAAAGCAGCACTCACTCCCCGAGCACTGCTCACTTTCAAGACTCACTGACCACATCCACAGCATCCAGTTCGAACGCGGAATGTAAAGATCTGACAGCAAGTTCAAGATACTTTTCGGCGATTATGACCGAAATCTTAATTTCCGAGGTAGAAATTAACTGAATATTGATCGATTCATGGGCCAGCGTCTGGAACATTTTGGTGGCCACGCCGGCGTGAGAGCGCATGCCCACACCAACGATCGATACTTTGGCGATCTTGTTATCGCCCACCACTTCACGCGCTTTAAGCTCACCCGCCACCCGCTGCAGAATCGCTTCGGCCTGATCATAGTCGTTGCGATGCACGGTAAAGGTGAAGTCGGTGGTATTGTCCTGCTGAGCAATGTTCTGAACGATCATATCGACTTCAATGTTCGCGTCACCCACCGGACCCAGGATCTGTGAAGCCACGCCCGGCTGGTCGGGCACACCCAGAATGCTCAGTTTGGCTTCGTCACGATTAAAGGCGATACCTGAAATAATCGGCTTTTCCACGTTGTCTTCCTCTGTGGTAATCAGCGTTCCGGGACCATCTTCGAAACTGGACAGCACCCGCAGCGGGACATTGTACTTGCCGGCAAATTCCACCGAGCGAATCTGCAGCACCTTGGAGCCGAGGCTGGCCATCTCGAGCATCTCTTCGAAGGTGATGGTACTCAGTCGGCGGGCACCTTCAACGACTCGCGGATCCGTGGTGTAGACCCCATCGACATCGGTATAGATCTGGCACTCGTCGGCCTTGAGTGCCGCGGCCAAAGCCACAGCCGTGGTATCGGAGCCGCCCCGCCCGAGGGTGGTGATATTGCCCAGTTCATCAATCCCCTGAAAACCGGCAACCACGACTACGCGCCCGGCGTTGAGCTCCGAGCGCATGCGCTCGTCGTCGATCGACTGAATTCGCGCCTTGGTATGGGCACTGTCGGTCACGATCCGGACCTGTGATCCGGTAAAGGAGCGCGCGGGACAGCCGATGCTGTCGAGCGCCATGCAGAGCAGGGCGATGGTCACCTGCTCGCCGGTGGAGACCAGCACATCCATCTCCCGGGCCAGCGGTTTGCGCTGAATCTCCTTGGCCAGCCCGATCAGCCGGTTGGTTTCACCGCTCATGGCCGATACCACCACCACCACGTCGTCACCGCGGTCACGGAAGCCCTTGACCTTCGCGGCCACCGCCTGGATCCGCTCTACCGAGCCCACCGAGGTACCGCCATACTTCTGCACAATCAACGCCATGGTTGCGTCCTATCCCAGCACGCGCCGCCTCGATCAGGCGCGCTCTTTAATCCACGCGGCAACAGAATCCAGTGCTGCAGGCAACGCCGCCGCATCGGTACCACCGCCCTGCGCCATATCGGGTCGACCGCCACCCTTGCCACCAATCTGGTCCGCCACATGCTTGATCAGATCGCCGGCCTTGAAGCGGTCGGTCAGATCCTTGGTAACACCCGCCACCAGGCTGACCTTGTCGCCCTCGGCAGTGGCCAGCAGAACCACGGCCGAGCCCAGCTTGTTCTTCAACTGATCGAGGGTATCGCGCAACGCCTTGCTGTCGATCCCATCAACCTTGGCGGCCAGCACCGGCACACCCTCAATGGTCGTCGCCTGGCCCGCCAGATCGCTGCCGGCCGCACTGGCCAGCTTGCCCTTCAGTTGCTCCAGCTCTTTCTCCAGCAGGCGGGTACGCTCCAGCACACTGGCAACCTTGTCGGCCGCACCTTCACGACTGGACTTGACCAGACTGGCGATCTTTCCAAGCCGTCCTTCGGTCTCTTTCAGCCACTGCATCGCGCCTTCACCGGTGACCGCCTCAATCCGGCGCACACCCGCGGCGATGCCGCCTTCAGCCACGATCTTGAACAAGCCGATGTCGCCGGTGCGACGCACATGGGTGCCCCCGCACAGCTCCAGCGACACCTCACCCATGCTGACTACGCGTACGTCATCGTCGTACTTCTCGCCGAACAGCGCCATCGCGCCCTTCTCTTTGGCGGCATCAATGGCCATCACTTCGGTTTGCACCGCCCAGTTGGCACGGATCTGGGCGTTGACGACCTGCTCCAGCTGTAGCAACTGCTCCGGGGTGACAGCTTCGTTGTGGGAAAAATCGAAGCGCAGACGGTCGGCGTCCACCAACGACCCTTTCTGGGTCACGTGCTCACCCAAGAGGTTGCGCAGCGCCGCGTGCAACAGGTGAGTCGCGGAGTGGTTGAGCGCAGTGGCGCGCCGCTTGTCGGCGTCCACCAGCAGCTTCAGCCTGGCGCCCTGCTTGAGTTCACCCTCGACCACTTTGACATGGTGCAAGAATGCCCCGCCTTGCTTGGTGGTGTCGGTGACTTCAGCGCGCAGCCCTTCGGCCAGCAGCAGACCGGTGTCCCCCACCTGGCCACCAGATTCGGCATAGAACGGCGTATTGGCCAGCACCACCACGCCTTCGTCACCCGCCGCTAGCTGTGTCACCGCTTCAGCGCCGGCGAACAGTTGGTTGGCTTCAGCCTCGCCTTCCAGCGCTTGGTAGCCTTCAAACTCGGTAATCAGATCCAGCTTCAGTGCGTCGTTGTAGTCCACCGCAAAGTTACCGGCCGCACGGGCACGTTGACGCTGTGCCTCCATTTCACGTTCGAAGCCCTCCATATCCAGCGTCAGCTCGCGCTCACGGGCGATATCGGCGGTCAGGTCTACCGGAAAGCCGAAGGTATCGTAAAGCTTGAATACGGTTTCGCCGGCAATCTCGCTGCCGCTCATCTCCACGATCGCCTGCTCGAGAATCTTCATGCCCTGATCCAGGGTGCGGGCGAACTGCTGTTCCTCTTTCAGCAGCACCGCTTCAACCTGCGCCTGCTTCTCACCCAATTCCGGATAAGCTGCGCCCATCTCCGCGACCAGCGCGGCCACCAACTGGTGGAAGAAGGGACCATTGGCACCCAGCTTGTGACCGTGACGGATGGCGCGACGCATGATCCGGCGCAGCACATAACCGCGGCCTTCGTTGGAGGGCACTACGCCATCGACCACCAGAAACGCACAGGAGCGGATATGGTCCGCCACCACCCGCAGCGATTGGTTGCTCATATCGGTGGCACCGGTAACCTCGGCCACCGCCTTGAGCAGATTCTGGAACAGATCGATTTCGTAATTGCTGTGTACGTGCTGCAGTACCGCGGCGATCCGCTCCAGCCCCATGCCGGTATCAACCGACGGCTTGGGCAGCGGTGCCATCTCACCATCGGCGGAGCGGTTGAACTGCATAAAGACGATATTCCAGATCTCGATGAAGCGATCGCCGTCCTCTTCCGGCGAGCCGGGAGGCCCGCCCCAGATCTCTTCACCATGGTCGTAGAAGATTTCGGTACAGGGGCCGCAGGGGCCGGTGTCACCCATGGCCCAGAAGTTATCGGAGTTGTAACGACCACCCTTGTCGCCGATACGAACAATCTTCTCGGCCGGCACGCCGATCTGTTGGTTCCAGATCTGGTAGGCCTCGTCATCTTCCTGATAGACGGTGACCATCAGCTTGTCGGCCGGGATTCCCATCCACTCACTGGAGGTCAGGAACTCCCAGGCGAACTTGATTGCGTCCTGTTTGAAGTAGTCACCGAAGCTGAAGTTACCCAGCATCTCGAAGAAGGTGTGATGGCGGGCGGTGTAGCCGACGTTTTCAAGGTCGTTGTGTTTGCCGCCGGCACGGACACAGCGCTGGCTGGTGGTGGCGCGATTGTAGGAGCGCTTATCGCCACCCAAAAACACATCCTTGAACTGCACCATACCGGCGTTGGTAAACAGCAGGGTGGGATCGTTACCGGGCACCAGCGAGCTGCTGGGCAACACTTCGTGCCCCTGGCCCTTGAAATAATCCAGAAACGCCTGACGAATCTGCGCACTGCTCATCTGTTTCATAACGTAAACGATCCTGACACTGAGTAATCGTGGCGGCAGAGCCGGCTAATCAGTAACAACTGATTGATATAGCTCACCGCAGCTGCGAAAAATGGGGTGATAGTATACATGTCATGCCGGGGGCCGAAAACCGCTTAAGCTTAGAATTTACGCGGCTTTCAGTGCGTTAGCGCGGCGCGCTGACGGGCCTGGTCAAGCGCATGACGCACCTGGTCCTGATCAAACCCCCGATACAGCATAAAACGAACCTGGCGCGCATACTCTTTGGGCGTATCTGTGGTCACATCGCCGAAACGCTTCTGCTGCACCATCTCCGCCTGGGAGAACCAATCCACGTCGGCCGCTTCCAGCGCCAGTCGGGCCAGCTCGCCACTCACGCCCTTCTGCTTGAGACTTTGATGGACCCGCAACGGCCCCTGCCCGCGCGCCACCAGACTGCGTACCAGCGATGCGGCATAGCGCTCGTCACTTTGCAGGCCGTCGGCTTGTAGCTGTGCAATCACCTCCGCCACCTGCTCTGCACTGGCTTCACTACCCGCCAGCTTGGTCGTCAGTTCGTGCTGGCTGTGTTCGCGCCGCGCCAGCAGCGCAATAGCCCGATTTCTTAATTGCTGGGTGATCTCGTCCACGTCCCGTCCTTTGCCTGATGATGGGTGCATCGATAGAATAGCCGCCTTTTGACGGCAGACGGAAGCACCACCATGGGGCATTACGTCTTACACTAGGGTATACACCTCTTCTTGGCTTGAGGCTCAGGACTACTGCGATGAAACTTTCTGCGTTTGGGAACAAATTCACCCGCGATTCCGGCATCCTCAGCCTGATGGACGACCTCGGCAACGCCCTCGCCGGTGATCAGGAGATGATCATGATGGGCGGGGGCAACCCCAGCCACATTTCTGAAGTGGAAGCGGTCTTTCACCAGCGCCTGCAGCGCATTCTGGAGCAGCCCAAAACCTTCCGCCACCTGATCGGAGTCTACGACCCACCCGATGGCGAGCTGGCGTTCCGCAGCGACCTGGCCCGCCTGCTCAAACGCCAGTACGGCTGGAACCTGAGCGCCGCCAATATCGCCCTCACCAATGGCAGTCAGTCCGGCTTCTTCATGCTGTTCAACATGCTGGCAGGCCCCTGCGACGACGGCGCTCAGCGCAAGATTCAGCTGCCCCTGGCACCGGAGTATATCGGTTACGCCGACGCCGGCTTGTCGGGAGACTTCTTTACCGCTGCCAAGCCCCACATTGAGCTCCTGGGCAAGCGTCAGTTCAAGTACCGGATCGACTTCAACGACCTCAACCCCGGTGATGATATTGGCGCCATCTGCGTGTCACGCCCTACCAACCCCACCGGCAACGTGATCACCGATGACGAAGTCGCCCACCTGGATGCACTAGCCAGACAGCGTGATATTCCGCTGATCCTTGACAGCGCCTACGGCACACCGTTCCCCAATCTCATTTTTGGCCAGGCCAACCCGCACTGGAACGACAACACCATCCTCTGCATGAGCCTGTCGAAACTGGGTCTGCCGTCGGCCCGCACCGGCATCGTGATCGCCAACGAAGAGGTGATTCGGGCGCTGTCAGGGATTAACGCCATTCTCAACCTCTCCACCGGCAGCTTCGGCGCGGTGCTGGCCCATGACCTGGTTCGCAGCGGCGAGATAATCGAACTGAGCAACACCCTGGTGCGCCCCTTCTATCAGCAACGGGCACAGCTGGCGGTCGATCTGGTGGAACGGGAGATGGATCCCACGCTGCCCTACCGGATTCACAAGCCGGAGGGCGCCATGTTCCTGTGGTTGTGGTTCAGGGATCTGCCGATCACCAGCCTGGAGCTTTACCAACGCCTTAAAGCCCGCGGCGTGTTGGTGGTGTCCGGTCACTACTTCTTTACCGGTATCGGCGATGAGTGGCAGCACCGGCATGAATGCATCCGCGTCACCTACACCCAAGAACGCGACAAAGTGGAGCGCGGTATCGCCATTATCGCTGAAGAGGTGCTGCGCGCTTACCGGGAGGGCTGAATCACGGCTTCTGGATCGCCCGCTTGCTGCCCTGATCGTCGATGGCGACGTAGGTAAAGCGGGCTTCGGTCACCTTAAAGCGCTTGGGCCGACCATGGCGCAGTACCGGATTGACCCACACCTCAAGCTGCAGCGCCAGCGAGGTGTTGCCCATATGTTTGAGTTCCCCGTAGCAGCAGACGACGTCCCCCACTTTCACCGGCGAGATAAACTTCATCGACTCCACCGCGATGGTCGCCACCCGCCCCTGCGCCAGCTCTTTGGCCAGAATACCGCCGGCGATGTCCATCTGCGACATGATCCAGCCGCCAAAAATATCGCCGTTGGGGTTAGTATCCGCCGGCATTGCCATGGTCCGCAGCAGCAGCGCCCCGGCCGGCTCCAGATTCTGTTCGCTCATTGCACCTCCTTGGCGCCCTTGTCAGCAAACGCCGTAACCGGATACCCGCAGTACTCATCGGTACTGTAGCTTTCCAGAACATAATAGGTCGCATCCGGCGTCAGTATGTACTCACTACCACCCACCCCCCAACTTCCGTATTGCCAATCGTAGGTGTAACCGAGACGAGTCCACGGCGCCCCGTCAGGCTGATAACTCTTGCGTCGCATCTCCGCCATCCATAAGCGGTAATCCTCGATTCCGGAAACCCTCGGCGTCTGGTCGGGGGCCATCTGCAACTCGCAACGCCGGTCCGAAGGGTCCGGATCAGGACAGGGCCTGAACACCTGCTCCGGGCGCACCAGCAACTCCACAAAACGTTCATAGCGCCGGGCCGGATTGAGCCCCAGATACTGCTTCAAACGAAAAGAGGGATCGATGTCACGCGGCAAGCTGTTGCAGAAGTTTTTGACCTGGGGCGCGAGTGTTACCCAAAGATTAAACCCGGCGACCCGCTGCGGCTCCCCTTTTTTATCGTCGCCGTAATTGCTTGCTACCGAAGCATTGCTCTGCCAAGTCACCACCTTGACCCAGCGGCTGCCATCGCGGGTTTCCCAGTGCAGTTTGGGGTTATCGGGAGTCAGCGGAAACAACTGGTCACTGATTCGGGCCGCTGTCGGCCGCTCCGCATCGACGATGGTGCGCTGAAACAGGGTCAGCATCTCCGCGTCCGGCGTACCCTGCGAGCTGCGACTGCTCAGCATCAGCAGCGTCAACAGCAGATTTCCGCCGACCAGCGCGAATAACAGCATCCAACGCCGGCTACGGCTTATGCCGGTACTCCAGCCTCCGGGGCTACCCGCCAGCGGCCCTCCGCCGTCCGCGTGGCGACCAGCGTCAGCTGCAGGACGGGTGCGCCGGCGCCGGCGCCGGCGAGTCGGTACTTCGCCGGACGCGGAGGAGGTTTGCGCCCGATCAGTGTTGTCATCCATAGCCAAAGTCGCTGCCACCAGGGAGGTCGATAGAGTTCAAGGGTCAGCCCCAAGGATAGCCGATCCATGCCAAGATTCGCTTGCCGCCCCCACCCGGCAGCCAGATCACCATGGCCCAGCGCCGCACCGCGGTGATTGAGTTCTGCAGCGAAGCTTTTCCAAGCCGCGGCCTGCGCCAGCTGAAAACGCGCATCGGCACTGATGACGTCAGCCAACAGAGCATCGGTTACCTCTTCAAGACTCAACCACCGACGGCGCGGGTCGATGCTAAGCACAGACTCCAGAGGCATCGTTAGCTGTTATCTTTCTGGTTTCTTCGACCCGCTTGTCCACCGCCATTGGTGGGTGCCGGAAGCCCTTCTCCCGGCGCTGGAATTGCACTGGTCATCAGCGATAACACCCGCGCCAACCCCTCCGGCACTTCGGACTCACTGGCGTTGACATGGATCTGCAGCTGGCCGCTCCGATTCATGGTCGACTCGCGTGAGCCCTTGCTTGAGGCCGACCCCTTCATCGAGGCACTGACCCAGGGGCTCAGAGCCTTGCCAGAAGACACCGATACCTCCACACCCTTGCTGGTTTCCGAGGCATCCCGATAGGTCTGGCTGATCTCGAAGCTGAAGTCGATCGACAGGGAGTCGATGCGCAGATGCGGCACCGGCACCATCGCCAGCAACGGTGCGTTGACCGCCAGCTCATTGGTGCCGCCCTCGGCCAGGTGTTGCTCGACACTGAACTTCACCATGTACGGCTTGCCATCCTCGATCATGCTTTCAATAAAGCTCTTGGTCGACTCGGCAGCAATCCGCTGCGCCTTCACCGCCGCCACCAACGGGGCAGAAATCATGAAGTCCAGCGGCAGGGCCTGAAACTCGGCCCCCATCATATTTTTAGGTTCGGCCATTAGAGTTCTCCTTTACGCTCGGCGGCAGAGGTTCCGTCATCGGGCGCCGGCGGCGTCCGTTCAGAGACCTGCCCCATCTGGGTTAGCGAAGTCAGCAATTTGTCGAGGCCGGAAGGCATCGGCACCGATTTCACCTCGATATGGATCTTGATTGACGACATGGACTCCTGCCGCGCCGCTTCGGCCGGAGCGCTGGGAGGCGCGATAACACCACGGATATCCACCGGCTTGTCCACCAGATACCAGGGGCGGTTGGCAGCGGCGTCCTCTTCGGCAACGGCCGAGGCGCGTAACTGCCGCGCTCGCGCTATTTTTCGCACGGCCATCTCCAGATCAAAATTGGCGGAAGACACCGCCAGCGGTGCAATGGGCACCAGCGACAATGCCGGCACCGTGACCTCATGAATCTCGCCGTTGGGGCCTTCCTGATTGAAACTCAGACTGAAGGGTTTGCCGTCAAACTCGGGATCGCTCTGATCGCGGTAGCCCAGCTGCAATAGCAGGTTCAGGAACGAACGCGCCGAGTGCAGTTGCGCCTTGAGAATGGAATCGAGCGGCGCCAGCAGCGCCTGATCCAGCGAGATATCGGTTCGGGCAGCGTCACCACCCTCGCTGCCCCCCGCGGAGGGGGTTCCGTCCAATCCATCGGATTCGGCCATGCGACCATCCTCGCAGTGATATTTATCAACAGGCTAGCAGCCGCCCTGCGCCTCCCGTCGCTATTTTTCAAACAACTGTTTTCAGCGACGCCGTATGCAGCCCCGAAAAACCATGAGCTTTATGCAGTATTTTCAAATTGTTATGGAGCTAGAAAACAGCGCCCGCAATACCCTATGATGGCGTTTTAACCGGCCGGACCCTTTTTCCACGTGATGACTGAACTACTGAATCTCTCCCTGCTGGCGGTGTTCATACCTACCTTCTTCTTTGTCTCTGCCACACCCGGCATGTGCATGACCCTGTCGATGACACTGGGGATGACCATCGGTGTGCGGCGCACACTGTGGATGATGCTGGGCGAGCTGGTAGGGGTCGGCCTCGTCGCCCTGCTGTCGGTGATCGGGGTCGCCGCGTTGATGCTGCAGTACCCCGCGGCGTTCGAGCTGTTCAAGTATGCCGGCGGCGCCTATCTCGGTTATCTGGGTATCCAGCTCTGGCTGTCGCGTGGCAAGATGGCGCTGCAACCCGATGCAGCAGGACCGCGTCACATTCCCCCGCGCACCCTGATCACTCAAGGCTTCGTCACCGCGGTCGCCAACCCGAAAGGCTGGGCATTTTTTATCGCCCTGCTGCCGCCGTTTATCAGCGAGCAGCACCCCCTCGGACCGCAGGTCGCGGTATTGATCGCCCTCATTCTGCTGCTCGAATTTCTCTGCCTGGTGATCTACGCCAGCGGCGGCCGGTCACTCAGCCGCCTGCTCACCCACAGCGGCAATGTGCGTCTGATGAACCGTATTGCCGGCACCCTGATGCTCGGCGTCGGCCTGTGGCTGGCGCTGGGCTAGCCTTTAGGCCATCATCAACCGCGCCCCTGGCGGAGAAGCTTATGCGCACAACACTGTGGATTTTGCTCTATGCCAGCGTGCTGCTCTGGTCTGCCATCGAGCCCAAGGACCGTTTCACCTGGTGGCTGGAGGTGGCACCAGCGCTGATCGCTGCCGTCGTCATCTGGGCCACGCGCCGCCGCTTTCCCCTCACCCCCCTGCTCTACGGGCTGATCCTGCTGCACTGTGTGATTCTGATGGTGGGCGGCCACTACACCTACGCCGAAGTGCCGCTGTTCGACTGGTTGCGTGATAGCTTCGCCCTGCAGCGAAACAACTACGACAAGGTCGGCCACTTTGCCCAGGGATTTGTACCTGCGATGGTCGCACGCGAGCTACTGATTCGTTTGGCCGTCATTAATGGCCCGCACTGGCGCGACTTTCTAATCATCTGCTTCTGTCTCGCCTTCAGCGCTTTCTATGAACTGATCGAATGGTGGGTAGCCCTGCTTTCCGGCGCCTCAGCAGAGGCGTTCCTCGGCACCCAGGGTTACATCTGGGACACCCAGTCCGACATGGGCCTGGCGCTGCTGGGTGCAATCTGCGCCCTGGCAACATTAAGCAAACTCCACAACAGACAGCTCAAGCAGCTCAAACCAACATACTGAGACGCACAAGAGCCGATTTTTACTATTATTTGGAAATCCAGCGCACATTAGCTCCAACAACAGTGACAAATAATGGTGACTTTGCAGACATTCACTACCGACCCCTTGTTACGCTACTCGCGGATGGTTGGTCTGGCGCACAACACAGGCTTGCACCGGAAACTAACCACGGCTCACCCGCCGTATACAACCGCCCCACAAGGTCGAAACTTCAGATCCCACGCCCCAAAAGGGCCGGAGACCATCATCCACTTCCATTGCGGTAATCAACACCGATGACAACCACTCTTGATCGCATTGACCGCCACATTCTGTCGCTGCTGCAACAGGATGCTCGCATCAGCATCAGCGACCTGGCCGAGCGGGTCGGCCTCACCCCTACCCCCTGCAGCCGCCGTGTCCGCCAGCTGGAGCAGTCCGGACTGATCGAGCGCCAGGTCGTCCTGCTGGATCAGAAGGCGGCCGGACTACCGATGACGGTGCTAGTGCAGGTATCACTGGAAGCACAGACAAAAGACAAACTGGAAGCATTTGAACAGGCGGTAGCAGCACTGCCACAAGTAATGGAGTGCTATCTGATCACCGGTAGCGCCGCCGATTACATTCTCAAGATCGTGGTGCCGGACCTGGACCACTATCAACAGCTGCTACTCGACCGTATCACCGCCCTGCCCGGTATCAATGGGGTAATCAGTAACTTCGTCCTGCGCCAGCCAATACGCAAGACCGCGCTGCCGCTGCCGTAACACCTCGCGATTGCCTGGTTACCACCGCTCAATGCTACCCTATAGAACAAACCCCACTGACAACGGCCACGGATCTACCATGACCCCCTTCCGCCGCTATGCCCCCTGTGTTGTTACCGCCACCCTGCTGGCAGCGCTATCGCCTCCGGCTGCTGCGCTTGCCAGTGACGACAGCGCGGCGCTGTACGAACAAGCCCTACTGAGCTCCCAGCAGCAGGATTTCGCCACCGCCGAAATACATCTTAAGAATGCACTGAAGAGTGATCCCTACTTTGTCGCCGGACAGCTGCTGCTCGGCAAGATCTATCTGGCCCAGGGGCGCCCGGCGCTGGCAGAAAAAGCCTTTGTCACCGCTAAAAGCGCGGGGGCAGATGACGCTCTGGTGATCGAACCGTTGGCCGATGCCTACCTGATGCAGCGCAAATACCGCCAACTGCTCGACGAAATCTATCCACAGCGACTATCCGCTTCCCAGACCGCCAATGTGCTCATCTACCGCGCGCGCGCCTACTTTGAAACCAGCGCTTACGATCAGGCCGAGCTCGCCTTCGCAGATGCCCACCTCGCCGATCCCGGCGCGATTGCGGCGCTGATTGGTCAAGCCCGGGTAAAGCTGGCCCGGGGCGACATCGAGGCGGCTACCACGCTCGCCGACAGTGCCCGCTTACAGAATCCAGACTCAGGCGAAGTCTGGTATCTGATCGGTGCTATTGCCCACGCTCAGGGCGCATTGGATCAGGCGCTGAAGCATTATCAGCATGCCATATCTCTACAACCGCGCCACTATCAGGCCCGCCTGTCGCGAGCCGGCGTACTGCTCGACCGTAACCGCAGTGCCGAAGCAATGGAAGATATCAGTCAACTGGCGAACAGTGCCGCTTACGATCCACAAATTGCCTACCTCGCCGCTACCATTTATCGCAAGCAGGGCCGGACAGCCAATGCGCAGCAGGAACTAAAGCGGGCGCGGGAAATCATCGATGCGCTGCCACCAAAAGTACTCAACGAACACGGCCCAACGCTGCTACTGGCCGGACTGATCTACTTTGACCTGAACGAAACCCAGAAAGCACTATTCTATCTGGAGGCGTTTCAGCGCCAGTTCCCCGGCGGACTCCCGGTCAGCAAACTGCTGGCCCAGCTCTACCAACAGACCGGAAACCGTGACAAGGCGATACAGGCCCTGGAACGAGGCCTGCAACGAACTCCCAACGACTACGAGCAGTTAGTGCAACTGGGTCGCCTGTATCAGCAGCAGGGCAAACCGGCCAAAGCGGCACAGCTATTTGAGCGTGCAATTGCTGCCAGTGATGATCCGCAAGCCCGCATCGGTCGAGCTCTGAGCCATCTGGCCCTTGGCGAACAGCAGCAGGGAATGGCGCAGCTGGCATTGGCCGCTACTGAAGGAGGAGCTCAGCGCGCAGGGATTCTGCTGGCGCTGACCCAGATCGCACGCCGTGACTACGCGGCCGCACAGGCCTCGCTCGCGCAGGAATTGGAACGCAATCCCACCAACCCCGTACTGTTAAACCTGCGCGGTTCGGTCGAGGTTGCGCTGAAGGACAACGAGGCCGCCCGCAACAGCTTCCAACAAGCCCTGTCCAGCGATGCCGGTTTTCGACCCGCGAAAATCAATTTGGCCAAGCTGGAGCGGATCTCCGGCGACTTGGATGGCGCGGTCCTCAAGCTCAGGCAACTGCTCGAACAGGACCCGCGCGACACCCAAGTGATGCAGGAGTTGGCCCGAGTAAAACAGCAACAAGGCAAGGGCAGTGACGCGATCGGTTGGCTAGAGAAGGCCAGCGCACTGGAACCGGACAGCCTTACAATTCAGACACAGCTCAGCACACTAACCGCGGCCAACGGCGACCCAGATGCCGCGTTGGCGATTGCCGAGCGACTGAACACGATCTACCCCAATGATTGGCGCGCAACGCGTTTGCTGGCCCAGATGCAAGTGGCCAGCGGCAACCCCGGCGCGGCGACAATCACCCTCAAAGCACTTAACCGGCTATCAGGGTTCGAGCCGGAAAAGCTGCGCGACACCGCCCGCCTGCAGATTGCAGCCGGCGACCACAGCGGAGCCATTTACAGCCTGCAGAAGGCGACCGAGGAACAACCGCAAAACCACCCGCAACTGTTCTGGTATGCCAGCCTGCTCATCGATGCGGGCCGACTGGACGAAGCCACTGCGGTGCGCGACTCGCTGGCTGAATCAGCGCCAGAAAGCCGCGAGCTTGCCCTTATCAACGGTGATCTGGCGCTACATCAGGGAGATATCACTGGCGCGCTCCGGCATTACACAGCCCTGCATCAACACCAACCCTCGCCTACCACTTTGCTGCGCCTTCACCGTGCTTACCTCCGTGCCGGCCAACCCCGGCAGTCGATCGCGTTACTGGAGCAATGGGTCGACGCGCAACCCAATGATATCCGGGCTCGCCAACTACTGAGCGAAGGCTATCTGCACCTGGGCGAAACGGCCCAAGCCCGCGCCGGATTTGAAGCGCTGCTGAATACACCGGGCGGACGGACCCCCTCCGTGCTTAACAACCTGGCGACCCTCTACATCAACGCCGGCCATCCCGATGCCCTGATCCTCGCACGCGAAGCCTACCAGGCGGCCCCGGAAATCCCCGCAATCAATGACACCCTTGGCTGGGCGCTGGTCCGTGCCAATCAGCCCACAGACGGCCTGAAATACCTTCGCAACGCCTATACCCGCGCCGCCAATGACCCAACGATCGCCTATCACCTCGGGGTTGCCTTGCACCGACTGGGCCGCTTTGAGGAGGCAGTACGAGAGCTGAGCAGGGCGTTGGCTAGCGATGTTACGTTTAGCGGGCGGGCAGAAGCCAGTCAGCTTCTGGCCGAGCTCGAGCGGCGCTAAAGTGTCCGTTTTTTTTACATCGCTCAATAAAAACACCCATTGCTAATATTATTTTTTGTTTATTATCAACAATATAGTTAAAACGGCCCAACAATTGCCTTTTATCACCCATAGGCAATCACGATCCAACCTTGGCAGGAACTGACTTATGAACAAACATCACCTGCATCCGCTTCTCCCGGTTTACGCGCTCACCCTGAGCTGCCTGGCCGGCTCGGCCCACGCCGCCATGACCACGGAAAGCTGGACATGGGAGTTCGACGACGCCAGCCGCAACGGCACCACCTCAGCGCTGGGCGAAACCTGGAACTACAGCAGCGACAGCTTCACAAACAACAGCGCCAATCTGGCCGTTAACGCCTGGTCCAGTACCGGCGATGTGAGCGGCCCCGACACACTGGAAACCGCACAACTGGGTCAGTGGAGCGGCAACGGGATTGGGGTATTGAATCGAGAGTCAGACTGCCATTGCCTGGATGGTGCCACCACTACCAGCGATGCGTTCGAGAATATGGATGCGGTCCTGCTCTCCTTCGACCAGGACGTCACCCTGAGTGAGATCCGGGTGGGCTGGATTCAGTCCGGTTACGACGCTGATATCTCACTGCTGGCCTGGAACGGCGCTGGCGCGCCAAGCCTGTTCGGTGAGACCTATCCCGGTCTGGTTGGCGGTAGCTGGGATTTCCTTGGCCACTTCTATCACAGCCAGGATACCACCGCGGTCGGCGGCAGTGACGACCAGCTATATGACTTTAACAGCATCGCAGACACCGGTGGAGTATCAACCACCAGCTCCAGCTATTACCTGCTGACGGTACTCAATCCGGAACTCAACGTTGGAAACTGTGACAACCCTGCAGAACAGTTACGCTACTGCTCAGCAACGGCCTACAGCCCCAATGAGAAGTTCAAGATCTGGTCAATCAGCGCCCAGTCGAACATCCCGTCCACACCGACCAGCGAAGTGCCGGAGCCGTCATCCCTCTGGTTACTGCTAGCCGGACTGCCTCTTCTGCACCGACTGCGTCGGCAGGCGACGTAAGCACTACCTAACCACAACCAACAAAAAAGCGGGCCGAGGCCCGCTTTTTTAGTCTTGCGAAGAAGCTTAGCTAGAGTGCTCTTCGTCTTCGCGCAGGTCCTTCATGCTCAGCTTGATACGACCACGCGGATCAACCTCGAGCACTTTAACCTTAACGGTCTGACCTTCCTTGAGGTAGTCGGTCACTTTCTCAACCCGCTCTTTGGCGATTTGAGAGATGTGAACCAGACCATCCTTGCCAGGCAGGATAGTAACGAAGGCACCGAAGTCAGCGATACGCGCCACCACACCGTCGTAGATCTTGCCCACTTCGGCTTCGGCGGTGATCGCCATAACGCGGTCGATGGCTGCTTGAGCGCCGGCCTTGTCGACGGCAAAGATCTTGACGGTACCGTCATCTTCCAGATCGATAGACGCGCCGGTTTCTTCAGTAATGCCACGGATAACCGCGCCACCCTTACCGATAACGTCACGGATCTTCTCCGGGTTGATCTTCAGCTGGGTCATGGCCGGTGCGTTGTCTGACAGTTCAGGACGGGCGTAACCGATCACCTTGGCCATTTCACGCAGGATGTGCAGACGCGCTTCCAGCGCCTGACCGAGGGCGATCTCCATGATCTCTTCGGTGATACCTTCGATCTTGATATCCATCTGCAGCGCAGTGATACCGGACTCGGAACCGGCTACTTTGAAGTCCATGTCGCCGAGGTGATCTTCGTCACCGAGGATATCGGTCAGGACCGCGAACTTGTCCGCTTCCTTAACCAGGCCCATGGCAATACCCGCCACCGGACGCTTGACCGGCACACCGGCATCCATCAGCGCCAGCGACGCACCACAGACGGAGGCCATGGAGCTGGAGCCGTTGGACTCGGTAATCTCGGAAACCACACGAATGGTGTAGGGGAACTCGTCCTGGGAAGGCAGCATCGCCTGTACACCACGACGTGCGAGACGACCGTGACCGATCTCGCGACGACCCGCACCCATCATGCGCGAACACTCGCCGACCGAGTAGCCGGGGAAGTTGTAGTGGAACAGGAAGGGGTCTTTACGCTCGCCTTCCAGCGCGTCAATGATCTGTACGTCACGGCTGGTACCGAGAGTCGCAGTAACAATGGCCTGGGTTTCACCACGGGTGAACAGCGCCGAACCGTGAGTCTTGCCCAGTACGCCCACTTCCACTTCGATCGGACGCACGGTCTTGGTGTCGCGTCCATCAATACGCGGCTCACCATTAACAACGCGTGAACGCACGATGTTCTTCTCGACCGAACCGAACAGCTTCTCGACCTCTTTAGCGTCGACTCCGGACTCTTCAGTTGCCAGCTGGGCCACGGCTTCGGCGCGGACCTCACCCAGACGACCGTAACGAGCCATCTTGTCGCTGATCTGGTAGGCCTCGGTGATGGCGCCACCGAACGCGGATTTGATCTGCTCTTTCAGTGAAGAGTTCTCTTGCGCCGGCTGCCAGTCCCACTTGGGCTTGCCATTTTCAGCGGCAAACTCGTTGATGGCATCGATCGCCACCTGCATTTCGTCGTGGGCAAACAGTACCGCACCCAGCATTTCGTCTTCGGTCAGCTCTTGCGCTTCGGACTCAACCATCAGCACCGCGTCTTTGGTTCCGGCAACCACCATGTCCAGCAACGAGGCTTCGGTCTGCTCGAAGCTGGGGTTCAGCATGTAACCGTTCTCTTCGTCAAAACCGACACGTGCAGCACCGATCGGACCGTTGAACGGAATACCGGAGATCGCCAACGCAGCAGAGGTGCCGATCATGGCGGCAATGTCAGGGCAGTTTTTCTTGTCGGCCGACATAACGGTACAGATCACCTGTACTTCGTTCATGAAGCCCTTGGGGAACAGCGGGCGGATCGGACGGTCGATCAGACGCGAGGTCAGGGTCTCAAATTCGCTCGGACGCGCTTCGCGCTTGAAGAAGCCACCCGGGATTTTACCCACGGAGTAAGTCTTCTGCTGGTAGTGAACAGACAGCGGGAAGAAAGGCTGGTCGGCCTTGGCTTCTTTGTTACCGACAACGGTGGCCAGCACCTGATTCTCACCCATGGTCACCAGAACCGCGCCGGTAGCCTGGCGGGCGATGCGACCGGTTTCCAGAGTGACTGTCTGATTACCGAACTGGAAAGTTTTAGTCTTGGGATTCAGCATTGGAACTCCTCAATTAGTTACGCTTTGGTTACGCGCTGCCCGGTGGGCACCAATCTGATCTGCCTTCACAAGCCGTACTCGGTTGCACGTTGGTTCCCGTCATCAAAACGGCAATGCACAACAGAGTACGGGCTGATGATCAGATCGAGCACGCGCTCTTCGTGACTTCCGCCCAGCGGCAGAAGCAACAACAGGGCCGAAGCCCCGTAGTGACCGGATCACGCTACGCGTTCACCGGACTGCACCGGAGTGCAGAAAAACCAAAGGCCACCCCGGAGGATGGCCTTTGACAGGATCAGCTTAGCGACGCAGACCCAGACGACCGATCAGCGTAGTGTAACGCTGTGCGTCTTTGGACTTCAGGTAGTCCAGCAGCTTACGACGCTGGTTTACCATGCGAATCAGACCACGACGTGAGTGGTGATCTTTCTTGTTCGCTTTGAAGTGGGACTGCAGGCCTTCGATGTTGGCAGTCAGCAGGGCAACCTGAACCTCGGGGGAACCGGTATCGCCTTCTTTGGTCTGGTAGTCTGCCAGGATGGTCGCTTTCTGTTCAGCTGTAAGAGCCATGGGTTTTCTCCATTGCTAATGTGCATGCGGACACACCGCACTGGTTAAATTCAAACGTAGCCGCCGTGCACATTTACAGCGGAACGCGCCTCCTCAGGAGGTTTTCATCAATCGGCGCGCGGTTAACACACCGTCGGATGACACTTCACCCAGACCGTAGAAATTGCTTTCGGTCGGGTCGAACAGCAATACGGTACCGCGCTCTTCTGTTGCGTCAGCCACCGCCTGGCCGTTCTGAATTCGTTGCGCCTGGTTCGCGTCGAGCGCGACACGGGGGAAGTGATCCACCGCGCTCCAGACCGGCAATAATACCTTATCGAGGGCAGCAAATGCGCCCTCTTTTTCACCGTTTTTTGCCCCCTTTGCAGCAATTTCCTGCAATTGCTCCAGGGTCAGCATCTGCGGTTCACGGTAGGGGCCGGAATCGAGCCGGCGCAGCATGCTCACGTGAGCGCCACATCCAAGCATCAAGCCCAGATCTTCGACAATGGAACGGATATAGGTTCCCTTGCTGCAGAACACCTCGATATCAAGCTCGTCACCGCGAAAATCCAGTAGCTCAATACGGTGGATGGTCACCCTGCGGGACTTCACCTCCACCTCGATACCCTTGCGCGCCAGCTTGTACAACGGCTGGCCGTTGTGCTTGAGCGCCGAATAGATCGACGGCACCTGGGTGATTTCGCCGCTAAACTCGCTCGCCAACAGCTCGCGCACCCGCTCGGCGGTCACCCCAACAACAGGCTTCTCCTCGACCACCGCACCGTCGGCATCGCTGCTGTCAGTACGGATACCGAGCCTGGCAGTGGCGATATACCGCTTGTCGGCATCAAGAACAAACTGGGAAAACTTGGTCGCTTCGCCAAAACAGAGCGGCAGCATGCCGGTTGCCAGCGGATCGAGTGCGCCGGTATGGCCGGCCTTGTTGGCATCGAACAGCCGGCGTACCTGTTGCAGCGCGCGGTTGGAACTGATGCCGCCGGGCTTATCCAGCAGCACCACCCCGTTCACGTCACGACCACGAGAGCGTCGCGCCAAACTCAGTCGTCCTCACGTCCGTCTTGGCGCTGGCGATCTTCGCTCACTGCCTGCTCGATCAGCGACGACAGCTTGGCACCCCGCGCCACGCTGCTGTCGTAGTGGAAACGCAGGCTGGGCACAATACGCAACTTGATCAGTTGCGCAATGCGCCCGCGGAGAAAACCCGCCGCCCGGTTGAGAATCTTCACCGAGGCGGCGATCTCTTCAGGCGAGTCCTCTTTGCCCAGCACGGTGACGTAAACGTCGGCGTAGGCCAGATCCCGGGAGATGGTCACCGCGTTGACGGTCACGAACCCGAGACGCGGATCTTTGACTTCCTGCGGAATCAGCTGGGCCAGTTCGCGCTGAAGCTGCTCACCGACCCGCTGGGTACGACTGAATTCTCTAGCCATATTAGAGCTGACGCGCCACCTCGGTTACGGAGAATACTTCGATCTGGTCACCGACCTTCACATCGTAGTTCTTCACCCCGATACCACACTCCATACCGTTGCGGACTTCCTGGACGTTGTCCTTGAAGCGACGGAGCGAGTCCAGTTCGCCTTCATGGACGACCACGTTGTCACGCAGAACGCGGATCTTCTTGCTGCGGTAGACGGTACCTTCGGTCACCATACAACCGGCAACCTGACCAAACTTCGGCGAGCGGAACACTTCACGCACTTCGGCAATACCCAGGATCTCTTCACGCAGCTCCGGTGCCAACATGCCACCCAGAGCCTGCTTGACGTCGTCGATGATGTCGTAGATCACGCTGTAGTAGCGCATATCCACACCCTCTTTCTCGACCAGTGCCTTGGCACCACCGTCGGCGCGGACGTTAAAGCCGAAGATCACCGCGCTGGATGCCATCGCCAGGTTGACGTCGCTTTCGGTGATACCGCCAACGCCACCTGAGACCACGTTCACTTTGACCTCGTCGGTCGCCAAATCCACCAGCGCGCTGGTCAAGGCTTCGAGCGAACCACGAACGTCTGTTTTCAGCACCACATTCAAGACTGCAGCCTGATCCGCACCCATATTGGCGAACAGGTTGTCCAGCTTGGCTGCCTGCTGGCGAGCCAGCTTCACTTCACGGTACTTGCCCTGACGGAAGTTGGCCACTTCACGCGCCTTACGCTCATCAGCCACTACCGCGAACTCGTCACCGGCGGAGGGCGCACCGTCCAGACCCAGGATCTCGACCGGAATGGACGGCCCTGCTTCTTTAACCGGCTTACCATTTTCGTCCAGCATGGCACGAACGCGGCCGTAGTTGAGGCCGGCCAGCACGATGTCACCCTGACGCAGGGTGCCGTTCTGAACCAGCAGCGTGGCAACGGTACCGCGCCCCTTGTCGAGACGCGCTTCAACCACCACACCCACGCCAGGCGCACTCGGGACGGCTTTGAGCTCCAGCATTTCAGATTGCAGCAGCACCGCATCCAGCAACTGGTCGATACCCTGACCGGTCTTGGCGGACACTTCGACGAACTGAACGTCGCCGCCCCAGTCTTCCGGTACAACCTCTTTACCGGCCAGCTCGGTCTTGACGCGGTCCGGATCGGCCGCTTCTTTATCGATCTTGTTAATTGCGACCACCAGCGGCACGCCCGCGGCACGCGCATGCTGGATCGCTTCTTCGGTCTGCGGCATGACGCCGTCATCGGCCGCAACTACCAGAATGACAATATCGGTCGCCTTGGCACCACGGGCACGCATGGCGGTAAACGCAGCGTGGCCGGGGGTGTCCAGGAAGCTGATCATGCCGTGGCCGGTTTCGACGTGGTAGGCACCAATATGCTGGGTAATACCGCCGGACTCGCCCGCGGTAACCTTGGTGTCACGAATATAGTCAAGCAGCGAGGTCTTACCGTGGTCAACGTGACCCATGACGGTCACAACCGGCGCACGTGACGCCTCTTCACCTTCGTAGCTGATATCGTCAAGGACCTTGTCCTCGATGCTGCTCTGGTCAGCGGCAACAGCCTTGTGGCCCATCTCCTCAACCACCAGAATCGCGGTATCCTGATCGATAACCTGATTGATAGTCGCCGCTGCACCCATCTTGAACATCACTTTGATCACTTCGGCGGCTTTAACCGTCATCAGCTTGGCCAGATCGGCAACAGTGATCGCTTCCGGCACCTGCACTTCATGTACTACCGGCGCAGTGGGACGCTCAAACTGGTGCTTAGACTGGGCCGGCGCTTTAAGCTTGGTGCGTCGAGCCATCTTCGGACCACGGCGGTTATCGTCAAAGCTGGCATCAAAGCCCTGACCACGCTTAACGCCTTTACCCGGCTTGGGACCACGCTCTTCCCGCTCGTTGCGCTTGGGTGCAGCCGCTTTACGCTTGTGATCTTTCTTGGCGTCCGCGGGCTCTTCCTTGCGACCGGTCTTCTCTTTCGTGGTCGCCGCGGCCTCAGCCTTGAGTCGCTCTTCTTCAGCCTTGCGACGGGTCTCTGCGTCGATCCGCTCCTGCTCGGCCTTGGCCTTTTCATCCGCTTCGCGCTGGGCGGCAGCTTCAGCTTCGGCGCGCGCAGCCGCTTCAGCCTCAGCCTTACGCTGCGCTTCAGCCGCTTCATCAACCATCACTTCCGGCTCGTCCTGAGGCACCTCGGCTTCGGCACGCTTGACGTAGGTGCGCTTCTTCCGCACTTCAACCGCTACGGTTTTCTTACCCCGGCTGCCCTCAACCTTGAGGGTACTGGTGGTCTTGCGCTTGAGGGTGATCCGCCGCGGCGTGCCAGCCTCATCATCCTCTCCGTGGCTGCGCTTGAGGTGGACCAACAGGGTCTGACGCTCATCTTCAGTCACGCTATCACTATCTTTCTTCTGGCTCAGGCCAGCGTCGCTCATCTGCTGCAACAGACGCTCAACGGGTACCCCAACCACTTCGGCAAGTTGTTTTACGGTAACTTCTGCCATTTACTGGTGCTCCTGTATTCCGTTGGCCCTGACCTACTCGGCAAACCAGGGTGCGCGAGCGGTCATAATCAGCTCGCCGGCTTTCTCTTCGTCCATATCGTCAATCTCCATGAGATCGTCAATGGACTGCTCTGCCAAATCTTCCATCGTAACGATGCCTTTGCTGGCCAGAATATAGGCCAGATGACGATCCATACCGTCCATGTTCAGGAGGTCCTCGGCCGGCTCGGCCTGATCCAACTGTTCTTCTGAGGCAATCGCCAGATTGAGCAGCGCATCTTTGGCTCGGGCACGCAACTCATTAACCAAGTCTTCATCAAAGCCGTCGATCTCCAGCATCTCTTCCAGCGGCACGTAGGCCACCTCCTCAATGCTGGTAAACCCTTCATCAACCAATACCGCGGCAAATTCATCGTCCACATCGAGATGCTTGACGAACTGCTCGGCAATGGTACTGGCCTCGGCTTCCTGTTTGCTGGCCGCTTCTTCCGCGGTCATCACGTTCAAGGTCCAACCGGTCAGCTCACTCGCCAGACGCACGTTCTGGCCGCTCCGACCGATAGCCATCGCCAGATTCTCCTCGGCGACCGCCACATCCATGGAGTGGGCATCTTCATCAATAACGATGGAATCAACCTCCGCCGGTGCCATGGCGTTGATAACCAGTTGCGCAGGATTGTCATCCCACAGAATGATATCGACACGCTCGTTGTCGAGCTCGCCGGATACGGCCTGCACCCGCGAACCACGCATGCCAACGCACGCACCCACCGGATCGATCCGGCCGTCATTAGTCTTGACCGCAATCTTGGCGCGTGACCCGGGGTCACGTGCGGCACCACGAATCTCGATCACCTCTTCAGAGATCTCGGGCACTTCAATCTTGAACAACTCAATCAGCATCTCGGGACAGGTACGGCTGAGAAACAGCTGCGGACCGCGGCTTTCGCTGCGCACTTCCTGCAGAATCGCACGGACCCGGTCCCCGACCCGGAAGGTCTCGCGACCCACCAGTTGATCACGCCCCAGTAGTGCTTCTGCGTTATTACCCAGATCACAGATCACGTTGTCACGGGTGACTTTCTTGACCGTACCGCTAACCAGCTCACCGACGCGATCCAGATACAGAGCCACCACTTTGGCCCGCTCTGCCTCGCGCACTTTCTGCACGATCACCTGCTTGGCGGTCTGCGCCGCGATGCGACCGAAGGCGATGGACTCCACCGGCTCCTCGTAGAGATCGCCCGCTTGCAGCGAGGGATCTTTTTCGTGTGCTTCCTCAATGGTCAGCTCGGTACCCAGCAGCGCCAATTGATCGTCACTGACCACCGTCCAGCGACGGAAAGTGTCATAGTCGCCGCTCTTACGGTCGATCACTACGCGGATATCCGCGTCTTCTTCATAGCGTTTCTTGGTCGCGGTGGCCAACGCCAGCTCAATCGCCTCGAAAATAACGTCTTTGGAAACATCCTTTTCGTTAGATACCGCTTCTGCTACCAGAAGAATCTCTTTGTTCATTCCACTGCCTCGCCTAATGCCAGCTGCTTCGCTCAAAATTGAGGAACAATATTCGCTTTATCGATACTGTCGATGGGTAACAGGTATTCGTGATTATCAACCACCACGACTACGTCATCCCCTTCAATCCCTTTCAACAGTCCGCTGAAATTGCGCCGCCCTTCAAACGGAGCGCGCAATTTCACCTGTACCTTGTGCCCGGAGAACTGGGCGAACTGTGACAGTTCGTACAGAGGGCGGTCCATACCCGGAGAAGACACCTCCAGGGTGTACTCCACGTTAATGGGGTCTTCCACATCGAGGACACCGCTTACCTGGCGACTAACCTTGGCACAATCGTCCACGTCGATGCCGTTTTCATGGTCGATATAGATCCGCAGGACCGTATGCTTGCCCTGAGACAGGTAGTCCACCCCCCAGAGCTGGTAGCCCAACCCTTCAACGACCGGCCGGATCAGCTGATCCAACTGTGTACTTTTTGACGCCACATTCACCTCTGCCAGAAACAAAAAATGGGTCAAAGACCCATTCCAGCGCTCACCCCCGATCACGCCGGGTGAGTTATAGCTAGCAAAAAGCCCCTATAAAGGGGCTTCTCACAAAAACCTTGCCACTGGGTTCCGAACCTGCCGAAACCGAGGCGAGGATTATATAAGGAACGCGCGCAGGCATCAAGCAGCGCCGCATTCAAACGATGGTGCCGAGAGCGGGACTTGAACCCGCACGACCAAAAGGTCACTACCCCCTCAAGATAGCGTGTCTACCAATTCCACCACCTCGGCAAAAGTCGTCTTTAATCCGCTTTCGGTACGTCACCGTCAACGGCTGTCTTGGGCGCTTGTTGCAGCGCCGGAGCCTCACCCGGCTCTGCCGACTGCTGCTCAACCACTGCGGGCACCGGTATACCCTGATCAGAGATTGATGTCGCACGCTGCTTGGCGTACACAGCCAGTGCAAAACTGGTGAGGAATATACCAGTGGCCGCAACGGCTGTCACTCGACTGAGAAAACTCCCAGATCCCTGACTTCCGAACATGGTCTGCGATGCTCCACCACCAAAGGAGGCACCCGCTTCAGCACCTTTGCCCTGCTGCAGCAACACCAGTGCAATCAGCACGATAGCCAGCAGAACATGCGCAATAAGAATCAACGTTTCCATCTATACTCGCCCTTGTCACTCAGACCGCTGCGCGACAAATCGCCAAAAATTCATCCGCTTTCAAAGAAGCGCCACCGACCAAGCCACCATCGATATCAGCCTGGGCAAAGAGCGTTTCCGCGTTGGCGGCATTTACGCTGCCACCGTATAAAATCTGCAACCCGTCCGCGACCGTGGCATCATGCCGCGCGAACTGATCGCGAATTGCCGCATGCACCTCTTGCGCCTGCTCCGGCGTTGCCGTCCGACCGGTACCGATTGCCCAGACCGGTTCGTACGCAACCACCGCATCGGCAAACGAAGACACTCCGGCCTCCGCCAGCACCGCATCGATCTGCGCCGCGATAACCGCCAGGGTCGCCCCCTCTTCACGCTGCTCGAGGGTTTCACCAACACACAGTATCGGCTTCAACCCGGCCCGCTGGGCCGCCTGAAACTTGGCAGCCACACGTAGATCGGTATCACCAAACAGCGCCCGGCGCTCGGAGTGACCTACGATCACGTACGCACACCCCAGATCCTGCAGCATCACTGCTGAGCTTTCGCCGGTATAGGCACCCGCCGCGTACTCTGACACATCCTGAGCACCAAGACACAACCGCTCTGCCTTACCTGCCGCAACAGCGGAGAGATAAAGATGGGGAGGACAAACCAGCACCTCCGCCGCCAAATCAGCACTCAAGCCCTCATTCAGCTCCTGGACCAGCGACGCGATACTCGCGCTGTTGCCGTTCATTTTCCAGTTACCAGCGACGAGTGGTCGGCGCATGATCATCCCCTGTGTCTCAAGCGGGTGGCAATACTAAACAAGTTGATACCAAGATACAAGCGACCGGAAGAGCCGCTGTAAAATTAATTGATCGCCAGCTCCACGGCCCCGGCCAACTCCTCGGTCAAGCCGCAAACCATCTCCAGATCCTGCCCCTCAACCATTACCCGAACAACCGGCTCAGTGCCGGACGGGCGCAGCAACACCCGCCCCTCACCATTGAGCTTGGCCTCGACTTCAGCGACTGCCGCCTGCACTGCTGGCAGACGCGTAGGGTCACCTTTCTCGCTCAAACGCACATTGATCATGTGCTGGGGAAGTTTGTTCATCTGTGCCGCCAACTCCGCCAACGGCCTATCCTGCAACACCATCGCCCGAAGCACCTGCAGCGCCGCCACAATACCGTCGCCCGTGGTCGTCAGCTGCCGACAAATAAGATGACCGGAGGACTCACCGCCCAGCTGCCAGTCATTTTTCAGCAGTTCCTCCATCACGTAACGGTCGCCCACTTTGGCCCGAATGAAGGGAATATCGTGCTGCTTCAGCGCCAACTCCAAACCAAAGTTCGACATCTGGGTACCAACCACGCCGCCGCACAGCATCCCCTCGGCATGCATCTCCAGCGCCATGATCAGCAGCAACTCGTCACCGTCAACGACGCGCCCCTCATGGTCGACCATCACCACCCGATCGCCGTCACCATCGAACGCCACTCCCAGATCCGCGCCTTCAGCGACGACGATACGACTCAGCATCTCCGGCGAGGTTGACCCGCACGCCTCGTTGATATTGGTGCCATCCGGCGAAGAGCCGATCTCATAAACCTTGGCGCCCAACTCAGACAACACCTTGGGAGCGATGTGGTAGGTGGCGCCATGCGCGCAATCAACCACAATACGCAGCCCCTTGAGCGACATGTCGCGCGACACCGTCCCTTTGCAAAATTCGATGTAGCGCCCGGCTGCGTCTTCGATGCGGCGCGCCTTACCCAACGACGCCGGCGCTTCGGTGGTCATGGCAAGATCCATCTGCGCTTCGATGGCCGCCTCGATCTCGTCAGGAAGCTTGGTGCCGTTGGCAGAAAAGAACTTGATGCCGTTATCTTCAAACGGATTATGGGAGGCACTGATCACGATACCAGCGTCCGCCCGGAAGGTGCGGGTCAGATAGGCGATGGCCGGCGTCGGCATCGGCCCCAACATCAGCGAATCGACGCCAGCCGCAGACAACCCCGCCTCCAGCGCCGCTTCAAACATATAGCCGGAAATACGCGTATCCTTGCCGATCAGGATCTTGCTCTGACCACGCCGGGAAAACACCTTACCTGCGGCCCAGCCCAGCTTGAGCACAAAATCCGGCGTCACCGGAAACTCGCCCACCCGCCCCCGAATACCGTCGGTGCCAAAATATTTCTTACCCATCTACATCGTCTCCCTCTGACCACACCGCACGGCACAGCCGGACCATATCCATGGTCGCATCCACGTCATGCACCCGTAAAATCCAGGCCCCTTGCTGCAACGCCATTTGCGCAGCAGCCACGCTACCGACCAGACGCTGCTCCAGTGAACGGCCAGTAACAGCCCCCACCATCGACTTGCGCGACACTCCGATCAGCAATGGCAGACCCAGTTGGCGCAACTGCCCCAACCGATTCAGTAGCTGCAGATTATGCTGCAGGGTTTTACCAAAGCCAAACCCGGGATCAAGCAGCAACCGCTGGCGTTCTATCCCCGCCGCCTCGCACACCGATACCCGCTGGCGGAGAAACGCCGCCACCTCACTGACCACATCATCATAGCTCGGCGCCTGCTGCATACTACCCGGCTGTCCCTGCATATGCATGAGACAGACTGGCAGCCCGCTCTCCGCTGCGGCGGACAAAGCACCCGCGCGCTGCAGCGCTCTGACATCATTAATGAGATCACAACCCGCCGCAGCCGCAGCCCTGATCACCGCCGGCGTCGAACTATCCACCGACACGGCCACATCCAGTTCCGCCGCAATCATCTCTACTGCCGGCACCACCCGATCCAGCTCCTGCTGAGCCGATACGGGCTCGGCACCAGGCCGGGTCGACTCCCCCCCGATATCCAGTATCGACGCCCCTGCCTGCACCATCGCCTCGGCCCGCCGCAACAACGCCCCGCGACTGACCGCACTTCCGGCCAGCAACTGCCCACCGTCGGAGAAGGAATCAGGTGTGACGTTGAGAATCCCCATAACCTGGGGCTGGCTTGTGGACAGCGCATAGCGCCCCAGCTGAAAGGTAGACACGATGGACAACTCCTAACAACAGCAAAGGCAGGCCGGAGGCCTGCCTTTTAATAGCGGTACGCAGAGATCAGTGCGTGGGTTTTGACGGATCGCCCTCGCCATCCAACAGATCATCGACATCCGGCACATCACCAAGGTCCGTCTCGTCAACGGCGGCAGTGTCATCACCCACCGATTCGCTCTGATCGTTACCACCGGCAGCGTTGTCGTCACTCCAGCCCTGCGGTTCCCGCACCGCTCGCCGCGACATCAAATCATCTATCTGGCTGCTGTCCAGCGTTTCGTACTTCATCAGCGCTTCGGTCATCGCATCGAGAATATCCCGATTTTCTTCCAGGATCTGCCGCGCCTGCTGATAGCAGTTATCTATTATGCTGCGCACTTCCTCATCGATCAGGCGCGAGGTCTCACCGGAAACCCCTTTCGCCGGAGCCCCCATTCCACGCCCAAAGGGATCGGCATCTTCATCGTCATACAACAACGGCCCCAGCTTGTCGGACAAACCCCACTTGGTCACCATACTCCGCGCCAACTGAGTGGCGCGCTGAATATCGTTGGCGGCACCGGTAGTTACTCCCGCCGCGCCCAGCGTCATCTCCTCCGCAATGCGGCCACCGTAAAGACTGCAAATCTGACTGAGTATCGACTCTTTGCTGTGGCTGTAACGGTCCTCTTCCGGCAGGAACATGGTGACACCCAACGCGCGACCGCGCGGGATAATAGAAACCTTATAAACCGGGTCATGGGACGGCACCAACCGACCAACGATGGTGTGACCGGATTCGTGGTAGGCAGTGTTCAGCCGCTCGGCATGAGACATCACCATCGAGCGCCGTTCGGCACCCATCATCACCTTGTCCTTGGCTTTCTCGAACAGCTCCATCGACACCACGCGCTTGTTCTCACGCGCAGCAAACAGCGCCGCCTCATTGACCAGATTGGCCAGGTCCGCCCCGGAGAATCCGGGCGTACCGCGGGCGATAAGGTCGGGCTTGACGTCATCGCCGATCGGCACCTTGCGCATATGCACCTTGATGATCTGCTCGCGGCCACGAATATCCGGTAAGCCGACCACCACCTGGCGGTCAAAGCGGCCCGGCCGCAACAGCGCCTTGTCCAGCACATCCGGTCGGTTGGTAGCAGCGATAACGATAATACCTTCGGTACCCTCAAAGCCGTCCATCTCTACCAGCAACTGGTTCAAGGTTTGTTCGCGTTCGTCATTACCGCCGCCCATACCCGCGCCGCGATGGCGACCCACCGCATCGATTTCATCAATAAAGATGATGCAGGGCGCCTGCTTTTTGGCCTGCTCGAACATGTCGCGCACCCGCGAGGCACCGACACCGACAAACATCTCGACGAAGTCAGAACCGGAGATACTGAAAAAAGGCACTTTGGCTTCACCGGCAATCGCTTTCGCCAGCAGGGTTTTACCGGTACCGGGCGAGCCGGACATCAGCACCCCCTTGGGAATATGGCCGCCCAGACGATGGAACTTGCCCGGATCCTTCAGAAACTCTACCAGCTCCTGCACCTCTTCCTTGGCCTCTTCGACCCCCGCCACATCAGCAAAGGTGGTCTTGATCTGGTCTTCACTCAGCAATCGCGCCTTGCTCTTGCCAAAGGACATCGGCCCGCCCTTGCCGCCGCCGCCCTGCATCTGCCGCATGAAGAACATGAACACCGCGATGATCACCAGAATCGGGAAGCTGGCCACCAGCAACTGGCTCCAGATACTCTGTTGCTCCGGCTGCTTGCCTTCGATGACGACGCCGTGGTTATAGAGGTCATCAACCAGCTTGGGATCCTGCAGCGCCGGACGCACCGTCGCAAAACGCTCACCACCCTTGTATTCGCCGCGAATCTCGTAGCCATCGACCAGCACTCGCGAAACCTGATCGTCACGCACCTTTTCGATGAACTCGGAGTAACTGAGCTTGTTACTCTCCGGCTCAGCATTGAAGTTGTTGAACACCGTCAGCAACACCGCCGCGATGATCAACCACAACACCAAGTTCTTGGCCATATCGTTCAAAAGCAGATCCTCTACACATCGGTTGCGACCACGGCCGCGAATGACTTCACCTAGCCTTTAAAGCCGCGGCAAAGCTGATAAATTTCACGGGAACGCGCCCGCGACGAATCCGGTTTGCGCGACTGCACTTTAGCAAAACTGCCGCGCATATCCGTCAATAACTGGTCAAACCCTTCGCCCTGAAACACCTTCGCCAGGAACGTGCCATCAGGTTTTAGCACCTGGCGGGCCAAGTCCAACGCCAACTCGACCAGGTAGATTGCCCGGGGCTGATCAATGGCGTTCATTCCACTCATATTGGGGGCCATGTCCGAAATTACAAGATCCACCGACCGCCCATCAATCGCAGCCAGAATCTGCTCGTAGACCGACTCTTCAGTAAAGTCCCCCTGAACGAAACGCACTCCTGCCATCGCGTCCATCGGCAAGATATCGGATGCGATCACCACACCGCTATCACCAACCGCCTGCGCGGCGACCTGCGACCAGCCACCGGGAGCAGCCCCCAGATCAACCACCGTCATGCCCGGCTTCAGCAGCTTGTCTTTCTGATCCAGTTCAATCAGCTTATAACTGGCACGCGAACGATAACCTTCACCTTTGGCTCGTTGGACATAGTGGTCATCGAAATGTTCCTTGAGCCACGACCCACTGCTTTTTGAACGCGCCACCCGCTGATTTCCCCTGTTATATCCCGGCTACTCCGGAATGGCATAGTGAGGTAAAATGCCGGGCATATTAATCGCCGCACCCATTGCGGCCCTGACACCTGCATTTTCTAAGGATTCATCATTCTATTATGAGCCTCTCAGCCGCGCAAAAAAAGCAATACCGGACCATCGGCCACGGCCTCAATCCGATCGTCACCGTTGCCACCAAAGGCTTGACGGAAGGAGTGCAACTCGAAATCGACCGCGCCCTGGAGGACCACGAACTGATCAAGGTAAAGTTTGCCGTCGGTGATCGCGAGGTTAAGCGCGCCCTGATCAAAACCCTGTGCGAACAGGTGCAAGCCGAGATCGTGCAAGAGATCGGCAACATCGCACTGATCTATCGCGCTGCCCAAGAGCCGAACCCCAAGCTCTCCAACCTGCTGCGCTAACCTCACCGGGAGTCCCCGCCGGGCTCCCGCACCCCACATCCCGCCTTCGTTGATCTGAAACAATGCCGCCTTCGCCAAGGCACCGTATGCTGGCCCGACTCGCACCAAAGACCAGCTGACATCCAACCGGCCAACCGGCCAGGAAAGGCGACATGATCAAGCGAACCACATCGCGCACCGAAACCCTGCATACACGCCCGGAAATAAGCCTCAAGGACAGCTATCGACTGCTGCGCAACCTCCCACTCGGCAGCGCATCGGACCGGGAGCTGGATCAGATCAGCGACCAGATTTCCCAACTGGACAATCGCGACCAGATCGCCGCGCTACTGGCTCGCCTCCGGCACCGCTGAGCAATTCGAGAATGCGTTTCATTCACCGAACCCGCTATAATCGCCGCTTCTAACTTTCAGACAGATGGCCAGCTCGGTATGACTTCGCTCACCCCCACGTTGCAACTCGCCTCCAATCTTATCGCCCGAAAGTCGGTCACACCGGACGATGCCGGCTGCCAAGAACTGCTGATCGAACGACTCGAGCAACTCGGCTTCAGCATCGAACGCCTGCCATTTGAAGACGTCAGCAACTTCTGGGCGCGACGCGGCACCCAAGGACCACTGTTCTGCTTTGCAGGCCACACAGACGTAGTCCCCAGCGGCCCCGCCGAAAAATGGGACCATCCTCCGTTCGAGCCCCAGATCCATGAAGGCAACCTCTATGGGCGTGGTGCAGCCGACATGAAAGGCAGCCTGGCAGCATTTATCACCGCGCTGGAACGCTTCATCAACCACCACCCCGACCACCGCGGCTCCATCGCACTGCTGATCACTTCGGACGAAGAGGGCGACTTTATCAATGGCACCACCCGCGTCGTGGACGTATTGGAAGCGCGCAACGAAAAGATCGACTGGTGCATCGTCGGCGAACCCTCCAGCAGCCACCATGTGGGCGACACCATCAAGAACGGACGTCGCGGTTCACTCACGGGCAAACTGCGGGTACACGGCATTCAAGGTCACGTGGCTTACCCCCACCTGGTGCGCAACCCAATCCATCAGGCCGCCCCCGCACTGGCAGAACTGGCCGCCGAAATCTGGGATGAGGGCAACGAATTCTTCCCGCCCACCAGCTTCCAGATCGCCAACATAAATGCCGGTACCGGCGCACCCAACATCGTGCCGGGCGAACTGGATATTCAGTTCAATTTTCGCTTTTCCACCGAAGTCACCGAACAGCAACTACGCCAACGAACCGAGGCCATTCTGCAGAGCCACGCCCTGGACTATGCCCTCGACTGGACCCTGAGCGGCAATCCTTTCCTGACCGCTGAAGGCCCCTTGGTCGATGCCTGCCGCAGCAGCATTCAGGCGATCACCGGCCACAGGTCGGAGCTATCAACGTCGGGCGGCACCTCCGACGGGCGTTTTATCGCACCAACCGGAGCCCAGGTCGTCGAGCTGGGCCCCTGTAACGCCACCATCCACAAAGTGAACGAGCATGTGAAGGCGGCGGATCTGGACACCCTGTCCGACATCTACGAAAACATCCTTGCGCGACTGCTGGGCTAAACCGTGCCGGAACCGAACGACACCCGCTCGCCGCGGCACAGCCTGGAGCGGGTCATGTGGGGATGCACGCTGGGGTTCGGCGGACTGCTGTTGATCTGGGCCGCAGAGAGACTGCTGCCCAGCTCTGCTGCTCAGGAACTGATCGCACTGTGTGGGCTATTTCTGCTCGGCGGGGGAGGTATACTGGTCGCCAGCGGCTACATCAGCCTCAGCATCGTCCGCTTGATTAGGTTCTTATATGATCGAAAACCCTGAAACCCGCCACCCCGATATCGAGATCTATATCTTCGCCGCGAAAGCCAGCGATGTAGAGGCTTGGCTGCAGCAGCAGTTCGAGCAGTTAGAACAAAGCCATCAACAAGGTGGACGGACAGACTACCGTGCGACAACCAACGGCATCACCATACCGGTGATGGTGATCGAAAAAGCAGCGGGCAAGTTCACCAGCGTCTGGTTTGATTCGGCCGTGACTCCCTGGTCCAGAGACCTCGATTGCGCTCGCGCTGCCGCGGCAGCCTTCCATCGTGAAGTACGCTGTATTGCCTCAGGATGGCAGGAGGGGGACGACCCGGATGAGTGGTGGTCAATTACCACCGCCGAGGAAAAAATCATCAGCTGGCGAAACGCCTGATCAGGCCGCCACCGACAGTGAAGACTGCTGTATTTCCTCCAGCAAACTATAACTCTTGGCCAGCACGGCCGCTTGCGCCAGTGACAGCCCGCCGCCATCGCGCTGCTGGCGAGATTCAGCCGCCAACGGCGGCAAGGGCGCTTCTTCGAGCCAGGAGACAAGCATAGCCATCTCACCACGCGCGCCCGCCTGCAGCGCCCGCCCCAGTCGCCCGACGATCTCGGGCGAATAGAGTCGCTCCCTTCCCGCCGCCACCCCCGAGCCATCTGACTCGACAGCAGCAATACCCTGCACCGATTGCTGCGCGTGAAAGATCATGCTCAGCGCCAGCGCAAACGCCGCTCCGTCAGAACGAGCAACGGACGGGTTAAGCTGCCCGGTCAGGGCATCGATGCGATTGAGCAAAATGTCAGGGGACGGGGCCGGCATATATTCTCCTCGCCCTATCTCTCGGCCACAGCGCCGGACTCTTTAGCCCAGCCCTCCTATAAACTAAAGACGGCCTTAATATTGTCTTAATATACGTGCGGAATAGTCTGCCAAGGAGTATTGGTTCATATGGCAACCTTTTGAACCATAAATGCAAATGGCATATATCACTTTTAAACAGACGTATTAGTTTGGCGATTAGCCGCATGATATTTCGGGTTATACTGCGCAGCTAATATAGGCAAGCTACACACTGCCGGAAACAACCACGAGAACAGATGGCGGAAACACAGCTGCATCACCGCCACATACGCCACCAAGGTGACGACATGAAGCACACGCAACTCGGAACGCGGATAACCCTACCCCTGCTGCCCGCCCTGCTGCTGATAACGAACACAGCGATTGCCGGCCCGGAGATTCCAACAAAATTCACCTATAAAGGGTCGATTGCCAACACCCGCCACAACCTGACCCAGCGCCCGCCCGACAACCCCAACAATCTCAACGGGGTTTTCATGGACACCGTACGTAACAACTACGGCGAAGTCTGCGTGTACTGTCACACCCCGCACGGAGCCAACTCCCAGATCAACGCTCCGCTTTGGAACCGAACGCTGACACAAGCGGGTATCGACGGCACCTATGTCACCTACGACTCCCTCGGCACATCAACCCTGACCGCCTCAGTAGCACAGCCCGGTGTCAACTCTCTGACCTGCCTGTCGTGTCATGACGGCACCTTGGGGATGGACTCCATTATCAACATGCCAGGAAGCGGTCTGTACGATGTCAATCAAGAGACCAGCCAGAACGACAGCTTTTTGAATGATTGGAACAATGCATCGGGCACTGACGCAACATCGCACTGGGGCTTCGGCGCCAACAATACGGAGTGCCTGTCCTGTCACTCAAACCCGGGCTTTCCCGGCGCTTCCGACTTTTCCATCGCATTCATTGGCACCGACCTCACCAATGACCACCCGATCGGCGTAGACGTCCCGACCGGGCGCTTTGGCGATGATTTTTTTGCGCCTAATGGCGCCAGCTCCGGCGCCAACTGGAGCCTAGAGTACTACGACACCAACCTTAACGGCCGCGCCGACAAGGACGAAATCCGCTTCTATGATACCGGCTCCGGCGCTCGCGTCGAATGCGCCTCCTGCCACGACCCGCACGGGGTATCTCCGGACGGCAATCCGGCCACCGAGTTCAACCCCACATTCCTGCGCATCTCCAACGATGCCAGCGCAGTCTGTCTGACCTGTCACGACAAGTAAGATCTCAACGCCCCAGGCGCTGCCGATACTCGGCGAGCGCCTGGCGCCCCTCAACCTCACTCAGGCGCCGATACACCTCCACTTTATGGTTGTGCTGATCAGCAACGTACAGGTGACCCAACTCATCCACGGCCACTCCTGACACCAGCTCCAGCTCACCCGGCTTCACCCCGCGCTTACCGAGCGCCATCAGCAACTCCCCTTGCGGCGAAAACAGCTGCACATTGGCGAACTGAGCATCCGACACATACACGTTTCCGTCGCTATCCACCGCGATCGAACGGGGACGGGCAAACTGGCCAAACCCTTTGCCAACCTCGCCCCAACTGCGGACAAAGTTAAGCTCCTGATCAAAGACCTGTACCCTAAAATTACCCGAGTCCAGCACATAAAGGAGACCATCGGCACCGACTACAGCATCAACAGGCAGGTTAAACTGCCCCGGAGCCGCACCCCGGTCCCCAACCATAGCCACTAGATGCCCATCAGCATCATAAGCAACGACACGATGGCTTTGACTATCAACCCCACCGGTATCGACAACGAACACCCGACTGCCATTCCTAGTCACCGCCACTCCCGATGGACGCACCACCTCGGCACCAATGGCGATCTCCCCCAGATACAACCCGAAAGTATCGTACTTCACCACTCTGGGGCCGCCACGATCCACCGCATAAAGCAGACCCTGCCCATCAAGCGCTATACCACGCACTTTCGACAACTCACCCTCCAGACGAAAGCCCAACTGAAAATAGCGGCGACGTGGAAAATCAAAAACATGCACGCGATTGATCGCGGTGTCGGAAATATAAAGACGCCCCTGGCCAGCGGCGAGCGAGAACGGCTTTGGCAACGGCTTTCGCAGCAATTTCTGCCCGGTCATGGCCTGCCGAAAGCTTTGCTCGTCAAGGTCAGACCGGATCGCATTGCCATCATCAAGGGTGGCAACATGACGGTAGCGCGGCAGGTCAGGGGGCTCAGGCCAGTACTGAACCGGCTTGCCAGCCAGCTGCTCCGGCGCACCTGCACAGCCCACCAATAGCAGGACCAACATACCCAATAGACCAACACCTCGCCTCATCGAAAACCTCCTTTGACACTTATCCCTGCGAGCACAACAACCTATAATCCGACCACAAACCCAAAGATCAGCTCATCCCTTCTGACGCAGACACAACATGCAACCTGAAAAACAGCAACAGCGCGCGCTCTACATCACCCCCGAGGGCGAAAAAAAACTCCGGGATGAGCTCAAATACCTGTGGAAAGTAAAACGCCCGCAGGTAACTGACGCCGTGCGCGAAGCCGCTGCGCTCGGTGATCGCTCCGAGAATGCCGAGTATATCTATGGCAAAAAGCAGTTGCGAGAAATAGACCGACGAGTCCGCTATCTGGACAAACGCCTGGATCAGCTCACCGTGGTCTATCGACCACCCAGCGACCAGAGCAAGGTATTCTTTGGTGCCTGGGTCAGCCTGCTCGACGAACAGGATCAGGCCCGCGAATACCGCATTGTCGGCGCCGACGAAATCGACATCGACAGCGGCCTGATCAGCATCGACACGCCATTGGCACGAGCTCTGCTGAAACGCCAGGTGGGCGACGAGGTAGAAGTAACCACCCCGGGAGGGAAGCGCTGGTACGAGATCACATCAATCCGCTATCAGCCCGCAAGCTGACGATTGACACAGAGAGAAGAGGAAAAGCTGGATGGTGGGTTGTACAGGATTCGAACCTGTGACCAATTGGTTAAAAGCCAACTGCTCTACCAACTGAGCTAACAACCCGCCCTGCTCCAAGGGAGCGACCAGTATTCGGTTGGTGGGTTGTACAGGATTCGAACCTGTGACCAATTGGTTAAAAGCCAACTGCTCTACCAACTGAGCTAACAACCCAAACCGAATTACCGCGATCGAGACTTGGTAGACCATCTCGTCGCTTTGTTTTCAGTGGCTCCCCGAACTGGACTCGAACCAGTGACCCAATGATTAACAGTCATTTGCTCTACCGACTGAGCTATCGGGGACCTGCTGAAAAAAATGGCGGAGGAGGAGAGATTCGAACTCTCGGTGGGCTATTAACCCACGCCGGTTTTCAAGACCGGTGCATTCAACCGCTCTGCCACCCCTCCGCAGAGGGCGTGCATATTAACCCATTCACCGAAGGTGTCAATACGCGGTGCCAAATATTTGCACCACCTGTCTCCATACCCGGTCGCGCATTCGACTAAAGAGTGAAAAACCTTGAACATCTGCCAAGTATTATTTACATGCGTAAAGTTTAAAAAACGTTGCGTTTCATATTATTGACATCGCTTAAAATATTTGCATAAACCGAACGGTTAAAGTTAATGTTAGCCACCATGCTGATCTGCTCTGAAACGGGCGTGTTTACCCGCAGCTGGCGCAGAATCGGCACCCTTATTATAAAGGCACCTCCTCGTCGTAAGGCGGCTCGCCAAATACAACCAGAACAACAACCGGGATAGTCGAGAATGACAACGATCAAAAAGCACCTTATCGGTCTTAGCGTTTCTGCCATGATGCTGGGTGCAGCCAGCGCCCAAGCCGAGATCAAAATTGCCCTGGCTGGCCCCGTAACCGGGCCCGTCGCTCAGTATGGTGATATGCAGTTTATCGGCGCCAAGATGGCCATCGAACAGATCAACAAGGCTGGCGGCGTCAATGGCGAGCAGCTTGAAGCGGTTGTATACGATGACGCCTGCGACCCCAAACAAGCGACAGCGGTTGCCAACAAAGTAGTTAACGACGGCATTCAGTTGGTGGTAGGTCACCTCTGCTCCAGCTCCACCGAGCCGGCATCCGACATCTACGAAGATGAAGGCGTGCTGATGATCACCGCCGCCTCGACCAGCCCGACTATCACTGAAAAAGGCTACCAGCTGGTATTCCGCACCATCGGTCTGGACAGCCTGCAGGGCCCGTTTGCGGCCAAACACGTCGTCGATGCCATCAAGCCACAGCGCGTTGCCGTTATTCACGATAAGCAGCAGTACGGCGAAGGCCTGGCAACGTCCGTCAAGAGCGAGCTGGATAAAGCCGGCGTTAACGTGGTGATGTTCGAGGGTGTCACTTCCGGTGACAAGGATTTCTCTGCGCTGATCGGCAAGCTGAAGAAAGAGAATGTCGATTTCGTTTACTACGGCGGTTACCACCCGGAACTGGGCCTGATCCTGCGCCAGTCTCGTGAGAAGGGCTTCAATGCCAAGTTCATGGGGCCAGAGGGTGTCGGCAACCCGGATATCACCGCCATCGCGGGCGAAGCGTCCGAGGGCCTGCTGGTCACCCTGCCCAACAGCTTCGACCAGGACCCGAAGAACGCCGATCTCGTAGCGGCATTCAAAGCCAAGAACGAAGACCCCAGCGGTGCCTTTGTGTTCCCGGCATACTCTGCGGTACAGATCATGGCTGACTCCATCAAGGCGGTTGGCTCTGTCGATACCGACGCGATGGCCAAGCATATGCGCGCCACCACCTTCAGCACTCCGACCGGCGACTTGGCGTTCGACGCCAAGGGCGACCTGAAAGAGTTCAGCTTCGTGGTCTACGAGTGGCACGCTGACGGCAGCAAAACCGCCGTTAAGTAATCCAACGTAGCGTATTGAAACACCCTCTTTTCACGAGAAAGGGGGTGTTTTCTTTTAAGGGTCACGAGTCCTATGCTAGAGCAACTACTTTATTTCGTTCAGCAGCTGCTGAACGGCCTGACCATCGGTAGCACCTACGCGCTAATCGCAATCGGTTACACCATGGTTTACGGCATTATCGGCATGATCAATTTCGCCCACGGCGAAATTTACATGATCGGCACCTATGTCACCTTTATCGTCATCGCCGGACTGGCCTACATGGGCCTGGAAAGTCTGCCGCTGGTGTTTACCGCCGCACTGCTGGTCAGTATGGCTGTCGCCGCCAGTTACGGCTTTGCCATCGAGCGCGTCGCCTATCGCCCCCTGCGCGGCCAAACGCGCCTGCTGGCATTGATTTCTGCCATCGGCATGTCGATCTTCCTGCAGAATTTTGTGAGGTTGTCCCAAGGATCCAGGGACATCGCCATGCCCAGCCTGATTACCGGGGGCTGGACCTTCGGCGACCCCAGTAGCTTTGAGGCCAGCCTCTCCTACATGCAGGTCATTATCTGGGTGGTCACCTTGGTCACCATGGCCGCCCTCACGCTGTTCATCACCCGCTCCAAGTGGGGCCGCGCCTGTCGCGCCTGCTCCCAGGATCTCGGCATGACCAATCTGCTGGGCATCAATGCTAACAACGTTATCGCACTGACCTTCGTCGTCGGCGCCGCACTGGCTGCTGTCGCGGGTCTGCTGCTGGGGCTTTACTACGGCGTGGTTAACCCCTACGTGGGCTTTATCGCCGGCCTCAAAGCCTTTACCGCAGCGGTACTCGGCGGTATCGGCTCAATTCCGGGCGCGATGCTGGGCGGTCTGCTGCTGGGCGTTACCGAGGCCATGACCTCTGCCTACTTCAGCAGCGAGTACAAAGACGTAGTGGCATTCAGCCTGCTGGTACTGGTACTGCTGTTCCGCCCCTGGGGATTGCTGGGCAAACCTGAAGTGGAGAAGATCTGATGAAAAGCACTTTCTACTCCGCCCTGTTTGCTGCAGTCGTCACCCTGATCCTGACCTGCCTGATGCTGGGCGTTAACCTAAAAACCGAAGGGATCGCACTGACCGTATCCATGGCCAGCGAAGGTACCTGGAGCATGATCATCGGCGCCGTCCTGGCAGTGTTCCTGTTCCAGTTGTTCCGTGAAAAACTGGCCGACATGATCAACCTGCCGTCGCTGCCGAGCGCCGACCACTTTATTCCGGAAGGCAAGAAAGGCGAGAAACTCAAGCAACTGGCGATCAGCTTTGTGATCGCCGGCATGATCATCTGGCCATTCTTTGCTTCGCGCGGCGCAGTGGATCTGGCCACCCTGACGCTGATCTACATTATGCTGGGCCTTGGGCTCAACATCGTCGTCGGTCTGGCCGGTCTGCTTGACCTGGGTTACGTGGCTTTTTACGCCGTCGGCGCCTATACCTACGCGCTGCTATCGCTCTACTACGACGTATCGTTTTGGGTCGCGCTGCCGATCTGCGGCGCCCTCGCCGCGCTGTTCGGGTTTCTCCTCGGTTTCCCGGTCCTGCGCCTGCGCGGCGACTACCTGGCGATCGTAACCCTCGGCTTCGGCGAGATCATCCGTATCCTGCTGAACAACTGGACTGAGGTCACCGGCGGTCCCAACGGTATCAGCCGTATCCCGAAGCCCGACCTGTTCGGTCTGGAGTTCAGTCGCCGGGCATCCGAAGGCGCCACCACCTTCCATGATTTCATGGGTATCAGCTACAACTCCAGCCACAAGGTGATCTTCCTTTACCTGCTCGCAGTGCTGCTGGTGATAGTCACCATTTACGTGATCAATCGCCTCACCCGGATGCCGATCGGCCGTGCGTGGGAAGCGCTGCGCGAAGATGATATCGCCTGCCGCTCCCTGGGCCTGAATCCGACCGTGATCAAGCTGACCGCCTTCACCATGGGTGCCAGCTTCGCCGGCTTTGCCGGCTGCTTCTTTGCCTCGCGGCAAGGCTTTATCAGCCCTGAATCCTTCGTGTTTATCGAGTCGGCGATCATCCTCGCCATCGTGGTGCTCGGCGGCATGGGTTCCCAGCTGGGTGTCATCCTCGCCGCCATCGTGCTGACGGTACTGCCGGAACTCGCGCGCGAATTCCAGGAATACCGCATGCTGATGTTCGGCCTGCTGATGGTCTTCATGATGGCCTGGCGCCCGCAAGGCCTGGTACCGATGAAACGCCCCCACCTGGAGCTGAAAACCAATGAGTAAAGCACTGCTTGAAGTTTCCGGTCTGTGCATGCGCTTCGGTGGTCTGCTGGCGGTGAACAACGTCAGCCTGTCGGTGCATGAAAAAGAGATCGTATCCGTAATCGGCCCCAACGGCGCCGGTAAAACCACCGTATTCAACTGTATCAGCGGCTTCTATGCCCCGACCCAGGGCACCATTCTGTTTGATGGTGAAGAGGTCCAGGGGATGAAAGGCCACAAGATCTCGCGCAAGGGAATGGTTCGCACTTTCCAGCATGTGCGCCTGTTCAAAGAGATGACGGTGATTGAAAACCTGCTGGTGGCTCAACACCGCCAGCTCAATACCAACCTGCTAGCGGGCTTTTTCAAGACCCCCTCCTACCGCCGCGCTGAACGCGAAGCGATGGAGCGCGCCGCCTACTGGCTGAAGAAGGTCAACCTGCTGGAATTCGCCAACCGCGAAGCCGGCAACCTGGCCTACGGCCAGCAACGTCGCCTTGAGATCGCGCGCTGCATGGTGACCCAGCCGCGCTTGCTGATGCTGGACGAACCGGCCGCTGGCCTTAACCCCAACGAAACCAAGGAGCTGGACGAGCTGATCTGCTACCTGCGTGATGAACATGACGTTTCGGTATTGTTGATCGAGCACGACATGAGCCTGGTGATGGGCATCTCGGATTCAATCGTGGTGATCAACCAGGGCACGCCACTCGCCAGCGGCACCCCGGCCGAGATCCGCGACAATCCCGATGTCATCAAAGCGTATTTGGGAGAGGCCTAAGCGATGCTGAAACTGGAAAACGTATCCACCCACTACGGCAAGATTCAGGCGCTGCACGATATCTCACTGGAGGTGAAGCAGGGCGAAATTGTCACCCTGATCGGAGCTAACGGTGCCGGCAAGTCCACCCTGATGATGACCATCTGCGGCGACCCGCGTGCCAGCAGCGGCACCATCACCTACAAAGGGCGGGACATCAGCAAGGAACCGACCGACCAGATCATGCGCACCGGTTTGGCGGTCGTGCCTGAAGGCCGGCGTATCTTTGCGGGCATGACCGTTGAAGAAAACCTCAGCATGGGCGGTTTTTTTACGCCCTCCAAACGCTACAAGGACAATATGGAGCTGGTGTACGAGCTGTTTCCTCGCCTCAAGGAGCGGGAAAATCAGCGTGCCGGCACCATGTCCGGCGGTGAACAGCAGATGCTGGCCATCGGTCGTGCGTTGATGAGCAACCCGGAAATGCTGTTTCTGGACGAGCCCTCGCTGGGCCTCGCCCCGATCATCATTCAGCAGATTTTCGAGATTATTGCCAAGCTGCGCGACGAAGGCGTGACCATCTTTCTGGTGGAGCAGAACGCCAACCAGGCCCTGCGCATCGCTGACCGCGGCTACGTGATCGAAAACGGCCACATTGTACTGCAGGACAGCGGTGCCAACCTGCTGGTCAATGACGAGGTTCGCAACGCCTATCTCGGTGGCTAACCGCCCACAGGGCGCCCTCTGGGCGCCCTGATTTGCCATCATAGTCACTATTACTCGCAAGCATTTCCCGCAATCCCCGCCGCCGCGTAGTCTGACTCCCGTACCCACTGCGAGGAGTAAATAACATGCGAAGCGTCAAACTGATCGCCATGGCATCGGCCGTCGCCCAGCGCGGCTATCACGTTCTGGTCAACGAAACGGTCAACCGCGTTACTCTCTTTCATACCGATGGCCGCTGCTTCAGCCTGCTGCCAAACGCTAGCCAACGGATCATTCAGAATCTGCGCCACTTCCGTCTCAACTCCCAGCGACTCCCACTGCACACTCTGCAGATGGCCGCCGCCAAGCCGGTGCTCGAACAGCTATTCCGTCCGCAGCTGGCGACCGCCAGCTGAATATCACTGGTGATCAATCAACATTCTTTATTGATTGATCACCAGTCACTATTATCCGCCCTGGAACTGCCGCTGCCCGATCGGTCGTGCTAGCATCATGCTCCCCGAACCGACTGAAGGACCCGCCCGTGGAGCACAAAACCTTTATCACCATCCGCTGGGGTGAAATGGACGCCCTGGGGCACCTCAACAACGTGGCGTATTTTCGCCTGATGGAAGAAGCCAGGGTGCAGTGGCTGGAATCGCTCGATGTCACCCTCAGCAGCCACGAGGAAGGCGTCGTCGTTGTTAATGTCAGCTGTGACTTCCTCCGCCAGGTGCACTATCCGGCCACGATCCGGCTGCACTCCTTCGTTGATCGCATCGGCCGCAGCAGCATCGACCTGCACCAGCGGATGTACATCGAAGGCGGTCCGGAGGAACCGTGCGCCGAAGGTCATTCACGTATCGTCTGGATCGACTTTAAAACCGCACGTTCGGCACCCATTCCAGCCTGGCTGCGCCAACGCCTCGAAGCGGCCCGCGCTGACACCCATGTTTGACCAGCTTCGGCGGCGGCGAGCGAATGGCAAGATGCAACTGGCCTTCGACCGGCGGGATCCCGTGCTGCTGAAAAAAGCGCTGGATAGTGGCGCCTGCCCGGATCAAGCGGTGAGCAGCGACAGCGCGGCGGCGCTGCCCGCACTCGACCTCGCCATACGGCTGGGTCTCACCGAGCATGTCCGGCTGCTGCTTCATGCCGGTGCCGCCATTGAGCCCGAGGCGCCGCGACTGGTAGCTGCCGTTACCGCCGATACGCACAGCCTGCCCATTCTCACCCTGCTGCTGCAAGCCGGAGCCGACCCCAACAGCGCCGGCGGCCTGGCATTGTTTACCGCGTTGGACAGCGACGATGAAGCCGCCGCCCAGTTGCGACTCAGCCGCCTGCTGGAATACGGCGGCCAGATCAGTGCCGCCAACCACCGGGGTTGCTCGCTGCTGGAACTCGCGCTACAAAAGGAGTTCAGACAGCTAAGCTGCACCTTGATCAATGCCGGCGCACCGCTTCCGCCCGGTCTTGATCAGCTTGACTGCAGCGATGAACTAAAAGCTTTGGCCCGACGCTGGGCCGACGACGTGGCCATACGCCGGATGCTGCAGGGCCACTAAGGAAAACGATTCATCTCTATCAAGGACACAGGATGCAACACGCTCAACCCGGAATCCTCGCGGAGGTTCCGCTCCAGGCCCGTTATCTGACCTTTCAACTCAAGCCCGGCTGCAACATCAACGGCCTTCGTGACGAGCTGGAAGCGCTAGCGGTTTCCGAACGACTTGTGGTCGGGCTCGGTGCCTCATTGCTTGCCCGGCTGGAACTCTGTGTGCCACCGCTGCACGCCTTTCCTCAGTATGACGCGGCTTCAATCCAGTTACCCTCGACTCCGGCAGCGTTGTGGTGCTGGTTGCGTGGCAATGACCGCGGCGAGCTGTTACTGCAGAGCAGCGGCCTGCAGCAACAACTCGCTCCCTGGCTGGAGCTGAGCGAGGCCGTCGATGCCTTCCGGTTTCTGGAAGGGCGCGACCTCACCGGCTACGTCGATGGCACCGAAAACCCGCAAGGCGAGGAGGCCCGGCAAGCAGCCTTCACTCAGGAGGGCACGCTGCAGGGATCCAGCTTTGTCGCAGTTCAGCGCTGGCGTCACCGCATGGAAAGCTTTGACGCCATGTCACAAACCGAGAAGGACCACAGTGTAGGTCGCCGGCTGAGTGACAACGAAGAGCTCGACGATGCCCCCGAATCAGCCCACGTCAAACGTACCGCTCAAGAAAGCTTTGCCCCCGAGGCGTTCCTGCTGCGTCGTTCCATGCCCTGGAACCGGGGCCAGGAACAGGGGCTGATGTTTGTCGCCTTTGGCCATGACCTGCAGGCATTCGAGCAGCAACTGCGGCGCATGTACGGCCTTGAAGACGGTATTGTGGACGCCCTGTTCCGCTTTACCCTGCCCGAAACCGGCGCCTACTTCTGGTGTCCCCCGACAGATTCGGGCCAACTACAGCTTGATGCTGCAGCGCGGAAGTAATGTGCTTCATGTTCCGGGGAGATCGGATGCGATTTTTTCACTGGTGTGCCAGGACCCGGTCCCTATACTGAAAGCAAGCTCAGATGAGCAACCGGCTCTTCCCGCCGACTGTACGCCACGCAAGTGCGCTCAGCGGCGCCAGAGGAAAGAACGGAGCCCCGGATGTCCGGGACTCCGTTTTTTTTCGTCTTGATTCTGGCTTAATCAGGCGTCCTGCAGAAACGCGGGATCGAGCTTCAGCTCCTGATTGGAGTTCACCCCCACACCCCGTGAACTGATGTTGCGCGCGATCGCCTGGGCTTCATCGAGCGAATGCATCTCATAGGTGCCGCACTGATATTCGTTCAGCTCCGGTATCTGCTTCTGGTCAGCCACCCCCATAACGTCGTTCATCGACGCCAACCAAGCCTCGGCAACCTGCTGCTCATCGGGCGTGCCGATCAGACTCATATAGAATCCGGTTCGACAGCCCATCGGTGAAATATCGATGATCTCGACCCCGTCACCGTTGAGGTGGTCGCGCATAAAGCCGGCAAACAGGTGCTCCAGCGTGTGAATACCGCGCTCACTAAGAATCTCCTCATTGGGGCGGCAAAAGCGGAGATCAAAGACGGTGATGGTGTCGCCGCCGGGGGTGGTCATGGTTTTGGCGACACGCACCGCTGGTGCGTTCATCCGAGTATGGTCCACTGTAAAGCTGTCTAGCAACGGCATGGGTTATCCTCTTCGGTCTACCGGGTTCTGTTCCAACCCCAAGCGGGGAATCTCTAATTTCGGGCAACGATCCATGATCACAGTCAGGCCATAATCGGCGGCACGTCGGGCGGCGACACCGTGGATGACCCCCAACTGCCCCCAAAGCACCTTGGCACCGATACGGATGGCTGCTTCGGCGACCTCGGGCAACTCTTCAGAGCGGCGAAACACCTCCACCATATCAACCTTGATGCTGGCGGGAATGCTATCCAGGTCTGGGTAGACTCGCTCGCCCAGCAATTCGTCGGCGCCCGCCTGGGGATTAACCGGGATCACACGATACCCATGCGCCTGCAGATAGGCCATCACTCGGTGGCTGTCCCGCTGCGGTTTGGGGCTGGCCCCCACCAGTGCGATCACCTTCACCGAGGTCAACAGATCGCGCAGCAGCGAATCGTCATACTGTAGATGCATATTCAACGTCCTCCACAGGTGGGACAAGCCGGGTCGCGGCGAAGTTTCATGCTACGCCACTGCAGCCGCTTGGCATCCAGCATCAGCAAACGCCCTGTCAGGGTCTCACCGACGTTGCACAATACCTTTAGCGTTTCCAGCGCCTGGGTCGTACCGATCATACCGACCAGCGGCGCAATCACCCCGCTGTTGGCGCAACTCAGAGCTTCATCATCGCCGCCGTCCGGAAACAGACAGTGGTAGCACGGGCTGTCGGGGTTACGCACATCATAGACCGAAACCTGGCCTTCCATGCGGATCGCGGCGCCGGAGATGAGTGGTGTTCGCGCCGCCACACAGGCGGCATTGAGGGCAAAGCGGGTGGCGAAATTATCGCTGCAGTCCACCACCGCATCAGCGGCGCTGACTTCCGCCGCCAGCGCCTGATCCGCCAGCTGCGCGCGCGACAGCACCTGCACCTCTGGATTGATCGCTCGCACGCTGGCGGCGGCAGAAGCCACCTTGTCTTGGCCGATATCCGCCTGCCCATGTGCGATCTGGCGCTGCAGGTTGCTGAGATCCACCTGATCGAAGTCGCTCAGCACCAGAGTGCCGACACCCGACGCTGCCAGATACAGCGCCACCGGCGAACCGAGCCCGCCGAGACCGACCACCAGCACCCGCGCACGCAACAAGCGCTCCTGACCGGCGATGTCCACCTCGGGCAGCATAATCTGGCGACTGTAGCGTAACAGTTGGTCGTCATTCATCGATTGGGCTCCGCTGGGCCAAGGTGACCCGATCCCGGCCACCTAGATCCTGCCGGGTTGCAACGGCCTGCATGCCAGCCTGGCGCATGAGATCGCGCACGGCAGCGCCTTGATCATAACCATGTTCCAGCATCAACCAGCCGCGGGAGGCCAGATGATTCTGCGCGCCGGCAATGATCTGGGCGATATCGGCCAACCCCTGGTGCGGCGCCACCAGTGCCGACAACGGCTCAAAGCGCACATCGCCCTCGCTAAGGTGGGGGTCGTCCGGATCAATATAGGGGGGATTGCTGACAATCAGATCAAACGGCCCTTGCAGCGGCTGGTACCAGCTGCCTTCCAGCACCCGTACGTTGTCCAGCTGCAGCCGGGCGCGGTTACGCTCCGCCAGCGCTGCGGCCGCAGCCACGCACTCGACAGCGACCAGCTCCCACGCCGGGCGCTCCCGCGCCAGCGCCAACGCAATGGCACCGGTACCGGTGCCCAGATCAGCCACGCGGCAGCGATCGGCAGGCAGCTGAGCCAGCGCCAGCTCCACCAGCAGTTCGGTTTCAGGGCGCGGGATCAGGGTGCTGGCGTTGACTTCGAGATCCAGATCCCAGAACCCTTGCCAGCCAAGAATATGCGCCACCGGCTCGCCCTGCTGTCGCCGGGCAAGAGTCCGCTCAAGCCGCGCCTGCTGCGGCGCTGTCAAAGCACGTTCGGGCCAGGTGTACAGGTAGGAACGCGGCTTATCCAGCGCTGCGGCCAGCAGCAACTGCAGATCGAGTTCCGCCGTATCACTGACCGCCTGTAACCGACTCGCCAGTTTCAGCGCTTGCTGGATCGTGAGTAAGGACTCGCTCATTCGCCCGACATGGCGGCCAGCAGATCGGCCTGGTGCTCCTGGATCAACGGATCAATCACCGCCTCAAGATCACCTTCCATTATTTCTGGAAGCTTGTAGAGGGTCAGGTTGATACGGTGATCGGTCACCCGCCCTTGGGGGTAGTTATAGGTGCGTATACGCTCAGAGCGATCGCCACTGCCCACCAGAGAACGGCGGGTGTCAGCCTGCTCCGCGGTTTGCTTGGCCTGGGTTTCGGTGAGGATTTTAGAGGCCAGCAGCGACATCGCCTTGGCGCGATTCTTGTGCTGCGAACGCTCCTCCTGGCACTCCACCACAATACCGGTGGGCAGGTGGGTAAGACGGATCGCCGAATCGGTTTTATTCACGTGCTGACCACCGGCACCGGAGGCGCGGAAGGTATCCACTCGCAGGTCGTTCTTGTTGATCTCGATCTCGTCGGTGATTTCCACTTCCGGCATCACCACCACGGTACAGGCCGAGGTGTGGATACGCCCTTGGGATTCAGTTTCCGGCACTCGCTGAACCCGGTGCGCGCCGGACTCGAACTTGAGACGTGAATACACATCCGCACCCACCACACGAGTAATGATCTCTTTATACCCCCCGTGTTCACCCAGGCTTTCGCTGATCACTTCGATCCGCCAGCCCAGCTTCTCGGCATAACGGGAATACATCCGGAACAGGTCTCCGGCAAAAATGGCCGCTTCATCACCACCGGTGCCGGCGCGGATCTCCAGGAAGGTGTTATTGCCGTCGTTGGGATCCCTGGGCAGGAGCAGTTTCTGCAGTTCCAGCTCAAGGGACTCGATACTGTCGGTGGCCAGCTGCAGCTCTTCGGCAGCCATCTCTTTCATCTCGGGATCAGCCAGCATCTCTTCCGCTTCAAGCCGATCTTCCTGCGCCTGCTGGTAGCGGGTGTAATGCTCAACCACGGGCTCAATCTCCGCGTACTCCTTGGAGTAGGCGCGGAAACGGTTCTGATCGCTGATCACCTCGGCATCGCCGAGCAAGGCAGCAAGCTCCTCGTAACGATCCTTGAGGTTATCGAGTTTGGCGACGATGGAGTCTTTCATTCAGGGTTTTTCTCAGTGGCGGAATCAGGGAGCAGGTCAAACAGCTCCTCGGTCAGTTCCAGTAATTCGGTGCGCCCCTGGGCGGTGGCATTCTTAAGCTGAACGGTGGGCATATGCAGCAGTTTATTGGTCAGCCCCCGCGAGAGCTGCTCCATGACCTGCTGGGGATCACGACCGTTCTCCAGCTGCCGCAGCGCCTTGGACAATTCATGCTGGCGCAGACTCTCCATCTTCGAGCGCAGCGAGCGCAGGGTATCAACCGCATCCAGCGAACGCAGCTGACGCATGAAGTCGGCCGCACCGTGACTGATCAGCGACTCGGCTTCGCGCGCCGCGCTCTCCCGAGACTTGACGTTCTCTTCAATCACTTCGCGCAGGTCGTCGACGGTATAAAGGTATACATCCGACAGTTCGCCCACTTCCGGCTCGATGTCGCGGGGTACGGCAATATCGACCATAAACATCGGTTCATGCTTGCGCTGTTTCAGCGCCCGCTCGACCGCGCCCTTGCCGAGGATCGGCAGCGGACTGGCGGTGGAGGAGATCACAATATCGGCGCTGGCCAGCGCATGAGGGATCTCTGGCAACAAGATGGCGCGGGCGCCAACCTCGTCGGAGAGTTTCTGTGCCCGCTCCAGCGTCCGGTTGGCCACCACGATCTCGCGAACACCCGCCTGCTGCAGGTGGCGCGCCACCAGCTCGATGGTCTCGCCCGCACCGATCAGCAGCGCCCGGCTCTTGCCCAGATCGGTAAAGATATGCTGCGCCAGACTGACCGCCGCGTAGGCCACAGAAACCGGATTTTCGCCGATGGAGGTCTGGGTGCGCACCTGCTTGGCCACCGAAAAAGTATGCTGAAACAGCCGCCCCAGTTCGGAATGTACCGACTTAGCCTGCTGCGCAGTGGCAAACGCGGTTTTAAGCTGCCCGAGTATCTGCGGCTCACCCAGGACCAGCGAATCCAGTCCGCACGCCACACGCATCATGTGGCGCACCGCATCCTCATCCCAGTGCAGGTAACTGCAGGGTTCCAGATCGGTGTAGTCAAGTCCGTGATAACGACCCAACCACTCCAGCACCGCGCGCCCACCTTCCACACCGGAAGCACAGTAAAGCTCGGTGCGATTACAGGTCGACAGGATCGCCACTTCTGCCAGCTGAGCCTCATGGCACGCTTCCAGCAACGCGTCCTGCAGTTGCTCCGGCGAAAACGCGACCTTCTCGCGCACCGCTACCGGAGCCGTTTTGTGATTGATGCCTAAAGCCAGCAGCGCCATGGGGTTGAAGCAGCCTCCAAAATATCAAGCGCGTAATAATACACTTTGCCGGGACAATTCTCGACTCCCCGCCCGCGTGAATAGCTATTTTAACGACTGATAAAAAGCGCCACCGACTGCAACCGATCAGCGGTGCCCGTGGTCACAAGGTAAACCAGAGTGGCTTCACACTGACAATCCCGTCAAAGCCGCTTATAGTTAGGCCATTCTCCGGAGCAAGGAATCGATCGTTGCGTAGTTTGTTCAGCACCTCGTCCAAAGCCCTTTCCGCCGTGACCCTCGCCTTGCTGGCAGGCTGTTCGGGACTGCAATCACCGACGCCGGCACCTGCTCCCGCGGCCGAGCCACCGGCTGCCAGCGCCGCGTCTGAAGCGACCCAAGGCAGCTTCGAACCCGCAACCCTGTATGCCCTGTTGGTCGCCGAGATCGCCGGCCAGCGCGGCCTGCCCCGAGTGTCGCTACATAACTACCTGCAAGAAGCGGAACGGACCCGCGACGTCGCTATTACCCGCCACGCGGCGCATATCGCCGCGCAGCTCAAAGATACCGAGAGTCTGTTGCGCGCCGCCCTGATCTGGGCCGACATCGAGCCGGCCAATCCTGCCCCCTACCGCCTGGCGGCTGGCGAGCTGATCAAGCGGGGCGACCACGCGCGCGCGCTACCGCTGCTGGAAACTGCGCTGCGCCTTAACGACACCCCGGTGGTGGACGTACTGGTCGAGCGGGTTGAGAAAATGAGCGCCGAAGAGCTGGACGCCTATCGCCAACTGATGGACCAGCTGCTAACCGAACAGCCGCAACAACCCCGCTGGCTCTACACCAAGGCGGCCCTGCTGCGCCTGCAGCCGGAGCTGGAGCCGGCACTGACACTGGTACAGGACGCCCTTGCCCAGGAGCCGGACTTCGACCGCGCCATTTTGCTGGAGGCAGATCTGCAAGCGCGCAGCGGCCATGTTGACACCGCCCTCAGCCATCTGCGCGAAGAGCTGCGCCAGCGAGACCATAAGCAGATGCGGACCCTGTACCTGCGCCTGCTACTGGAAAAGCAGCAGTACCCGCTGGCGGAACAACAGGCACAGTTGCTGGTCGCCAATCACCCGGGCGACCACAACCTGACCTTTTATGTCGGCGCCCTGCTGATGGAGAACGGCCGCCTGGATGCCGCCGAGGGCTACTTCGAGCAACTGGCCATGGCGGTTGGCAGCAACAGCACCCTGCACTATTACCTCGGCCGCATCGCCCAGCAGCGAGAGGACCGCGCCGAAGCACTGGCACACTACACCCGGGTCAGCGACGCTCCCTATCTGCTGCCCAGCCAAGCCGAAATCGGGCGCCTGCTCGATCAGCCCGAAGACCGCGATCAACTGACCGAAATTTACAGTACCGCGCGTCAGCAGCACCCCGCCGCCGCCGCAACTCTTTACGCCCTTGAAGGCTCCTGGCTGGCGGACAAGGACCTCAAGCACGCAGCCATGCTGGTCTACAACGAAGGCGTCAGTCAGTTCCCGGACGACACTCGCTTGCGCTACAACCGCGCCATGCTCGGCGAGCAACTGGATGATCTGGCGCTGCTCGAAAGCGACCTGCGTCACCTGCTCGAACTGGAGCCGGACAACGCCATGGCACTCAATGCGCTGGGTTACAGCCTCACCGACCGCACTGACCGCCACCCTGAGGCGCTGAAGCTGATCAGTCGCGCACTGGAGCTGAAGCCTGACGACCCCGCCATTCTCGACAGCATGGGCTGGGTCCATTTCAACCTGGGTCAACTGGATATCGCGCTGGACTATCTGCAACGCGCCTACACCAGCTTCCCCGACCCCGAAATCGCCACCCACCTGGGCAAAGCGTATTGGGCGCTGGGGCGCACTCAGGAGGCGATGGCCGTTTGGCAGGAAGCGCTTGAGCGCGACCCGGACAGCCAGCTGCTGCTGGATGCGGTCGCCGCGGTACAACAGGACACCCCTACGGCCAAGCCCTGACATGCGCTATCTGGCCCTACTACTGATCGCGGCGCTGGCCGGCTGTGCCACGCGACCGCCGCCCGCCATGCCACTCCCTGTCACGCCCTGGGAACAGCGCCAGCAACAGCTAGCGCCCCAGCAACACTGGACGCTGCAGGGCAAGATTGCCGTTCGGGTCAACGGCACCAACAACGCCGCCAATCTCAACTGGACCCAGCACGGTGATGCCTATCGGATTTTCATGGCCGGCCCGCTGGGGCGCGGCGCGGTTGATATCGAAGGCACCAGCCAACGACTGCGTCTGCTCATCGCCGGCGAAGAACCTTACGAAACCGATAATCCTGAAATGCTGCTGTACCAGCGACTGGGGTGGAGTTTTCCGCTTGATCAGGTCAACTGGTGGATCCGGGGCTTACCCGCACCTGCCAGCCCTCACCGCATAGTGCTTGACGAACGCCAGCGCCTGAGCGAACTGAACCAGAGCGGCTGGACCATCCGCTACCCCCGATATCGCGAGTTTAACGGTACCGAACTGCCGGCCAAACTGATCCTGACCCGCGGTGACCAGCTCAAGCTCACACTGGTGTTCAAGAGCTGGCAACTGGGTACCGGCGAGAGCTGAAAAAGATGGCGATTTTTTAACCATTCCGGCACCGCAGGGGTTTGACAACCGCCCCACCTTCGACCAAAATACGCGCTCTTTAAATCGCGCCCTCGGGCACGATGGTATTGCTGGGGTATCGCCAAGCGGTAAGGCAACGGGTTTTGATCCCGTCATGCGGAGGTTCGAATCCTCCTACCCCAGCCATCTTTATTTAGCGGAACCCCTGAACAGATCCTACCTCCACGGCCCAGAAGGTAATTCGCGTGTCCAAGTTAATGGTCTTTACCGGGAGTGCCAACCCGGAACTGGCGGACAAAGTTGTCCAGAAACTGTGTATCTCTCTCGGCAAGGCGACCGTGGGTCGTTTCAGCGATGGCGAGATCGCAGTTGAACTGAACGAAAACGTCCGCGGTAAAGACGTTTTTATCATGCAATCCACCTGTGCGCCGACCAACGATCACCTCATGGAGCTGATCTTCATGGCGGACGCCCTGCGCCGCGCCTCGGCCACCCGCATTACTGCGGTGATGCCCTACTTCGGCTACGCCCGCCAGGATCGTCGCCCGCGTTCGGCACGGGTGCCGATCAGCGCCAAGGTGGTCGCCGGCATGATGGCCAACGTCGGTATCGACCGGGTTCTGACCGTCGATCTGCACGCTGACCAGATTCAGGGCTTCTTTGATATCCCGGTAGACAACGTCTATGGCTCGCCGGTACTGCTAAGCGAGATCAAAGCCCAGAACTACGACAACCCGATCGTGGTATCACCGGATGTGGGCGGCGTGGTTCGTGCCCGCGCCGTGGCCAAGCAACTGGACACTGACCTCGCGATCATTGACAAGCGTCGCGAAAAGGCCAACGAATCCCAGGTGATGCACATCATCGGTGACGTTACCGACCGCACCTGCGTCCTGGTGGACGACATGTGCGATACCGCCGGCACCCTGTGCAAGGCTGCCGATGCACTGAAAGAGCACGGTGCCAGCAAGGTCGTGGCTTACGCCACCCATCCGGTACTGTCCGGCAAGGCGATCAGCAACGTTAATAATTCCAGCCTCGACGAGCTGGTAGTGACCGACACCATCCCGCTCAGCAGCGAAGCTGCTGCCTGCGAACGCATCCGCCAGCTGACCATGTCAGACCTGCTGGCCGAATCGATTCGGCGGGTATGCAATGAAGAATCCATCAGTGCCATGTTCCTGTAACCGGCCCTGATACAACGCGCCCTTCGGGGCATTTGAAACTGTCGGGTGCACTGGTCGCAAGTCCCCGGCCTTATAGAAAGGAAAGACATCATGTCTGCATTTGTAGTTAATGCCCAAACCCGTTCCGACCTGGGGAAAGGTGCGAGCCGCCGCCTGCGTCGTGAAGCGGGCCAGCTGCCGGCGATCCTGTTCGGCGGTAAGTCAGAGCCTCAGGCGCTGTCGCTGGTCCAGAAAGACCTGATCAAGCACCTGGAGTCCGAAGCCTTCTTCTCCAGCATCCTGACTCTGAATGTTGATGGCACCGAGACCAAGGCGATCCTCAAGGATCTGCAGCGTCACCCCGCCAAGCCGGTTATCCTGCACGCTGACTTCCAGCGCGTAGAAGACGACCAGCCGATCAAGATCACCGTCCCGCTGCACTTCGTTAACGAAGGCAAGTCAGAAGCCCTGAAGATGGGTGGCAAGGCGACCCATATCGTTAACCAGGTTGAAATCAAGTGTCTGCCGGCGGCTCTGCCCGAGTACCTCGAAGTTGACATGCTCAACGTCAAGGTTGGCGACATCATCCACCTGACCGACGTCAAGTGCCCGGAAGGCGTTGTCATCCCGGCACTGGCCCTGGGTGAAGATTACAACCAGCCGGTTGCTACCGTTACCGCCAAGCGCAAGTAAGGCGACGTAACAGGGCCCCGACACTGTGGCAGAGACGGTTCAACTGATTGTCGGCCTGGGTAATCCCGGGCAACAATACGACCAGACCCGCCACAATGCCGGGGCCGATTTCGTTCTGCAGCTCGCCAAAGAACTGCACTGCACCCTGCAAGCGGAAAAGCGCTTCAGCGGCCTCTACGGCAAGGCGCGACTCGGCAATCACGACGTCCACCTGCTGATCCCCTCCACCTTCATGAACCTCAGCGGTCAAGCGGTGCAACCCCTTGCCAGCTACTTCAAGATTCCGGTGGAGTCGATCCTGGTGGCCCATGACGAGCTCGATATCGACCCCGGCACCGCACGCCTGAAACGCGGCGGCGGCCATGGCGGCCACAACGGCCTGCGCGACATCATCGCCCGCTTTGGTGGCAGCAACGGTTTTTTGCGCTTGCGCCTGGGTATCGGCCACCCCGGTAACGCCCGTCAGGTCGCCGGCTACGTCTTGCAAAAAGCGCCCCAGAACGAACGTGAACAACTACAGGCCTGCATCGATGAATCGCTGCGGACCCTACCCCTATTACTGAACGAAGGGCTGCAGAAAGCGATGACCCGCCTGCACAGCTTCAAGGCGTGATCAGCCGGCAGCCCTTACCTTCACCGGACATCTACACAGGATTGCACCATGGGTTTTAACTGCGGCATCGTCGGTCTTCCCAACGTTGGCAAATCGACGCTCTTCAACGCCCTGACCAAAGCAGGCATCGACGCGGAGAACTTCCCGTTCTGCACCATCGAGCCCAATGCCGGTGTCGTTGCCATGCCTGATCCGCGCCTGCAGGTGCTGGCCGATATCGTCAAGCCGCAACGCGTGCTGCCGACCACCATGGAGTTCGTCGACATCGCCGGCCTGGTTGCCGGCGCGTCCCGGGGCGAAGGACTCGGCAACAAGTTTCTGGCCAACATCCGTGAAACCGACGCCATCGCCCACGTGGTGCGCTGCTTTGAGAACGACAACGTCATCCACGTGGCCAACAAGATCGATCCGCTGTCCGATATCGAAGTGATCAATACCGAACTGGCACTGGCAGACCTTGAGTCCGTGGAGAAGCAGCTGCAGAAGGTGATCCGTATCGCCAAGAGTGGCGACAAGGACGCGATTCGCACCAAAGAGCTGATGGAAAAACTGCAGCCGCATCTGGACCAGGGCCTGCCGGTACGCTCGCTACCCCTGACCGATGACGAAAAAGCCCAGCTGAAGCCTCTCAACCTGCTCACCAGCAAGCCAACCATGTATATCGCCAACGTTGACGAGGACGGCTTTGACAACAACCCCCACCTCGACAAGGTCACGGCACTGGCCGCCGAAGAGGGTGCCGAAGTGGTCGCCATCTGCAACAAACTGGAAGCCGAGATCGCCGAGCTCGATGACGAGGAGCGCAACGAATTCCTCGCCGATCTGGGCATGGAGGAACCCGGGCTCGATCGCGTTATTCGCGCCGGCTACAAGCTGCTGGGACTGCAGACCTACTTCACCGCTGGCGTTAAAGAGGTGCGCGCCTGGACGCTGAAGCAGAACGCCACCGCACCCCATGCAGCCGGCGTCATCCACACTGATTTCCAGAAAGGGTTCATCCGCGCCGAAGTGGTCAGTTACGACGACTTTGTTGCCTGCAAGGGCGAGCAAGGCGCCAAAGAGGCGGGCAAATGGCGACTGGAGGGCAAGGAGTACATCGTCAAAGACGGCGACGTAATCCATTTCCGCTTTAACGTTTAATTCCGTTTCCTGAGGTGTTGACAAGCCCGGCTCAAACGGGAATAATTCGCGCCTCAAACGGAGGCTATGTAGCTCAGTTGGTTAGAGCACATCACTCATAATGATGGGGTCGCAGGTTCGAATCCCGCCATAGCCACCATCTTTGCTGGGGTATCGCCAAGCGGTAAGGCAACGGGTTTTGATCCCGTCATGCGGAGGTTCGAATCCTCCTACCCCAGCCATCTTTTCCGCACTCTACATTCACTCTGAACTAGCCACTCATGCCGATGATTGGCGAGCTTCCGCGCACCACTAGCAACAAGCCGAGTCGAGCAAAATCGCGACACATTGTCATCGTCCGCGATGACAACCCGAAGAGTGAGGCGAAGCTGAGTCATCCTCCGACCCCAGCCATCTTTTCTCGTCGCCGCGTTACCGTCACCCCCATAGCTTTTTGTTGCTTCAGGTCGGTGAATATTGGCTCCAAAACCTGTAATCTAAACCTCTCTTACGGCCTGCCAATCAAGGGATTCGAGTTTCAGCGCCATGGCTAATCTGCGACAAAACCTCAACATTCTGTTCACCGGAATCTCCAGCAGCGATTCGGAGCCGACCGTTAGCCTGCTGCGCGCCGCCCGGCTCAACCCTCGTGCCGAGCAAGCAGCCAGTGAAGCGCAGCTGCGCCAGCAACTGAACGAGCGCTCCTGGGACCTGATCCTGTTCGCCGAGAACGACTCACTCTCGCTGGAACAACTGGCCGACGTGGTGAAGAACCACAGCAAAGATATCCCGGTGGTGGTGATCGCCCCTGACAACGCCACCTGCCACCGCATGAACGGCCTGAAGCATCGGGCCGCGGCGGTGGTACCCAGCGGCGAGAAAGAGCTGCTGGCGCTGGTGGTTCGCCGTGAACTGTACCATCTGGAGAACCGCCGCCGCCGGCGTCAGGCCGAGTTTCTGCTGGTGGAGTCCGAGAAGCGCTGCCACGAGCTGCTGCACTCCTCAACCGATGCCATCACGCTGATCGACAAGCAGAACCATTTCATCTACATGAACCCGGCATTTCAGGCACTGCTGGGACTTGATAGCAGCGAATCCTATGGCAATCTGAGCATCGAGATGCTGGCCAGCGGCGAGGAGCTCAGTGCTTTAAAAGAGATCATCACCGAGTACCACCGGGACCCCAGCGTTAATCGCGAACTGGATCTTCTGGCCAAGCGCAAGGATGGCAGCCAGTTTCAGGCCAACCTGTTCCTGAGCCAAGCCCGCTTCGAACGCTCTCTCTGTACCCAGGTGATCGTGCGCACACCGCAGGAAGACGCTGCCATGGAGTCGCTGGCAGAGCAGGATCTGGTCACCGGCCTCAAGAACCAAGTGTTCCTGGCCAAACGGCTTGATCAGTCGGTTCAGGCCGCCGTGCGCGCCGATCAGGAAGTGAATCTGCTTTATATCACCCTCGACAACTTCAATGGCGTGAAGGCCGAAATCGGCGTTAACGGCGCAGATGCTGTCGTGCGAGACGTGGCCGATATTCTGCAAAAAATGGTCAACCGCGCCCATGTCCTGACCCGCTACAACCTTGATGCCTTTGCCATCATCTACGGCGACGCCGACTCTCAGAAAGCGGTCGATGTGGCGGAGCGGATCCGTCACGCCATCGAGCGCAATATCACTGAAGTGGCTGGTGCCAAGATCCAGACCACCTGCAGTATCGGTGTCACCCCCATCAACGCTGACTCCGCCAGCGCCCAGGAAGTGTTGAGACTGGCCCAAACCGCGTCCGAATCGGTTCGAGGCAAGAACAAGAGCGGTAACGGCGTGCACCTGCACATTCCTGTGGAGCAGGACGAAGACGACGGCTTGTCGGTGAAAAAGCTACGTAACGCCATCAAGGAAAATCAGTTCAAGCTGCTATTCCAACCAGTGGTCAGCCTGCGCGGCGAGCATGAAAGCGTCTATGAGGTACTGCTGCGCCTGCTGGACAAGGACGAAAACCAGATCTCGCCCAACATGTTTATGACCATGCTGGATCACGCCGAGGTAAGCGTCGAACTGGACCGCTGGGTGATCGCAGAGAGCATCCGCCAGCTGGCCGAGGAGCAGAACAAAGGTCATAAGAACCGCCTGTTCATCAATCTGACCGGCCGTTCACTGGAGGATCCGCGCCTATTGCACTGGATTCGTGATCAGCTGAAAGAACACAACGTAGCCGGCGACAGCCTGATCTTCCAGTTCAGCGAATCGGATGCGTCCAGCTACCTGCGCTACGCCAACATCTTCGCCCAGGGCTTGGTGCAACTGCATGCCACCGCCTGTATCAAGCACTACGGCAGCTCGATCGACTCCGAAAACGTACTGCGCCACGTCCCGGCCAAATACATCAAACTGGATGGCTCCTTTGTCCAGGAGCTGGATGACCCCGACAAGCACGAAGCCTTCGACAAGCTGGTCGAACCGCTCCGCTTGGGTGAGAAAACGGTTATCGCCCCTCTGGTGGAGGGCACCAACGTGATGAGCAAACTGTTCCGCTCCGGCGTGCACTACATTCAGGGCTACTATCTGCAAGCTCCACGCGAACGCATGGACTACGACTTCTTTACTGACGGTTAAACCAAAACCCGCTGCACCAAGGCGTGGTGGCAGCAGACCCTGCCACCACGCCCCCTTCCCGGCTCGGATTCAATCGGATACAACCGCCCCTGATAGGGACCACAGCAATGCCGCGCACACAGGCGCTGCCGTAATTAGCAGGGCATCATTCGCCGTTAGCGCCGATCAGCAGCGCCCATACCCCGAATACGCAGGCAAAAAAACCCCGGCGGTAGAACCAGCCGGGGTTTTTTAACTGCCGAAACGGCGTATTACTTGGACTTGGCCGCTTTCTTCTCTGCTTCAGCCGCGATAACCGCTTCAGCAACAGAGTTGGGGCATGCTGCGTAGTGCGAGAACTCCATGGAGAACTGGCCACGACCCGAGGTCATGGTACGCAGGTGGCCGATGTAGCCAAACATCTCGGACAGCGGTACATCAGCCTTGATGCGCACGCCCGTGCTGCCCGGCTCCTGGCCACCGATCATGCCGCGGCGACGGTTCAGGTCACCGATAACGTCACCCACGTGATCTTCCGGCGTGAACACGTCAACCTTCATGATCGGCTCCAGCAGCTGCGGGCCGGCCTTCGGCATGGATTGACGGAACGCGCCCTTGGCCGCGATTTCAAACGCGATGGCAGAGGAGTCAACGGCGTGGAAACCACCATCGTACAGCTCAACTTCAACGTCCAGCACCGGGAAGCCAGCCAGCGGGCCGGTATCCATCATGCCCTTGAAGCCCTTCTCGATCGCCGGGAAGAACTCCTTCGGTACGTTACCGCCCACCACCGTGGAGGTAAAGGTGAAACCGGAACCCGGCTCACCCGGACGGATGCGGTAGTCAATCTTACCGAACTGACCGGAACCACCAGACTGCTTCTTGTGCGTGTAAGAGTCTTCCACCGGCATGGTGATGGTTTCGCGGTAGGCTACCTGCGGCTTACCAACAACCAGCTCAACGCCGTAAGTACGCTTGAGGATGTCGACCTTGATATCCAGGTGCAGCTCACCCATCCCCTTGAGGATGGTTTCACCGGAATCTTCGTCGGTTTCAACCACGAAGGTGGGGTCTTCAGCAACCATCTTGCCGATAGCGATACCCATCTTCTCGGTGCTGCCTTTGTCTTTCGGCGCCACAGCGATAGAGATAACCGGTGCCGGGAAGACCATCGCTTCCAGGGTGCAGGGTTTCTTGGGGTCACACAGGGTGTGACCGGTCTGCACGTTCTTCATGCCGATAACAGCGATGATGTCACCCGCCTGCGCGGTGGTCAGCTCGGTACGCTCGTTAGCGTGCATCTCCACCATACGGCCGATACGCTCGGTCTTGCCGGTGAAGGAGTTAAGGATGGTGTCACCCTTGTTCAGCACACCGGAGTAGATCCGGATAAAGGTCAGGGCGCCGAAACGGTCGTCCATGATCTTGAACGCCAGCGCGCGCAGCGGCTCGTCAGCAGATACAATCGCCTTTTCGCCGGTGGGGTTACCCTCTTCGTCGGTCAGATCCTGCGGATCGACTTCGGTCGGTGACGGCAGATAGTCAACAACAGCGTCCAGCACCAGCTGGATGCCCTTGTTCTTGAACGCGGAGCCACAGAAGGTGGGGAAGAAGTCCAGCGCGATAGTACCCTTGCGGATGCAGCGCTTGAGATCTTCGATGGAGGGTTCTTCACCTTCCATATAGGCCATCATCAGGTCGTCGTCCTGCTCTACGGCAGTCTCGACCAGCTTCTCGTGGTACTCGTCAACCAGCTCAACCATGTCGGCCGGAATGTCCACTACCTCGAAGTTCTCCGGTTGGCCGGAGTCGTCCCAGACGAAGGCTTTCTTGTTCAGTACGTCAACCACGCCGGTGAACTCGTCTTCACGACCGATCGGCAGGGTCATCACCAGCGGGTTGGCACCCAGCACGTTCTCAACCTGGTCGACAACGCGCAGGAAGTCAGCGCCCATGCGGTCCAGCTTGTTAACGAAGATGATCCGGGCAACTTCGGATTCGTTCGCGTAGCGCCAGTTGGTTTCAGATTGCGGCTCAACACCGCCGGAACCACAGAATACACCTACGCCACCATCGAGAACCTTCAGCGAACGGTAAACTTCAACGGTGAAGTCAACGTGCCCGGGGGTGTCGATGATGTTAAAACGGTGATCCTTCCAGAAACAGGTGGTTGCTGCTGACTGGATGGTAATACCACGCTCAGCTTCCTGCTCCATGAAGTCGGTAGTGGATTCGCCATCGTGAACCTCACCGGTCTTATGGATTTTACCGGTCAACTTCAGGATACGTTCGGTGGTGGTAGTCTTACCCGCGTCAACGTGGGCAAAAATACCGATATTGCGATATTTGGATAGCTCTGCCATGGGTTTTCTCGATCTATCTGGGCGAAAAGTGCGCCATAGTATACAGGAAATTGTGCTCGGCGGCGGTAGTTCAATGGCGAGAATTTCACCACCATTGACCATGCAAAAAAGCCGCACCCGGGAGGTGCGGCTTTAACATCGCCAACGTCACACCGAAGCGCGACGCTCAGCACTCAGGCTTACTTGATAACTTTAGCTACGACGCCAGCACCAACGGTACGACCACCTTCGCGGATCGCGAAGCGCAGGCCGTCGTCCATGGCGATCGGAGCGATCAGCTCAACGGTCATCTGGACGTTGTCGCCCGGCATAACCATCTCAACGCCTTCAGGCAGCTGACAGGAACCGGTCACGTCAGTAGTACGGAAGTAGAACTGCGGACGGTAGCCTTTGAAGAACGGCGTGTGACGGCCGCCTTCGTCTTTGCCCAGTACGTAAACTTCGGCTTCGAAAGTAGTGTGCGGAGTGATGGAACCCGGCTTGGCCAGAACCTGACCACGCTCAACTTCGTCACGCTTGGTGCCACGCAGCAGCGCGCCGATGTTCTCACCTGCACGGCCCTCGTCCAGCAGCTTGCGGAACATCTCAACACCGGTACAAGTGGTCTTGGTGGTCTCTTTGATACCCACGATTTCCACTTCTTCACCAGTCCGGATGATACCGCGCTCAACACGACCGGTAACAACGGTACCACGACCCTGGATGGAGAATACGTCCTCGATCGGCATGATGAAGGCGCCGTCGATGGCACGCTCGGGCTCAGGGATGTAAGAGTCCAGAGTCTCTACCAGCTTCTTAACGGCGGTAGTACCCATTTCGTTGTCGTCTTCGCCGTTCAGAGCCATCAGGGCAGAACCCGGAATGATCGGAGTGTCGTCGCCCGGGAAGTCGTACTCGCTCAGCAGGTCACGCAGCTCCATTTCAACCAGCTCAAGCATCTCGGCGTACTCTTCGCTGTCGGCACCGCCACAGTCTTCAGCCAGCAGGTCAGCCTTGTTCAGGAAGACCACGATGTAAGGAACACCCACCTGACGAGACAGCAGGATGTGCTCACGAGTCTGCGGCATCGGGCCGTCAGTCGCGCCACAAACCAGGATCGCGCCGTCCATCTGGGCAGCACCGGTGATCATGTTCTTGACGTAGTCAGCGTGGCCGGGGCAGTCAACGTGCGCGTAGTGACGCGCGTTGGAATCGTACTCAACGTGAGAGGTCGCGATGGTGATACCACGCTCGCGCTCTTCAGGAGCGTTGTCGATGCCGTCGAAAGCAACTGCAGTACCACCGAAAACTTCCGCACATACGCGGGTCAGGGCAGCAGTCAGGGTGGTTTTACCGTGGTCAACGTGGCCGATAGTACCAACGTTAACGTGCGGCTTAGTACGTTCAAAAGTTTGCTTAGACACGGTTATTAGCCTCTTAGCTTACGTATTCAATTAATATTCAGATTTGATGATAGCGTCGGCAACATTCTGCGGCGCTTCGCCATACTTCAGGAACTCCATGGAGTAGGTCGCACGACCCTGAGTCGCGGAGCGCAGGTCGGTAGCGTAACCGAACATTTCGCCCAGCGGTACTTCAGCGTTGATGACCTTGCCGGAAGGAGTGTCTTCCATACCTTGGATCATGCCGCGACGACGGTTAAGGTCGCCCATGACATCACCCATGTTCTCTTCCGGAGTCACAACTTCAACCTTCATGATCGGTTCCAGCAGACAGGGGTCCGCCTGAACTGCGTACTTCTTCAGAGCCTGAGAAGCCGCGATCTTGAATGCCATTTCGTTGGAATCCACTTCGTGGAACGAGCCGTCATAGAGGCGAGCCTTCAGCCCCAGCAGAGGATAGCCGGCGATAACGCCGTTTTTCATCTGCTCGCTAATGCCCTTCTCAATCGCCGGAATGTATTCCTTGGGAATCACACCACCCACGATTTCGTTGACGAACTCCAAGCCATCCTCTTCCGAGGGCGAGAACTCGATCACCACGTGACCATACTGGCCGCGGCCACCGGACTGACGCGCAAACTTATGGTTGGCATCAACCGATGACTTGATCTTCTCACGATAGGCCACACGGGGCTTACCGATGTTGGCTTCCACCTTGAACTCGCGTTTCATGCGGTCAACGATGATATCCAGGTGCAACTCACCCATACCGGAGATGATAGTCTGACCGGACTCCTCGTCGGTTTCGACGCGGAAAGAGGGGTCTTCCTGAGCCAGCTTGCCCAGTGCGATACCCATTTTTTCCTGATCAGGCTGAGACTTCGGCTCCACCGCAACGGAGATAACCGGCTCGGGGAACTCCATCCGCTCCAGTACGATCACATCGTCCAGTGCACAAAGAGTGTCACCGGTGGTCACATCCTTGAGGCCGATAGTGGCCGCGATGTCACCCGCCAGTACTTCTTTGATCTCTTCGCGGTTGTTGGAGTGCATCTGCACCATACGGCCGACGCGCTCTTTCTTCTGCTTGACCGAGTTGTACACCGCATCACCGGACTTCAAGGTACCGGAGTAAACGCGGATAAAGGTCAGCGTACCCACGAACGGGTCGGTCGCGATCTTGAACGCCAACGCCGCGAACGGCGCCTTGTCGTCAGCGGGACGGGTGGCAACGGTGTCGTTACCATCGTCCAGCGTGCCTTCGATCGCCTTGACTTCCAGCGGCGATGGCATCATTTCGACAACAGCATCCAGCATCGCCTGCACACCCTTGTTCTTGAACGCAGAACCGGCCAGCATCGGCACGATCTCGTTGTTCAGGGTGCGTTGACGGATACCGGCCTTGATCTCTTCAGCCGACAGTTCGCCCTCTTCGAGGTACTTGTCCATCAGCTCTTCTGAGGCCTCGGCCGCCGCTTCCATCATCTGCTCGCGCATCTCTCCAGCGCGCGCCTGCAGATCAGCCGGAATTTCGGCTTCGTCGTAGGTCATGCCCTGATCGGCTTCGTTCCACAGAATGGCCTTCATCTTGACCAGATCGACCACGCCCTTGAACTCGTCCTCGGCACCGATCGGAATATTGATCGGCACCGGAACGGCGCCCAGACGCTTCTGCAACTGGTCAACAACCATGTAGAAGTCGGCACCGGCACGGTCCATCTTGTTGACGAAAACCATGCGGGGCACATGATATTTGTTAGCCTGGCGCCAGACCGTTTCAGTCTGCGGCTGCACCCCGGAGGAGGCGCACAGAACCACTACCGCACCATCCAGTACCCGCAGGGAACGCTCGACCTCAATGGTAAAGTCGACGTGCCCGGGAGTATCGATGATGTTGATGCGATGCTGATCGAACTGCTGATTCATGCCTGACCAGAAACAGGTGGTCGCAGCAGAAGTGATGGTAATACCCCGCTCCTGCTCCTGCTCCATCCAGTCCATGGTCGCAGCGCCATCGTGAACTTCACCGATCTTGTGCGACAGACCGGTGTAGAACAGTACGCGTTCCGTAGTTGTTGTCTTACCGGCGTCAACATGGGCACAGATACCAATGTTGCGATACCGGTTAAGAGGTGTTTTACGGGCCACGGGCAAGTCCTCTGCTTAGAAGCGGTAGTGGGAGAAGGCCTTGTTGGCTTCTGCCATACGGTGAACGTCTTCACGCTTCTTAACAGCTGCACCACGTCCTTCAGCCGCATCAGCCAGTTCGCCGGCAAGACGCAGGGCCATGGACTTTTCACCACGCTTACGCGCGGCGTCTACCAGCCAACGCATGGCCAGCGCGGAACGACGTGAAGGACGAACTTCAACGGGAACCTGGTAGGTAGCACCACCGACACGGCGGGACTTAACCTCGACCATCGGCTGAACCGCTTCCAGCGCCTTGGTGAACACTTCCAGCGGATCGTTCTTGGTGCGTTCTTCGATTTTGGCCAGCGCGCCGTATACGATACGTTCGGCGACTGACTTCTTGCCAGAGACCATGACGTGGTTCATGAACTTGGCCAGTACTTGGTTACCGAATTTGGGATCCGGCAATACTTCGCGTTTTGCGACTACGCGTCTTCTAGGCATGATAAGCCCCTTAAAAAATAGGTCTTCAGGTTAGTCCGGGCACCTATACAAAGCATAAAGGCCCGACCTTACTCTTATCGTCAACAACGACCGGTAGCGAGGTCTTGTGGGAACGCGCTACGAGAGCAGATAACAACCGTCCTTACTTAGGACGCTTGGCACCGTACTTGGAACGACCTTGCTTACGATCGGCAACACCGGAGGTATCCAGGGCGCCACGAACGGTGTGGTAACGAACACCCGGCAAGTCTTTTACACGACCGCCACGAATCAGTACAACACTGTGTTCCTGCAGGTTGTGACCTTCACCACCAATGTAGGAAGTCACTTCATAGCCGTTGGTCAGGCGCACACGACATACCTTCCGCAGAGCCGAGTTCGGCTTCTTGGGGGTAGTGGTGTAAACCCGGGTGCAAACGCCACGACGCTGAGGACAAGCCTGCAGTGCAGGCACGTCACTCTTTTCGACGACGCGCTTACGCGGCTTACGAACCAGTTGGTTAACTGTAGCCATTTAGCTTAACTCCACGCTTTACTTAAAAAGCTCCATAAAGAAAGACAGGACGCACGCTCCTGCCACGAAGGGGCGAAATTTTAATCATCTCGCCCACCAGAGTCAACAAAAGCCCGATCCTTTACGGACCGGGCTTTTACTGAACATTTTCAGAGATCAATTCTCGGAATTGAGCGCCTCGGTCAGAGCCGCCTGGATCTCCTCTGCGCTCACAGTCGCAGTGCCGGAAGCTTGTGCCGCCTCATGGCGCTTGCGCTTGCGCTCGCTGTGGTAGGCCAGACCGGTACCGGCCGGGATCAGACGACCCACTACCACGTTTTCTTTCAGGCCGCGCAGGGAATCACGCTTGCCGGTTACCGCACCTTCGGTCAGTACGCGGGTGGTCTCCTGGAAGGAGGCCGCGGAGATGAAGGACTCGGTCGCCAGTGAAGCTTTGGTGATACCCAGCAGCACGCGCTCGAAGTGAGCCGGCATCTTGTCTTCAGTCGCTGCCTTTTCGTTCTCTTCCAGCAACTGGGTGTATTCCACCTGGTCGCCCTTGATCAGGTTGGTGTCACCGGCGTTGGTCACATCAACCTTGCGCAGCATCTGACGCACGATCACTTCGATGTGCTTGTCGTTGATGATTACGCCCTGCAGACGGTAAACGTCCTGAATCTCGGAAGTGATGTACTTGGCCAGCTCCGCCACACCCAGAATCCGCAGGATGTCATGGGGGTTGGACGGACCGTCAGAGATCACTTCACCTTTCTCCACGTGCTCACCTTCGAACACGTTGAGAGTGCGCCACTTGTGGATCAGCACCTCGTACGGATCGGATCCGTCGGTCGGCGTAATCACCAGACGCTTCTTGCCTTTGGTCTCTTTACCGAAGCTGACGGTACCCGAGATCTCGGCCAGGATAGCCGGCTCTTTCGGACGACGTGCTTCGAACAGGTCAGCAACCCGCGGCAGACCACCGGTGATGTCCTTGTTACCTTGAGACTCATGCGGGATACGGGCAATGATGTCACCCACTTCCATCGCCGAGCCGTTATCAGCATTAAGCAGCGCATCCGCCGGCATCATGTACTGCACCGGACTGTTGTTGCCCGGGTGAGTCAGCTCTTCGCCGTTGTCGTCTACCAGGGTGACCATCGGACGCAGGTCCTTACCGGCACTCGGGCGATCCTTCGGATCCAGTACTTCGATCTGGGTCAGGCCGGTCAGCTCGTCGGTCTTACGGGTGATGGTCAGACCTTCTTCCATGCCGGAGAACGCAACCTTACCCGCGACTTCCGCCACGATCGGGTGGGTGTGCGGATCCCAGTTGGCAACCACATCGCCGGCACTGACGGTGTCACCATCTTTAACCTTGATGGAGGAACCATAGGGCAGCTTGTAACGCTCGCGCTCACGACCGTGCTCATCGGTCACACCCAGTTCGCCGGAACGGGAGGTGGCCACCAGGGTACCATCGGTCTTCTCAACGAACTTGAGGTTGTGCAGACGGATCACGCCGCCGTTCTTGACCTGAATGCTGTCGACTGCCGCTGCCCGCGATGCCGCACCACCGATGTGGAAAGTACGCATGGTCAGCTGGGTACCCGGCTCACCGATGGACTGTGCCGCGATTACACCGACGGACTCACCGATGTTAACCAGATGTCCGCGACCCAGATCACGACCATAACAGTTGGAGCAGACACCGTGACGGGTGTCACAGGTGATGGCTGAGCGCACGATGATCTCGTCCACGGAAGAGAGACGCTCGTCGGATTCCAGCCGCACCACCCAGGCTTCGTCGATCAGGGTACCGGCCGGAATCAGGGTGTCCTGAGTCGCCGGGTCGATCACATCCTTGGCAACCACACGGCCCAGCACACGCTGACCCAGCGGTACCACCACGTCGCCACCTTCGATCAGCGGCTGTAGCAACAGGCCGTTGTCGGTGCCACAGTCAACCTCAGTGATCACCAGATCCTGTGCTACGTCGACCAGACGACGGGTCAGGTAACCGGAGTTCGCGGTCTTCAGAGCGGTATCCGCCAGACCTTTACGCGCACCGTGGGTGGAGATGAAGTACTGCAGTACGTTCAGACCTTCACGGAAGTTGGCCACGATCGGCGTTTCGATGATGGAGCCATCGGGCTTGGCCATCAGACCCCGCATACCGCCCAGCTGACGCATCTGCGCCACACTACCCCGGGCGCCGGAGTCAGCCATCATGTAAACGGAGTTGAATGACTCCTGCTTAACCTGATTGCCCTCGTCGTCCAGTACCGGATTACCCTCGGCGTCAACGACGTTATCGACCTTCAGGTCCGCCATCATCGCTTCGGTGACCTTTTCGTTGGCACGGGACCACAGGTCGATCACCTTGTTGTACTTCTCACCGGCGGTTACCAGACCGTCCGCGTACTGAGACTCGATCTCTTTAACTTCAGCTTCCGCCTCGTCGATGATCGCCTTCTTGGCATCCGGAATAACGAAGTCGTTCACACCCACGGAGGAGCCGGAGCGAGTCGCGTAGGCGAAACCGGTGTACATCAGCTGGTCAGCAAAGATAACGGTATCTTTCAGACCACAGCGACGGTACGCCTCGTTCAGCAGACGGGAGATGGACTTCTTCTTCATCGGCTGGTTGACCAGCTCGAACGGCAGACCGACCGGTACAATATCAAACAGCAGCGCACGACCGACGGTGGTTTCGATGATGGAGGTAGACTCAGTGATATTACCCTCGACATCACGCACCTTCTCGGTGATCCGCACCTTGACCTTGGCCTGCAGCTCAACCTGCTTGGCACCGTAAGCGCGAGACACTTCCGCGCTGTCGGCAAACACCATGCCTTCGCCCTTGGCGTTGAGCTTTTCACGGGTCATGAAGTACAGACCCAGTACCACGTCCTGGGACGGCACGATGATCGGCTCGCCGTTGGCGGGTGAGAGGATGTTGTTGGTGGACATCATCAGCGCGCGGGCTTCGAGCTGCGCTTCCAGCGTCAGCGGTACGTGTACCGCCATCTGGTCACCGTCAAAGTCAGCGTTGTAGGCCGCACACACCAGCGGGTGCAGCTGAATCGCCTTACCTTCGATCAGTACCGGCTCGAACGCCTGGATACCCAGACGGTGCAGAGTCGGTGCGCGGTTCAGCAGTACCGGGTGCTCGCGGATAACCTCGGCGAGGATATCCCAAACTTCCGGCGTTTCGCGCTCGACCATTTTCTTGGCCGCCTTGATGGTGGTAGCCAGGCCGCGCAGTTCCAGCTTGGAGAAGATAAACGGCTTGAACAGTTCCAGCGCCATCTTCTTGGGCAGACCACACTGGTGCAGACGCAGGTAAGGACCGACCACGATAACGGAACGACCGGAATAGTCGACGCGCTTACCCAGCAGGTTCTGACGGAAACGACCCTGCTTACCCTTGATCATGTCAGCCAGCGACTTCAGCGGGCGCTTGTTGGAGCCGGTGATGGCTCGACCGCGACGGCCGTTATCCAGCAGCGCGTCGACCGCTTCCTGCAGCATCCGCTTTTCGTTACGGACAATGATATCCGGCGCAGACAGCTCGAGCAGGCGCTTGAGACGGTTGTTACGGTTGATCACGCGACGATACAGGTCGTTGAGGTCGGAGGTCGCGAAGCGGCCACCGTCCAGCGGTACCAGCGGGCGCAGATCCGGCGGCAGTACCGGCAGCACGCTCATGATCATCCACTCCGGCTTGTTACCGGAGGCAACGAAGGCTTCCATCAGCTTCAGCCGTTTGGAGACCTTCTTGATCTTGGTTTCAGAGTTGGTGTTGGGGATCTCTTCACGCATCTGGGCGATTTCGCCGTCCATGTCGAGATCTTTCAGCAGCGCCTGAACCGCTTCGGCACCCATCTTGGCTTCGAACTCGTCACCGAACTCTTCCAGTGCTTCGAAGTACTCTTCGTCGTTCAGCAGCTGGCCGCGCTCCAGCGAGGTCATGCCCGGTTCGGTGACCACGAAGGATTCGAAGTACAGCACCCGCTCGATATCACGCAGGGTCATATCCAGCAGCAAACCGATACGGGACGGCAGCGACTTCAGGAACCAGATGTGGGCAACCGGGCTAGCCAGTTCGATGTGACCCATGCGCTCACGGCGCACCTTGGCCAGCGCGACTTCAACACCACACTTCTCACAGATCACACCGCGGTGCTTGAGGCGCTTGTACTTGCCACACAGACACTCGTAGTCCTTGACCGGACCGAAGATCTTGGCGCAGAACAGACCTTCACGCTCGGGCTTGAAGGTCCGGTAGTTGATGGTTTCAGGCTTTTTAACCTCGCCGAAGGACCAGGACCGGATCATCTCCGGCGACGCCAGACCAATTCGAATGGAATCGAATTCGTTGGACTGGCCTTGGTTCTTCAACAGATTCAGCAAATCTTTCATCGGGCGTAGCTCCTTGCGGAGTTATCTGCGCGAGGGACATGCCCCCGCGCACAAGATAACTGCTGCTTATTCGTTTTCCAGTTCGATGTCGATACCGAGCGAACGGATCTCTTTGACCAGTACGTTGAAGGACTCGGGCATACCCGGCTCCATCCGGTGGTCACCGTCCACGATGTTTTTGTACATCTTGGTTCGGCCGTTCACGTCGTCCGACTTCACGGTCAACATTTCCTGCAGGGTGTAGGCCGCACCGTAAGCTTCCAGCGCCCAGACCTCCATCTCCCCGAAGCGCTGACCACCGAACTGCGCCTTACCACCCAGCGGCTGCTGGGTAACCAGGCTGTAGGAGCCGGTGGAACGCGCGTGCATCTTGTCGTCCACCAGGTGGTTCAGCTTCAGCATGTACATGTAGCCCACGGTGACCGGACGATCAAAGGTATCGCCGGTACGGCCGTCGCGCAGTACGAACTGGCCGGTGTCGCTGAGGCCGGCCAGGCGCAGCAGGCGCTTGATCTCGGCTTCCTTGGCACCGTCGAACGCCGGCGTTGCCATCGGCACACCGCCGCGCAGGTTGTCGCACAGCTCCAGGATCTCCTCGTCGGAGAAGGTTTCGAGCTCTTCACGGCGGCCAGAGCCATCGTTGTAGATCTCGTCCAGCAGCTCACGCAGCTTGGCCACTTTCTCTTGCGCATCCAGCATCGCCGCGATCCGTACACCCAGACCCTTGGCCGCCGCACCGAAGTGGGTTTCCAGGACCTGACCAACGTTCATCCGCGACGGTACACCCAGCGGGTTGAGGACGATATCGACCGGATCGCCGTTCTCGTCGTAAGGCATATCTTCCACCGGCTTGATGGCAGAGATAACACCCTTGTTACCGTGACGACCAGCCATCTTGTCACCGGGCTGCACGCGACGCTTGACCGCCACGTAGACCTTGACGATCTTCAGCACGCCCGGTGCCAGATCGTCGCCCTGCTGCAGCTTGCGCTTCTTGTCTTCGTACTTGTCGTCCAGTTGCTGACGACGCTCCGACAGCTGGGTCTGAGCGCTTTCCAGCAGCTCGACCAGAGACTCGTCGGCAACGCGAATCTTGAACCACTCGGAACGCTGCAGACCAGCCAGATACTCGTCGGTCAGGGTGTCGCCCTTCTTCAGCCCGGGGCCGCCGTTGACCTTGGCACCCACCAGTGCTTTTTGCAGACGCTCGAAGGTCGCACCTTCAACGATACGGAACTCGTCGTTCAAGTCCTTACGGATAGAAGACAGCTGTTCCTCTTCGATCTGGATTGCACGTTTGTCTTTCTCAACACCGTCACGGGTGAACACCTGCACGTCGATAACGGTGCCCTTGGTGCCGGTCTTGACCCGCAGCGAGGTGTCCTTAACGTCAGAGGCTTTTTCACCAAAGATGGCGCGCAGCAGCTTCTCTTCCGGAGTCAGCTGAGTTTCGCCCTTGGGGGTTACCTTGCCGACCAGGATGTCACCGGGGCCCACTTCGGCACCGATGTAAACGATACCGGACTCGTCCAGCTTGCCCAGTGCGCTCTCGCCGACGTTGGGAATGTCAGAGGTGATCTCCTCCGGCCCCAGCTTGGTGTCACGCGCCACACAGGTCAGCTCCTGAATGTGGATAGTGGTGAAACGATCTTCCTCAACCACGCGCTCCGAGATCAGGATGGAGTCCTCGAAGTTGTAACCGTTCCAAGGCATGAACGCGATGCGCATATTCTGACCCAGCGCCAGCTCGCCCATATCAACAGAGGGGCCGTCAGCCATGATGTCGCCACGCTCAACCTGATCGCCCATCTTCACCAGCGGGCGCTGGTTGATACAGGTGTTCTGGTTGGAGCGCACGTACTTGGTCAGGTTGTAGATATCCACACCCGCTTCACCAGCGATCACTTCGTCGTCGTTGACGCGAACCACGATACGGCCGGCATCGACGGACTCGATCTCACCGCCACGGCGAGCGACCACACAGACACCGGAGTCGCGTGCTACGTTACGCTCCATGCCGGTACCGACCAGCGGCTTCTGCGACTTCAGCGTCGGCACCGCCTGACGTTGCATGTTGGAACCCATCAGGGCGCGGTTAGCATCGTCGTGCTCCAGGAACGGAATCAGTGACGCAGCGACAGAAACAACCTGGCGCGGCGATACGTCCATGAAGTCCACCTTCTCGGGCGGCATGACGTTGAATTCATTCATGTGACGAACCGCAACCAGATCTTCTGCCAGACGGTTGTTGTCATCCATCTTGGCGCTCGCCTGGGCGATCACGTGCTCCGCTTCGTCAATAGCGGAGAGGTATTCGATATCTTCGGTAACCACACCGTCGACCACTTTGCGGTACGGGCTTTCGAGGAAGCCGTAGCTGTTGGTCCGCGCGTAAGTGGACAGCGAGTTGATCAGACCGATGTTCGGACCTTCAGGGGTCTCGATCGGGCAGACACGACCGTAGTGAGTCGGGTGAACGTCACGCACTTCAAAGCCGGCGCGCTCACGGGTCAGACCGCCCGGGCCCAACGCGGAAACACGACGCTTGTGAGTCACCTCGGACAGCGGGTTGTTCTGGTCCATAAACTGGGACAACTGGCTGGAACCGAAGAACTCTTTGATCGCCGCCGCAACCGGCTTGGCGTTGATCAGATCCTGCGGCATCAGGCCATCGCTTTCGGCCATGGAGAGACGCTCGCGCACGGCACGCTCAACCCGCACCAGACCCACACGGAACTGGTTCTCGGCCATCTCGCCGACGGAACGTACGCGACGGTTACCCAGGTGATCGATGTCGTCGACTACGCCCTTACCGTTACGGATGGCGATCAGGGTCTTCATCACCTCGAGGATATCGTCTTTGTCCAGGGTACCGGCGCCGGTCACGGCTTCGCGGCCGAGGCGGCGGTTGAACTTCATCCGGCCCACTTCAGACAGGTCGTAGCGATCCAGAGTGAAGAACAGGTTCTCGAACAGCGACTCGGCCGACTCTTTGGTGGGCGGCTCGCCCGGGCGCATCATGCGGTAGATCTCGACCAGCGCTTCCAGCTGGTTGCGAGTCGGGTCGGTGCGCAGGGTATCGGACATGAACGGACCGCAATCGAGGTCGTTCACGTACAAGGTTTCGAGGCTATCGATGCCCGCATCGACGATCTTGTCGAGCAGCTCCTGAGTGATCTCTTCGTTAGCTTCGGCAATCAGCTCACCAGTGGCCGGGTGCGGCATATCTTTGGCGATCGCCTTGCCCACCAGGTATTCACGCGGTACTTCCAGCTCGGTAACTTTGGCTTTTTCCAGATCGCGGATGTGACGCGCGGTAATCCGCCGCCCCTCTTCCACGATCACCTTGCCTTTGCCGTCCTTCAGATCGAACAGCGCAGTTTCGCCGCGCAGGCGAGAAGCAACCAGCGCCAGCTTGAACGTGCCATCAGCAACCTGGTAGTTGTCGGTATCGAAGAAGATGTCGAGGATCTCCTGGGTACCCAGACCCAGGGCGCGCAGCAGAATAGAAGCCGGCAGTTTGCGACGACGGTCGATACGGACGAAGACCAGATCCTTGGGATCGAACTCGAAATCGAGCCAGGAACCACGGTAGGGGATGATCCGCGCGGAATAGAGCAGCTTCCCGGAAGAGTGGGTCTTGCCCTTGTCATGATCGAAGAACACACCGGGGGAACGATGCAGCTGGGAAACAATAACCCGCTCGGTGCCGTTAATAACGAAGGTACCGTTCTCGGTCATCAGGGGCATTTCGCCCATGTAAACTTCTTGTTCCTTGATATCCTTGACGGCCTTGGTAGAGGAGTCACGATCGTAGATGATCAAGCGAACCTTGACGCGCAGCGGCGCCGCGTAAGTCACCCCACGCAGCGTACACTCCTTAACGTCGAAAGCGGGCTCACCCAGACGGTAGCCCACGTATTCCAGCGCTGCGTTTCCGGAGTAGGACGCGATTGGAAACACGGAATTGAACGCAGCATGCAAACCCACATCTTTTTTGCTATCTGCTGATGCCGCACCGGTCTGTAAGAACTTGCGGTACGAATCGATTTGAATGGCCAGCAGGTAAGGCACATCCATAACGTGAGGCAATTTACCGAAATCCTTTCGGATACGTTTTTTCTCTGTGAACGTGTAAGCCATCAGCATTCCCCAGCTTGTGCACCGATATTAACGACGACGAGCACTATTGACCTCGCCATCAGCAGCCGTTTAACTCATTGATTCTTAAGAATCGTATAACGGCAAAAAGGCCGGTGGCTACGCGCCACCGGCCGTATGCGTAACGTTTAGTGATTACGCGCGCTAGACGCCATGGGCGTTAGCGATTACTTCACTTCTACGGAAGCGCCAGCTTCTTCCAGAGCTTTCTTCAGCTCTTCGGCTTCTTCCTTGCTAACGCCTTCCTTAACGGTTGCAGGCGCGCCGTCTACCATGCCCTTGGCTTCTTTCAGGCCCAGGCCGGTAGCTGCACGAACAGCCTTGATGACGTTAACTTTCTTGTCGCCAGCGCCAGTCAGAACGACGTCGAACTCGGTCTTCTCTTCAGCAGCAGCGCCTGCGTCGCCACCGGCAACCACAGCAACAGCAGCAGCGGCAGAAACGCCGAACTTCTCTTCCATTGCAGTAACCAGTTCAGCAACGTCCATTACAGACATTTCGGCGATTGCGTTGATGATATCTTCTTTGGTCAGAGACATTGTTTAAATCCTGATATGGGTGAGCCGAGGCTCAAATTAATCTTGGTTAAGCTGCGCGTGATCGTCGGATCAGGCGGCTTCGGTTTCTTTCTGGTCGCGGATGGCCGCAATAGTGCGGACCAGCTTGCCAGCGGAAGCTTCTTTCATCACGCTCATCAGCTTGGCGATGGCTTCGTCGTAAGTCGGCAGGCTAGCCAGAACTCCGATCTCAACCTCGGCACCTTCAAAGGCGGCACCTTTCAGCTCAAACTTGTCGTTCTCCTTGGCGAAATCCTTCAGCAGACGCGCGCCGGCGCCCGGATGTTCGGTGGAGAATGCGATGATGCTAGGACCTACCAGCTTGTCGTTCAGACAGGCATAGTCGGTGCCTTCAAGCGCACGGCGAGCCAGCGTGTTACGTACCACACGCAGCCATACACCGTTATCACGCGCTTGCTTGCGCAGCTCTGTCATCTTCGCGACGGGCACGCCGCGAGAGTCAGCGATGACCGCTGACAGAGCGCCCTGAGCAGCTTCCTGGACTTCGGCGACAATCGCCTTTTTATCTTCCAGTCCTAATGCCACGGTTTACTCCTGGATTCAGTTACCGCCGTTGCCGGCCGGGTAACGTCGTTACCTTCGCTTTCGATCACTCAAAAGCACGATTAACGGTGTGGGATCCAGCTTGAAATTCTGAATCGGGTCACCGTCTGCGCAGGTCGACCTGCTTAAAGCAGGAAGCAATTAAGAGAGCGCCGAAGCCCTCTCACCTGCGGTCTTTGACGGTCTTCGCAGTACGAAGACCCCAAAGTTCGTGGGCCGCAAGACCCTGACGACCACCTAACGGCGGCCGCCGACAGATCAGATGTCGAGGGTAGCCTGATCAACTACCAGACCCGGGCCCATGGTGGTGGACAGGGTCACTTTCTTCATGTAAACGCCTTTGGAAGAGGCCGGCTTCAGCTTCTTCAGGTCAGCCATCAGTGCTTCCAGGTTCTGCTTAACGGCAGCGGCTTCAAAGCCAACCTTACCCAGTGAGCAGTGGATGATGCCGTTCTTGTCGGTACGGAAGCGCACCTGACCAGCCTTGGCATTGTTAACCGCAGTGGTGACATCAGCCGTTACGGTACCAACCTTCGGGTTCGGCATCAGGCCACGCGGACCCAGAATCTGGCCCAGCTGACCAACGACACGCATCGCATCCGGAGTGGCGATAACGACGTCAAAATTCAGATCACCACCTTTGATGGTTTCCGCCAGATCGTCAAAACCAACCACGTCAGCGCCGGCAGCAGTTGCGGCTTCAGCGTTAGCGCCCTGCGCAAACACAGCCACGCGAACCTCTTTGCCCGTGCCATTCGGCAGTACGGTAGAACCACGTACAACCTGGTCGGATTTACGCGGATCAACACCGAGGTTAACCGCGACGTCGATGGATTCCTTGAACTTAACTGCGGAGATTTCCGCCAGCAGGGATACCGCTTCCTCGATCGGATACGCCTTACCTGCCTCTACTTTTTCTGCGATCGCCTTAGCGCGCTTAGTCAACTTAGCCATTACTCGACGCCCTCCACGTTCAGACCCATGCTACGCGCGGTACCGGCAATGGTACGCACTGCCGCATCCATGTCAGCCGCAGTCAAATCGGGCATCTTGGTAGTAGCGATCTCTTCCAGCTGAGCACGGTTAACAGTGCCAACTTTCTGAGTATTGGGACGGCTGGAACCACTCTTCAGACCAGCGGCCTTCTTCAGCAAAACAGAAGCCGGCGGCGTCTTGGTAACAAAGGTAAAGCTACGGTCGGCGTAGACAGTGATCACGACCGGAATCGGCAGGCCCGGCTCAACGCTTTGAGTCGCTGCGTTGAATGCCTTACAGAATTCCATGATGTTAACGCCGTGCTGACCCAGCGCGGGACCGACTGGCGGACTCGGATTCGCTTTACCAGCGGCTACCTGAAGCTTGATATAAGCTTGTACTTTCTTAGCCATTTTTACTCTCCAAACGGGTGCAAACGCCTCACGGCTCCCCAGTTACGACAAAAATGACAGACCCAAAGAGCCTGCCATTTCCTTATTCAACGAGCGCCTGATCAGTCTTTTTCGACCTGGCCAAACTCCAGCTCGACCGGCGTCGAACGACCAAAGATCAGCACCGCCACCTGCAGGCGACTCTTCTCGTAGTTAACCTCTTCGACCACACCGTTAAAGTCAGCGAACGGACCATCGGTGACGCGTACCATCTCTCCCGGCTCAAACATGGTCTTCGGCTTGGGCTTATCAACACCCGCCTCAACACGCTGCAGAATCGCCTCAGCTTCTTTTTCGGTAATCGGCGCCGGCTTGTCGGCGGTACCACCGATGAAACCCATGACCCGCGGCGTACCCTTAACCAGGTGCCAGCTGGCGTCATTCATCTCCATCTGCACCAGCACGTAACCGGGATAGAACTTCCGCTCGGACTTGCGCTTCTGCCCCGCACGCATCTCAACCACTTCTTCGGTGGGGACCAGAATTTCGCCGAAACTGTCCTGCATATCCTGCAGTTCGATTCGCTCTTTCAGCGACTGCATCACGCGCTTTTCGTAGCCCGAATACGCATGCACGACATACCAACGCTTAGACACGCAAGATCCTCTTAACCAATAATTCCTGCGACCAGCCAACTGAGCAGGGAGTCGATACCCCACAGCACCAGCCCCATAACCAGAACAACCACCACCACAATCAGGGTTGTCTGGGTAGTTTCCTGCCGGGTCGGCCAGACCACCTTGCGAATTTCAACCTTGGCTTCTTTAAACAGGGTAAAGAAAGCCTTGCCCTTGGCCGTTTGCAGCGCCATGAAACCCGCCACAGCCGCCAACGCCAACAGCGCCAGCACACGATACAGCAGCGACTGGTCGGCATAGTAAGAGTTACCGGCAACACCAACTGCCACCAGCACCGTTACGACCAACCATTTCAAAGCATCAAGCTTAGATTCACCTGAATCCGCTTTCGCATTCATGCGGTGGAGCCTCTACTCAGACAGGACCAGACAACGCTGATCCGAAGAAAAATCTGCCAACATTAGTTGGCAGGCCAGGAGGGACTCGAACCCCCAACCTGCGGTTTTGGAGACCGCTGCTCTGCCAATTGAGCCACTGGCCTGTCACAATGGGACGCAGATTATATCTGCGCCCCAAACCCTTTGCAACCTAGAAATTTACTCGACGATTCTGGCCACAACACCGGCGCCAACGGTGCGGCCGCCTTCGCGGATCGCGAAGCGCAAGCCTTCATCCATGGCAATCGGAGCGATCAGATTAACGCTCATCTGAACATTATCACCCGGCATCACCATCTCAACGCCTTCAGGCAGCTGGCAAGAACCGGTCACGTCAGTGGTACGGAAGTAGAACTGCGGACGGTAGCCATTAAAGAACGGCGTGTGACGACCACCTTCATCTTTGCCCAGCACGTACACTTCAGCCTCGAAGTGAGTGTGCGGAGTGATGGAACCCGGCTTGGCCAGAACCTGACCACGCTCAACTTCGTCACGCTTGGTGCCACGCAGCAGCGCGCCGATGTTCTCACCTGCACGGCCTTCGTCCAGCAGCTTGCGGAACATCTCGACACCGGTACAAGTGGTCTTGGTGGTCTCTTTGATACCGACGATTTCCACTTCTTCACCAGTCCGGATGATACCGCGCTCAACACGACCGGTAACAACGGTACCACGACCCTGGATGGAGAATACGTCCTCGATCGGCATGATGAAGGCGCCGTCGATGGCACGCTCGGGCTCAGGGATGTAAGAGTCCAGAGTCTCTACCAGCTTCTTAACGGCGGTAGTACCCATTTCGTTGTCGTCTTCGCCGTTCAGAGCCATCAGCGCAGAACCCGGAATGATCGGAGTGTCGTCACCCGGGAAGTCGTACTCGCTCAGCAGGTCACGCAGCTCCATTTCAACCAGCTCGAGCATCTCGGCGTACTCTTCGCTATCGGCACCGCCACAGTCTTCAGCCAGCAGGTCAGCCTTGTTCAGGAAGACCACGATGTAAGGAACACCCACCTGACGGGACAGCAGGATGTGCTCACGAGTCTGCGGCATCGGGCCGTCAGTCGCGCCACAAACCAGGATCGCGCCGTCCATCTGGGCCGCACCGGTGATCATGTTCTTGACGTAGTCAGCGTGACCGGGGCAGTCAACGTGCGCGTAGTGGCGCGCGTTGGAATCGTATTCAACGTGAGAGGTCGCGATGGTGATACCACGCTCGCGCTCTTCAGGAGCATTGTCGATCTGATCAAATGCTTTCAGCTCGCCACCCCAAACTTCCGCGCAAACGCGGGTCAGAGCAGCGGTCAGCGTGGTCTTGCCATGGTCAACGTGACCGATAGTTCCCACATTCACGTGCGGCTTAGTACGTTCGAAAGTTTGCTTTGACATCACACCTCTCCCAGTGCTCAGATTTTCATCGTTCCAGATGCAATAAAGGGCAGATATATCGCTATATCTGCCCTTTAATTCAGCTTGCTGCCTATGGAATGGAGCTCCAGGGCGGAATTGAACCGCCGACCTCACCCTTACCAAGGGTGTGCTCTACCCCTGAGCTACTGGAGCCCAATTCCATAACCAGCGATGCTGGAGCGGGTAGCGGGAATCGAACCCGCATCTTCAGCTTGGAAGGCTGAAGTAATAGCCATTATACGATACCCGCACATAGCCAATTACCGAGTCGAATGGTGGTGAGGGGTGGATTCGAACCACCGAAGCTCGCGCGTCAGATTTACAGTCTGATCCCTTTGGCCACTCGGGAACCTCACCTTACCTTTCGACTTTTTACGAGATCGATAACTCGCCCTGACCTTGAGTGGTGCCGGCACCAAGAGTCGAACTCGGGACCTACTGATTACAAGTCAGTTGCTCTACCAACTGAGCTATGCCGGCAAAGCCTCAAACGTCAGGAGGCGCAAATCTTACTCAGGGAGTTGTGTCGATGCAAGCCCCTGACAAGGTTTTTTTTCGCTTTTTACCGAGCCCCAGCGACGGGCCGTATCTGCCAGCGCCTGCTCCACCTCCCGGGCACTCAATTGCGTCTCTAATTCAACCACATAACGGGTCTGGTAGCGGGGCTTGATATAGATCTTGGCAGGGTAGCCGCGCCCTTCCAGCATATGCAACAGCGCATCGGCGGAATCCTTGTTCCGATAAAGCCCCAGAGACAGATGTCCGCCCAGCTCACCCCGTTGCACCCAGTAATTATCCAGCCCCATATCGAGCAGCTGCTGCCGGAGTGCACGCCGGGCGGAGCCGCTGCCGGGATTCTCTATATACACCCAGTAATCGGGATCCAGGGCTGTGCGCTGCTCATCGATCCGCGACCCACTGGCCTGCCAGAGAGCGGTCACCGCCTGGGCCTGGTCAAACGACGAGAACACGCCGAGCCGATAACAGCTGCTTGACGGAACGGCCGGCACCGCCGCTGGGACCTCAGGCGTCGCCACTACGACCTCATCCGCCTCTTCCTCTGGCTGCACCACTGTGGCCCCCGCTGTCGCCGGCACCGCAGCCGCTCTGGACAACAAGTCGTCGGCGGGCGCTGTGCTCGCGCTGGCAGCCAGCGGCGCAGCCTGCGTCAGTGACGCCGCAGACGCCGGGGCGGGCGTGGACGAGTCCGCCAGCTCGTTCAGCAGTCGCCAGGCGGGCACCGGGGGCAGTCGCACCTGCTGGCGCTGCTGCTCCACTTCAACCTGCTGACGTTGCCAGTAATAGCCGAACAACGCCAGATTGAGCACTATGAGCAACAAGGTCAGCCAGCGCACGGAGAGTCCTCCCATGCCAGCGCCAAACCATCAAGCACCAGATCAGGCAACAGCTCGCCGCACTCTGCGGCGCTGACAAACAGCGCCCCATCGCCACCGCATACCAGCAACGCCCCGTCCTCGGGCAGCAGGCGCCGGGTATCCCGCACCACCCGCTCGGCCAGCGCTGCCACCATCAAATGCAGACCATGCTGTACTGCCTCTTCAGTGGAACAGCCGGGGCGCGTATCGGGCGGCGCATCATGTTCAACCCGAATCTGCTGGGTATTGCCCAGCAGCCCGAGACGCATCAAACGCAACCCCGGCATGATATAGCCCCCCAGATGCGTTCCATCGGCCGCCACATAATCGAGAGTAATGGCGCTGCCGCAATCGACCACACAACAGGCTCCGCCGGCATGCCGGTAGCCGGCCAGCATCGCCAGCCAGCGATCAACGCCCATACGTGACGGATCCGCATAACTGTTGCGCACCCCGGCACACCGCGCAGCGGTGCGCGCCTGCCTGACATCGACCACACCCTTGGCCGCCGCCCAGTCACAAACTACCTTGACCGCATTCTGATGGCCTACGGATGCGATCCGAATCAGACGCAGCGACAGCCGATCCCAGTCGCCGGGCACCCGCCCCGCCTGCAACGACTCGGTTGTAATGGCACCACGCTGCGCGCCGCTGCGCCATTTAACCCGGCTATTGCCCACATCAAGATCAAGTATCACGGCGCCCCCCTGAGGCTGACTTCACCGCCATGGAAAGCCTGCTGCCCCTGCTCGGTCTGCAACAGCAACGCACCGGAACGATCGACTCCCAGGCAACGCCCTTCAATCTGATGACGCGGCGTGCTCAAGACCACCGACTCGCCGGCAAAGGCATCCCGAGCCATCCACGCCGCGCGAAAGGGTTCAAATCCCTCTCGGGAAAAACGCTGCAATCCGGGCAGCAAGCGATTGAGTACGGCAGCCAGCAGCTGATTACGGTCAACGGGCACCGCTCTATCGCTCAAATCACACCAGGGCTGATCGATGGCCGCTGCGGTCTCCTTTGACATCGCTACGTTGATCCCGACCCCAATCACCACCTGACATTGCCCCGAGGCATCACCGCTCATCTCCAGCAGGATACCGGCTAGCTTGCGCCGCTGACGCAGCAGATCGTTCGGCCATTTGAGCTGCACATCCTCGATGCCCATATCGGCCAGCCCCTGACTCACCGCCAGCCCCACCAGCAAACTCAGCCCTTCGAGCGCCGCAGCTCCACCCGAGAAGGTCCAACACAAGGAGAAATAGAGGTTGCGGCCAAAGGGACTTATCCAGGGGCGCCCCCGGCGTCCGCGTCCGGCAGTCTGCTGTTCGGCCAGATAGAGGCAGCCATGACGATCCCCCCGGAGGCTTTCCGCCATCGCCGTGGCATTGGTGGATTCAAGGATCAATGAACGCTGGATGGACGTCAGTTGCCGGCGTACCGACGGGTCCAGCGCGGCGCTGATACGTTCTTCATCCAGCAGCACCAGCGTATCGGGCAGGCGATAACCCCGACCCTTGACCGAATGCAGCGTAACGCCCAGCTGCTCCAGCTTCTTGAGCTGCTTCCATACCGCCGCCCGGCTGACGCCCAACTGCTCCCCAAGCGCTTCACCCGAATGAAATTCGCCGTCGGCAAGCACCGCCAACAGGTCGTCGATAGCCACGGCTTACCGCCGCTCCAGCACAATAAAGCTGTAATCGAACGGGTTGCAGCCGGACGAGGAGAAATCCTGCCGGGCACTCTGCTGCCACTCGGCCGGGTCAAATGCGGGAAAATAGGCATCTCCCTCGACCTCGTCATGCACCTGAGTCAGGTAGAGCCGCTCAATCCGCGGCAGTGCCTGCGCGTAAAGCTCGGCGCCACCGATCACCAGGGCCTCGTCACCCCCGTTAATCAGCGCAACCTGCTCGGCGCGCTCGATCGCCTGGTCCAGCGAATGAACGACCTCGATGCCGTCGCGCTGGTAGGCGGGATCCCGGGTTACCACAATATTGGTCCGCCCGGGCAACGGACGGCCGATCGATTCAAAGGTCTTGCGCCCCATGATGATCGGTTTGCCCAGGGTCACGGATTTGAAGTACTTGAGGTCTTCCGGCAGGTGCCACGGCAGGCGGTTGCGGTTTCCGATAACCCGATTTTGAGCCTGCGCCACAATCGCCGCCAAACGCATCACCTACCCCCTGTCGAATAAAAGGGCTCAGTGTATGCGCTGGCTGGCGGTGAGGCAACGCAAGTAGCGGCTAGGGCGATGCTTCGTTCAACTGCTTCAGCTGATCGCGAATAGAGGCAATCTGCTCCGCCGAGGCGTCCTGTGGGCGCAGGTATGCCCACAGCTTCATCTGCCGCGGCTCACGCCGATTGCGCAGGTCAATAGAGTCTCGTCGCACCACCAACTGCAGCTCGGGATCATAGTAATAATCTACCTGCTCACTGCGCACGCGCGCGTAGCTGCTGTTTTCATAGGAGCGGATGCAGCGAACCAGGTAGGTATCATAACGACGTTGATGCTGCTGAAGTCGCCGCCCCCCCAGGTCCTCGCAGTGCCAGAACTGGGTGTACTCACGCATATCCGGGCGCAGATAAAGCATCCGGAAGTAAACCTCATTACCCTGCCCCAGGGGCCATAACTCGTTGGGATCGCCCTGGATCAGTCGATGGGTGTATACGCCTCGACTGCTGTCACGCGACAGAATTGGCACAATAAAGTTATCGTCTCGGGTGAGGCGGTAACCGCGCTGATCCTGCCACAGCGTGCGCCCATTGCGTGTGGCGACCACCTGCTCGGAACGACGGTTTGCGTAGATCAGGGTTTCACCTTCGGTGTAGCGCGGAATACTCGCCGGGGGCAAATTCGCCAACGGCTCACCCGAGGGAAGTGACGACGCACAGCCCCCCAGAGCGAACATAACCAGAATCGACGCAACCGGGGCCGCACGCTGCTTCAGCAATCTCAACATCACTTCACCTCCTACGCAGGACACTGTAGGTTTGAACAACGGAGACTGCTTTATTCTTCCGTGAAAACACTATCCACCGAGCGTTACAAAAGCCCGGCGGGTCAGAATAGCCCGAGGGCGGAACTCATACCGCGACGGGCGCGGAGATATGAGGGTGGGCCTGGTAGCCAACCAGTTCGAAATCCTCGAACCGGAACGCAAACAGGTCTTTGACCTCGGGATTGATCTTCATGGTCGGCAGCGGCAGCGGCTCCCGCCCCAGCTGCAGGTCAGCCTGCTCCAGATGGTTGGAGTAAAGGTGCGCATCGCCGAAGGTGTGGACAAAATCCCCCGGTTCCAGCCCGCACACCTGCGCCACCATCATGGTCAGCAGAGCGTACGACGCGATATTAAATGGTACTCCCAGAAACACGTCGGCGCTGCGTTGATAGAGCTGGCAGGAAAGCTTGCCGTCAATAACATAGAACTGAAACAGGGTGTGACAGGGCGGCAGCGCCATCTTGTTGACTTCCGGCACGTTCCAGGCACTGACAATCAGGCGGCGCGAGTCGGGGTTGTTTTTGATCTGTTCGATCAGCAACGCAATCTGGTCGACGGTATCACCTTCCGGCGTCGGCCAGGAACGCCACTGGTGACCATAGACCGGCCCGAGGTCACCGTTCTCGTCGGCCCACTCGTCCCAAATGCTGACGCCGTTATCATTGAGGTACTTGATGTTGGTATCGCCGCGCAGGAACCACAGCAGCTCATGAATAATCGAGCGCAGGTGGCACTTCTTGGTGGTCACCAGTGGAAAGCCCTGCTGCAGATCGAAGCGCATCTGGTAGCCAAATACGCTGACAGTGCCGGTACCGGTGCGGTCACCCTTGAAGGTGCCGTTATCGCGGATATGCCGCATCAGGTCGAGATACTGCTGCATGATGGATTACGCTCCTTGATTCTTGCCGCGGCCTTGGTAGGCCCATCCAATTAAAACCACACCGCCAATAACCATTGGCAGCGACAACAGCTGCCCCATGGTCAGCCAGTCAAAGGCGATATAACCCAGCTGCTGATCCGGCTCGCGCACAAACTCTACCAGAAATCGGAAACAGCCGTAGAGGGTCAGAAATAACCCGGCCACGGAACCAGCAGGACGCGGCCGCGAGGAGAACCACCACAGCACGCTGAACAGCACCACCCCTTCGAGGGCAAACTGATACAGCTGCGACGGGTGACGCGCCAACGCGTCAGCGCGCGGAAATACCATCGCCCAGGGCAGATCGGTCGCCCGCCCCCACAGCTCGCCGCCGATAAAATTGCCCAAACGTCCCAGTCCCAGCCCAATCGGAACCAAGGGGGCAACAAAGTCGGTAACGGCAAAAAAATCTTTGTGCTGCTTGCGCGCGAACCAGAGTATCGCCGCCGTCACCCCGAGCAAGCCACCATGGAACGCCATACCCCCTTCCCAGACCGCAAACAGCCAAAGCGGCTCGGCCAGAAAACGCTCAAAGTTGTAGAACAGCACGTAACCGAGCCGCCCACCCAACACCACCCCGAGGGCACAGTAAAAGATCAGATCGGACACCTGCTCTCGGCTCCAACCGGAACCTTCGGCCTGAGCACGCCGCTTGGCCAGCCACCAGGCAGCGGCGAAGCCTCCCAGATACATCAGCCCGTACCAGTGAATCTTCAGCGGTCCCAGTTCCAGCGCCACCGGGTCAATATGGGGGTAGGTCAGCATAAGGCGATCAGATATTGGTCACAATGAAGCGCAGCCCAACCACAAACAGCAGCAGCGCAAAGGTTCGTTTCAGGATCAACTCGGGCAGCCGGTGCGCCAGCTGCGCACCGTAGCGGGCACAAACCGCGCTGGTAAGCACGATGCCGACAAAGGCCGGCAGGTAAACATAACCGAGGCTCCACTCGGCCAACTGGGCATGCCCCCAACCCTCCTCGATATTGGTCAGCGCACCCATGACCGCAATCGGCAGGCCGCAGGCCGCCGAGGTGCCGACCGCCTCCTGCATACGCACGTTCTTCCAACTGAGGTAAGGCACCGTGAGCGAACCGCCGCCAATACCAAATAGCGCCGATGCCCAGCCGATACCACCACCAACCGCGACCAGTTCACCTTTGCCCGGCGGCGGCTTGGAGGCTTTGGGCTTGATATTGAGACCGAGCTGAAACGCGATCAGCACCGCAAAGCCGCCGATCAATAACTGTAACCAAGGGCCACTTAGCTGACCCGCGGTTTTCACCCCCAGAATAGCCCCAACGGCAATCCCCACCGCGAGCGGGCGGAAGATCGGCCAACGCACGCCCTTTTTGACATGATGGGTACGCACCGAACTGAGAGAGGTCACCACAATAGTGGCCAGCGAGGTGCCGACGGCAACATGGGTCAGCACCTGTGGCGACATCCCCTGCAGCTCGAAGCTGAACACCAGTGCCGGCACGATAATCAGGCCGCCACCGATTCCGAACAGACCGGCCAGCAGTCCCGCCGCGGCGCCCAGAACCAGATAAGAGAGAAATAGCAACGTAAGGCCTGCATTGAGCGAGTGAATGGAGGGCGCTATTATCGCCGAACCCCTGCGGAAAAACGAGGCCACCATGTGCTTGATCGTCGTTGCCTACCGGATCCATCCACGTTTTCCGTTGATCGTGGCGGCCAATCGCGACGAATTCTACCAGCGCCCCACCGCAGCCGCCCACTTTTGGCCGGATCATCCACAACTGCTCGCCGGACGGGACCAACGCGCGGGCGGCACCTGGTTGGGATTGACCCGCGAAGGTCGTTTCGCGGCCATCACCAACGTCCGTAACGGGCGCGAAGTCCCACCCGCGGCCCCCCGCTCGCGAGGTGAACTGCCATCCCGATTTCTGCTGGGCAGCGACAGCAGCCGGAGTTACGCCCGCGACCAACAGCCGCAGGACGCTCACTACGCCGGTTACAACCTGCTCCTGTTCGACGGCCAGGAACTGGGCTACCACAGCAACCGCTACCCCGGCCAACAGGCTCTGAATCCCGGCATTTACGGGCTCAGCAACGCCAGTCTGGATACGCCCTGGCCCAAACTGCTCCGCGCCAAGCGCGCTCTGGCCGACGCGGTCGAAGCGGAGGAGCCTGATAGCGAACAGCTGTTCCGGTTGCTCGCAGATCCGTTGCCGGCACCGGCCGATGCACTGCCGGACACCGGCATCGCCGCCGAGTGGGAGGCCCTGCTCTCATCCTGCTTTATCACCTCGGCCGATTACGGTACCCGTTGCAGCACGCTGGTACTGAGGTCGGCAACAGGGGATACGCGCGTATTGGAGCGCAGTTTCATTCCGGGACAGCCGCCGCGGACGCGGCATTTCGAATGGTCATGATTGGCATTGGCTGCTGAGAATGCTTTCAGCGCCGACCGCCGCCATAAGCGGATTAGCGCTCCATTTCGGCCGGACTCGGGCGCAGCAATCGACTCAGCCCCGCTGCCCGCAAGTGGTCGGACAGCCGCGCTTCAACGTGCTGGGGGCAATCCAGCGCCAACAGCTCCGTCAGCCATTCGCGCACCTCGGTCAGGTTGACTCCCCGCACCGCCGACTTGACCCGCGGCAGATTGTTGGAGCTCATCGACAGCACGTCGTACCCCATCGCCATCAGCAATAGCGCACCGCCGGGATCGCCGGCCATTTCACCGCAGATCCCCACCTGCACATCTTCCCGATGAGCCTCTGTAACCACAAACTGCAGCGCTTGCAGCACCGCCGGATGGAAATGGTTGTAGAGCCCGGCAACACGCGGGTTATTGCGATCCACCGCCAGCAGGTACTGGGTCAGATCATTACTGCCCACCGAGACGAAATCGACCCGCCGGGCGATGTCGCGCACTTGATAGACCGCCGCCGGGACTTCGATCATCACCCCGACCTCGGGCTGAATCACCTGATGCCCTTCGTCGTTGAGTTCAGCAAAGGCCTGCTCAATCAACGCCATCGCCTCGTCAATCTCGGTAACCGTAGAGATCATCGGCAGCATGATGCGCAGATTATCCAGCCCTTCGCTGGCGAGCAGCATCGCCCGTACCTGCACCAGAAAGATCTCGGGGTGATCCAGCGTCACCCGCACACCGCGCCAGCCCAGAGAAGGGTTCTGTTCCTCGATCGGGAAGTAGGGCAACGCCTTGTCTCCACCGATATCCAGCGTCCGCATGGTTACGCTCTGCGGCGCAAAGGGCTCCAGATGGCGACGATAGCTCTCGACCTGCTCCTGCTCGCTGGGAAAGCACTCCTTGATCATGAAAGGCACTTCGGTGCGATACAGCCCGACTCCCTGCGCGCCACGGTCGAGCGCCAGCGCAATATCGGTCACCAGACCGGTATTCACCCACAACGGCATATCGTAGCCATCAAGGGTGCGAGCGGGCTTGTCACGCAGCGACTCCAGCCCTTTGGTCAGCCGGGTCTCTTCGCGCAGAATTTCAGCGTAATGAAGGGTCAGCTCCGGTGAAGGGTTGGCAAATACGCGCCCGGTAAAGCCGTCCAGTATCAGCTGTTTGCCATGAATCCGCGTGGCGGGCAGATCGACCACCCCCATCACTGTGGGAATGCCCATGGAGCGAGCCAGAATCGCCGCATGCGAGTTACCAGAGCCAAGCACCGACACCAGCCCCACCAAACGGTCGGTGGGCACCTCCCCCAGCATGGCTGGGGTAATCTCCTCGGCTACCAGAATGGTATTGGGCGGAAAGATATGACAGATATCCGGGGTATCTTCCTGCAATCGTGCCAGCACCCGCCGCCCCAGATCCTTGATGTCGGTGGCGCGCTCGCGCAGGTAAGGGTCGTCCATCAGGCCGAACTTCTGCACATGGGACTGCACGACCTGCCGCAACGCCCCCTGAGCCCACTGCCCCTGGCGAATTTTTGCCATCACTTCGCCGGCCAGAGCATTGTCGTCCAGCATGCGCAGGTAGACGTCGAACAGCGCCTGCTCTTCTCCCTTGAGGCGCTTGGCCAGACTGCGACCAACCACCCGGATATCATGCCGAACCTGCTCCAGCGCACTGCTGAAACGCTCCAGTTCGTGCTCGATATCCTCAATCTGCTGGTCCGGAACACCGTCCAGGTCCGCCGGCGGCGCTACAACGACCGCGTTACCCAGGGCCACCCCCGGCGCACCGGAGACACCGTCAAACTTGGCATCCTGCCGCACCGGGCCGGTTTCACTGACGCTGATACCGCCGGTAACTTCAGCGTGAGCGATAACCCCGGCCAGTTGGGCCGACATGGTAACCAACAGCGCCTCTTCACCCTCGTCAAAGCGGCGGCGATGCTTTTGCTGCACCACCAGCACGCCCAACACATTGCGCTGATGAATGATCGGCACGCCGAGGAAGGAGTGATAGTTTTCCTCGCCCGAACCACTGACAAAATAGTACGAGGGGTGGGAAGCGGCATCTTCCAGATTGATGGGTTCAGCGCGGGCCGCCACTTTGCCGACGATGCCCTCGGACGGTGCCAGTCGCACCTGCCCCACCAGTTTGGGGTTGAGCCCTTCGGTTGCCATCAACACATAGTGTTGAGTGTTAGCATCAAACAGATAGACCGAACAGACGTGGGTCTTCATCGCCCGCTGAACGCGGCTGACGATAATCTTCAGCGCCGACTCAAGACTGGCGGCTGCGTTGACTTCCTGAACGATCCGGCGCAGGACATCAAGCATAAATCAGCGGCTCCGCTCCGGCACCTGACGCACCAGGCGTGCATGACGTCCCATGAGCTCCTTGAGCGCACTGCGGTAAACTTCACGCTTGAACGAGATCACCTGACCCAACGGGTACCAGTAGCTGACCCAGCGCCAGCCATCAAACTCGGGTTTACCGGATTGATCAAACCGAACCCGCTCTTCTGACCCCACCAGACGCAGCAAAAACCATTTCTGCTTCTGACCAATACACAGGGGTTTGGAGTGATAGCGGATCATGCGCTTGGGCAGCCGGTAACGGAGCCAGCCGCGGGTACAGGAGATGATCTCGACGTCGTGCGGTTCCAGCCCGACCTCCTCTTTCAGCTCCCTGTACATGGCTTGCTCTGGCGATTCGCTGCCATTGATTCCCCCTTGCGGGAACTGCCAGGCATCCTGTCCCACCCGGCGGGCCCAAAGAACCTGGCCCCGCGCGTTGGAGAGGATGATGCCGACATTGGGACGAAAGCCGTCTGAATCAATCACGCACATGTTCCTTCTAATTATCCGCCCTATTGTTCCACACTTTTTGTGATTGACCAATCAGCCCGGCAATTGCACCCCGAGGGCGCTATCACTATGCTGTGTGGCTTGCTGAACACGGGGGAGAACAACGCAGTGAGCCTGGCCATTTTTGATCTGGACAACACCCTTATTGCTGGCGATAGCGACCACGCCTGGGGCGAATTTCTGGTAGAGCACGAACTGGTCGACGGCGCAGAGTTCGCCCGCGCCAACGACCGCTTTTACGCAGACTACCAACGCGGCGAGCTGGACATTGACGCCTATCTGGCATTTGCGTTGCAGCCACTAAGCCGCTTCACCCCGGACGAACTGCGTACCCTGCACCAGCAATTCATGGCCACCAAGATCGCCCCGGTCATGCTGCCCAAGGCGCAGGCGTTATTGCAAAAGCACCGCACTGCTGGGGACTTCCTGCTGATCATCACCGCTACCAACCGCTTCATCACCGGCCCCATTGGCGACGCGTTGGGGGTTGACGACCTGCTGGCCTCGGAGCCCGAGCTGATTGATGGCCGCTATACCGGCCGCGCCACCGGAACACCCTGTTATCAGGGCGGCAAGGTGACGCGCCTGCACGCCTGGCTGGAGGAGACGGGGCATTCCCTCGAAGGCAGCTATTTCTACAGCGACTCGCACAACGATATTCCGCTGCTGGAGGAGGTCACCCACCCCATCGCCGTAGACCCCGACGAACAGCTGCGCCAGCACGCCGAGACCAACGGCTGGCGCGTCATCAGCCTGCGCGACCGCTAACCGGGTGGGCTAATAGGATGCCTGCCCGTTTTGCCCCCTTCGGGCGGGCGTTACTGGGCGACATGACTGAGTCGCGGGGCTCGAAATGGCCTGACTGCCAATACTGGCGTCCCCGGTCAGTCTATCTACCCGCCGGATTGCTCATCAGGGGCAGGGATTGGAATAGTCGCGGTGGACCGCGTCCAGCGCTTCCTGCTGTTCGGCTGACAGCGTCAGTTCGATACTCGCCAGATTGCTTTGCAGTTGCGCCAGCGTCGTAGCGCCGATGATATTGCCGCCGAGGAACGCGCGCGAGTTAACAAACGCCAGCGCCATCTGCGCCGGGTCCAGCCCCCAGTCTCGTGCCAGCTGCACGTAACGCTCGGTCGCAGCGACTCCAACAGGCGTGCTGTAGCGCTGATAGCTGGGGAACAATGTCAGACGGCCATCGTCGGGTTGCTGGCCGCACAGATACTTGCCGGATAGCACACCGAACCCCAGTGGCGAGTACGCCAGCAGGTCCACCTGCTCACGCAGCATCACCTCGGCCAGACCCACTTCGCAGCTGCGGTTGAGCAAGCTATAGGGGTTCTGCACCGACACCATGCGCGGCAGGCCGTGCTGCTGTGCCAGCTGCAGGTAGCGCATCACGCCCCAAGGGGTTTCGTTAGAGACCCCTATCTGGCGGATCTTGCCTTCCTGCACCAGTTCCGCCAATGCCTGCAGCGTCTCCAGTAGCTCAATGCCGTCCTTCTCCGGGCGGTGCCGATAGTCGAGCTGGCCAAAATAGTTCGCCACCCGCTCCGGCCAGTGCAGCTGATAGAGGTCGATATAATCGGTTTGCAACCGCGCCAGACTTGCCTCCACCGCAGCCCGCAGATGGCTGCGATCGAGCCGCGGGCCGCCGCGAATATGTTTCATGGCGCTACCGGGCCCCGCCGCCTTGGTAGCGATAACCAGCCGTTCCCGACCTCCACGCGCCGCCAGCCAGCTACCGATATAGCGCTCGGTGAGACCCTGGGTTTGGGCGTTGGGCGGAATCGGGTACATCTCCGCGGTGTCGATAAAGTTCACCCCGGCAGCCGTAGCGAGATCAAGCTGGGCGTGGGCGTCGGCTTCACTGTTCTGGCGGCCCCAGGTCATGGTACCGAGGCAGATACGGCTGACCCGCAGGTCGCTGCCGCCGAGGGTTTTATACTCCATCGCAGACTCCTGTTCGCCAGGGGAAGGATTAAGCCGGCGTTACCCGCACCAGCATCGACTTGATGTATTCGGTCTCTGGGATGGCCGGGTGAACCGGATGATCCGGCCCCTGCCCGCCCTGCTCGATAATCTGTGCCTGGCGGTCAAGGGCGCGACTGCCGGCACGAATCAGATCCACCAGTCGTTCGCGCTGCAGATGCATGGAGCAAGATGCCGATACCAGCAAGCCATCGCGTTCCAACAGTCGCATCGCCAGCTGGTTGATGCGGCTGTAGGCCTGCTCGCCATTACGCAGGTCTTTACGCTTCTGGATAAACGCCGGCGGGTCCACCACCACGATATCGAATCGCTGGCTGTCCTCCTTAAGCTGTTTGAGGGCCTCGAAGGCGTCACCCTGCAGGGTCTCGATCTTCTCTTCACAGCCATTGAGAGCGGCGTTCTGGTGCACCAGATCGACCGCCGACGCCGACGCGTCAACACAGGTCACTGAAGTCGCGCCCGCGAACGCCGCCTGCACCCCCCAGCCGCCAATGTAACTAAACACATCCAGCACCCGTTTGCCGCGACTGTAGTGCTGCAGCCGCGCACGATTCATGCGGTGATCATAAAACCAGCCGGTTTTCTGTCCCTCCCGCACGGGTGCCAGAAACTGCGTCCCGTTCTCCTCCAGCGGAACCAGTTCCGGTGCCTGTCCCAATGCGTCTTCGACGTAGCTCTCAAGCCCCTCCGCTGCACGCATCTTGCCATCATTGCGCAGCAGAATGGCACTGGGTTTCAACACCTGCTCCAGCGCTTCCACCACCGCTTGGCGCTGCGCTTCCATCCCCGCGGTCGAAATCTGCACCACCAGCACATCGCCAAAGCGATCCACCACCAGCCCCGGCAGGCCATCGCTATCGCCATAGACAAGCCGGTAACAGGGTTGATCGAAACAGCGCTCGCGCAGGGATAGGGCAACGTTGATCCGGTGAACCAGCAACGAGCGGTCGAGTGCCTGACTGGCGTTGCGACTGACCAGGCGGCCACAGATCAAGTTATTGGGATTAAGGTAAGCCACACCGAGCGCCTTGCCGTCAGCGCTCTGCACCACGACCTGCTCACCGGACTGAAACTGTTTAAGCGGAGATTTTTGGGTGTCCACCTCGTTGCTGTAGATCCACAGGTGGCCGCCGCGCAGGCGTTTGTCGGCTTTGGGGCGTAGCCGCAGGGTTTGCAAAGACATGATGGGCTCCTGAGTTAAGGAGCGGGATTATAGCGGATTGTGGCGGAAGTGGCCTGACGGACCACTCCCGCGGCAGGGTTACTCTTCCGCTTCACAGACCGCGGCGTAACCATCGGCGTCCAGCAGGTCGCCAATCTCCGCCGGGTCACTGGCCTTGATACGGAAGAACCAGCCATCGGCATAGGGGTCGCTGTTGACCGTCTCCGGTGCGTCTTCCAGCGCCTCGTTGATCGCCACCACGTCACCACTGATCGGCGCATAGATGTCGGACGCTGCCTTGACCGACTCAACCACACCAATATCATCACCGGCACCAAAGCTGGCGCCCACTTCCGGCAGCTCGACGAACACCACATCTCCCAGCAGGTCCTGGGCATGATCGGTGATGCCGATGGTGTAGGTGCCGTCGCCTTCGTCACGAACCCATTCGTGACTGGAGACATACTTCAACTCGGCGGGGATATTGCTCATTCTGGTTTCCTCTTAAGCAAGGCAGCAGGGTGGTAAAGGTCAAGCATAGACCTTTTTTCCGTGACGAACGAAACCGGGCTTGATCACTTTGACGGGCAGGCGTTTGCCCCGAATCTCGACCTCGGCAGTATCGCCGGTGGCCGCGGGAACGCGCGCCAGGGCGATGGATAGATTGAGGGTCGGAGAGAAACTACCACTGGTGATTTCACCTTCGCCAACACCCTCGACAATAACCTTCTGATGGCCGCGCAACACGCCGCGCTCTTCCAGCACCAGACCGACCTGTTTCAACACCAGTCCTTGTGCGCGCTGATGCTCCAGCGCCTCACGACCGATAAAAGCACGCTCGGCCGGCTCCCAGGCAATGGTCCACCCCATGTTGGCGGCCAGGGGCGACACCGACTCGTCCATGTCGGAGCCATACAGATTCATGCCGGCCTCAAGCCGCAGGGTATCGCGCGCGCCCAAACCGCAAGGGGCCACGTCCGCATCGGCCAGTGCCTGCCAGAAATCGGCGGCTTCATCTTCCGGCACCATGATCTCCAGACCGTCTTCGCCGGTGTAGCCGGTGCGGGCAATAAACCAACCTTCAACCGGCAAACCCTGAAACACCGACAGGCTATCGATCACGCGGCCCTTGGATTCACTGACCACGCTGCGCGTCTTGGCCAGCGCATTGGGGCCCTGAATGGCAATCATCGCCAGCTCCGGGCGCTCGGTAAGCGCAACCTCGTAGCGAGCCGCCTGCTCCGCCATCCAGCGCAGATCTTTCTCGCGGGTACCGCAATTGACCACCAGCCGGAACCACTCGCCGGACGACCCGGGCGTGCCCATGCGGTAGACGATCAGGTCGTCAATCACCCCGCCGTCCTGACTGAGCATGCCGGTATAAAGCGCCTTGCCCTCGACCTTCAGTCGGTCGACATCATTGGCCAGCAGGTAGCGGAGGTAATCACGGGCGTCATTGCCCTTAACGTCCACCACCGTCATGTGGGATACATCGAACATGCCGGCGTCCTGGCGTACCTGATGGTGCTCCTCTTTCTGGGAACCGTAATGCAGCGGCATATCCCAACCGCCGAAGTCCACCACCTTGGCGCCCATGGCCAAATGCTGCTGGTAGATCGCTGTTTTGTGACCCATGTTGTCGTCTCGCTCGCTAACAGAACCCGCGCGGGTTCGAGGGGATAGAGAATGTATAGACTCGTTGCGCCGAATTCAACTTAGCCTCGCGCCATTCGGGGCAGGCTGCCTCCAAGCCCCAGAGCCTGGGCGCTAAGCAGTTGGCGCAGCGGCAGACAGTCGCCCACCTGGCGCAAACCGAAGTTGCGCAACCATTGCACCGCCGGCGGCACATCACCATAAAGATGGCGAAACGCGGCCATCAGCCCCATCATCTTCAGGTTTTCCCCCTGACGGCGCCGTTGGTAACGGCGCAGAATGCGCAGATCGCTGAAGTCCGCCTGCTGCGCCACCGCGGCCTGCACCTCTTCTGCCAGCGTAGCGGCATCCAGCAAGCCCAGATTCACCCCCTGACCGGCGAGCGGATGAATGGTGTGAGCCGCGTCGCCCACCAGCGCGATGCCGTCGTCGACGTAGTGCGGCGCATGACGTTGGGTCAGCGGAAAAGAGTGGCGCGCATCACATCCAAGAACATCAAAACGCTGATCGAACGCCAGCGCGATCCGACGACAGAAGGCGGCCTCGTCCAGTGCCAGCAACTCGCGGGCATGGGCCGGCGGCGTCGACCAGACGATCGACACCCGGTGATAGCCATCATCCAGCGCGGGCAGGGGAAGAAACGCCAGCGGGCCTTGCTCGGTAAAGCACTGCCAGGCGGTCGACTGGTGGGGTTGTGCCAACCGCAAGGTCGTTACCAGCGCATCATGCTGGTAATCCCATTCGCTTACGGTCAGGCCGGCCAGTGCACGCGTGGGCGATCGGGCCCCGTCAGCCGCCACTACCAATCGACTCCGCAACACGCGCCCATCCTCCAGAGTCAGCTGGCGGCGCGACAAACCGCCGGCGCCCGGCTGCGGCCCCTGCAGCTCGGCAATGCGAGCACCATCGAGCCGGGTAATGGACTGATGCCCGGAAACAACGCGCGCCAGCGCAGCCAAAGTAACCCGGTTTTCAACGATATGGCCCAGATGGGCGCGCTGCAGCTCGGCGGCGTCAAAGCAGATCTCACTGGTACCGGGTCCATCCCAAACCTGCATTCGGCGATAGGGCTGCATCCGCAGCCGCGCCATCAGCGGCCAGGCGCCCACCCCTTGCAGGATGGCCCGTGATGCATCGGTGAGAGCACTGACACGGGGATCGAAGGGCGCATCCGGGCCAGCGCGCAACGCACGGTAATCATCCTGATCCGGGCGTGGCTCGATCACGGCCACCGACAGACCGCTGCTGCCTAATGCGCAGGCGACCGTCAGTCCCACCATGCCACCGCCGGCAATCACCACATCGACGTCGGTCGGTTCAGCGCTCATCGACGATCTCCTGCAAAAATGACGGGGCGGGCTGATCCAACCCCATGGCACTGCGGCCAAAACTCTGTTTCAAGGCAGGAATCAGGTCCAGCCCCAGTAACCCCAGGTTGCGCGCAACCACCAGCGGCGGACGTGCATTACTGAATAGCCGCGTGGTCAGATCACTGAAGCCGATGGTCTTGCGCTGATCCGCTCGCTGACCGTCCACATACGCCTGCAGCATGGCCAGATCATCGAGGGCGCCAGCGGCATTGCGCTGGGCTACAACCCGATCCGCCAGCGCCAGCGCCCCACGCAGAGCCAGATTGAACCCCTGCCCCGCAATCGGGTGCAGCGTGTGAGCTGCGTTACCCAGCACCACAGTGCCGCGCCGGGCCTGCTCCCGAGCACGCACCAGGCTGAGAGGGTAACTGTGGCGCTCGCCAATGCGCAGCGCGCATCCGGCACGGTAACCAAAGCGGCGCTGGAACTCGGCCAGAAAACGGTCGTCATCCCAGCCGCACAGTTCATCAGCTTGCTCCAGGGGTACGCTCCATACCAATGCGGCGCGCGGCTGCCCCTCGGCGTCATCACTCAGCGGCAGCAAAGCCATCGGTCCGTCGGCAGTGAAGCGCTCGTACGCGCACCCTTGATGGGAGCGGTCCAGAGTCAGATTGGCGATCAGCGCACACTGCTCATAAGGGGTCTGCTGCTGGTCAATCTGCAACTGCGCGCAGAGACCGGAACGGCCACCATCCGCCACCACCAGCAATGACGCCAGACAGTCGCTGAGCTGATCGGCTTCATCACTGACCCGCAACTTCATGCCATCGCTGGTCATCCGCGCGCTGACCACCTCAGCCGGGCACAGCAGTTCGATATTGTCTTGTTCCGCCACCGCCTCCAGCAGCGTGCGCCCCAGGGCCCGATTTTCCACCACATAACCCAGAGCCGGCATCCCCTCGCTGGCGGCATCGAGACGCGTTACGCCAAAATGGCCCCGATCACTGACCTCAATCCGTTCTATCGCCGCAACTGCTCCTGCCAGGTGCGCCCAGATCCCGAGTTGCTCAAACAAACGGGCGGAGCCGTATGAGAGCGCGGTCGAGCGGGCATCATAGCTGGGGGGAAGCGGCACCTGATCAATCCGGGGCAGGGGAAAGGCTTCGAACAGCGCAATACGCAGCGGCTGCGTCAAGCTTGCCTTGGCCAGCGCCAGCGCCAGCGAAGCGCCAACCATGCCGCCCCCGGCAATGGCGATATCGTAACGCGCCGTCATGTCGCCCCCGCCATCAGCTGTTCTATCTCGGCGATCGTTTTGGGGGCGGCGGCGGTCAGAATTTCGCATCCTGACGCCGTCACCAGCACGTCGTCTTCAATCCGAATACCGATGCCGCGCCAACGGGCGTCCACCTGCGCGTTGTCCGGTGCCACGTAAAGCCCGGGCTCAATGGTCAGCACCATCCCTGGCTCCAGCAGCCGCCACTCTCCGCCCTGCTTGTAGTCGCCCACATCATGCACATCCAGTCCGAGCCAGTGGCTGGTACGATGCATATAGAAAGGGCGATACGCTTCATCAGCGATCAACGCCGCCAGTTCGCCGCTGAGCAGGCCGAGCTCCAGCAGCCCGGCGGTCAGCACCTCCACCGCGCGCTCGTGGGGGCGGTTAAAATGAGCACCGGGACGCACCTCGCTGATCGCCGCCAACTGGGCATCCAACACCAGCTGGTAGAGTTCCCGCTGGGGATCACTGAAACGCCCGTTGACCGGAAATGTACGGGTGATGTCACCGGCATAGCCCTGATGCTCACACCCCGCGTCGATCAACACCAGATCACCACTCTGCAGCAGATCCTGATTCTCGGTGTAATGCAGAATGCAGCCGTTTGCCCCGCCGCCCACGATGGTGGCGTAGGCCGGTGAACGGCAGCCCTGCCGGGCAAAGTGGTACTCGATCTCGGCTTGTAAATGGTATTCATGTAGCCCGGGGCGGCAGGCCTGCATCGCCCGCAGATGAGCATCGGCGCTGATACGGCCCGCCTCGCGCATCAGCTGCTGTTCCTGCGGGTCTTTGACCAGCCGCATGGAGTGCAGCAGCGGCTCGAGATTATGCAGCGCCTGAGCTACCGTCGCCGCCTCGCGGCTACCTTCGGCCGAGCGGCGGCGCCAGCTCATCACCCGCTCCGCCGCATCGCGGTCGGCAAAGGGATAGTAGATCGCCTCACAGTCGGCCAGCAGCTTCACCACCTCCAGATCGAGCTGTTGCAGCTCATGGGCGGCATCGACACCATAGTCGCTTACGGCACCGGCCGGGCCGGCGCGGTAACCGTTCCAGATCTCCTTTTCCGGGTCACGCGGCAGCACGAACAGCACACTTTGAAAGCCGTCGGCAGTTACCTTGAGCGCCAGCCAGGCATCCGGTTCGGGGAAACCGCACAGGTAGAGAAAGTCGCTGTGCTGGCGAAAGGGATACTCGGCGTCGCGGTTGCGGTAGCGGGTCGTTGCTGCCGGCAGCAGCAGTAGCGATCCCGCCGGGAGGCGGGCCGCCAGTGCTGCGCGACGACGAGCAAAGTCAGTGGGCGTGAGGGTCATGATCACCTCGGATCAGTGCAAGGAGGTCCCGGGCGGGGCGCACTCTTCAGGGCCTGCGCGGTTACATTCAGAAAAGAGTAGCAGTGCAGCCATACGCACGTATTCATACACCTCTTCGAAATCCCCCTCGCTGTCGGAGTCATCGGGGTCGACCGCAATCTGGGCTATCTGGGCAAAGTCCTCCAGCGCGTCGCGAGCATCTTCGCCGAGATTGGCGCTCATCGAACCGCCAGCCAGCGCGTAGCCGGCAAGAAAACCGTGACACCAGACACCCAGCGAATCGGCACGCTGGCTGACATCAGCCTCATCGTCCGGCATCAGCAGTTGCAACTCAAAGCCCTGAGTCTCCAATTGGGTCTGGGTCACGCTGCGCAGCTGTTCTAGCGTCTCCGGCAAGCCGTCAACGATCAGTTCATCCACCCCCAACTGCTCCGCGGCTACCTCCAGCCATCGCGCCGCCGCCAGACGCTGGCCGGCAGCAAGAACGCCCACCAGATAGCCTTGTACCTCGGAGGGTGATACCAGCGCCCCCTGGGCTACAAACAGATCCGCCAGGGCATCAAAGGATGGCAGGGCGGGTTTTACAGATTCTTCACTCAACGTCACAGACCTCGGTGGAATTAATACCCCGCTGAGGGGCTACAAAGGCTGACCATGCTAGCACTTAGGCCGCAGAGCCGCCATGTGGGCAAGCCTGTTACAGGAACCGATTGACCCTGGCGGAACCCCCCCATTATAGTGAGGCGCGAACCCACCAGAATCACCACTTATGGATAGCCACGCACTCGCTCAGCTCGACTCCCAACTGAACCGCCTGGTTGCTCATTGCCAACAACTGGAGCAAGAGAACCGTGCGTTGCGCGCCCGTGACAGCGAATGGCGCAACGAACGGATGCAGCTGCTACGCCAGCGCGATGCCATGCGCAGCAAGGTGGAAGCGATGATTAGTCGCCTGAAAGCCATGGAGCAGGCCTGATGCCAAGCCCGGACAATCGTCACGTCACCATCAAGATTCTCGACAAAGAGTTCGTCATCGCCTGCCCGCCCGAAGCCAGGGCTGGGCTGCTCGACGCGGCCACTGACCTCAACCGGCGAATGTCCGAAGTTAAGAGCGGGGGCAAAGTGTTCGGCCTGGACCGGATCGCGGTGATGACTGCGCTGAATCTCAGCCATGAGCTGCAGGCCGAACGGGCGCAGCGGGAGCAGCTGGAACGCGCCATCGAAACACTCAGCCAGCGTATCGACGCGGCGCTGGGCCCCAAATAACGGTGACCGGTAGCACAGTTACCCAGTTAATCAAGACTGACATTCCAGCGCAGCTGCGTATAATGAGGCTACTCCCTGAGGTGTTTGGCAGTTGGTTAAGTCCCTCGAGCCGATAAGCATTTTCCCGGAGGTTTTCAGTCATTACCGATGTGCATGTCCGCAAGACGGAAAGCCTAACGTGATGCGGAAACCGCCACCTTGAACCTTCGGGTTCAGGGCCACAACCAACACCGGCACTGCGGGGAGCCTGCCTTTTTCCGCCGCGACGATTACAGATGGATCGCCAACAACTTCGTCAACAGATGCGCCGCGGACGTCGCGCTCTCAGCCCCTCGCAACAGTCCCAGGCCGCCGCTCGCCTGTGCCGGCTACTGAGTCGCGATCCCGATTTTATCCGCGCCGATCGCGTTGCCTTTTATCTCGCCAGCGATGGCGAAATATCACCCCAACCACTGCTCGAACTGGCGCTGAAAATGGGCAAACGCTGCTACCTGCCAGTACTGCACCCGATTAGGCACAACCGCCTGTGGTTCGTGCGCTACCGCCCGGGCTGCCCGATGCAGCGCAACCGCTTTGGTATCGACGAGCCCCATGACAAGCTTAATCCGCGAGTCCCGGCCTGGTCGCTGGATCTGGTGTTGCTTCCTCTGGTGGCTTTCGATCCCCAGGGCGGACGCCTGGGAATGGGAGGCGGTTTTTATGACCGCAGCTTCGCGTTCAAGACCCGTCAGACACGACGCAGCCCGACCCTGATTGGGCTCGCACACGAGTTACAGAAGGTGGAGCGACTACCGCTGGCCAGCTGGGATATTCCGCTGGCGGGTATCGCCTCGGACCGACGGCTCTACCGCAGCGTTTAGCCGCGCAGACTCTTGGTCACCGGCGTCTGGCGTTCGGCGGTGAATTCGGTTTTGCTAACACCGGTAATCACGAAACCGATCACAAACACCAGCACTAAAATAAGAATGGGATCTGGCCCTTTTTTCATCGTCTTGTTGTCTTTGTTGAATAGCCCATACGACACCCAGCGCGCAAGCTTCTCACATCCATGCAGCAAAGCCAATACAAAGGGTTAAGCCCTGTATCGGCCAAACAGCAAGAACTTGAGAAAATAACTCAGGGGGTGTCGTCGTCAGGGCCGGCAATAGGCAGCCAGATGCGGAAGCGACTGCCTTTGCCGGGCTCGCTACTCAACTCGATGCGGCCCTTGTGCTTCTCGATGATACCGTAGGACAGCGACAATCCCAGCCCCGTGCCCTTGCCCACCGGTTTGGTGGTGAAGAAAGGTTCGAACACGCGCTTTTGCTGCTCTCGGGTCATACCACTGCCGTCATCCTCGATCTCCGCCCACACTTCGTCACCCTGCTGCCCGGTGCGAATCCAGATATGGCCGCGCTCCTTGATTGCGTGAGCGGCGTTGACCAAAAGATTCATAACCACTTGATTGATTTGTGAAGCCAGACAGTTGACCGGCGGCAGATCCGCATACTCCTTGACCACCTCCGCCTTATACTTGAGCTCGTTCCAGACCACGTTCAGGGTGCTGTCGAGACAATGATGCAGGTCGGCATATTGCCACTCACCGCTATCACTGTGGGAGAACTCCTTGAGGTCCTGCACAATCTTGCGCACCCGCTCGACCCCTTCACGGCACTCGCGCAGCAGGTTGTCGATATCCTCGCTGATAAAATCAAAGTCCGTTTCCTGCTTGATCGCGGCAATTTCACGGCGGGCGTCACTCTCCGCGGGCAGGGCCGCTTCACCCGCCGCATAGGCAGCAATAACGCGATTAATGTCCGCAATGTACTGCACCAGCGTGCCAAGGTTGGAGTTGATATACCCAACCGGATTGTTGATCTCGTGGGCGACACCAGCAGCCAACTGGCCGATCGCCGCCATTTTCTCCGATTGCAGCAGCTGATTCTGCGCCTCTTCGAGCTTTTTGATCAGCCCCTGCTGCTCGCTCTTCTCATGCTCCAGCGCCTGCTGTATCGATATCCGCTCATCGATCTCTCGTTCCATCTGCACCAGGGTGTTACTCAGAGCGGCCGTACGTTCCTCGACCCGCTGTTCCAGCGACTCGTACGCCATCTGCAACTCCTGCTCCATCTGAATCCGGGCCGAGATATCGGTCGCTAGAGTGCCCACCGCCACCACCTCGTCATGCTCGCCAAACAGCGGAAACTTGACCGACAGAAAAGTATGAACACCATCGGCATGGGGAATTAGCTCCTCGAACTCCCGCGAGCAGGCACTGTCGATAACCTGGCGGTCATTGTCGCGCAGCTGGCCTGCTGCAACCTCGCCAAACAGCAGCGCGTCGGTCTGCCCCTCAACGCCTTCGGCACCGACAATCTGCAGAAAGCGGTTGTTGGCCATAAGGTATTGACCGTCCACATCCTTGAGGGTGATGGCGATCGGCGAGTTATCCATAATCGCCCGCAGACGGGACTGACTGGCGGCCAGCGCCTGTGCGGTTCTCGCCCGCTGAATCAGCGCCCCCATGGTATGGGCGACCGTTTCCAGAAACGCGGTTTCCTGCGCGTTTTGCTGATGCCCGGCCTTCAGATAAAGCACCAGCACCCCCAGCAGTTTGTCGCCGGACTCGATCGGTACCGCGTAATGGCCATGGGGTTCCATGCCCGCAGGCCGGGTCTCGTGACGTTCATCGATATCACTGCAGAACACAACCTGCCGCTGGGACGCAACCCGGCCGCAGATGCAGTGACCATAGGCCACCTTGGCGCACAGCTGTTGTAACTCGGGATCCAGCCCTTCATGAACAAACAGGGTCAACTGACAGCTCTGCTCGTCGGCCAGAAAGACCCCGCCTTTGGCTTCGGTGGGCAGCCACTGGGCTGAGGTCACCAGCCCCAGTGCACGACGCAGGGTTTCACGCAGACTAAGCGGCTGCAGTGCCAGTTGCAGCAACCCGTTAACCAGTGTCTGCGCGTCCAGTGCCAGCGCCCGCTCCCGCTCGGCTTGCCGCCGCGCGCGAATCTCCCGCTCCCGCTCCCGTACCTGCGCCTCAAGTTCCAGCGCATGCTGGCGCTGCACCTTCTCCCGCTCTTCAAAGTAGGAGATCCGTTCCATCAGTTCGTCCGGTGTCAGCCGCAACTGGGCCAGGATGCTGGCGTACACCTGACTGACCTGCTGGTTCTCCTCGTCGGAGTAACTGAGATGCTGTTTCATCGACCGGTGGGCGGCAGCCGAACCGATAGTACCCGCTAAAACCCGCTCCAACTCCCGATGAAAGCGCAACAGCTCGCCGCCGGTAATATGATCCTTCTCGATCACCCCCAGCCCCTCGGTGATCTGCCGGATCTTGCTGCGGGCGATCTTTTCGGAGAAGTAGTGTTCCAGCAGGGCACGAGCTTCAGCAGCTTTCGGTTCCAGCTCGATATGGGCGCCACCCTCGTCGCCACTGCTGCCTGCTGGTGCCAGCTGAAGGGCATGCACGTAACTACTGGCCAGTTCCAGCTCGCTTTCCCGCTGCTCGGTAAACAAAGAGCCCAGCAGATAGGCCGCTCCATTAAGCAGCAGCGACCAGAAGCACGCATGGGTCACCGAGTCAAAGCGATCCAGCCCCAGCAGCGCTTCCGGGCGCAGGAATCCAAGCCCCAACGGACCGTCACTGATTAAACTGGCTGGCAGCAGTGCCGACTCCACCAGCAGCGGCACCATCAGGGTATAGAACCAGACCGCAAAGCCAACGCCCAGCCCCCACAGCGCACCAATCCGGTTCCCCCGTACCCAGAACAGCCCGCCCATCACCGCGGGCACAAACTGCAGCGCCGCACAAAATCCAAGGATGCCGATATTGGCCAGTTGCTGCCCTGCTGTCAGCTCCATCGCAAATAGCTGACTGACCAGTAGAATCAATGCGATCACCATCCAGCGCGCCGGCAGCAACAGACGGCGAACGAAGAACAGTCGGGGATAATGATTGATGAATGGCACCAACAGGTGGTTGGTAGCCATGGTCGACAGCGTTACCGCGCAGATAATGATCATGCCGGAAGCCGCCGCCAGGCCGCCAAGGAACACCAGCGCTGTCAGTGCCGACTGATCAGCCATTACCGGCAGCAGCAGCACAAAGGAGTCGGCGGCCTCCAGCGGCAATCCGGAGACTCTGCCCGCTGCCGCCAGTGGCACGACAAACAAACTGATCAGCAGCATATACAGCGGAACCAACCAGATCGCGGTACGAATATGACGCTCGTCGCTGTTCTCCACCACGGCCGTGTGGAACTGGCGCGGCAGCAGCAGAATCCCGGCGGCAGAGACGAACAGCACTGTCATCCAACGGGTATAGGCCGCGTCGGATCCGTCACCGATGCGCGTCAACTGATCCAGTTGCTCCGCCGGAAGACGGGAGAATAGATCCCCCACTCCATCAAACAGGCCGAACACCACGAATATCCCGACGGCCAGGAATGCCACCAGTTTGACCGCGCACTCCACCGCCAGCGCTGCCATCATCCCTTGATGACGTTCGGTGGGATCCAGCCGGCGCGCACCAAAAGCCACGGTGAACAGAATCAGCATCAGTGTCACCCAGGAGCCCATCCCCTCCCAGTCGAGATCACCGGCATCGCGCCCGGTAATAATGCCGAAGCTGCTGACCACCGCCTTCAGCTGCAGCGCGATATAAGGCACCGTGCCCAGCAGCGCGATCAGGGTAACGATCATCGCAACCGCTTGGGAACGGTCATATCGGGCAGAGATAAAGTCGGCAATACTGGTGATGTTGCGCCGCTCTTTGATCCGCACCATCTTGCGCAGCAACAACCACCAGCAACCGATGGCCAGCGCCGGGCCGAGGTAGGTTGGCAAAAACGCCAGGCCGCTGCTGCTGGCAATACCGACACTGCCGTAAAAGGTCCAGGAGGTGCAGTACACCGTGATCGATAGCGCGTAGACCCAGGGACGCTGGGAGAGATAATCAGAGAGATCCTGACGCCGCTCAACCAGTTGGGCGATGCCGAACAACAGGCCCATATAGCAGAGGAAGATCAGAAAGACCGTGCTGGTTTGAAACATGCCCTAGTAGAGCTCCCGCCACTTGTTCATGAAGACCGCCGCACCCACAGCGCGTAGCCCAGCACCAGCAGCGCCCAGATGGCAAAAAAATAGCTCAGACGTCCCAGCGGACTGAATTGGTGGTAAATATCGACCAGCGGCCACGACAGCAGCAGCGCCGCGATAGCGACCAACAGCAAAGGAAACTGAGGTTTGCTTAGCATGGGTTCACAACCCTTATTCTCAACCGGTCCCTGGTGGGATGCTGCGCTAGCAGCTGACTAACAGCATAGCCAACGTTAGCAGCGCTAACCGCCTGTTGCCATTAATAATCAGTCGCCCAGAACAAAGGGGGCGCTGACGCCACCATCGCCCCGGCTAAATACTGCCAAGCACGCCCAGTAACAACGGCATCGACACGATCGCCAACAGGGTCTGCAGAGTGATGATGGCAGCCATCAGCGGCGCATCCCCCCCCAACTGGCGCGCCAGTATATAAGCCGATGGAGCGGTCGGTAGCAGTGCGAACAGCAACAATACCGAGCGTGCATCGGCCGGCACGCCCAGCAACAAGGCCAGCCCCAGAAACAGCAGCGGATAGAGCAGCAGCTTGAAGCCACAGGCCAGCCACAACCCCAGCCCTCCCTGGCGCAGCAGGCGAAAGTCCAGCCCGACGCCTACGGCCAGCAAGCCCAACGGCAGTGCCATACTGCTGATCAACTGCAACACCGGCACCACCGGTGCGGGGATACCGATCCCGGTGAGATTGAGCGCACCGCCAAGCACACAGGCAATGATCAGCGGATTGGTCGCCACCCCGCGCCAGAGCAGTCGCCACAGTGGCTGATCCGTGCGTCTCAGCAACAAGGTAAAACCGGTGACACACACAACGTTGACTGACGGAATCATAACGCCCAGAAACACCGCCCCCCAGACCAACCCGGCGTCCCCAAACAGCGCCGAGGCCGAAGCCAGTCCCACGTAGGTATTGAAGCGCACCCCACCCTGCAGCACCGAACTTTGCGCCGCAGCGCCTAGCCCTCCCAGCCGCGCCAGAATCAGCACCAATGCCGATGACAGCAGCAACAGTAACAGCAACAGCAGGGCAACCCGCGCCAGTTGGTCTGACGGCAGCGAGGCCTGACCCAGCTTCAACACCAGTAACGCAGGAAACAGAAAATAGTAGGTAAAGCGTTCCGCCTGCGGCCAAAAGTCTCGATGAGGAAAGTGCGCACGCCCCAGCAGATACCCCAGAAGCACCAAAGCGAACACGGGGCCCAGGGCAGAAAGAATGGGTTGGAAGCTGCTCATTACCGGGACGGTCTCCTCTAGGCCCGCGGTGTCAGAAAGCGTTGCAGGCGGGCAAGCCGGGCACATAGAATGCAGTAATGGTGCACCATTGAGAAGTCATCCACCGGAGTAATGTCATGAAAAAATCCCTGGTTCTGACCCTGATCGGACCGGATAAGCCGGGTATCGTTGAGCAGCTTTCGGCGCTGCTCGCCAACCATGGCGGCAACTGGGAGCAGAGCAGCATGTCACGCCTGGCGGGGCAGTTCGCCGGAATTTTGATCGCCAGCGTCGATGACGCGGCGGAGTCCGCGCTGATGAACGACCTGCAGGGGCTGGAGCAGCAAGGCCTGCGGGTGCTGGCCACCGCCGATCAGGCCGACCTGCCGATACGCGAAGGTCGCACCGTGCGCCTGGAGCTGCTGGGCAACGACAAACCGGGCATCGTGCGTGAAATCTCGGCAGCGCTGGCCAGCCGCAACGTTAGCGTCGACAGCCTCGAAACGGAGGTAGTCAGCGGCTCCATGTCAGCCGATCTGCTGTTCAAAGCCAACGCAGTGCTGCTGGTACCGCCCGGTAGCGACCTCGACGACCTGCAAGACGCACTGGAAGCGATCGCTGCCGACCTGATGGTGGAGATCGCCCTGGCGGACTGACCGGCGCCGCAACAAACAAAAAAGGCGGACTCGAAGGTCCGCCTTTTTTAGTGCCTGCGGGCGTGTCGATTAACGTGCAGCCAGCACCTCACGCGCACGCGCTACCGCAGCACGCACCTGATCCGGCGCGGTACCACCGATGTGATTGCGCGCGGCCACCGAACCCTCGAGTGTCAGCACGTCAAACACGTCGTCGCTGATCACCTCGGAGAACTGGCGCAACTCCTCCAGCGTCATCTCGCTGAGATCCTTGCTTTCGGCGATACCAAAGGCAACCGACCGACCGACGATGTCGTGGGCGTCCCGGAAAGCCACCCCCTTGCGCACCAGGTAGTCAGCCAGGTCGGTGGCGGTGGAGAAGCCCCGCATCGCGGCTTCACGCATATTCTCTTTCTTCGAGGTAATCGCCGGCACCATGTCAGCGTAAGCACGCAGGCAGCCCTGCAGGGTGTCGATCACGTCGAACAGCGGTTCCTTGTCTTCCTGATTGTCCTTGTTGTAGGCCAGCGGCTGCGACTTCATCAGCGTCAGCAGCGAGATCAGGTGGCCATTAACCCGGCCGGTTTTACCGCGCACCAGCTCCGGCACGTCCGGATTTTTCTTCTGCGGCATAATCGAGGAGCCGGTACAGAAGCGGTCAGGAAGATCAATAAAGTTGAACTGCGAGGAGGTCCACAGTACCAGCTCTTCCGAGGCCCGTGACAGGTGGGTCATCAGCAGACTGCCGGCGGCACAGAACTCGATCGCAAAGTCGCGGTCGCTGACCGAGTCCAGCGAGTTTTCGCTGGGGCGCTCAAAGCCCAGCAGTTCGGCGGTGTAAGCGCGGTCGATTGGGTAGGTGGTACCCGCCAGCGCGGCGGCGCCCAGCGGCATCACGTTCAGGCGCTTGCCACAATCGGCCAGGCGGCCGTAATCACGCTGCAGCATCTCAAACCAGGCCAGCAGGTGGTGACCGAAGGTGACCGGCTGGGCGGTCTGCAGGTGGGTAAAACCGGGCATGATGGTGTCAGCTTCACGCTCGGCGACGTCCAGCAGGCCCTGCTGGAGCCGGGTCAGCTCCGACAGGATTACCGCCAGCTCATCACGCAGATAAAGACGGATATCGGTCGCCACCTGATCGTTACGGGAGCGACCGGTATGCAGCTTCTTGCCGGTAATGCCGATCTTCTTCGTCAGCGCCGCTTCGATGTTCATGTGCACGTCTTCAAGTTCCACCGACCATTCGAACTCGCCGCGCTCGATCTCGCCGAGGATCTCGGTGAGACCGTCGATGATGGCGTCGCGCTCGTCATCGGTCAGCACCCCGACTTTAGCCAGCATGGTGGCATGGGCGATGGAGCCCTGGATATCCTGGCGATACATACGCTGGTCAAAATCGACAGAGGCGGTAAAGCGGGCCACGAAGGCGTCGGTCGCTTCGCTGAACCGTCCGCCCCACTGCTGGTTGGTGTTCGACATCGGAGTCTGATCCTCGTTGTAGCCCCGCGGGGCCGGTGCAGATTCGCCACCACGGGCGCAAAAAAGTGTGCGCCATTATAGCGGTTGCAGACGCCGGGCGCGATGCCCCGCCGCTGCCGTTCGGCGTTGATTCTGATACACTCGGGACCATTTCAGGCCGCTGGATCCGCGGCCGATCGTTAACTGAGATGGTGTCATGTCCGAAAACACGCTACGTATCGCAACCCGCAAAAGCCCGCTGGCCCTCTGGCAGGCAGAATTCATCAAGGCCGAACTGGAAAAGCACCATCCCGGTCTTGAGGTCTCGCTGCTCGGCATCAAGTCGCGCGGCGACAAGATTCTCGACGTGCCACTGGCCAAAGTGGGAGGCAAGGGCCTGTTCGTCAAGGAACTGGAGCACGCCCTGCTCAACAACGATGCCGACATCGCCGTTCATTCCATGAAGGACGTGCCGATGGAGTTCCCGCAAGGGCTGGGGCTCAGCATCATCTGCGAACGCGAGAAGCCCTACGATGCTTTTGTCAGCAACCACTACGACAATATCGATGCGCTCCCCCAGGGCGCCATCGTCGGCACCTCCAGCCTGCGCCGCGAAACCCAGATTCGCGCCTACCGTCCCGACCTTGAAATCCGCTTCCTGCGCGGTAACGTCAACACCCGCCTGGCCAAGCTCGATGCCGGAGAATACGACGCCATCATTCTGGCCGCGGCTGGCCTGATGCGACTGGAGATGCATGATCGCATTCGCGATCTGATCAGTGACCAACTGAGCCTGCCCGCCGGTGGCCAGGGCGCGGTCGGGGTCGAGTGTCGCATCGACGACCAGCGAGTCATCGACCTGCTCAAGCCCCTTCACCACCAACCAACCGCCTACTGCGTGCTGGCCGAACGGGCAATGAACCGTCGGCTGGAAGGGGGTTGCCAGGTTCCCATCGCCTGCTTCGCCACCCTCAACGATGCTGGTGACCAGCTTTACCTGCGCGGTCTGGTCGGCCGCCCCGATGGCAGCGAAGTGCTGCGGGCGGAGATTCGCGGCCCGGTTACCCAGTGCGAGCAGCTGGGCATCCAGGTAGCAGAAGAGCTGCTGGGCCAGGGCGCCGATACCATCCTTAAGGCTGTCTACGGCGAATGAGCACAGCTCACCTGAGCGGTTGGCGGGTGCTGGTTACCCGCCCCGACCATCAGGCGGCGCCGCTGTGCGCCAAACTCACTGCTGCCGGTGCCACCCCGGTCCCCTTTCCCACCCTCAAAATCGTCGCTATCGACGAGGGCAGCGCAGAGGCTCAGTCGGTGCGCCAGCGCTTTCTCGATCTTGATCACTACCGCTTCGTGATCTGCATCAGCGCCAACGCGGCGCGGCTGGCCTACGACTGGATTGACCGCTACTGGCCACAGATGCCCGTAGGGGTCGACTGGCTGGCCGTGGGAGAAGCGACCGCCCGTACCCTCAACGAGCTCGGACTGAGCGCTACCGCAGCCGGTCGCGGCATGAACTCGGAAGCCCTGTTGGAACTTCCCGAGCTGCAACAGCTCGAGCATTGCAAGATATTGATATGTCGCGGACAGGGCGGGCGAGAACACCTCCGCGACACCTTGGTATCACGCGGTGCCGAGGTGGACTATGCTGAACTTTATCGACGCGCTCTGCCGGCCTATAGCGCCGAGGAGATCGAAAGTCGCATTTATGATTCTCCGCCTTCGGCTATGGTAGTCAGCAGCGGAGAGGCGCTGGATAACCTGAACCGACTGTGTGATCTGCAACGGTTGCTATCGGTTCCAGTCATCGTACCCAGCCAACGCGTGGCCGACGAGGCCCGACAACTGCTATTCACTAGGGTCATCACGGCGGCCAATGCCACCGATGATGCGATGTTAGCCGCCCTGGACGGGTTGGCTTCTCAGGACACGAGACAACGCGGATGAAGCATACGGACAAACCCACCGAAGACACCGCCGGCACTATCATCGAAGGTGAAGTGGTCGATCGACAGGAACCGGATTCGGACACCTCTCCCCCCACCCTGACCGAGCCCGCGCCCGATGCAACCCCAGAAGCGGACACTGCTGCTGCGATCGACGAACAGGCGTCCGAGGCCGGCCCGGCGGCGGAACCAGAACCGTCGGGCGCGGCGGGCACACCCCCGCCTCCACCGAAAGACGACGCGACAACCGCCAAGCCGAAAGGCAGCAAGCTCGCCGTTGTCGCTCTGCTGCTGGCGCTGATCGCATTGGGCGGCATCGGCTATGGCTATACCCTGGTGCAAAAGATGCACGCGCAGTTGCAGAACCAAACCGCCGCTCTCGGCCAGAGCCTCGATCAAAGCCGTGCCGCCAGCGCCGCCGCCGAGCGCCGCGCCACGGGACTTGAACAGCAACTCGGCCAGACTCGCCAGCAGCTAAGCGCCCAACAGGGCAGTGTCAATGAGTTGCAGGATCGCCTCACCCGAGCCATGCAACAGATCAACAGCATCGGCACCGACAGCCGCCGCGACTGGCTGCTGGCGGAGGTGGAGTACCTGCTGCGCCTGGCCAATCAGCGGGTACTGATGGAAAGCTCCGCCAGCGGAGCACTGACGTTGCTGCAATCAGCGGACAAGATCCTCAAGGAGACCGACGATGTGTCGGTTTACAACGTACGCAAGGCGCTGGCCAGCGATATCGCCGCCCTGGAGGCCGTTCCGCGACTGGATGTGGACGGCACCTTCCTGCGTCTGGCCGCCCTTAACGAACAGGTCAACAAGCTGCGCCTGCTGCCGATCACCGACCGCCACCAGATCCCCAGCATGCTGAAAGAGATCACCCCCGACAGCGTCAGCGACAGCTGGCAACAGGGAATGGCCGAGGCGTGGGCCGGCGCCATGGACAAGCTCGGCAACCTGATCGTGATCCAGCATCGCGACGAGCCGGTCAAACCGCTACTGTCACCGGAGCAACACTTCTTTCTGCAGCAAAACCTGCACCTGATGCTGGAGCAGGCACAACTGGCCTTGCTTCAGGGCGAGCAGGCCGCCTTTGACGCCAGCCTCAGCAAGGCGCGCGACTGGGTTGCGACCTACTTCCAGGCGGATGACAGCACCACCAAAGCGCTACTGAACGGCATCAGTCAACTACAGGGCACCCAGGTGGCGCCGACCTTACCGGATATTTCCGGCTCGCTGCGCACCCTCAAGGCCTATCTGGCCGCCCAGATTGACCGCAAAGGAGCCGCCTGATGCGAGTGCTATTCATTGTTGCCGTGCTGGTCCTGCTGGCCGGCACACTGGTGGGCGAGCTAATCGTGCAGGATCCCGGTTATGTGCTGATCAACTACCGTCAGACCACCGTTGAAACCAGCATCTGGGGACTGGCCCTGATCACCATCGTTGGCTTTCTGCTGCTGCATTTCGGCCTGCGCCTGCTCAGCTATCTGGCGGGACGGCGCGGAAAACTGGTGCGCTGGAATCGCAATCGGGGACGCGACCGCGCCAACCGCAATACCGAGCGCGGCCTGATTGCATTGGCTGCGGGGGAGTGGAGCAAGGCGCAACGGCTATTAAGTGGCGCGGCAGACAAGTCCGATCTGGCGCTGGTCAACTACCTGGGTGCGGCCGAAGCCGCACAGGAGCTTAACCACCCCGAAACCAGTGACGAACTGCTGCAGGCGGCACTACGAACCCACCCCAAGGCCGAGGTTGCCATCGGTCTGGCTCAGGCGCAGAACCATATCAGCCGTCACCAGTTGGAAAACGCACTGGCATTGCTGATGCGCCTGCGCCGCAAATCACCACGCCATACCAAGGTGCTACGCCTGTTGGTGGAGACCTATCAACGACTGCAGGACTGGGGATCGTTGGCAGACCTGCTGCCGGACGTCCGCCGCTATCGGGCGCTGCCGGAAAACCAACTCGAGGCACTGGAGCGGACCACCCACCTGTCGCGGCTGGAAAGCGCCCTGAGCAAACTCGATGAAGGTTCCAGCAGTGCTGATAAGGCACTGGCCCTGAGCCAGGTCTGGAATGCGCTGCCCAAGCACCTCAGCAGCGATGCGACGCTGGGTGCACGTTATGCGGCGCTGCTCTGCGAGGCAGGTGCGACCGAGCAAGCGGAAAAGCTGTTGCGCGCCCAGTTGAAAAAGCAGTGGAGCCCGGAGCTGGTGCAGCTGCTGGGCAAGTTGCCCACCGGTGACAGCCAACGACAGCTGAAACAGGCCAAAAGCTGGCTGGACAACCATCCCGACGACGCTACCCTGCTGCTGACCCTGGGTCGGCTAGCGATGCGCAATCGGGACTGGGAACTGGCCCGTGGTTACTTCGAAAAGAGCCTCGCTCAGCAGCCCAGCCAGGAAGCGTTCAACGAACTCAGTCGGCTACTGGTCCACCTGGAAGACGTGGAGGGCTACCAGCGCCTGGTCGCCGAAAATGTCGATCACCTGGCCAGGGAACTACCCCCGCTACCTTTGCCGCTGCGGGAATCAGCGCCGGCTCCGGAAAGCGACCCCACCGCCAAAGCGGAGACTCAGGAAAGCGAGCGCGGCGCATAGCTGTAGACGTCTGAATGGATATGCCCCTGCCGCAGTCCCTGCGGCAGGAAATCATCTTCTACCGCATAGACCATCGCCGGCGAGCCACAGACAAACACTTCGACCCGGTCCAGTCGGTCAAAATCCGCCAGCACTGCGTGGTGAACCAGTCCGGTGCGACCACTCCAGCTTTCGTCACCCTCTACCACCGGCACGTAACGAAAGCTCGGATGCGCCGCAGACCACTCCCGTACCAGCGCCTCGCCATATAGCTGATCAGCGCTTTTCACTCCCCAGTACAGGTGCACCGGGTTGCTCAACTGCTCGGCGACAACCTGTTCCATGATGGATTTCATCTGGGCGAACCCGCTGCCAGCGGCAATCAGGACCAGCTCGGTCTCAGGCCCCAGCCGCTCGGGATCCAGCACGCAGTTGCCGCTTGGCATCCGCAGGCTCACGGTACTGCAGCTGCGCAGATGATCAAGAACCACTCCGGACAGCGAGCCCTCCCCCTGATCAAGAATATGCAGCATCGCCACCGGCAGATTGGCGGGGGCAGACGCAATGCTGTAGGGCACCGCTCGCCCATCCGCCAGCAGCAGTTCCAGATACTGGCCGGCGAGAAATGCAGCCTCTGCAGGCAGCTGCAACTCAATTTCGAAGGAGTGTGCGCTCAACGCACGAACCGCCTCGACCCGGGCCTCAAGCTCGCGAGCGGGTGGCAGTTGTTTTGTCGGTGTATTCACGTGTTTCCGCTACGTCAGGTGATATCCAGATCGATACCCAGGCTATCCCAGATGGTATCGATACGCTGTTTGACCGCGGCGTCCATGGCGATCGGTTGACCCCATTCGCGCTCCGTTTCGCCCGGCATTTTGTTGGTGGCATCAAAGCCCATCTTTGAGCCCAGCCGCGGCACCGGCGAGGCGAAGTCGAGGTAATCGATCGGGGTGTTCTCGATCATTACCGTATCGCGCGCCGGGTCCATCCGCGTGGTCATAGCCCAGATCACGTCGTTCCAGTCGCGCGCATTGACGTCGTCGTCGGTGACGATCACGAACTTGGTGTACATGAACTGGCGCAGGAACGACCACACTCCCATCATCACCCGCTTGGCATGACCCGGATACTGCTTTTTGATGGTCACCACCGCCAGCCGGTAAGAGCAACCTTCCGGCGGCAGGTAGAAATCAACGATCTCCGGAAACTGTTTCTGCAGGATCGGCACGAACACTTCGTTCAGCGCCACGCCCAGTACCGCCGGCTCGTCCGGCGGGCGTCCGGTGTAAGTGGAGTGATAGATGGGCCGGTTACGATGGGTCAGACAGGTCACGGTAAATACCGGGAACGATTCCACCTCGTTGTAGTAGCCGGTGTGGTCACCAAAGGGGCCTTCATCGGCCATTTCGCCCGGCTCAATGTAGCCTTCGAGAATAATCTCGGCGCTCGCCGGCACCTGCAGATCGTTGGTGAGGCATTTGACCAGTTCGGTTTTCTCACCACGCAACAACCCGGCAAAGGCATATTCGGACAAGGTATCGGGTACCGGCGTCACCGCGCCCAAAATCGTTGCCGGGTCCGCCCCTAATACCACCGCTATCGGGAAACGCTCGCCCGGGTGAGCCTGTTGCCACTCGCGAAAATCCAGCGCTCCGCCGCGGTGGGACAGCCAGCGCATGATCAGCTTGTTCTTGCCGATCAACTGTTGGCGGTAGATACCCAGGTTCTGGCGCTCTTTATGCGGCCCTTTGGTCACCACCAGCGGCCAGGTCACCAGTGGTCCGGCGTCCCCGGGCCAGCAGGTCTGAATCGGCAGCCGGGTCAGGTCGACCTCGCCATCCTGGAACACGTGGGTCTGACACGGAGCTTGCTTGACCAGCTTGGGCCCCATGTTCATCACCTGCTTGAAAATAGGCAGCTTCTCCCAGGCGTCTTTCATACCCTTGGGAGGCTCCGGCTCTTTCAGAAACGCCAGCAACTTGCCCACTTCCCGCAGCTGTTCGACCTCATCCTCACCCATACCCAGCGCTACCCGCTTGGGGGTGCCGAACAGGTTGGCCAGTACCGGCATGTCATACCCTTTGGGGTTCTCGAACAGCAGAGCCGGACCACCGGCACGCAGGGTTCGGTCACAGATTTCGGTCATCTCCAGATGCGGGTCGACCTCGGCACGAATGCGCTTAAGCTCGCCCCGCTGCTCCAGCTCCTGAATAAAATCCCGCAGGTCACCGTATTTCATCAAATATCCCAGCAATTCACTTGGTCAGGCATTGTAGCGACCACGCCCGCTCGACACCACCTCATCCCCTGGCCACCACCGCCCCTGTGGGTCGCATGGGTCTCAACGCCGCGCCCTATGGCAACCAATGAAAATGGCCCCTTCCGCGCTTTTCCGGACACAAAAAAGGGCAAGCGATGCTTACCCTTTTTGGATCAGCGAGCGCTTACTTGCGCTTCATCGACATGAAGAACTCGTCGTTGGTTTTAAAGTCCTTCAGTTTGTCGATCACGAACTCAATCGCCGCGGTGTCTTCCATGGAATCCAGCAACTTGCGCAGGATCCACATCCGTTGCAGTTCGTCTTCCTGGGTCAACAGCTCTTCGCGACGGGTGCCGGAGCGGCGAATATTCATCGCCGGGAAAACCCGCTTCTCTGCCGCTTTGCGGTCCAGATGCAGTTCCGAGTTACCGGTACCCTTGAACTCCTCGAAGATCACCTCGTCCATCTTGGAACCGGTATCCACCAGCGCGGTGGCGATGATGGTCAGGCTGCCGCCCTCTTCGATGTTACGCGCGGCACCGAAAAAGCGCTTGGGACGCTCCAGCGCATGCGCGTCGACACCACCGGTCAGGACCTTGCCGGACGACGGGATCACCGTGTTGTAGGCGCGTGCCAGACGAGTGATGGAGTCGAGCAGGATCACCACGTCCTTTTTGTGTTCAACCAGACGCTTGGCCTTCTCCAGCACCATTTCGGCCACCTGCACGTGGCGCGCCGGCGGCTCGTCAAAGGTACTGGCAACCACTTCACCACGCACGGTGCGCTGCATCTCGGTCACCTCTTCCGGGCGCTCATCGATCAGCAACACGATCATGTAGCACTCGGGGTTGTTACGGGTGATGGAGTTGGCGATATTCTGCAGCATCAGCGTCTTGCCCGCCTTCGGCGGCGACACGATCAGGGCGCGCTGGCCTTTACCCATGGGGCAAACCAGATCGATAACCCGAGCGGTAATATCTTCGGTACTGCCGTTGCCAAGCTCCATGCGCAGGCGATCCTGAGCAAATAGCGGGGTGAGGTTTTCAAACAGTATCTTGTTCTTGGCTCGCTCCGGGCGATCAAAGTTGATCTCCGACACCTTCAGCAGGGCGAAATAACGCTCCCCATCTTTGGGCGGACGAATTTTGCCCGAGATTGTGTCGCCCTTGCGCAGGTTGAAGCGACGAATCTGGCTGGGAGAGACATAGATATCGTCGGGACCGGCAAGATAGGAGCTGTCCGCCGAACGCAGGAAGCCAAAGCCATCCTGCAAAATTTCCAACACGCCGTCACCGTAGATGTCCTCGCCGCTTTTCGCGTGTTTCTTGAGGATGGAGAAGATAACGTCCTGTTTGCGGGAACGAGCCAGGTTGTCGAGGCCCATCTCCGATGCGATTTCCAGCAGCTCGGCTACGGGTTTTAATTTCAGTTCACTGAGATTCATAAGGCTGTGTGTAACGTGCGCAAAGGCACTGATAAAAGATGGAGGATTGGAGGGAGATCTGGATACGGCTGGCGAGCGGCTAGACCGTCGCTGCAGTCATTCTCGCCGCTAACCGTGCAGTTTGCAACCTTGGTTGCGTGAATCCGGTCCTGATACGGAGGGATTCGGGCGAGTACTCGAAAAATTCAACCCCGGGTACTCGCCAGTTCATCAGATATTGCTGTCGAGGAAGGCGGTCAGCTGGGACTTGGATAACGCTCCCACCTTGGTGGCCTCAACGCTGCCGTTCTTGAACAACATCAGGGTCGGGATACCGCGAATGCCGAACTTCGGCGGCGTCTCGCCATTTTCGTCGATGTTCAGCTTGCAGACCTTCAGGCGATCCCCGTAGTCCTTGGCGACCTCTTCGAGAACCGGCGCGATCATCTTGCACGGGCCGCACCACTCTGCCCAATAGTCGACCAGCACCGCACCGTCAGCTTTCAGGACTTCGTCCTCGAAGCTGGCGTCGGTAACGTTAATAATTGATTCACTCATAAATTCGTGTCTCCAGAGTACGGGCGTACTGAACTGATCGCCCATCATAGCCGAAAGGGGAGGCTTAGCAAATGTCTACCTTGGTCGCCGCCCGTTAACACCCCTGCACCGCAACAGACGAAAAATAATGGCGGCAGCGCAACCGTTTTTCAAGGCCCTGCCGGGTTTAATGAGCCTGCCCGGGGGCATCCGGAGTTACCGCGGCGGAAAATAGCGCACCTACATCCACCGCATCGAAGCGGTAGCTCTGATTGCAAAACTGGCAATCGATTTCGATATGCCCCTGTTCGGCAACAATCTCCTCAAGCTCGGCCTGAGGCACGCTACGCAGGGCGTTAAGGCTGCGTTCACGGGAGCAATCACAGCGAAAGCGCAAGGAGTCGGCCTCATACATCCGCACCTGCTCTTCGTGGAACAAACGGAACAGCATCGGCTCATTATCCAGCCCCAAGAGCTCGTCATCGGTGAGCGTATCACCGAGGCAGGTAATTCGATCCCAGTCTTCACCGTCAGCGCTCTTGTCTCCGGGCAAGGCTTGCAGCAGAAACCCAGCGGCCCGCTGCCCGTCGGCTGCCAGCTTGATCCGCGTCGCCAGCTGCTCGGAATGCTCGAAGTACTGTTCCAAACACTGGGCCAGCGCATCGCCGCTCATCGGCACAATCCCCTGGTAGCGTTTGCCCTGATCCGGCTCGATGGTGATCGCCAGCTGGCCCTTACCCAGCAGCGCGATCAACCCTTGCTGGTCCGCCAAGGCGTCGTTCCAGCGGGCAATGGCGCGCAGGTCGCGCTGATGATTACACTCCGCCATCAGCAGCGACACTGGCCCGTCTCCGATCGCCTGCAGACTCAAGCGCCCCTCAAACTTCAGGGTGGAACTCAAAAGCCCCACGGCCGCCAGCATCTCGCCCAGCAGTTCCTGCACCACCTCCGGGTAGGTATGGCGCGCCAGGGCATCGTGATAGCTATGCTCAAGCCCCACTAACACCCCACGCAGGTCGGCGTTATCAAAAATAAAACGTTGAATTTGATCAGGATTACTCATAGGGATTTGAAAACCGGAACAGATGTCATAAAGGCAGCGGCCCGCCGCCGGATGCGAGAGTCATTATATCTGATTTAAGAATCACTGTAGCCTGCAGACCCTGCCCGCTAGTCCAGCGAGCGATGTTTAAAGTCGTCGATCCGGCGGCGGTCGCGTTTGGTCGGGCGACCGCTGTCGAATGGCGTAGCAGCGCGTTCGGCACGACGACGGGCAGCGTTTTCCTCGCGCTGGCGCGCGCTCTGCTCGGTTTCCCGATAGAGCAGCGCGGCCTCAGGAGCACCGCGACGCTGGTCAGACAGCGCAATCACCTCGACCACTTTTTCGTCCCACCCCTGGCGAATTTTCAACTCAGCCCCCACCTCCACTAGCTTGCTCACTTTGGAGCGCGCGCCGTTGTAATGCACCTTGCCGCCTTCGATGGCCTGCTTGGCCTGACCGCGGGTTTTGAAGAACCGGGCCGCCCACAACCACTTGTCGAGACGGACCTTAAGGGGGTTATCCTGCTGCATGCTCATCGGGCTGTCGGACTGTGATCGCGGAAGTGCTGAATGCCGACAAAATCGCTATCGTCACGGGGTGGCTGCTGACTGTCCGGCTGGGCAATACTGCGCAGGTAGCCGATACCGTAGCGCTCGGCCGAACGCAGCACCGGCAGGCTGTCGTCAATTAATAAAGTGCGCGCCGGCTCAAACGGCTCGTCAGCGCGAAGCTGATCCCAAAAAGCGGGATCTTCCTTCGGTAACCCGTAGTCGTGTGAGCAGATAATACGGTCAACGTAGCCGTCGAGACCGGTCCGGGCCAGCTTCAGATCCAGACTCTTGCGATGCGCATTGGTGACGATCACCGCACGCTTGCCGGCGCCGCGCAGATCACGCAGAAACTCCTGCACGTGCGGTCTGAAGGCGACTTTGTCGGCGATTTCGGCCTTCAGCGCGGCGATATCGACCGCCAGCTCGTCCGACCAGAAGTCGACGCAGTACCAGTTGAGCGACCCCTGTTCTTTCATGATACGCTCTAGCAACTGCTGGCGAGCCAGTTCCGGCTCCACGCCGTGAATAGCAGCAAATCGTCGTGGCAGGTGCTCAAGCCAGAAGTAGCTGTCGAAATGCAGATCCAGCAGCGTGCCGTCCATATCCAACAGCACCGTATCGATGGCATTCCAATCAAGCATAACGACACCCAGACAACCGACAAATTAAGCGCTCAGTATGCCGATAAAACCTACGCTTTTGAAGAAGCGCTCCGTCGCCCGCAGCCGCCTGTTCGAGGTGGAAGCGCTGGACCTTCAGTTCAGCAACGGCGCGACCCGCACCTATGAACGACTGGCACCAAAGCGCCATGGCGCCGTGATGGTTATCGCCCTGCAAGACGCCGATACCGTGCTGCTGATTCGCGAATACGCTGCCGGTTTTGATGACTACCTGCTGACACTACCCAAGGGGCTGATCGATCCCGGAGAAACCGCGTCAGAGGCTGCCAACCGCGAGCTCAAAGAGGAGACGGGCTTCGGCGCCCGCCAGATCCGTCCAATCAAAAGCCTGACCACCTCCCCCAATTACATGAGCCACCGTATCGAAGTACTGGTGGCAGAAGAACTCTACCCCGAGCGCCTGCCGGGGGACGAGCCGGAAGAACTCGAAGTCGTCCCCTGTCCGATTAGCGAGCTGCCTCTGCTGATGGCTTCGGCCGAACTGGAAGAAGCGCGCGTCATTGCCGCCCTGATGCTGTGGCTGCATCAGGAACGGCCGGAGGTACTCTGCCGGTGAAGCTCGATTGCTGCCAGCTCCGCCCCCAGGTGGTCCGTATAGCTCGTGAAGCGGGTGCGGTTATCCTCGCATTTTACGAGGGCCGTCGAGCGCTGTCGGTGGAACAGAAAGCCAACGACACCCCGCTCACCGCCGCCGACCTGGCGGCCCACGACCTGATCTGCGCCAGTCTGGCTCACCTGACACCGGACCTGCCGGTACTTTCGGAAGAATCCCCGCCGGCAGTCGAGCGCCGCCAGTGGCGACGCTACTGGCTCGTTGACCCGCTGGATGGCACCAAGGAGTTTCTTAAACGCAACGGTGAATTCACCGTCAATATCGCCCTGATCGATGACGGCGTACCGGTTTTGGGGGTGGTGCATGTACCGGTCAGCGGCTCCACCTACAGTAGCGAAAGCCGCCACCGGGCGTTCAAGCAAATCGCCCAAGGGCGCGAACAGCAGATACACACCCGCCCGTTAAACCGATACAAACCACTGGACGTGGTGGTCAGCCGCAGCCATGCCGACCCGCGTCTTGAAGACTGCCTCGCGCCATTAACCCGTATCGCTCCGATCTCTATGGTCGGAGTCGGTAGTTCGCTCAAACTCTGCCTGATCGCCGAGGGACTGGCCGACCTGCACCTGCGCCTTGGGCCCACCTCGGAATGGGATACCGCCGCCGCTCACGCGGTGCTGGAGGCCGCCGGAGGGCAGGTGTGCGATTTGCATCTCGAACCACTGCGCTACAACCAGAACACGAGCCTGCTGAATCCGGACTTTTTAGCTTGCGGCGACTACCGCTTCGACTGGTCCGCATATATCCGCCCGCCAACAGGGGCCTAGCGACCCCCGCCCGAAGCGCCTCGGGCACGGCTACAGCCGCAGCTGATGCCGATCGGCCCAGCGCCGGGAATTTTTCTCCATTCGATCTCGCCAGTACCGCCGATCTATGAGCTAAGCTATTGTTCGTGATACTGACTTTTGCGGATGCGAAATTCCCGACCAAAACGGTATGACATATGTCAATCGAGCTGTTATGATCAGCCCACTTGGAACGTTTGGCGATCAATAACGTCACTATGTTCAGTGAAAATTACCATGTAACAGGATAGAAACAGGTACACATCATGAGCTTCGAACTTCCTCCTCTGCCCTACGCAAAAGATGCGCTGGAACCCCACATCTCTTCCGAGACCCTGGACTACCACCACGGCAAGCACCACAACACCTACGTGGTTAAACTGAACGGACTCGTACCCGGCACCGAATACGAAGGCAAGAGCCTGGAAGAGATCATCACCTCGGCGCCAGCCGGCGGTGTATTCAATAACGCCGCCCAGATCTGGAACCACACCTTCTATTGGCACTGCCTCTCCCCCAACGGTGGCGGTGCGGCAACGGGCGCGGTGGCTGATGCCGTCAACAACGCTTTCGGCTCGTTTGACGAGTTCAAAGCCAAGTTCACCGACAGCGCCATCAACAACTTCGGTTCCAGCTGGACCTGGCTGGTGAAAAACGCCGACGGTTCACTGGCGATCGTCAACACCAGCAATGCCGGCTGCCCGCTGACCGAAGGCCAGACCCCGCTGCTGACCGTTGACCTGTGGGAGCACGCCTACTACATCGACTACCGCAACCTGCGCCCCAACTATATGGAAGCGTTCTGGGCACTGGTTAACTGGGACTTTGTTAACGAGAATCTGGCCAAGTAAGCCCGCGGTTGATACCAAAAAGGCCCCTTTAAGGGGCCTTTTTTGTGCCGGCTGGAAAGGCGGCAGAGATCAGGCGCCTATCATGGCCTTCAATTGAACTAAGCCCAACTCATCTGCTCTGAATAATCATGAACAATCTAACTAAACCATCTCGCCGCCAATTCCTGTTATCTGCGCTGCTGCTCCCTTTCTCCTCGTTGGCACGTTCCGGGCAACCGACCCCTGTTTATGGTGAGGGCCCTTTCTATCCCACACCAAAAATGCGTTATCCCGATACCGATAGTGATTTAGTGAAGATCAGCGGCGCGGTACGTGCTGCTGGTGGTGAAATTGTAATCGTATCTGGCAGGGTTTTAGATAGATCGCTGCGACCCTTGAAGAACGCGAGGGTAGAGATTTGGCAGTGTGATGTGAATGGACGCTACATACATGACGGAGAGCCGTATTGGCAAACGCGTGACCAAAGTTTCCAAGGCTTTGGTCACGCCATCACCGACGCAGAAGGCCGCTACCAGTTTCGGACGATTAAACCAGTGCCCTACCCCGGACGATGCCCGCATATTCACGCAAAGGTTTGGTATCAAGGTAAGGATCGTCTGACCACCCAACTTTTTCTTCCCAACCATCCATTAAACGAGCGCGATGGGCTATACAGGCATATTCCAAAATCTGAGCGAGAACGGGTTCACCTCAACTTCGATTCCGCTGATGAACCGATGGCAACGATTGACTTGATAATTTGACCCGAGAACTTATCAATGCCCGCTTTAGAGCCAGGCTCTCACGGATCTTGGTTCTCCATCTCTAGTGATCTTTCTACCCACTGTCCGGTAAGGGGCTAACTGCAAACGCTCCCTAGAGAGCGCCACCTCAAGAGGTAAACAGCGCCTGCGGTTTGAACGGGTGGGCACCCCGCACCACCGGAGCGCCGCTGGTGGCTTCGATCTTGGCGCAAAGCTTGCGCTGATAGGGGCAATGATCGGTTATGCAACTGGCGATATGCACCCGCGTCGGTTGCTCCGCCATCGGTTTGTTCCACAGCGCCATCTGGGTCAACCGATGCACCACTGACGCACCAGGGCAGTCACCGCAGTGCATCAGGCCGATCATCTCGGCATCGTCGCCAAGATCGGCAAAAGCACCCACCCGGCGATTAAAACCAACCAGGCAGCGGGAGCAACCGATGCAGGTATCGTCCATGGTTTTCTTGCAGCCCACCACCAGAATCTTGTCGCCCATAACCGGCCTCTTCACCCTGTTTCACGTAGGGCTATTATCACCACCTGCCAGATTCCGTCCAGCCCCGCTTAACCAAGTCAAACAGTCGGAAATGACTTGCATCAAGGTGATTCGAGCGATCTGCGCTATGCTGCTTGCCACATTCACTGACCCACCGATGTAGTCATGCTCCAGATTGATCGCTCCGCCCCCATTCCGCCAGATCGCAACGCGCTGCTGTTTCTCGGCTTTCGCCCCTTCTTTCTGCTCGCCGGGATCGCCGCTATCGCGTTGATAGCAGTTTGGTTGCCGCATTACTACGGCCCGCTTCCCCTCAATGACCACTTCGCGCCCGTGGGCTGGCACGGCCACGAGATGCTGTTTGGCTATGCGGTGGCGGTGATCGCCGGCTTTCTGCTCACCGCCGTGCGCAACTGGACCGGCCAGCCAATGCCCACCGGCTGGAAGCTGGGGGTGCTGGTGCTGATCTGGCTGGCAGGCCGGATCTTGGTCAGCCTCGATCTGGGTCAACCCGACTGGCTGACAGCGGCCATCGACTGCGCCTTTTTGCCCGCGGTGATGGTCGCGCTGGCGCCGGCCCTGATTCGTGCCGGTAAGCTGCGCAATATGGCTTTTCTGGTGATTCTGGCAGCCCTGACCGGCGCCAACCTGCTGATGCACCAACAGGCACTGGGCGAGGGCAAACTGGGTGCCGCCGGGCTGCAAGCCGGGCTTAGCCTGGTGATTCTGGTGATCGTGGTGATGGGCGGCCGGGTAATCCCATTTTTCACCCGCAATCCGCTGCCGGCGATGGAACCGAAGATTCGCCCCTGGGTAGAGTTTTTGGCCATTGCACTGGTGATCGCCACCCTGCTAGGTGACCTGTTTGCCCTCCCCCCCCTCTTGCTGGCACCGCTGGCGCTGGTAGCCGGTCTGGTCCAGCTAATCCGCCTTTCCGGCTGGTATGACCGCCGGATCTGGGCTCGGCCGATCATCTGGGTGCTGCATGTTGCCTACGCCTGGATCGGCATCGGCTTTCTGCTGAAAGCAGCAGCCTTGTGGCAATGGGTTTCGCCGCTGGCGCCTACCCACGCCTTTACGGTGGGGGGGATCGGCCTGATCACGCTGGGGATGATGGGACGGGTAGCGCTCGGGCATACCGGTCGCCCGTTGGAACTGCCAAAGCTGACCGTGTTCGCCATTATCCTGATCGCGGCCATGGCACCCGTGCGAGTGCTGGCCTCACTGGCACCCGCCTGGGCCGATCCGCTGCTGGGTCTGTCGGCGCTGGGCTGGATGCTGGCTTTTTTCGGCTTCGTTATCCCCTATACCCCGATACTGGCTCGCCCACGCATCGACGGCCGACCCGGCTGAGCCAACACCAACGGAATTCCTGCGCGGGCAGATCGTCAAAGTAGAGAGGGTCGGCTATAATGGCCGACCTTTTTGCTACGCCTGAAACACGGAGAGAGACACCGGTGTTGGGAATGTTCGCTGCCGCATGGGGCCTCGGGGGAACGCTGGCGATCCTGGGCTGGGCCGTCTACCGCCTTGGCCTGATCGGGCTGGAAACCTTCAGTCACCCGCTGTCCTGGTACCACTGGCTGGCGCTACTGGTATGGGTCGCGTTCATGGCCCACAGCGAGGGTTACAAAGGATTTCAACGCGGCTTCTCCCCGCGGGTAGCCGCACGTATCGCCTTTTTACACCAACACCCCACCCTGCTGCGCACCTTGTTGGCGCCGCTATTCTGTATGGGTTTTTTCGATATCGAGCGCCGCCGCCAGATCGTCACCTTCTGCCTGACGCTGGGTATCATCGTGCTGGTGCAATTGGTGTCGATGCTGACGCAACCCTGGCGGGGTATTGTTGATATTGGCGTCGTCGTCGGCCTGGCCTGGGGGATCGTCTCGCTGGCGATCTTCACCCTGCAGGCCTTCACCGACGATTCGTTCGCCCACTCGCCGCAGATGCCCGCCCCCCGTCAGTGACGGTGGCCACGACCCATCCAGCCGCGCTGCTGGCGCATTTCAGCAAATTGTTGCTGCTGCTCCGTTGTTAACACCGCATAGATATCGGCATGCAGTTTGGCATGCTCAACCATCCGTGACGCCATCTGTTGCGACTGCTGTTCGGCCAGCGCTTCCACTTGAGCCACGTAATCCGGATTGCCCGGATCAAGGTCGCGCATCTGATCACGGAAGCTACGCATACCGTCGCGGGGGTCACCGCGCTCGGCCAGCAGCGCCTCAATCTGCGCCTGCTGCTCACCGCTGAGCGACAACGCATTGCTCATGTGATTCAGCATCCGCTCCGGATAGCCGCCGCGTGACGCATCGTGCATGCGTCCCGGGCCAAAGCCTTTGCCATCCTGATCACAATTGCCCCAGCCGCCAGGGCCGGCAGCCCAGACGGCACCACTGACCAGTAGCGCACCGATGGTTACTCCGATTAACTTTTTCATGACCTTAGCCTCCACTCGCTGTTTTCAGTATTCAGTCTATGGGCGATCATGCAAAGCAACGTCAGCGCTCTGTAAAGGATTGGTAAAGACGCCCCGGGCAGCGCGGGCGGTTGTAGAATACAGGCAGGTAGCGAGGGGTTATGAAACAGATTCTTTTGGTCGACGATGACATCGAACTCAGCCGCATGCTGGCCGAGTACCTGCAGCTGGAGGGCTTTGATGCCGACTGCGTCCATGACGGCACCACAGCTCTTGCCCGGCTGGAGCAGCAGCATTACGACCTGATGGTGCTGGACGTCATGATGCCGGGGCTGAACGGCTTCGATACCCTCAAACAGGTCCGCCGACAGCACCGTCTGCCGGTGCTTATGATGTCTGCCCGGGGCGAAGAGGTGGACCGGATCATCGGCCTTGAAGTCGGCGCCGACGATTACCTACCCAAACCCTGCAGTCCGCGCGAGTTGGTCGCCCGCATCAACGCCAACTTGCGCCGGGTCAGTCTGGAACAACAACCCGAGGCCTCGGCCCTGCTGACCATCAACGGCCTGTGGATCGATACCGATACCCTGCGTGCTGGGTTTGATGATCAAAACCTGGAGCTGACCCATACCGAATTCGTGATTCTCCGGCTGCTGATGGAGCAGCAAGGCAAACTGGTTACCCGCGACAACCTGATGCGGCAAGCGCTCAACCGCCGCTTGGGACCTTTTGATCGCAGCATCGACATGCATCTGAGCAACCTGCGACGCAAGCTTGGCCCCGCGCATCCAGACGCCGTCGAGATCCGCACGGTGCGCGGTAGCGGCTACATGCTGATTAAAGGGGCGACGGATGCGGATTCGTAGCCTGTTTTGGCGCCTGTTCTTTGGCTTCTGGTTGATGATGATGGGCCTGCTACTGGCCAATATGGCCACCACCTGGCTGGTAACCGAACAGTTCGAGTCCAGCGGACGCCAGGCCGAGCTGCTTGAGCGCTACGCCCAACAAGCGGCGGCCGCTTACGATAACGGCGGCGCGGCCGCAGTGCGGGAGTGGCGCCGGGAGCTTAACCGCCGGACGGAATTGCGCACCGCCTTGCTCGACGCCAATGGTAGCAGCCTCACCGGCGACAGCCGTGGGCGCTGGTTTTCTCGCCTCGACCGCCCCCCGGAGGAGCCCCGTTTCGGCTGGCAAAGACATCATCATCGTCCGCAGCGACCGCTGCTCTGGCAAACCCGGTTTGGGGATCAGGATTACACCTTGGTGATCTTCAACCCACGCCAGCTCCAAGACCCACTGTTCGCCGGATTCACCATTGCCTGGCGCATCGCTCTGTCAGTGCTGCTGGTGGCGCTACTGGCCTATGGTATGGCGCGCTACCTGACCCAACCGATCGAACGCCTGCGCAGCGCCAGTCGCCAGTTGGCGGACGGCGCACTGGATACGCGGGTCGGGGCACCGTTGAACCGGCGTCAGGACGAACTGGGCGATCTGGGCCGCGACTTTGACCGCATGGCAGAGCGCCTGCAACGACTGCTGCAAGGGCAGCAGCAACTGCTGCGCGACGTCTCCCATGAACTGCGCACCCCGCTGGCACGACAGCGTGTTGCGCTGGAGTTGGCCCGACGCAAGGCGGACCCCCATGCCGAGCTGGATCGCATTGAGCGCGAGGCCCAGCTGCTGGATGAGCTGATCGAAGAGATCCTGGTTCTGGTAAGACTCAACGCCGAAACCACAGCCCCCCCTCGCGCCGCGGTCGACCTGGCGACACTGGTGCAGACACAGGTCGACAATGCCCGCTTTGAGCACCCCCGGGTGTGCTACCAGGGGCCGCCATCTCTGTCTGTGCTTGCCGACGAACGCCAGCTCGGCCGTGCGCTGGAAAACGTGATTCGCAACGCGCTCAAATACAGCGATGGTGAGGTCGAGGTCCGCCTGAGTTCCAACACCTCTGAAGCCGTTATCCAGGTAGCCGATCAGGGGCCGGGAATCGATGAGTCGCTGCTGCAGCAGATATTTGAACCTTTCGTCCGCGCCGATGAAGCGCGTTCACGAGATGCTGGCGGCTGGGGGCTGGGACTGGCGATAGCCGCACGAGCGCTGCAGCAGCATGGCGGCCGGATCAGCGCCGCCAACCGCGCCGAGGGTGGCCTGTTGGTCACCTTGGCGCTGCCGCTGCAATCAGCTTAAGAACAGCTGATACGCGGGGTTATCGGTCTCTTCCCAGAAGCTATAACCGATCTCGGTCAGATAGCCTTCCAGCAAGGCTTTGTCGTCGGTCTCTACCTGCAGGGCGACCAATACCCGTCCGTACGCGGCGCCGTGGTTACGGTAGTGGAACATGGAGATGTTCCAGCGCCCGCCCAGCTTGGTAAGAAAGTTCATCAGCGCCCCGGGGCGCTCCGGAAATTCGAACCGGTACAGCACCTCGTTCACCGCCTGCGGCGCATGGCCACCGACCATGTAGCGAATATGGATTTTGGCCATCTCGTCTTCGCTGAGGTCCACCACCTCATAGCCCGCTGCGCGCAACCCGTCGACCAGCTCGGCGCGGGCGCTGACGTCCGGCTGAATCTGGACCCCGGCAAACACCACTGCTTCCGCATCATCGGCGTAACGGTAGTTGAACTCGGTAATCATGCGCCGCCCCAGCGCCTTGCAGAACTGCTTGAAACTGCCAGGTTTCTCGGGGATTTTTACGGCAATCAGTGCCTCGCGCTGTTCGCCGATTTCAGCCCGCTCGGCCACATGGCGCAGCCGATCAAAATTGACGTTGGCACCGCTGTCGATGGCGATCAGGGTTTTCTCTTCAAGCCCTTCGCGTGCGACATACTTTTTCAGCCCGGCCAGCCCCAGCGCGCCGGAGGGCTCGGTGATGGAACGGGTATCGTCAAAGATATCTTTCACCGCGGCACAGATTTCGTCGGTATTGACGGTAATCACCTCATCGACGTAGTTGCGGCAGACATCAAAGGTATTCTCGCCAATCTGCGCCACGGCGGTGCCGTCGGCAAACAACCCGACCTGAGACAGGATCACCCGTTCGTTGGCCTCCATCGCCGCCTTAAGGCAGGCGGAGTCTTCATATTCGACTCCGATCACCTTGATCTCGGGACGCAAATATTTGACGAAAACCGAAATCCCGGCGATCAAACCGCCGCCGCCCACCGGTACAAACACTGCATGGATAGGGCCGCTCTCCTGGCGCAGGATCTCCATACCGATAGTGCCCTGGCCGGCGATCACGTCGACATCATCATAGGGGTGGACGTACACCATCCCCTTCTCCTCGACCAATTGGCGCGAATACTTGGACGCCTCGTCGAAAGTGTCGCCGTGCAGCACCACCTTGCCGCCACGAGCCCGTACCGCGTTGACCTTGATATCCGGCGTGGTCTTGGGCATCACGATGGTCGCCTTCATGCCCAGCGTCGCCGCTGACAGCGCCACCCCCTGCGCATGGTTGCCGGCCGAGGCGGTCACCACGCCGCAGGCTCGCTCGTCCGCACTTAATTGTGCCATTTTGTTATAGGCACCACGCAGCTTGAACGAAAACACCGGCTGCAGGTCCTCACGCTTCAACAGCACCCGGTTCCCCAACCGCTTGCTAATCGCCGGCGCCAGATCCAATGGCGTTTCACGGGCGACATCGTAGACGCGGGCCTGAAGAATCTTTTTGATGTACTGATGAGGCATGATCGGTTCCGACAGGGCCATAAACTGGCTGAAAATTGGACGCAATATAGTAATGCCCACACCCCACTACGTCTACAAGACCGGCCCGAGCGCAGGTATAATCGCTGCCAATCCCCACCGGACTCCACAGAGGTCGTCATGAACCAGGATCAGATGAAGCAAGCCGTGGCCGTCGCCGCCGTCGAGCTGATTACAGCCAAGCTTGAAAGCGACAGCATTGTCGGCGTGGGCACCGGCTCCACTGCCAACTTCTTCATCGACGAACTGGCCAAGGTCAAGCACCTGTTCGACGGTGCGGTGGCCAGCTCCGAAGCCACCGCCGAACGCCTAAAAAGCCACGGCATCCCGGTCTACGACCTTAACGGGGTGAACCAGCTCGACTACTACGTCGATGGCGCCGACGAGTTCAACCAACGGCTGCAGCTGATCAAGGGCGGCGGCGGGGCACTTACCCGCGAGAAGATCGTGGCGGCGGTGGCCAAGACCTTTATCTGTATCGTCGACGACACCAAAAAGGTCGATATCCTGGGTGAATTCCCGCTGCCCGTCGAAGTGATCCCCATGGCCCGCAGCTATGTTGCCCGCGAACTGTTCAAACTCGACGCCCAGCCGGTCTATCGCGAAGGTTTTGTCACTGACAACGGTAACCAGATTCTGGATATCCATAATCTGGAAATTGACGCCGCCGTGGCGCTGGAAGAGAAGATCAACAACATTGTCGGCGTCGTCTGTAACGGCCTGTTCGCAGCACGTCCGGCCGACGTGGTATTGATGGGCACAGCCAACGGCGTCGTTACTCTGAAAAACGAATCCTAGTCACGGCCACTATCGCAGCTACCGTCCTGCAAGAAATGAATGATCGGGCATGCCTCCACCGAGCCATGCCCGTCACAGCTCTCGGACAGCCGGCCCAATACCGCATCCAGTTGCTGCAGTTCGGCGATCTTGGAGCGTACCAACGCCAACTTCTCTTCGACCAACTCTTTGACCGTGCCGCGGTCCGCACCCGGTTGCAGCTGCAGATCCAGCAGCTCACCTATCTCTTGAAGCGAAAACCCCAACCCCTTAGCTCGTCCGATAAATGCCAGCCGCTCCACTACTGCTGGTGCGTATAATCGATAACCCGAAGCACTGCGACCGGGTTCCGGCAACAAGCCTCGCTGTTCATAGTAGCGAATGGCTTCTACTGTTAATCCGCTGCGGCGGGCAACCTCGCCAATTTTGATACCACTCATAGCTCACCACGGAATCTTGTCAGAGAAGCCTCTATTATTGATCTATGACTTTTATTAACCAACCCGATCCGGACCTCTCTTTATGGGCTCTCGAACCCTGCGCCTGACGGTATGGGCAGTTGTTCTGCTAGTCGCTCTGATCACCGTAATGCCCTCGCTGGTCGGTCGCCTGCTGTTGCAAGCACAGCTTCGTGACCTGGGCGCTGATCGAGTCGATGTGCGGGTATTCCACCTCAACCTGTGGAACGGCCGCTTCACTCTCAAAGGGTTACGCGCCGATACGCCGGGGCAGCCGCAACTGGTCGTTGATGAGCTGATTGCTGACTTCGGCTATACCGATCTGAGTGCCCGTCACTTGCACCTCACCGAACTCAGGCTCGATGGCGTGCAGTTACCGATTGTTGAACAACACGGGCGCTGGCGCATCGGTCCGTTGTTGCTTCCGCTGGCCGCCGATAGCAACGACGCTTCCCAAGCGGAAACGGCAACATCGTGGCGTTGGGGCATTAGCCAGGTCAACTTGCAGGACATCGACCTCCGCTTGACCTACCAGCAACTATCGCACCATCTACGCTTGGACAAACTGGCGTTGCCATCGTTGTATCAGTGGGCACCGGATAAGCTCAGCGAGCTCCACCTCGATGGCGCGCTGAACGGGCACCGCTTGACCATCGACACCGACACCACACCGTTGGCCAGCGAACCCACCGCAACGTCTCAGATCCTGATCGACTCACTCCCTCTGGGCCCGCTCTTGGCCTTGTGGCAGCCCGATCAGCAGGCGACTCTCAGTACCAAACTGGAGGTGAGTTTCAGCCGCCGGGAAGACAACCGTATCATCGTTAAAACCCAGGGCAATTTAACCCTTGAGAAGGTCGATATCCAACAGTCGGGAACCCGAATTAAACTGCCGGAAGGGCATTGGCAAGGTCGTTCACAGCTACAGCTCGAAGAGGGCCAACTAGAGGTCGCCCATACCGACGGCACGCTCAAGCTGAAGCAGTTTTCACTAGAGCAGGCCAGCGATCACAGTGACGCTCCCGCACTCGCCTTGAACACTGACCTTGAGCTTGATTTAACCCTCGATTCAGCCGCCTCCGGCAGCACTCTGAGTCTGACCCAGCAAGCCGAGCTGTCCCTGGCCAACTTCGCATTCCGCCAGCAAGACATCGCCGTCACCAGCGATAGGCTCACCTGGCAAGGCGAGAGCAGCCAGCAACTCAGCGAGCAGGGGCTGGGCGCCGTGAACACCGATGGCAGACTCGAGGTAGCCCAGCTGCAACTGAATCAAGGCGAGCTGACCCTGACCCAACAGGGAGCGGTCGTTGAGGGCACTATGGCCACCGATATCACCCAATCACTCAGTTTCAGTGGCGAGTTGATGTTGAATGGTACCAACATCCGCCAACCACCCTACCGCGTTACCGGTGAAACGCAACGCTGGCAAGGTGACCTGCAAGCCCGTCTAGACACCCCGGGCCTTAGCCAGCTTGGCGGAGACCTGGAGCTGAAACAGATCGACATCACACTCACAGAAGCGCCTTCGCAACTGCAGCTCGGACGGCTACAACTGACCCAGTTCAAGCTAGATCGCAGCTATCGTCTTAACGCAAAGGCCTTCGATCTCAGCAGGCTTCGTCTAACCGAAGAGAGCCCACTGCTTACCATTGAAAACTTGAGCATTGATACCCTGAATGCGGGCGCCGAGAGCACGGCATTGGGCACCGTTACTCTGGGTAAACTGGAGACGGAGCTGCTCCTTAACGCCGAAAAACAACCCTATCTGTGGCAACAATGGGTAACACAGATGAGCGGTTCAAAAAGCTCGGAAGACGCGCAGCAAGCCGAAAGCCTCGCCCCGCCACCGGAGTCCAACGAAACCACGGCTTCAAGTACCCCCTACCCGTTCCGTTTCGAAGGCTTTGCGCTCAACGCCCCTCTGGTCGTCAAAGTTAAGGATGAGCGGATTAAAGGCAACCGCCCGATGCTGTTGACACTGCAAGCGTTCCAACTCGGCGCCGTCGATACCCGCTCGGAAGCCATCACCCCCTTTAGCTTCGACGCCAACATCAACCGCTTTGGATCACTGCAGGGCAACGGGGAGTACAGTCTGTTCAGCGAACACGCAAACGGCCAGTGGACGATCACGCTCGATCAACTCGAACTGCCCCCTTTCAGCCCCTATATGAACCTGCACACCGGCTACCAAATCAGCAGTGGTCAAATGCACCTGACAACCTCGGGAACCCTGCGTCAGAATAACCTGAGCAGCAATAACCGACTGGTGCTAAACCGCTTTGATATCGAGCAAGGTAACGCAGAGAGTGCCCAGCAATTCAACGGACAGCTGGGTATGCCTTTGGAGCTGGCAGTCTCCATCATGACCGACGAAGACGACAACGTAACCCTCGACATCCCGGTCAGCGGCTCATTGGACGACCCCAAATTCGGGGTCCAGAGCGTAGTCAACATCCTGCTTGCCAAGATAGCCAAGGAGGGAGCCATGGGTTATCTCAGCTTTACTCTGCAACCTTACGGCGCCTTGCTTAGTTTGGGTCGTATGGCGATGGATGCCGCGGAGGGCGCGTCGATCAAGCTGGAACCGGTGGAGTTCGATCCGGGCACCACCCAGCTCGACGATACCGACCGGGATTACCTGAGCAAGCTGAGCCTGTTACTGAAAGAACGCAAGGGCCTGAAGCTGAAGCTTTGCGGTACCGCCGTTGCCCAAGACCAGCATTACATCACCGCCATGAGCGAGACGATCGCCAAAAAGCAGGGGGTCGCGGTGGAGCAGATACTGACGGAGCAACAGCGCCAGACCTGGTTGTATAACTTGGCCGAGCTTCGTGGAGAGGAGGTCAAAGGCCACCTAACCACTGAAAACGACGTGAAAGGCAGTCGCTTGTTCAGTTGCCTTCCGCAGGCAGATGGTAGCAGGGAGGACCCGCCCCAGGTACAGATCGGCCTGTAATCAAACCAGATGGGCAGGCGTCACCTGATCCCCGACCGGCAGGCTAACCTCTATGTGCGCACCCTGGCCAGGCGAACTGCGAAGCTTAAAGTCGCCGTCCTGCGCCAACGCACGCTCTCGCATGCCAATGAGGCCAAAACCGGTGGCATTGCTGCGCCAATCGAACCCCTTGCCGTCGTCTTCGATGGAAATAAACAGGCGATCCTCCGGGTCCTCCAAGCGCTCAATCCTCAACCAGATATTACTCGCCTCTGCATGTTTGACGCAGTTATTAAGAGCTTCCTGTACCAACCGGTAGCAACTGATATTAAGATCTTCTGGCAGCTCGTTGAGCGCCCCTTTGATGCTTAAATGCAACTCCACCCCGATCGAATCGAGGTGAAAGGTTGCCACGCACCCCTTGATCGCGTCCACCAGGCCCAAATCATCCAACGCTGAAGGTCGTAACGCACGCATCAGGCCATAGGTTACCCCGTAAATTCGCTGGGCTGTGGCATCGATAGATGCAGCTGCCTGATGCAGCAGCGATTTGCTGTCCTTGCTAGTCAGCTTCTTCAGCAGATGGGAGTCGGTGCGAATAGCCGTGAGCGACTGTCCCATCTCGTCGTGCAGTTCGCGGGCAATATTACGCCGCTCCTCCTCCTGAATACTGAGTATCTTCTGGGTCAGACTGCGGTTTTCCTTTACCTGACGCCGAAGCTCGGAGTTGGCCTTCACCAGCTCCCAGGTACGCTCCTGCACTCGGTCTTCAAGCAAGTCCCGCTCCAGACGCAGCTTCTCGTTAACCCGGATCAGTTCGCGCTCAGCATCTTTCTTACGCAGATAGCTTTGCTGAGTGAAGAAATAACTGAACACCGAAAACAGCACCACGACCAAACCGAATGGCCAGCTCATCTCTGACCAGCGCAGCTGTTTCTCCACCAGAACATCGAGCACCTGACCAAAACGGTTGATCGTCCGCTGGTCAGCGATAACAGGCAGCAGCAGGCCTTCCCAATCTTCGCTGCTGCGATCGCGACGCTGGAGCAGTTCGTTGCCCATTCCATCATAAAGAGTGACGCGTAAACCCTCGCTCAGGTGAGGGAGGGGAGGCAGCAACTCGTTCGCCCTGATAACCAAGGTGACGACATAGGACAGGTTGTCTTTGTTGGCAGAGCGCGCCGGATCAGTGGCGTGAAACAGGCGATAGCCTACTTCGCCGTCAGAGAGGGCATAGGGGTCCGATGCAAAGACGTCCAAGTAGTAGCTGGCCTGAATCAGCGCCGTGCGATTAGAGGCGACCGAATAGCTGTCTAATCCCAACAGACGCTCGCCACGCGCGTCCAAAGGCTCGACGAAAAACACGGGATAGAGTACGTCACCAGGCTCGGTCCCGGAAGCCCCTCGCTCAAAGCCGTGTACACGATAATCTGGAAAACCGCGGTCGCGCATCTCCTGTTCGAAGGCCGCAACCTGGCGCTCTTCCACCCGGCGAAGTAACTGAAACTGAAGCACATGCGGGTAATGCTCGCGCATATCCTTGGCATAACGCCGAATCGCTTCGAAGTTATTCAGATCGGTTTCAACCAGTTCCACAAAGTTATGCAGAATGACTTCGTTAATCAGCGCCCGTTCGTAGGTGTATTCGTAAACGATGCTGCTTTCAAGTTGCAACGACTCCCGATGCCCACTGATATCAAGCAGTAGCAACAACCCGAGGAAAAAACAGGTTACCACCGACCAGGCGGCGGACAACCCTATGATTTTTCTTTTAATATCCAAAGACAGCAACCGAGGTGCGCTAATACCAGAATGAATTCAACATACTAGGCCGGAGGTGTTATCCATGCAACAACTAAGGTCGCACCCGAGTCTCGCTGAGCGGCTCCGTGCCGGACCGACACCAACCGTCAGCGATAAAAAAAGGCCCCAGTCGCATGACTGGGGCCTTCTCGTATTAGGCGCTTGGCGATGACCTACTCTCACATGGGGAAGCCCCACACTACCATCGGCGCTGAGTCGTTTCACTTCGGAGTTCGGTATGGG
>NZ_JAERQK010000007.1 GCF_017912535.1 Motiliproteus sediminis
AATCTCCTTTACCGGAATCCCGGCATCACCTTCTTTCAGGATGTTGATGATCTGTTCGTCAGTGAACCGCTTTTTCATATCCGCTTTCCTCTGCTAAAGCGGACTTTACTAGATTCGGAATGGACCGGAAATCGGGGAGCAGGTCATACCCATTATACTGAGCCAATATTAAAAGAACCTTAAAAAGACAATACCGGTACAGACGCCAATTGGGCTCTCGGGCGAGTAGATACTCTGTGCCACGGGGGCTTTGCTAAAAGCCGCTACCGTCATCGGAGGTATCCTGATAGTTTCAGTTGAAGGGCCAATCCAACTTCCATAACGACCTATCTGCTGTATCCGAACAGGACAAAGCCCCCAACCGGGGGCTTTGTCGTTTCTAGCAGCTGAATTCCACTTACTTAGCCACGTTGTTGCTCACTACATCAGAGCTGGCGACCGCAGAGGTCGCATCCTGCGCCTGGGTGTTCTGCTGCAGGTTGGTCACATCACCCACCTGCATACCAGACTGAATACCGCCGATCTGGCTACCGCTCATATTGCCCTTGGCCACGTCACCGCTGTGGATGCTGTAGCTCGGAGAGAGCACACGGTGGCCGCGGTTGTTGCTGGTGGCGGTGTCGCTAACCAGGCTGCCGACGCTGGTACTGCCCTGGCTTTGGTTCATGCTGTGACCGGTGGCGGCGCCGGCATTGAACGCGTTCTGGTTTACCCCGCTGGAGTAGTTGCGGAAGGAGTTCAGGTCCTGCTTGGCGTTCAGGCGATCGTTGCGGATGTCGTACTTGAGGTCGATACGGGTGTCGGTATCGATCTTGGTGCGACGGCTGTTATCCAGCTTGTAGTCCAGGCGGTAGTCGCGCTTGAAGCGCTGGCTGTTATCGACCCGGGTGTCGATGTTGTTGGTGTTGTTGTAGCTGTTGGTATAGCCGATCTTGTTGCCTTTGTAGCCGACCCAGGGGTTGGCTTCAGCCACGGATACGTTGAGGGCGAACAGGGTAACGGCGGTGGCCAGTGCGGCTTTGTTGAAAATTTTCATGGTCAGATCCTCGATTTCGTTTGGGGGGTTCGGGGTGTTACAGCCGGTAGGTAACGCCCCCGCGAGGATCGGTTCTAAAAAAATGAAAAAATAGGTTAGGGCTGGAAACGGCGCGGAGCGGACGTTTTTGCTCGGCTGAGAAGCGACTCAATCAATGGCGTTTGAAGCTCATTTGCTGTGTTGCTTGAAAGCCTTTGTTCCGCCCACCCGGGCGGCCCTATTCTTTGGCAAACGTTCCAAAGAACAGGGGAAGAAAGAACTACTTGTGCCTTATGCTCCCCTGGTTCCGCCGCCCTACGGGTCCACTGCACGCGGCAACGGTGATTCTGGCGGATCGGACGGCACATGCCTGTGCCGCAATCCGGCTCGGCGTCCATGCCTCGCCCCGCGCTTTGCGCGGGCCTGATCGAATCCCCGTCGCCGTGCTCGTCGGCTCCAAAGGGGTTAAGTCGCAGCCGGATTACCGCATTCTTACTCAAGCGCGAAAAACAGGTAAGGGCACCCGGAGTGCGGCTGGCACCCCCGGCCCTCCGAAAGCCGACGAGCACTGGACGCCCTTGAGGGTTTCAGCCCGTTAGGGGCAAGGCCCGGATGGCCGCCGCCACAACAGTATGGCCAGGGACGGCCATTCTGTTGTGCCCCTCAAGGGTGTTCAGCGCGCAGGTCCCGTAGGGCGGCTTTTGCGGGCGAGTGCTTTCTTGCCTACTTCTTTATCACGACTGATAAAGAAGTAGGTCGCCGGGAGGCGAAACAGGGAATATCAAACCACCATGAAAACGAGCTTTGAAGCACCGACTTGCCGCAGCTAAGTATGTCCGCTCCGCGCCGATATGAGTCATGCTCTCTAACCCGCGAAGAACTCGATAACTGGCGTTTCCAGCAGCCAGCGCCGCAGGGTCAGCGGCGGCGTGTCTGGCTGCGCGGCGCGCTGCTTGAGGTAGCGGCGCAGCAGACAGATCTGGCCACAATAAGCCAGCCGTTGCTGATTCACATGCCGGCCACCGGCTTGCTGGTAGGCGGCGCTGACACGGGTCAACAGCTGCTGGTAGCGCTCGGGGTTAAAGGTGGTGGCGGCGGTCGCCAGATGGGCGGCAAAGTTGCCCAGATCAAACTCGGGTGGGCCCGAGGCGCAATCTTCCAGATCGATCAGTTGCACACCGTGCCGGGGCGGCTGCAGGAGCAGCAGTTGGCCCAGATGAAAGTCGCCGTGCACCACGGCATCGACCCAGGGCTGCCACGCCGCACGTAATCTTTGCCAGCAGCGATCTAACTCGTCGTCGCGGGTGTCTGCCAGCCGCTCGTCGATGCGCCATCCCGGATCCAGCAGTGGCGGCGCAGGATCGGTGCGGGCGCGGTGCAGCGCCACCAGCGGCGGCAATAGTTCGGCCAGGGTCGCTGATGGTGGCCAGTGGAGATCACCACCAGCGACCTCATCGCTATACTCTGTCCGGGCCGACACCGCATCAATCCAGCGGTAGCGTAGCCGCCGCTCTCCATCGGCGTGACAGCGCGGTGTGGGTACGCCCTCGGCCTGCAGTTGTGCGCTGAGCCGGGCCAGGGAGGGTGCGTCCAGGCGTGATTCAGGGCGCAGCTGTTTGCGGGCCTCGCCATGCTGCCGCTGTAGTCGTGGCGCGTCGTTCACGGGCCAGCCTGCAGCAGTTCCAGCAGCGCTTTGGCGGCGACCGGCGCGCCGCTCTCGGCCAGCGCCACCGGGGGGCGCCGCCGGCGCTGGTGCAGGGTATCGATCAGCCAATTGAGCGCCGCCTCGGGCGGGTGCAGATCGTAGGCCCAGCCGACGCGTCCGTGCCAGCGGGCGGCGCGGGCCTGTTGATCATCGTAGGTGGTGGGCTTGGCCATCATCAGTACCGGCACATCGCTGGCGGCCAGCTCCAGTGCGGAGTTGTAGCCCATGGTGCTGATCACCAGATCAGCCTGGGGGAACAGTTCGTTGAGGCGCGGGCCGGGCTGAATCCGCCGGTCAGCAAGGGCCAGATGCTCGGCAGGGGTGGCACGCGGACCGATCACCTGAATTACCTCAAGCCCTTGGGATAGCCCTTGTCTGACCGCAGGTATCAGCTGGGTCAGGGCCTGATTGAATGCTTCCCAGCGGTCACCGCCGCCGCCGGCACCGGCGGCGATCAGCAGCTGGGGCATACCGGCCGCGGGCGGTGCACCCAGAGGGAGCGGATCAGTGGTCCTGTCCTCGCGGCGGTAGATCCACCCCACCGAGCGTTGCTGCCGACAGGCGATGGTCGCGGCGGGTGGGCGCCAGTCATCGGCGGCGTGAGGGAGCAGCAGCAGGTCCCAGGGACGCTCGGGCAGGACGAAATCGCTGAGTTTGTCGGCACGGGTCTCGCGCAGGATCAGGGCCAGGCGTGAAGGCAGCTGCTCCAGCTCGGGTACGACCGCGGTGTCCACTACCACCAGCGAGGGGGGCTGCGGCTGCAGCAGACTCGCCATTTGGGAACGCTCGGCGTGAACAATGCGGCGGTAGAGTTGCCGTTCGTCATCGCCCAGTCCTTCAACGCTGGCGTTGGTCAGCAACTGGAGGTCGACATCGGGGGCGCACTGACGGAGTGCGGAGGCGATATTGGTGACTCGGCGCAGGTGTCCAAGGCCGGTCTTTCCGGTAGCGCAGAAGCAGAGTGATGGGCGCATAAGCGTCTGTCGGCGATGAGTTCAGCCGAAGTATAGCTTCTGCACGGGCCCGCACTGGCGAGCCGTTCGGGGGCTGATCCGACGACTATTCGAAGTCGAATTCGGTCAGCTCACGTTGCAGCCGTTTTTTCTCGAAGTGATCTTCGATCCCGCGACGTGCGCGCAGCGAGCGGGCGCTTGCGGCTTGCCGTTCGGCTTGCTGGTCTTCTGAACTCAGTTCCATGAAAACATCGAAGATCTGAGTCTGAAGTTCGTTCAGTTCCTGATCGTTTTGCATCATGGGCGACGCTCCCTTCGACAGACAATCCGGTCAGGGCCGCATGTTATGGACCCTGGATGACAGCTTGGTGACAGTGGAACCCACCTGTTTTTTTTCGCACAGGTCGAAGGGGATTGCAACTTTTGCTGCCGGATCGGCGAATCAGGAGCGCCGCAGAGGGGGGCGTTTTTCGTTCTGGCGCAGCGAGCGCAGGCCGCGTTTGATCGACTTGAGGTGATCGATCACGCCGGGGCCCAGTTTCATCGCCAGGCCGACGGCAAGCACATCGATCACCACCAGATGCACCACGCGGGAGGACATCAATGCGCTGAGGTCCTTGTCCTCGTCGAGGTCGATATGGATCGGAATGGTGGCCAGCTCCGCCAGCGGGGTGTTGCTGGGACAGAGGGCGATCACCTGTGCGTTCTGCTCTTTAGCCAGGCGGACCGAGTGCAACAGGTCTTTGGTACGGCCGGTCTGGGAGATCGCCACCACCACGTCGTTCTCGGACAGGGTGAGGGCCGCGATGGCCTGCAGGTGGGGATCGGAATAGGCTACCGCGGTCACCTTGAGGCGATAGAATTTGTGCTGTGCGTCGGTACACACCGCTGACGACGCGCCAAAGCCGTAGAACTCGATCCGCTTGGCTTTGGACAGTGCATCGATGGCGTGTTCCAGGGTATCGGCATCCAGCACCTCGCGGACCTTGATCAGGTTGCCGACGGTGGAGTCGAAGATCTTCTGCTTGAAGTCGTTAACGCTATCCTTGCGGTCGATGGCGAACTGTTCAAAGTTGGGACTGGTGGCCAGTACTTGCGCCAGCTTGAGTTTAAAATCCTGGAACCCGTCGTATTCGAGTGCGCGACAGAAGCGTACCACGGTGGGTTCGCTGACCTGTGCCTCACTGGCCAGATCGACGATGCGCATATGGATTACGTCGTGGGGCTGAGCCAGCACAAAGTCCGCCACCTTCTGCTCCGATTTACGTAGCGTAGGGAGTGCGTCGGAGATCGCTTTGAGCAGATTGGGCGTGTTCAAGCGTGAACTTCTCGTGGTGGCGGAGTGAACCAGAGCAGAGAATATTCAAATTTGCCTACCTAAGCCAGCTTTTTGCCGATTTTGGGCGCTAATTGGCCAACATTAGTAAAAATATAGGTTGTTGATTCAGGCCACCTTTTTAGACTATAAACAGGGGTTGGGACCGCCCGTGGGCCGGTTAAAGCGCACCCAAGAGAGACCTCCAAGGGGAACTGTCCGTGAAACGCCGTCAGGTCATACAAGCACTCGGGATGGGTGCGTTGACAGCCGGCACGCTGGGCGCCTGTAGTGGCGAGCGTGCCGGAACTGCTAATGGACAGCAGCGCCGTGAAGTTATTGATTGGACCATGGTGACCACCTGGCCGAAGAATTTCCCCGGACTGGGTACGGGCGCCAATTTTCTTGCCCAGCTGATCAACGACATGAGTGGTGGCCGCCTGCGGGTCAAGGTTTATGGCGCCAATGAGCGGGTGGCGCCGCTGGAGGCCTTTGATACGGTTGCCCGTGGCGATGCGCAGATGGGGCACGGAGCGGCGTACTACTGGCGTGAGAAAAGCCGGGCCGCGTCATTCTTTGCCGCCGTGCCCTTCGGCCTTACCGCGCAGGAGATGAATGCCTGGCTATACCACGGCGGTGGTATGGCGCTGTGGCGGGAGGTTTACGCGCCCTTTGGGCTGATCCCCTTTGCAGCCGGCAATACCGGGGTGCAGATGGGGGGCTGGTTCAATCGCGAAATCAACCGCATCGACGACCTTATCGGACTGAAGATGCGTATTCCCGGCTTGGGGGGCGAGGTGCTCAAGCGCGCCGGCGGTGAGCCGGTGTTGTTGCCCGGCGGCGAGATCTTCCCGGCTTTACAGTCGGGTGCCATCGACGCCTCCGAGTGGGTCGGTCCCTACAACGATCTGGCATTCGGGCTGCACAAGGCGGCCAAATACTACTATTCGCCCGGTTGGCATGAGCCGGGCACGACACTGGAATGTTTTATCAACCAGCAGGCGTTTGACGCCCTGCCGACGGAACTGCAACGGATTGTCGAGGCTGCCTGCCGGGTTGCCAATCAGGATATGCTGGCCAACTTTACCGCCCGTAACAATGCAGCTCTCAAGCAACTGGTGGACGAGCAGCGGGTGGAGCTGCGGCAGTTTCCGGACGAGGTACTCGCATACCTACGCCGCTTGTCCGACGAAGTGGTCGCCGCCGAGGGGGCTGCTGATCCGCAGGCGGCCAAGGTGTACGAGTCGTTTTCCCGTTTCCGCGCTCAGGCCAGCAGCTGGCATGCGCTGTCGGAGCAGGCCTATCTGCGGGCACGTACGCTCTAGCGCCGGCGAGGCGTTCCCCACGCTACGATCGGTCAAGCCCGACAGGCTGCCCGCCGACTATCCGGCGAGCGCTTGCTTGATCAGCTCCGCCATCTGTTGCAGTTCTGTGGCCATCTGTTGCCGCTGTTCCGCCTTGACTGCGCGGTTAAATCGCTCTGCGGCGGCGTCCAGTTCACTCATTCCCAGCAGCCCGGCCAGCCCCATCAGTTGATGAGAATGGTCGCGCATGGTGGTGCTGTCGTGGTTGTCATAGGCGGCTTGCATCGCCGCTAGCTGGTGCTTGAGCTCGTGCCCCAGCTCACCGGCGGCGATGCCGTAGCGGCTGAGGCGCGGGCGTTGGAGCACGGGCTCCGCTGCGCTGTCGCTGGGCAGATGACAGGCGCTGTTGATAGCGTTGATCAGTTGCGGCTCATTGATCGGTTTGCCCAGCGCCGCGGCGATATTCAGCCCCCGCAGGGCTCGGGCCTCCTGTTCCGCCTGGCCGGCAGTCAGGGTAATAATCGGGATTCCGGACTCCGGTCCGGGCAGGGCGCGGATCGCGCGGGTGGCTTCGATGCCATCCATCTCCGGCATGTGGATATCCATCAGAATCAGGTCGACAGCCTCATCCTGAAGCCGCTGCAGCGCTTCCCGGCCGGTGGCCGCGATCAGGGGGTGGGCGCCGTGCAGCTCCAGCATGCGGCTGATCAGCAACTGGTTGAAGTGGTTGTCTTCGGCGACCAGCACGGTGATGCCCTCAAGGTCGCGGCTGGTTGGCGCGGTGGTGCTGACGGTAATCGGCTGCGCGCTGGCAAGCGATTGCGCCAGTGCCGCGCCGGTGAACGGTTTGCTTAGTAAGCGCAGTGGCGCCAGTTCGCGTTTCAGTTCCTCCGCCAGGTCATCGCGGTTGAGATTGGCGATCAGCACCACCGGGTGGGGGTAGCGAGCCCGGATCGGTTGCAGAAACTCGGCGCCTTTAAGGGCTTTCAGTTCACGCCGCGAGAGGCTGAGCAACAGGCGCTGGTAATGGTCGCCCCGTTCCGCCAGCTCGCTCAGCAGCTGGCGTCGATTGCGCATCAGCGTGACCTCGCAGCCCAGATATTCCAGCCGCCGCATCAGCGCCCGGCGGGACAGCGGGCGGCGATCGTACAGCAGCACCGGAAGTTGCGGGTAAAGGCGCGCCGCCGGGGGAGCGGCGACCGCTTCGAAGCTCAGCTCAAGGCATACACTGGTGCCCACTCCTGCGGTACTTTCAAGGCGTAACTGGCCGCCCATCAGCTCGGTCAGGCGACGGCTGATGACCAGCCCCAGACCGGTACCGCCGAAGCGGCGGGTGATGCTGGAGTCCGCTTGCGAAAAGGGCTGGAACAGATGCTGTTGCTGCTGTTCGCTAATGCCGATCCCGGTGTCACGCACCTCCAGTTGGATATCCACCCGGCTCTGTGCACAGCGGGCACTGAGGGTGACCGCAACCTCCCCCTGCTGGGTGAACTTGATCGCGTTACCGACCAGGTTGGAGAGCACCTGACTCAGACGGGTGGGGTCGCCGATCACCCGCTCCGGCAGTGCCGGGTCGGGGACGAACACCAGATCAATCCCCTTCTGGCGGGCGCTGGGCAGGTGCAGCTCCAGAATCTCCTCGATACAGGCATCGAGATTGAACGGCAACTGCTCCAGCCGAATGGCGTTGGAGGACAACTTGGAGAAGTCCAGCAGGTCGTCGATCAGACTCAGCAGCAGTTTGGAGGTGCGGCCGATAACTTTGGTGTATTCCTGCTGGGTGTTGTCCAGCATGGTCTTGCGCAGCAGGTCGACAAAGCCCAGTACCGAGGTCAGCGGTGTGCGTAACTCATGGCTCATGCGCGCCAGAAATTCGTCCTTGGTTCGGTTGGCCTGTTCCGCTTTGTTGCGCGCCAGCTCCAACTGGTTGTTTTGTGCCTCCAGCGCGTCGAGGGTGATCTGCAGGTCGCGGGTGGCTTTGTTGACCTCCGCTTCGAGGTGATCCTGAGTCTGCTGCACCTGGAACGCCAGATTGTTGATGCCGCGGGCCAGCTCACCCAATTCGCCACTATCGCTGACTTCAGTGCGGGCACCCAGCTGGCCCTGATGCAGCTGATCCACGGTGGCACTGATGCGGCGGATCGGCAGGGTGATGGTACGGCCGATCGCCAGCGCCAGCAGAATGGCGATCAACGCGCCACCACAGGCGATCAGCAGGCCCACCATCCAGATGGTTCGCTCGCGTTGCTGGAGCTCCGTATCGTCCAGCTGGAGCAGCACCCAGCCCAATATTACCGGCTGGTTGGTGTCGGCATTGGCGGTGGAGAAATCCTCCACGGTGACCGCAGTCAGGTGGATCGGTGTGGCCAGCATCAACGACCGCGGATCGGCTCGGGCAGCATCGATCTGCTCCGCTGCCAGCAGCTGTTCACCCACCAGCGGCTGGCCTTCCGCATCGACGAACGCGACCCTGTCAATCCATGGATTGGTCAGCGCCGGCTGGGCCAGTTGGCGCAGGGCATCGCGGTTGCCGGAGAGCAGACCGTACTCGGCGCTGGCGGCGAGATAACTGGCCAGCAATTCGCCGTCATGACGAAGGTCCTCGCGGGCGTCGATGAGGCGCTCCTGGGTATAGAACGCGAACATCAGCAGCGTGGCCAGCAGGGTAGGAATCAGTGCCAGTAACAGAACCCGCTGGTTAATGCCGGCGCGGCGTAAAAAGCCTGGCAGCTTCATGGCGCGTCCTCCTGCTGCAGGGCCTGCTCAAGGGATGTGGGCGATGGCAGATCCAGTCCCAGTCGTGCCGCGATGCCGGGGTTGAGGCTGATATCGAAGCGCTGCGGGAAGGCTGGCGGCGGCAGCCGGCGGGCTTCGTCCTGCAGCCAGGCTGCTGCGATGGCGGCCGTTTCGGCGGCGATAGTCGCGGGGCTGCTGAAGACCGACGCGGTTGCGCCCGCCTCGACATAGCGGCGTGAGAATCCGATCAGCGGTATGCGTTCGCGCAGCGACAGGGTGAGCAGCCAGCGCGCGGTGTTGCGGTTAAAGTCGGCCCGGTCGGGGATCGCCAGCAGCAGGTCGTTGGCGCTCACCAGCTGCCGGATCACCGCGAGCGGGTTGTCGTTCTCGCCCAGCGGATAAAGCTTCGGGGTCCAGCCGCTGCGGTTGAGCTGGTCCGCCAGCCTGGCCTGATGGGGGCTGTGGTGTGGTCCGAGCAGCACGCCCAGGTGCTGCCCCGCAGGGGCGATCAACCGGGCCAGTTTGAGCTGCCGCCAGTAGGGCTGCTCCAGATACAGCGCGCTTAACTGGCGCCGCTCGATGGCGGTGCTTTGCTCCGGCAGGCCGCGGGTGAGGGTCTGAAAGCTTTCGCGCGGGACCATGGCGGCGAGCACCGCGGTGCGGGTTTCCAGGCTGAGGACCTGATCAAGAGCGTCTACCCCCAGCGGAATCACCAGCTGCGCCTGCTGTAGCCGCTGCCGGCTGAGGGCCGCTGCCGGCATGATGTCGATCTCAAAGGCGCTATCCTGCAGTGCTCCTACGAGGCGATCGATGACCTCCAGATAGGGCTGCGCGCTCTGGCTGGGAACGATCAACAGCCCGGCGGCAAAGGTGCGCAGGGGCAGCAGCAGCGTCGCCACCAACAGCCACAGTCGCACGCGGCGGTGGTGTTTCTGTCGGCCGATGTTCCTTATCCTGATCACCTGTTTCTGCGGTCCTTCGCCGGGTGGCTGGTTTAGTCGAGCGTGAGGTTAAAGGTTAGCAAGGTCCGGGTATCAAACAGGTTGCGCTGCTGATACTCGCGGTAGCTGCTTCCCAGGTTCTGAACCACCAGTGCCAGGGTGGCCGCCTGTCCCCCCAGGTCAAATTGGCGTGCCAGGCGCAGATCCAGGCGGGTGTACCCCGGCAGTGCCGAACCACTGATCCAGTGGGATTCTGACTGGTGATACGCTACTCCGCTGAGCTGATAGCCCCGCGCAAAGCGGTGACTGGCCAACAGGCTGGCGGTATGGCGCGGACCAAAGAGATCAAGGTTCAGATAGTCGGCGTCTGGCGCGTCCCGGTCACCGCCGTTCATGGCCCCATCAATATCCAGATAACTATAGTTGAGGGCGATCAGCGAGCGATGGCTGGGCTGAAAGCGCAGCTCCGCTTCCAGCCCTTGACCCACCCAGTTGGCATTATTGGTGTTGGTGGTGCGCAGCTGGGGCGGCAGTGCCTGCGGCTCGCTGAAACTGTTGCGCTGACGACCGATACCGTTGCGAATATCTTCGCGATAGAGGCGCAGGTCCAGCTCGGAGCGCTGGCGCGGGAACTCCGCCAGGTAGCCTATTTCAAGGGTGCGGTTCTCTTCGCTCTCGATGTCGGGGTCGGTGTTCTTGGCCCACAGAATCAGACTGCCGTTGCTGTGCATCAGGCGGGTATCCTGATGGGCTTCCAGCAATGATGGCGTGTGGTAGGTCAGGCTGTAGCCGCCCCGCAGGGTATGCCCCGGCGCGAGCTGGTGGCTTAGGGTCAGGCGGGGTGAGGTATGGGTACCGGCGATGCTGTTATGGTCCAGCAGCGCGCCTGCGTTCAGGGTCCAGCCCGCGGCCGGCTTCCATTCGCTGTTGGCGAACAGCCGCCAGAAGTTTTCTGTCAGGGTATCGCTGCGGTTAAGCAGTAACGGCGAATAGCCGTCTTCCTGGCGAGCGCCCAGGCCCCAGAGTATCCGCCAGCCGGAGCCGGTTTCGATCTGGTGCTGCAGTTCGAGGTCGTAGCGATGGGTGGTGACCTCTTCAAAGTAGGCCGGAATCGGTTCGTCGGGAATACCCAGCGCGCTCAGGTCGGCGACGGTCAAGCCAAACTGTTGCCCGAACAGTTCCGACATCAGGCGCCGCTCCATCCGGTAATCGAGATAATTGTGGTAGGCGCGCAGCTGCAGTTCGTTGCCGCTGGAAAGGCTGCGGGTCCAGGTCAGCGACTGAAAGTGGCTACGAAAGTCGCGCCGGGCAACGCTGGCGACACTCTCTTCGCCCACGCCGCCGTAGCCATCGCTGAAACCGAGCTGCACCTCGATCCGGTCTGCAAGGGTGGGCGTGCTGATGCTGCGCAGGTTGGCATAGCCGGCACTGCCCTGGTCGTTATCGGAAAACCCATCCTGGCGCCGATAGCCCATGCCGCCGCGCAGCAGCGACTCGCCCAGCAGTGTTTCGGCGCTGGCTTCGATCCGCCGCGACCCGGGGTCGCCGGCTGCGGCGTCAAGAGTCGCTCGCGTCAGCCCGGTGGGCGCGCGGGTGATGAGGTTGATCGTGCCCTGGAAGGCGTTGGCGCCCCAACTGGAGGCGCTCGGAGCGCGCACCACCTCGATCCGTTCGATATCGCTGAGGCCGATGCCGAGTGCGCGCCAATCGGGGCTGGAGAAACCCAGCATATAGACCGAGCGGCCATCCATCAGCACTTCAAAGCGGCCGGGAAAGGGATTGCCCATGCCGTGCGCGGCGACGCCAAACTTGTTGCCGTTGACGTGGAATGCCTGCAATCCGGGCACCAGCCGGAACAGGTCCGCGATCTCCTGCGCACCGGAGGCCTCGATCATGGTGCGGTCGATCAGGGTCATGGCCACGCCGGCCTCGGCTCGGGTCTGGTCCATGCGCGCGGCGGTGCTGATCAGTGGCACACTGGTGAGCAGGTCGCCTTCGTCGAGCACGCCGGCGGCGTCGTTGGCCAGCGCCTGTGAGGGCGTCAACAACAACCATGTGGCTAGAGCGGCGCCGCAGTAGCGGTTATGGCAACCGGAGCTTATCTGCAATGTCCTTTGTCCTCCAGGACCTGGCTTTTTGAACGACGGCCTGATGCCGTTTGGCGCCATCATATCATCCCCGCCGACCGCGAAGTACGGCTAATAAACGCTCGTTTGATCCGGGGCAAATAAGGCGTTCCGATAGCGCCGAAAGATTACTGATGCTCGAGCCTGAAGCGGAGGAACAGGCGGGTATCGAAGGTGCCGTTTCGTTCGAACTCCAGATAGTCGTCGAGCAGGTTTTGCGCGATCAGCTCAACCCGGAGCCGGTGGGCGCCGAGCTGCTGGGTATTGGCCAGACGCAGATCGAGGCGGCTGTAATCGAGCTCGTCGCCGCGGAAATACTGTGCCTTGCTGATCCGGTAAAAGGTGCCGCTGAGGGCCCAGCCCTGCGGCAGGGTTTTACTGGCCAGCAGCGCCAGGGTGTGGCGCGGGGCCAGCGCATGGGGTTGTTCAATGGTGGTGTCCAGGCCGCGATCAAAGCTGCCATCGGTGGAGAGATAGCTGTAGGCCAGATGCAGGCGGGTGGTGGTGGTGGGGCGGAGCTGCCACTGCATATCCACGCCGCGATTGCGCCACTCCATGGAGTTGGCGTTGACGAAGATATCCTGATCCGGGCTGACTTCGCTGAGGCCGAACTCACTGACGGTGCGTTTCTGGTCCGCCAGCGCGTCGTCGATATCTTCGTAGAACAGGCGCAGGTCAAAGGCGGAACGCCAGGCCGGCCACTGGTAGAGCAGCCCCAGATCCAGGCTGCGCACCCGCTCCGGTTTGAGTTCGTCGAGGGTGGCGGAAATGATGTCCAGGGTAGCGCCGTTACTGGGCAGCACAATCTGCTCGTACTGATTCCAGTCCAGCAGCGACGGCGTGCGGTAGGCCTGCGCAGCACTGGTGCGCAGGGTGGTATAGCGGCTCAGATGCCAGTTGGCCCCCAGCCGCGGCGACAGCCGACCGCCAACCAGATCGTTGTACTCCAGCATGGCACCGCCGTTGAAGGTCCAGCGATCACTGGGTTGCCACTCCAGGTTGCCGTAGCTGCGGTAGAAGGGTTCGCTGATGTAGTCGGGGCGATTGAGCTGTGGCTGCGACTTGATCCGGTCGAGGCGCCAGCCAGCCCCCAGAATGGCTCGCGTGGTCGGAGTCAGCCGTCCGCTGTACTCCGCCGACAGGTCATAGCGGTGGGTGCTGCCCTCTTCGCTGTCGAGGCTGACCTGCTGGGTGGCCGATTCGCCGGCGATGCTGTCGGTCAGGCCGGGAATCAAGGGTACCGTGGTCAAGGCCAGCAGGTTGGGGTCGTCGAAGGCATCGGCGAACAGATAGGCCATGCTGCGGCTGACATCCTGACTGTAACGGGTGTAGTTGTGGTAACCCTGCAAGCGCAGTTGGTTGCCATCCTGAAGGGTGTGAGTCCAGCTCAGGTTCTGAAAGTGAGTGTCCACTTCGCGGTCGGCCATCTCCAGCGGGTGAAGCATATTACCCATGCCGAACTGGCCCCGCCCGATCCCCAGATGAAAGTCGAGGGTGTCGTTGAGGTTGGGGGTGTAGAGCCCGCGGGCTGACAGCTGGCTCATCTCGCCGCCATCGGGAATGGTGAGGGTGACCGGTGCTTGAGTAACGGGGTCGGTATCAGCGCCGACCCCGGTGCCGTCGTTGGTCATGAAGTTGGCGTTGAGGCGGATCGCCAGATCACCCCAGCTGGTAGTGCCCGCGAGGGCATAATCGCGCGTTTGCAGGTCACCACCCAACAGCCGCAGCTCTCCCTTGGGAGCTTCCAGCGGATTACGGGTGATGATGTTGACCGCCCCCAGAAAGGCGTTGGACCCGTGGCTCACGACGCTGGGACCGCGGGCCACTTCGATATGGTCAATATCCTCAAGGGTGATCCCCATTGTCCGCCAGTCCACAGTAGAGACCACGGCGGAATAGACCGAGCGGCCGTCGATCATCACCTCCAGTCGCCCCGGGTGCAGCTCTCCCTGGCCGTGGCTGACTACGCCATGCTTGTTTGCCAGCGGGTGGTAGGACTGAAAACCGGGCACCAGCCGCAGGATATCGGCGATGTTAATCGCCCCCGAGGCTTCGATCAGCTCCCGGTCGATCAGGGTCACCGCGGCTGGCAGGTCGCGCTGCTGCTGTTCCAGCCGGGTGGCGGCGGTGACGGTGGGTAGCGACTGAAAGTACTCCTCTTCACTGAGCAGGTTGTCGGCAGCGGCAGCGGGGCTGCCCAGCAGCGCGGTCAGCAGTAGCTGTGACGACAGACTACTGAATCGGGTGGGACAAGATGGCAAAGGTAACTTCCTGTTCAGGCTCGAATAATAAGCTAAAACCTAGCGTTGTGGTCAGATAAAGTCCAGCCGAAAGCGCAGATAGGCTCGGGTTTCAAACTCGTTGTTCTGTTCGAACTCGGTGTAATCGTCACCGATGTTCTGCAGGATCAGTTCGACCTGGCCGCGACGGTCGCCCTCAAACAGGCGATAGGCGGCGCGCAGGTCCAGGCGGTTGTAATGGGGCAGACGGCTGCCGCTGCGCCAAACCATGCCGCTCAGGTGATAGTAGGCCGCACCGACATGGAGGCGCGCGGTGAGGGCGTAGTCGGTTAAAGCGGACAGCGTGTGTTGCGGGGTCAGGTCATCGCGTTCAAAGGTGCCACGGCCAAAACCGCGATCAAAGCTGCCGTCGGTGTCGGCATAGGCATAGGCCAGATGGCTCCACCAGCGCTCGGTGATGGCGTAGCGCCACTGCAGTTCGGCACCCTTGGTGCGCCAGCCGTCGACGTTGCGGTTCTCAAAGGCAATATTGTCAGCCAGATCGAAACCGGCACCGTAATTGACCCGCACATCATCTACCACGTGCTCCAGCTCCTCGACATAGAGGCGCAGATCGAGGCTGGCGTTGCCGCTATCCGAGCGGATCAGCCACCCGGCCTCGTAGTTTGTCGCCTGCTCCTCTTGCAGCGCCGCGGGGCTGTACTTGGTGATGTCATAAGGCAGGCTGGTGAAGGGCGGGCCGTTGAAGGGGGCGATATCCGGCAGCTCCACCTGGATCCACATATTCTGCTCCAGCAGCGAAGGGGTCCGGTACGCCTTGCTGGCGGCCAGCCGCAGGCTGTGGTGCCGGTCAAGGTGATGGTTGAGCGCCAGCCGCGGCGACAGGTGGCTGCCGGAGATCTGGTCCGACTCCCACATGGCGCCGGCATTAAGCGTCCAGCGTGCTGACGGGCGCCACTCCAGATTGCCGAAGGCGCGCAGGGTTTCTTTGTCCAGAGTATCGTTGTTGCGCAGCAGGGGATCGCTCTGCAGGCTTTCCCAGCGGTAGCCGAGCCCGGAAACCAGCCGCACCTGGTCGCTGGCTTGCAGGCTGTGCTCCAGCTCGATGTCATAGCGTTCGGTCCTGCCCTCCTGCACGCCGATATCGAGCTCGAAGCCGGGATGGGCAAATCCCAGCCCATTGGCGGGTACCTCGAACGGGAAGTTGTGATCCCAGCGCAGGTAGTTGTGATAGGCGTTCAGTTTCAACCGCTGGTTGTCGCTGGTGCGCGTCCACACCAGCTGTTGAAAGTGGCTGCGCAGCGCCTGCGGGTGGATCTCATCCGGCTCGGCGGCGTTGCCGACACCGAAGCGCCCGTCGCTATAACCGGCCAACAGCTCCAGCGAATCATTCAGGCTGGGGGTGAAATCGGCCCGCCAGTTGAAGCTGCCGACCTGACCGCCGTCGTTCATGGGCTGCGGGCCTGCGGGGTCGCTGGGGTCACTGCCGGCATAGCCCTGCTTGAAGCCGTCATTCTCGCGGTACTGCAGCGACAGGCGCTGCTGCAGCGGTCCCAGTTCGCCATGATGGCGCAGGTGGATAAGGCGGTGCTGGCGGTCGCCGGTTTCTGCAGTGAGGGTGGTGCCGCGCTCCGCCAGCGGTTCCCGGGTATGGATATGCACCGAGCCGAGAAAGGCGTTGGAGCCGTGGGTGGGTACGTTGGGGCCGCGGACCACCTCGATGAAGGCGATGTCGTCAAGGTCGATGCCGAGGCTGTTCCAGTCCACCGACGACAGCAGCGGCGAGTAGACCGAGCGCCCGTCGAGGGTCACCTCTAGTCGTCCCGGGTGTTCGTCGCCCTGGCCGTGACTGACTACACCGAACTTGTTGCCGTTGACATGGTAGACCTGAAATCCGGGCACCAGCCGCAGCAGATCGGCGATATTGACCGCGCCGGAGGCTTCGATCATGGCACGATCGATCAGGGTGACCGGCGCCGGCAGATCGCGCTGTTGCTGCTCCAGCCGGGTGGCCGCGGTGACGCTCGGCAGCGGGTGGAAAAATGCGCCTTCGCCCAGCAGGGCGAGTTCGGTCGCATGCGCCAGAGGGGTTGCCAGCAGGGCAAGGGGTAACGCGCAATAAGGGGCAGAGGGCTGCATGGATTTTCCATCACTCGAAGTTGCCGCCTGCCGCCGGGACCACACCACTCCGGCGGCGCTTGATTAACCGGCGCTCAGGCCATCCGCACCACTTCGGCGACCAGTTTGCTGATGCCGCTGTCCGCTTCGCTGATAGAACCGGCGAGCATATAGGCCGGGGTGGTGACGATCTTGCGATCGGTATCGATCACCACTTCATCCACGTCGCAGCGCTCGTGCTGGCCGCCCATGGCACTGATGGCCGCGGCGGTATCCTGATCATGGCCGATGGTGCAGATGGTACCCTCACCGAACAGCCGTGGGGTCATCGCCGGTGCAATACAGATCAGCCCCACCGGTTTGTCCGCTGCTGCCATGGCGCGGGCGAAGCTCGCCACCTGGGCGTTCACCTGACACGCGCTGCCCTCGAGAGCAAAGTCGGACAGGTTCTTGGCGGCGCCAAACCCGCCGGGGATAATCAGCGCGTCGTAGTCGTCGGGATTGGCGTCGGCCAGATCAATGATGTTGCCGCGCGCCAGACGGGCGGCTTCGGTGAGTACGTTACGGGTTTCGCCCTCCGCGACCTCGCCGGTACGGTGGTCGATCACGTGCAGTTGATCGATGTTGGGAGCCATGCACTGGTAGCTGGCCCCCTGCTGTTCGAGATTGAACAGGGTGAGGACAGACTCGTAGATCTCCGAGCCGTCGTAGACGCCGCATCCTGCCAATATGACCGCGACCTTTTTCATCGGTTTGCTCCTGTGGTTCTGTACCCTTCTTCCTTGCTGCGGGACTTTGGCGGCCCGCCTCCGGTTGCGCTAAGATGCGCCGATACCGCTATAACTGCCATAGTCGGCCATTACCCTTACGAGGGCAAGGGCTACCTCAGAGGAAGGATACGTGACCTTTATTAACAACCGCCTGTTTCCCGAAACCCGCATGCGCCGCATGCGCCGTGACGATTTCTCCCGCCGTCTGATGCGTGAAAACGTGCTCACCCCTAACGACCTGATTTTCCCGGTGTTCGTGCTTGAAGGTGAAAACCAGCGCGAAGCGGTTCCCTCCATGCCGGGGGTGGAGCGGTTGAGTATCGACCTGCTGCTGAAAGAGGCCGGCGAGCTGGTCAGCCTGGGAGTGCCGGCGGTGGCGCTGTTCCCGGTAACCCCGCTGTCGGCCAAGTCACTGCTGGCTGAAGAGGCCTATAATCCGGACGGCCTGGCACAGCGTGCGGTCAAGGCGCTCAAGGATGCCTACCCCGAGCTTGGTGTGATCACCGACGTGGCGCTGGATCCGTTCACCACCCACGGCCAGGACGGCATCATCGACGAGCAGGGCTATGTGCTCAATGACATCACGGTCGAGACGCTGGTCAAGCAGGCGCTGTCCCATGCCGAAGCCGGTGCCGATGTGGTGGCTCCGAGCGACATGATGGACGGCCGTATCGGCGCGGTGCGCGATATTCTTGAGGATGGCGGCCATATCAACACCCGCATTCTGGCTTACGCCGCCAAGTATGCCTCCAGTTACTACGGCCCCTTCCGTGACGCGGTGGGCTCGGCCGGCAATCTCGGCAAGGGCAACAAATTCAGCTACCAGATGGATCCGGCCAACAGCGACGAAGCACTGCACGAAGTGGCGATGGATCTGGCTGAAGGCGCCGACATGGTGATGGTCAAACCGGGGATGCCCTACCTCGACATCGTGCGGCGGGTGAAGAGCGAGCTGATGGTGCCCACCTTTGTCTATCAGGTTAGCGGCGAGTACGCCATGCACATGGCGGCGGCACAGAACGGCTGGCTGGACGAAGAGGCGGTGATGATGGAATCACTGCTCTGCATCAAGCGCGCGGGTGCTGACGGCATTCTGACCTACTTTGCCAAGCGCGCGGCGCAGGTGCTGAATCGCTAGCAGTTGCCTTCATCGGGCCGGCTGGTAGCCGGCCCGCTACGTCCTAGTTGTTGCTCCCTTCCGCCTCCAGCATCGCCGCGAAGCCTTCGCGGTAACTCGGATACTTGAAGCGATAGCCCTCCACCAGCAAACGCGCCGGCTGGCAGCGTTTGCTGCCGGTGCGCAGCCGCAGACTGAAATCCTCACGCTGGGTGGGCTCGGGTAGCTCCAGCTGCTGTCGCAGCCACTCCAGTACCTCGTGGTAGGGCGCGGGGTTGGGGTCGGAGGCCAGATAGAGATCGGCGACCGGTTCGCCGGCCAGATCGCGGTCGATTAGAAACTTGAGTACCCCGATGCAATCCTCGCGGTGGATGCGATTGCCGTAATGGCAGGGCGATTCGCTGGCACCAACGCCGGCCTTGACCCAGTTGATGATCCGCTCCCGCCCGGGGCCGTAAATACCGGAAAAGCGGACCGCGGTGGACGGGTATCCCCCCGCATGCAGCACCCGCTCCGCCGCCAGCATCGCTTTGCCGGAGAAACTCTGCGGCGTGGTGTCTGAAGCTTCGTTAACCCATTCCCCCTGCTGCTGGTGGTAGACCGCACTGCTGGAGATGAACAGCACCCGCTTGAGGGCGGCGTCCTGAACGTTCAATGCCGTGAGCAGGTGGCGCAGGCCGTCAACGTAGGCGGCCTGATAGGTGGCGGCGTCAAAGGCACCGGCGGCCACCGCGTAGACCAGATAATCGATACCCGCGGGCAGCCCTTTGAGCTGTTCCGGTTGCGACAGGTCGGCGGCAATCCCTTGGATTGGCGCAGGCAGTTGACTAATATCTCGTTTTAACCCGTAACAACGGTGGCCGTCGGCGCACAGCGCCAGTGCCAGCCCGCTGCCGATATCACCGCAACCGGCGATCAGAAAGGTAGCCATGGAGGCCCTCCGTCAGAGGTGTCGTTGTTGCAGTGTAACAGCGGATGCGCCCGAAGGGGCCGCCGCCGGCAGGAGCCCGCATGACCCTTACCGAACTGCGTTACATCGTCACCCTCGCCCAGGAGCGCCATTTCGGCCGTGCCGCCGAACGCTGCTTTGTCAGCCAGCCCACCCTCAGCATCGCGGTCAAAAAGCTGGAGGGGGAGCTGGGGGTGGCGCTGTTCGAACGCAGCAAGAGCGCGGTGCAACTGACTCCGGTGGGCGAGCGGGTGGTGGCGCAGGCGCAGAAGGTGCTGGAGGAAGCGCGCGCGGTGGAGGAGTTGGCCCACGAGGGGCGTGACCAGCTGAAAAGCCCGCTGCGCCTCGGCGCCATCTACACCGTCGGCCCCTATCTGTTCCCCCATCTGGTGCCCCGGATTCGCGACTTTGCCCCGGATATGCCGCTCTATCTGGAGGAAAACTTCACCGAAGTGCTGCGCGGCAAGCTGCGCCGCGGCGAGCTGGACGCCATCGTCATTGCGCTGCCCTTCAGCGAGCCGGACGTACTGACCCGGGCACTGTTCGATGAACCTTTCATGCTGCTGCTGCCTAGGGATCACCCCTGGGCGGATCTGCCCCAAGTGGCGCCCGCCGAGGTCAAGGAGACCCGCCTGCTGATGTTGGGCGAGGGGCACTGCTTCCGCGATCAGGTGTTGGAATCCTGCCCCGGCCTCGGCACCGCCCGCGAGGGCAATCATCTGGTGACCGAGGGCAGCTCGCTGGAAACCATTCGGCTGATGGTGGCCTCCGGCCTCGGTGCCAGCGTGGTACCGCTGTCGGCGGTGGAGCATATGCCTGCTGATGGCCCGGTGCAGGTTAAACCGTTCAGCGCCCCGCAGCCGATGCGCACCCTGGCGATCGCCTGGCGCGCCAGCTTCCCGCGTCCCAAGGCGATCGACGTGCTGATCGACAGCATCCGCCTCTGTCAGGTGCGCGCAGAGGGGGCCGCCTGAGTTGAATAGCCAGCAGCTGCGCGGCCTCGACCAGATTGCCGTCACCCGCCTCAAGGGGGTGGGGGCGGCGCTGGAGGAAAAACTCACACGCCTTGGCCTTGCCACCCTGCAGGACCTGCTGTTTCACCTGCCGCTGCGCTATCAGGACCGCACCCGCATTCAGCCCATCGGCACCCTGCGCCCCGGCGACGAATGCGTGATTCAGGGCTTTGTGGTCAGCGCCGATATCGTCCCCGGCAAGCGCCGCAGTCTGGCGGTCAGGCTCCGCGACGGCAGTGGCCAGGTGACCCTGCGTTTCTACCATTTCAGCGCGGCGCAGAAGAACGCCCTCAAGCCCGGTACCGAACTGCGCTGCTTTGGCGAGGCCCGTGCGGGGCGCACCGGGCTGGAGTTCTACCACCCGGAATACCGCGCCGTGGCCGACCCGGAGGCACCGGTGGAGGAGCGGCTGACACCAATCTACCCCGCCACTGAGGGGCTGACCCAGACCCGCATCCGCGGCCTCTGTGAACAGGCGGTGGAGATTCTGGCCCAGCAGGGCGGGCTGCGCGACTGGCTGCCGGAGGGGTTGCAGCAGCGCTACCAGTTGATGCCCCTTAACGATGCGGTGCTCTACCTGCACCGGCCACCTACCGACGCCGACCTGCACCAGTTGAGCGAAAGCCGCCACCCCGCCCAGCAGCGGCTGGCGTTTGAGGAGTTGCTGGCTCATCACCTCAGCCTGCAGCGCCTGCGTCATCTACAGCAGCGTCAGGGCGCGCCGGCCCTTAAGGGCGACGGCAAGCTGATCCGGCGATTTATGGAACAACTGCCCTTTGCCCTCACCGGGGCCCAGCAGCGGGTGGTGGACGAAGTGGCGCGGGATATCCACCAACCCACGCCGATGCTGCGGCTGGTGCAGGGCGATGTCGGCTCCGGCAAGACGGTGGTGGCGGCGCTGGCGGCGCTGCAGGCGATCGAAGCCGGCTACCAGGCGGCGGTGATGGCACCCACCGAAATCCTGGCCGAGCAGCACCTGATCAACTTCGGCAACTGGCTGGAACCGCTCGGAATCGAGATCGAATGGCTGGCCGGACGGGTCAAGGGCAAGAAGCGCGACGAAGCGCTGGCACGGATCGGTGATGGCAGCGCGCGGCTGGTGGTGGGCACCCACGCCCTGTTTCAGGACGACGTGCATTTTGCCGAGCTGGGGCTGGTGGTGGTGGACGAACAGCACCGCTTCGGCGTCCACCAGCGCTTGGCGCTGCGTGAAAAGGGCCGCCACGACGGCCGCCTGCCACACCAGCTGATCATGACCGCCACCCCGATCCCACGCACCCTCACCATGAGCGCCTACGCCGACCTCGACTGCTCGGTGATTGACGAACTGCCACCGGGGCGCACCCCGGTCAACACCGTGCTGGTGGCCGACAGCCGCCGTCCGGAGGTGGTGGAGCGGGTGCGCGCCGCCTGCGGCGAGGGCCGGCAGGCCTACTGGGTCTGCACCCTGATCGAGGAATCCGAGGCGCTGCAGTGTCAGGCCGCCGAGGGCACCGCCGCCGAGCTGGCCGAACAGCTGCCGGAGCTCAAGGTGGGGCTGGTGCACGGGCGGATGAAGCCGAAAGAGAAAGCGGCGGTAATGGAGGCCTTCAAGGCCCACCAGTTGGACCTGCTGGTGGCCACCACCGTGATCGAGGTGGGGGTGGATGTGCCCAACGCCAGTCTGATGATCATCGAAAACCCGGAACGGCTGGGGCTGGCGCAACTGCACCAGCTGCGCGGTCGGGTTGGGCGTGGCACCGCGGTCAGCCACTGCGTGCTGATGTACCAGAACCCGCTGGGCCAGCAGAGCAAGGAGCGCCTGCGGGTGATGCGCGAAACCACCGACGGTTTCAGGATCGCCGAAAAGGATCTGGAGATCCGCGGCCCCGGCGAGGTGCTTGGCACCCGCCAGACCGGTATGATGCAGTTCCGCGTGGCCGATCTGGAACGCGACGCCGACCTGCTCTACCCGATCCGCGGCGTCGCCAGCGAGATGCAGAGCCACACCGAGGCCTGCGATGCCATCATCCGCCGCTGGCTCGGCCACGGGGTGCAGTACGGTTCAGTTTGATCTGTCAAAAATAGATATTGACAGATCAATAGTATTCTTAGTGTTTTCTTCTTAGTAATCTGATTCTTCTTTTTGGTGATTTGTGTCCTCAGAAATATCCCCGCAGCAGCTTGAGATCATCCAGTCCCAGTTGGGTCGCACTCCGCGCGGCATCGTCCGCATCGCCCACCAGACCAGCGACGGCGTGCCGGTGGTGCTGCAGATGCGCTCGCTGGTGGATGACCAACCCTTCCCCACCCTCTACTGGCTCTGCTCGCAGGATCTCTATCAGGCCATCGCCCGCATCGAAACGGTTGGCTGGGTCAAGGAGATCGAGGCGGATCTGCAGGCCGACGAGGCGCTACGGGAACGCTATCTCGAGGACCAACGGGGTTACGTGGCTCAGCGCTGGCAGTTGATGGCGGACGCAGATCGCGCCCGCATCGCCGAATTGGGGTTCACCGAGCTGTTTGAGCAGTACGGGATCGGCGGGATACGCCACTGGGATAAGGTGCGTTGTCTGCATATGCAGTACGCGCATCACCTGTGTGGGCGGAATGTGATTGGGGAGAGGATGGATGCGGAGTTTGGGTTGGATAAGGTGGTGATTGGGTGGTAACGCTCCGGTTCGCGCATAGCAAAGCTTACTGCACGGATATTCTGTTGGGTCGCTTATTCGAAATTTTTCAGCATGCCGCGAAGTTGCTCTACATCATAGGGCGGATTTCTGCGATGTAACATCGCATGGCAGTTTGGACAAACTGGCACTAAGTCCTTTTGGGGATTTACCTTGTATTCATCGCCCAACACAGATAGCGGCCGCTTGTGGTGCACATGGATAAACCCGCGGCCGATTTCCCCGTAACGGTCTTCGAAATTAAGGCGACAAACAGCACAGACTGTTCCGTGATGCCTTATGCATGCATCCCTCGCTCGGGGATCTCTCTCATACGCATTTACTGTAATTTTGCATACTCGGCCCTCCAGAAATTCGAGAGCTTCTTCGTCAATGTCAGAAGATGGAGTTTTTAGCTTCGGGAACGCTTCTTCATTTACGGAACTCAAGCGATCCTTGGCCACTTCAAGTTCTTGCTTGGTGAATAGGTGCGAGAATCTTGGCTCCAGTGCGATGCTCTCTACTGAGAGATCCATCCTTTTCGCTTCAATCAATCTGTCAAAACCGGCGCTAACCTTCCCTGGCCCTAAAAGCTTTTTGGCAACAGATAACCCCCCTTCAGTGCGAACGGTGCGTAAGAAATAGTTGGGCCAATAATTTGTGGCCTCACCAGTACGTCGGTATAGGCTTAATAGCTCTTCATGCAGATCTTTCTCTGACGCCACAACTATCTCCATATGTTCAAAAATCATTATCGTGCTCAATGTTAATGACGCTTTCACCAGCGGAGCAATAGTTAATCGACTTTGTTGCCTTGCCATCTGTATTGCGCCCCTCGGCGCGTCACTTTTCTTTGAGCGCTCAAAGAAAAGTAACCAAAAGAAAACCGCCCCTGGTTACTTGCCGGCTGCGCCGATTCCCTGCGCGTGGAACGAAGAATCCGGGGCCGTCAGAATGGCCGTCCCTGGCCATACTGCCGCCGCGTCGCGCATCCAGCGCTCGCCCCTGCGGGCCTTAATCGGATTCTCCGCTCCATGCTCGGCTGCGTAAAAGGGGAATGAGCGTGGCCGGCGTGTTGGGTAGTAATCGGCTGCTTTTTCTCGGGTTTGTTTAGCTGGGTGCAGGGACATCGGTAACAGTGTTGTCCTCGCTCAGTGGTTACACCGGTCTGTGGATAACTATTCCAGAGGTGCGGCTGGCACCCCTGGCCCTTCGAAAGCCGACGAGCACTGGGCTCCCTTGAGGGTTTAAGCCCGCAGGGGCAAGGCCGGGATGGCCGCCGCCGCAACAGCATGGCCAAGGATGGCCATTCTGTTGTGCCCCTCAAGGGCGTTCAGCGCGCAGGTCCCGAAGGCCGCTTTTGTGGGCGAGTGTTTTTTGGTTACTTTTTGTCACGACGGACAAAAAGTGACCCGTCTGGGTGGGCGGAACAGAAGCTATCCAGCAATATCGATAGGCAGATGCCGCCACTCAGCGACCATCAAGCCACGAAGCCACGAAGCCACGAAGCCACGAAGCCACGAAGCCACGAAGCCACGAAGCCACGAAGCAAGCCCGCGGTTTGCCAGCGGCTCAACGACCGGCGAGAATACCCCCACTCCACCACCCGAGAATCCCCCATGGCCCGCTACAACAAATCCAATCCTCCCTCCGAACAAACCCAGGCCGAGGCGATGGCCATCGCCCGCAGCACCCAGAAACCGGGGCAAACCAAAGAGCAGACCAAACTGATCGCACAGGGGATTGAGAAAGGGATCGCGGCGTATAAAAAGCAGCAGAAGGCGGTCGCCCGCGAGCGGGATAAACAGCGGAAACGCGAGGCCTCACCGGCCGCGGAGAGCGCCATCACCGCCGATACCACCACGGATGACCGCGTGCGTTCCGGGCGGCTGCCCTGGCTGCTGCTGGTGATTTCCTGGGGCCTGTTCGCGGCCTACGTTGCCGTCAACGGATAAGCCGTACCAGCAATCAATCGCTCGTCTGCCCAAAACAAAACCGGCCGCTAGATGCGGCCGGTCGGTGGTTACTCGCAGACGAGTAACGGGCTGTGGATAACCACGGGTCAGATGGGCTTAGCCCTGCAGACGGTGGTACTTCTCCATCAGCTGCTCTTCGGTCTCTTCGTGATCCGGATCCTTGGGGATACAGTCTACCGGACACACTTCCACGCACTGCGGGGTGTCGTAGTGGCCCACACACTCGGTGCACTTGGCCGGGTCGATCTCGTAGATTTCGTCGCCGGGAGCGATCGCTTCGTTAGGACACTCCGGCTCACACACGTCGCAGTTGATGCATTCGTCGGTAATAATCAAAGCCATGCTCGGCTACCTCTTTTCTATCGCTTAGCTGGCGCTGGACGCCAGATGTGTTTTCAACGCGTTTTCCACCAGCGGGTGGACAAACTGGGATACGTCTCCGCCCAGCGTCGCGATTTCGCGGATCAGGGTGGAGCTGATAAAACTGTGCTTCTCGGCCGGGGTCAGAAACAGGGTTTCCAGATCCGGCGACTGGGCCCGGTTCATGTTGGCCAGCTGGAACTCGTACTCAAAGTCCGACACCGCGCGCAGGCCGCGTAGCAGATAGCGGGCGTTGTTGTCGGCCATAAACTGAGTCATCAGTCCGGTAAAACCGACCACTTCAACCTGCGGCAGGTGGCTGAGCACATCGCGGCAGAGTTGCTCACGGATTGCCAGCGGCAGCATCGGCGCCTTGTTGGGGCTGGCGGCGATGGCCACGATCACCTTGTCGAACAGCCGCGCGGCGCGCTCCACCAGGTCGGTGTGGCCGTTGGTAATCGGGTCAAAGGTGCCCGGATAAACGACGATGTTCACGGTTTTCGCTCCAGGCCGCTCGGCGGCGACGGTGCTACAGCTCGAAATGGCCGCCATACTAACGGAATCGCCCTAGCGGCACAAATAGAATCAGGTACTATGGATATAGCCCGATGCCTGCACGTTCGAAGGATATCCCCATGTTTTCTCTGCTTAAGATTCCCTTTTTCCGTTTTGGTTCGATTGTCCCGCTAGCCTTGCTGGCGCTGCTCGGTGGTTGTTCGGTGATGCAGGACGTTGACCGCGGTCTCTACCAACTGGCGGATCAGGTTTCCGAGACCGACCGTGTCACCGGCGAGCGCAGCCTCAGTCTGGCCTCGCGCAGTGAGCAGATCGCCACCGGCAACCGGGTGGTGGAGCAGCTGCTGGCGGCCGAAAAGGAAGCCGGCCGCCCCGTGGACCTGGCCCTGGACCGGGTGCAGTACCAGCGCCTGATCCGCATCTTCGACCGGGTTCACAGCGTCAGCCATCTGCGCAATGAACGCTGGAATGCGGTGCTGATCGACCGTGACAGCTTCAACGCCTTTACCACCGGGGGCACCTATATCGTGGTGCATCTGGGGTTGATGCAGCAGCTCAGTGACGACAGTGAGGTGGCCGCGGTGGTGGCGCACGAGATCGCCCATACCGTGGCCAACCATGTGTTCGAGGCGCAGAGTCTGACCCAGGCCGCGACTCTGGCCAACTCGGGCTCGGTCAAGCGTGACGGTTACCGCGCCGCCTTTACCCACGAGAACGAGCGTGAGGCGGACCGGGTCGGCATTCTGTATATGGCGCTGGCCGGCTATGACCCGATGGCTGCCAGCCGCATCTGGCAACGGCAGTACCAGGCGGAGGGCAACCGCCGGGCGCTGTTCGCCCACTCCCACCCGGTCAACAGCGAACGTGAAGCCGAAACTCGGGCTGTTGGCGAGAAAGTAACTGCTTACTATCAGCAGGGGCGCATCAATCCAGAGGCTGCAGCGTTACTGGCCAACAATGTGCTGTGGCAAAAGCGTTCCAGCGAGGGCGTGGCTGCGGCCGGTGAAGGCGGCGGTCTGCAGGCGTTGGGCAGCACCTTGTTAGGCGCTTTGGTACAGCATGAGCAGGCCAAAACCGAGGAGCGTCGGCAGCAGCAGCACGCGGCGTTTGTGCGTTATGTGCAGGCGCAGTTGAATCTGGTCAGTGACGAGCGACCGGCCTCGGATCGTTGGCGGTTGCGGTTCGAATACATGGGCGAGGTAGAGCTGGCGTCGCTCTCTCTGGGCGGCCAGGTAAAGCAGACCGATGGCGCGCCGGCGACACTGGTGGCGCACATCAAGGGGCCGATTCGCCGGGGGCAGAGTTTTGTGATCGAGCTGCGCGGTGACATTCTCAAGCCGCTGGATAACCCACGCCAGCAGGTGCAGCTCTATCTGGATGATGCGCTGCCGGTGCAGTAGGGCCTGAATTTGGTTGTGTGCGGGTCCATGGGATGGCTTAGATCGGCGCGAAGCGGACGTTTTTGCTCGGCTGAGAAGCGACTCAATCAATGGCGTTTGAAGCTCATTTGCTGTGTTGCTTGAAAGCCTTTGTTCCGCCCACTCGGGCGGCCCTATTCTTTGGCAAACGTTCCAAAGAACAGGGGAAGAAAGAACTACTTGTGCCTTATGTTCCCCTGGTTCCGCCGCCCAACGGGTCCACTGCGCGCGGCAACGGTGATTCTGGCGGATCGGACGGCACATACCTGTGCCGCAATCCGGCTCGGCGTCCATGCCTCGCCCCGCGCTTTGCGCGGGCCTGATCGAATCCCCGTCACCGTGCTCATCGGCTCCAAAGGGGCTAACTCGCAGCCGGATTACCGCATTCTTACTCGAGCCCGAAAAGCAGCTAACGGCACCCGGAGTGCGGCTGGCACCCCCGGCCCTCCGAAAGACGACGAGCACTGGGCGCTCTTGAGGGTTTCAGCCCGTCAGGGGCAAGGCCCGGATGGCCGCAGCCACAACAGTATGGCCAGGGACGGCCATTCTGTTGTGCCCCTCAAGGGCGTTCAGCGCGCCGGTCCCGTAGGGCGGCTTTTGTGGGCGAGTGTTTTTTGGTTACTTTTTGTCACGACGGACAAAAAGTGACCCGCCCGGGTGGGCGGAACAAAGACCATCTGATTGCAGTGGAAGGAGATTGAAACACCGTTTATAGAAGCAATCTCAGATGTCCGCTCCGCGCCGATATGAGCCATTCCACCTGTCGGCACAAACCTTAACCGTCAACCTCTCCGCCGCGGCGATAGAGATAGCAGCTGACCTGACCCGCGCTCTTCTGCCGATGCTGGATCCAGTTGGCCGGCACAGGCAGCTGGCGCAGCTCTTTTTCCGCTTCGATATAGATCATCGCGTTATCACTGAGCAGACCACCTTGCTCCAGCAACGCACAGCAGGGCTCCAGCATCCCCTGCCGGAACGGCGGATCGAGAAACACCAGATCGAATTGAGTACCGCTCTGCTGGTGGCGCTCCAGCCAGCGCTGGGCTGCATCTTGCTCCACGCGAACCCGCTTCGCTTTCAGCAGTGCCAGATTGACTTCCAGCTGCCGCACCACCTCCCCCGAGCGATCCACCAACACCGTTTCGCCAGCTCCGCGTGACAGCGCTTCCAGCCCCAGTGCGCCGCTGCCGCTGAACAGGTCGAGGCAGCGGGCACCGGGCAGATCCAGTTGCAGCCAGTTGAACAGGGTCTCGCGGATCCGGTCCGGGGTCGGGCGCAGGCCGTCGATGGTGGGAAAGCTCAGCTTTCTGCCGCGCCATTCGCCACCGATGATACGCAGTTGATTGCTGGCGGCGGGTCGGCGGGCGGGTTTACGGGGCATGATTCTATGGCTCCTGGGACAGCGGGCTGAGTCGATAGGTTTGATACGCCGCCGGGTTCAGCAGTTCACCGAGTTGGCGTTGAAGGCTGGCGTCGTCGAAGCGTTCTATTGTAGCGGCAAAGCGCGGTAGTGCGTCCAATGGCAGTTCGTAGGTGGCGATGGTTTCCAGCAGGTCGAGATAGCCCAGCGGCTGGCTGAGACTGGCATGCAGACGCTGCTGCAGTTTGTCGGTCATCGCTGCAACGTCGCTGTCGTTACTCCGGGCGACCTGTGCCAGCTGTTGCAGCAGCCGGTCAGGTTCGATGGCGGTGTCGCCGCGATAGCTCAGGGTCAGGCGGCTGCGCTCGCGCCGGGGCTGCCAATCCAGTGTCACCCCCGCACGGGCGGCGTGCTGCTGCAACCACTGTACTGCCAGCAGGGTCGGATCGTAGTCCGGCGCATGGCGGCCCGGCAGGTCACGCTGCACTTGCAGCAGGTGTTCGGTTTGCGGCGCGCTACGCTGGGTTGATGCTGGCAGGCGTGGTGGGGTTGACGGCCAGGGGGTACCGATCGCCAGTCGCTGCAGCCCCTGTTGCCAGTGGTTGCGCTCCTGTTCTGTCAGCGGGCGTGCCGCGATCAGGCGTAGCTGGGCGCGGCTGATCCAGTTGCCGTAGAGTTGCTCCAGGCTGTCCTCGTTGGCCGGGTGATCAGGCCAGGCGCCGGGCAGTGGCTGGTGGTCGGCCAGACGGCGGGCGGCGGTCAGCCGGCGCTGCGCCTCGGCCAGGGTGGCGGGATCGGGGCGGCGGGCCAGCGCGTCGAGCAGGGCATCGATTGCGTTGTCCGGTTGCAGCCGCAGGGTCAGGCGCAGCCGATCCGGCAGCCGGTGGCGCTGGATCAGTCCCGGCAGCGGCTGGGCGCTTAGTTGCGTGGCCAGCAGCTGTTCGAGGCTGGCGGCCAGCGGTGCGTCGGCGTCGAGATAGGGGGGCAGCAGCAGAACCAGCCGCAGCAGATCCGGATGTTCGGCGGGTTCGGCCGGACTCAGTAGCGGCACCTCCGCCAGCGTCTGGCGCTGCAGGGTCGGCCAGCTGACTGACGGCGAGGAGAGCGACAGCAGGGCGATGACGATGGTCAGGATGATGATGATCCAGTTCAGTTGTTGGCGGCTGAACAGGGGCTTGCGCGAACTCATGGGGGTGACTCCTTGGTTGGCCAGAGTGTAACCCTCAAGGGCCCCTTCATGCTAAGATCTGCGGCTGTTTTGTCGGTGTGGCCATGGAGCGTTGGCGCGATCCCTTTGGCCACCGGTCGCCGGCGTTAATGCAATTTCAGTAACGGATTCTTGAGTCGATGAATGAGCTGATTCAGGCCCTCGGCGGGCCCGAAGTGTTTCCCTACGTGATGGGCGGTCTGGCCCTGTTGATTGTGCTGCTGGGTGGCTGGTGGCTGACCTCGGGCGGCAAGGCCGATACCGAGCTCTCCGAGCAACCGGAGTCTCAGCCTGAAACGCCCAAGGCCGACGCTTCGTCCGCGGCAAGGCCCGCGGCTGAGCCCGCGCCGGAAACCCCGCAATCACTAGCTGAAGCCGAACCGCAGCCCGAACCTGCGAAGGACACAGAGGCCGACGCTGAGCCGGAATCCGAACCGACCGCTGAGCCGGTCGCCGAGGTTGCCGAACAACCGGCGGTGGAGCAGGCTACTATAGAGCCTGAGCCTGAGCCTGAGCCTGAGCCTGAGCCTGAGCCTGAGCCTGAGCCTGAGCCTGAGCCTGAGCCTGAGCCTGAGCCTGAGCCTGAGCCTGAGCCTGAGCCGGCAGAGGCGCCGGAGGAGCGCAAAGTGCGGCTGTTCGGGCGGATCAAGCAGGGGCTTAGCCGGACCAAGGCCAACCTGACCGGTGGACTGGCGGAACTGTTCGGGGTCAGCAAAGCGATCGACGAAGACCTGCTGGAAGAGATCGAAACCCAGTTGCTGATGGCTGACGTGGGTGTCGACGCTACCACCGCCATCATCGACAGTCTCACCGAACGCTTGCAGCGTAACCAGCTCAAGGACGGTGAAGCGCTCAAAGCGGCGCTGAAAGAGGAGCTGGCCAATCTGCTCGACGGTCGCAGCGGTGCGCTGGAGATCGACGGTAGCAAACAGCCCTACGTGATTCTGATGGTCGGCGTGAACGGCGTTGGCAAGACCACCACCATCGGCAAGCTGGCCAAGCGCTTCCAGGCCGAGGGTCGCTCAGTGATGCTGGCCGCCGGCGATACCTTCCGTGCGGCAGCGGTGGAGCAGTTGCAGGTGTGGGGTGAGCGTAACCAGGTGCCGGTGGTGGCCCAGCACACCGGTGCCGACAGCGCCTCGGTGATCTTTGACGCGGTGCAGTCGGCGCAGGCCAAAGGGATCGATGTGGTGATCGCCGACACCGCCGGCCGGCTGCAGAACAAGGCCAACCTGATGGCGGAACTGGAAAAGGTGGTGCGGGTGATGCAAAAGCTCGACGCGACCGCCCCCCACGAGGTGATGCTGGTGCTGGATGCCGGCACCGGTCAGAACGCCCTCAGCCAGGCGCAGCTGTTCCGCGAATCGGTAGGTGTTACCGGCATCAGCCTGACCAAGCTGGACGGTACCGCCAAGGGCGGCATCATCTTTGCGATCGCCAAGTCGCAGGGGATTCCGATCCGCTTCATCGGCGTGGGTGAGCAGATCGACGATCTGCGTCCGTTCGACGCAGGCGAGTTTATCGAAGCGCTGTTCGCCGACTAGGCGAACGGGGAGGCCGCATGATCAGCTTCGACAACGTCAGCATGCGTTACCACACCGGATTCGAGGCGCTGAAGCAGGTCAGCTTCCGCCTCGGTGCGGGCGAGATGGCGTTCCTGACCGGTCACTCGGGGGCCGGTAAAAGCACGCTGCTGAAACTGATCATCCTGATGGAGCGTGCCAGTCAGGGCCAGGTGTGGGTCGACGAACAGAACCTCAATCGCATGGTCTCGCGCCAGATCCCCTTTCACCGGCGCAAGATCGGGGTGGTGTTTCAGAACCACCAGTTGCTGTTTGACCGCTCGGTATACGAAAACGTGGCACTGCCGCTGAAGATCGGTGGCTTCGATGGTGACGATATCGGCCGCCGGGTGCGTGCCGCACTGGATAAGGTGGGGCTGTTGAGCAAAGAGAAGCTCAACCCGATTCGGCTCTCCAGCGGTGAGCAGCAGCGGGTGGGTATCGCCCGCGCCATCGTCAACAAACCCAAGCTGTTGCTGGCCGACGAGCCTACCGGCAACCTCGACCCGGAGTTGTCGGCCGACATCATGGGGCTGTTTCATCAGTTCAATCAGGTGGGGGTGTCGGTGTTGGTGGCCAGCCACGATCTCGACCTGATATCGCGGCTACCCTACCGCCGTCTGGTGCTGGACCAGGGGAGGTTGCTGACCCATGGCTAAGCAACCGCTACGCAACTCTGGCCGGGGCAGCGCCGAACGTCACAAGGTGGCCGTGGGTGACCGCGGACGTGGCTATCTGGCTCACCATCGCGAGGTGCTGGTCAGTTCGCTGCAGCGACTGCTGGCGGAGCCGCTGGCCACGCTAATGACACTGATGGTGATGGCGATTGCGCTGACCCTGCCGTCGGTGATGCTGGTGGGGCTGCAGGACGCCCAGGGGCTGAGCGAGCAATGGCGTGGGGCCGGTGAAATGACGCTGTTTCTCGATGCCGGCCTGAGTGAGGCCGAGGGTCAGGCGTTGTCGGCGCAGCTGGTGGATAATTCGCAGATAGCGTCCACGCTGTACCTGTCCAAGGCCGACGCGCTGGCGGAGTTCAAGCAGTACTCGGGCCTCGGCGATACCCTTGGCCTGCTTGATCACAATCCGTTGCCTGCGGTGATTCTGGTGGAGCCGGACGCCGGTTACCGCCAGCCACAGCAGTTGCAGCAACTGGCGACCTTGCTGGAAGCGGTCGATGGCGTTGCCGAGGTGGTGCTGGACCTTGCCTGGGTGGATCGTCTGCGCGCAATCATCGCCTTTGCCCGCAGTCTGGCCTGGGTACTGGGCGGGCTGCTGGGTCTGGGGATGCTGCTGGTGGTGGGTAATACCATTCGGCTTGAGATCGAGAACCGTCGCGACGAGATCGTGGTGGTCAAACTGGTGGGCGCCACCGACGCTTTTGTACGCCGGCCTTTCCTTTATACCGGCTTCTGGTACGGGCTGGGCGCAGGCTTGCTGGCATGGTGCTTAATTCAGTTGATTCTGTTATATCTCGGCACTACTCTGAGTGAATTGATCGGTCTCTATCCCGGCAGCTTCGAACTGTCGGGACTAGGGATAGCAGGGGCGTTGTCGATGCTGCTGTTCGCCATTCTGCTCGGGGTTGCTGGTGCCTGGCTGGCGGTGGTGCGTCATCTGGCGGCCATTGAGCCCCGCTAACATCTCTCTTTTCATTTGTTGTCAGCTACCAAGGAGCTTGCTGTGTTCGGAACGTCGAAGTTGAAGCAGGAGATCGCCGAACTACGTGACCGGCTGGCCGCCGCGGAACAGGAGAATGCCGCCAGAAGCGCTGAAATAGCGCGTCTGGAGCAACAGGCGTTGACCCAACAGGCGCAACTTGACGCCGACCATGAGACACGCCAGAGACGGGTGCACAAACTCTGGTTTTCCGGTTCAGAGGCGGTGTTCGACGTGCGCGAAAGCATGGCACATACCGCCGGCGAGCTGCAGGAGGAACGCCACCAGCTCAAGGATGCCCAGGCGATGTTCGACCGCAGCTCCACGGTGCTCTCCACCATCGAGGGCAGCCTGCAGGGAATTGCAGCGGACGCCGAGCGTAATAGCGAACATCTGCAGCAGCTGCAGGGACCGGCCGGGGAAATTTCACGCTTCGTCGGAGTGATTTCGGAGATCTCCGAGCAGACCAATCTACTGGCTCTGAATGCGGCAATTGAAGCCGCCCGCGCCGGTGAGCAGGGGCGCGGTTTTGCGGTGGTGGCGGATGAGGTTCGATCATTGGCGCAGAAAGCGAGCAGCGCCAGCGCCGAGATCTCACGTCTGGTCACCAGCATCAGCGAACGCACCACCGTGGCCAACTCGGATATCAGCGGCATGGCCGAACAGAGCGCGGAGCTGGTTAAATCCACCGCCGAGGTCAACCAGACCGTTGACCAGGTACTGGAGCTGTCGCGCCGGATGCACGCCATCGTCGGCCGCAGCGCGGCCAACTCCTTTATTGAAACCGTCAAGCTGGACCACGTGGTGTGGAAGACCGAGGTCTACAAGGTGCTGATGGACGAGAGCCAGAAGAGCATCAGCGACTTTGCCGACCACACCCAGTGTCGCCTGGGCAAATGGTATTTCGACGGCGACGGCGGTGCGCTGTATGCCGATATCGCCGCGTTCCAGTCCCTCGACGAGCCTCACCGGATGGTGCATCAGCACGGTTTGGAGGCGCTGCGCCTGATGGCGGACAACGATGCGAACGGTGCGGTGGACGCGTTGTCGCGCATGGAGGATGCCAGCCGGGTGGTGATCGATCTGTTGGGCAGACTGGAGGCTGAAATCAGTCGCTAAAACCGAGTGGTTGCCTGGGGTAAGTTAGGTCGCTAAACTATTCGGTCCGATGCAGCAGCCGGATCGTTGAATGGAACTCGGAATCGTGCCGACGGTCCATATCATCGGTCCACAAAGTGAGTAATACGGAGAGACGATGGGTACCTCGTTACAACCTGTAGATCTGATGAGTCCTGGCCGTAACCTTGAAGGTTACATCCAAACTGTCAGTGCTATTCCGGTGCTTACCGTTGAGCAGGAGCGCGAACTGGCTGAGCGGCTGTTTTATCAGGAAGACCTGGAGGCAGCGCGGCAGCTGGTTATGGCGCACCTGCGTTTTGTCGTGCATATCGCCAAGAGCTACTCCGGCTATGGCCTGTCCCAGGCAGACCTGATTCAGGAGGGCAACGTGGGCCTGATGAAGGCGGTCAAGCGCTTTGACCCCCGAGTCGGCGTGCGGCTGGTCTCCTTTGCGGTGCACTGGATCAAGGCCGAAATGCACGAGTTTATTCTGCGCAACTGGCGGATCGTCAAGGTGGCGACCACCAAGGCCCAGCGCAAGATGTTCTTCAACCTGCGCAGCGCCAAGAAAACCCTGGGCTGGTTCACCAACGACGAAGTGCATGCAGTGGCCGAAGATCTCGGCGTCGAGCCCAAGGTGGTGCGCGAGATGGAACGCCGTCTGAGTGCGCAGGATGCCGCCTTCGACGCGGGTGTTGACGACGACAGCGACGAAGCTTACAAGGCGCCGGCTTACTATCTGGAAGATCAGCGCGCCGACCCGGCACGACTGCTGGAAGACGCCCAATGGGGTCAGCAGTCCAACGACAAGCTGCAAAGCGCGATCGAAACCCTCGATGACCGCAGCCGCAATATTCTGGTTCAGCGCTGGTTGTCGGAAGAGAAGGCAACCCTGCATGAACTGGCGGCGGAGTACCAGGTGTCTGCCGAGCGGATCCGCCAGTTGGAGAAAAGCGCGATGAAGAAAGTGAAAGCGCTGATGGTGATCTGATCACCCCTACCCTGATCCACGCCGGGCTTGTCCCGGCGTGTTTGTTTTTGCACCGGCTCTTCCCTGCCGGCGATGCAGCGAGCAGCCAGCTGATGACCACCCCCGTTACCCCGTTCCGTTTCGCCCTGATAGCCGGTGCCTTGATGGCGGCGCTGTCGGTGGGGCTGGGGGCGTTTGGCGCCCATGCCCTCAAGGGCGTGCTGTCGCCCAGCGAGGCCACCACCTTTGCCACCGCGACCCGCTATCTGGGTTATCACGGACTGGGGCTGCTGCTGGTGGCGACACTGACCCGGCAATGGGTGTCGCTGTGCGCGGTGACGCTTTTGTTGACTGTGGGAGTCGGTATTTTTAGTGGCAGTTTGTATATACTCTGCCTGACCGAGCTGCGCTGGGTGGCGTGGCTCACTCCGCTGGGCGGTTTGTTGATGCTGGCGGGATGGTTGTGGTTGGCCTGGATCGGCTTCAGGCAGGCGAGGTGAACGTGATCAAGATTGAACTGAACGGCGAGCCCTACGAGGCCGAAGCAGGGCTGACCATCAGCGCCCTGCTGGTGGATCTGGGGCTGGCCGACAAGCGGGTAGCGGTGGAGTACAACCTGGAAATTCTGCCCAAGAGTGAGCATCCGCAAACCGAATTAAGAGCGGCCGACCGGGTGGAAATCGTCCATGCCATCGGCGGTGGTTGAGTATTTAGTACGGACAGAGTGACCTGATTGATGACTGAGCAGCGACAAGACTCTCCGCTGGTAATTGCCGGCACAACCTATTCTTCCCGACTGTTGGTGGGTACCGGTAAATACAAGGACCTGGATGAGACCCGCGAGGCGATCGAAACCAGTGGGGCGGAAATCGTCACCGTGGCGGTGCGTCGAACCAACATCGGCCAGAATCCGGACGAGCCCAACCTGCTTGACGTGATTTCACCCGACAAGTACACCATCCTGCCCAATACTGCAGGCTGCTTTAATGCTAAGGATGCGGTACGTACCTGTAAGCTGGCCCGCGAGCTGATGGATGGTCATGATCTGGTCAAGCTGGAGGTTCTGGCTGACCAGAAAACCCTGTTTCCCCATGTGACCGAAACCCTGAAGGCGGCGCGTGAGTTGATCGATGACGGCTTCAAGGTGATGGTCTACACCAGTGATGATCCGGTGATCGCCAAAGAGCTGGAAGATATGGGCTGCGTAGCGGTGATGCCCCTGGGATCGTTGATCGGCTCCGGGCTGGGTATTCGTAATCCCTATAACCTGATGTTGATACTCGAAAACGCCAGAGTGCCGATTCTGGTGGATGCCGGGGTGGGTACAGCCTCCGATGCCGCCATCGCCATGGAGCTCGGTTGTGACGCGATATTGATGAATACGGCGATTGCGGCGGCAGGGAACCCGGTGTTGATGGCCTCGGCGATGAAAAAAGCGGTGGAGGCGGGTCGTGAGGCCTATCTGGCCGGGCGGATGCCGCGCAAGCTTTATGCCAGCGCTTCCTCTCCCATTGACGGCACCATTGTTTGAGCCGTTGAATTTGATCGCGGCCTGCTGCAGTGCCGCCCAACCGGCCCCTTTGCGGGCCGGTGTTGATTAAGTGGTAGCTTATGTCTCAACAGTTGCAACGCAGCCTGCAGCATCTGGCCGATAGTGGCCAGATCGATCTGTTGGCCTCGATCCGGCATGGGGTCGAGAAAGAGGGATTACGGGTGTCGCCGGAGGGGCGCATCTCATCTCAGCCCCATCCGCAGGCGTTGGGTTCGGCACTGACCCATCCGCGGATCACGACCGATTATTCCGAGGCGTTGCTGGAGTTCATTACCCCGGTTTATCGCGATATCGATGCGATGCTGAACTACCTTGACGACCTCCACCGCTATACCTATCAGCACCTGGGCAGCGAAACCATCTGGGGTGGCAGCATGCCCTGTCGGATCGATGACCCGGCCGAGGTGACTATCGCCGACTACGGCCGCTCCCATATCGGCAGACTCAAGCATATCTACCGCGTGGGGCTGGAGTATCGTTATGGCCGGGTGATGCAATCGATCGCCGGGATCCACTACAATTTTTCCGCCCCCGAAGAGTTATGGCCGCTGCTGAAGCAGATGGATGGTAGTCCGCTTAGCAATCAGGCATACCGCTCGGCGCGGTACTTCGGCCTGATTCGTAACTTTCGCCGCCACTCCTGGCTGCTGATCTATCTGTTCGGTGCCTCGCCGGCACTGGATCGCCGTTTTGTCGCTGATCGCCCCCATGGGCTGGAGCAGTTTGACGACGATACCCTGTACGGCCCCTACGCTACCAGTTTGCGGATGAGCGACCTGGGCTATTCGAACCGTGCCCAGTCGACCCTGAACGTCTGTTACAACACTCTGGATAATTACGTTCACACCCTGTCCGATGCCATCGCACGGCCCTACCCCCAGTATCAGCAGATCGGGGTCAAGGTGGATGGCCACTATCGCCAGTTGAACACCAATCTGTTGCAGATCGAAAACGAGTACTACAGCGATATTCGCCCCAAGCGGGTGGCCGCCAGCGGCGAGCGCCCGTTGCAGGCGATCCGTGCCCGCGGGGTGGAATACGTGGAAGTGCGCAACGTCGATATCAACCCGTTCATTGCCGGAGGCATCGACGCCGCCCAGGCACGTTTCACCGATTGCTTTCTGCTGCATTGCCTGCTGACTGACGCCCCCTACATCGAAGGTGAGGAGTGCGATCAGGTCAAGGACAACCTGCTGCGGGTGGTGCGCCGGGGCCGGGAACCCGGTCTGACGCTGATGCGGGGGGCGGGCACCGAGCCGATGCAGCAATGGGCGCACCGACTGCTGGAGGAGATGGTGCCTGTGGCTGAAGCCCTGGATGCGGCTCACGGAGGCGGTGCCTACCGTGACGCACTGACGGTTCAGCGGGCCAAGGTAGACGACAGCGCGCTGACGCCATCGGCGCGCCTGCTGGCTTACATGCGCGAGCATGGCCAGAGCTATAACCAAGCGATGCTGGATCTGTCACGGCAGCACCGCGAACGACTCGAGGGGGCTGCGCTGGGGGATGAGGTTGCCGCCGAGTTGACCCAGATGGCGGCCGAGTCGCTGGCCGAACAGAGAGCCCTCGAACAAGAGTCCGAGGGCGACTTCGACCAGTTTCTGGCCGCGTATATCAGTCGTTGACGCGGTCGACTCAGTTCTGGATCACGAAGCTGGTGAACAGCAGATCGCCGATCATGTCGTAACCGGTTTCACCGTACTCCTGCACCATGATCTGGCGCACGGCTTCCAGCGCTTGAATACGAATGCGCTCGCGCCCGGCGGCGGTGGATACCGTATCGTCGGTTTGTGAGCTCAGCAGCATCACGATGGCGTTGCGGATCTGCGCCTGATGATGCTTGGTGTTGACCTCACCGTCACGGCTGACCACTTTGATCGACACCTCGGCCTTGACGTACTTGAGTGGCCCGGGCCCGCCGTAATTGGCGATAAAGGGCGGGTTGAGCTCAACATATTCCACATAACGGTCAGGTGCGCTTTCTGCGGCCAGTGCCTGAGCGGCCCCTGTCAGCAGAGCCAGCGTCAGAAAAAGATGTTGTAACGCGCGATTCATCGATCGGTTTCCTTGCTGTTGATTCGATGGAAACTCAGTATATAGCGGCGTAACTGCTTGTCCATGATACGTGTTCGGTTGCTAACGCATTTGTGATGGCGCTAGTATTGGGCTTCAGCCACCGTCCTTCGTCGGGGCGCAAACCATGGAGCTGTAATCATGCTGGAAAAATGCTTGGATGCCCGCGAGCGCTGGGGCGGCGTCAGTGAATTGATCGACCGCTGGTTGCACGAACGTCAGGACCTGCTGAGTCGGTTCATTGGCTTGCCACAGCTCACTCTGGATAAGGATGTTGCTCCGTCGTTACAGGGCTTTTGCGAAGTGCTGGTGGACTATGTGTCGTCCTGGCACTTTGGGGTGTATGAACACCTGCTGGCAGAAGCCGACAGTTTTAATGATGGCGGCATCGAGCTGGCCCGCGAGCTCGATCCGAAACTGCAGGCAACCACCGACGAGGTGCTGAGCTTTAACGACCAGTTCTCCGAGGTTGACTCACTGACGCTGCAGGATGCTTCTCACCTTGGCGAGCGCCTTTCCCGCCTTGGAGAGGTGCTGGCCGAGCGTTTCGAACTGGAAGACAACCTGATCGAGCGCCTTCACACCGCGCACAAGGATCGCCTCTAACCCCACCGGAGATGCGTTGATGCGGGCATGGAGTGCACTGCTGTTCTCACCGCTGCTGTTGGCCGGCTGTGGTCAGGGCGATGACCCGCTCGGCTATGCCGAATACGCGGTGCAGGGTACTTATACCGCCGCCCTTTCGCCCGATGCCAGTTACGGCGTAGTGGGCTCGATCCAGCATGGCGGCAGCCTCTGGGACATCAATCGGAACGAACGACTCTACAACTGGAACCATCAGCAGGGCGATTACACCAATCTGGTGGCGACAGCGTTCTCACCCGAAGGTGACTTTGCTGTGACTGCCGGCCCCCAGGACCTGGTGCTGTGGCAGGTCAACGATGGTCAGCCGGTGTGGTACTGGAATGCGCCGGCGGAGATACTGGCGGCGGATCTGGGCCCTGGCGGCAATCTGGCGCTGTTGGGGCTTGCCGACCATACGGCGGTGTTGTTCGACATTAAAAATGGCGGCGTACGCCAGACGGTTCGCCATCAGGGTCGGGTGCGTGCAGTGGCGATCAGCGATGACGGCACCCTGGCGTTGACTGGTGGCGACGACAACCATGCGCGGTTATGGAGTCTGGCCAGCGGCGAGATGCTCCAGCAGCAGCCTCATGGCAACGGGGTGAATACGGTGGCGCTCTCTCCCAGCGGTGATTACGCCTTCAGCGCGGGTCAGCTGGACAAGGCGTTGATCTGGCGTACCGACAGTGGCCAGATAACCCAGACCCTGACTACCGACGAGTCACTGCTGCCGCAACGGATTACCTACACCGCGGCTGTATTTTCGCCCAACAGTGATCGCCTGCTTACCGGCACCAGCGCCGGACTGGTGCAGTTGTGGAATGTCAGTGACGGGCGTGAGCTCAAGCGCTGGACACTGCACAAACGCGATCCCTTCCGACCTACCAGTGCCACCGTCTATGCGGTTGGCTTCGGCGGCGGCAATCGCTATTTTGCGCTGGGGTCCAATGGCTTTGTGAATCAGCTAGGTAACTGAATCTGGGATATGGCGGGAACAGACCCGGTTCAGGCGGCGCTGAACCGGGATCGCAGATCTTACTGGGCCGGATTGATTTCCAGCAGTTCAACTTCAAAGATCAGGGTAGCGTTAGGACCGATCAGTTGCCCCATGCCGTGATTGCCGTAGGCCAGTTCGGCCGGAATATAGAACTCTGCCTTGGAGCCCTGTTTGATCAGCTGAAGGCCCTCGGTCCAGCCGGGGATGACGCCGTTCAGCGGGAAGGTGGCCGGGCCGCCGTGCTTGTATGAGCTGTCGAACTCGGTGCCGTCCACCAGCGTGCCGCGGTAGTGAACCCGCACGGTGTCGGTCGCTGCCGGCATCGGCCCGCTGCCTTCACTGATTACCTTGTACTGCAGGCCGCTGTCCGTGGTGACGACACCCTCTTTGCTGGCATTGCTGGCCAGGAACTCGGCGCCGAGTTTCTGGTTAGCCTCAGCGCGTTCCAGCACCATTGCCTGCTGGCGCTCCTGATAACGCTCCTGGGCTGCCTGCATCGCCTGCTGAATGATGTCATCAGACAGGCTGCGATCACCGTCCAGTTCTTTCAGGCCCTGCTTGAATGCGTCAATGTCGAGATTAAAGCCGATGCCGTCCATACGTGTGGCAACGTCAAGGCCCATGATGTAGCTGATTTTCTGATCGAGAGTGTCCAGCTCGGCAGCCTGGACCAGAGGAGAGGAAAGCAGAGCACCGGTGATGGCGCCTACCAACAGATGTTTTTTCATTGGAGGTCCTTAATTGCATGCATTTGATGCCTCAACTGCCGCTAACGGCAGCGAACTCATTACCTTAGAGTTGAGGCCAGTGTAACCGTAAAGTTCCGTTGAGGGCCAGCCTGCAAAGCCGCGCTGAGGGCCATTGCACTGTGGTAGACTTGCGCGCCATGATCGAACTCATTCAACTCTCGTTACAACGGGGCAAGAACCTATTGCTGGAACGGGTGGACTTGCGTGTTCACCCGGGGCAGAAGGTTGGCCTCATCGGCGCCAACGGTTGTGGTAAGTCGAGCCTGTTTCAACTGCTGCTGAGCGGTTTGCACGTCGATGGCGGCGACCTGCGCATTCCGGCAGGCTGGCAGATCGCCCATATGGCCCAGGAAGTCGCCGTGCTCGATCGCTCGGCGGTGGATTACGTGCTCGACGGCGATGCGGAACTGCGTCAGCTGCAGCAGGCGATCAGCGTGGCCGAACAAAGCGATGATCCGGCCCGGCTGGGGGAGCTGCATGCCCAACTGGATAATATCGGCGGCTACAGTGCCGATGCCCGCGCGCGCCAGCTTCTGCACGGGCTCGGGTTCAGTGATGCGGAGCTGGGCCGGCCGGTGGCCGATTTTTCCGGTGGCTGGCGGATTCGCCTGAATCTGGCTCAGGCGCTGATGTGCCGCTCCGACCTGCTGTTGCTGGATGAACCGACTAACCACCTCGACCTTGACGCCACCTTGTGGCTGGAGCAGTGGCTGATCAGCTATCCCGGCACTCTGATGCTGATCTCTCACGATCGGGATTTCCTCGATCGGGTGGTGACCCACATCGCCCACCTGGAGCAGCGCCAGCTGACTCTCTATCGGGGTAACTACAGCGCCTTTGAGCGCGCGCGGGCCGAGCGGTTGGCGCAGCAGCAATCGGCGTTTCAGAAGCAGCAGCAGCGAGTCGCCGAGATCGAGTCTTTCGTCCGCCGGTTCAAGGCCAAGGCCTCCAAGGCGAAGCAGGCGCAGAGCCGGATCAAGGAGCTGGAGCGGATGGAGCTGATTGCGCCGGCTCACGTTGATTCGCCGTTCAGCTTCCGTTTTAGTGCTGCCGACAAGGTGTCAACGCCGCTGCTCAGTTTGCGTCATGCAGCACTGGGATACGCGGGTGCGACGGTGATCGACAGCTGCACCCTTAGCTTGCAGCCGGATCAGCGAATTGGCTTGCTGGGCCCGAACGGTGCCGGCAAATCGACGCTGATCAAGACCTTGATGGGGGAACTGGCGCTGCTGAGCGGCGAGCGCAACGAAGGGGCCAATCTGCGGGTCGGTTACTTTGCCCAGCACCAGTTGGAGGCGCTCGATCTGGACGCCTCGCCGCTGCTGCATTTGCAGCGCATGGCACCAAATGTCAGTGATCAGCAGCTGCGGGATTTCGTCGGCAGTTTCGGTTTTCATGGTGATGATGCGCTGGATCCGGTGCGCCATTTCTCCGGCGGAGAGAAGGCGCGTCTTGCGTTAGCCCTGATCGCCTGGCAGAAGCCGAACCTGCTGTTGATGGACGAACCCACCAACCACCTGGATCTGGAGGTCCGCCACGCGTTGACGCTGGCGCTGCAAGGGTTCCCCGGCACGCTGATTCTGGTGTCCCACGATCGCCACCTGTTGCGCAACTGTGTCGACGAGTTTCTGCTGGTATGCGACGGTCAGGTACAGCCCTTTGACGGTGATCTGGATGATTATGCCCGCTGGTTGAGTGAGCGTAATCGCCAACTGGATGCAGCCAGTGCTTCGGATAACGGAGAGGAGCAGCGTCAGGGGGAATCGGCGCAGGCACGCAAAGAGCGTAAACGTCAGGATGCGGAACGGCGTAAACAACTCAGTCCGCTACGCAAGCGGGTGACCACACTGGAATCCCGGCTGGACCAATTGCATCAACAGCAGTCGGCGTTGGAGCAGCGATTGGCAGATAGCGCGTTGTACAGTGACGAGCAAAAACACACCCTGCGTCAGCTACTCGACGAACAAACCCGGCTAAGCCGTGAGGCCGAGCAGGTTGAGGAGCAGTGGCTGGCGGGTTGCGAGGAGTTGGAACTGCTGGAGGCGGCGCTCAAGGAATCGCCCTGAGCGCTGCCCGTATCAGCTGACTTTCATCAGCTGGGTGATCTCTTTCAGTTCGTCGCCCCGGTTGTGGATCTGGTCAAATGCCGCCTGCAGCTGTTGCGGCTCAAGACTCAGCTCTTCCAGCAACTGGGGCGGAATCTCACCGACCGGGCCGTCACCGATACCGTTCTGACGCATCACCCGTTGGGCCAGGTTGACGATCATTGCATACTGGCGGTGCTCGCCGGTGTAGCTGAGATCGCTCTGATAGCGAATGGCGCGGCAGACTTCGTCCGGCAACTTCCAGATCTCCATCAGCCAGGCACCGACCTGCTCCCGGGTCACGTTGATCACCTGCTTCTCCACGTATTCATGAGGCAGGTGGGGATTGGCTTCCACGTAGCGAGATACCAGCGAGAAATGGGGTGGGAAGATGTGTGCCAGCGCCAGATAGCCGAAGTTGTGCAGCAAGCCTGACAGGTAGGCCAGACCACCGCGAGGGCGGATATCGACCGGCATCATTTTGACCAGTCGTTCCGACAGAGTGGCGCAGTACACCGCCTGAACCCAGTAAGGCGTAGCACCGCGGGGTGTATCCTCCGGTATTTTGAGGGTTTTGCCCATGGCGATACCGAGCGCCAGATTGACTACCAGGTCGAATCCCAGCACCCGCACGATGGCATCCTGGATCGAATTGATCCCGCCGGGTGCGGCGTAGAAGGGCGATGCCGCCCAGCTCATTACCTGTGCCGACAGACTGGGATCGAACTTGACGATCGGGATCAGATCATCGACTCCGCTGTTGGGGTCGCTGCGCAGCATGATCACCTTTTGCGCGGTCGGCGGCAGTGTTGGCAGGCCGAGAGTGTCCTCCAGTCGCTGTTTGATCCGCAGTGCGGTGAACTTTTCTACCGCGCGGGTGATAACGGTGACGTCGTCGCCCTCGGGCTGTTTGGCATCAATGCTTTCGGTGGTCAGTCCCAGGCGCAGGGTTTCGGCGTGATCGATCAGTTCTACCGGAATCTCCGCTTCCCAACCGCTGGATGATTCCCAGATATGCAGCGACTGACCCACTTGGGAGTCGGCATCCAGAAAGACCGGCAGGCCGAACAGTTTCTTCAGGCCGCTGTCGGTGTTGAGCCCGCTCTGGGCAAAGAACTTCTGCGCGTCATGCGCGGACAGTGGGTGCAGGTGGCGGTTGCTGTGCTTCCAGATGCTCGCAAGGTTGAGCAGGCGATCACGGGGCAGCAAAACCAGCACCCGGCCTTCGTTGTCGCTAAGCATTGCCAGACGAAAGGAGTGGTCTGCCATGATGGGGCTCTCGGTTAAATCGGGTTGAGCTTATGTAGCAATCCTAGTTGCTGCTGATTTGCAGCGTCAAGTTAGCCTCGGCGTTCGGGGCTGACTATGCTACATCGGTTGCGATTCAGGTCATGGTACAAGATATCGGCGACGCTGTCGCAAGCTTGAGTGGAGAGGTCGGACAATGAAGTGGTTGGTTGGACTGTGGCTACTGATGTGGGCGCTGCGCGCGACGGCGGTGGTAGAGGATCTGGCACCGGAGGGTGGCAGCGGCGTGTTCCGGCCGGCCGAAGTGGTGGCGGATAAGATGCTGGTGGTGAGCGCGCATCCGCTCGCTTCGGATGCGGGGTTGCGGGTGCTGGAAGCCGGTGGCAGTGCGCTCGATGCGGCGGTTGCGGTGCAGGCGATGCTGACCCTGGTGGAGCCGCAATCATCGGGGTTGGGCGGCGGCGCGTTTTTACTTTACTGGGACGCCAGGCAGCGCCGTGCTCACGCTTATGATGGTCGCGAGACCGCGCCCATGGCTGCGAACGAAGCACTGTTCGTGCGAGGGGACGGCGAGCCGATGGATTTTTGGCAGGCGCTGGTCGGTGGTCGTGCGGTGGGGGTCCCCGGGGTGGTGCGTATGCTGGAGGTGGCTCAGCGGCAGTTTGGCCGCTTACCCTGGGAGTCCTTGTTCGCCGATGCCATTGAGCGCTCGCGGCTGGGTTTCGAAGTGACACCCCGGCTGCACCAGTCGATTGCCAGCGGTATCAATCCGGGGCTGGCGAACACCCCCTCCAGCCGCAACTATTTTTTTCTCGACAATGGCGAGCCGCTACCGGTCGGTCACCTGCTGCGCAATGAGGCGTTGGCGAGAACGCTGGAGTTGATCGCCCGTGAAGGCGCGGACGCTTTTTATACCGGCCCTCTGGCTGAAGATATGGTCGCAGCGGTGCGATCGGCGGAGAATCCCGGCCTGCTCAGTCTGGCTGATCTGGCCGCCTATGAGGCGCGTGAGCGCGAACCGTTGTGCCGTGATTTTCGCCAGTACGAAGTGTGCAGTATGCCGCCACCGACCTCTGGCGGCGTCGCGCTGCTGCAGATGCTGGGGCTCCTCAGCCGGTTTGGCCTCATCGATCTGGCGCCCGAGAGTGCGGCCTATGCCCACCTGCTGACCCAGGCCGCACGGCTGGCCTATGCCGACCGGGCCCGCTACCTGGCCGATCGGGATCATGTGCGGGTGCCGGTAACGGCACTGTTGGACAGCGCCTATCTGCGCGAGCGGGGGCGGTTGATCAACCGTGAGCGTGATATGGGCACCGCAGTGGCCGGAGAACTGCCGGGGCTGGCCGGGCAAGTTGGCCGTTCGCCGGAGCGGCCCTCCACCACCCATCTGGTGATCGTAGACGCTGAAGGAAATGCGCTATCGATGACCAGCAGTATCGAGATGGCGTTTGGTTCAACCCTGATGGTTGGCGGCTTTCTGCTCAACAACCAACTGACCGATTTTAGCTTCGTAGCTGAGCGCGATGGCGCACCGGTGGCCAACCGGGTGCAGCCGGGTAAGCGGCCGCGCAGCTCAATGACACCAGTGATTGTGCTCGATAGTGATCGCCGTCTGAAGCTGTTGCTGGGCTCTCCCGGGGGTAGTCGGATCATCAACTACGTGACCCAGGCCCTGCTGGCCAATCTGGTGGCCGGGGAGTCGGTTCAGGATGCGGTGTCGCTCCCGCACGTCAGCAACCGCAACGGCGTCACCGAGCTGGAACAGGGAACGGCGGCCGAAGGGTTGGCCGATGCCCTGCAGGCGCGTGGGCATGAGATCAAAGTGCGCGACCTCAACAGCGGTCTGCACGGCATTGAGCGGCTGCGTGACGGGCGCTTTCGCAGCGGGGTAGACCCGCGCCGGGAGGGCGCGGCGCGGGGGCGGTAGCGGGCGTTACTGGGTCACCAGTACGCCGTCCATCTCGACGGCGGCTCCGCGGGGTAACTCAGCCACGCCGATGGCGGCGCGGGCGGGGTAGGGTTGGGTGAAGTAGCGTGACATCACCTCGTTGACAGTGCCGAAGTGGCTGAGATCGGTGAGGAAAATGTTCAGTTTGACGATCTGCTGCAGCGTGCCGCCGGCAGCTTCACACACCGCGGCAAGGTTCTCGAATACCTGTACCACCTGGGCCTCAAAATCGCCTTCGACCATCTCCATGGTGCTCGGCACCAGCGGGATCTGCCCCGACAGGTAGGTGGTTTCGCCGATTTTGACCGCTTGGGAATAGGTACCGATCGCTTGCGGCGCCTGTTCGGTTTGGATAATGGCGCGATTGCTCATGATGATCCTCTGTAACCAGTGGTGGATAGGGCGCGCGATCAGGCGCGCAGAATGCGGTTGACCGATTTGATGGCGCGAATGCGCTTCATCACCCGGGCCAGGTGGACCCGGCTGCGCACCGAAATGTCCAGATGAACGGTGCTGAGGCGGGCTTCTTTCTCGTCAATGTCGATGCGACGGATGTTAGCCCCCGCCGCTGATACCTTGGTGGCCAACGAGGCGATGATGCCGCGCTGGCTGGCCAGCTCGATCCGCAGGCTGACCTCAAAGTCGTCGTCAACGTCACGGTCCCAGTCCAGGTACACGCATTTTTTTGGATCTTGGCGGAATTCGTGAATATTGCGGCAGTCTTCCCGGTGAACCACGATGCCGCGGCCGGAACTGATATGCCCCAGAATGTGATCGCCCGGAATCGGGTGGCAGCAGCGGGCATAGGTCATCACCACCCCTTCGCTGCCACTGATGGAGAGCGGACGTTTGGGCGACTCGGCGTCCTGTTCCGCTTCCTCTTCGTTGGCTGGCTGCAACCGCTGGGCGACCATGAACGCCATCCGGTTACCGAGGCCGATCTCCATCAACAGCTCGTCGAGGTCATGCAGGCTGTTTTCCTCGAGATAGCTGGCCAGCGACTGAGCGCGGATCTCCTCCACTGAGCTACCGAAGCTAGCCATGAATTGGTTCAGTAGCCGGCGTCCGAGGGCGATCGATTCGTCGCGCTGCTTGTTCTTGAGGAAGTGGCGAATGTTGGTGCGGGCCTTGCCGGTAATAACGAAGTTCAGCCAGGCGGTATTGGGCTGCGCGCCGGGGGCAGTGATGATCTCCACCGTCTGTCCACTCTCCAGGGGGGTGCTCAGGGGGGCCAGGCGGCGGTTGATGCGACAGGATACGCAGCTGTTGCCGATATCGGTGTGCACTGCATAGGCGAAGTCCACCGGGGTGGCTCCCTTAGGTAGCTCAAAAATGCGTCCTTTGGGAGTGAACAGGTAGACTTCGTCGGGGAACAGGTCGATCTTGACGTTCTCAATAAACTCCATTGAACTGCCGGCCTGTTTCTGCATCTCCAGCAGTCCCTGCACCCATTGGCGGGCGCGGTTGTAACTGCCTTCGATCCGCGATGCCTTGTTATCGCTGGCCTTGTAGCTGCTGTGTGAGGCGATGCCGGCGTTGGCGATTTCGTCCATCTCCTGGGTGCGGATCTGTACCTCGATGGTGATATCACGGGCACCAAACAGATCGGTGTGCAACGACTGATAGCCGTTAGCCTTGGGGATCGCGATATAATCCTTGAAGCGGCCGGGAACAGGCTTGTATATGTTATGAACGGCGCCCAAAATCCGATAGCAGGTGTCGATCTTGTCGGTCACGATGCGGAACGCGAACACATCCATGATCTCTGCGAACGACTTCTTCTGGGTCACCATCTTGCGGTAGATGCTGTACAGGTGCTTTTGGCGCCCACTGACCTTGGCTGGCAGTCCCTCCCGCTCGAGGGCTTCGGTCAGTGTGTTCTCGATCCGTTCAATCATGTCGCGCCGGTTGCCGCGCGCCTGTTTTACCGCCCGTCCGATATGCTTGTAGCGCATCGGGTAGTACGCGCGGAAGGCGAGATCTTCGAGTTCGACATGCACGTCGTGCATCCCCAGGCGGCTGGCGATGGGGGCGTAGATATCCAAAGTTTCACGGGCGATACGGCGCTGTTTTTCCGGTGCCATAACGCCGAGGGTGCGCATGTTGTGCAGCCGGTCGCCGAGTTTGACCAGGATGACGCGGATATCCTCCGCCATCGCCATCACCATTTTCTGGAAGTTTTCTGCCTGGGCTTCGGCCTTGGTTTCAAAGTGCAGGTGGGTCAGCTTGCTGACCCCGTCGACAATACCGGTAACGGTGTCACCGAACTGGTCGCTGAGAGCCTGCTTGTCAACCAGAGTATCTTCGATCACATCATGGAGCATCGCCGCCATCAGGCTTTGATAGTCCATGTTCATCTCGGCCAGAATTGAGGCAACGGCTAGCGGGTGGGTGACATAGGGCTCACCGCTTTTGCGCCGCTGACCATCGTGCGCTTGCTCGGCATAAAAGTAGGCGCGGCGGACCTGGTTGATCTGCTCTTCGCCGAGATAGTCGGTCAGACGTTCGGCCAATTCACGAATGGCGGCCATCAGGTCTTACCGTAGTGCGGGTGTGAGAAAGCCGGCCCGAAGGTTGGGGTGGGCCGGCGGTACTGCAGGAGTGCCGAGATTAAGCTTCAACCTCAAGCGTCTCCTCCATCAGCTCATCCAGATCGGCAGGGCGCTCGATCAGGATGCTGGCGTCGACGTGGCCTTCAGCGATTTCGCGCAGTGCGACTACGGTCGGCTTGTCGTTCTCCCAGCCAACGTGGGGCTCTTTGCCGCCAGTGGCCAATTGGCGAGCACGTTTGGCGGATACCATGATCAGCTCAAAGCGGTTCTCAACGTTTTCCAGACAATCTTCAACGGTAACGCGGGCCATGAATAACCTCAGTCAATTGCAGTTCGGGGGATTCGGAGTAGCACGACAGTTTACTCGCTCTTACCGCTACTGCACAAGAGCGCGTCGATCATTTGCTGGTGGCGTGGGCGCTGCACTTCCAGCCGTTGGCGCCGCGCCAGAAACACGGCGGCCAGCTCCTGCAGCGACTGCTCGAACTGATCATTGATGATCAGAAAATCGTATTCGGCGTAGTGGGACATTTCGCTGATTGCCTGGCTCATGCGCTGGGCAATGATCTCGTCGCTGTCCTGGCCGCGGTTTTGCAGTCGCTGCTCCAGCGCCTCCCGCGATGGCGGCAGGATAAAGACCGATACCGATTCCGGCATCAGTTGGCGTACCTGCTGTGCGCCTTGCCAGTCGATCTCGAGAATCACGTCCCGCCCCTGGGCCAGCGTGTTCTCCACCCAGGCGCGAGAGGTGCCGTAGCAGTTGGTGAATACCTCGGCGTGTTCGAGAAAGGCATTGTCGGCCACCATCTGGTCGAAGCTTTGGCGGTCGATAAAGTTGTAATCCCAGCCGTCCACTTCGCCGGGACGGGGCGCGCGGGTGGTGTGTGATACCGACACGCAGACCTGCTTGTCGCGGTCGAGCAACGCCTTGACCAGACTGGTTTTGCCGGCACCGGAGGGGGCGGAGATGATGTAAAGGGTTCCTTGGCTCATGGGGTTCGTTACTCGATATTCTGGATCTGTTCGCGCATCTGTTCGATCAGGACTTTCAGTTCGACCGCGCATTGGGTGGTGTCGGCGACCACCGACTTGGATGACAGGGTGTTGGCTTCGCGGTTGAGTTCCTGCATCAGGAAGTCCAGCCGGCGGCCAACGGCGCCGCTCTGCCCCAGCACCCGGCGTACTTCGTTGACGTGGGTGTGAAGGCGATCCAGCTCTTCGTCGACATCGGCTTTCTGGGCCAGCAGCACCAGTTCCTGTTCTACCCGACCGGGGTCGAGTTCGCCCTGGATCTCGTTGAGTCTGGCTTGGAGGTTGTCACGTTGGCGCTGCAGGATCTCCGGCATCCGTCCGCGCACCTGCACCACCACCGCGTCGATCGCGTCCAGGCGCTGGTTGATCAGTGCTGCCAGCTCCTGACCTTCGCGGGCGCGGCTGTCGATCAGTTCATCTACGGCGGTATCGAAGGTCTGGAGTGCCGCGGCGAGCAGGGCTTTCATGTCGATGCTGGGCTCGCTGAGCACGCCCGGCCAGCGGAGTAGTTCGAGTGGGTTGATCGAGGCCGGGTTGCTGAGCATGGCTGCAACCTGCTCGGCTGCAGTTTTTAATTGCGCCACCAGTGCGGTATTGACGCTCAGGTCGCCGCTCTGCTGCTCCGCAGGCTGAAAGCGCAGGGTGCACTCTACTTTGCCGCGCTGCAGTTTGCTGCGTAACCGTTCCCGCACGGTGCCCTCCAGTTCCCGGAAACTTTCCGGCAGGCGCAGGTGGGGCTCGAGGTAGCGGTGGTTGACCGAGCGGATCTCCCATACCAGGGTACCCCAGGGGTGTTCGCTCTGCTGACGCGCGAAGGCGGTCATACTGCGTGTCATAGGCTTGGATCTCGATTAAAATGGGCGGCTGAAAGGCGTTATTCTATCAGACCGTCACCGAATTGATCTTCCAGCAACAGGAATCCTCATGAATTCAACCATCGCTGATCAGCTTAAGAATCTCGGCGTGGACGCGATGCGTCCCAGCGGCCGCGAGCCGAACCAGCTGCGCGACGTTCGCATTGCCCGCCACTATACCAAGCATGCCGAAGGTTCGGTGCTGGTGGAGTTTGGCGACACCAAGGTGCTGTGCACCGCATCGGTAGAGCGTGGCGTACCCCGGTTTCTGCGCGGTAGCGGTACCGGCTGGGTGACGGCGGAGTACGGTATGTTGCCCCGCTCTACCGGTAGTCGTATGGCGCGGGAAGCAGCGCGTGGCGGTCAGGGCGGACGGACGGTGGAGATTCAGCGTCTGATCGGCCGTTCGTTGCGGGCGATCATGGATCTGGAGCGGCTGGGCGAGAATACCATCACCATTGATTGCGATGTGTTGCAGGCCGACGGCGGTACCCGCACCGCGGCGATCACCGGGGCCTGCGTAGCGCTGCGTGACGCGGTCAGCCAGCTGGCCAAGAACGGCAATGGTGCGATGAAGGGCAATCCGTTCAAGGAGTTGTTGGCGGCGGTTTCGGTGGGCGTCTACAAGGGGATGCCGGTGCTGGACCTCGACTATGCCGAGGATTCCAAGGCGGAAACCGATATGAACGTGGTGATGACTGCGAGCGGTGGCCTGGTTGAAGTTCAGGGCACCGCCGAGGGCGCGCCGTTCAGTCGTGACGAACTGAATAAAATGCTGGATCTGGCGGGCACCGGTATCGCCGAGCTGGTGAAGTTGCAGCAGGCCGCGCTGGACGCCTGACCGTCATCGCCAGAGCGAATCAAAAAGCCCCTCGCTGAGGGGCTTTTTTGTGCCGGGCTGGTTGTTACAGCGGCTGGTTGTAGTCGATCAGCAGTGGCGCGTGTTCGGAAAAACGCACGCCTTTCAGAATGCGGGCGTCGCGTATGGTCTTGCGCAGCCCGGGTGTGGTGACCTGATAATCGATGCGGGCGCCTTCGTTGAGGGAGTAGGCGCGATTATACGGCGGCCACCAGGTGTACTGATGATCAGCGTGGTTCACTTCGCGGAAGGCGTCGATATAACCCAGTTCGCCAAAAACCACGTCCAGCCACTGACGCTCTTCCGGCAGGAAGCCGGAATTCTTCTGGTTAACGTACCAGTTGCTGAGGTCCAGGGTCTTGTGGGCGATGCTCCAGGTGCCACAGAAGATAAACTGGCGCCGCTTGCGCAGGGTCTTTTTCAGATGACCCAGCACGTTCTCCATGTAGTGGAATTTCTGCGACTGGGCGGCATCGTCCTTGAGCCCCGAGGGGATCACCATGGAGGCGATGCTGACCTTGTCGTAGTCGGCCTGGATAAAGCGCCCATGAAAATCGCACTCTTCAAAGCCGAGGCCGGTCATGATCGCCTTGGGGGGCTGCTTGCAGTAGATCGCCACACCGCTGTAGCCGTCTTCAAAGGCATCGAAGAAATAGGGGTAATAACCGTTGGGATGGTAGAGGGCGTCGTCCAGCTCGTACTCTTTAGCCCGCAGATCCTGCAGGCAGTAGACGTCGGCGTCTTCGGCGATCATCCAGTCGAACAAGCCCTTCTCGGCAGCTTCTTTAATGCCTTGTACGTTGAGCGTGATTACGCGCATCCGGGACTACCTTCATACCATTCTTATTAGGTGGCTACCTGAACGAGCAGGCAGGCGCCGATTGTATCGCTTTGATAAGGAAACTGAAACATACAGGCCGCCTTTGCCGTGGGAGCGGTGGGCGGTTCGTTGTATTATAGGCAGCCATTTTTCATCGGTTAGAGTTGCAGGGGAGTCGGCATGCAGGCGTATCAACGTGAATTTATCGAGTTTGCCATCGAACGGGGCGTCCTTCGCTTTGGCGAGTTCACGTTAAAGTCGGGTCGGATCAGCCCCTACTTTTTCAATGCGGGCCTGTTTAACAGCGGCGAAGCGTTGGCCCGCCTGGGGCGCTATTATGCGGCGGCAATCGAGAACGCTGGGGTTGAGTTTGACGTGATGTTGGGCCCCGCCTACAAAGGGATCCCGCTGGCAACCACCACCTGTGTGGCGCTGGCCAACGATCACGGTCGCGATGTCCCCTATGTGTTCAACCGCAAAGAAGCCAAAGACCACGGTGAAGGCGGTAATCTGGTGGGAGCCGAGCTCAAGGGCCGGGTGCTGATCGTCGATGACGTGATCTCTGCCGGTACCGCCATTCGTGAGGTCATGACTCTGATTGAGCAAGCCGGGGCCACTCCGGCGGGAGTGGTAATCGCGCTCAATCGGCAGGAGCGAGGCCAGGGTGAACTGTCGGCGATTCAGGAAGTGGAGCGCGACTACGCCATGCCTGTTATCAGTATCATTAATCTGGATGATCTGGTGACTTTCCTCGAAGAAAAGGGCGGCTCTGAGGCAGAACTGGCGGCGATTCGCAGCTATCGTGATAGCTACGGCGTCACTGCTTGAGGCCGGGAGCACGGAACTAACCGCCGTGGCTACGTCCTAATGCTGTTGTAACTCACGGAGGTGCTCAGCATGAGAACGCTCGCGATGGCGGCCCTTGGGGTCTGCCTAATGGTACCGGGGTTGGCCGCAGCAGACGGTACCTACCGACTCTATCAAGGTCAGCCGTTCAGTGGCCTGACCACCAAAGACGGACATCAGGTTCGTTCCAATGATACGGTCTGCCGCGACCGCGACTGTTATCAGGTCTATCGTTCCCAGCCGGTCGATCGCAGCACCCTGCGTCAGTTGGGGATTGAAAGCTACAGTTTCGATGCGGTGGCCAGTGCCGATGGCGTGAGCCAGGATGGCAAGGCGCTGCTGTTGCCGGCAGCGTTCGGTTGGGAGCTTTATCGCAACGCCCGTAACGACGAGTGGGCGACCAAGACCCCCAACAGTTGATTCCGGCTCAGATCTTTTGCAGCAGTACGCTACCGACTGAATAGCCGGCGCCGAAGGAACTCAGAAGGCCGCGGTCGCCACTGCTGAGGTCGTCGCTGTGCAAGTGAAAGGCGATAATCGACCCCGCCGAGCTGGTATTCGCGTAGCGGTCCAGCACGATCGGCACCTCGGCGGCGCTCGGCTCCCTTCCCAACAGCTTCTTGGCCGCGAACATGTTCATGGTCAGGTTGGCTTGATGGAGCCAGAAGCGCTTGAAGTCTGAAGCCTGCAGTCCGCTCTGGTCCAGATGCTCACCGATGGTATTGGTCACCAGCGGCAGCAGTTCCTTGAACACTTTGCGTCCTTCCTGGCGGAACAGCTTGTCGCGCGCGTCGCGACTTTGTGGCGCGGTGCGATTGAGAAAGCCGAAGTTGTTGCGGATGTTGTTGGAGAACCGGGTCTTGAAGTGAGTGCCAAGCACCCGAAAAGCGGAGGCTGAGCGGCTCTGTTCTTCGGGCTCTAGCAGCACTGCGGTGGCCACATCGCCGAAGATGAAGTGACAGTCACGGTCGCGGAATTCCAGGTGTCCGGAGCAGATCTCCGGGTTGATCACCAGTGCACGACTGGCGCTGCCGGAGCGGATGGCATCGGCGGCGGCGCCGATACCAAAGGTAGCCGAGGAGCAGGCGACGTTCATGTCGTAACCAAACCCCTGGCAGCCCAGCGCCTGCTGAATCTCGATGGCGATGGCGGGGTAGGCGCGCTGCAGGTTGGAACAGGCGACGATCACCAGGTCGACCTCGCCGGCGCTGCGGCCGGCGCGTTCCAGTGCCTGACGGGCGGCTTTGACGCCCATTTCGGCGAGGATGGAGAGCTCGTCATCGGCCCGCTCCGGCAGCTGTGGCGCCATCACTTCGGGGTCAAGTATCCCCTGTTTGTCGATCACGTAGCGACTGTGAATACCTGAAGCCTTGACAATAAACTCGCTGCTGGACGGCTGCAGCGGCTCCAGGGTTCCGGCTTCAATCTCGGCCGCGTGAGCTTGGTTGTATCGCTCCACGTAGGCGTTGAAGGCTTTGACCAGTTCGTCGTTGCTGATGCTCTGCTCAGGGGTAAACAGTCCGCTGCCGCTGATCACCACATTGATGGGCGCGTTCATATCTGCTCCGTGATTGAAAAGGGGAGTTGGCCGGGGGTCAGAGGCGAACCTCGACCCCCTTGCTCTGCATGTAGGCCTTGGCTTCGGGAATCGAGTATTCGCCGAAGTGGAAAATGCTGGCGGCCAGTACGGCGTCGGCTTTGCCGAGGGTGACGCCGTCCACCAGGTGGTCAAGGTTGCCGGCCCCGCCGGAGGCGATTACCGGTACCGACACCGCTTCTGAGATGGCGCGGGTAACCCCCAGATCGTAGCCGTTCTTGACGCCGTCCTGATCCATGCTGGTGAGCAGGATCTCGCCGGCGCCCAGTTCGACCATCTTCCGGGCCCACTCGACCGCATCCAGCCCGGTCGGCTTGCGCCCGCCGTGGGTGAAGATCTCCCAGCGGTCGGGCTCGCCGGGTTGGCTGACTTTCTTGGCGTCGATGGCGACCACGATGCACTGGCTACCGAAGCGCTCGGCCGCCTCGCGCACGAACTCGGGGTTGAACACCGCCGCGGTGTTGATGCTGACCTTGTCGGCACCAGCGTTGAGCATGGTGCGGATATCGTCGCAGGTACGGATGCCGCCACCTACGGTCAGAGGAATAAATACCTGGCTGGCCATCTTTTCGACCGTGTGCACCATGGTGTCGCGGTCTTCATGGCTGGCGGTGATGTCGAGGAAGGTGATCTCGTCGGCACCCTGTTCGTCGTAGCGCTTGGCCACTTCGACCGGGTCGCCGGCGTCACGGATATCAACAAACTGAACGCCCTTGACGACGCGGCCATTGTCCACGTCCAGGCAGGGAATGATGCGTTTGGCCAGTGCCATGCTGAAAGCCTCTGTTAGTGTGCCTGACCGTTCCAGTTCAGGAAGTTCTTGAGCAGCTGCAGCCCCGGCTTTTGGCTCTTTTCCGGGTGGAACTGCACCGCGAAGACGTTGTTGTCCGCCAGTGCCACATCAAAGCCGACACCGTAGTCAGAGCGGGCCGCGACCTGGCCCTGCTGCTCCGCTTTAACGTAATAGCTGTGGACAAAATAGAACCGGGCGCCGTCGTCGATATCGGCCCACAGCGGGTGGGACTTTGCCTGCCACACCTGGTTCCAGCCCATGTGCGGTACCTTAAGCTTGGCGCCCTGCTCGTCGATGAGGCTTGTGCCGAAGAACAGGGCGTTGCCGGCAAAGTGGCCGATGCAATCGACGCCGCCATTCTCTTCGCTATGGTTCATCAACGCCTGGATGCCGACGCAGATCGCCAGAAAAGGTTTGCCGGAGGCGATGGCGTCACGCACTACGGTGTCGATACCCAGTCGGCGGATCTCGCCCATGCAATCACGGATGGCGCCGACGCCGGGCAGGATCACCCGGTCGGCGCTGGCGATCAGGGTCGGATCGGCGGTGACTCGCACCTCGATGCCAGGCACCACGTGCTCCAGCGCCTTGGCAACCGAGTGCAGGTTGCCCATGCCGTAGTCGATGACCGCTACACTACTCATCGTTTCTCTCCGTCCGCTTACAGGCAGCCTTTGGTAGACGGCATCTGGCCGGCCATCCGCGGGTCCTCTTCCAGCGCCATGCGCAGCGCGCGACCAAAGGCTTTGAATACGGTCTCTGCCTGGTGATGAGCGTTCTTGCCCTTGAGGTTGTCGATGTGCAGGGTCACTCCAGCGTGGTTGACAAAACCCTGGAAAAATTCACCAAACAGCTCGACGTCAAAGCGCCCGATGTTGCCGCGGGTAAAGGGAATATCCATGGCCAGCCCCGGGCGACCGGAAAAGTCCACCACCACCCGTGACAAGGCTTCGTCCAGCGGCACATAGGCGTGGCCGTAGCGGCGAATGCCCTTCTTGTCGCCGACCGCTTGAGCGAATGCCTGGCCGAGAGTAATGCCGATATCTTCCACCGTGTGGTGGTCGTCGATATGGAGATCACCCTTAGCCTGGATATCCAAATCGATCAGCCCGTGACGGGCGATCTGGTCCATCATGTGCTCCAGAAAGGGAACGCCGGTGTCGGCGTTGAAACTGCCACTACCATCCAGATTCACGCTGACGGTGATCTGGGTTTCCAGAGTGTTGCGGGTAACGCTGGCTTGGCGGTCGGCCATGGTGTTCTCCGATAGACAAAAGCAAGCTCGCGATTATAGCGCCAAAGGCGGAATCATTGCATCCGAGGCGGGTCAATAGCCTGACAACAAACGGATTGTGCCGGGTTGGCTGTTTCTGGCCGCTAGGGGCAGCTAAGCTTGGCACTATAGATCCACGGCATCGGAATGGAGATAACGATGAAGATCCTGCTCAAGGTGGTGTTGGCGCTGGTTTTTTTGCTGGTGTTAGCGGTCGGAGCGTTACTGCTGTTTTTCGATCCCAATGCCTACAAAGAGGAGCTGGTGACTCTTGCTCGGGACAAGGGGCAGGTGGTGCTGACTCTGGATGGCGACATCGGTTGGTCGCTCTACCCCAATCTGGCGTTGGCGCTGCCGACCTTGAGTGTCGACGACCTTGAGGGTAAGCGCATGGCTGCGGTGGATAGTGCCGAGGTGTCGGTGGCATTGCTGCCGTTACTCGGCGGTCGGCTGGAAATGAGCGGTCTTACCTTGAGTGGCTTGACGCTTGAACTGAGCGCGGCTGACGCGGATCCATCTGCTGCACCGGCGGGGGCTGCGGCTAGCGGTGCCGCTTCAACTTCCGCGGGAGCGGCCACCGCGCCTGCCAACCAGGGCGATGCTTCCCAGCCCGCGGCCAAACCGCTGGAGCTGGATATCGCACGCATCACGATCCGCGATGCCAATATTCGCTACCGTTTGCCGGATCAGACTCTGGAACTGTCCCGGTTCAATTTCGAGGGCACCAATATCGTTAGCGGACAGGCGTTCCCGGCCAGCAGCGACTTTGCCCTGCGGGTGCTGAGTCCGCGCGGCGATACCCAACTGAGCGTTGATGCCGCGCTGACCGCCGAGGTGCTGCTCGATCTTGCCGCCCAGCGCTACGGCGCCAGTGGTTTGGCGATGAAGCTCAATCTAGGCGGCGCGGCTTTCGGCGGTAATACCCTACCGCTGCTGCTGGGTGGTGACCTGTTGGCGGAACTGGCTGGCGACCAGGCCAGCGTTCGCAAGCTGCAACTGGACCTGGCCGGGATGCAGCTGCGTGGTGAACTCGAAGTGACGCAGTTGAGTGGTCAACCGGTTATTGCAGGTATGTTGCGTGCGGCCCCCTTTGATTTAAATCAGTTGCTGCAGGCGTTGGGTCAACCCGCGGTGGTGACCAGTGATTCGCAGGCGTTGAGCCGGGTTGGGTTTGAGGCGACGCTGTCAGGGCCTGCAAACACGGTTGGCCTGAAACCGCTGAAACTGCAGTTGGATGATACCCGCTTCGAGGGTGAGCTGGCGTTGGATCTGGCTACCGGTCGTCAGCGCGTACGTTTGCAGGGGGATAGCCTAAACGTTGATCGTTATCTGCCACCCCCGGCAGCCGCAGAGGGTGATAATAACCAACCGGCCAAGAGTTCCACTGCGCAGTCGGGCAGCACTAATGGCGGCAGCACCGGTGGCGTAGCTGGCGGTAACCAGGCCGCTAGCGCTCCCAGCCCGTACTCCAAGGAGCCGCTGCTGCCGCTGGAGGTGCTACGGGCGCTTAACTTTGACCTGGGTATCGGTCTCAAGGAGATGATCGTTGCCGGCATCAAGGTGACCCAGTTGAAGGCCAGCGCCACCGCACGCGACGGGCTGATTCGTGCCGACAAGCTGCAGGGCCAGTTGTATGGCGGTGGCTTTGATAACAGTGCGGTTATCGATGCCAGCACGGCACCGTTGCGCACGGATGTGCGCAAGAAGATCAGCGGCATCCAGCTGGGAGGGCTACTTAAGGATCTGGCCCAGATCGATAACTTCAGTGGTAGTTTCTCGATGGAGGGACGCTACCAGACAAGTGGCAATTCGGTTCACGCGGTGGTCAACAGCCTGACAGGCAACAGCGTGATTAGCCTCAAGGATGGCCGTGTCAGCGGCGTCAATCTGATCGACAACCTGTGCCAGGGCATCCGCCAGGTAAAAGGGCTGCCGGACAGTGGCGACACCGCTGCGGATTACACCGAGTTCAGCAATCTGGGCGCGACGCTCAAGGTTACAAACGGGGTGGTCGATACCCGCGATCTCAACGCCAGTCTGGTGGCGGTAGGATTGGGTGGTGCCGGTCAGGTGAACTTGCCGCAGCAGAGTCTCGATATGGCGTTGGATCTCACCGTACTGCAGCAGCTGCAGGGCGAAAGTTGCCAGATCGAAGAGAAACTTCATAATCTCGCCTTCCCGGTGCGCTGCAAGGGCGGTTTCTTTGACGAGCCCACCAAGCTGTGTCGACCCGATACGGCGCGGATGAAGAAAGTGCTGTCGGAGCTGACCAAACGTGAAGCGGGCGACAAGCTGCAGAAGAAGCTAGACGAAAAATTGAAAGACAATGACGAAGTGAAAAGCCTGATTAAGGGGTTGTTCAAGTAACGATGACCCCCACGCAGTTTCAGCAGGCGGTACTGGCTTGGTTTGATCACCACGGTCGCAAAAATCTGCCCTGGCAGCACAACCCCACGCCCTACCGGGTATGGGTGTCCGAGGTGATGCTGCAGCAGACCCAGGTGGCAACGGTGATCCCTTACTACCAGCGCTTTATGGCGGCATTTCCTGATGTGGTGAGCTTGGCTGCGGCACCGATTGATCAGGTGCTGCATCTCTGGACAGGGCTTGGCTACTACGCGCGTGCGCGCAATTTGCACCGGGCAGCGCAGCAACTGGTGGCGGATCATGGTGGCGAATTTCCTCGCTCGGTGGCAGAGCTTGAAACGCTTCCCGGCATCGGCCGCTCTACCGCCGGCGCCATCGTGGCGCTCTCCACCGGGCAATGGGCGCCGATACTCGATGGCAACGTCAAGCGGGTGCTGAGCCGCTGTTTCGCGGTCGACGGCTGGCCGGGGCAGAGTGCGGTGTTGAAGCGGCTTTGGGCGCTGGCCGAAACCCATACGCCGGCGCAGCGAGTGGCGGATTATACCCAGGCGATGATGGACCTCGGGGCTACGCTCTGTACCCGTTCGCGCCCTGACTGCCCGCGTTGTCCGTTGCAGCAAGCCTGTAAAGCCAATGCTGTTGGCGAGCCGCAGCGGTTTCCGGGAGCCAAACCGCGCAAAGTCCTGCCGCGGCGGCAGGGGTGGTTGTTGGTGGCGACGGACAGCGAGGGCGGGGTTTTGATCGAGCAACGCCCGCCCGCCGGCATCTGGGGAGGGCTGTGGTCGTTACCCCAGTACGAGTCCGAAGCGGCGCTGCGTCAGGCATGGGGACTGTCGGAATCCAGCGGTGAACCGCTGGAGCCGATCCGCCACACCTTCAGTCACTTTCAGCTGGAACTGTTTCCGCTGCGGGTTGCGTCCACTCAGCTGGCCCCGGGCGAGGTGCGGGAAGCATCGCAGTGCTGGTATCGCGTCGATCAACCTGCGGCGATAGGCCTGGCTGCGCCGATCAAAGCTTTCCTTGAGCGCACCCAGGCGACGCTCGCGGCTGGTGAGTGCGCGACTGAAGTGGTATAACCCAGCCCAGCAGTCTGACATCGGCCCCGTGCCTGTCGGTGAAATGTTCCATCCGCCGAGGAGAGACCCGTGACACGTAGCGTATTCTGCAAAAAGTATCAGCAAGAGATGGAAGGTCTGGCGCGTCCGCCCTACCCCGGACCGCGTGGACAAGAGGTGTTTGATAACGTCTCCAGGCAGGCGTGGGAGGAGTGGCTGCAGCACCAGACCCGGTTGATCAACGAAAAACACCTCAACATGATGGATGCCGACGCGCGCAAGTATCTGGCCGAGCAGATGGACAAGTTCTTCAGCGGCGATGACTACGACAAAGCCGAAGGTTATGTGCCGGAGAAAAGCTGATCCAGGCGGGCGCCGCCGAGGTGCATGCGCGTGCCCAAGGCTGTAATTTGTGCCCCGGCGGCATAGAATCAGGGAATAGCTAGCTGGATTCCCGCACCATGTCCGATTATTCCGATAACAAGCATCTGCGCCTGCCGGTAACTCTGGTGTTGCTGGTAGGGCTGCTGTTGCTGCTGTGGCAGGTGGCTGCGTTCACCCGCTCTTCGGAGATGGATAAGCTGCAGGCGCATATCGATACCAACCTTGCCCGCTATACCCTGAGCCTTAAAAACGAACTGGAAAAGTATCGCAGCCTGCCAGCGCTGCTGGCGACCAACGACTCGATGCAGCAAGTGCTGGCTGCCCCGGACGATCTTCTGATCCGGCACCACCTGAACACTTACCTGGAGCGTGTCAGCTTGCTGACGGGGGCCTCCGATATCTACCTGATGGCACCTACGGGGGATACGTTGGCTGCCAGTAACTGGCAGCAGGCCAACTCGTTCGTCGGGCGGAACTTCCACTACCGTCCCTACTTTCAGCAAGCGATGGGGGGCGAAGCCGGCCATTACTTTGCCTTGGGTACCACGTCGCGCAAGCGCGGTTACTACTTCAGCCATCCGGTCGTTCGCAACGACGAGATCATCGGTGTCATCGTGGTCAAGATCGATCTCAACGATATAGAGGATCAGTGGAACGATCCGCTGATGGATCTGCTGGTGACTGACATCGATGACATTATCTTTATCAGCACCCGCAGCGAGTGGAAGTTCAAGTCGCTGCAGCCGCTGTCACAGACTGATCTGCAGCGAATCGAAGAGAGTCTGCGCTATGTCGACCAGAAGCTGGTATCGCTGCCGGTGGTCAAACGTCAACCGCTGGAAGGCGGCGCCGAGCTGATCACCCTGCTGGAAAACGGTGAAGCCTCCGGTGTTGGCCGCACCCTGTCGGCCAGTCAGTACCTGGCGTTGCGCCAACGGCTGCCGGAAGCGGAGTTGAATATCGTCGCTCTCGCTACCCTGTCGCCGGTACAGCAACAGGTTTGGAAGGCAGTGATCGGTACCGCGATAACCTTTGTGGTGGTGGTGTTGGGAGTGCTGTTTCTGCTGTTACGGCGGCGTATCCACCATGAGCGCCAGCGGTTCAAGTTGCAGGCCACTCGCGCGCTGGAAGCCAACGAAGCGCGTGTTCGTGCAATCATAGACAACACTCAGGCAGGCCTCATTACCCTCGATGCCCAGGGACGGATCGAGACGGTCAATCCCACCGCGCTGATGCAGTTCGGCTACCCTGCCGAGCAGCTGGTGGGGCGGTACTTCAGCATGCTGGTGTGTGACCGTGACCGGCCATTGTGCTGGCGGATGATCACCGAGCCGGCAGATCCGGTCGCCGGCCAGCAGGTGCCGGTGATCGAAGCCCAGGGTAAGCGGGTGGCCGGTGCTCTGTTTCCGATTGAGTTGACCATCGTACAGATGTCACCTCAGGGAGAGCGCAAGTTTCTGGTGACGGTGCACGACATCACCGTGCGCAAGGAGTACGAAGAACATCTGCGTCAGGCGCGTGACCTGCTGGAAACGCGGGTGACCGAGCGGACCCAGGATCTGCAGCATGCCAACGATCGCCTGCGGGAGGAGATCGAAGAGCACCATCGCACCCAGGAGGAGCTGATCCAGACCGCTAAGCTGGCCGTATTGGGGCAGTTGTCAGCGGGGATCAACCACGAGTTGAACCAGCCGCTGACTGCCATTCGCGCCTATGCCGACAACGCGCGCTCGTTTTTGGAGCGCGAGCGGTACCAGCGTGTCGGCGAGAATCTGGAAGAGATCTCCGGGCTGACGGCGCGAATGGCCAAGATTATTTCGCCATTGAAGGTGTTTTCGCGCAAAACCTCGGGACAGGCTGAACCGGTATCACTGCGCTCGGTGCGTGATGGCGCCATGTCGATACTCTATGGCCGCCTGCAGGGTGAGCAGGTTGAAGTACAGTGGCCCTCGCACCTCGATGAGTTGTACGTGATGGGCGATATGGTGCGGCTGGAGCAGGTAGTGGTTAATCTGATCAGCAATGCGATCCAGGCGATGCAGAGCAGTCCCGAGCGCCGTATCGAAATCACGGCTGAGTGCGAGGGTGCGGAGGTTGTACTGCGTTTTCGCGATACCGGGCCCGGCATCGCCGCAGCCGATCTCAAGAAAGTGTTCGAACCTTTCTACACCACCAAAACGGCGGATGAAGGATTGGGTCTTGGCTTGTCTATCTCCCACCGGATTGTCGAGAGTCTGGGGGGCGCGCTGGTGGCCGGCAATGCGCCTGATGGTGGTGCTCTGTTTACCTTGCGGCTGCGCGCGGTGGCGCAGGTAGTAGGGGCTGATGCCTGAGAATCAGGCAAATTCCTATAGACCTTTCCGAACCTCATTTTTAGTATAAAAGTCAATTTTTGCGCGAGCGTATTCTTCTGATACAGGTCAAACGGCCGTATGGCGATTTTGAGCTATATTAGAAGCCTATTGAGATGGACAGAACCGTCTCGTCGTAAGGTCTAAAGGATTAGTAGATGCGTTTGACACCCTTTGTTATAGCCCCCACTGTGCTTGGTTTCTGTGCTGGCCTGTTGCTGGTGTTGGTCGGCGGTTTCTCATTGTTAGCCGTTGTGGTTGCGCTGTTGTTGCCGCTGGCCGGACTGATAGCCGGGCGTTATATCGAACAACAGCATCAGTCGGAACTGGCAGCTGCTCGCCAGCAGTTTGTCGCGGAGAGTCAGGCCACGGAGTCCCGGATCGAGCACATGGGGCAGGTGCGCGAGCTGATGTCGCGGGCACTACCGATCCTCAATCGACACGTTGGCACTGTGCGTACCCAGACCGAGACCGAAGTTGTGTCCATGAGCGAGCGCTTTGCTGACATGTCGCAGCAGCTGACTGACTCGGTCGCACTGGCGCAGGGTAGTGATCATCAACAGCTGCTTAGTGTTATCAGCCGCAGTGAAGAGCGCCTTAACGACGTGGTTGCCAACCTGCGCGAGATGATGGATACCAAGGACCAGGTGCTAACCCAGGTCAATACCCTGACCAGCTACACCGCTGAGCTCGATCGCATGGCTCAGGATGTGGCCAAGATAGCCGAACAAACCAACCTGCTGGCCCTGAACGCGGCGATCGAGGCGGCGCGAGCCGGCGAGCAGGGGCGCGGTTTCGCGGTGGTTGCGGACGAGGTGCGAAACCTCTCGCAGATGTCCGGCCAGACCGCCCAGCAGATTCGCGCCACCGTCGAAGAGGTCGCGTCAGCCATGGGGCAGGCCCGCACTATTGCCGAGACCAGCAGCGAGAAAGAAGCCGTTGCGGAGGAGCAGTCGCGCAGCAACATCAACGGTGTTCTCAGCGAATTCCAGCAAACTGCCGCCAGTTTGCATGAAGGCAGCGAGCTACTGCAGCAGCGCAGCATGGAGGTCCAGCAAAGTATCGGCGAGGTGATCATGGCCTTGCAGTTCCAGGATCGTACCAGTCAGATCCTGACCCAGGTCGAACAGAGTCTGGAGCGGTTGTCGAATGAGGTCGAGCATTGCAACGAGCGGCTGGCCGCCGGCGAAGCACCGATTGATATCGAGGCTTGGCTGAAAGAGATGGAAGTGATCTACGTGACCCGCGAGCAACGGCAGAATCACGGTTCGCAGGGTACCGAAGAAGAGATGGCTGACGGCGAAATTACTTTTTTCTGAGGATGTAGTTATGTCAGGAAAGACAATTCTGGTAGTAGACGATTCGGCATCGATTCGTCAGGTGATCGGAATGACCCTCAAGGGGGCTGGCTACGACGTGATCGAAGCCTGTGATGGCAAGGATGCGTTGTCCAAGCTCAATGGCGACAAACTCAACCTGATTATCACTGACGTCAACATGCCCAACATGGACGGCATCACCTTTATCAAAGAGGCTAAAAAGCTGCCGCGCTACAAGTTTACCCCGATCATGGTACTGACCACCGAGTCGCAGGATACGAAGAAGAAAGAGGGGCAGGCAGCGGGGGCCAAGGCGTGGGTGGTTAAACCTTTCCAGCCCCCACAGTTACTGGCTGCAGTATCGAAGCTGGTGCTGCCCTAATCGATTGCTGTTTAACAGGGAGGAGCCATGGACGCTACCCTCACGAGCGAACGCGACGGTGATACCTGCCGGCTGAAGATCAGCGGCGAACTGAGTATCTATTGCGCGGCGGAGCTGAAACCGCAGTTACTGGGATTGCTGGGCGGTTGTCAGGAGCTGGAGATCAATTTGGCGGAGGTGGCGGAGCTCGATTCCGCCGGATTCCAGTTGCTCTATCTTCTCAAGCGCGAAGCCCGCCAGGCGGGTAAGGAGCTGCGGCTGGTGGCACATAGTTCAGCGACGCTGGAAGTGCTCGAGATGCTCCGTATGGAAGCGTATTTTGGTGATCCGGTGGTACTGGCATCGTAAGCGAATAGCAAGGAGGCTGCGGCCATGACAGATTTTATGGAACAGGCGCAGGAGACTTTCGTCAACGAGAGCCTCGACCTGCTCCAGGATATGGAGAGTTCGCTCAATCAGCTGGTGGATGATCCCGCTAATGACGAACTGATCAATTCTGTTTTTCGCGCTGCGCACACCATCAAGGGCTCGGCCGGCTTGTTTGGCCAGGATGCCATCGTTGCTTTTACCCACAAAGTCGAGAACGTACTCGATCGCGTCCGCGATGGCGAGGTGGCTATCACGGCGCCGCTGGTAGAGGTGTTGCTGGAATGCCGTGACCATATCGAAGTGCTGATCGAAGCGCTGGGCGAAGAGCCCGACCCCACGCTGCATCAGCAGGGAGAGGCATTGTTGGCTGCACTGATGCAGCAGGCAGGCGGAGACGGCGCTGCTACCGCGGTTGAGTCCACCACCCAGCTTGCGCAAACCGACGACAGCGTCGTGGTCAGCCGCGAGGAAGGTCCACAGGTCGAGAACGATAATTGGCACATCTCGCTGCGGTTTCATGCGGACGTGCTTCGCAACGGCATGGATCCCCTCGCCTTCCTGCGCTACCTCGCCACTCTGGGAGAGATCGTCAATGTGGCGACCTTGGTGGATCAGATGCCAAATGTCGAGGAGATGGACCCGGAAAGCTGCTACCTGGGGATGGAGGTCTCGTTCCGCAGCGAAGCCGACAAGCAGACCATCATGGATGTGTTCGAATTCGTGATGGAAGATTCCTCCGTGGTAGTGCTGCCACCGCGCTCGAAACTGTCCGAATACACCGACCTGATCGAAACCCTGAGTGAATCCGAAGACGAGCGGCGCCTGGGTGAGCTGCTGGTGTCGGTTGGGGCGTTATCGACTCATGAACTCGAAAAAGCACTCAGCCGCCAACAGCTCGACCAGCTGCAGCATCCTGAACAGCATCCGCGGCTGGGTGAAATTCTGGTGGAGCAGCATGCGGTCGACTCCAACACCGTGACCGCAGCGCTGAAAAAACAGCAGGCCCAGCACGAGCGCAAGATGAAAGAGAGCCGCTCGATCCGGGTCGATGCCGAGCGCCTGGACCAGCTGATCAACCTGGTGGGGGAACTGGTAATTGCCGGTGCCGGTACCGGGCTGAAAGCACAGCAACTGGGCGATGAAGACCTGCTGGAGTCGGTCTCGCTTATCTCGCGTCTGGTGGAAGAGATTCGCGACCGTTCGTTGCGGCTACGCATGGTGCAGATCGGTGAGACCTTCAATCGTTTCAATCGGGTGGTACGCGATGTATCCAAGGAGTTGGGCAAGTCGATCAAGCTGGTGATCGAAGGCGCCGATACCGAGCTGGATAAAAGCGTGGTCGAGAAGATCGGCGACCCTCTGACCCACTTGGTGCGCAACAGTATTGATCACGGTATCGAGAGTGCTGAAGAGCGATTAGCCAAGGGCAAGCCTGAGCAGGGTACGGTTACTCTCAATGCCTATCATGACTCCGGCAACATCGTGATTGAAGTATCTGATGATGGTGGCGGGATTGATCCTGACAAAGTGCTGGCCAAGGCTCGCGCCAACGGACTGGTCGCGCCCGAACAGCACCTCAGCCGTGCCGAGGTGTTGCGTCTGATTCTGGAGGCGGGGCTCAGTACCAAAGAGGCGGTCAGCAATCTGTCAGGGCGCGGCGTCGGTATGGATGTGGTCAAGCGTAACGTTGAGTCGTTGCGGGGGCAGATTGAGGTCGACAGCGAGCTGGGTGCGGGTACCTCTATTCGGGTGCGATTGCCGCTGACCCTTTCCATTATCGATGGTTTTCTGGTCGGCGTTGGCGATGCCTCCTACGTTATTCCCCTCGACTCGGTCGAGGAGTGTATCGAGTACGAACAACTGGAAAAGGTCCGTGATCACGGCGGCGATTACATCAGCCTGCGCGGTGAGGTGCTGCCGTTCCTTGATCTGCGCACCCTGTTTGGTGAGCGCAAGGATCGCGATAACCGCGAGAATATCGTGGTGGTGCGAAGCGGAGGTGCCAAGGCGGGCTTGGTGGTGGACGAGCTGCTGGGCGAATATCAGACGGTTATCAAGCCGCTCAGCCAGATCTTTTCCAAACTCAGCGGCATCAGCGGTTCTACCATCCTCGGCTCCGGCGAGGTGGCAATGATTCTGGAAGTGAATTCACTGGTCTCTGAAGCGGAGCAGCGCACACTGCATCTCAGCTGACCCTAACGGTTTAAATGGCGAAATACCCAAAAGGAGAGAGTCATGAAATGGCGTGACTTATTGATCGGACGGAAGCTGGCGATCGGTTTCGGTAGCATGTTGGTGCTTATGGTTGTGGCCAGTGTGGTGGGATATGTGGGGATCAACTCGGTATCCCATGAGCTGCATGTGATCGGCAACGAAGAAGCACCGGTTGTCGAAGCTGCCAACGAGATGAAAATCAGCTTGTTGGTGGCGCGCAACGCGATGGAGGAGTTCAAGGGGGCTACATCGGTATTGGCCACCGATGACGAATCCCAGCTGGATGCTATCACCGCTGCCTATCAGCAGTCGCTGCAGGACTTTGATCTGCTCAACGGCGCCATTGTCGATGGGGGAACGCTTGACGACGGCACCGTGGTGATCAAGACCGACAACGCTGAGCTGGCCGGTCTGGTGGCAGAATCCGATCGCATTCACAATGAACGCTTTCAGAGCGCAGCCGCCAACATGATGGCCAGTGGCAAGAACATGCTGGCGTTGAAGGCCAAGGCTGATGCGGCCATGGAAGAGATGGAAGCGGCCTTCGACAAGGTTGTTGCCGATGCCGATAAGGCCGAGACCGTAGTCAAGGAGGCCACCGAGGCCGGCCTTGCCAACGCGCGCTCGATGGCGGCACTGAAGCGGGTCCTGACCCACGAGGTGCCGATGATTGACGCCGCCATGGAGGTCAAACTGAGCATCCAGTCGGCGCGGGTGGCGCTGGAAGAGGTGGCGCAGCAGACTGATAAAGCGGTGGTTGAAGAGCTGGCGGCGGAATATCGGGGCACCATTGTTGAATTTGATGAGCTGGTGACTGCCATGCTCAACGGGGGGGAAATCGATGGTACCCAGGCTTTTGCGCTGGAAGCTCCGGCCGCGCGCCAAGCGGTAGCGGATCTTGATAAGGCCCACGGCGCCTTCCAGCAGGCAGCCGACAAGGTAATTGAAGAGCGTTTGCTGCTGATCGCTGCGATGGCTACCGCGGAACAGGCGATGGCCAATCTCGACGCCGCCGGCGAAGAAGCTGCTGCTAAGCTGGGGCAGGTTGAAGCGATGGCGGGTGCCGAAATGGACGCCGCCAAGCTGAACGGTGCCGCCGCACAGCAACAGGCGGTTATGGTGCTGGTGGTGGTAGCGCTGGTGGCACTGGCAATCGGTTTGTTCCTGGGAATGGTTATTACCCGCTCCATAGCGATGCCGCTCAAAATTGCAGTCAATGCGTGCAACGCGATCGCCGAGGGGGATTTGACCAAGGAGGTTAGGTCCGACAGTCGCGATGAACCGGGTCAACTGCTGCAGGCGATGGCTGAAATGAGTCAGCGTCTTTCCGATGTGGTCGGTGATGTGCGCAGTGGTGCCGACGCCCTGGCCAGCGCCGCAGAAGAGGTAAGTGCGACCTCGCAGTCGCTGAGTCAGGCTTCCAGCGAGCAAGCCGCCAGTGTTGAGGAAACCAGCGCCTCGCTGGAGCAGATTACCGCCTCAATTCGCCAGAATGCGGAGAACGCCCAGGTGACCGACGATATGGCCACCAAAGCGGCATCCCAGGGCAAAGAGGGTGGCGTTGCGGTCGAGAACACCGTCGATGCGATGAAGAATATCGCTGAGAAGATCGCCATCATCGAAGATATCGCCTATCAAACCAACCTGCTGGCTCTCAACGCGGCTATCGAGGCGGCGAGGGCCGGTGAGCATGGTAAGGGCTTTGCGGTTGTGGCTGCTGAAGTGCGCAAGCTGGCCGAGCGCAGCCAGAAGTCTTCGCAAGAGATCAGTGATCTGGCCTCGCGCAGTGTGAGCGTGGCGGAGACCGCGGGCAAGCTGATCGATGATATTGTTCCCAGTATTGCCAAGACTGCTGATCTGGTTCAGGAGATCGCCGCGGCATCCGGTGAGCAGTCCACCGGTGTTGGCCAGATCAACGCCGCGGTCAGTCAGATGGATCAGGTCACCCAGCAGAACGCGTCAGCATCGGAAGAGCTGGCGGCGACCGCAGAAGAGATGAGCGGTCAGGCGGTGCAACTGCAGGAGCGGATGGCGTACTTCCGTATTCGCGGTGGGGCAGACAGCGTTCCATCCAGTGTACGCGCACCCCAGGCTGCAGTGCGCCGGGCTCCGGCCAAGAGCGTGGACGCGGATGCACCGCTTGAAAGCGACTTCGAGCGCTTCTAGGAGGCAATGTCATGGGGCAGCTCGTGAAAGCACAGGGTGGCCAGCAACCAGCCACCAAAGAGGAGCCAGTGATCCAGCAATTTCTCACCTTCGATCTGCAAGGCGAGATGTTCGGGATCAACATTCTGCCGATCAAGGAGATCATCGAGTACGGCAAGATTACTGCCGTACCGATGGTGCCGTCCTATGTTCGCGGGGTGATCAACCTGCGTGGCAATGTGGTGCCGGTGATCGACCTTCCGGTTCGCTTCGGGTGGCAGAGTTCCGCAGTGAATAAACGCACCTGTATCGTGATCATCGAGGTTGAACATGGTGACGAAGCGATGGATATCGGGGTGGTGATCGACAGCGTCAGCGAGGTACTGGATATCGAAGAGAAGGATATCGGTGCCTCACCCAGCTTTGGCGCCAAAATCCGGACCGACTTTATCGCCGGCATGGGGCGGGTACATGATGACTTTATTGTGTTGCTGAACCCGTCCAAGGTGCTGTCGGTGGAGGAGTTGGCTGATCTGCAACAGATGCCGCAACGCCAAGCTGCGGATGGTGGGGCTGAGCCCTGATTGAATAGGCGCGGTTAATGCAGCACTCACCGACAGATGGTGTGATCACGGCGGCGGAATTCGAGCAATTCCGCCGTTTTATCTTTGAACGCGCCGGGATTACCCTGTCCGATGCCAAGCAGCGCCTGGTCACCGGAAGATTAGCCAAGCGGTTGCGTCATTTCGGTATTAGCCGCTACGGCGACTACTTTGAGCGGATGATGCGCGGCGAGCTCGGCGGCGATGAGTTGCAGGTGGTAGTCGATCTGCTGACTACCAACGAAACTCACTTCTTCCGTGAGCCCGCCCATTTCGACTTTCTGCGCCAGACGGTGCTGCCCCAGGTCCGCAGTGGTTGCACCTTCCGGGTGTGGAGTGCTGCCAGCTCTACCGGTGAAGAGGCGTACAGTACGGCAATGTGCTGTGCTGATCTGTTGGGAGACGGGCCGTGGGAGGTGTTCGGGTCGGATATCAACACTCAGGTGCTGAACAAGGCTCGCAACGGTCACTACAGCATGGATGTCGCGCATGAGATCCCCAAGGAGTATCTCAGGGCCTATTGTCTCAAGGGCAAGGGCTCTCAGGAGGGGACGTTTCTGATCGGGCCGGAGCTGCGCCGGCGGGTGCGTTTCAATCAGGTCAACCTGAACGCGCCGCTGCCTGATCTGGGCGCATTTGATCTGATATTCCTGCGCAACGTAATGATCTATTTTTCGCTGGAAACCAAACGCTCGGTGGTGGCGCGGATGCTTCCGCTGCTCAAGCCCGGTGGCTATTTTGTGGTTGGCCATTCGGAAAGCTTGAACGGCGTGACCTCGCGGCTTCAACTGTTACGCTCGACCATTTACCGTAAGCCTCTGGATGACTGACATGGTGGTGTTGAAGCCGGGCGAATTTTTCTTCGGAACCGACAACGAGCGCATTCGCACGCTGTTGGGTTCCTGCATTGCGATCACCATCTGGCACCCGCAGCGATCCATCGGTGGCATGTGCCACTATCTGCTGCCGGCGAGTCCCCGAGGTGCGGAGCCGCCTTATGACGGCCGGTATGCCGACCACGCGATGGCCATGTTTCGCCAGGCTCTGGCCCGCACCAAAACTCAGGCGGCTGATTACGAGGTTAAACTGTTCGGCGGCGCCAATATGTTTCCTCATCTGCCCGCCAGTGGCGGCGACGTGGGGCGACGTAATATTGAGGCGGCCCACGAGTTATTGGAATTAAACGGCTTTCGGGTTAAAGATCAGCATGTTGGATTGACCGGCCACCGGACCGTCATTCTTGAGCTGGCGACGGGCCACACCTGGATTAAGTGGCAGGGCTGAGGGAAAACAGATGTCGTCTGGAAAAATTAAAGTGATGGTTGTCGATGATTCAGCCGTGGTGCGACAAGTGGTGAGCGAAGTCTTGTCGAAAGATCCCGGAATCGAAATCATTGCGGTGGCTTCCGATCCTATTTTTGCCATGAGCCGTATGGAAAAGCAGTGGCCCGATGTCATTTTGCTCGACATCGAAATGCCGCGCATGGACGGGATAAGCTTTCTTGCCAAGATCATGGCTGAGCGTCCGACGCCGGTGGTGATCTGCTCATCGTTGGCCGAGAGTAATAGCGAAACCATGCAGCGGGCGCTGGCTGCCGGTGCGGTAGAGATCATCACCAAGCCCAAGGTTGGGCTCAAGGGGTTTTTGCACGAGTCCGCCAAGGTGATGATCGACGCGGTAAAGGCCGCCGGCCAAGCGCGCCTGAGGACGGGAGCCCGGCCCCTTCGCCCCGCGAAACCAGTACAGGTGAGCCCGAAGTTGAGCGCTGATGCGGTGATCAGCGCCGGACAGGCTCTTGGTGGGGTTAAAACGACCGAGGTGATAATCGCCATCGGTACTTCTACCGGCGGTACTCAGGCTCTGGAAGCGGTGCTGACCAAGTTGCCCCGGGTGACCCCCGGGATCGTCATTGTGCAGCATATGCCGGAAAAGTTTACCGAAGCCTTTGCCCAGCGGCTGGACAGTCTGTGTGAGATCAACGTTCGTGAGGCGCGCAACCAGGATCGGGTGCTGCCCGGTCAGGCGCTGATCGCTCCGGGCGGCAAGCATATGCTGGTCAAGCGCAACGGTGCCCAGTTTCATGTCGAGGTGGTGGATGGTCCGCTGGTGAACCGCCATCGGCCCTCGGTGGATGTGTTGTTTCGTTCGGTGGCTAAATGCGCCGGCCCGAGTGCGCTTGGCATCATTATGACCGGCATGGGTGACGACGGCGCGCGGGGATTGCTGGAGATGCGTCACGCCGGCGGCCAGACTCTGGGACAGGATGAGCAAAGCTGTGTGGTTTTTGGCATGCCCAAAGAGGCGATCAAACTGGGCGCCGTAGAGAAGACGGTGTCGCTAGAGGGGATTCCTGCGGCTATCGCTGATTTTCAGCGCCGTTCCAGTAGCATTTAAACCATCAATCAATAGGTTAAGTGTTTGCTGCCGGCGTGTGATTCCGCTATCGTGGGCTGGTAGAGATATCACTACAAGCTTATATGATCAGAGGCTATCCAGGGGATCAGGGCCCCTATGCCGGAGAGCTGAATGAATCCAGAATCCCCTCGGCCCGCCGCAGATGGCGGTGCGCAGTCCGAGTCAGTTTCGGTGTTAACCTGGGCGGATGAGCAACATCTCTTTCTGACCCAGACCTTCGACGCCCTTTTGGTCAGTCCTGACCGAAAGCACGTTTCTCGCTGTCTTTATCTCGCCCACAAGATCCAGAGTGGCTGCAAGCATAGCCCGGAGGGCGTGCTGGCAGCACTGCATCTGAATCGTACCGCCCGTTATCAGCATGTTAAGGAACTGTTTGCCGGCGTGCTGTGTGAGCTGCTGGGGCAAAAGGTGGGGATGACGCCCTCCGCTCGTTTGCTGCTGATCTGCGCAGCGTTGACCCAGGATATCGGAATGCTCGACCTGCAGGACGAGAAACTCGATAAACAGGTGACCGCGCTTACGGATCAGCAAAAAAGGATTATCACCAAGCATCCCCATAATGGCCGCCAGATTCTGGAGCGCGCCGGGGTCAAAGACAGCGTCTGGTTGAGTGCGGTTGAGCAGCACCACGAGCGCCCGGACGGCAACGGCTACCCGCAAGCGTTGACCGCTGAGGCCATATCGCAGCCGGCCAAGTTGTTGTCTGTCGCCGATATTTATGTGGCGATGATGCGACCACGCGGTGATCGGCCGGCGATGTTTCCCCGCGAGGCGATGAAACAGGTGTTTTTGGCTCGAGGCCACCAGGTTGATAATGACATTGCGCGCCAGCTCATCGAGGTGATCGGCATGCACCCGCCGGGAATCTGGGTAAAGCTGATTAATGGCGAGGTCGGGGTGGTGGTGGCTCAGGGGTCGACACCTGCTTTTCCCCGGGTGGCCACGGTGTTATCCCACGACGGCGAACATCTCGGCGCCGCCGTTATCCGTGACACCAGCCAGCGAAGCTATACCTTGGTCGAGGCGGTAACCGCTCCCTTCCATTTCAATTTGTCCGCCATATTGGCTGATCTCTGGCCTCGTCTGCCGGCCTGAAGGTGTCGCGGGTGAGCACCGGCGCTGATTGGGCTATCATAGGTCAGCTTTATCCCCACTGACGGAATCCTAGTTATGGTTGACGCCGTTCGCCCGGTCATCTTAGTCGACGACGAAAAACATATTCGTACCGCCGGTAGCCAAACGCTGGAACTGGCCGGCTACGACGTCGTTGCGCTGGACCATGCGGATCGCGTGCTGCCGTTATTGACTCCGGCCTGGCCCGGGGTGGTGGTGACCGATATCAATATGCCGGGCACTGACGGCCTGGAACTGATGAAGCAGGTGATGAGTATCGATCCGGATATCCCGGTGATTCTGATTACCGGTCACGGTGACATTTCCATGGCGGTGAATGCCATGCGTAGCGGCGCCTATGACTTTATTGAAAAGCCATTTCCCGCCGATCTGCTGACCGATGTGGTGCGTCGTGGTATGGAAAAACGGGCGCTGACACTGGAGGTCAGGGACCTGCGCCATGAGCTGCAGGTGCAAAGTGCGCCGGGCCCGCGGATTATCGGACGAACCCCGGCCATCCAGCGGATGCGCCAGTTGCTCTCTCAGGTGGCGGATACGCCGGCTGATATTTTGATCATGGGGGAAACCGGAACCGGCAAGGATCTGGTGGCGCGCTATATCCACGAGACCAGCCGCCGCAAGGATCGTAACTTTGTTGCGATCAACTGCGGTGGGGTGCCGGAAAACCTGATCGAAAGCGAGCTGTTCGGGCATGAAAAAGGTGCGTTCACCGATGCCAAGGCGCAGCGCATCGGCAAGCTGGAACACGCCAATGGCGGCACTTTGTTTCTCGATGAGATCGAGAGTATGCCGATGTCGCTGCAGATCAAGTTGCTGCGTGTACTGGAAGAGCGCTGTATCGAGCGTCTGGGCGCCAACGACTCCATACCGCTGGACCTGCGAATCATCGCTGCCTCCAAGGCCGATCTCAAAGAGCTCAGCGCAGAGGGGCAGTTTCGCGAGGATCTTTATTATCGTCTCAACGTGGTGCGGGTGGATATTCCGGCGTTGCGTGAGCGGCGGGATGATGTGCCGCTGCTGTTCCAGCATTTTGCGTTGATCGCGTCGGCTCAATATCAACGCGAAGTCCCCGCCCTGAGTCCGGAGCGTGTGCACAGCCTGATGAGCTACGACTGGCCCGGTAACGTGCGGGAACTGCGAAATGTGGCTGAGCGCTACGTGCTGTTGGGCGAGGCCTGCACCTTTGAGTTCGACCAGTTGATTCCCCAGTTTGATGCTGTTGCCGGTGAGACTTTGCCAGACAAGGTCGATCGCTTCGAGAAAATGCTGATCGAAGAGGAGTTAGCGCGCCATCAGGGGCGGATCAAGGATACGCTGGCAAGCCTGGGTCTGCCGCGTAAAACCCTGTATGACAAAATGCGCAAATACAACCTCGACAAGCGTGACTTCAAAGCCTGAGTTGATACTGACCGGCATCGTTGGCTGCAGGCCGCGTCGGTTCAATTGCTCTGGCCCACCCGATGCCGGCGTTCAGCCTGGCTCATGCCGTACGCCGGCCTTCTCGCGATCCCCGCAGCGACCTAAAGTGGCGGATTTTCAGCCATGCTGATGGTGAAAATGGGTGGAAATCCGCCAGTTTTGGTTTGGTAAAGAGCCCGCGCTCCTTGTCTAAACCTTCAACTTTTTGAATTAAAAGTAATTTTCCTATTTCTGGGCTTTTTGGCACGGTACCTGCTACATGTGGTCGCCCGGCCCGAAAGAGAAGCACGGGCCATGGATAACAATTACACAACGAGAAAAATCACGAGGAAAAAGCATATGCGTCTTATCTCTGCGGCAGTTGCCACTCTCGCTCTGACTGTTGGTGCCCAAGTTGCCACCGCAGCCCCCGTCGAGCTGAAGTTCTCTCACGTAGTAGCGGAAAACACCCCCAAGGGGCAGATGGCCACTAAGTTCCGTGATCTGGTTGCCGAGCGTCTGGGCGGCAAGGTTGAGGTGAAGGTCTACCCCAACTCGCAGCTGTTCGGGGACAACAAGGTTCTGGAAGCGATGCTGCTGGGTGACGTGCAGATGGCTGCACCTTCTCTGTCCAAGTTCAACAAGTACACCACTGCGCTGCAGATCTTCGACCTGCCCTTCCTGTTCAAGGATATGGCGGCGGTAGAAAAGTTCCAGCAGGGCCCTGCGGGTCAGAAGCTGCTGGGCTCTCTCGAGAAGAAAGGTCTGGTTGGTCTGGGTTACCTGCATAACGGTATGAAGCAGCTGTCCGCCAGCGATCCGCTGCGTGTACCTGCAGATGCTGCGGGTAAGAAGTTCCGTATCATGGCATCCGACGTGCTGTCCGCTCAATTTGAAGCACTCGATGCAGTTCCGCTGAAGAAACCGTTCTCTGAAGTATTTACCCTGCTGCAGACCCGCGCCATCGACGGTCAGGAAAACACTTGGTCCAACATCTACTCCAAGAAGTTCTTCGAAGTTCAGCCTTTCATCACCGAGTCTAACCACGGTGTGCTGGACTACCTGGTGGTAACCTCCAAGGAGTTCTGGATGGGTCTGGACGACAGCACCCGTACCGAGCTGAAGAAAGCGCTGGATGAAGCCATCGCCTACGGCAACAAGGTTGCTGGCGACAAGGCCGAAGAAGACAAGAAAGCGATCGCCGAATCTGGCCGTTCTGAAGTGCTGTCCCTGACCGACGCCGAGCGTCAGCAGTGGGTTGAAGCGATGAAGCCGGTTTGGAAGCAGTTTGAAGGCGAAATCGGTGCCGACCTGATCGAAGCCGCGGTTCAGTCTAACAACTAAGCGCTTCGCCGATGGGGCTTTGGCCCCGTTATCTGACAGGGGCTTCGGCCCCTGTTCTATCCTTCTACAGCAAACATAAGGTTCCAGAGGAGAGTGCGCTCGGGTGGCTTCTCCTGTGGGACGGCTTTGTGCGACTACAGACCATATCGTGCAGTAGGCGGGCTGCTGCGCAATCAGGGGTTGTGAGACATGATTGTCAAACTGACGAATAAGATAGAAGAAGCGATTCTGTCGCTGCTGCTGGTGTCGATGACACTGCTGGTTTTTGTCGAGGTGGTATTGCGCTTCGGCTTCAATACCGGCATCCACTGGGCTCAGGAGGTCACCTTGACTCTGGCGGCCTGGTTTGTGCTTTTTGGTGCCTCCTACGGGGTGAAGGTCGGCTGTCACATCGGTGTTGATGTGTTCGTCAAGCTGCTACCCCGCAATATTCACCGCGGATTCACCATCCTGGCGGTGTTGCTCTGCCTCACCTACTGCGGTCTGATTCTTTACGGATCGCTGATCTATCTCGACAAGATGATGATGATCGGCATTGAGATGGAAGACCTACCGGTGCCGAAGTGGATTCCCATGAGTATCTTGGTGGTCGGTTTTGTGTTGTTGATCATTCGCTTTTTGCAGCTGCTGTGGAAAGTGGTCACCGGCCAGGAGGAGGGCTTCCATCTGGCGGATGAAGCGGAAGAGAGCATGCATATCGCCAAGGAGCTTGAAGAAGCAATGCACAACAAAGAGAACAAGGGGGATAACCACTAATGGCTACAGCAACGCTTTTTATCCTGCTGTTTGCGTGCATGTTCATGGGCATGCCGATCGCCATCGCGCTCGGTTTCTCCAGTGTCAGCACCATCCTGTTGTTCTCTAACGACTCGGTCGCCTCTATCGCGCTGAAGCTGTTTGAAGCAACATCCGAGCACTACACCCTGATGGCGATACCGTTCTTCATCCTGTCCTCGGCTTTCTTGTCCACGGGCGGTGTGGCGCGGCGCTTGATCGATTTCGCTATCGATACCGTTGGCCACGTTAAAGGTGGCCTGGCGATGGCGTCGGTCATGGCCTGTATGCTGTTTGCGGCGGTGTCTGGTTCGTCACCGGCGACGGTGGCGGCCATCGGCACTATCGTTATCGCCGGTATGGTGCGTTCCGGTTACCCGCAGAGCTTTGCGGCCGGTGTCATCACCACCTCCGGCACTCTGGGTATCCTGATCCCGCCATCAATCGTGATGCTGGTTTACGCAGCGGCCACTGAAGTGTCCGCTTCGCGCATGTTCATGGCCGGTTTTATCCCGGGGCTGATGATGGGTGGTCTGCTGATGCTGGCAATCTATATTGTCGCGCGGATCAAAAACCTGCCGGCACAGCCGTTCCCGGGCTTTGGCGCATTGTCACGCTCGTTCATTATCGCCATGGGCGGTCTGATGCTGATCGTGATCGTACTGGGTTCCATTTACGGCGGTATCGCCAGCCCCACCGAAGCGGCCGCTGCAGCGGCGGTTTATGCCTATCTGGTATCGGTGATGGGCTATCGCGATATCGGTCCGCTTAAAGGCATTCCCTGGCGCAAAGAGGGTGAAAACCCGGGATCCGTGCTGGTGCGAAACAGCTATCAGATCTTGCTCGCATTCCCCCGTACCATCTGGTGCAAGGATGTACAGAAGGTGATTCTGGACGCGGCCAAGGTGAGCATGATGCTGCTGTTCATCATCGCCAACGCCATGCTGTTTGCCCATGTACTGACCACTGAGCGTATTCCGCACGCGATTGCTGAGGTGATCATTGACTGGGGTCTGCCGGCATGGGGCTTCCTGATCGTGGTGAACATTCTGCTGCTGATCGCCGGTAACTTCATGGAGCCGTCGGCGATTCTGCTGATCATGGCGCCGATCCTGTTCCCGATCGCCACCCAGCTGGGGATCGATCCTATCCATCTGGGTATCATCATGGTGGTGAATATGGAGATCGGCATGTTGACCCCGCCGGTGGGGCTCAACCTGTTTGTGACGGCGGGGATAACCGGTCAGAACATGATCTGGGTAATCCGCTCGGTACTGCCCTGGTTGGTACTGATGCTGTTCTTCCTGCTGTTGATCACCTACATTCCGCAGATCTCGCTGTTCCTGCCGGAGTATATTGATCACCTGAAAGGCTACTAAGCCTCGCTGGACATGACCAAGCCGCCCCACGGGGCGGCTTTTTTGTGTTTGACCCCTTTGCCGTTGACGCTTGTCGATAGCCAATAGCCAATAGCCAATAGCCAATAGCCAATAGCCAATAGCCAATAGCCAATAGCCAATAGCCAATAGCCAATGGTCAATGGTCAAAGCAACGGGTGTTGATGGTGCATTCCTGGCACTCCCCTCCCCGTGGTGGGTAATGCGTCCTTGACCGCTTGAGCCTTTGGTCGACGACTGCAGGGATGATTGGCGCCGGCAATGATGGGGGCTGTGTGCGGCCAGATCCGGTCAGCGCGGCGCGGGTTCGCATCGCGATATGGCTCAGGGCTGTGTCACAACAACCGCTGCGGCTAGCGTAGGCGTGAGCCGCAGCAGGGGGCGGGCGGTATGCGGGTTAGAACAGCTCTTCCGGCGTTATGCTGTCGGTTGTCGCTGCGGGTCCAGCCATCTGCGCCATGTCGGTGGGCACATCCTCCTGGCGGAAGAACTCAAAGATGGCGTCGGCCTGGCCGGGATATGCAAGGAGCCCGGTTTTGGGGTCGATGCGCACGCTGACGATGCCTTGCGGCGGAATCAATGGTGTTTCCGGAACATCCGCCAGTGCTTCGCTCATAAAGTCGATCCAGATCGGGAGGGCTGCGGTGCTGCCATACTCCCTGCGGCCAAGGGTTTGTGGTTGGTCGAAGCCGACCCATACCGACGCCACCAGAGCCTGGTTGAAGCCCGAGAACCAGGCGTCTTTCTGGTCGTTGGTGGTGCCTGTTTTGCCGGCCAGGTCGGTACGCCCCAGTTTTTTGGCTTTGGCGCCGGTACCGCGCTTGATGACGTCCTGCATGATGTTGTTAATCAGATAGACCGAACGCTGGTCGATAATCTGCTCCGCAAGAGGCAAGCTGGTAAGGGGACCTTCGGTGTTCTCTGCCGGTAGGGGCGTATCGGCCTCCATGTAGATGCAGTCGGGGCAGACGGTGGCCGGTTGGGCTTCGAACAGGATGTCGTCGTCGGGACCGATGACGCGGCTCACCAGATAGGGGGTTATTTTGTAGCCCTGGTTGGCGAACGCAGCGTAGCCGGTGGCGAGCTCGAGCGGGGTGACATCCGCAGTGCCAAGGGCCAGAGACAGGTTGTTGGGCAGGCGTTCGGGGGCAAAGCCAAAGCGTTTGACGTACTCCAGTGTCGGGCGTACACCGAGTTGGCGCAGAATCCGGATCGATACCAGGTTGCGCGAGGTGTAGAGAGCCTCGCGCAGTCGGGTGGGGCCATAGAACTTACGGCTGTAGTTCTCCGGTCGCCAGTTGCTCTCCAGATTGCTGTCCTCAAACACCACCGGTGCATCGTTAATCACGCTGGCCGGAGTGAAGCCGCGTTCCAGGGCGGCGGTGTAGACGAAGGGTTTGAAGTTGGAGCCGGGTTGGCGGGTGCCTTGTGCCACACGGTTGAACTTGCTCTGGGCGAAGCTGAAACCGCCCACCAGTGCGCGTATGGCACCGTCTTGTGGGTCAAGCGCCACCAGTGCGCCCTGTACTTCCGGTATCTGGTTGAGCTGCCAGCTGCCGTCCTGCAGTTCTACAACGCGCACCTGATCCCCCGGCTGCAGTATATCGGCCGGACGCTCGGGCTTGGGCCCCTGGTTGTTGGCGTCGATGTAGGGCCAGGCCCATTTCATCTGCTCCCAGTCAACCCTGATGGACTGGCCGCTGATGTGCAGCAGTTCGGCGCCAAGTTCGTCGACGGCAAGCACTACCGCCGGTTCAAGATTGGCGTATTTCGTCGTACCGCGCATGGCATCGATCAGCAGATCGGGGTCGTCAATGCGGTCAAATCGGCGTTCCGGTCCCCGGTATCCGTGGCGGCGATCATAGGTCAACAGGCCGTCGACGACAGCGCGGTTGGCCGCGTCCTGCTCGCCACTGTTGATGGTGGTGTAGGCGCTGAAGCCGTCCGTGTAGATGCGGTCGCCATAGCTCTGCTGTAGTTCAGCTCTGACCATCTCTGCCACGTAGGGAGCACCAAGCTCGATATCGGAGCCATGATACTTAGCGGTGATGGGGGCTTGCAGGGCGGCGGTGAACGCCGCATCGCTGATGTAATTCAGGCCGCGCATACGCGACAGAATCCAGTTTCGGCGCTCCAGCGCGCGGCTCGGATTGGCGAGCGGGTTGTAGGCTGATGGTGCTTTGGGAAGGCCGGCGATCATCGCCAGTTCGGCAAGGGTGAGCTGATCGATATCGCGCCCGTAGTAGACATTGGCAGCAGCTTGGATCCCGTAAGCTCGGTTGCCAAGGTAGATTTTGTTGACGTAGAGCTCAAGAATCTCCTCTTTGCTGAGCTCCTGCTCGATCTGCAGCGCCAGCAGTATCTCGTTAAACTTGCGAATAAAGGTCCGCTCGCGGGTCAGGAAGTAGTTTTTGGCTACCTGCATGGTGATGGTACTGCCACCGGTTTGAATGCGGCCGCTGGTAGCCAGTTGGAATGCGGCACGTGCCAGACCCTTAAAATCGATTCCGATATGTTCTTGGAAGCGACTGTCTTCCGCAGACAGTATTGCCTGGACGAACTGTTCCGGTATCTGTTCGTAGCTAATCGGCGTGCGTCGCATTTCACCGAATTCGGCGATCAATTTATGGTCACGGGAATAAATTCGAAGCGGTGTTTGTAGGCGGACGTCGCGTAATTGGTCGACCTCCGGCAGCCCGGGCTTGAGATAGAGATATGCGCCGCCGAGAGCGGCGGCTCCGATAAATGCACAGATAATCGCGGTTTTAACGCAAAAGCCGAGCAGAGTTTTGACTTTGATCATGTTAACCTAAAGCCGGAATGATAAGTGGCGATATATAATGATGCCGTTTTTAGAACGAAATCGAAATGGGCGGTAATTAATTCTATACTTGCGGCAATCGACAAAAGTTCGGTGCTTATGTTCACCTGGTTCAAGGACTAATCAGTGATAAGTCTCTTTAAGACAAAATCCAAAGCGTTGCTCGGTGTGGACATTGGGTCCTCGTACGTCAAGCTTCTGGGTTTATCGCAGCAAGCCGGTGGTTACAAAGTTGATGCCTTTTCTGTTGTTCACCTGCCCGAAGGCGCAGTAATCGACAATAACGTACAAGACGTACCCGTCGTTGCTGAGGCTTTGGAAAAGGCCCTTCGCCTTTCCGGGGCCCGGGTTAAGAGCGCTGCGACTTCCGTACCCACATCCTTGGTCATCTTGAAAACGCTAGAGTTCAGTACGGCGTTTACGGAAGATGAGCTGGAAGACCAGATCAAGGTCGAAGCAGATCAATTCATCCCCTACCCCCTCGACGAAGTTTCTATCGATTTCCATATTCAAGGGCCATCGGATAGCAATCCCGACCTGAACGAGGTGTTGCTGGTTGCCTGTCGCCAAGACAGCGTCCAGTCCCGTGAAGATGCAGTTAACGGTGCGGGCATGATCTGTGATGTGATTGATGTGGATACCTACGCGATTGAGCGGGCATGTGAGGTTCTGACCCCTATTCATGAACTCGAGGGACGCACTGTTGGGTTGGTGGATATCGGTGCCAGCAGCATGACGCTGTACGTGCTTGAGGATGGTCAGGTGGTCTACAGCCGGGAACAGGCGTTCGGCGGCAACGATCTGACCCACAATCTCAGCCAGGTGGCCGATATGTCCGCCGACGACGTTGAGCGTGCCAAAAAGAGTGGCGAGCTGCCGGACGATCTGGTGCGCGACTACATCGAGCCGTTTAAGCAGACAACGGCGCAGCAGATTTCGCGCTCCCTGCAGTTTTACTATTCATCCGGTGCCCACGGAGAGTTGGAGAAACTGCTGCTGATGGGGGGCGTGGCAGCATTGCCGGGTATTGCCGACACCGTGGCTCAGGAACTTGGCATCAGCACTGAGGTGGCGGATCCATTTAGTGCAATGGCTATCGACGCCAAAATCAATCGAACCAAATTCGATATCGAGGCGGCATCTTTGGTGCTCGCCTGCGGTCTCGCACTGCGGGGCTTTGCGGGGTAACTATGGCTACAACCTTGATCAACCTCAGAGCCTGGCGTGACGATCGACGTCGTGACCGCCAGCAGCGATTTGTGGCTACCAGTCTGGCCATGGCGATTCTGGCCGGCGCTCTGGTCTGGGGGGCGGGATTCTATATCGAGACCCAGATAAAGAATCAGCAGCAGCGTAACGAATATCTGCGCCAGGAGATGACCAAACTGGATAGCAAAATAGCCGAGATTCGCGAGTTGCGCGCCAAGCGGGAGCGTCTGCTGGAGCGTCTGCGTGCGATTCAGGACCTGCAGGGTAACCGGCCGGTAATCGTGCGGGTGTTTGACGAGCTGGTGCGGGTGTTGCCGGACGACGTTTACTACAACAGCCTGACCCGCACCGGGGAATCGATGCATATCACCGGTAATGCTCGTGGCAACCGTGATGTGTCGATGCTGATGCGTAATATGGATCGCTCGGCATGGTTCAAGGAGCCGAATCTTAGCACGGTTAATCGGGCCGAAAACTCGCGCAGTTTCGACATGCGTGTCGAGCTCTCGCGGCCGAAACCGACGGAGGAGGGATCCTGATGTTGGACAAGTTTAAAGGCGCGTTTCGTGGCTTTGATATCAATAACCTGGATTTCAATACCGCCGGCTCATGGCCTATTGGCGTCAAGGCGGTGTTCTATCTTATCGTCGTGATCGCCCTGTCGGCCGCCGGTTATCATTTCTATATCAAAGATCTGCAAACCAAGTTCGAGCAGGAAGTTGCCAAGGAACCTGACTTGAAGCAGCAGTATCAGGTCAAGGCGTTCCAGGTCGCGAACCTGGAGGCGCTGAAGCGCCAGATGGAAGATGTAGAGGAAACCTTCTCCGAACTGCTCAAGCAGCTGCCAACCGACACAGAGGTGCCGGGATTGCTGGAAGATATTACCGAGATCGGCCAGAACAGCGGTTTGTCGTTTGACCTGATCTCACTGGCGGCCGAAAAGAAGGTGAAGTTCTATATCGAGCTGCCGATCAATATTCAGGTCAAGGGTAGTTACCACCAGCTCGGGGAGTTCGTCAGCGGGATGGCCGCTCTGCCCCGGATTGTGACGGTGCACGATTTTGCGATCAAACCGCTTAGTGCGACGGGTGATCTCAGTATGACGTTATCAGCAAGGACCTATCGCTATGACGATACCAACTAAAGCCGGCCTGATTGCCGTCGGGTTGGCGGCGATGGGGTTGCAGGGCTGCATGCAGGTTGAAGGTACTGCGGACCTGCAACGCTATGTTCAGGAAACCCAGTCCCGCCCGGTGGGTAAGATTGACCCGCTGCCGGAGTTTGAACCCTACGAAAGCTTTCTTTATCGGGCGACCAGTCTGCGCGGACCGTTTCAGCCTTTGGTTCGGGTAGAGCTGACCGAAGAGGAAGAGGCCGGTCCAAGAAATGACCTGAAGCCCGATTTTGAGCGCCCCAAAGAACCGCTTGAAGCTTTCAAGCTGGAAAGCCTGAGCATGGTCGGCACCATTCATATGCTGGATTTCGGCTCGCTGACCGCGCTTATTCGTGACGCTAACGGAGAAATCCACCGTATTCATGCCGGGAACTTTATCGGTCGCAACTACGGTGAGATTATCGATGTGAGTGAAACACAGATCGATATTGTAGAAATCGTTCCCAACGGCAGAGACGGCTGGATGAAGCGTCCCCGCAACTTGGTGTTGGTGGAAAATTGATGAAGACGTTTATGGATATGACGGTGATTGCTATGCCAAGAGTTAAGCGGACTACCAGCCGATGGACCGGGGCCTTGATGGCGATGGTGGCTTCGATGCTGTTGAGCGTTGTGGCGCATGCTGAGGTCAAGATCGTCGATACTTCCTTCGTCAGTCTGCCCGGAAACCGGATGGAAGTGCGGATCGATTTTGATCAGCCGCCACCCTTGCCGCGCACCTACATGATCGAGAACCCCGCACGTGTTGTGCTTGACCTGTTTGATGTGGTCAATGGCCTCAGTACCAAAAGCGTGGATATCAAGAGTGGGCAGGTGGACAGCCTCAATATCGCCGAGGTTAAGGGGCGCGTGAGAATGATCGCCAACCTCTACGAGTCCGCCGAGTATGATACCTATGTTGAGGGTAACAGCCTGTTTGTGGTCTTCGGCTCCGGGGCGACCGCGGCAATGGCGTCAGTCCATCCTCAGGTCGAAGAAGCCGCTCCGGCTGCGCCGATGGGTGCGCCCAAACGTACTCAGGTTCAGGGGATCGATTTTCGCCGCATTGAAGGTGATTTGGGGCGGGTGATCATCTCGATGACCGATGCCAAAGCCGGTGTCGATATCGTTGAGGAGGGTGCCAATGTTGTCGTCAATCTGATCGGTGCACAGCTGCCGGTCGACCTGGAGCAGCGGATCGACGTCCAGGACTTTTCCACCCCGGTGCTGTTTGTTGATGCTCTCGGCGATGGCAACAACGCCAGTATCTTGATCAAACCGACGGCACAGCCCTACGATTACCTGGCTTATCAGTCCGATAACCAGCTGGTGGTGGACTTCAAGCCGGTGAGCGATTTTGATGCCGCCGAGCGTCAGCGTGAGCGCTTCCCCTATACCGGCGAGAAGCTGAGCCTCAACTTCCAGGATATTGATATTCGGTCGGTGCTGCAGATTATCGCTGACGTAACCGATATGAACCTGGTGGTCAGTGATACCGTCGCCGGCAATATTACCCTGCGACTCAAGAATGTCCCTTGGGACCAGGCGTTGGAGCTGGTGCTCAAAACCAAGAGTCTGGACAAGCGCGTTGTCGGTAACGTGATGATGGTCGCGCCAGCCTCGGAGATTGCGGAGCGCGAGCGGTTCGAGATCGAAACCAACAAGCAGGTCCAGGAGTTGGCGCCGCTGCAGACCGAATTCCTGCAGGTCAACTACGCCAAAGCGTCTGACATCGTGGCGATGCTGGGGGCGGAGCAGGGGCTGCTGTCAGAGCGCGGGTCGGTCAAGGCGGATCCGCGGACCAACCTGCTGTTGATCAAGGACACCGATAACAACATCTCCAAAGTGCGCCGCGCGTTGAAGAAGCTGGACGTGGCGGTCCGCCAGGTGATGATCGAAGCGCGTATCGTTACCATCAACTCCGACTTCACCAAGGATCTAGGGGTGAAATGGGGCGCGGGCTATATCAATGATCGCAGCAATAACCGTAGCTTGGTTATTGGTGGTAACGCGCCCGGTGACACTGCCCAGGCGGGCGGTGGCGGTGCGTTGACCCTGCCTGCAGGTTTGAATGTGGATCTGGGTGCGACTACGGTTGGAGCGTCCAACTTTGCTATCGGCATCGGCACCAACTCGGCGCTGCTGCAGATGGAGTTGTCAGCGCTGGAAAGCGACGGCAAGGGTGAGGTTGTTTCCCAGCCCAAGATTATTACCGCCAATGGCAAGCAGGCACGGATCCAGTCGGGTGAGGAGATTCCTTTCCAGACGGTTGAGGATGGTGAGGTTAACGTTGAGTTCAAGGAGGTGGTACTGGCGCTCGATGTGACGCCGCAGATCACCCCGGATAACCGCTTGATTCTGGATCTCAAGGTGAATCAGGACACCCGTGGCGAGGCGTTGCCCAACGGTGAGGTGGGGATAAACACCAACGAGCTGGAAACCCAGGTGCTGGTGGATAACGGCGAAACCGTAGTGTTGGGTGGCGTGTTCGAAAAAACGTCCACCAGCCAGGTGACCAAAGTGCCGCTCCTCGGTGATATCCCGTTCATCGGTAAGCTGTTCCGTCGCACGCTGAATATCGATAGTAAGGACGAACTGCTGATCTTCATTACTCCCCGTATTATTGAGGAGTCGGTTACCGCACGGTAAGCGAGAGAGCTGTTCGTTTGAATGTTTTTCTGATCGGGCCTATGGGCGCTGGCAAGAGCACCATAGGCCGTCTTCTTTCTCAAGAGCTCAAGCTTGAGTTTGTCGATTCCGACAAGGAGATCGAATCTCGTGCCGGGGCGGACATTCCTTGGATTTTCGACGTCGAGGGCGAGGCCGGTTTTCGTAAGCGTGAAGCGGCCATGATCGCGGACCTTACCCAGCGTGATGATATCGTCCTCGCCACCGGTGGGGGGGCGGTACTGGATCCGGCCAACCAGCGTTGTTTGCAAGCTCATGGTGTGGTGGTCTATTTGCATGCCACCCTGGAGCAGCAGGTAGAACGGACCGCAAAAGACCGCAATCGGCCTTTGCTTCAGGCTGAGAATCCCTCTAAAGTGTTGGCGGACCTGATGGAGGTGCGCGATCCCATTTACCGTCACTGCTGCGATCATATGGTGGAAACTGATGGTCGCCGCCCAAAGGCGGTAGCGAAGGAGATTGTGGCTTACCTTCATGATGCTGGCATTTTGAGGTAAGCGGATACAATGCACAGGCTTGACGTTGCGCTGGGCGCGCGATCCTATCCCATTTTCATCGGTGCCGGGCTGCTCGATCAGCCGGAGATCTGGCGTGATCATATTCATGGCCAGCAGCTGATGGTGGTGAGCAACGAGACGGTTGCGCCAATCTACCTTGAACGTCTGCAGCGCAGCCTTGCCGCGTCAGGGAGTGATAGCGTTGTGCTTCCCGACGGCGAACGCTTCAAAAACCTCGACACGCTCAATCTTATCTTTGATCAGCTACTGGCTCAGCGGCACAACCGGACGACGACCTTGGTTGCCCTTGGCGGTGGGGTTGTTGGCGATATGACCGGTTTTGCGGCCGCCTGTTACCAGCGCGGAGTCGACTTTGTCCAGGTGCCTACCACGCTGTTGTCCCAGGTCGACTCCTCGGTGGGTGGCAAGACCGGTGTTAACCATCCCCTGGGGAAAAACATGATCGGTGCGTTCCATCAGCCCCAGGTGGTGATCATTGATACTGATACCCTGTCTACCCTGCCAGACAATGAATTGTCCGCGGGAATGGCTGAGGTGATCAAGTACGGCCTTATTCTGGACCTTGAATTTCTGGACTGGTTGGAGCTGCATATTGAGGCTCTGATGGCTCGCGATGCTGACCTTTTGGCCGAGGCGATTCGCCGTTGTTGTACCATCAAGGCGGAGGTGGTGGCGGCGGATGAGCGAGAGTCCGGCCAGCGTGCTCTGCTGAATCTGGGGCACACCTTTGGCCATGCGATTGAATCACACCAGGGCTACGGAAGCTGGCTGCACGGAGAGGCTGTAGCGGTAGGCACGGTGTTGGCGGCCGATCTGTCGCGGCGCTTGGGCTGGCTTGACAGCGCCGATGTAAGCCGGGTGCGAACGCTGCTGGAAAGAGCCGGGCTACCGGTACAGGTGCCTGCAGGTATGGATGAGGACGCATTCATGCAGCTGATGGCGGTGGACAAAAAGGTGATCGACGGTCAGCTGCGACTGGTGCTTCTACGGCAATTGGGTGACGCCGTCGTCACCGCCGACTTCTCTCCGGGTCTGCTACAGGAAACGCTGCAGGATGCGGTCGCGCGGGGGCGCTGATGGAGCGCGATAGCTTCGAATCACTATTGGATGAGGCGCCAGTGCTGCAGGAGCCAACCACTCGTGGTGAGCTTTTTCTGCCTGCTTCCCATATGCGGCTGCTGGAGAAGCTTGAGCACCTGAGCCGCTACAGTCACTTCGTCCAGGTTGTCGTGGGCCTCCCGGGAAGCGGCAAAAGCACCCTGATCAAGCAGTTTCTCCCTAGTGCTGACGATTCCGATATTCAGGCATGTTTGGTTTCAGCCAAAGACGGACTGACCGTTGCCGCCCTGCTGCGCCAGTTGGGTGAGCAGCTGCATCTTGAGCAGGCGGCCGCTGGCGGCAACGCGGAGCTGTTCAAGGCGTTGGTCGCGCGTGCCAGAGAGCTGGCCCAGATTCCCCGCTTGTTTCTGATCGTGGTTGACGACGCCGACGAGCTGTCTGACGCAGCGCTGGCGTTGTTGTTCAAGCTGCAGGAGCAGTTTGCCGATCCCGATGCCCGTCCTCATCTGGTGATGTTTGGTGGCCCCCGACTGAAAGACCAGCTCAAGGCCGAGGTGTTTAAAGAGGTCATGGCGCAATCCGCCCATGTGATGGAGTTGGAGCCACTAAGCTTCGATGAGATGCAGGGGTTTGTTGTGCATCGCTTCGGCGCTGATGCCGAAGCCTTGGGCGAGCGGGAGCTGAAGCAGCTCTATAACGATACGTTCGGATTGCCGGGGAGGATTCCGGCGGTGCTTGAGCAGATGCTAGAGCAGGAGTTGGCGGAAAAGCCGCCGGCCTCTGAGCGCTCGGCCGGCTCGCTGCCGGTGCGGTTGCTTTTGATCGGTGTGGTGCTAATGCTGCCGATGGTTGGCGGCTGGTTCTGGCTGACTCAGCAAGCGGGTAGCAGCGGGGAGCGATTGAGAGTGGAGCTGCCTGCACCGGCGTTGGCGGAACGCCCGGTCGTGCCCGAGCCTGAAGTAGTTGAGGAGACGTTGGAGCAGCGTCTGGAGAAAGTGCGCCAGGCGTTGGAGCAGGAACGCATCGCTCAGGCGTTAGCGGAACGCGCCGAAGCGCCGTCAGCGGCCGCGGCTTCGAATGTCACTGACGAGCCCACTGCAGTGGCGGCGCAGCTGCCTTTGGCGCCGGTCAAAATGGAGTCGGTGCCAGACGCCCCCCCTAAGCGAGTGTTGACCTTGCCGCCACCTGATGCCACGCCAGAGGGGGAAGCTGCTGTGGCCGCGGTATCGCCACCGGCTTCGACCCCGATCCTCGCTGCACCGGCGGCCAAGAGTCTTGCGCCGCAGACCCATGAGTTGTTACGAGAGCGCGAGCTGCTGGCGTGGGATCCTGCGGGCTATACCCTGCAAGTCCTCGGAGCGCGTCGCGAGTCCAGCGTTGCGGGGTTCATCCGTCAGCAGCGCAACCCCGAACAGTTCTTTTACTTCAGCACTCTGTTCAAGGATAAGCCTTGGTTCGTGGTGGTTTACGGTAACTACCCCGATCGTGCTGCCGCGATCGCCGCGATCGCTGATCTGCCGGTTGAGCTGCGCAAGCGCCGCCCTTGGGCGCGCAGCATTGAGGGCGTCCATAAGGATATTCGGCGTAAAGAATAATCAACGCAAAAAGCGTGCCTGATTGCCCCGAAATCATCTCATTGCAGCGCAACATTTGTTCTTGCCCCCGTTCGCGGGTAAAATGCTTGTCCCTTTTTCTCAGACGTTAGTCGATGGCACGCGGGTGGTGTCTTTCTATTTGTCTGATTTCAAAGCAATTTTTTGAGCGGGATTTGTGTATGAAGACAGGACTGTATCGCCCTGGCGAGTTCAAAGACAACTGCGGCTTCGGCTTAATGGCGCACATTAAGGGAGAAAGCAGTCACGACCTGTTGCTGAAGGCGATTGAGTCCCTGACCTGCATGACCCACCGCGGCGGCATTGCGGCGGATGGAAAAACCGGTGACGGTTGCGGTCTGTTGTTGCAAAAACCTGACAGTTTTCTACGCACTCTGGCTAAAGAGCTGTTTGCCAGCGAGCTGGCGCCGCAGTACGGCGTTGGCATGGTGTTCCTGTCCCGCGACGATGCTAAAGCGGATGCGGCGCGTGACCGCCTCAGTGCCGAACTCAACGCCCAGGGGCTGGATGTACTGGGCTGGCGCGTGGTTCCCACCGATCCGTCCTCGTGCGGCCCTATCGCGCTGGAAACTCTGCCGCAGATTGAGCAGGTGTTTGTAAATGCGCCGGCTGATCTGCAACCGGAACAGTTGGCGGTCAAGCTCTACGTTGCCCGTCGCAAGGCAGAGATCGCGCTGGCCGACGACGCCGACTTCTATGTCTGTAGCCTGTCCAGCACGGTCCTGTCCTACAAGGGTCTGGTGATGCCGGCGGACCTCACCAGCTTCTACAAGGACCTGGCTGACGAGCGGCTGGAAACGGCCATCTGCGTATTTCATCAGCGCTTCTCCACCAATACGGCACCGCGCTGGCCGCTGGCCCAGCCGTTCCGCAATATCGCCCATAACGGCGAGATCAACACCATTGAAGGTAACCGTAACTGGGCCAACGCGCGGGCCAGCAAGTTCGAGACCGAACTGCTGCCGAACCTGCAGGAGCTGCAGCCGATCGTCAACACCACCGGCTCCGACTCCTCCAGTCTCGACAACATGGTGGAGCTGATGCTGACCGGCGGCATGGAGCTGTATCGGGCCGTGCGGATGTTGATTCCGCCGGCGTGGCAGAACGTCGAGACCATGGACCCGGATCTGCGCGCGTTCTACGAGTACAACTCGATGCATATGGAGCCTTGGGACGGCCCTGCCGGCCTGGTTATGACCGATGGTCGCACCGCGGTTTGTATGCTTGATCGTAACGGTTTACGTCCGTCACGCTGGGTGATGACCAAAGACGGCATTATCTGCACTGCGTCCGAGATCGGTACCTACGATTACAAGCCGGAAGATGTGGTCGCCAAGGGGCGTGTCGGTCCGGGCCAGATTCTGGCAATTGATACCGCCACCGGTGAGGTGCTGCACACGGACGATGTGGATAACCGGCTCAAGAGCGCGTTCCCCTACAAGCAGTGGTTGAAAGAGAAGTCCTACCGCCTGGAAGCGCAGCTGCGTGACCATGATCTGGAGTTCAAGGAGTTCTCGCCGGATCAGCTCAAGACCCACCAGAAGCTCTATCAGGTCTCCTTTGAAGAGCGTGATCAGGTCATCCGTCCGTTGGCAGAAACCGCACAGGAAGCGGTCGGTTCCATGGGTGACGATACCCCGATGGCGGTGTTGTCGCAGCGGGTTCGTCCGCTGTATGACTACTTCCGCCAGCAGTTTGCCCAAGTCACCAATCCGCCGATCGATCCCCTGCGCGAAGCGATCGTGATGTCGCTGGAAACCTGTCTCGGGAACGAGCGCAATGTGTTCGAAGACACCGCCGGCCATGCCGAGCGGATTATTCTGGCGTCGCCGGTACTGGCACCGCGGATGTATCAGAAGCTGTGGGCCAACGAGATTCCGGGATTCGAGTCTCACTACATCAATCTCAACTACGATCCGCAGCTGGGACTGGAAGGTGCCATCAACGCGGTCTGTGACAACGCCGAGCAGGCGGTCCGTGACGGCAAGGTGCTGATCATCCTCTCCGATCGCGGCATCAAGGAAGGCCTGTTGCCGATTCATGCAGCGATGGCGACCGGTGCTGTTCACCACCGCCTGGTGCAGCAGGGTATCCGGACCAACTGCAACATCGTGGTCGATACTGGCACCGCGCGCGATTCGCATCAACTGGCGGTGCTGTTTGGCTTCGGTGCTACCGCTGTTTACCCTTATCTGGCTTACCGGGTGATCAACGACATGATCGCCACTGGCGAGATTCAGGACGACCAGATCACCTGCCACAGCAACTACCGCAAAGGGGTCAACAAGGGGCTGTTGAAGATCCTGTCAAAGATGGGGATCTCCACTATCGCCTCCTATCGCGGCGCGCAACTGTTCGAAGCGGTCGGTCTCGGTTCCGATGTGGTTGACCTCTGCTTCCGTGGCGTCGCCAGCCGCATAGAGGGCGCATCCTTCTATGACTTCCAGCGCGAGCAGGAGCTGCTGGCGAACCACGCCTGGAAGCTGCGCAAGCCGATCGATCAGGGCGGGATGCTGAAGTTCGTCCATGGCAAGGAGTATCACGCCTACAACCCCGACGTTGTTGGCACCGTGCAGCAGGCGGTCAAAGGTGGCGGTTACGGAGTGTATAAAGAGTACGCGGCGCTGGTTAACGAGCGCCCGGTCGCGACTCTGCGTGATCTGTTCAAGCTCAAGGATGTGGCCCCCGTCGCGCTGGACGAAGTGGAACCGATTGAGGCGATCTTCCCGCGCTTTGACTCGGCAGCTATGTCGCTCGGCGCCCTGTCGCCGGAGGCGCACGAGGCGCTGGCGATGGCGATGAACGAGCTGGGCGGGCGCTCCAACTCCGGTGAGGGTGGTGAAGATCCGGCCCGTTACGGTACCAATCGCCGCTCCAAGATCAAGCAGATCGCCTCCGGCCGCTTTGGGGTGACGCCGCACTATCTGGCCAACGCCGATGTATTGCAGATCAAGGTCGCTCAGGGTGCCAAGCCGGGCGAGGGTGGTCAGCTGCCGGGTGGCAAGGTCAATGGCCTGATCGCCAAGCTGCGCTACTCGGTGCCGGGAGTAACCCTGATCTCGCCGCCGCCGCACCACGATATCTATTCCATCGAGGATCTGGCGCAGCTGATTTTCGACCTCAAGCAGGTCAACCCGCAGGCGCTGGTATCAGTCAAGCTGGTGTCCCGTCCGGGTGTGGGGACCATCGCTGCCGGTGTGGCCAAGGCCTACGCGGACCTGATCACCATCTCCGGCTATGACGGCGGCACCGCAGCCAGTCCGATCACCTCGATTCGCCATGCCGGATCACCTTGGGAGATCGGTCTGTCCGAGGCGCATCAGGCGCTGCGCATCAATCACCTGCGCGACAAGGTTCGCCTGCAAACGGACGGCGGCCTGAAGACCGGTCTGGATGTGGTGAAGGCGGCCATTCTGGGTGCCGAGAGTTTCGGCTTTGGTACCCTGCCGATGGTGGCGCTGGGTTGTAAGTACTTGCGTATCTGTCACCTCAACAACTGTGCTACCGGTGTCGCTACCCAGCAGGACTATCTGCGCTCCAAGCACTTCATCGGTACCGTGGAGATGGTGAAGAACCTGTTCACCTTCATCGCCATGGAAACCCGTGAGTGGATGGCCAAACTGGGAGTTCGCACCCTGGAAGAACTGGTGGGTCGTACCGACCTGCTGGAGATTCTGCCGGGTGAAACCGACAAGCAGAAGCGACTGGATCTGACGCCTATCCTCAGCAACGATTTTGTGGAAGCGGATGCGCCGCAGACTTGCCAGAGTGCCCGCAACGAGCCCTATGATCGTGGCGACCTCAATCTGCAACTGCTGGCGGCGGCACGTGACGCGGTCAAGAACAAGTCCGGTATCGAGCTCAACTTCGGGATCACTAACTGTGACCGCTCCGTGGGCGCGACCCTCTCCGGCGAGATCGCCAAGCAATACGGCAACCTCGGTATGGAAGACAGCCCGGTGCGCGTGAACCTGACCGGTGTCGCCGGCCAGAGCTTCGGGGTCTGGAACGCCGGCGGTCTGGAACTGTATCTTGAAGGTGATGCTAACGACTATGTCGGTAAAGGCATGGCCGGTGGCAAGATCGTTATCCGCCCGCCTGCCGGCAGCGAGTTTGAAACCCAGAAAACCTCCATTGTCGGTAACACCTGTCTGTACGGTGCGACCGGAGGGCGGTTGTTCGCCGCCGGCTGTGCCGGTGAGCGTTTCGGGGTGCGTAACTCCGGTGCTCATGCGGTGATTGAAGGCGCGGGTGACCACTGCTGTGAATACATGACCGGCGGCTTGATCACCGTGCTGGGTAACACCGGCTACAACTTCGGTGCCGGTATGACCGGTGGCTTTGCCTATGTGCTGGATATCGACCGTACCTTCGTGGACAAGTACAACCACGAGCTGGTCGAGATCCACCGTATCAGCAACTACCACATGGAGGAGTACCGTAACCACCTCCGCTCCGTGATAACCGAGTACGTGGATGAAACCCAGAGCGCCTGGGGTCAGCAGATTCTCGATAACTTCGACGACTACATCACCAAGTTCTGGCTGGTGAAGCCGAAAGCGGCGAGCCTTGGCGAGATGCTGGAAAGCATGCGCAAGAGCCCTGAATAAGCGGTGAGCTTGTAACGGTTATCAAGGTGTTATGGACCCTTGTCCCCCAAGGTGGCAAGGGTCGATTGAAAGAGGATTAGGTGTAATGAGTGATCGCCTGCAAAACGACTTTCAGTTCGTCGAGGTCAAGCGTCAAGACCCCAAGAAGGTGCCCGCACGCATTCGCAAGAAAGAGTTTGCCGAGATTTACGGCTCGTTCGAACCGGAAACCGCGGCTTCTCAGGCTCATCGCTGCCTGGAGTGCGGTAACCCCTACTGCGAGTGGAAGTGCCCGGTTCACAACTATATTCCCAACTGGCTGAAGCTGGTTTCCGAGGGCAATATCCTTGAAGCGGTCGAGCTGTCGCACCAGACCAATTCGCTGCCGGAAGTGTGCGGCCGGGTCTGCCCGCAGGACCGCCTCTGTGAAGGCTCCTGTACCCTCAATCAGGGCGGATTTGGTGCGGTTACCATCGGTTCGGTGGAGAAGTACATTACCGACACCGCCATCGCCATGGGCTGGAAGCCGGACCTCTCCAACGTGGTACCGACCGGCAAACGGGTAGCGGTGATCGGAGCCGGCCCCGCAGGCATCGCCTGTGCCGATGTGCTGGCGCGCAACGGCGTCAGCGCGGTGGTGTTTGACCGTCATCCGGAGATCGGCGGCCTGCTGACCTTTGGTATTCCCGAGTTCAAGCTGGAGAAGAGCGTTATCAAGCGTCGCCGCGAACTGCTGGAAGGGATGGGGATCGAATTCCGCCTCAACACCGAGGTGGGCAAGGACGTCAGCTTCGATAGTCTGCTGGCCGAATACGATGCCGTGTTCCTGGGAATGGGCACCTACACCTACATGAAGGGCGGCTTCCCCGGTGAAGACCTTGATGGCGTCTATGACGCGCTGCCGTTCCTGATCTCCAACGTCAACCACTGCCTGGGTTACGAGAAAGATCCGGCCGATTTTGTTGATATGAAGGGTAAGCGGGTCGTGGTTCTGGGTGGTGGTGACACCGCCATGGACTGTAACCGCACCTCTATCCGTCAGGGCGCCAAGAGCGTCCACTGTGCCTATCGTCGTGACGAGGCCAACATGCCCGGCTCGCGCAAGGAAGTGGCCAACTCCAAAGAGGAGGGGGTCAAGTTCCTGTTTAACCGTCAGCCGGTTGAGGTGGTGGGTGAAAACGGCAAGGTGACCGGTATCAAACTGGTGACCACCGCGCTGGGCGAGCCGGATGCCAATGGCCGCCGTCGCCCAGAAGTGGTTGAAGGCAGCGAAGAGGTCGTGCCCGCCGATGCGGTACTGGTGGCGTTCGGATTCCGCCCCAGCCCTGCGCCCTGGTTTGAACAGTTTGATATCAAGCTTGACGAGGGTGGCCGCGTGATCGCGCCGGAAGATGGCGCCTGCGCCTTCCAGACCAGCAATCCCAAGGTGTTTGCCGGTGGCGATATGGTGCGCGGGTCTGACCTGGTGGTGACCGCGATTGACGAGGGCCGTCGGGCGGCCGACGGGATCATGGATTACCTCGAGGTCTAACCGCAGCAGTGCGAATAGCCCTGCAATTTCTACCCCTGAGGCACGGCTAACCGTGCCTTTTTTTTGGCAGTGCCTTTATACTGGGCGCTGATTTGATCTGAGCGACCGAGTACATCATGTCTGAACTGAAGAATGATCGTTTTCTACGAGCCCTGCTGCGCCAACCGGTAGATGTCACCCCCGTATGGATGATGCGTCAGGCTGGCCGTTACCTGCCGGAATACCGGGCTACCCGCGCTACCGCTGGCGACTTCATGAGCCTGTGCAAGAACGCCGACTTTGCCTGTGAAGTGACTATCCAGCCGCTGGAGCGCTATGCGCTGGACGCGGCGATTCTGTTCTCCGACATTCTCACCATTCCTGATGCCATGGGTCTGGGGCTTTACTTCGAGACTGGCGAAGGGCCCAAGTTCAAGAAGATTATTCGCAGCGAGCAGGATGTGGATGCGCTGCCGATTCCGGATGTAAGCAGTGATCTCGACTACGTGATGAACGCGGTCAAAACCATTCGCCGCGAACTTAACGGTCGGGTGCCGCTGATCGGCTTCTCCGGTAGTCCCTGGACGCTGGCCACCTACATGGTTGAGGGCGGCTCCACCAAGGACTTCCGCCATATCAAGCGGATGATGTATGAAACCCCGGCGGTGATGCACCAGCTGCTCGACAAGCTGGCGCAGACGGTTACCGCTTACCTGAATGAGCAGATCAAGAGCGGCGCCCAGGCGGTACAGATCTTTGATACCTGGGGTGGTGTGCTGAGTGGCCCCTGCTACGAGGAGTTCTCGCTCAAGTACATGAACCAGATCGTCAAAGGGCTAATCCGCGAACATGAGGGCCGTCAGGTGCCGGTGATTCTGTTCACCAAGAACGGCGGTCAGTGGTTGGAGAAGATCGCTGCGACCGGCACCGACGCACTGGGCCTCGACTGGACCACCAACATCGACGACGCCCGTGCGCGGGTAGGTGGCCAGGTGGCCATTCAGGGCAATATGGACCCCAGCGTGCTCTACGCCGGTGCTGACCGTATCCGCGCCGAGGTGGCCGATATCCTGGCACGCTTTGGTAGCAACCCCGGTCACGTGTTCAACCTGGGCCACGGTATCCACCAGTTTGTCGACCCAGAGAACGCCGGCATCTTCGTTGACGCGGTGCATGAGCTTAGCGCTCAGTACCACCAGTAACCGAGTGGACAACGGGGGCCCGTCGGGCCCTCAATCCTCTGATGAGACTGCCACCAGCTCTTTTTGCCGCCCTGATTGCCGTCACACTGCTGCTGAGCGGTTGTGCGACTGCGCCGCCCAGTAATATCAGCAACAGCTGCGAGATTTTCTACGACAAGGACGATTGGTACGAGGCAACCAAGGACAGCTTCGAGAAGTGGGGCGTGCCGATTCACGTCCAGCTCGCGATCGTGCATCAGGAGTCCAAGTTCCAGTACGACGCCCGTCCGCCGAAAGACTATCTGCTCGGCTTTATTCCCTGGGGGCGTAAATCCTCCGCTTACGGGTACGCTCAGGTGAAAGATGAAACCTGGGACTGGTACCGCCAGAAAACCGGTAACTGGGGCGCCGACCGCGACGACTTTGCTGACGCGGTGGACTTTATCGGCTGGTACGGCTCCATGAGCTACCAGATGTTGGGCATCAGCAAGTGGGACGCCCGCAACCAGTATCTGGCCTATCATGAAGGCCACGGTGGTTTTAAGCGCAAGACCTACAATCAGAAAGCTTGGTTGGTTCAGGTGGCGAAGAAGGTCGACAACAACGCTGCGCGTTACCGCGCCCAGTTGGGCAAATGCCGCGAACGACTGGAAAGCGGCTGGTCTCTCTGGCCTTTTTAAGCGCCGCTGCGCTGGCGAGCTGAAAGCGCTCGCGCCGCTCAGTTTGCTGACGCCATCCCTTTGATTGACGTAGAATAGCCGCAACCATCAACCGGGAGCACTCCGTGGAACTGAGCGAACTCTGTAATCGTCTGGAAAGTCTGGACCCGTGGCAACTGACGCTGTTTACCACGGCGCTGGCGGAACGGCAGTACCCCAACTACCAGCTGTTCACCGAAGTTACCGATTGGGGCGACGCGGACCAAGCACGGCGCCAGCTCGATAAACTGTGGGAGCGGCTTGCCAATCGCACCGGTTCGCTGAACGTCGAAACCCAGCTGGAAAAGCTGGAAACCATCACCCCGGACCCGGACGATTTCGATTTCTATGGCGTTCAGCCGGCGCTGGATTTCTGTGTCTGCCTGCACGCGGCGTTTGCCCAGCAGGAGGAGCCGTCGTTTGAAGAAGCGGGCGGCGTTGCGCAGGTGTCCATGGCTTGCGTCGATACCTTTCTGGAGCTGACCGCCGAGCCGGAGCTGTCCGACGAAGAGCTGGTGCGTTACATCAACACCCACGAGTTGATGGTGCAGGAGGAAGCGCTGCAGCAGCAGTTGCTGGAGCAGCTGCTGGCCGGCACCAGCGGCGATGCAGCGCTGGTTGACCAGCTTCGGCAGTTGGCCGCCAACGATGGCGTCAGCAATATCGGTATCAGTATCGACGACTGATCCGGCTCAGGGGGTCAGCAGCAGTTTACCCTGGGCGTGGCCGCTTTGGCTCAGCGCATGGGCCTTGGCCACCTGATCCAGCTCGAAACAGCACTCCACCCGCAGCTTCAACCGGTCCTCGGCCGCCAGCTGTGCCAGTTGTTCCAACTGCTTCGCATCCGGCCTGACCCGCATTCCCGTTACCTGAAGCCCCTGCTCGATGCCGGCGGCTATCACCTGATCCGCGGTGATGGTCGGCAAGGTCACTACACGGCCTCCGGCAGCCACGGCTGTCAGCGCGGCAATGGCGCTGTCGCCGCCGACACAGTCGATCAGCACCGCCACCGGCTCAAGCTGTGACAGCGCATCGGGCTGATGGTAATCGATGCATTGCTGGCAACCCAGCTCGGTCAGCCAGGGGTGGTTAGTGGCCGAGGCGGTGCCGATAGGTATGGCGCCGTGGGCGCGTGCCAATTGCAGCGCCAGGTGGCCCACGCCGCCCGCGGCGGCCAGAATCAGGACACGCTCACCGGGCTGCAGCCCGGCCTGTTCGAATAGCGCCTGCCATGCGGTCAGCCCGGCCAGCGGCAGGCCGCCGGCGTCAACCAGGCTCACGGGGGGCGGCACTTCGGCCCACTGGTCGGCGGGTGCGCAGACCTGCTCGGCATAACAGTTGCCGGCTTGGGGGAAGTTCAGCAGTCCCATAGCCCGGTCTCCCCGCTGCCAGCCACTGACACCTTCGCCAACGGCGTCGACGACTCCGGCGCACTCCCAGCCTGGGATCCAGGGCAGCTCTCCAATAAAGGGGGCGGCACCACCGCCGGCGCAGGTTTTCCAATCGATGGGGTTAACTCCGGCGGCCGCTATCCGCACCCGCAGCTCGCCTGGGCCCGGCAGGGTTTCCGCGAGCTGCTCGACGCGGAGCGCGTCCTGCAAGGCAAACTGGTGCAAACGAACCGCTTTCATCGGGGGCCTCCATCAGTGGCAGAGAGTTGTCAGGATAGATCGCTGCGCGCCGGCTCGCCAGCCTGAAGTCGTCGCTGACACCTGCTACACTCTGGCGCTGGTTTTGTGGCCAAGGAGTCGCTGTTTTTATGGGTGGTAATCCGTTTCGCGGCGCAGCTTATCTGCTGCGTGGTTTTTCCCTGCTGACCGAGCCGGGGCTGAGGCCTTTTGTGATCGTGCCGCTACTGATCAACATTTCGCTGTTTACCGGTGCCATCTGGTTACTGACTGAGCAGTTTGGCCAGTGGGTTGATTACTGGCTCAGCCTGATACCGGACTGGCTCTCGTTTCTGGACTGGCTGCTTTGGCCGCTGTTTGCGCTGCTGGTGTTGGTGCTGGTCTACTTCAGTTTTGGCCTGGTGGCGAACTTCATCGCCGCGCCGTTCAACGGGTTGCTGGCGGAGAAGGTGGAGGAGCGCCGCCGGGGCGCAATCAATAGTGACAGCGGTTGGCGTGCGGTGCTGGCTTTGGTGCCGCGCACATTGGCGCGGGAGGCGGCCAAGCTGGCCTACTATCTGCCGCGGCTGCTGGTGCTGCTGCTGATCACCCTGATTCCCGGCGTACAGCTGCTGGCACCCTTGCTGTGGTTTCTGTTCGGTGCCTGGATGATGGCGATTCAGTATTGCGACTATCCGATGGATAACAATCAGGTCAGCTTTGGCCGCATGCGTCAACTGCTGAAAAGCCGCCGGTTGGGGGCATTGGGCTTTGGTGGCCTGGTGTCGGCCGGATTGATGGTGCCGGTGGTGAATCTGCTGATCATGCCGGCAGCTGTTGCCGGTGCGACCCTGTTCTGGGTCGAGGAGTATGCGGCCAGCGAGAGCGCCGGGACCGACATCAGCCGGCGCTAGACTGCTCCAGTGGTCGTAGCTGGTGTGCGGGGAAGTGGCAGCTGAAGGTGCTGCCGACGTTGGGAGTGCTGTCGACCTCCAGTCGTGCGGCATGGCGGATCAGCACGTGCTTGACGATGGCAAGGCCGAGCCCGGTCCCCCCTTGCGCCCGCGAGCGGCCATCGTCGACGCGGTAAAAGCGTTCGGTCAAGCGGCTGATGTGGTGGGCGTCGATTCCGATGCCCGAGTCACTGACGCTGAAATGCCCCCCCTGATCATCTACCCACCAATTGACTCTGATGGTGCCGGCGTCCGGAGTGTACTTGATGGCGTTCATGACCAGATTGGAAAAGGCGCTGAACAGCTCCCGCTCCTGACCCATCAGCAGGTAGCGCTCGTCGATCTCCAGCGTGATCTGGTGGCCGCGCTCCTGCGCCAGCAGTTGCGCTTCGCCATGAACTTCTCGCAGTAGCTGGCCCACATCGACAGGCGAAGAATCCAGCAGGCTGTCGGTGGTTTCCAGCCGGGTCAGCATCAGCATATCGTTCACCAGACTGCCCATGCGTTTGGCCTGCCCCTCCATCTGCAACAATGCTCGCTTGAACAACGGCAGCTCATCGCACTGGTCTTGCAGGGTTTCAAGATAGCCGCGGATCACCGTTAACGGGGTGCGCAGCTCGTGGGAGGCGTTGCCGACGAAGTCGCGGCGCATCCGTTCCAGTGCGTGCAGGCGGCTGACATCGCGGATCAGCATCAAACGTTCGGAGCGGCCGAATTCGGTCAGGGTAAACTGCAGTTGCAGCTGCCGGTTGGCGGTGGCTGGAAGTTCGAGCGGATCGGTGTAATCGCGTTGGTCAAAGTAGCGGATGAAGCGCGGATCACGAATCAGGTTGGTGATCGCCTGGCCGACGTCATCGGGGCGTTTCAGCCCCAGCATGCGAGTGGCGGCGCGGTTCCACCAGTCGATTTCGCCATTGGAATCGATCATTACTACGCCGTCGCGCAGCGCCTGGGTGGATTCCTGGATACGATCGATGACCGATTTAAGCTGGGCTTCTCGCTGGCGGTGGCCCTTGAGCCGGTGATAGAGGCTGTCGTAGATATCTTCCCAGCTACCGCTGGCCTCCGGCACTTCACTGCCGTCATCTTTCTTCAGCCAGTGCAGCAGGCGCTGCTGCTGATAGATCGATTTGGCCAGCAGGGTCAGCAGGGCCAGTGACAGCGCGACGAAGGGATAACCGAGCAACCACCCCAGGGCCATAGCGGCAGTAACGAGCAGCGCCAGGCGCTTCAGCTGCTGGGACAGATACACGGAATGTAAGACCTATGCGGTTTGACTGGAAAAACGGTAACCCATGCCGCGAACAGTCTGAACCAAGGGCGCGTGATTGTCACCTAGCGCCTTGCGCAAACGCCGGATATGTACGTCTACGGTGCGCTCTTCAACGTAGACATTGCCGCCCCAGACGTAATCCAGCAGTTGGCTGCGGGAGAAGGCGCGGTCTTGATGCGTCATAAAGAAGCTCAATAGCTTGAATTCGGTCGGCCCCATCTCCAGTGGTTCGCCGTTGGCGTTTACTCGGTGGGAAACGGGATCCAGCACCAGGCCGTTGACCTCAATGCGGGCATCATCACCCTCGGGGGCGGTCCGCCGCAGCACCGCCTTCAGGCGTGCCACCAGCTCACGGGGAGAAAAGGGTTTGGTGATGTAGTCGTCGGCACCGGCTTCCAGCCCCAGTACCTTGTTATCCTCGTCACCCTTGGCGGTCAGCATGATGATGGGGATGGAGGCCGTCAGCTCGTCACGTTTCAGCCGGCGTGCCAGCTCGATTCCGCTGGTGCCCGGCATCATCCAGTCGAGCAGGATCAGATCGGGGCGGTCATCCACCACCGCCGCGTGGCCTTGCTGGGCGTTTTCCGCCTCAATGCATTGATAGCCGGCCATCTCTAACGCCAGGCTGAGCATCTCTCGAATCGGTGCTTCGTCGTCGACGATCAGTACGCGCTTTCCGGTCATCGAAACCCTATCCTCTGTGTCTTTTCCATTAAGACTGTATTACAACCTTAGATTGTTACAGTTGGGTGACAAGAGGGGGTCAGATCCGAAACAGGGTATCCATGAACAGGCCGGCGAAGATGGCGCTGCCGACCCAGTGGTTGTTAAGAAAGGCGCTGAAACAGGCGTCGCGATCACGCTGACGGATCTGCCACTGTTGCCAGCCGAACAGGCCCGCGGCAGCGGCAAGACCCGCATAATAGGCCAAGCCGGCGTCGAGCTGGTTGCCGAGCAGGATCAGTGTCACCAGGGTCAGCCCCTGGAGCACGCCGACCGCCAGCCGGTCGGCATCGCCGAGCAGTACGGCGGTGGACTTGATCCCGATCTTGAGGTCATCGTCCCGGTCAACCATCGCATAAAGGGTATCGTAAGCCACAGTCCAGAGCAGGTTGGCGATGTAGATCAGCCAGGCGTGACGCGGCAGTTCGCCGGTGGTGGCAGTGAACGCCATCAATATACCCCAGGAAAACGCGGCTCCCAGTACCACTTGAGGGTAGTGGGTATAGCGCTTCATGAACGGGTAGCTGGCGGCCAGTGCGACCCCGCCGAAGGAGAGCAACACTGTCGTGGTATTGGTAAACAGCACCAGCACAAAGGCGATCGCGACCAGCCCGGCAAACAGGGTCAGCGCCTCGCGTTCGCTAACCCGTCCGGCCGGTAACGGGCGTTGCTGAGTCCGTTTTACGTGGCCATCAAAGTGACGGTCGGCGTAGTCATTGATCACGCAGCCTGCGGCACGCATCACCACCACGCCGGCGACGAAGATAACTAGCAGATGCAGCGGCGGAAAGCCCTCCGCGGCGACCCACAATGCCCACAGGGTCGGCCATAACAGCAAATAGACGCCGATCGGTTTGTCGAGGCGGGTTAACTGCAGATAGGCGTGTAAACGATCGCTGTCGAGGCGGCGGATGAACTCCATCGAATCAGAAACCCTGAGCAAGCAAAGGGGTTATTGTACCCGCAGCAGGTGCGGCAGGAAAACCTCGCTCACCAGCAGCGGCTTGCCGCCCAGAAGGAACACCGACCGCCGCGCGCAGGCGCGCTGGCCAAGACCGGGCAGTTGCAGTTCGGTGGTTTCGATCGGTCCACGCCGCATGCGCGGGTCGTTGAATAGCAGTGAGCCGAGCGATTGGTTGCCCAGTTGGCGAAGTTTGCGCTGAGGGCCGGTGAGAGTGCTGGCGGGGATAATGCTGCGCGCGTAGACCCAGTCCTGCTCACAGCCGATCAGGCGCACTTCGCGCACCAGCGCTTGCTGGCGCGGGTCCAGTTTCAGCGCCCGCGCTTCCGACAGGGTTGGCTTGGCCCAGCCCTGAAACTGCAGTTCAACCCGAAAACAGCCCGCGCTTTTGTCGACCAGACGCTGGGTCAGAGAACCGGGGTCCAGCAGCCAGCCGCGCCAGCGTCGTGGCAGGCGGGTACTGGGTACGCGGCGGTAACTGCGCCAGCGGGTGTTGAGAGGGCTCGCGGTGAGCGATTGTCTAACCGGCACGAACAGGCTCCTCGGGATTCAGAGGCGGCAAGGATGCGATATTCACCTGCGGGTTGCAACCGGGGAGTCGCGGGTAAATAAACGGACCAAGCGCTTTATTTTAGCCGGTGGGGCTGATTTAATGGCTCGACCCAGCCGAGGACCCATAAGGATAAAGGAGTGACTATGCAGAAGGCAGAACTGGTGGCGGCGATCGCCGAATCCGCATCCCTGACCAAACGTGAAGCGCAGGATGCATTGAATGCCCTCACCGACAGCGTGACTGATGCGTTGTCCCGAGGTGAATCTGTTTCGTTGATCGGATTTGGTACCTTCAGCCAGCGCCATCGCGCGGCGCGCAAGGGCAAGAACCCGCAGACCGGCGCAGTGATGGATATCCCGGCCAGCAACAGCGTGGCTTTCAAACCGGGTAAGGCGCTTAAAGACGCCTGCAATTAAGCCCGTAAACGGTTACAAAAAAGGAGCCAAAAGGCTCCTTTTTTTGTGGCTCTGATCTGCCGCCGGGTTACTGCTCGATGGTGCTTTTCAGCTGCTTGAGGGTACTGTGGCTGACGTTAACCCCTTTGACCAGATAGATCAGGTGCTGGCAGATATTGCGCGAGTGGTCACCCACCCGCTCCAAGCTGCGCAGCACCCAGATCACGTTGAGAGTGCGGGTAATGGCACGGGGATCTTCCATCATGTAAGTCGCCAGGGAACGCATGGCGCTGGTGTACTCTTCATCGACCTCTTTGTCCTTGGACGCCACCTGATAGGCCAGATCGGTATCGTAGCGGGTAAAGGCGTTGAGGGAGTCATGCAGCATGCCGCGCACCAGTGAGCTGATGTGACGAACTTCGGAATAGCCACGCTGGGTTTCGCCGGATTCAGACAGTGATACCGCCAGCTTGCCGATCCTGGCTGCTTCGTCGCCAATCCGCTCCAGATCGTTGACCGCGCGGCTGATGGCGATGATCAGGCGCAGGTCGCTGGCCGCCGGCTGGCGACGGGCGATGATGTTGGTGCACTGCTCTTCGATATTCAGTTCCCATTCGTTGGTCACCTTATCGTTCTTGCGTGCCTGCTCACCCAGTTCGCTGTTGCCCTCCAGTAGTCCCTGAATGGCGTCAGAGAGTTGCTTTTCGACCAAGCCGCCCATGGTCATCATGTGGGTCTTGATCGCTTCCAGCTCCTGATTGAACTGTTGCGAAATGTGGTCGCTGTGGGCGTCCTTGTTGAAAGCCATGATCAATCGTCCTCTTAGCCGTAACGACCGGTGATGTAGTCTTCGGTCTGCTTCTTACTGGGGGTGGTAAACAGCGTATCGGTGGCGCCATGTTCGATCAGGTCGCCCATGTACATGAACGCGGTGTAGTCGGACACCCGCGCGGCCTGTTGCATGTTGTGGGTCACGATCACGATGGTGAAGTCGTTCTTGAGCTCGTGGATCAGCTCCTCGATCTTGAGGGTCGAGATCGGGTCCAGCGCCGAAGCAGGCTCGTCCAGCAGCAGCACTTCGGGCTTCACCGCCACGGTGCGTGCGATCACCAGACGCTGCTGCTGACCGCCGGACATCCCCAGCGCGCTTTCGTGCAGACGGTCCTTGACCTCATCCCACAGTGCCGCGGAGCGGAGCGCCCACTCGACGGTTTCATCCAGTACCCGCTTCTTTTTTACTCCCTGAATTCGTAAGCCGTAGGCCACGTTTTCGTAAATGCTTTTGGGGAAGGGGTTGGGCTTCTGGAACACCATGCCTACGCGCCGGCGCAGGTCAGCAACCTCTACGTTGCGGTCGTAGATGTTGTTGTCGTCGAGCAGGATCTTGCCCTCGATGCGGCAGCCGTCGACCAGATCGTTCATGCGGTTGAAGCAGCGCAGCAGGGTGGATTTACCGCAACCGGACGGGCCGATGAAGGCGGTGACGCGGTTCTGCGGTATATCCATGTTGATCTTGTTGAGGGCGCGCTTGTCACCGTAGTAAAGATCAAGGTCGCGCACCTGCAGGGCGATGGTCTCGTTGGCCATGTCGCGTTTTTCCTGCCCCTGGGGCAGAGCGTTCAGGCTGACACCCTGGGTCGGCTTTGCAGAGCTGTTTTCAGTGTCGGAGGCTACCAATGTCATGTTGAGCTACCTATCAGTTTGAGCGTGGCTTGAGCGGATCGAAGGCGATCAGTGCTCAAGCGCTTTGTACTTTTCCCGCAGGCGATTACGAATCGCCACCGCGGAGAGGTTGAGCAGGGCGATCACTGCCACCAGCAGCAGCGCGGTGGCGTAGACCAGCGGCCGTGCGGCTTCGACGTTGGGGCTCTGGAAGCCGACGTCGTAGATGTGGAAGCCCAGATGCATAAATTTCTGGTCCAGGTGCAGGAAGGGGTAGTTCCCATCCAGCGGCAGCGAGGGGGCCAGCTTGACCACACCCACCAGCATCAACGGCGCTACTTCACCCGCGGCACGGGCGATAGCCAGAATCACCCCGGTCATCATCGCCGGACTGGCCATCGGCAGCACCACCTTCCACAGGGTTTCCGCCTTAGTGGCGCCCAGCGCCAGGCTGCCCTCGCGCACCGAGCGCGGTATCCGCGCCAACCCCTCTTCGGTGGCCACGATCACCACCGGCACCGTCAGCAGCGCCAGGGTGATGGATGCCCACATCAGGCCGGGGGTACCAAAGGTTGGTGCCGGCAGTGCCTCGGGGAAGAACAGCTGGTCGATGTTGCTACCCAGAAAGTAGATAAAGAAGCCGAGACCGAACACCCCGTACACAATAGAGGGTACCCCGGCCAGATTGTTCACTGCGATGCGAATCAGGCGGGTCAACGGCCCCTGCTTGGCGTACTCACGCAGGTAGACCGCCGCCACCACGCCGAACGGGGTTACCAGAATCGACATCAGGATCACCATCAGCACGGTACCGAATATCGCCGGGAACACCCCGCCTTCGGTGTTCGCCTCGCGCGGCTCGTCGGTCATGAACTCCCAGATCTTGCCGAAGTAGAACCCGATCTTTTCGAGCAGGCTCATGGTGTTGGGGCGATAGGCATGGACGATATTCTTGAGCGGGATCTCCAGCGTGCGCCCTCCCGCCACCTCGGCCACCAGCGCATCGCGGCTGATCAGGCCGTAGAGCTCGACCAGGCGATTCTCCAGCACCTTGTAATCGGCGGCAAGCTGGTCACGTTCGGCCGCGATGTCGGCCTGGGCCGCCGCATCGAGTTCATCCTTAAGCTGCAGCGCCCGTTCGCGCAAGCGCAGCCGTTCGATATCGTAGTTGATGGCACCGATATCGTGCTTCTCGATCCGGGCGATCTGGGCGTGGATATCCAGCGCCCGCTCGATCCGTTGCTCCAGGTCGGCCCAGAGTCGCTCGTAAGCGCGCTCGTCACGGCCGTCCACCTGACCGACCAATACGCCGCCCTGCTTCAGTTCGCGCAGGTAACCGTAGAAGTTGCCCCACTCGCGGCGCTCGGCCACGAACAGCTGCCCCGGGTGTTGAATATCCGCCAGCTTGTCTTCCAGCACCCAGCGGAAGTCGCTGCCATAGACGTCGCGGTTACCGACCTTGAGCAGCAGACGGGTCACGCTGTCGACGCCGTCGGCAACTTCGATACCGGCACCACGCAGTTGCTCGGCGGGGGCTTCGGCGCTGTCGGCGATTTCGCCCGCAATGATCTGACGGGAGCCGTCGCGTTCGAAGTAACTGGCCTCAATAATCGGATGGGGCCAGAAGTGGCCCAGTCCACGCACTGCGATCAGCAACAACAGGCCGACCACCATGATGACGTTGATGGCCACCGCCGCACCGGTCAGCCAGACCCAGGGTGCACCGGATTTAAACCACTCTGATACAGAAAGCTTCATTGTCTCGAGCGCCCTTGATTAAAGCGAACCGTACTTGCGCCGCAGGCGCTGACGGACAATTTCGGCCAGGGTGTTGACCACGAAGGTAAAGGCAAACAGCACCAGTGCTGCCAGGAACAGGATGCGGTAGTGGGAGCTGGCGACTTCGGCCTCCGGCATCTCCACCGCAATGTTGGCGGCCAGGGTACGCATCCCCTCGAAGATGTTCATATCCATGATCGGGGTGTTGCCGGTGGCCATCAGTACGATCATGGTTTCGCCCACGGCCCGGCCCATGCCGATCATCACCGCCGAGAAAATACCGGGGCTGGCGGTGGGCATGACCACCCGTGACAGGGTTTGCCAGGGGGTTGCGCCAAGTGCCAGCGAACCGTTGCTGAGGTGCTTGGGGACGCTGAAAATCGCATCTTCGGTGATCGAGAAGATGGTCGGAATGACGGCGAAGCCCATCGCCAGACCCACCACCAGCGCGTTGCGCTGATCGAAGTCGATCCCCAGCTCGTCGGTGATAAACACTTTCATGTCGCCGCCGAACGCCAGTACTTCGATACCATCGGCGAGGCCGATGGCCAGCATCGACAGCAGAATCACCACCGGAATCAGCAGCGCTGCATCCCAGCCATCTGGAACCAGGTAGCGCACCGATTTGGGCAGGTTCTGCCAGAGGTAAGCGAACAGCAGTACCCCCACCGGCACCATTACCAGCAGCGCGAAGATGCTGGTCAGGTTGGCCTCGATGAAGGGCGCCAGCCACAAGCCGGCAAGGAACCCGAGGATCACTGTCGGCAGCGCTTCCATCAGCTCGATCATCGGTTTGATCTTGCGGCGCAGCGCCGGTGCCATGAAGTAGGCGGTGTAGATGGCGCCGCAGATGGCCAGCGGAGTGGCCAGCAGCATGGCGTAGAAGGCCGCTTTGAGGGTACCGAAAGCCAGCGGTGCCAGGCTGTATTTGGGTTCGAAGTCATCGTTGGAGGCAGAGGACTGCCACAGGAACTTGGGTTCTTCATGACCCTCGTACCAGACCTCTTGCCACAGCGAACTCCAGGATACCTCCGGGTGCTCGTTGTTGACCTGCCAGAAGCTGATGTTGCCTTCGCCGTCTTCCAGTAGCAGACGGTTGGCACGCGGGGTCAGCGCCACATAGGCAATCCCCCGCTCCGACAGCTGTTCACTCAACACCTGATTTTCAGCGGTAGCGTTGTAAAAGCTGATCTGGCCATTGGCTTCGGCAGTGATAAAGCCTTTACGGCGCTGCTCGATGTTGACCTGTACGATACCGTCGGTGCCGACGTGGCTGAACTCGCGAATGCGTTGCAGCTCATAGTCGTTGTTGGCGTCGCGTACCAGGAACCACTGACTGACGATGCCCTTGTCGTCGGCGATCAGCAACGAACTACCGCCCAGCAGGAAGCTGAAGCTGGTGATCTGGCCGCTGGTGGCTTTCTTGACCGCGCCGACCAGCGGTGAATCGGGGTCACGCAGGTCGATGGTGTGCACCCGCCCCTGGAAGTCGGCGATAAACAGCCAGCGCTGATCGGGACTGATCAGCAGGCCGGTAACGTCGGCGCCGATGTCGGGCAGGTTGTAATGTTCGCTGGAGAGCTCTACTTCTTCGGTGATGAAGTTGACCTCTTTGTCGAAGCGGGTGAGGCGCAGGCGTCCTTCAGCATCCGCCGCCACGACCGAGAAGCGGTTTTCACCGTTGCGCACCGCCAGATGTTCGATCTCTTCCAGCTCCGGTGACAGCTCCAGCGGTTCCTCGCCCAGCGGGTAAACCAGGCTGGGGGTGATCACCCGACCGCCTTCCAGTGGATAGGTGGTCTTGTAGCTGTGCTTGACGAAGCTGAGACTGTTATCGGCATGGGCCAGTGCAAAGGTGTCGTTGGCTTCGCTTTCCAGTGCATAGGCGGCCAGACTGGCGCTGCTCAAGCCCGCCTGTTGTTGCTGAATCAGCTGTCCGGTGCGGGTATCAAAGAAGGTGGCTTGGCCATCCTGGCTGAGGCGCAAGCCAACCTCGCCCTGCTCTTCAGCGGTCATGTAGAGCGTGGCCGCATCGCTACCGGGGCGGCTGTAGGGCGCCGTGGGCTGGCCGTTGTGCTCATAGGGGTGCACTTCAGCTGCTTCAAACAGCGGTGCCACCTCGTACAGCAGGTAGATGAAGATCAGCAGAATCGCAACGATCACGCTGATACCACCTACGGCAACGGTGCCGGTGGTGAACTGGTCCTTGAACTTTCGCACCTTGCGCAGACGCTTGGAGGCCGCGCTATCGAACTCAAGGTCGGGGGGAGTGAGGGTAACTGGCTTATTCATGCCGCAAGCGTACTCGGGTCATATGACACTATTGTTACAGGCTGTCATAAAACGGACACCTAAGTGTCACTATTTCAGCCCTGTGACGACGCGCCGTGCGCGTTCCTTTTCGTTCCGAAAAAGAAAAAGGGAAGCATCCTGCTTCCCCGAGATCTTCCATGATTAAAGCGGTATTAGTTAATACCCAGACCTGCCAGTGCTTTGGAGGTTACAGCGGTCGGCAGCGGGATGTAGCCATCCTTGACCACAACTTCCTGACCGACTTTGGACAGAACCATCTTCACGAATTCACGCTCCAGCGGTGCCAGCTCCTTGTTCGGTGCCTTGTTGATGTAAACGTACAGGAAGCGTGACAGCGGGTACTTGCCGGAAGCCGCCATTTCAGGAGACGCGTCGATAAAGTCGGAGCCCTTCTTGGCCAGCGGTACGGCGCGAACGCTGGAGGTCTTGTAACCGATGCCGGAGTAGCCGATGCCGTTTACAGAGGTCGATACCGACTGCACTACAGAGGCAGAACCGGGCTGCTCGTTCACGCTGTTCTTGAAGTCACCCTTACACAGCGCCTTGGACTTGAAGTAGCCATAGGTGCCGGATACGGAGTTACGACCGTAGATCTGGATGCCCTGATTGCCCAGGCTGCCGGTAACGCCAAGATCAGCCCACTTGGTTGCGTCGGCAGCGCCGCCGCACTTGCGGGTGCTGGAGAATACCGCGTCAACGTCAGCAATGGTCATGCCTTTGATGGGGTTGTCCTTGTGGACAAAGACCGCCAGTGCGTCGATGGCGACCGGAATCGCAGTCGGCTTGTAGCCGTGCTTCTTCTCGAACGCTTCCAGCTCCTTGTCCTTCATCTTGCGGCTCATCGGGCCCAGATTGGAGGTGCCTTCAGTCAGTGCCGGCGGAGCGGTAGAAGAACCTGCGGCCTGAATCTGGATGTTGACGTTGGGGTAGTTGCGCTTGAACTCTTCCGCCCACAGGGTCATCAGGTTAGCCAGGGTGTCGGAACCTACGCTGGACAGGTTACCGGAAACGCCGCTTGCTTTGGTGTAGCCCGGCAGTTTCGGGTCCAGCAGGTCGGCGGCTTGGGCACCGGTGGTGAGACCGGTGGCGGCCAGCGTCAGTGCGGCCAACAACTTCTTTGCTTTCATCGATTGCTCCTAAGGTCGTCAATCAGTTCGTCAGTAAGTGTTGAGAGCCACTGTACCCAGCAAATGTGACACTTCTGTTAAAGAACAGGTAACAATTGGTTACGGATCTGGCATGGCATCTACATCGAAAGTCTAATGAGCGCTATGTTAAGATGCCGATTTTGCGCCCCGGTGGCGATTTGGCAGAGAACAAAAATAATGTGCAATCAAGAAGATGCTCAGGCACCTGAAGGACGTCTGACGCTCCAGTTACCCGCCAGTCCGCGGGATACCAATGTGTTCGGGGATATATACGGTGGCTTTATCGCCGCCCAGGTGGTGACCGCCGCCGAAACCCGCGCCGCGCAGATCGCCCGTGGTCGGGTGGCAACGGTTTCGATCGGTTCGCTGGAGTTCTTTGCGCCGGTGCTGGTGGGTGCTTTGCTGAGCTTTTATACCCGGGTGGTGGAAACCGGCACCAGTTCGATTCGACTTTGTGTGGAGGTCTGGGGGCAGCAAACCGATGGCTCGAGCCTCAGCAAGATTACCGAATGTGAAACCGTGCAGGTAGCCATTGATGCGCAAGGGCGCATCCGCGAACTGCCTGCGATCCAAGGCTAGACTTCATTGTAGCCGTGATAGCCGTGATAGCCGTGATAGCCGTTTACGGCGCGGAGCGGACATCTGAGATTGCTTCTATAAACGGTGTTTCAATCTCCTTCCACTGCAATCAGATAGTCTTTGTTCCGCCCACCCGGGCGGGTCACTTTTTGTCCGTCGTGACAAAAAGTAACCAAAAAACACTCGCCCACAAAAGCCGCCCTACGGGACCTGCGCGCTGAACGCCCTTGAGGGGCACAACAGAATGGCCGTCCCTGGCCATACTGTTGCGGCGGCGGCCATCCGGGCCTTGCCCCTGCGGGCTGAAACCCTCAAGGGCATTCAGTGCTCGTCGTCTTTCGAAGGGCCGGGGGTGCCAGCCGCTCTCAGGGTGCCGTTATCTATATGCTTTTCTGGCTTGAGTAAGAATGCGGTAACCCGGCTGCGACTTAACCCCTTTGGAGCCGACGAGCACGGCGACGGGGATTCGATCAGGCCCGCGCAAAGCGCGGGGCGAGGCATGGACGCCGAGCCGGATTGCGGCACAGGCAGGTGCCGTCCGATCCGCCAGAATCACCGTTGCCGCGCGCAGTGGACCCGTTGGGCGGCGGAACCAGGGGAACATAAGGCACAAGTAGTTCTTTCTTCCCCTGTTCTTTGGAACGTTTGCCAAAGAATAGGGCCGCCCGGGTGGGCGGAAGAGAGGCTTTCAATCAGCGCAGATAAATAGCTTAAAATCCATACTGACCGGCCCTGAACTAAAGACCGCTTCGCGCCGTTTCCTGTCCTCACAATCCGTTAATTTACCGTTGGTACGTTGAAGAAATAAAAAAGCCCGCCGGTTGGCGGGCTAACGATCACTGAAGGGGACAGTGATTACATGGACTTGGAGATAGTGAACACAACTCCGTCATCGTCGGCAGCATCGTTATCGCTATCCAGGTCGTAGTAAGACAGCTCGAAGCCTACACCCTGATATTCGCGGGAAACGGCGATTTTCCAATCAACGTTGTCGGAGTCAGGCGTGTCGATGTCGTAGTAACCGGCGCTGACGGCCAGACCGATCTGCATCGGCAGTTCGGCTTCGTAAGAGGCGGAGTAGTAGGTGGCGTCGATAGTATCGTTACCGCCGTACTCGTCAGTGAAGGCGACGCCAACAGAGGCGCCCATGTAGCTGACGCTACCGTAGTACTCGGTCCAGTTGATAGAACCTTCACTCGGGTACATGTAGCGGATGGCGCCAACGTCGATGCCGACGCCGCTGATTTCGGTGGCGTAGCCGCCGTAGAGGTCGAACTCCATGCTGGAGGTTGAACCGAAGTCGATGTTGGAGCCCCAGACACCAACATAGGCGCCACTCTCATGGCCGTAGTCGAAACCGCCGGAAACCGCAGCTTCGCCATCGGTCTGGGTCATGCCGCGCCAGATATAGTCGGTGGACATGGCAACGTTGGCAGAAACCTCTGCCTGGGCTGATGTCGCACTCAGGGCCAGAACGCATGAACTCAGAACAAGACTCAGTTTTTTCATAAAGATAGCTCCTCAAAGCGAAGTAAACCCTCCACCGTGGTGAAGGAGATTGGCTGATGAATGCTTATCAGGAACTGTGCCAATTATTAAAACTGTAATAAAAACATAACACTGTGTGTTGGTATGCGGGGTTGGCTGGTTGCCGCTGTATTGTGCGGCGCACCATTTTGCTGCCTGTCAGGCACTGTTATGGCGCAAAGTTATGATTTAAAGGCGGTAAAAGAGGCGGCGGAGCGGACGCCCGCCGCCGGGAGAGATTACATAACGCGACGGATACTGAAGGCTCCACGGAGTTCGCCGGCTTTGAATCCGCGTGCTTTATCCTCCGGGTAGAGGCCGTCGATCTTGTCCGCCACTTTGGGATCGAGTTGGTCGCCGTGGCAGCCCAGGCACTGGGTCTGGGTCGGAATCGCCTGCAGCATCCGGAACACCTTGCGGCCTTCCTCTTCGACGATTTCGCTATGGGTCATCCCTTTCAGTGGTTCGCCCGCCTGCTGACGTTCGAGAAAGCGTTGCAGGACCTGCGCTTCCCAGGCATCGGGCTGGTTCTCCGGGTTGCGCACGCGCAGCGCAGTGCGGCTGATCTCCAGCCCCTGCTCCTGGCTGATCTGTTCGGTCAACGGGAGAGCCCGGGTGTTGCAGGCATGAATCGCCTGTACCGGCCCGCCTTCTTGCATCGCGCTTTTCATTTCGGTTTGCAGCCGTCCGGCCAGCGCCTGGACCGCTTGCCGGGCTTCGGACTGCAACAGGGGCGCGGGAGAGGCCCAGCTGAGCGATGAGGCGAGTGCACCAAAAAGGAGAGGCAAAATAGGTTTCATAGCGATTCCCTGCGATTACGGTTCGGGTCCTATTATTAGGCAGATCTAATTGATTGGCAACGCCCGTGGCTGGAGGAGCCCCACCGGGCTGCAGCTGGTCGCGCTTGTCGCCAACCTCTTCTATGCTCGAAGAATCGTTCGCGTCCATCGGGAGGCGGGTTATGGAACTGCTTGACGGTCATGCACTGCTCCTTTGGCGCGCGCTGGAGCGCCTGCTGGCGCTGTTGGTTGCCGCGGGCTGCATCTATCTGGGTTATCGGCTGTTCTGGTCGGTCCGTGAGTTCAAGGCCGATGGTGAAGGGAAGCTGGAGCTGCCCGGCGGTATTTCTCTTTATGTTACCCGGGTAGGCCCCGGCGTTTTTTTTGCCCTCTTTGGTACGGCCATCGTCGCCCTCAGCGTCACCCGGCCGCTGATGATCACTGACCCTAACACCGCTGCGGCACCCGCTTCCGGGGAAACGCCTTCGGCACGCCGTATCTCCTATATGGCGGCGTCGCTGGACCAGGCTGGGTTTGATCAGCAGCGGGCGGCGTTGCGGCGTCATCTGCGCGCGCTGGAACCGCTGGAGCAACATCTGGAGAGCATCGTGGCGGGCAAGCCGGTTGAGGCGCTGCCGGCGCCAGCGGCGCAGCAGGTATTGGTAGCGCTTCCCCAGACCCGCCTGGCGCTGCTGCGGCAGCATTGGCACCAAGCAGCCTGGGGAGATCCGGTCGTGTTTGAGCGCTGGTTGCGCGAAGGGGATCCTGCGCAGCCGCCGGCAGCGCTGGCTGAGCCGGCGCGCTGGTACCTGGGGCAGGTGGACTAGATGCGCAAGGGCCTGCGGCTGGGCGTGCTGGGGCTGTGGTTGCTGAGCGCGCCGCTGTGGGCGTCCAGTTGGTATGACGATGACCTGCTGCGCTACTGGCAGGGGCGGTACGCAGCCAATCTGCAATGGAACTTTGATAACCTGGTGATCGGCTCACTGACCCGCAGTGAACGCCATCAGCTCGGCGCGGTGCGGCTGGATACGCCGTTGCGCGCTGCGGGGGAGCTGGCGCAAGACCCGCTGCTGTTTTATGCCCACAACGGGCGTGTAGTGATGCCGGTGCAGTCGGTCAAGTTCTTTGACGACCTCTCGCTGGCCTGGGCCTATGCCTGGGCCAATCAGTTGCCCCTCGATAATGTTACCGACTACATGGCGATGCTGAAGTACCGGCAAGCGCCGCCGGAGGGCTGGCCCGCGCCCTTGGTCGCGCTGGGCGTGCCAGAGCAGGCCTGGAAGCAGGATCCGCGGGTGGACGACGTGTCGCAGAAAATTTTGAAGTCGGCGCTGGTATGGATCATGGCTCACGAGGTGGCGCACCTGCTCTATCGCCATCCTGGTTATGGACCGGGAGTATCGCCGGCCGAGGCCCAGGCCAATGAGGCCGCGGCGGATCAGTTCGCCAATGAGATCATGCGTCGCATCGGGGTGGCTCCTGGCGGCATGGCCAACTTTTTCATGTTGTTGGCTCACTGGTCTCCCAGCCGTGGCGATTTTGACAGTGATGAGGCGTGGCAGCGGTTCTTGGCCGAGCGGGCGACCCATCCCCTGACCGCAGCGCGCATTCGCGCGATAGCTGCCGACCTGATGGCGGACCCGGAGGCGTTCAGTGTCGAGGAGGCCGACCGGGAGCGGGGTGCCGCCAACGTGCGCTTTATTGGCCAGCAGCTAAACCAGATCGCCGACATCCTGGGCGACACCGGTGTTCAGCGCGCCATTGCGGCCCGGGCCAAGGCACCGGCGCGGCTCAGCTATCAGCCCGGTAACCGGCCGGTGGCCGCTGACGGCGATTTTGGCGGTTTGTTTCGCGGCCAGTTTATCCACTATCTGCCGGGTGGTGAGCAGGAATCGCTGGCGTTGACGGTGGAGCTGCAGCAGCGTGGCAAGTTGGTCCGGGGGCGGTTCGACTTCGGTCTTGGCAGCGGCGAGATCGAGGGCCGTGTGATCGACCGGGAGCTGGTGTTTCAGTGGGTTTGGGCGGAGGCCTATGGCCAGGGGCGGCTGGTGGCGAGTGATGCTGGGCTCACCGGGCTGCTCGGCTATGAAGAGCGTGATCGCGGCGCCGGTGAGTGGCACTTGCAGCGCTAACGGCCTGTCGGTTTTCCACAGTGGATGAGTGCCAAGTCAGACTCTCTGCTAGAGCGCTTCCAGCTTGGCGTAACCCATCACCAGCCACTTGCTGCCTTCGTTGTCGAAGTTCACCTGCACCCGCGCGTTGTCACCCTGCCCCTCGTAGTTCAATACCAAACCGTCACCAAACACCGGATGGCGTACCCGCTGCCCCAGGGTGAGGCCGGTCTGGGGGATCTCGCTACCGCTGAACAGGGATGAGGTGCTTGCCCGGTTGCCGAAGCTGGCCGGCATCTTGTATTGGCTCTTGAGGCGCACCTCCTGCAGCAGCTCAGCGGGAATTTCGCGGATAAAGCGCGACGGGCTGTTATAGGTGTCCTGGCCATGCAGGCGGCGTGATTCGGCGTAGGTAAGATAAAGCCGCTCCATGGCGCGGGTGATGCCGACGTAGCAGAGGCGGCGCTCCTCTTCGAGCCGGCCCGGTTCTTCCAGCGACATCTTGTGGGGGAACAGTCCCTCTTCAACCCCGGCCAGAAACACCAGCGGGAACTCCAGCCCCTTGGCCGAGTGCAGAGTCATCAACTGGACGCTGTCTTCGAATTCGTCGGCCTGGGCGTCACCTGCATCCAGTGCGGCTTGGTCAATAAAGGCCGCGAGTTCGGGGATATCTTCTGATTCCGGCTGTTTCTCCCACTGCTGGGCGAACTGGCGCGCAGCGCTGACCAGTTCCTGCAGGTTTTCGATCCGCGTCTGGGCTTTCTCTTTACCCTCTTTAAGGTGGTGTTCTACCAATCCACAGTGGCGAATCACATGCTCGGTCTGCTCGTGTAGTGGCAAGCCCTCGGTCTCATCATCTAGGCGGTTGATCAGCTCGACGAAGCCCAGGAGGGCGTTGGCGGCGCGGGTGGGCAGCAGTTTGAGACCGACCACCTCGTTGGCCGCCTGCCACAGGTTGAGGCCCTGATCGCGGGCGTGCTGGCGCAGAATTTCGACTGTGCGCGGGCCGACGGCACGGGCGGGGACGTTGATCACCCGCTCCATCGCGGTATCGTCCAGGCGGTTGTGTACCAAGCGCAGATAGGCCAGTGCGTTTTTGATCTCCAGCCGTTCGTAGAAACGTTGACCACCATAGATGCGGTAAGGCGTGCCGGCGCGGATCAGCGCTTCTTCCAGCACCCGTGATTGGGCGTTGGAGCGATAGAGAATGGCGCTGCTGGCGCGAGGGTTGCCGTCATCGACCCAGCTGTTGATGGTGTCGACGATAAAGCGCGCTTCATCCTGTTCATTGAAGCCGGCATAGAGCGAGATCGGCTCGCCCTCGTTGCCTTGGGTCCACAGCTCTTTACCCAGCCGCCCCTGATTGTTGGCGATCAAGGCGTTGGCGGCGCCGAGAATGGTGCCGGTGGAGCGATAGTTCTGCTCCAGTCGCACGGTCTGTACGTCCGGGTAGTCGCGGCTGAACTGCTGGATGTTCTCGATCTTGGCGCCGCGCCAGCCGTAGATCGACTGGTCGTCGTCGCCGACCACCATCAGCTTACCCTGCTGGCCGGCCAACACCCGCAGCCAGGCATACTGGATGCTGTTGGTGTCCTGGAATTCGTCCACCAGGATATGCTGAAAACGTTGTTGGTAATGTTCCAGCAATGCCGGCTGGTTGAGCCATAGTTCGTGGGCGCGCAGCAGCAGTTCGCCGAAGTCCACCAGGCTGCCCTGTTCGCAGGCCTGCTCGTAGCTGTGGTAGAAATCGACCATCACCCGCTGGTGCGGGTTGACGCCGGCATGGACGTGACGGGCACGCAGGCCTTCGTCTTTCTGGCTGTTGATAAACCATTGCAGCTGGCGTGGCTGCCAGCGGCTGTCGTCGAGGTTCTGCTCCTTCATCAGCCGCTTGATCAGCCGTAACTGGTCGTCGCTATCGAGAATCTGGAAGCTTTCCTGCAACCCTGCATCCTGCCAGTGACTGCGCAGCAGCCGGTGGGCGAGGCCGTGAAAGGTGCCGATCCACATACCGAACGGATTGATACCGAGCATCTCCTCGATCCGTCCGCGCATCTCCTTGGCCGCCTTGTTGGTGAAGGTGACCGCCAGAATACCGCTGGGATGCACCTGCTCCGCCTGCATCAGCCAGGCGATCCGGTGCACCAGCACCCGGGTCTTGCCCGAGCCGGCACCCGCGAGCACCAGCAGATGGCCGGGGGGGGCCGCTACCGCGTCGCGTTGGGCCTGATTGAGCGGATCAAGAATCGGGGAAACATCCATAGCTAAAGCGAACCTGATGCTGGTGATCGACAGGTGCGAGAGTATATCAGACCGGACTGCCGCTCAGGGCAGCTGGGCGGGGTTGGCGATCCGCTGCAGCAGCACTTGTCGCAACGGCTCCGGATCTTTGACCACCTGGTCGCCCTCATAGCCGGTCGCTTCCAGGCCATGCAGGCTGATCAGGCGTGACAACCAGAAGCGCATGGCGGCGGTGCGCAGCAGTATCGGCCAGGCGCGACGTTCATCGTCGGTGTAGGGGCGGATTGCGGCGTAGTTGTCAAGCAGGGCGGCGCTGCGCTGCGGGTCCAGGCTGCCGTCGCTGCGGCTGCACCAGTCGTTGGTGACGATGGCCAGATCGTAGAGCAGATAGCCGGTACAGGCGTTGTAGAGATCGATGATGCCGCTCAGCTGGTCGCCGTCGAACAGGGCGTTGTCGGCAAACAGGTCGCCGTGAATAACCCCAGCAGGCAGATTGCCGGGATCGGCGCGCAGCGCGTCGAACAGCGCCACCTCCTGCTTCAGCAGCGCGGCGTCATAGCTGCTCAGTACGGACGCAACCCGGCTGGATTCCCGCCGCCACCAGAACACGCCGCGGTGAGCCTGGCGGGTCATAAAAAAATCCTGTCCGGCGAGGTGGAAGCGCGCCAGCGCGGTGCCGATCTGGCCGCAGTGTTCGACCCTCGGGGCCTCCATCGGCTTGCCGCGAAAGCGCGGTAGCAGCAGCGCCGGGCGATTGGCCAGGGTTTTTAGGGCGATGCCGTAACGGTCCTTGAACGGTGCCGGTACCGGCACGCCGCGTTCGGCCAGATAGGCGGTCAGCTCGACAAAAAAGGGCATCTCGTCGTACGGCAGTTCTTCGAACAGGGTCAGCACGAACTGACGCCGCTGGCCTTGCTGGTCGAGGTCGACGAAGTAGTTGGTGTTCTCGATCCCGCCGTCAATGCCCTGATATCCGACCAGGCGGCCAAGGTCAAAGTCGGCCAGAAAGTCGTTAAGTGCAGCGTCACTCAGCCGGGTATAAACCGCCATCAGTTACCACCTGAACAGTATCCATTTGGGAATCAGCAGCTGGGAACGGTCAAGACGGATATAGCCCTCGCCCCCTTCTGCGGGGACGAGATAGTACGGTTTGCCGATTTTGGGTACAACCTTGATCTCGATGATCTGGCCGTTGATCCGGTACTCGTGCAGCACCTCGCCGCTATCACCGGGGCGTATGGTGACTTCGGCATCCTTGGGGTTGGCTGGGTCTGCCGCCAGCAGCGGCAAGGGGGCCAGCGCGAGGAGCGTAAGCAGCAGAGCGTGAATGGCCTTCATGATCGGTCCTTTGATAAGAGGGGTGTAGAGTCATTCTAAACCGCAGTCGGCGGGTTCGATAGCGCCGGCTCCGGTGCCGCTGGATAAATGGCGCTGTTTCTTTATCATGGAGCGCAAATCTTCCTTGGATGGTGCCCATGACCAGCAACGCTACTTCGTCTCCCCTGATACTCGTCGACGGCTCCTCATACCTGTACCGCGCCTTTTTTGCCTCCCAGCAGGCCGACATGCGCACCGACGCCGGTTTTCCCACCGGGGCGATTCGGGTCGTCACCAGCATGCTGCGCAGTCTGATCAAGTTGTATCCCGAGAGTCCGGTGGTGGTGGTGTTCGACGCCAAGGGTAAAACCTTCCGCGATGATATCTACCCCGAGTACAAGGCCCAGCGCCCCTCAATGCCGGATGACCTGCGTCTGCAAATCGAGCCGATTCACGCCATCGTGCGCGCCATGGGGTTGCCGCTGCTGGCGGTTGAAGGGGTCGAGGCCGACGACGTTATCGGCACCCTGGCGCGCCAGGCCAGCGCGGCCGGGCTCGACACCATCATCTCCACCGGTGACAAGGATATGGCACAACTGGTGGACCAGCATGTGATGGTGATGGATACCATGAAGAACGTCACCCTTGATCGTGCCGGGGTGATCGACAAGTTTGGAATTCCGCCGGAGCTGATCATCGACTATCTGGCGTTGATGGGCGACAAGGTGGACAACATTCCGGGCGTGCCCGGTGTCGGTGAAAAAACGGCGTTGGCGCTGCTGCAGGGGATTGGCGGAATCGATGCGCTCTATGCCAATCTCGACCAGATCGCCACGCTCGATTTTCGGGGTGCCAAGTCGATGGCGAAAAAGCTGGAGGACAATCGGGCCAATGCAGAACTCTCCTACACCCTGGCGACCATCAAAACCGATGTTGAGCTGGCACTGGCGCCGACCGATTTCCCCAAGCCTGCGCCGAATAACGACGCCCTGCTGGAACTCTTTAGTGAATACCAGTTCCGTACTTGGGTAGCGGAGCTGCAGGGCAGCGCGCCCGATCCGGTTGCCAGCACACCTGCGGCCCCGGCAGATCTGGACTATCAGGTCATTACCGGGCAGGCAGAGCTGGATCGTTGGCTAGAACGGCTGACCAACGCGCCGCTGTTTGCGTTCGATACGGAAACCACCAGCCTTGATTACATGGAAGCAGAAATAGTTGGTGTTTCCTTCGCGCTGGAGCCGGGTGAAGCCGCCTATGTGCCGCTGGCGCACGATTACGTCGGAGCACCGCCACAGCTGGACCGCAACCGGGTGCTGGCCCAGCTCAAGCCGCTGCTGGAGGATCCATCCCGTCTCAAGGTGGGGCAGCATCTCAAGTACGACATGAATGTGCTGGCGAACTACGATATCGCCCTGCGCGGCGTCGGCTATGACACCATGCTTGAATCCTACGTGCTCAACTCCACCGCCAGCCGTCACGATATGGACAGCCTGGCCGCTCACTATCTGGGCGTCGAGACCACCCACTTTGAAGATATCGCCGGCAAGGGCAAAAAGCAGCTGAGCTTCAACCAGATTGCGCTGGAGCAGGCGGCCCCTTATGCCGCAGAGGATGCGGATATCACCCTGCGGTTGCACCATTGTCTCAATGACAAACTGGCTGCAGAGCCGCGGTTGCAGGCGCTGCACGATGAACTCGAAAAACCGCTGCTGTCGGTACTCTCGATGATGGAGCGCCAAGGCGCGCTGGTGGACCCCAAACGTCTTGGCGAGCAGAGCCAGCAGTTGGAGAAACGGCTGGCTGAACTGGAGCTGGAAGCCCATGAGGTGGCGGGCAAACCGTTCAATCTGGGTTCGCCCAAGCAGTTGCAGGAGATTCTGTTTGAAGAGCAGAAACTGCCGGTGGTGAAGAAAACTCCCAAGGGGGCGCCCTCTACCGCCGAGGAGGTACTGGTGGAGCTGGCGCTGGACTATCCGTTGCCCAAACTGATTCTGGAACACCGCAGCCTCAGCAAGCTCAAGTCGACCTACACCGACAAGCTGCCGCAGATGATCAACCCGCGTACGGGCCGTATTCACACCTCTTATCATCAGGCGGTGACCGCCACCGGGCGCCTCTCCTCTACCGATCCGAACCTGCAGAACATACCCATCCGTACCGCCGAAGGACGGCGGGTGCGGCAGGCCTTTGTCGCGCCGGAGGGCTACCGGCTGGTGGCCGCGGATTACTCCCAGATTGAGCTGCGGATCATGGCGCATCTGTCCGGTGATGAGGGTCTGCTAGAGGCTTTTGCCGCCGGTGAGGATATTCATAAAGCCACCGCCGCGGAGGTGTTCAAAACACCTCTGGCCGAGGTGAGCACCGAACAGCGCCGCAGCGCCAAGGCGATCAACTTCGGCCTGATCTACGGCATGTCGGCCTTTGGGCTGGCCAAGCAGCTGGGTATCGCCCGTAAAGACGCGGCGCGTTATATCGACCACTATTTCGAGACCTACCCCGGCGTGCAGTGCTACATGGACACTATTCGCGAACAGGCCCGTGAGCAGGGCTATGTTGAAACCCTGCGCGGGCGCCGACTCTATCTGCCGGAGATCAACACTCGCAATGCGATGCGACGCCAGGCTGCGGAACGCACCGCCATCAACGCGCCAATGCAGGGAACGGCGGCCGATATCATCAAACAGGCGATGCTCAATGTGGCGCAATGGATGGCGGCGGAGCCCTGTGGTGCACGCATGATCATGCAGGTGCATGACGAACTGGTGTTTGAGGTGCCGGACGATCAGGTGGATTCGTTCAAGGCCCGGCTAGTCGAGGTGATGGCCGGTGCGGCCAAGCTCGACGTGCCGTTGCTGGTGGAAGCCGGGGTCGGTGCCAACTGGGATGAAGCGCACTAGGTGAGCAAAGGGCGAACAAAAAATCACCAGTGGGTGAACTTTTACTGGCGAGCCCAGTCAACCGTTTGAGGGCTCGTCATTCTCGAATGGTTTGCCATCCCATGGGCTCTCAATAATGATACAAACCGACATTAGGCCCTAACCTCGCCCCCCTTCCGATGCTAGGGTCTTTTTTTGGCCGCAGTGCGTGCAGGATGCCCGCGCTGCGGTTTTCCTTCTGCTCCGTTAACCGCCAAAGATATCCCGCAACTCCGCCTTATAGTAACGACCGAACGAACAGTCGACTACGTCCAGTTCGGGCAGAATCTCGGCGAGTTTGCCGCTGGCTTCCTTGGCCAGCGAACGCTCGCACTGGCCGGCATCTTGCCAGGCATTCCAGGCCAGCGGTGCCTGAAACAGCACCAATGCGACAAGCAGTGCGCCAACCAGCCACTTCATTGCTCCGACTCCGCAGATGAGCCCTCTTCGGCTTCGATCGCCAGGCCTTCCTGCAGCCAGCTCGACAGGCGTTGCTGTAGCTGATCGACACCGCTGCGCTTCAGTGCGGAGAAGGTCTGCACCGTGACCATGTCACCCAGCTCCGCAGTCAGCTGCTTGCGGAGTTGCAGCAGCGTGCTCTGCGCCGGCCCCTTCTTCAGTTTGTCCGCTTTGGTCAGCAGCACGTGCAGCGGCATCTGGGCCTGACGGCACCACTCGACCATCATCTGGTCGAACTCCTTCATCGGATGGCGGATGTCGCTGACCAGAACCAGCCCGCGCAGGCACTGACGGTTCTGCAGGTAGTTGTCGAGGTGACGCTGCCACTGCTGTTTCATCGCCACCGGCACCTTGGCGTAGCCGTATCCGGGTAGGTCCACTAAGCGGGCATTATCCAGGTTGAGGGTAAAAAAGTTGATCAGCTGGGTGCGCCCCGGGGTCTTGGAGATCCGGGCCAGCTTGGAGTTCTGGGTCAGAGTGTTGATGGCGCTCGATTTGCCCGCGTTGGAGCGACCGGCAAAGGCGACTTCGGCGCCGCGATCATCGGGACACTGATCCAGACGACTGGCACTGGTAAGAAATTGGGCACTGTGAAAATTGACGGGTGTATCCGACATAAACTTTGGTCTGCTTTGGTGCGGTGCGGAAGGGTTTCGTTCCCGTTACGGAACGGATTGGTATATAATGCCCGAAATTTTGCCCAGTGGACAGCGATCGGGCTGGCCTCGCCGGGGCGACGGCGCGCGAGAAAAACGGCGTGATTCGGACCGAATCACCGGTGTGCCGGTACTCGATTTTATCTTTAAACCTTGGATTGGATTGGTCGATGAACAAACTACTTATTAGCCTGTTAGTTTCCTTTGGTATCTCTGGTTTTGCCTTCGCCGAAGGCGATGCGGCAGCGGGTCAGGACAAAGCGGCAGTGTGCTTCGGCTGTCACGGTGCTGACGGCAACAGCACTGCGCCTACCTTCCCCAAGCTGGCGGGTCAGAGTGCCGGTTACATTGTTAAGCAGCTGTCGGACATCAAGGGCGGCGTGCGTCAAAGCCCTCTGATGATGGGCTTTGCTGCCGGCCTTTCCGATCAGGATATGCAGGATCTGGCTGCGTTTTTCTCCGGCCTGGACGTTAAAGCGGGCGAAACCGATCCGGCTAAGGCCGAGCTGGGTAAAGAGATCTACGTATCCGGTCTGCAGGACAAAGGTGTTGCAGCATGCGCAGCATGTCACGGCCCGGCGGGAGAGGGTAATGCCCTGGCTAACTTCCCTGCACTGAAAGGCCAATACGCGGCTTACGTTGACTCCCAGTTGAAAGCTTTTGCCAGCGGTGCGCGTGCCAACGATCCGAACGGTATGATGCGCGACCTGGCCAAGAAGCTGAGCGATGCTGAGATGGCCGCCGTGGCCAGCTACATTGAAGGCCTGAAGTAAGCGCTTCTATTCCCTGAATATCAGCAAGGGGCAGCGTTCGCTGCCCCTTTTTTGTTGCCTCTCTCGTTATGCCCGTCAACAAAGCCTCCGCTTTATCTGCTGCTGCCTCTGGCCTGGCCGGGGTTATGCTGCTGCTGGCGATTCTCTGTTCCCTGCTGGTGGGAGTCGGATTGCCGGTGTCACCTTTTTGGCCGGGGGTGCTGTTCTGGATCGCCGGGGGCGTGCTTTTTGCGCGCCTGTCGCTGATTCAGCGCAGCCAGACTCTGGTTATGTTCGGTTTGGGTGGGCTGGCCGCTGTGGCTGGTTTGGTTCGTGATGCTGATCCGGCGCTGCTCTGGCGTGCCCTGTACGCTAACCAGAGCCTGATCGCGATGTTGGGAGCGGTAGCCTTTCTGCGTTTGGTGACTCGCGTTGATGCTGAGGTCAGGCCGCTGCCGCGGGGGCGCCCCGCCCTCTGGCGAACGCTGCTGGGGGTGCACCTCTTTGGCGCGGTAATCAATATGTCGGCACTGGTGATCGTTGGTGATCGTCTGGCGCGACGTGGGCGTCTAAACCGGTTGCAAGCGCAGTTGCTGTCCCGCGGATTCAGCCTGGCGGCGCACTGGTCGCCGTTTTTTGTCGCCATGGGGGTGGCGTTGACCCAAGCGCCCGGCAGCCGTCTGGCTACACTGTCACTGGTTGGCTTGGTCCCGGCGGGTCTGGGTTTGCTGATTGCCGGGTGGGGATTGTCCAGGCAGCGCGGTGCTGAGCGTCTGCGCGGTTATCCGGTCGCGTTTGGCGCGCTTTGGGTGCCGTTGCTGTTGGCAGCAGGCGTGCTGGTGTTGCGTTACCCCTGGCCTGATATCAGTGTGATTACGCTGGTGTCTCTGCTCAGTTTGCTGGTGACTGTGGTGCTGTTGTTCTGGCGGTTGGGGCTGGCTGCATGGGCTACGCTGCGCCAGCAGATTGTGGTGGAGCTGCCGCGCATGGCTGGCGAACTGGTGCTGTTTCTCTCCGCTGGCGTGCTGAGCGTGGGTATTGCGGTGCTTGTCGACGGCTGGCAGCTGCAGCTGGATATGATCCGGTTTGATGCTCCGGCGGCAGCGATGTTGCTATGGCTAATGGTGGGGCTGGCGGTGCTCGGGGTACATCCGTTGATCAGTATTGCCACGGCCAGCGGGTTGCTGGGCCCCGTTCCTGATCCCAACCTGCTGGCGCTGGTTTTCCTGATGGCCTGGGCGCTGGGCGTGGCAGCGTCGCCGCTGTCGGGGATGCATATGGCGCTGCAGGGGCGCTACGGCATCCCTGCGCATCGTTTTGTCGGCTGGAACGGGCGCTATATCCTGGCGATGTTGCTGCTCGATAGCGCAGTGCTGTTTGGTTATCAGGCGCTGTTCTAACCCGGGCTACCAAGCTTCCATCAGCTCGCGCAGCTTCATGTCTTCACTCAGAATATGATCGGATAGCCAGTTCTTGACCAGACTCAGCAGCTCGTAAAGCAGCACCGGCTGACCATCAGCGAAGTCTGCCGCCAGAGCGCTGACTTCAGTGATAAGGCGGCGGTGTTCGCGGCGGTGTGTGATGATGTGGCGGCAGCCCAGGCGCTCCATCAGGGCCTCTTCCTCGGCAAAATGGTAGCGGGTATACGCCACCAGTTCCCGCAGGGCTGGAGCCACCACCTCGTGGCCAAGCCCGGCACTGAAGGCTTCGGCAATCATATTGTACAGCTCGAACAGCTTGGCGTGCTGCTGGTCGATTACCGGGTGTCCGATTTCGTACTCTTGGGACCAAGTCAGTTCGAAGTTCACGCGTGCATCCATGGGATTGATCTAATGTCAATTTGTGGTCGGGCTACGTTAGTTGTAATACGCTCGACAAACATTGATATGTGGCAAGTTTTGATCGCTTTGTATCAAGGGTGAAGGCTGATGCGCGTTCAGTGGGGGTTCATTTTGCCTGGATAGGCTAGCAGCATTCTTTTAAAAGGGTGCCTGGCTATGCGCAGATTCGCTTCATTGATATCGCTGATGGTGCTGCCGATCGTCGCTCAAGCAGAGGGGGTTTATCTCTACGGTGCTGTGGGCGGGGCTGAATATGGTTTTTCCCAGAATGATGCTCATGCTATTGCCCAGTCGCTGGTTGAAGCAGGTGCTCGGTCGGCGAGTGTTTATCAGGAAGCTGCTGCAGGGATGTTCAAACTGGGTATTGGTGTGCCGATTACGCGTTTCTTCGCGGTGGAGGGCGGGTACACTGATCTGGGGAGCTTGCACCTCAGCGGCATGACCACCGGGCCGGCATCTGCGTTCGATGCCAAGCAGGCCACGTCCGGCTATGAGCTGGCACTGATCGGTATCCATTCTTTGAGCTCTGCAACCTCCTTTTTTGCGCGAGTGGGTGCTTACGCCTGGGAAACGGCGGTGGATGCTCGTATCTCGGATGGGCTGGCGGTGGTTGATGCGCGCAGGGCTGTCGACGGTGCTGATCTGACGTTTGGGTTCGGCCTGCAATATGCGGATTGGCGGTTGGAGTATCAGCGCTACTCGCTAGACCGGCTGGACGTCGATACTTTCCAGATCGGCTACCGTTTTTAACTTAGTATGCGTATGGATTCGGCGGCGTGCTTGCCGTAAAAAGTGCCAGAAACAACAAAGGCCTGCGGTTAATCGCAAGCCTTTGAAGTAAGTGGTGCCCGGACGCGGAATCGAACCACGGACACGAGGATTTTCAATTTTTGTTGGGAATCTGAGCACTTAGATAATTCAATCACTTGTGGTGCTTGCCATTCCCTTACGGCGTAGCAAACGCACGGAAAGCCTTACCAATGAGACTCGAGGTGTCACAGTTGCGGCACAATAATATTTGGCTCTGGCCCCAAGGCAGACTGTCACGAGCTTCCGTTGCAGCATTTCTTAACGTAGGAGTCAACGCCAGGTGTTTGCCCTGCTCGAATCAACCTTGTTTGCAGATACTTTTAGCGATCTGATAGTCTCGCTTGAACAAGCCTTAGGCGCTACCTAGTCTTTTTAGTGTTGCATTCGTGTGTAAAATTAATTGTTGGAATCCTTATTTTAATTGATTTGAGACAAGCCTATATATGACTGAATTGATTTCTGTTAGCAGAGATAATCACTTTAATTTCCTTAGGCTGTTGTTCGCCTTACAGGTTTTGATCTTGCACGCTCAGCATTGGATGAATCTTCCAATAGGCGATTTTTTGTATAAAATTCTATCAATTTTCCCAGGGGTTCCTCTTTTTTTTGTGGTCTCAGGATTCTTGGTTTCGGATTCGTATTTTAAGTCTTCAAGCATAAAAGAGTTCTTCTTCAAAAGAGGGCTTAGAATATACCCTGCTTTGGCTGTTAATATTATAATTTTAGAGCTGGCGATGCTGTTTGGTGGAAATTTTTACGGAATTGATATTTCTGTTTATGAATACACTGCGTATTTAGTTACATATATTGCTTCTGCCTCTAGTGGTATTGCTAGTTCGTTAATAGGATCTAGTTATTTAGCGATATATAATCAGTCGGCTTTTTTTTCCGACTATCCAAGTGGAGTTCTGTGGACTCTAACTGTAGAGCTGACATTTTATCTATCCGTGCCGTTATTTTTATGGAAAAGAAATATTGTCGCCACAAAGATAATACTTTTCATCTTGTTTTTTGTTTCTATTGTAATCTCATCAATTTCATATGGAGGTTTCTATGATAAATCCATTCTTCATAAATTGCTTGGCATATCAGTCCTTCCTTACTTATGGATGTTTATAATTGGAATCTATGTTAGATTGGAATGGAAAAGTATTTTAGAAAAGGTTAGAAATAGGGCGCATATTTACTTTGCCTGTTATGTTTTTTTTGGCCTGTTTTTTTATGATTATCTTGGTAATTACAAGAGTGATCTTGGCTTTTTTACAGTTTTACAGACACTGCTTATGGCCAGTGTTGTATTTAGCTGTGCATATAGCTTTACCCATATCAGAATTCTAAGGAAAGCAGATTTGTCCTATGCGACATATTTGTATCACATGCTTGTGGTTCATACGCTTATTGGCTTGGGTTATGGAAGTGGTGCTGAGAATTATTATGTTATAGTAGCTATCACTCTTGCGATAGCCTTCACTTCTTGGTGCTACATTGAGAAGCCAGCTTTGGCACTAAAAATAAGTTACGGGGCATTGAGGGAAGTACAGAGGAGTAGATAACGGGTTTAAGTTAATGAATCTGTAAACAATCCTCTAAGACTTAGTAGCATTTAGTTATCTAAGCACTGTGTTCAATCACGTATGCTCTGTAGTTTTGCAAGGAGTTACCTGTGGAGCTCAAACTTCTACATGTTAAGGATCTTAAAAAGATCCTTAACATGTTGTGGGAGATCCATTCTTACAGATCGGAGTTGACCGAGTACTTTTTCGAGGATGGAAAGGGCTTTCTCGATAGCGCCCCGACACCGTTTGGTTGGGCTGAACTTTATTCTGAGCCATTGATTAATCTTATTTGGTATCTGTTGGCGACAATTGATACGGATGGTGAGTTAATAAAGGAGCTTAAATCTAAAGCATCTCTGGCTGAGGTTGAGGCCATATTCGAAAGCATTGATGATCCCGAGCTGGTTGATTTCGGCGAAGGTGTGGAGCACACCAAATATTTGTTCTTGTGTATCTGGATTGCATTGATGCGCTCACTTGAAAGCGTTCAGGTCTACGGACGCTCTCTAAACCGGCTCATGGAAGATGTTGCTCAAGGCAACGATAAAGCGTTATTTGATGCGGTGAAACTGGACCACTCGATCACCGCGAATGAGCATGTACAACGCCGGATAGCCATTGCTGAGTTGAAGAAGGACCAAAGCTTTTTCAAGCGCCTAGCCAATTGCACAAAATCACGCCCGGAAAAACACAGCCCTAAGCTCTATCCGCTTAGGTATATGTTGGCGGTGACGCATGAGATAGGGCTTCTGGAAAAGCTCTCCATGGAAGAGGCCTACGAACTGTTCTGCCTTGAGCTAAAGGTCTATGACGGTAACGGCTCAGACCCTGCCGGTAGCCTGTGGCAGTTCATCGGGCGCTGGAAAAAAGACAACCTCAAACCCTACTACTCGACATGAAATGACGTTTTCGTGTCCTGTGCTTCGCCCCGTAATGTGAATATTTATATCGACCGTGTTTAACGATCCCAGGAGGGAAACAACATGGTCGATCATTCCGATCTTCAAAAGGTAGCCGCCGACAAGGGCGTTTCGCCGCAGTCGTCGCGCAGCGACGCCGCGGAAAACGCGTGCGAAGGTGGCACTTCAGGGCAGGCAGCGGGGGCGCCTCCTAGTAACACAGCACCCCCAAATTACACCGGACTCAGAATATTGCGCTGTGGCGTGGATAGCCTGTACCTGAGTTACGCGGGAAGCCTGACCGAAAACTACGAAACCCAACTCGAATGCCTGAAGGCCCTGGCGCAGTCGCAGGAGGGCACGGATCAGGCCGACGCCTACCTGTTCCTAGCGGATCACTCCTTCGCAGTGCGGGGTAAAGGGCGGGGCCGCTTCCCGTTCCTGCTGGTGGATAACTGGTACCAACTGCAACTCAGTCGGCGTAAGGCGGAACGTCTACCGTTGGCCTACGCGCAGGTCGCCAGTGAATTACTCACCTTCTGCGGTGTGGATGGCGCGGTAGGGCCGCTGACCAACATCGTTAGCATCTTTGCGGGGCAGGTGATTCACCCCACCGTCAGCCGGGTCGACCTCTGCGTGGACTTCACCACCGACCTCGACCTGGAAGCGATTCCGCAAAACCATTGGATCAGTCGCGCCAACAACTTCGCCCGTTACTACGTGCAGAACCGCTTCAGTGGTTACACCTTCGGCCAGGGTGGGCCGATCTCCTGCCGCCTCTACGACAAGACCCTCGAAATAGAAAAGTCCCAAAAGACCTTTCTCTACCCGTTGTGGGCCGCGCAAGGTTGGGATGGTGAGTCGCCGGTGTGGCGGTTGGAGTTCCAGTTCCAGCGTGAGGTATTAGGCGAATGTGCGATCCGCACCGTTCCGGAACTGAAGCAGGCCCTGAATCCCCTGTGGACCTACGCCACTCACCAGTGGCTGCAACTCAAGTACCCCCAGGGCGACAGCAATCAGTCCCGCTGGCCGGTCTATCCCGAATGGCAATCTTTGCTCGGTGCCGAGTTCAACGACAGTGCCCGCGAGTCGGTCCTGCGGGTACGCAAAGATACCGCCCCCTCGGACCGTTACCTGTTCGTGAATGGCCTCGGTGGCCTGACCTCGTTCATGGCCCGTGAAGGGATCCAGTCGATTGATGAGGCGCTGGAGACCTATCTGGTCAAAGCCCACGAGTACCACCGGCAGCAAAGCCAACGAACCGGCAAAACCCTCCCCACCTATGTCCGTGAGAAGGTCGAGCAAAAACGCACCCGCTACGCGGCGCGTAAGGCGACGGAGAGCCGCGAGCAACGCGAGCGGGGGCGCTCATGAACCATGCACGCACTAGGACTCAAGGAGGCGGCTGCTTTCCTGCATCTGTCGCCCTCAACGCTGGGGATGCTTGCTCGTTCCGGCAAGATCAAAGCCGCCAAACCGGGCAAGCGTTGGGTGTTCCTCGAACGCGATCTTGTGGCCTACCTGGACCGGCTTTATGCTGGTCGTGGGCAAGCGCCGCAACGTGATTGTGAAGAGGAGACTTCACAATGGCAGTTTATAAACGCGGCACCACGTGGTGGGTTAGCTTCACAACGCCCGGCGGGCAAAGAGTACGCCGCTCTGCTGGGACTGACGACAAGAGGCTAGCGCAGGAGTACCACGACCGCCTCAAGCACGAGGCATGGCGTATTCACATGCTGGGGGAAAAACCCCGGCGCACCTGGCAGGAGGCTGTGGTGCGGTGGCTGGCCGATACGCAGGAGAAAGCGGATCACCAGAAAGACGTGGGCAAATTGAAGTGGCTGGATACCTACCTTCGGGACAGGTATCTGGACCAGATTGATCGGGACTTGATCGACGAGATCGGCCGGATCAAACGGGCCGAAAGCAGCCCTTCAACCGCCAATCGTTATCTGGCGCTGATGCGAGCGATTCTGCGAATGGCGCGCAATGAGTGGGACTGGATCGACAAGGTGCCCCATTTCCGCCTCTATCGGGAGCCACAAAAACGAGTGCGTTGGCTACGCCCCAAGGAGGCCGACCGGTTATTGAAGGAGTTGCCGCCCCATCTGGAAGTGATGGCGCGGTTCTCCCTGGCAACGGGTCTGCGGCAACGGAATGTGTCGTACCTCCGGTGGGAGCAGGTGAACTTGGCCACCGGTATGGCGTGGATTCATGCTGATCAGTCCAAGTCGCGCAAAGCCTTTGCGGTGCCGCTCAATCAGGACGCCCTTCAGGTTCTGATCGGACAGCAGGGGCAGCATCCGGAATACTGCTTCACCTACCACGGTGAACCGGTGGACCGGACCACCACCAAGGCGTGGTACAAGGCACTCAAACGAGCCGGTATCTCGGACTTTCGCTGGCACGATCTCAGGCATACCTGGGCATCCTGGCACGTGCAGAACGGGACCAGCTTATACGAGTTGATGGAATTGGGTGGATGGTCGTCGTTTGAGATGGTTTTACGCTACGCGCACATGGCGGGCGAACACCTCAGAAAAGCGGCGGGACACGTGGACGGTACGGTTTTGACACACCCCAGAAACAACAAAGGCCTGCGGTTAATCGCAAGCCTTTGAAGTAAGTGGTGCCCGGACGCGGAATCGAACCACGGACACGAGGATTTTCAATCCTCTGCTCTACCAACTGAGCTATCCGGGCAGCAAGAGGCGCGTATTTAATCCCGAAACTTGGAGGGTGTCAATAGCCTTCGGCAAGGTCGTGGTTTCGGCTTGCTGGCCTCTGCTATAATGGCGCCCTTCTCAGGGTTTACGGGTGGATAGAGCGTGAAAAGTAGTTTTGACGCGGCGCTGAAGCGCCATCGCCAGTTGTTCGATAAGCTGGACGCATTGCAGCCGCAAGTAGAGCAGTTGGCTGAGGCGGTTATCCAGTGTCTGCGCGCCGGCGGTAAGGTGCTGTGGGCCGGCAACGGTGGCAGCGCGGCGGACGCCCAGCACCTGGCGGCCGAATTTATGGTGCGCTATAAAGCCGAGCGGGGGCCGCTGGCCTCCATCGCCCTGACCACCGACTCCTCTATCCTCACCGCGCACAGCAACGACTACAGCTTTGACTCCCTGTTTGCGCGCCAGGTTGAAGGGCTGGCTCGCCCCGGTGACCTGTTTATTGGTATCAGTACCTCCGGCAATAGTATCAACGTGATTCAGGCGGTTGATAAGGCGCGCGAACGGGGCATTCAATCGGCTGTATTGCTGGGTCGTGATGGCGGTCAGTTGGCAGGTCTGGCGGACCTTTCCGTGATCGTGCCGGATGATGAAACGGCGCGGATCCAGGAAGCGCACATCTTTATCGGCCACTGGTTGTGTGAAGTGGTCGATGCTCAGTTGGCGAGCAAGGATTAATACGGATGCAGCATTTTATTCCCGATTTTGGCCGTAGCCGGGTTCTGGTAGTCGGTGACCTGATGCTCGACCGCTACTGGCACGGTGCCACCCAGCGTATCTCTCCGGAAGCACCGGTGCCAGTGGTGCATATCAAGGATCATGAAGGGCGTGTCGGTGGTGCCGGTAACGTGGCGGTTAACATTGCCGCGCTTGGCGGTCAGGCGACACTGTTATCACTGGTGGGCAAGGATGAGGCGGCGGATACGTTGCGGCTGCAGCTGGCAGAGGCGGGTGTGGCCTGCGAATTCGAAGTAGTCGAGGGTTCGGATACCATCACCAAGCTGCGGGTGATGAGTCGCAATCAGCAACTGATCCGGCTCGACTTCGAGGACGGCTTTGCCGATTACGATCATGCTCACCTGCTCAGCCGTTTTGATCGGGTACTGGACAGCGCTGATGTGGTGGTGTTTTCCGACTACGGCAAGGGTTGTCTGGACGAAATTCGTGCCATGATCAGCCGCGCGCGGGCGGCCGGTAAACAGGTACTGGTGGACCCCAAGGGCACCGACTTCAGCCGCTACAGCGGCGCCACCCTGATCACTCCCAACGAGTCCGAGTTTGCCGCCGTTGCCGGAGAGTGGCGGGATGACGACGAGCTGGTGGCCAAAGCGCACCAACTGATCGACGGTTGTCAGCTGGGTGGTTTATTGATTACCCGCAGCGAACGCGGTATGGCGCTGGTCCGCTGTGATGACGAGCTGCATATCCCCACCGTCGCCCGGGAGGTGTATGACGTCACCGGTGCCGGTGATACGGTGATCGCCACGCTGGCGGCGGCCCTTGCGGCCGGTGAGAGCGCAGCCGATGCTACCCGTCTGGCAAATCTGGCCGCCGGCATTGTGGTCGGTAAATTAGGCACGGCGACGGTGTCGGCGGAGGAACTCAATCGGGCGGTGTTGGGTGATTCGGCGGAGGAAACCGGCGTGCTGGGGCTGCACGCGCTGCAGCGCCAACTGAACGCGGCACGTGCTCGGGGCGAAAAGATCGTGATGACCAACGGCTGTTTCGATATTTTGCACGCCGGCCACGTGCAGTATCTGGAACAGGCGCGCTCGCTGGGGGACCGGCTGGTGGTGGCGGTCAATACCGATGATTCCGTGAATCGGCTGAAAGGCCCGGAGCGCCCCATCAATACCTTGGAGCAGCGAATGGCAGTGCTGTCCGGTCTGGCCAGTGTGGATTGGGTGATCGCCTTTGGCAAGGATTCCCCCGACGACACGCCGGCGGAGCTGATCCGCGAACTCCTGCCCGATATTCTGGTCAAGGGGGGAGACTACAAGGCGGAAGATGTCGCCGGCGGCGAGGCGGTAATCAATAATGGCGGCGAAGTGATTATTCTGGGCTTTCTGGATGGTTGTTCGACCACCAATATCGTTCGCCGTATCCGCACCAGTGAGGAGAACAAAGGCTCATGATTATTGTCACCGGCGGTGCCGGCATGATCGGCAGCAACATCGTCAAGGGGCTGAACCAGCGCGGTGTCACTGACATTCTGGTGGTGGATAACCTCACCAACGGTCACAAGTTCTGGAATCTGCAGGACTGTCAGATTCTCGACTACCTCGACAAGGACGACTTTATCCAGCGGATCCGTTCCGGTGAGCGTTTTGACAGCGTGACCGCGGTCTTTCATGAGGGCGCTTGCTCGGCGACCACCGAGTGGAACGGCAAATACATGATGGATAACAACTACGAGTACTCCAAGTCGCTGCTGAACTGGTGTGTTGAGCGCCAGGTGCCCTTCATTTATGCATCATCAGCCGCCACCTATGGCAAAACCGAGACCTTCCGTGAAGAGCTGGGCTGTGAAGGCCCGCTGAATGTTTACGGCTACTCGAAGTGGCAGTTCGACCAGTATGTCCGCGCTCACCAGGCGCGCTTCAAAAGCCTGGTGGTAGGGCTGCGCTATTTCAACGTCTATGGCCCGCGCGAGCAGCACAAGGGCAGCATGGCCAGCGTTGCGTTTCATCTCAACAACCAGATTCATGCCGGCGAGAACCCCAAACTGTTCGGGGGCTACGATCACTATCAGGCCGGTGAGCAGAAACGTGATTTTGTTTATGTGGGTGACGTGGTCAAGGTGAATCTGTGGTTCCTTGATCATCCCCGTGTTGAGCTCAGTGGTATCTATAACCTCGGTAGCGGTCGTTGTCAGTCATTCAACGATGTCGCCAATGCGGTGATCGCTTATCACGGTCACGGTGAGATCGAATATATTCCCTTTCCGGATCATCTCAAGGGGGCGTACCAGAGCTTTACCGAAGCCGACATCAGCAAGCTGCGCGGCGTCGGCTATGCCGAACCCTTCAGGAGTGTTGAAGAGGGTGTGGGCGAATATATGCAGTGGTTGCACAGGGAACAGTAGCGGGTGATAAATCGGTGGTTGATAGTCGGCCCCTCCTGGGTCGGCGACATGGTAATGGCGCAGTCGTTATTCAAGGCGCTTAAACGGGCCGAGCCCGAGTGCCGGATTGATGTGGTTGCACCGGCGTGGTCACACCCGATCCTAGCGCGGATGCCGGAGGTTAACGAGGCGATTAACCTTGACGTCAAACACGGTGAATGGGGCTTTCGAAAGCGACTGCAGCTAGGGCGTCAGTTGGAGGCCAATCGTTACTCCCGCAGCATCGTGATCCCGCGTTCGCTGAAGGCGGCGCTGGTGCCGTTCTTTGCGTCCATCCCGGTGCGAACCGGCTTTCGCGGTGAGATGCGTTACGGTTTGCTGAATGATATGCGCCTGTTGGATAAAAGGCGTCTGCCGCTGGCGGTGCAGCGTTTTGTGGCGTTGGGGCTGGAACCCTCCGTTAGCGCCCCGGAAATCATTAATCCGTCGCTGCATGTCGATGCCGGCAATCAACAGCGTCTGATCGCCGAGCTGGCGTTGCAGCTTGAGCGTCCGGTAGCGGCGCTGCTGCCGGGAGCTGAGTTCGGCCCCGCCAAACAGTGGCCGGAGCAACACTGGGCGCAACTGGCGGAGCAGCTGACCGAGCAGGGCTATCAGGTATGGTGTCTGGGTTCTCCCAAGGACGAGGCTGTGGCCACCCGGATTCAGGCGCAGACTAACGCCCCGATTCTTAACCTGTGCGGCAAAACTCGCCTTGAAGATGCCGTCGATCTGCTGGCGCTGGCCGATGTGGCGATCAGCAACGATTCGGGGCTGATGCATGTGGCCGCTGCGGTTGATTGTCATGTGATTGCGATCTACCGCACTACGACCCCGGACTACACCCCGCCGCTGACCGACAAGACCGACATCCTGCGAGCTGATCTTGGCGGCCGCAGCGAGCTGATGGGGGTGCGGGAGTTGCCTGAAGGGCACGGCATCAAGGATGTGACGGTTGCGGAAGTGGTTGGTTGTATGCAGCGTCGAGACCTTTAGGTCTGCCACAGCTGCTCATACAGCTCCCAGCACTGGCTAAAGACCACTTCGGGTGCATACATCCTGACCGTTCCGGCTCCGCCTGCGGTCAGTTGCTGGTTCAGGTTCGGGGACTCGATCAGCTGTAACAGCGCCTGGCGCAGCGCATCGCTGTTCGCTGCCGGGACCAGCAGGCCGTTTTTGCCGCTTTGAATAATATCGGGTATCCCGCCGACCTCGGAGGCGATTACCGGCACATGGTGATGCATCGCTTCCAGAATGGTGGAGCCGAACCCCTCTTTGAGTGACGGCATCAGCAGCACCTCCATGCAGGCGAGGTAGCTGCCGATGCCTTGAACTTGTCCTTCGAAGGTTACATTGGACAATCCTTCGGCCTGTTCCCGTAGCGCTTCCTGATTCGGCCCCGAGCCGAGAAACAGGAAATGCAGCTCGGGATGGGTTTGCGCCATTTTGCGTGCCACCTCCAGAGTGAACTGCTGCCCTTTCAGGTCGATCAGGGCGCCGATCTGCCCTATCAGGCGTTTGCCGGCGAAACGTTTCCGTAGCGTAGTTACCGTGGCTTGGTCCGCCGGGACCGGAAAACAGGCGGAAGGAATCAGCGGTCGTTGCTGCTCGGGAGCGATCTTCTGCACTTGCGCCTGAATCGCGCGACTGAGGCAGATAACTGCGCTGGCGTTACGATAGGTCTGCCGGGTTAGCCAGCGGCTGGATAGCGCGTGTTCAACGCGTCGAGTGATGACATAGGGCGTTCCGGTCAACCTACGATGTAGCCATCCCCAATAGACGGAGCGGCCATCATGGCAGTGCACCAAGTCGGCGCCACCGCAGGCCTGGTTGAAATGGACCTGCAACTGATTGCTGGCACTGACAACCTGACATCCTGCGGCGCGGCCAAGGTCGGCCAGCGGATTGCCCGGCTTGGTGATCAGGGTTTGCTGAAGGCCGGGTTGCTTGCTGAGATAGCTGAGCAGGTTGGCGGTCTGGCGTTCACCGCCCCCGAATGCGCTCGACAGGTTGATATGTACGATATGCGGCATGATGTCATCTTGTTTCGGTTTGCGCAGAGTATACCCTGTCTGTGTCGTGGTGCGGTTTATGCCATCGAGCGGCACGGGTGATAGAATGCCCTTTTTTCGCACAGAGCCTCACATCCCATGAAACTACTGGTCATCAGCTCCTATACCGATACTTGGAACAGCGTCCGCCCGGAAGCCGAAATGATCATCGGCCTCAAGCACGCTGGAGTCGATGTGACCCTGATGACCCAGGGCGATGCCGAGTACGTACCGCGGTTTCGCGACCAGGGCGTCGAGGTGATTGATTTTCACCCGCGTAAGAAGTTTAGTTGGAGCGCAATCGAGCGGATTCGTGCTGAGCTGAAGCGTGGGCGCTACGACGTGCTTTACCTGTTTAACAATAAGGCGATTACCAGCGGCTTGCTGGCTGCCGTCGGGCTGCCGGTCAAGGTGGTTAACTATCGGGGCCAGACCGGTAATATCTACCGCCATGATCCGGCCAGTTATCTGACTCACTTGAACCCCCGTGTAGACGGCATTATCGGCGTTGCCAATGCGGTACGCGATGACTTGCGTCCCCGCGTTTTTCTGCCGGAGGAGCGGGTGATCACTGTTTACAAGGGCCATGATCTGGCCTGGTATGAAAATACCCAGCCTGCCGACCTTACCCAGGAGTTCGGCATTCCGGCGGAGGCGGTGAAGGTGATCTGCGTCGCCAATGCCCGCCCACGCAAGGGGATGCCGCTTTTGATCGAGGCGTTTGGGCAGCTGCAGTCAGCTCAGGAGGTACACCTGATCCTGGTTGGTGGCGGTATGGACGCGCCGGAATTTCAGCAGTTGGTGAGCACTTCGCCCGCCAGTCAGCGGATCCATGTGGCGGGCTTTCGCAAAGATGTACCGCAACTGGTCAGTGCCTGTGATATCTCGGTGCTGCCGTCGCTCAAGCGTGAAGGCCTTCCGAAAACGGTTATTGAGGCGATGGCCTACGGGGTTGCACCTATCGTCAGTGATACCGGTGGTAGCGCCGAGTTGGTTGAGCCTGATGTCAGCGGCATCGTGGTCGAGCCCGGTAAAGCTGAGCAATTGACCGCAGCGATGCAACGTTTGGTAGATGATGCCGATAGTCGCCAGAAGATGGGGGCGGCGGCGAGAGTGCGCTTGGGCGAGCTGTTCACGGTGGATCGCGCGGTGGCGGACACCCACGCGTTCTTTATCCGCCTCACGCAAAGCTGATCGTCAGGGAGTGGTGTTATGAAAAAGCTGGTAATTGATCTCGACGGCACGCTGACTATCGATGCCCCCGGCCCCTATCCCGATAAGGAGCCCAACGCAGCGGTGGTCGAGAAGTTACGGCAGTACCAGCGCCTGGGCTTTCAGATCGTCATTTACACCGCCCGCAATATGCGGACCTATGAAGGTAATGTGGGGCAGATTAACGTCCACACACTGCCGGTGATTCTGGATTGGCTTGCGCAGCACCGGATTCCCTTTGACGAGGTGATCGTCGGCAAGCCCTGGTGTGGTACCGAGGGTTTTTATGTCGACGACAAAGCGCTGCGGCCGTCGGAGTTTGCTGCGTTGTCGCCGGCGGAAGTGAAAGCGCTGCTGGATACCGAAGCGACCGCACACTCGGGGGCCAAGTGAGATGTTTCTGATTACCTCGGGCGCTTATATTGATCAGGAGTTTGTCAGCGAGATCGGACTGCTGCCACCCAGCTTTCTGCCCGTTGGTAATCGCTGCCTCTATGAGTATCAGATCGAGCTGGCTGAGCGCTTTGGCCAGCCCATCTACCTGTCGATTCCTGCCAGCTTCGAGCTCAGTGAATACGAACAGCAATACATAGAGGCTCATCAGGTGGAGTTGATCCGGGTTCCGGAAGGTTTGAGTCTGGGGCAATCGGTCCTTTACTGTTTGAACATGACCGGTGTCGATCAGGGCGAGCTGCGCATCCTTCACGGTGACACCCTTTACCCAGCGCTACCCGAAGGCCTTGACCTGGTCAGCGTCTCACCGAACACCGGCTATTACCGCCGGGCGATGGTTAACCCGGACGAGGTGCCGTTTCTGCTGGAGCGGATGGCGGTCGACGATGAAGAGGTCCTGAGCGGGTTCTTTGCTTTCAGTTGTGCCCGTTCTCTGGTCCGATACCTGGCGATGAACCAGGGCGGCTTTGTGCCCGCGCTTAGCGACTACCACCTTGAGCAAACGCTGACGCCACTGCCGGTGCTGGGTTGGTATGATTTCGGCCATATCAATGCCTACTTTGGCTCACGCGCCGGATTTACCACTCAACGCAGTTTTAACGCGTTGCAGATTGATGGCCGGACGGTGGTCAAGAGCAGTGATAACCACGCCAAGGTGCGGGGTGAGATTCACTGGTTTTCCGAGGTACCGCCGAGCTTGTCGGTGTTTGCGCCCAAGTTGCTATCGTCGGAGGTCGCCGAGGGGCGTTCCCGTTATACCCTGGAGTATGTATATAACCTGCCGTTAAGCGATCTGTTTGTATTCGGGCGGCTGGCCAAAGAGACCTGGCGCAGTATCTTTCACTCCTGTCGTCACTTCATGAGCCTGGGGCGTTTGGCCGCTGAGTCGGCGACGTTGGCGCCGGACTCGCTGGAAGGGCTTTACCTACCCAAAACCCTGGCGCGTTTGCGCCAGTTTGGTGCAGCCAGCGGATGGGATATTGACAGTCCGGTTAGCTTCAACGGCCGTCGGTTCCCCTCTCCGCTGGAGATGGCGGAGAAGAGCAGCCAGTGGATTGGGCCTGCCGGTGTTGCCGATGTTGCGGTTGTCCATGGTGATTTCTGCTTCAGCAACATTCTCTACGATTTCCGTACGCGGCGAATCAAGGTGGTTGATCCGCGTGGTATTGATCTTGACGGCAAGCCCTCCATTTTTGGGGATCAGCGCTATGACTACGCCAAGTTGTATCACTCGGTGCACGGTCTCTATGATCTGATCGTCGCTGGGCGGCTTGAGGCATCCGGCAATCAGACTGAGCAGCTGCTGGAATTGAGAGATGACTGGTTTGATTATCACCAGTCGATCAAGCAAGTGTTTGAAGAGGTGTTCTTCGGCGGACAACCCGAAAAAATGGCCAGTATTCGGGCGATCAACGTGCACCTGTTTCTGTCGATGCTGCCACTGCATGCCGACCGGCCTGACCGCCAGCTTACCATGCTGGCTAACGCCTACCGGCTCTATGCCGAATTGGAGAAGGAAAGCTGATGTTCGTGATTCCGATGGCAGGGCTGTCGTCGCGCTTTTTCAAAGCCGGCTATACCCAACCGAAATACATGCTCAAGGCCCGGGATGAGACCCTTTTTGCCCATGCGGTGAACAGCTTTGCCGACTATTTCGAGCAGGACCGTTTTCTGTTTGTGGTGCGCAGCGACTACGATACCCCGGCCTTTGTTGCTGCCGAAGCAGAGCGTCTCGGAATAACCGATTTTGAACTGGTGGTGCTTGATCGTGAAACTGCAGGCCAGGCGGAAACAGTCGCCTTGGCGTTGAATGGTTATTCCGGTGAGCCGCTGTACATCTTCAATATCGATACCTTCCGACCCGGCTACCGCAAACCGTCGTTTTGCGATCTTGCGGACGGCTATCTGGAAACCTTCATCGGCAGCGGTAAAAACTGGAGTAATATCGAGCCGCAGCAGCCGGGCTCGGATCGCGTGATCCGCACCGCCGAGAAGCAGGAGATCTCGGAGTACTGCTGTACTGGCTTGTACCATTGGGGCAGCGCCGATCTGTATCGCCGTTACTACGATCAATACGCGCGGTTGGATAAGAGCCAGTTGGACGCCGGTGAGCAGTACGTGGCGCCGATGTACAATCTGGCGATTCGCGACGGCTGCGATATTCGCTTCTCGGTTATCGAGCGCGAAGAGGTAATCTTCTGCGGTACTCCAGATGAATACACCGCTTACCTCGGCGAGCAGTGATTGGGGACGGAACCATGATCGACAACCGTGATATCAGCGTGGTGGTCCAGGGACCGGTGCAGGCATTGGCCGATCGACCGATGGATGAAGGCATCACCTATCGCAGTCTTAAAAGTGTGCGCCAGTACCTGCCGGGGGCGCACATTATCTTGTCTACCTGGCATGAACAAAACCTGGATGGGCTCGACTTTGACGAGCTGGTGCTCTGTGACGACCCCGGTCCCAATATCTACCGCTATCTCGCTGACGGCGAGCCGGGCAAGCTGAACAATAATCGTCAGATCGTGTCGTCGCGCGAAGGGCTCAAGCGAGTCAAAACCCGCTACGCGATGAAGCTGCGCTCGGATAACTTTCTGGTCGGCGACCAGTTCAAGGCGCTGCAGCAGCGATTCGATAAGCGCCATCCCGAGTATGCGTTTCTGCAGCAGCGGGTGGTGGTTAATAACACTTTCACTCGTGAGTACGCCAAGGGAATGCCGGTGGTATTTCACGCCTGCGATTTCTTCTATTTTGGTCTCACCGAGGATCTGCTGGCGCTCTGGGATCTGCCGTTGTTCGAGGATTATCCGTTTGATCCTGAAAAACTGGGCAAGGTGCAGGGACTGGGCAGCCCCTACTTTCCGCCGGACTGCACCCAGAAGTTCTGGTTGGCGGCGCTGCAGCGGTTTGATGATTCGATCCGCATTGATCATCTGCACCACTGCAACCCGGAACTAAAGCGTACCAGCGATCTTTGCTACGCCAACAATCTGGTGGTGGGGGAGCCCGCGGTTATCGGGTTGGGGCTGAACAGCAAGTTTTCGGGTGACGAGCGTGCCAATCGCCTCAGCGGCACTATCACCTATCTCTCCCATTTGGGCTGGCAGCGGCTGTACCGCAAATACTGTGATCCGGACTGGCGCATCGAAGGCAATCTGGCCGACTGGCTGCGACAGACCAGCCTGCGTGCTGTGTTGCTGCCTGGCAAATGGGTCGAGGGGCAGTTGCGGTTGCGTAAATGGGTGGCAAAAAACCGTTAGTCTTGCCGCTGTTTCTGGGCCAGTACCCACAAGGCGAAGTACTTGTTAAAGGTATAGTGAGTGGACTGAACCGCCAGCAGCAGGCCGTGTTTGCCGTCGAGAATGCCCCGCTGCAGCAGGTACTTGCGCACAAACATCCAGAACGAGCGTAACAGTACGCCGGCTACGCTGACCCGCTTGCCGCGGCTGTAGCGGTCGCGGGCCCAGTCGTCGGCATAACGCACCGATTTGGTCATATAGGCGGCAAAGGACTCGGTGGTGTAGTGATGCAGGTCGCCGGCAAGTTCCCGTACCCGATCACGCGGGCAGTCGATCGCTTCATGGACCTGGGCGTCGTTGTAGCCATAGTCGGCGGCGCGGTGCAGGCGCACCACCTGGTCGGGATACCAGCCACTGTGACGAATGAAACGGCCAAAGTAATCGGTGAGGCGGGCACAGCGATAAGCGCAGCCTCGCTCCGGTGCTCTCAGGACTTGCTCAATAGACTGGCGCAGTTCGGGGGATATCACCTCATCACTATCCAGCCAGAACAGCCATTCGCCCCGAGCGTGCTCCTGCGCCTTCTGACGTTGGCGCCCGAACCCCTGCCAATCGGTGTCGGTTACGACCCGGGCGCCCAGCTCTTGGGCGATGGTGAGGGTCTCATCACTGCTGCCGCTGTCATAGACCAACAGCTCGTCCGCCCAAGCAGCGCTTTCGAGGCAGCGACGGAGCAGGTTGCCGGAGTTCTTGGTCAGGACAACGACGGTCAGCTGGATGGTTTGCTCCACGGTCATAGGGGAAGCCTCGTTGCGGCGTTGGTTGCAAGCATCGCCAAGCGGATCAGTATTCAAAGCCGGGCGCGCCCTTGAATCGTTTATGGACCCAGAGATACTGCGCCGGCGTCTGGCGCACCTGCAATTCGATCAGGTCCATATAGCGCTGGGTGTCCGCCACCGGGTCCTTAGACGGGTACTCCTCCAGCGGCGGCAGAATCTTGAGCTCGTAACCCGAGCCTTTGCGCGCCACCATAAAGGGCAACACTTTGGCCTTGCCCGTTCGGGCAAGGGTTGAGACCACGGTGGCTGTGGGTGCGAGCTGGCCGAAGAAGTTGACCAGCGCGCTGTGCTTGCGGCGGTAGCTCTGGTCGGCGGCAAACCAGATCGAGGTGCCCTTGCGCAGTAGCTGTACCATCCGCTTGATATTGTCTTTGGGGATCGCCTCGTCGGAGTGGCCGCCGCGGCCGCGGGCCGTGAGGTACTCCTGCACCGGGTTGTTCATGCGCCGGTAAACCACCGCAAAACGGGCATGGGGCAGCAGCAGTTTGGCACCGATCTCAAGGCCGGTGAAATGAGCGCAGAGCAGGATGGCGCCCTGATTGTCCGCTTGCACCGCTTGCAGGTGCTCAAGCCCCTCCAGTTTGGTCAGCAACGGTTGCAGCTTGCGTTCGCTGCCCCACCAGCTGAGGGCGGTTTCGAACAGGGTGATGCCAAGAGATTCGAAATGCTCGACCACCAGCCGCTCTTGCGCCTCGCTGTCCAACTCGCGGAAGCAATGGCGAATATTGGTACGCGCTACGGCTGCTCGTTTGGGTGCAACCTTGTACATCAGTCGCCCTATCATTCGACCCAGTGCCAGTTGGGCTGAAAACGGCAGCATGATCAGCAGACGCAGCAGACCAACGCCCAGCCAGAGGAGCCAGAACCGTGGGCCCAGCAGGTCTCGCAGGGTAGGGTTTTCTATCCGCATTAATGCATTTCCCGGTAGAGCTGTCGGTAGATGCCATCCAGAGCCAGCAGCTCCTGGTGTGAGCCGGTTTCTTTTACTTCGCCCTGGTCCATCACCAGAATCCGGTCGGCGTGTTCGATGGTCGACAGCCGGTGGGCGATGATGATGGTGGTGCGGCCTTCACAGATCTCTTGCAATGCGGCCTGCACCTGACGTTCTGACTCGTTGTCCAGCGCCGAGGTGGCTTCGTCGAGGATCAGTAACGGTGCATCCTTGTAAAAGGCGCGTGCCAGTGCCAGCCGCTGGCGCTGACCGCCGGAGAGCATTCCGCCCTGTTCGCCGACATCGGCATAAATGCCGCCCTCCATGGCGTTGACGAAATCCTCAGCATGGGCGTGGCGCAGGGCGTCGCGTACCCGCTGCTCGTCGATGCCATTGGGGTCACCATAAGCGACGTTGGCTGCGACGCTGTCGTTGAACAGGAACACTTCCTGATCAACATAGGCAATCTGGCCGCGTACCGCGGGCAGGCTGAGCTGCTGAATATCCTCGCCATCGAACAGAATACTGCCGCCAGTGGGTTGATAAAAACGGGCAATAAGCTGAGTCAGGGTGGATTTGCCGCTGCCGGAGCTGCCCACCAGGGCCAGCGTCTCGCCGGGTTGCAGTTCGACGTTAATTCCCCGCAGTACCGGCTGCTCTTCGCCGTAGCTGAACTCCAGATCCCGAATGGTCACCCGGCCACTGAAGGGGGCAGGCAGCTCGCGGCCGCTGCTGGGCTCGGCCGGTTGGTCGAGCAGATTGAACAGGGTTTCGGCGGCGGCCATGCCGCGCTGCAGCGGCTCGTTGACGCTGGTCAGGGAGCGCATGGGCGCGAACAGCATCCCCATGGCGGTAAAGAAGGAGACGAACTGTCCCGGGCTCATGGCGGCGTCGCCCTCCAGGGTGGCGGCAAAATAGATCACGCTGGCCAGTGCAATAGCGATTACAAACTGCACCACGGGTGAGTTGGCAGCACCCAGTACCACCAGTTTCAGGGTGTTCTGACGCAGGTTGTTCACCACCCCGTGGAACTTGCTCTCTTCGTACTGCTCTGCCAGGAATAGCTTTACCAGCCGATGGCCCTTAAGGTTTTCTTCCAGCCGATGGGTCAGGCTACCCATGTTCTCCTGTAGCAGGCGGCTGGACTTGCGCATCCGCTTGCTGACCAGTTTGATGATGATGGCGATCACCGGGGCGGTGATCAGCACCAGCATCGACAGTTTCCAGTTGATGTAGAACATGTAGCCCAGCAGGCCGACGATAATCAGTGAGTCGCGGACCAGAATTAACCACACCTTACTGGCTGTCGAGGATAGCTGCTCGACGTCGTAAGTCACCCGCGACAGCAAGCGACCGGTGGTGGTAGCGTCCATGTAGCTCTGGGGCAGGTGCTGGATGTGATTGAACAGGTCAACGCGTAGCTGCATGACCACCCGGGTAGCAACGGCGGTTACGCCCAGCGTGGCAACAATCCGCCCCACGCCGCGAACAAAAAACAGGCCCACGAACATCAGTGGCACCATCACGATAGCGTTGGGGTCTTTGTCGATAAAGGTGCCGTCGATCAGCGGTTGCATCATCGCCGCCACCGCCGGTTCGGTACTGGCAACGACGGCCATGGCGGCTACCGCGACCAGAAATTTGGCCCAGTGCGGTTTAACGTAAGCGGCCACTCGGCCCAGCAGCTCTCTGTTAGTTTTCAATCGGGATTACCTGGTTGGCAGCACGATAGCGGGCGCATACCGCACCCGGTCTGGCGCGGGATTCTACCACAGTTTAGTCGGGGCTAGGGCTGCCCGTCAGTGGCATGGAATCAGCCCAGCAGAGCACGAATGGCATCAGCCTGCTGACTTGCCGCGTTGGCATAGCCCTGCAGTTGCATGGCAGCCTGTTGTGACAGTTCCCTGCGTGACTGTGGTTGCATCAGCAGGCTGGCAATGGCGTGCTTCAGTGCATCCGGCGTGGTTACCTGATGCAGCGCCTTGGCCGCCAGAAATTCCGCCGTGATCGCCTCAAAATTACGCATGTCCGGCCCCACGATCATCGGGCAGTTGCAGGCTGCGGGTTCGAGGATGTTGTGCCCGCCCACATCGACGAAACTGCCCGCCACCCAGCAGAGATCGGCGGCGCAGTAGAGCGCCAGCAGTTCACCGAGCGTATCGGCGAGATAGACCTGGCAGTCAGCTGCGACCGGTGTGTTGCCATCGTCGCTGCGCCGTTGCCAGCGGAGGCCGCTGGCAGCGCATTGCTGCGCTACCTCGTTAAAGCGCTGTGGATGACGCGGCACCAGGACCAGCAGCAGCTCGGGGTGCTTGGCCAGCAGCTGGCGTTGGGTGTCGAGGGCGATGGCTTCCTCTCCCGGGTGGGTGCTGGCGGCAAGCCAGACGGGACGTTCGCTGCCCAGCAGTTGACGCAGCCTCTCGCCGGCAGTCTGAACCGCGCTGTCGATGCTGAGGCTGAATTTGAGATTGCCACTGACCTGCAGTCTGGCATCGTTAACGCCGAGAGCACGAAAGCGCGCTGCAATGGTGTCGCTCTGAGCCAGGATCATGTCGGCCTGTTGCAGGGTATGGCTCCATACCGCGGGCAGCTTGTTCTGGTAGCGCGCCAGCGAGCTGTCCGATAGGCGGGCGTTGGCAAGTACTACCGGAATAGCGCGTGCTTTGCAGGCGCTCCACAGGTTGGGCCAGATCTCTACTTCCATTACTACCAACGCACGCGGAGCGATCTGCGCCAGTGCCCGGTTGACCGCGCGGGGGTTATCCAGTGGCGCATAGAGTTGCATATCACCGGGTCGCAGCACCGCTCGAATGGTGTCGCCGCCGGTGCGGGTGGTGGTGGTGACCACAAAGGGGCCGGGTTCCCCGGCATCCCTCAGGGCATCGATCAGCAGCGCGGCAGCCTTGGCCTCACCGACCGAGGCGGCATGGATCCAAAGCGGTGCTTGGGGCAGTTGTGACGGGTAGTAACCCAGCCGTTCTCTCCAGCGGACAGGGTCCTGTTTACGCCCCAGCGCCAGACCCACCGGTGTCAGCAGCTGGATCAGGCCGTGGTACACCGCGCGCTGCAGGCGGCTCATGCGGGGTTACCTTCGCCGAGCAGGCGGTCGACCATGGCGATGACCTCATCGACTTTGATGCTGTCCATGACGTCGGGGTCGCGAACGCGCTTGCCCCAACTGACCTCACTCACATCGGCGTCAAAGGCTTTACGAACCTGATCCGGGTAGCGGTTGATGACCCAGTCGCGGCTGAGATAGGGGCCGGTGCGGTCCGGGTTGGAGCTGGCGTAAAGCCCCAGCGCCGGGGTGCGGGTGGTGGTGGCCATATGCATCGGGCCGGAGTCGGGACCGATGACGCCAGCGGCGTTGCCGATCAGTGCCAGCAGTTCCTTGAGCGTGGTCTGGCCGATCAGATTGGTGACCGGGCTTTGGGCCAGGCGGCTGATGTCGGTGCCATATTGCTGCTCCAGTTCGCTATTGCCGCCGGTGAGTACGGTATAGACGCCGTAGTTCTGGTAAGCGTAATCGATAACCGCGGCGTAGCCTCCGGCGGACCAGTTACGGAAGTTGCGGATGCGCTGGCTGGAGCAGGGGCTGATCACCAAGTACCGGCCCTCGGGCGCGCGCTCTTTGGCGCGGGTGCGGTCAGCATCCGGAATAGGGATGTTCCACTCCAGCGGTTGCGGATCGGCCCCGAGGGCACGCACAAATCCCTGGAATCCTTCCAGTACGTGGCTGTGGGGTTGGGCGGCGATCCGGGCGTTGGTAAACAGGTACTGCCGATCTTTGGCCCGCTCACGGTCAAAGCCCAAGCGGATGCGGGCGGGAATCGCCAGCGACACCAGACTGGCGCGCAGAGCGGCCTGCATGTGCAGCAAAATATCGAAGCGGCGACCGGCCAGCTGTTGGCGCAGAGCCAGCACCCCCTTAAGCCCGCTGGACTTGTCGTAGGTGATGAACTCGACCCCTTCCAGGCCGTCGAGCAGCATCCGTTCGACCTTGCCAATGATCCAGGTTATGCGACAATCTGGCCACTGTCGTTGCAGGGCGCGTATCGCCGGCACGGCGTTACACACATCTCCAAGCGCAGACAGGCGAAGCACGCAGATCGATTGGGGCGGCTCGCGAAGCGGCAGGTCGACTGACATTGACGATGAAATTCCAGGCCTTTGAACGGGATGGCGCGCTCCTTATGGCAGCGCCGGAACTGGTTGAGCATATTACTCCTTCCTGGTTCGATCTCAACTGGTGGCGCTCCCGCGGGCAACAGGTGGACTCCGCCCCGGGCCGTGGCGAGAGCTATTTTGTCAGTTATCAGGGCTGGCAGCTGGTCTGGCGCCATTACCGCCGCGGCGGTATGGCCGCCAAGCTCTCCGCTGACCGCTATCTCTGGACCGGGCTGGAGCAGACCCGGGCCTATGCGGAATTCGTGCTGACGCAGCAACTTTTTGATCAGGGCTTGCCGGTGCCGCGCCCGCTGGCGGGCTGTGTCGTGCGCCAAGGACTGACTTACCGGGCCGACCTGATGACGGCGCGCATCGATGGTGCCCGGTCGCTGGCGGATCAACTGGACGCCGGGGGCGCTATTCCCTGGGCTGAGGTTGGCGCTACCATTGCCCGCTTCCACGCGGCCGGACTGGACCACGTCGATCTCAACCTGCGCAACATACTGGTGGATACCGAACAGCAGATCTACCTGATCGACTTTGATCGCTGCCGTCTACGCGCGGCGGGCCGCTGGGCGGAGGGGAATCTGGATCGGCTGCGCCGGTCGCTGGATAAACTGTTCCCCGGCGGTGGCCATGATGCGGGGTGGCATAAGTTGCGGGAGGGATACCGGTCCGCCTGACCGCGGCTGCTTTCATCCGTTGCGAGGCCTTCCCAAGGGGCAATTCCCTTTTGCCGGATTGCTGATTACAATCCTCTTTCTCAGGGATTTGGCCAACCGCACGGAAACGTCCGGCGCCGGCAACTCGCGTCTTTCTGCGCCGGCAACGCCCCAGGATTCCATTGAACAATAACAGGCTCAATATTGAGGTAGCTTCATGTCTGCATTCGGTACCGTGTTCATGCCAGAGATGGCGATCGCGTGGTTTGATGGTTCAAGCTGGAGTCAGCCGGAAGTGGTGGCCAGCGACAGCATTCAACTGCATCCCGGTGCCCATGTGTTGCATTATTCCAGTACCTGCTTTGAAGGCCTGAAGGCGTTCCGTCATGCCGACGGTTCGATCAAGGTGTTCCGTATCGATCGCAACATGGCGCGCTTTGCCCAAAGTAGCGAGCTGCTGTCCTTGCCGGCTATCGATAGCGCCATGTCGACCAAGATGGTGCTGGATCTCGTGGCGCGGTTTGCCAGCGATGTGCCCGAGCCGCCCGGCTCCATGTATATCCGTCCGACCCACTTCGGAACCGAAGCGGCCATCGGCAAGGCGGCGGCGCCGTCGATGAGCTCCTGCCAGTACGTACTGCTGTCACCGGTGGGCGATTATTTCGCCGGTGGTGATGCCTGCCTGCGCCTGCTGCTGGAAGACGACATGCGTTGCGCCGCGCACATGGGCCGGGTGAAGAGTGGTGGCAACTATGCCAGCGCACTGGGTCCGATCCTGCGTGCGCGCAAAGAGCATCAGGCCGATCAGGTGCTGTTCTGTCCCAACGGCGATGTACAGGAAACCGGCGCTGCCAACTTTCTGCTGATCGATGGCGACGAGATCATCACCAAGGCGCTGGATGACAGCTTCCTGCACGGCGTTACCCGTGACTCTATTCTGACCATCGCCCGTGATCTGGGAATGACCGTTTCCGAGCGCTCTCTGAGTGTCGACGAACTGATCGAACGCGCGGCCAAGCCCGGTTGTGAGGCGGCTCTGTCGGGGACCGCAGCGGTATTGACGCCAGTGGGTACGCTGATTCATCAGGGCAAAGAGATAACCGTCGGCAGCGGCAAGCCGGGCGCGACCACGATCAAGCTGCGCCAAACACTCAACGACATTCAGTGGGGCAAGGCGGAAGATCGCCACGGCTGGCTGACCAGCCTCTGAGCCCCCTTAGGTGATAAAAAAACCTGGCCTCTGCCAGGTTTTTTTATGGCTCATCACGCTATTTGGTGAAATGGCGGAGAACGGCGCAAAGCAATCTTTAGCCTCGGGCCGGCGGGTTTTAGTTTCAGGCTCACTATCGGCATCGTTCGAAAACTTCTGTTCCGTCCACCCGGGCGCAACCAAGGCCTTACAAGCACCATCAGGAAGGAGCCTTGAACACCGTGCGGCCTAAGCAACATCAATGACCGCTCGGCGCCGATTCGAACCATCTTCCCCAACCCGTGCAGGCCCTTGTTTATGGTCGTTGACGAGGGCTTATTAGGCTTCCATCTCCCGGTCCCAGATGGTCGCGACCCGGTCCCGCAGCTCCGTTACCTCGGCGGCGCTGATGGTGTTGTCCTCCTCCTGCAAGGCCTGTCGATGGCCCATGGAGCGATAGGCGATGTAGGTGTCGCGCAGCTTCTGGGCGTCGTCACCGGTGAGCAGGCCACAGGCTTCGATAGCATCGAGAATGCGGATGTTATCGGTGTAGGTAATCAGGTCCGGCTTGTCGCAGGCGTGAGCCAGGGCGAAATACTGCACCAGAAACTCGATATCGACGATGCCGCCGCGATCCTGCTTGAGATTGAACTTGGGATCAGTGTCTGACGGGGCGTTCTTGCTGCCCAGATGCTCACGCATCTTGTGGCGCATATCGCGCACTTCGCCCCGCAGCTTGTCCCCTTCACGCGGCTGACTCAACACCTCGGCTCGCACCGCCTCGAACCGCTGCTGCAGCGCTTTGCTGCCAGCCACTACGCGGGCGCGGACCAGTGCCTGATGTTCCCAGGTCCAGGCCTCATTGAGCTGGTAGTCGCGGAACGCTTTTAACGAACTGACCAGCAGCCCGGAGTTGCCGGAGGGGCGCAGGCGCATATCCACCTCGTACAGTTGGCCGGAAGTGGTAGCGGTGTTGAGCAGATGGATGATCTTCTGGCCCAGACGGGTGAAGAACACCTGATTATCCACCGGCTTGGTGCCGTCAGTTTCCAGATTTGCGCCAGCATCGTGAATAAACACCAGATCGAGGTCGGAACCGTAGCTGAGCTCGATCCCCCCCACCTTGCCGTAGCCAACGACGATAAAGTCGGGGTCGCAAGGCACGCCCGGTTCGCGCTGCGGCACACCGTGCTTGTCGGTCAGCATGCGCCAGGCGATGCTGAGCGCACCGTCCAGTATGACTTCGGCGATGTAAGTTAAGTAATCACTTACTTTCATCAAAGGTAGTGCCCCGCTTATCTCTGCTGCGGCAACGCGCAGGGCATGGGCGTTCTTGAAATAGCGCAGCGTGTTCATCAGTTGTTCGACATCATCTTCCGGAACCCGCAGCAGCTGCTGGCGCAGTTCATCCTCCAGCGCGCTCTTGTCGGGCGGGTTGTAAAGCGAGCGGACGTCGATCAGTTCGTCCAGCAGAATCGGTTGCAGCGCCAACTGGTGGGCGAACCAGGGGCTGGCGGAGCAGAGCGTCACCAACTGAGTTAGTGCCCCCGGGTTCTCGATCAGCAATACCAGGTAGGCGCTGCGGCGCAATACCGATTCAATCAGCTGCAGGCAGCGCTCCAGCGTGCGGGTGGGGTTGTCCTGACTGCACACCTCAGCCAGCAGCAATGGCATCGCCTTGTCGAGTCGTTCGCGGCCGATCTGCTGTAGTGACTCTACCCGCCGGCTGCTGCGCAGATTGGCCAGCAGGCGCAGCGATTCAGTCGGTTTTTCGTGGCCCTGCTGTTGCAGCAGCTCCAGTGCGGCGTCGTCATCCAGGGCGCCGCTCCAGAGCGGCAGCCAGAGGTTGCCATCGTCCTCGTCACGCTCTTCGTCGTCGCTGGCAATCACCTCGGCAAAGTGGTGGCGTACCCGCTGGCGATGCTGGTCGAGCGAGGACATGAAGCTTTCCCAGCTGCCGTATCCCATGCTGTACGCCAGTCGCAGTTGGCCGCTGTCATCGGTTGGCAGCTCCTGGGTCTGCTGGTCGGCGACCGCCTGAATAGCGTGCTCTGCGTTGCGCAGAAAACGGTAGGCGTGCAACAGCTCGTCAACAGCGCTTTCCGGCATCCCCACTGCTTCCGGTAGCAGCGGCAGCACCTGACGCAGTTCGCGCTGCTGCAGGCGACTGTCGCGGCCGCCGCGGATCAGTTGAAAGGCCTGGGCGATGAACTCTACTTCGCGAATGCCGCCCGGCCCCAGTTTGACGTTGCCCTCCAGCTGGCGCCGGCGCACCTCGCGGTTGATCATCGCTTTCATCTCCCGTAGCGATTCGAAGGCGCTGTAATCGAGGTACTTGCGATAGACGAAGGGGCGCAGGCTGGTCATCAGTTGTGCACCGGCGGTCTGGTCACCGGCGATCACCCGCGCCTTGATCATGGCGTAGCGCTCCCATTCACGCCCCTGATCCTGATAGTACTCCTCCATCGCGGCGAAACTGGGGCAGAGGATGCCGCTCTGGCCGTAAGGGCGCAGGCGCATGTCTACGCGGAACACGAAGCCGTCGGCGGTGGTGTTGTCGAGCACCTGAATCAGGCGCTGCCCGAGCCGATTGAAGAACGCCTGATTGTCGGCGCAGCGACGACCGTCCCGGGTTTCGCCGCCCTCGGGGAAGGCGAACATCAGGTCGATGTCGGAGGATAGGTTGAGCTCTCCGGCACCGAGCTTGCCCATGCCGATCACCACCATCTGCAGCGGACGTGCCGGCCGGCCCTCACGTTCGCGGGAATAGGGGGTACCCCAGTCGTTACAGAAACGCGGATAGAGCCAGTTGAGGGCCTGGTCAACGCAGGCATCAGCCAGGCTGCTGAGATCGCGCGTGGTCTCCTCCAGCTCTGCCAGGCGGCAGAGGTCGCGCCAGATGATTCTAACCATCTGCTGGTGACGATAACGGCGCAGAGTCTGTTCCAGGGCGCTGTCGGCGATGATGTCGCTCAGGGCTCGCTCCAGCTCGCTGGCAAACTGATGGTCTGCAACGCTGCCGTTACGACTGTCGAGCAGTTCGACCAACAGCTCCGGCCGGGATCGACACTGTTCGGCGACATAATCGCTGCCGGCCCAGACCCGTGCCAGCTGGTCCCAGAAGCCTGCATCGGCAGTCTCTAAGGCGGCGGTAACGGCGTCATCGGCTTGGTCGCAAAAATGCTGCCAGTGGCGCTCAACGCTGCTGCGAAGTGGCTGGGGAAGGGAGTCGAGCTGTGGGCCCTGCATGACAACATCCTGATTCAAGTAGAGAGCGTTGATTAGAGGTAATTTTGGCCGTTGCTTCAAGGTTGTGGATCAAAGAAAGGCTCGACCGGTTGGTTCCAGGGACGACGGTGCAACAGGTCGCTCAGTGCCAGCAGTTGTTGCCCCAGGGCTTGGCTGTTGAGCCAGCTTTCGAGCTCTGCCCCCAGTTTGGCTTGCTGCCGTTCGCGGATGGCGGCCCCCTGATAACGGTTGAGAAGCAGCGGGGCCAGCAGCCGACGCAGCTCTCGCTCAAGGTCCGCCAGCGGTGACACCAGCTCTGCGGCCGTCGCCGCATCCGCATGGCAGTCCAGCAGGGTAAGCAGCTGGCTGAGTTCCTCGGCGAGGGCCGGCAGCATGCTGTCATCGGCCAGAAACTCGTAGCCCTCGATGGCACTCTGGAGTCGCTCCAGTCGCGCTTCCAGCAGCAGGTAGAAGGCTTGCTCGATGCTGCTGTCTGTCGCAGGCGTTGGCACTGTCGGGAGTTGGCGAGCACGTTCCGGTGCCGCCAGACGGTAGCCCCGTTCCGCCTTGCTGATGCGGCAGATCCGTAACGGTAGAGTTGCTGCCAGCGCCCGGGCGAAGGAGATCAGCGTGCCGGCATCTCCCTGTTTTAGCTCCAGTTCAACTTCGTAGATCGGGTCGCGCTGGGAACCGTTACTGACCCAGCCATCGTCCAGCACCAGCTCTATCAGCGCCTGTTTGCCGGCCGCTGCATAGTTGAGAATCCAGCTGGTGCGCTGAAAGTCGGTGGTAAAAGCGGCGGCCAGCAGGGCGGTGTTAATCGTCGCTGGAAAGGCTTCGGCGGGCAACAGCTTCAGGTCCAGTTGGTCGGACGGCAGCGGCCACTCCCATTCCTGACGCTGATGCAAGCCGCCCTGACTGCTGCCGCGGGTTTTCAGGGTCTGGATATAGGTCTGCCCCTGGCGTCGGATTCGCAAGGCGATGGCGTGGTGGTTGAGGTCTTGATCAGGGGTGTCAAAGTAGCGGTTGTAGAGTGCCTGCCGCCGGGGCGCGGCTTGCTGGTGGCGCTCTATCAGAGGGTGTCGGGCGAGGGCATTAGCCGGGTCGCGGGGCAGAGAGAGTTTGAGTTCTATTTCGGCTGCCATGGGATGTTTCTCTGTATGAGGAGCGAGATTGTTCGGTGTTCAAGATCTCGCCAAATGTTACATTTTTATGACAATTTGACGTAAAAAGCGTAAAAATAATGTGTCAAAAAGGCTACAAAGCGGTGACAGGGGCCTTTATACTTCGCGCAAATTTTCTGTCCAAAAGGTGAGCAACCATGGTCGCAAACAGTTCATTTATGCAAATGTTTGCCAAGTCGCCGGTTAAGCCTATGCAGCAGCATATTGAAAAGGCCCACGCCTGCGCAATGGAACTCATTCCCTTCTTTGAAGCGGTACTGGCCAAGGATTGGCAGCAAGCAGAAGCGATCCAGCTGCGTATCAGCCAACTGGAACACGAAGCCGACGACCTTAAACGTGGCGTTCGCAGCCACCTGCCCAAGAGCCTGTTCATGCCGGTGCCACGCACCGATTTGCTGGAACTGTTGCGGATGCAGGACCGGATCGCCAACAAGGCTAAGGATGTCGCCGGCATTATGCTGGGGCGGCGGATGGAGATCCCGGCGGCGATTGCGGAGCTGATGACAGCCCATGTTAAAGGTGCCATCGCGGTAAGCGAACAGGCGGTGACCGCGCTGAATGAACTGGACGAACTGGTTGCTGCGGGCTTCCGCGGCCGTGAAGTGGACGTGGTCGAGAAGATGATCGCCGAACTTGATCAGTTGGAGCATGAAGCGGACGTGCGTGAGAAAGAGCTGCGTCACGCGCTGTTTGCTCTGGAAAAAGAGCTGCCCCCCATCGACGTGATGTTCCTGTACAAGGTCATCGACTGGGTCGGCGAAGTCGCGGACCGCGCGCAACAGGTAGGCAGTCGCCTGCAGCTGTTGCTGGCTCACTAATTCTCCTCCAACGGGAACAATTTCATGGATATCATCGCTAACTACGGCACAGTGCTGATCGCACTGGCCTGTATCTTTGGATTTTTCATGGCCTGGGGTGTGGGCGCCAACGACGTTGCCAACGCTATGGGTACGTCGGTTGGTTCCAAGGCGCTGACCATCAAACAGGCGATCATGATCGCCATCGTGTTCGAATTTGCCGGTGCCTATCTGGCCGGCGGTGCGGTGACCGCAACCATCCGCAAGGGGATTATCGATCCCGGCATCATGGCCGCAACCCCCGAGCTGCTGGTGTTTGGCATGCTGGCCGCGCTATTGGCGGCAGGTGTCTGGCTGTTGGTGGCCACCCACTTCGGCTGGCCGGTATCGACGACCCACTCGATTGTTGGTGCCATCGTCGGTTTTGCGGCGGTGGGTATCTCCGTTGATGCGGTGGCCTGGGGCAAAGTTGGCAAAATCGTCGCCAGTTGGGTGGTGTCGCCGGTACTGGCGGGCAGCGTCGCTTTCATGCTCTATCGCAGCGTGCAGCGGCTGGTGATGGACAGCCCCGATCCCTTCGAAAGTGCCAAGAAGTACGTGCCTATCTATAGCTTTATGGTGGGTTTCGTGATTGCCATGGTCACTTTCACCAAGGGGCTCAAGCATATCGGCCTGGGGCTATCTTTCGCGGAGAGTGCGGTTTACTCGCTGGTTGCCGGTGTGTTGGTGTTCTTCCTCGCCAAATACCTGCAACGAAATATCACCCAGACCAAGGAAGAGAACGCCGAGTACCACTTTACCGGGGTCGAAAAGGTGTTTGGCGTACTGATGATGTTTACCGCCTGCGCCATGGCCTTTGCCCACGGCTCCAATGACGTAGCCAATGCGGTGGGTCCGCTGGCGGCCGTGGTCAGCATCGTTGGTGCCGGTGGTGAAGTGGCGCAGAAGTCGGCCATGCCGCACTGGATTCTGCTGCTGGGTGGCGGCGGTATCGTTGTCGGCCTGGTGATGTACGGCCACAAGGTCATCGCCACCGTAGGTACTGGAATCACCGAGTTGACACCGAGCCGTGGTTTTGCCGCGACTCTGGCCGCGGCCACCACCGTGGTTATCGCATCCGGTACCGGTCTGCCGATCTCTACCACTCACACCCTGGTGGGCGCGGTTCTGGGTGTCGGTATCGCCCGCGGCCTGGGTGCGCTCAACCTGCAGGTGGTGGGTACCATTTTCATGTCCTGGATTGTGACCCTGCCGGCGGGTGCCGGTCTGGCGATCTTGTTCTTCTTCATCCTCAAGGGGGTGTTCGCCTGATCGCCTGACGGCAAGCGAAACGGCGACCTCGAGGTCGCCGTTTTTGTTTTTAGCCTCAGAAGGTTGCACAATACCGCAAGCGGTCGCGATGATACTGTCGAGCGACCATACTGGAACTCAGGGCGCCGCAGGGCGGCGCGTTTAAGGAAACCGTGCTTTGAGTATCAGCAGCCAGGACTACGTCGACTTCTTCCGTCACTCCTCGCCGTATATCAACGCGCATCGGGGCAAAACCTTTGTGCTGATGCTGGATGGCGATGCGCTGGCCGACCCCAATTTCGCCAACATCGTGCACGATATCGCGCTGCTCAATAGCCTCGGTGTGCGGCTGGTTCTGGTCCATGGCGCCCGGCCCCAGATTGAGGCGCGTCTGGCCGAACGGGGCGCGGCGTCCCAGTTCCATCAGGGCTTGCGGGTCACTGATGGGGCGGCTCTGGTCTGCGTCAAAGAGGCGGTGGGTAGTCTGCGCACCGACATCGAGGCCCAGCTATCCATGGGACTGCCCAACTCGCCGATGCACGGCGCGCGAGTCAAGGTGTGCGGTGGCAACTTTGTCATCGCCAAGCCTCTGGGGGTGGTGGATGGCATCGACTTCTGTCACACCGGCGAGGTGCGACGGGTCGATGGCAAGGCGCTGCGCTGGCTGCTCAATGACGGTGCGCTGGTACTGCTCTCCAATCTGGGTTTCTCGCCGACCGGAGAGGTGTTCAACCTGTCGGTCGAAGATGTTGCGGCGCAGGTGGCGGTGGCGATCGAGGCCGACAAGCTGATCTGCTTTGGTCAGGAAGCAGGGATCACCAACCAACGTGGCGAACGCCATTCAGAGCTACTTACCCGCGGTGCCGAGCGCTTGCTGCACCAGTACCTCGAGAACCTCGATCCGGCTTCGGCGCTGCCGCGCAGTCAGCTGTCGCGGCAACTGACCGCTATTACCCAGGCTTGCCGCGGTGGGGTTTCACGGGGACACCTGATTAGCTTTCAGCAAGATGGTGCCTTGCTGATGGAGCTGTTTACCCGCGATGGCGCGGGAACCATGATCAGCCAGGAGAGCTACGAACAGGTGCGCGAGGCGAGCATCGAAGATGTGGGCGGTATTCTGGAGCTGATCCGGCCGCTGGAGGAGAACGGGGTGCTGGTGCGTCGCTCACGCGAGGTACTGGAAACCGAGATCGAGCGCTTTACTCTGATCGAACGTGATGGCGCCATTATCGGTTGTGCAGCGCTCTATCCCTTTGGCGATGGTTCGGCGGAGTTGGCGTGCGTGGCGGTTCACCCCGATTATCGCGGCGGCGACCGTGGCGACCATTTGCTCGATGCGCTGCAGCGGCGTGCGCTGGAGCAAGGCGTGCGGCGGCTGTTCGTGCTCACTACCCGCACCGCGCACTGGTTTATGGAGCGGGGCTTTGTAGAGGTACCGCGGGAGCAGTTGCCGGATGCACGCCAGTCGCTCTATAACCTGCAGCGCAATTCCAAGGTGTTCGCCAAGGCGCTCTGAGTCTGGCGCTTATTCCGTTTTAGGGCCGATCCATACCTGCTGCACGTTGACGAAGGCCAGAATCCCGTGGGGGCCCAGTTCACGCCCCAGCCCCGAACGCTTGATCCCGCCGCTGGGCAGGCGCGGATCGGTTTTCACCAGACCGTTGACCACTACCTGCCCGGCTTCCAGATCCTGCGCCAGCGCCTCGCCTCGTTCACTGGTGGTCCAGATCGAAGCGGCCAGACCGTAGTCGGTGTCGTTGGCCAGTGCCAGCGCGTGGTCGGCATCACGGGCACGCAGCACCACGGCCACCGGGCCGAAGGTCTCCTCGCGGCATGCCGGCATCTGGTTGTGCGCTTCGGTGAGCAGGGTGACCGGGTAGAAAAAGCCAGGTCCGACCGGCATCTGGCCACCGAGCAGGCAGCGGGCACCGGCAGCGATACTCTCCTCGACCTGGCGCGCCAGGTTATCGCGCAGGTCGGCTCTCGCCAGGGGGCCCACCTGAGTGTTCGGATCATCCGGATCCCCTAACCTGAGCGCCGCCAGCGCAGCGTGCAGACGTTCGACAAAGGTATCGTGCACCGCGTCCTCGACGATGATACGTTTGGCCGCGATGCAGGACTGGCCGGCATTGATGATCCGCGACAGAGCGATCGCCTCTACCGCCGCATCCAGATCAGCGTCGGCGAGCACGATGGCGGGGTCCGAGCCGCCAAGTTCCAGCACCACCGGTTTCAGTGCCCCCGTCGCGGTCGCGGCAACCTGGGCACCGGCAGCGCTGGAGCCGGTAAAGGAGACCGCTCGAACCTGCGGATGGATGATGGCGGTGGCTATGTGCTGATTGTGTAGCGGTAGGTTCTGGAAGATGCCGGACGGTGCATTGACCGCCTCAAAACAGCGGCTGATCGCTTCTGCACAGGCGGGAACGTGAGGGTCGTGTTTCATCAGGCAGGTGTTGCCTGCCATGAGCGCCGGTGCACAGAAGCGGAATGCCAGCCAGAAGGGGGCATTCCAGGGCAGAATGCCCAGCACCGGCCCCAGTGGCGGGTGCTGCACATAGCTGCGGGTAGCGTCGGAGCCCAGATGCTGGGGTGCAAGATAGGCTTCGGCATGGTCGGCGTAATGCTCTGCGCACCAGGCCGCTTTGAGTACTTCGCCACGGGCTTCGTGGGCCGGTTTGCCCATCTCCAGAGTCATGGGGCGGCCGAGTTCGTCAGCGTGGTCGCGCATATAATCGGCCACGGCGCGCAGCACACGGGCCCGCTCGGCAAAACCCTGCTGGCGCCAGAAGTTGAACGCGCTGTGAGCCTGATCGATACGCGTCGCCATTTGCTCCATGGTCAGCGCCGGATAGTCATGAAGATGTTCACCGGTGGCCGGGTTGGTGGCAGTCAGCATGAGGCCTCCTTGTTGTCATCGCCGTTCTTCTTGGCTTTGCGGCTGGCCTTGGGGCTTATCAGCTCCAGTTCGCGCCGCGCGGGTTCATCGAGGGGATCGGGACGTAACGCGAAGTCCTGCTCGAAATCGGCAAAGAACGAGCCGCAGCCATCGTCGGTGATGTAGAAAGTGTCGGAGATGCCGGCAGTCTTGTCGCCGTCGATTCCCCACATCCAGGGAATGATATGAAAGGTCATGCCCGGTTCCAGCACCGATGAGTCGCCCTGCTTGAGGCTGATGATATAGCCCTCGTCCCAGCTGGGAGGAAAGGCGATACCGATGGAGTAGCCGGAGCGGGTGATCAGGCGGGCGCCGACGCTGTTGTCGGTGATAATCTTGCGGACCAGATTGTCTACGTCGGAGACCGTCATACCGGGTCGCATAAACTGGTGAACTTGCCGCAGGGCTTCTTTCATCACCTCCTGCGCTTGCAGCATGCTGTCGCTGGCTTCACCGCAGATCACGGTACGCATCATCGCGGTATGGTAGCGACGAAAGCAGCCGCCGACCTCCAGAAACACATGCTCGCCCGGCTCCACTCGACGCCCCTCAAAGGTGGCGTGGCCGATCATGGTGCGGGGGCCGGAGGTAACGTAGGGCATCACTGCCGGGGTTTCACCTCCGGCGCTGAACATGCCGCTGGAGATTGCGGCGGCGATCTCGTTCTCGGTTACCCCGGCGCGGCAGGCGTCGATACCCGCCTGCATACCGGCACGGGTGGCGATCGCCGCTTTGTGCATGATCTCCAGCTCCAGCGCCGATTTGCGCCGTCGCCCCTGCTCGACAATACCGAAACAGTCCATCAGCCGACCGTCGGTCAGCGCGGTGTGGATGTAGTCCTGATGATAGGCGGGGAAAAAGTAACTGTTACGCTCATAGCCCAGAATCTTGTTGGACAGACCAAACTCGCGCAGCGATTCGATCAACATCTGAATGGCGTCGCCGCTGTCGGAGTAGGGCCGGGTCAGCTCTACCCAGGTACGGGCGTGAACGTTAGATTCCTCCAGCATCCGGGTGATCATGAACGGCTCGTCGTTGACCGGCACCACCAGCGCCTGAAAGAAGGAGTAACCGGTGGTCTGGTAATCCGTCAGGTACATCAGGTTTTCCGGATCGGTGATGATTACCGCATCGAGCAGCCGCTCAGCCATGTGCTGGCGCAGCTCGTTGAGGCGACGCTGATACTCGCTGAACGGAAAGGTCATGTCATCGCGTTCGCGCATGGTTTACCCCTCCATGTTGGCATCGACTGCGGCGGCGAAACGTTCCAGCCCCGTGGTCAGGGTGTCAGTCTCGATCGTCAGCGGCGGAATCAGCTTGAGCACTCGCCCACCCTCGCCACAGGGACCGATCAGCAGGCCGGCGTCGAAGCAGCTTTTGGCGATCGCCTTGGCCAGCGCACCGTCGTTGACGTCCAGCCCCTGGATCATCCCCTTACCGCGCACTGCAAACTGCGGATAGCGTCGCTGGATCTGATGCAGTGTGGTTGCGATCTGTTCGCCATGAGCCTGAACCTGGCGCATCAATTGATCGTCTTCAAAGTAACGCAGCGCCTCGCGACCGGCGACGAACGACAGCCCTTGACCACGAAAGGTGCCGGTGTGTTCGCCCGGGTTCCAGTGGGCGTCATGTTCCGGCTTGACCAGGTTCATCGCCAGCGGCGTACCGAAGCCGCCGATACCTTTGGCCAGACAGATGATGTCGGGATCTAGGTCCATGCCGTCGAAGCTGAAATAGCTGCCGGTGCGGCCGCAGCCCACTTGGATCTCGTCGATGATCAGCAACGCATCTAGGGCGCGCGCCAGGTCCTGCAGCTGCTGCAGCCACTCGCGGCTGGCAAGGTTGACCCCGCCCTCGGCCTGAATCACCTCGACCAGAAAAGCAGCGGGCGGCTCGTAGCCACTGGAGCTGTTGGCGTAGGCGCGCTCCAGAGTATCGAGACAGCCCTTGCCGCAGCCAACGCTGTTCTCGAACGGTGCGCGGGTGACGTGGTTGAGAGGCACGCCGGCAGCATTACGGAATACCTGGTTGGCGGTACAGGCCAGCGAGCCCAGCGTCATGCCATGAAAACCCTGACTGAAGGCTACGATTTCGGTGCGTCCGGTGACGCGACGCGCCAGCTTCAGCGCCGCTTCCACGGCGTTGGTCCCGGTAGGACCCATAAACTGCAGCTTATGGGTCATCTGCCGCGGTTTGAGCACGGTGTCGACGAAGGCGCGGATAAACTCCCGTTTTGGGGTGGTATACATGTCGAGGCTGTGCGCCACCCCATCGGCTTCGATGAAGTCGATCAGGGCACGCTTCATCCCGGGATTGTTATGGCCGAAGTTGAGCACGCCGGCGCCGGCGAAGAAATCGATGTAAGCGTGGTCCTGCTCATCGTATTGAATTGCATTACTAGCACGGTTGAATACCGTCGGATAGGCGCGGCAGTAACCGCGGATATTGGATTCCCACTGTTCAAACAGCTCCATCTAGCCCTCCTGCCGGGTGTTGGCTGGTTATCGTCGATGGTTGTTGAAGCGATCCGGATAGAACCGGGATGCAAGCTTGCGCTTTTGTGATGGCGAGGCGGCGCTTATCTCCGTCTCGTACTGGCAACGTAGAAGAGAACCGGGGATGGGGCAAGCGAGGGCGTTACTTTTCCCTCCCCGGTTTATGGCTGCAGCTAGCGCTTTGAGTCCGGCAGCGGTGCGCCCACCAGACGTGCGAATACCCGCACCATGGGCTCCAGCAGGGCGTCGTTAAACTGGTAGCTGGGGCTGTGGCAACTGTGTTGAAACGATGAGCCCGCCGACATGCCGATCAGCGCGAAAGCCCCGGGAATCTGGTTGAGGTAATAACTGAAATCTTCGGAGGCCATGATCGGCACCGGTTGCTGCCCCGCGTGCCAGGATTCGCCGAACTCGGCTGCCAGCGCTTCGCGGTAGCGGGCGGCGGCGTCGGCATGGTTGACCGTGGCCTCGTAGCGGGGGGTAAGCACCACCTCGGCCTCGACCCCGTAGCTCAGGGCGGTCTGGGTGGCGATCTCGTCGATCGCATCGTTAATAATCTGGCGCAGTTCGGGGCGCTCCAGGCGGATACCGCCACCCAAGGTGACCGTTTCCGGAATCACGTTTTCGGGGTTGAGCGCATCGATGCTGGTGACGCTGACCACCGCGGCGGTCTGGGGCGGCAGGCGCCGGCTTATGATCTGCTGCAGATTGAGTGTGATAGCCGCTGCTGCCAGCACCGGATCGCGGCAGAGGTCCGGTTGGCTGGCGTGGCCGCCGCGCCCATGCAGGGTGATCTTGAAGCTGCCGTTGCCCGACATCACCGGGCCGTCGGGGCAGACGGCTTGGCCAAAGGGAATGGCCGGCCAATTGTGCCAGCCGTAAATGCAGTCGATGCCCTCAAGGGCTCCTTCAGCGATCATTTCGCGGGCGCCGTGACCGCCCTCTTCCGCGGGCTGGAACAATAGAGTAACCGGGCCCGGCAGTTCGTCTTCATGTGCTTTCAGCCAGGCCGCGGTAGCCCACAATGCCGCCGTATGGCCATCGTGGCCGCAGGCGTGCATGCAGCCATCATGGGTCGAGCGGTAGGCCACGTCGGCCTTTTCCCTGATCGGCAGCGCATCGATGTCGCCACGCAAGCCGATATGTGGACCGCTGGCGTCGCTGGCCAGGGTCGCCACGGTGCCGTGGGTGGCACAGGGGCGCCAGCGGATTTGCAGCTGATCGAGGCGTTGGCGGATGCGGCCGGCGGTCATCTCCTCCTGCCAGCTGAGTTCGGGGTGTTGGTGCAGTTCATGACGAAAGGCGATGGCTGATTCGAGAATGCGTGACCACGAGGTCATAAGTGGCTCCTACAGCAAGCAGTGTGGCGATGCCGATGATTATCAGTGTATCAGAGAGCGCGAGCGGTGAGGTTAGTTGGTGACGGCAGCACGCCGGGGGAATCGCAGGGTAAAAGCCGCGCCGCCCAGTTCAGCACTGCTGCCTATGCTGAGTTCGCCGTTGTAGCTGGTGACGATATCCTTAACCACCGCCAGCCCGATGCCCTGTCCACGAGGCAGGCTGTCGGCGCGGGTGCCGCGCTCCAGAATCGTCTGATGCAGCGAATCATCGATGCCCAAGCCGTTGTCCTCGATCAGGATTTGCTGCTGCGTTGGCGTCTCTGTCAGAGTGACCTGAACCTCTCCCCGACCGTATTTGAACGCGTTGTCGAGCAGATTACCCAGCACCTCCATAAGGTCGCGTTCATCCCCCCGGAAATGCAGCTCGTCGCCGATGATGCGCAAGTTACGGTGGCTATCGCGGTAGACCTTGCCAAGGGCCGTTCCGATACGCTCCGCCGCCGCGCGCACAGAAACCGCCTGCAGTAGTTGATGGTTGGCTGCGGTCGACGCGCGCCCCAGCTGGTGGCTGATGATCTGATCCATGCGGTCCACTTGCTCCTTCAGCGCACTCAGGTCCTCAACTCGGCCCGGATCGATGTTGCGGATCACCGCCAGTGGGGTTTTGAGGCTATGCGCCAGATCGGCGAGGGTGTTGCGGTAACGCTCGCGCTGGCGGTGTTCACCGGCTAACAGCAGGTTAAGGTTCTCAGTTACCGGGGCCACTTCGCGCGGGTAGTCGCCGCTGAGCTGCTCCGCCTCACCGCTTTCAATCGCCTTGATGTCGGCCGCCAGGCCGCTCAACGGGCGCAGTCCCCAGCGCAACAGCACACCTTGGGCAATGAGCAGTAGCAGCGCCAACAGGCCGAGACCCGACCACAGCAGGGTGCGAAAGCCGCGGCGTTCGGCCAGGTAGGTGGCGGGTTGTTCAATACTGACAAAGCGCAGCGGCGTCTCGCGGCCATCCTCGGTTTCCCAGGTAACCCGATAGCTGTAAAAAAACAGCCCCTGGGTGCTTTGGCCGAACTGCTGCCGACGGTCGGCGCGGGGCAGGCTGAGCGGCTCGCCCAGGGCGGAGGGGGAGCGCCACAGCACCTGATCGTTACCGTCAGCAACGATGCCATATAGGCCGGAGCCGGGCTGGCCGAAACGGGGTTCCTGCAGCTGCGGAGGCATCCACAACTGGCCGCCACCCGCTTCGGCGGCACCCAACAGCACATAGGTTTGCAGTTTGAGTCGCTCCTCCATCGCTACCCGCAGGCTGCGGTCAAAGGCGCGGTCCAGCACCAGCGCGGTGAGGCCCAGCATCAGCGGTAGCAGCAGGCAGGAGGCCAGTCGCAGGCGGCCGGTCAGGGTGCGGGGGCGGAGCCAGCTCATCGGACTGAGGATGCCCTGCGGGTTAGCCTGCTAGCCATTGCGCTCCAGCACAAAGCGGTAGCCGCGGCCGCGCTCAGTGGCGATCGGTTTGAGCGTGCCCGCGGGATCGAGTTTTTTGCGCAGACGGGTGACGAATACTTCGATCACGTTGCTGTCGCGATCAAAATCCTGGTCGTAGAGGTGTTCGGTCAGCCGGGTTTTGGAGATCACCTTGCCAGCGTTGTGGATCAGATACTCCAGCGTGGAATACTCGTAGGCGGTCAGCTCCACCGGATCACCGCTGAGGCGTACCTGCTTGGCGGTGGTGTCCAGCTCGATCGGACCGTATTGCAGCAGGGGTGAGGCATGGCCGGCTACCCGGCGCAGCAGTGCGTTGAGGCGGGCCAGCAACTCCTGTTCATGGAAGGGTTTGGTGAGGTAATCGTCGGCGCCGGCTTCCAGCCCTTCGACCTTGTCCTGCCAGTCAGAGCGGGCGGTGAGGATCAGAATTGGGAACTCCAGCTTCTTCTCACGCAACTGGCGGATCACCTCCATGCCGCTGAGGTCAGGCAGTCCCAGATCAATGATGGCCAGATCGTACTGCCATTCAGCCGCCAGGTAGAGTGCCTCACGTCCGTCGGGTGCCAGGTCGGCGGCGTATTGGGCGGCCTGCAGTTGTGCCAGCAGCTGTTCGCCCAGCCGCGGTTCATCTTCGACAATCAGTATCCGCATCAGTCGTCTCCACCCCGACCGCGGCCGCGGCCCCTGCCACGACCCTTGCCGCCATTGTCGTCGTTGTCGCGAAAGTTTTGCGAGGCACCGTCGCTGGCATCGATCACCAGCAGTTTGACCCGACCGGAAGGTTGCAGCAGTTTGATGCGATAGCCTTTGCCATCGCCGGTGCGTACCGACTGGATGTCGAGCACCTGACCGCCGTAGCGGCTTTCGGCGGTGCGTGCCGCCTGATCCGGGCTGAGGTCGCTATAGGCGGGGGCGGCGAATGCCAGAGCCGCGCTGAGGAGCAGAACACTCATGATGCCGTTAGTCGATGTCGCTAGGCGCAAGGTGCCGGAAACCTCCCTGTGAGGCCGGTTACATCACCGGCCGTACGTTAACTTTGACCTTCAGTTTGTTGCCCGGATCATAGTCCATCCGGGTGTGGTATGTCTCGCCCTGGAAGCGGTAGGTCACATCGTAGCCGACGATCCGCTCTTCGTAGCGGGTGTCGTAGCTGACCTCGCAGCGTTCTTCGTTACGGTACTCCACCCGGGTGCCCTGCTGGGAATGCCGACGCCCGATATCGTTACCGATAGACGCGCCGATCAGGCCGCCCGCCACGGTTTTAATGTTGCGGTTGGTCTTGTGGTGCGAGTTACCCAGGCTGTTGCCGATGGCTGCGCCGATAATGGTCCCCAGAATCGCCGGAGTAGCGGACTGATAACCGCCATTGACCGGTACTTCGTAGCGCACCTGCTCCTGCCAGCAGGATTCTTGCGGAATCCGTTGGGTATAGGTCTTGGTGATCGGCTCGACGTTGACCACCTTGGCAAAGGTGGTGTGACCCTGCCCCCGGTCGAACTTGCCCCCACGGTGGTCGGCCAGCGCGGTACCGGTCATCATACCGGCGATGATCATTCCTGAAACCAGCTGCTTGAACATGACGATTTCCTCGCGTTGCTGTCACTGTTGGGTACAGCTTACGAGGGGCTGGCTGAATCCAATCTGAACGACCGGGAAAACTTTTCGACCCCGGATAGTCGTCCAGTCGTCCATAGGGTAGATACAAAAACACCCGCCGAAGCGGGTGTTTTTAAGGGGATTTGCTGATCAGTAGTTCAGGATGCGCACTTTTTGCAGGTGCTGATACCCAGGATCTTGTACAGCGGGCACATGCCCACCAGCGCGATCAGAATGACCGCAACGCCGATCCAGCCCCAGGGAGTTTGCGGGCCAACGAAGACCATGGCGATCAGCGCCAGGCCAACCAGAATACGAAGCGCTTTGTCGACGGTGCCGATGTTCTGCTGCATGTTGAGTTCTCCTATCTGCTTGGAACGTCCGGCGGGGTGCCGGTGGTAGGTTAACTCTACGCCGCCGGGCAGGGGAGTTCAGTGACAAGGTCACACAAGCGAGTTGCCATAAAAAAGCCGGCACAGGGGCCGGCTTTTGATAATCATGAACCTTCAGTCATGCGGCTTGCTTGCGCCGTGACGCGCCGACTGCTGCCAGCCCCAGTAGGGCGAGGGCCAGCGTGGCCGGTGCCGGGACTTCAGCGGTGACCACCGCGTTGGCCGCGTAGGCGAGGATGTTTTGGCGCAGAATAGCGGCACCTGGTTGCGGACTGTGGAAGTTGGTGGTGGTCATGCCGCCAAACAGCGCCAGACCGTTACCCACGGCCAATTCGCCGAGCAGGGTGTTACCACTGAGATCTTCAATCAGGCTGCTAACCGCACCGGTAATGATGGCATGCGAGAATGAGGTTCCCCCAAATGAAGTTCCCGGGAGACCAAAGCCAAGGTCGGTAAAGATATCGTGCGGGCCGGTGGCGTTGCAGTCGCTGCCGCAAAAAGGACCGGGGCCATACACAAGGTCTACGCCCGGCAGCAGGTTCATGCCGTTGCCTTCATTGGGGGCCGCGTTAAAGAAGATGCTGCCACCGGCATTGAGGAAGCTGCCGATGCTGGCTGAGTTGGCGGTGATGAAGGCCTCCATCTCATTCGCGGTGCCGTCACCGCCTTCCATGAAGATAAAGTCGGTACCGCTGAACAACGCGCCGGTATCGACGGTTTCATAACGGAAATCGTTCCAGCTGCCTGCACCGAACACACTGTCCATGGCGGCTTCATTGGTCGATTGGCCCCAAGGCGCTGCGACGGTTGAGCGAAGGTAAGTCGGGGTGGCGTGCGCCAGACTCATGCCGAACAGCATTAGCGCTAAGGTGGTTAGCGCCCGGAACGCGGTGCGACTTGATTTGAGTAAGCTCATGGCGATGTCCCTGATTAGCTTTGTTTTCTCCAGCTAAAGCAAAGGTCAGGCCGTAATTGTCAATATGTTGATTAGAAAGGATATCGCTTGTAATTGTTGAGATGATTATGAGCTCAGTGTAAAGAAAACTGACGTTTAATAAGGCTATGTAGGGGGCTAGGGCTGGAATGCGTCGGCAAAGCGGCGCAGCTCGTCGATGGCATCGACGCGGATGGTCCCTCGTCCCAGCTGAATCCAGCCGCGGCGCTCGAACTCTTTCAGTTGGCGGCTGACCACTTCACGGGCGGAGCCCAGTTCGGTGGCCAGCTCCTGATGGGTGGCGCGAACCTCGACCCGGGTTTCGGACTGACTGACCAGATAACGCGCCAGACGCAGGTCAATGCGTTCGAACGCAACCTCCTGCACCAGCGAGATCATGGCGCTGAGGCGCTGGCCGTAGGCACCAAAGATAAAATCGCGCAGCTCGGCACTGATCGCCAGCGCCTGTTGAAACAGCGGTTGGGGCAGCGCAAATGCCAGTACCGGGGTCTCGCTGACCCCCTCGGCGGGGTAGCGCTCGCGGCTGAGCAGGCAGGCCGTGGTGAGCACGCAGGTACCGCAGCCTTCGATGCGATAGAGCACGATTTCTCGCCCGGAGGGTGACCGTCCGGTCACCTTGACCCGCCCGTTAACCACCATCAGGTAGTTCTGGCAGGGGTCTCCGGGGCGGAAGATCACCTGCCCCGCGGGCACCTCCACCGCTTGCGCCTGGGCCAGTATGGCCAGCGCGGCCGGATCGTTGATCGACGCAAGGGCGGGGAAGCCGTTCAGCAGGCGGGGATCCATGGTTACTGCTTGTCCTGTTTGCGGGCGCGATTGGCAAGGATCATAAAGCGGATGTTGTACGCCAGCCCCAGTGCCAGCGCGGCAGGCATGGCGACCAGAAACAACATGCCCAATGCGGGCGAGCCAATGGTACGTCCCAGCCACAGACTGCCGACAGCGATGATGGCGATTGGGATGCCGGCGTGCATCATCCAGCGCAGGTGACGGTCCTGGCGAATCTGCGGCTTATTGATTATTTTTTTCATCTTTAATCCTCCGGCGCTCACGATAGCAAATTGACAGTCCCCCGCAAGCACCGCGAAGGTCGCAGCCGCGCCCGCGGTAGCGGCGTTTCCCCGGCGCGCCGTGCTTGCTATAGTATCCGCCCTGCAATGTCAGCCAGTTTGAGGAATTCGCACCATGCCAGCCTACCGTTCCAGTACCACTACTCAGGGCCGCAATATGGCCGGTGCCCGTGCCCTGTGGCGCGCCACCGGTATGAAGGATGGCGATTTTGACAAGCCGATCATCGCGGTTGCCAACTCTTTCACCCAGTTTGTTCCCGGTCACGTCCACCTCAAGGATATGGGTCAGCTGGTGGCGCGCGAAATTGAAAAAGCCGGCGGCGTGGCCAAGGAGTTCAACACCATCGCGGTGGACGACGGTATCGCCATGGGCCATGACGGTATGCTCTACTCGCTGCCCTCGCGTGACCTGATCGCCGACTCGGTGGAGTATATGGTCAATGCCCACTGTGCTGATGCGCTGGTGTGTATCTCCAACTGCGACAAGATCACCCCCGGGATGCTGATGGCCGCCATGCGCCTCAATATTCCGGTGATTTTTGTGTCCGGCGGACCGATGGAAGCGGGCAAGACCAAACTGGTTGATCACGGTCTGGATCTGGTTGACGCCATGGTGCTGGCCGCCGATGACAGCGCCAGTGACGAACTGGTCAACGAGGTGGAGCGCTCCGCCTGCCCCACCTGCGGTTCCTGCTCCGGCATGTTCACCGCCAACTCCATGAACTGCCTGACCGAAGCTTTGGGCTTGTCGCTGCCGGGCAACGGCACCGTGGTCGCCACCCACGCCGACCGTGAAGAGTTGTTCCTGGAAGCGGGCCGCCGCATCGTCGATCTGGCCAAGCGCTACTACCACGACGACGACGCCAGCGTGCTGCCTCGCGGTATTGCTACCAAGGCCGCATTTGCCAACGCCATGACTCTGGATATCGCCATGGGCGGTTCCACCAACACCATTCTCCACCTGCTGGCGGTGGCTCAGGAAGCGGGTGTCGATTTCACCATGGCGGATATGGACCGGCTCTCCCGCCAGGTTCCGTACCTGTGCAAAGTGGCGCCCAACGCACAGAAGTACCATATCGAAGATGTTCACCGTGCCGGAGGCATTCTGGGAATTCTGGCCGAACTGGCCCGTGGTGGCTTGCTCGACACCAGCGTCAGCACCGTCCACAGTGAAACGCTGCAGGACGCGCTGGATCAGTGGGATGTGATGACCACCAGCGATGACGCGGTTAAAAAGTTCTACCGTGCTGGCCCCGGCGGTATTCCGACCCAGGTGGCGTTCTCCCAGAGTGGACGCTGGAGCAGTCTCGATACCGACCGCGTTGAGGGGTGTATCCGTAGCATCGAGCACGCTTACAGCCAAGAGGGCGGGCTGGCCGTGTTGTACGGTAATATCGCCGAAGACGGCTGCGTGGTAAAAACCTCCGGCGTTGACGAGAGCATCTGGGTGTTCGAAGGTTCCGCCTACATCTGTGAAAGCCAGGATCAGGCGGTGGCCGACATTCTGGCCGACAAGGTCAAAGCCGGGGATGTGGTGGTGATCCGCTATGAAGGACCGCGCGGTGGTCCCGGAATGCAGGAGATGCTCTACCCCACCAGTTACCTCAAGTCCAAGGGGCTGGGGAAAGAGTGCGCCTTGCTGACGGATGGCCGCTTCTCCGGCGGCACCTCCGGCCTCTCTATCGGTCACGTGTCACCCGAAGCCGCCGCTGGTGGCGCTATCGGTCTGGTGCAGCAGGGCGACAAGATTCGTATCGATATCCCCAACCGGACCATTAAAGTGCTGGTCAGCGACGAAGAGCTTGCCCATCGTCGCGCCAAGCAGGATGCCGCGGGCTGGAAACCGGCCGAGGAGCGACCGCGCAAGGTCTCAACGGCGCTCAAGGTGTACGCCAAGATGGCCACCAGCGCCGACAAGGGCGCGGTGCGGGATCTCAGCCAACTGGACAATTAACGGCAGCCGCCAAACAAAGGCCGGGAGCTGCTCCCGGCCTTTGTTATTTGTGGGTTCCTGTATTCAATTACGATCATTCAAAACCGATTTTTGACGACAACCATGACCGAAGAGAACAAGCACCACCGCTCTATCCGTACCTTTGTTATGCGCACCGGTCGCATGACTCCTTCGCAGCAGAAAGCGCTGGAGCAGCAGTGGCCGCTGTTGGGGCTGAACCGCGAAGCCGGGGTGATCGACTTTGCCGAGGTATTCGGGCGCCAGGCGCCGACCATTCTGGAGATCGGCTTCGGCATGGGTGATTCATTACTGGCGATGGCGGAAGCCGCGCCGGAAGCCAACTACATCGGCATCGAGGTCCACAAGCCCGGCGTCGGCCGCCTGCTCAACAACGCTTCCAAGGCGGGGCTGACCAACCTCAAGGTCTACAACGATGACGCTTTGCTGGTACTGGCCGAATGCATCCCTGACGGCTCGCTTGACGGCATCCAGCTGTTCTTTCCCGATCCCTGGCACAAGAAAAAGCACCACAAGCGTCGCATGGTTCAGCCGGAGATCGCCCAGACTTTCCGCCAGAAGCTCAAGATCGGCGGTTGCTTCCACATGGCCACCGACTGGGAGCCCTACGCCGAGCATATGATGGAAGTGATGAGCGCTGCCGAGGGCTATCGCAATCATGCTGGCGACGGACAGTACTCCCCCCAGCCGGAGCATCGTCCCGACACCAAGTTCCAGCGCCGCGGCGAAAAACTGGGCCACGGGGTCTGGGATCTGGTGTTTGAACGCATCGCGTAAACGCCTTTGGCGCGGTTAAACGCAGTTGCAGAAAAGCAAAAAGCGGGCACCGAGGTTTACCCTCAACACCCGCTTTTTCGTTGCCGGTGTCGCCTGCTCAGGCGTTTTTCAGTTGTTGATACAGGTCGTCTTTCGATTCCGCACGCTGATTCTTGAGTGCCAGCATTTCGTCATCCGCGATCGGGGAGTCCCGCAGCTCCAGTTTGCGGATCTCGGCATCCAGCAGGTCGTAGCGCTTCACCTCGTCCGCAAAGGCGGAATTGGACTGCTTGAGTGACTCAATGGTGTCGTTGAACTCAGGGAACTCATTCAGTAACGAGTGGTTCTCGCCCAGCATGGTTATCACCTCCTGTTAGTCGTTCGCTTCTCGCTGCCAGCATAGTTTTTGTGCGCCGGGTTAACCAACCCCGTGGCAAATTTTTCCATGTCGGGGGCGGCTCATGGGGAGGCTCCATCTGTGGCAATCGGTTTCACCGTAAAGCAGCCCACGCGAACACGCACCACTTCCAGTCGTTGGCCGGCCGGAACTGGTTTGGTGGTCGAGGCATCCAGCTCGACCTTCCAGTCGATGCCCGAATAGGAATGAACGCCGGGGCTCTGGTGGGAGAGTTCAGTGGGCAGGCTGAACTTGAGGCCGACGAAGTCGCTGTTGTTTTCCTGATACATCTCACCCTTGCGGTTTTGCAGCGCTTTAAGTGGTCGCCACAGCAGTAGTGCCAGTAGGCCGGAACCGATTCCCGTTACTGCCAGTGGGGCGATACCGAAAGCGTGGCCATCCAGAACGCCTGCCGTAAACAGCGCGCCGGTGAGCAGTGCCGCGAGGCCGCCGAACAGCAGCAAACCGGAGGACAGGCCGAGGACAAAGGCCTCGACCGCGAGGGCGATAAAACCGATCAAGAACCAGATGCTTGACGGCTCGCTGAAGAAGTTACCCATGCTGTGACTCCATCCCAGGGGGAGGGGCGCAGCCCGCCCCGATTTGACCGCTCGCTCAGGCCGAGAAAGCGTCACTCTTGTTCATCGCTGCGACGATACTGATCGCCTCGGCAACGGTGGCGCCAGCTTCGCTTTTGGCACCATCCAGCAGCACCACGGTGCCCTCTTTGGCGATCGCTTGCTTGGCTTCAATGGCCTTGGTGGCAAGATCCAGTTGCACCGCTTTCTGGCCTTCGGGACTGTTGGCCGCCTCGCCGATCTGGCGGATTGCCTGGGCTTTGGCTTCCGCGACCGCCAGAATCGCCGCGGCCTCCCCTTGGGCGCGCAGTTCCTGTTCCTGCTTGTCTGCCTCCGCCGCTTTGATCGCCGCCTGCTTTTCACCTTCAGCGCGGTTGATGGCGGCCTGTTTTTCGCCCTCGGATTCCAGAATCTTGGCGCGCTTCTCCCGTTCCGCCTTCATCTGCTGCTCCATCGCCGACATCACCGAGGCGGGCGGATCGATGTCACGGATCTCGTAGCGCATGGCGGTGACCCCCCAGGGCTCCGCCGCCTTGTTGATGGAGGCGACAATGTTGGTGTTGAGCATGTCGCGCTCCTCGAAGGTTTTGTCCAGTTCCAGCTTGCCGATTTCGGCGCGCATGGTGGTCTGGGCCAGGTTGCTGAGGGCGAAGACGTAGTTATCGACCCCGTAGGTGGCCCGTTCAGGGTCGATCACCTTGAAGTACAGCACGCCGTCGATGCTGAGGGTGATATTGTCGGCGGTGATGGCGGTTTGCGGGTCGACGTTTACCGCTTGCTCCTTCAGCAGACGCTTGTCGGCGATGCGATCGATCAGCGGGATAATGAAGTTGAGACCGGCGTTGAGGGTTTTGTTGTATTTGCCGAAGCGTTCGACAATGTAGGCGTAACCCTGGGGCACCTGGTAGATCGATTTGGAAACCAGTATGGCGAAAAAAATCGCCAGTCCGATCCAGAAATTGAACACGTAATTGAGAATTTCATTGGCAATTGACATCTAGGGTCATCCTCGAAGGTTTACGGTCTGGTCCGGCTCGTTGGCTGCGAAAGTGGGCCCTCGAGGCTGACTGAGCGCTTGGCCATTCCGCCTGCTATTCCATGGATAGTTGATCTGCTTTCCGTAAGACGTGTTTGAGTGTAACCCAAAGTGATGACAAATCGCGTGTTCTCTCCATTCGCGGAAAATGCCTTAACTTCATGATACTTATGCCCGCCTTCTGTGGCCGCCACGGCGATGCTACCACGCCTGCCACAGCAGCCGGGTGGCCAGCGCCAGTGTGGCGATAATGATCATCGGTTTAACCAGCCCCGCGCCGCGCCGGACGACCAGATTAGAGCCCAGTCGTGCGCCCACTATCTGGCCGGCGGCCATGCACAGCCCCAGAGTCCATATGACCTCTCCGGCGCCGATAAACAGCAGCAGCGAGCTGAGGTTGGTGGCAAACACCAACACCTTGGTGTGGGCGGTGGCGCGCACCAGGTTATAGCCACGCAGACTGACGAACGCTACGGCGAACAGCGAGCCGATACCCGGGCCGAAGAAGCCGCCGTAAAAGCCGATCGTCGAGGCCGTTGTGAGGGCAAAGGCGGTATGGCCCAGGCGAGGGCGGGCGTCGAGGTCGCCAACCCGGGGTGACAGCGAGAAGTAGAGCGCAACCAGAATCAGCAGCAGGGGGAGTAGCTGTGCCAACTGCGTGGCGTCCAGTTGCTGCACGCAGAAGGTGCCGATGGCCGATCCCAGCAGGGCGCAGAGGATTGCGGGCAGCATGCCGGTCAGTTCGATCTGGCCTTTAGCAAAGTAGTTGAGCATCGACGAGGCGGTGCCGAACACGTTCTGCAGTTTGTTGGTGGCGAGTGCGGCTATGGGTGGCACGCCAAGCATCAACAGGGCCGGCAACACCAGTAGCCCGCCGGCACCTGCGATGGCACTGATAAAGCCCGCCAGAGCGCCCAGCAAAACCAATGCAGCAAGCAACAACAGACTGGGACTCTCTAGTACAGCAGAGCTCAACAGCGCGCTCATAGGGTGGGCCATGACTCGAACGACGGCGGGATGATGATGCTAAGGGAGGCCGGGACGGCACGCAATGCAATGCAATGCGTGCAGCGTGCTTGGCTAATTAATAATCCCCGGACGGCCAGGGATTATTAATGGATGGGGCGTAATCAGCGATTACGCGGCAACGCAGACCATCAGGCCGATGGACGCCGCCTCTTTACGGAATTCGCTGATCAGTTCGTCGGGCAGGTTGTCGGTTGGGAATGCCAGTTCGATCCGGGCCGGCTTGTCGAGACCGCTGTCTCTGAAATGGGTTAAACGCTCTACCGCTTCGTCGAACGATTCGACCAGAAAGCGTTCCAGTGTCAGGTCGGGCATCACAGTCGCCTTATTTTTATTGTTGGTGTTATCAGTGGCACCTTCTAAGAGTGCCTGCTGTTGGCAATTGGTACAAGCCATGGGTGGCCAAACTCCTTGTAAAACTTCGCTACCGGGCAGGGTCACGGTAGGCCCCTGTGCTCCTCAAGGGCGGGCGCATAATGCACTATTTGCATAAGGTTATAAATAGGACAAAGTATTATTCTTAATATTAAACAACTGTTGGCCTTACTGTTGCGCGTTACGGAGTGCCAGTGACGCGAGCGCGCCCAGCAGTGTGATGAGTGACAGGGTGGCGATTGCGGTGACCAGCCCCAGCCCCACCAGCGCTGCCGTCAAGCCGCCGGCAAGCAGCAACAGGATGCCGATCAGGGTGTTGCTGAGCGCCACGTACTCGGCCTTCAGATCGCCGGCGGCCATGTCGATGATGTGAGTTTTGCGGCCAATCCTGAAGCCCGCATGGGCGACCCCCAGCACAAACAGCACCAGCGCGTAAAAGGCGACGTGGCCGGTGACCGTTGGCAGCCACCAGTAGCAGGCAGCCACCCCGGCGCCCAACAGGGCTGACAGTAACGCCGCCAGCGCCATGGTGAGTTTGCTGGAATAGTCGGCCAGCGCCCCCCACACCAGCGAACTGCAGGCACCGGCGAGCCCTGAAGCAACGATCAGCCAACCCAGACTGTCGAGCGCGCTGCCCAACTGCTGCTGGGCCAATAGCACGTAAAGTGGGCCGACCAGTGCGGTGGCCAGCAACAGGGCGCGGGCGAGCAGGAACAACTGCAACTGTGGGTCATGCAGCAGCAGGTGCCACTGGTCTCGCATCAGATCGCCTAGCTGGCGGCCACCGTCGGTGGCGCCCGGGTATTCGCGGGTGAGGTTGAAGCAGCCGGCGGCGATCAGCCAGCAACAGCCGGCACCGAACAGCAGCCAAGGTAGCCAGTTGGCCGAATCGCCACCGTGTTGAGCCAGGGTCAGCCCGAGTCCGACCGTCGCCACGCTGATGCCGGCGATGGTGGCGGAGTAGCCGTTGACCCGCCCCCGTCGCCCCTTGGTGATAGTCTTGCCCAGGGTATCCTTGGCGGCGATAGATGCCACCCCGCGCGCGGCACTGAAGACCACCAGCAGCATCAGAATCAGGGTGCCGGCTAGCGCACCGGACAGGTTTGCCAGCGCCACCATCGCCATCAGCATTACACAGCCCCCCTCAACCACGCTGCTGCCGACCCAGAATACCTTGCGTACCGGATAGCGCCGGATCAGCGCGCCAAACAGGATCTGGGGCAGCAGGGATAGCGCTTCGCGGATCGGTACCAGCAGGGTCGACATGAATGCCGGTGCACCCACCGCCGCCAGCAGCCAGGGCAGTACCACTTTGGTGTCGGCCAGCGCGTCGCCGGTTTTGCTGAACGCCTGCGCACTCACCTGGCTGATCAGATTTCGTGGTTGTTCGTGGCACTGGCGCTCAGGAATATCCCGGCACAGGCGGGCTTCGTCATCGTTATTGGCGAACTCAAAAAGCGTGCGAAAAGGAAACCGCATGGCTGCTGACAGTAATGGAGGGTGTAGGGCTAAGTATAGGATTCGCAACACGCACTTTGTCCAGTGGGTCGATGATGTCGCGGGCTTGAAAGTAATTTGAACCCGGAACGATCTGGCCGTTACCTACCGGACAAGAGACACAGCAACGCGCATCGCGCCCGGAGTCCATCATGATCAGCACCGCCCTCAACGAACTGGTCCATCGTTTTCGCAGTCAAGGTCGGACCCACGAAGCGCTGCTGGTAAACCGCAGCGATTTTGAAACCCTCAAGCGTGAACTTCTGGCGATGAACTGCCGCCGCGCGCTGGCCGCCCTGACTCAGGCAGAGCCCCGTTACTACGGCGTGCCGGTGGCGATTCAGGAAAACTGGGTGATCTGAACATGACGCATCCCGAGCAGATCACCGCTCTTGCTTTTACGGCCAATCCCGACGCTGACAGTTGGGATTGGCAAAAGCCCAGCGCGCTTCCTAAGCTGTTAGGTGCGCGCCATCGCCCCGGCCAGCGTCATCCGGTCGGCTTTCGGTTTTCGGTTCACGGCGACAATGCGCATACCGTCATCTCTGCATCGCCCGGTGCCAACACGGCTTTCGAGCCGCCCGCTGACGGAGGTTCCCGCAATGGACACTGCCAGTGAACGCGTCGCTGAAGAGATCGCCTGGATTCATCGAATCGGCCAGGGCGACCGGGTGGCGCTGGGTCAGCTCTATCGCCGTTATGCGCCGCGTATCTTTCGTTTCGTCACCCGCATGATCAAGGATGAGGCCAAGGCGGAGGAGCTGGTCAACGATGTGATGATGGAGATCTGGAAAGGCGCGGTGCAATACGAGCGCCGTTCATCCCCCTCCACCTGGATTCTCGGCATGGCCCGCTTCCGCACCCTCAACGCGATTCGCGGCAAGCAGCTCGACACGGTGGAGTACAGCCAGGCCCCGGAGGCGGAAGATGAGGCTGGCGATGCCAGCAGCGGTTGCACCCAGGATGAGCTGCGTCAGTTACTGCGCAACACGGTGGCGCGCTTGTCGGCGGAACACCGCGAAGTGGTGGAGCTGGCGTTCTTTCATGACTGCTCCTACAAAGAGGTTGCCGAAATTTTGCAATGCCCTGAAAACACGGTGAAAACCCGTATGTACCACGCCAAGGCCAAGCTCAAACCCTGGCTGACCAATCTGGGCTTGAGTCTGTCAGAAACAGGAGGTGTCACATGAGCGAGCAACGGATGGAAGAGATGCTGGCCTGGTATGTTAACGGCACCCTCGACGCGGCGGAACGGCAGCAGGTTGAGGCGTGGCTGGCAGATAACCCGGAGGCCCAGATGCAGCTGGCCGAATACGAATTCATGCGCGACAGCGTGGCCGAAACCGGCAGCGAGGAAAGTGCTTTTGATACTGAAGCGGGGCTGGATGCGCTGATGGCCCGTATCGACCAAGACGAGGCTGCCAATCAGCCCCAGCTGGACGCCTCAGGCGGTTCCTTGTGGCAGCGATTCCGACAGTCGTTGCAATGGAACCTGACCCCGGCGTTTGCCAGGGTGGCGATGGTGTCTCAGCTAGGGGTAGTGATGGTGCTGGGTGCACTGCTGATGCTGCCGGCCGAAACCGAGGAGCCCGGCTATCAGGTGCTGTCCGGTCCACCGGCGGTGGTGGCCGGCGGCGTGGTACTGACGCTGGGCCTGGCTCCCGACACCCGCGCCGATGCGCTGCAGGCGCTGCTGCGTTCGCAGCAGGCTGAAATCATCGCCGGCCCCAGCGCCCTCGGAACCTACCGGATTCGACTGCCGGACGATGATCAGCAGGCCGCGCGGACCGCCGCCCTCAAGGCTCACCCGGCTGTCACCTATCTGGAGCCGGCGCAGTGAAATCCCCGTGGCTGGCGTGTGGCCTGCTAGTGGTTGCTACGCTGGCTGAGGCAGAGGTCGGCCCGCCGGGCGGTGTTGGCGCTGGCGCTGAACCCGCGTCCGCGGCCATATCCGGGGTTATGCCGGACACCCGCAGCAGTAGCTTGCCGGATACCGGTGGTGCCATGGTCAGTGCGGCGCTGAGTTCGACCCTGCCAGCGTCAGCCGCGGTACCACCGGTGGTGGTCATCAATGATCCGCTGCTGCAAAGTGCCGGCAGTTGGGGCCAATCACGCCCGGACCAGTGGGGGCTGTACCAGATCGGTCTCTATCGCGATGGCGGCCAGCCGCTCAGCCGTTATCCGCTGCAACTGGAGCCGGTGCGGGTGGCGCTGATCGACAGTGGGCTGGACTACACCCACCCCGACCTCGGCATCGAGCCGCTGTGGCGCAATCCTGATGAGAAGCCCAACGGCCGCGACGATGACGGCAACGGCTACATCGACGATCTGATTGGCTGGAACTTCGTCGATAACAACAACAATCCCTGGGACGACCAGGGCCACGGTACCCACGTAGCCGGCATTATTTCCGCACGACGGGATAACGGCATTGGCATCAGTGGTATCGCCCCCAATGCGCGACTGATGGTGCTCAAAGTGGTTGACGCCAGCGGCCACGCGGCAGGCCCCGATATTGCCGCAGCGCTGCGTTATGCGGTGGACAAAGGTGCACAGTTGATCCAGTTGAGCCTTGGCGGTGCCGAGCCGGGACCCGAGGAGCTGGACGCCCTGCGTTATGCCCTGGAACGAGAAGCGGTGGTAGTAATCGCCGCCGGTAACCGTGCCAGTGGCGACCTCAGTCTGGGTTATGAACGTCTGACCGGTCCGCTGGTGGTGGGGGCGGCAACCCCGCAAGGCGAGCGGGCGCCGTTCAGTGACTGGGGGCCGGCGCTGGATCTGCTCGCCCCCGGGGTGGATATCCTCTCGCTCAGAGCACGCGGCAGTGATTTTCTGCGCACTATAGGCGCCCCTGATTACCAACCGGGCAGTGCGGTGGTGCAGCAGGATTACTACCGCGCCACCGGCACCTCCTTCGCCGCGCCGTTTGTCACCGGAGTGGCGGCGCTGATTCTCGGTCGCGATCCCTGGCTGGAACCGCCCCAGCTGCAGCGGATGCTGCTGCAGTCCGCCGCCGATCGTGGGCCTACAGGAATCGACCAGCTCAGCGGCTATGGCCTGCTCGACGCCGACGCCGCGTTGGTGGCCTCACCGCAACGCTTTGTCGACGCGCGTCTGCTCAGTGTGCAGGTCAGCCGTGAGCGGCAGTTGGAGCTGCTGGGGGTGGCTGACGCTGATCGTTTTGCCCGCGCGGAACTCAGTTACGGTCTGGGGGAGGCGCCGCCAAACTGGCAGTTGATCGATACCCTGACCCAACCCTCGGACAGCGGCGTTATCGCGCGGGTTGATCCCGCTACCCTGCCGAAGGGGCGCACACTGACGCTGCGGCTGCAGGTCTGGCATCAGGATGGCACCCGGCGTGAAAGCTGGCTGCAGCTGGCGTTGCCGGGAGCGTCGCAATGAGGTCCGTTATAGGCAGCTGCTGCTACGGGCGATGGATGCTGGCCCTGTTTCTGCTCGCCGCGGCCAGTGCCAGTTGGGGCTGGGAGTCGCTGCCGACCCTCAAGGCCACCAGTGAACCGCTGCGCACCCTGTCGCTGCCCGCCGGGCAAGATCCAGCGCGCTGGGCCCAGGCTAACGGGCTGACTGACTGGCGTCGCCTGCCGGCGGCCAACGGCCGCCAGTTTGTCAGTTTTCGCGCTGATGATGCGCGCTGGTCGGCGTTGCAGGCGCAGTGCGACAACAGCAATCCGGCGGCGCCCGCCTGCCTCAACGCCAGTTGCCAGAGTGTACAGAGCAGCCATCAAGGCAAGCCCTCCAACACTTGGCTGCTGCCACGGGCTCCCGATCTTAATGCGGCGCTGGCGGGGCGACCCGATGGTTGCAGCGCCGGGCTTGAGGGAATGCCCTGGCGGGGCGTGCTGCCAGACGATGCCGATCCCGCCTGCTGGGTGGTGCGCCAGCTTAACCCCTGCCAGAGTGAGCAGACCCCGGCCGAGTACCTCAAACCCCATGCGCGCCCCGACCAACTGGTGGTGCTGATTCCCGAGGATGGCCGAGACCTGTTGCTGTGGGCGCAGAATCTGGGCCTGCAGGTACTGGAAGAGGTTACCCTCAACAGCACGGGTGAACGGCTGGTGCGGCTGCTGCGCCCGCGCGGCAGCGCCAGCTCACTGGACGGCTGGGTTTCATTGCTCGGCGGAATGGCCGGCGTCAGCGCGGTGCAGAAAGATGTCGCCTACTTCACTCTGGTCGATGACCATGCTGTTGCCAGCGCCGCCAGTGCCTCTCTGGCGGTGGCCTCGATTCCCGATCCGCTGGCGGCGTTCAATTACGCGCCGGCCTTGAGTCGCGCCGAGCCGCTGATGGCACGCTGGGACGGCAGCCCGATCGATGTGGCGGTGATCGATACCGGGGTCGATCGGGAGCATCCCGAACTGCAGGGGCGGGTGGTCAGCGCAGTGGATTTCAGCGGCCGTGGTTATTCGGCCGACCCTCACGGTACCGGGGTGGCTGCCATCATCGCTGCTAGCCGTGGCAACGGTATCGGCGCTTACGGGGTGGCCCCCGGCGTGCGGCTACACAGTTACAAAGCCTGCCAGCCGCGCGACCCCGGCAGTCTGGCAGCGCGTTGCTGGAGCAGCAGCCTGATCAAGGCGCTGGATGCGGCGATCATGGCGGAAACCCCGCTGATCAATATGAGCCTGGGCGGACCGCCATCGCCGCTGCTTGAGCGCTTGGTGCGGGAGGCAACCCGACGCGGGTTGATGGTGATCGCCGCCGCCGGCAACGGTGGCCCCAACGCCCAGCCGCTGTTCCCCGCCGCCTGGCCGGAGGCGCTGGCGGTGACCGCGGTGGACGCCGCCGGGCAACTTTACCCACAGGCCAATCGCGGGGCCTACATCGAGCTGTCCGCTCCCGGTGTGGATATCATCACCGCCGGCCCCAGCGCTGGTCAGCCGTTATTGTCCGGCACCTCCATGGCCACCGCTCACGCCACCGGGGTGGCCGCGCTGCTACTGCAGTTGGCACCGCAAACCCGCGGCGAGCAACTGCACAGCGCACTGGTGCAGTTCGGCCGTGACCTCGGTGGCCCCGGCCCCGATGCTGACTATGGTGCTGGCCTGCTGGACGCCTGCGCTACCGCCGCTGCGCTCAGTGGCCAACCGCAATGCGGAGAGCAGCCATGAAGCGGCGCGGCGATCTTTCCCTAAGCCCGTTAGCCGTGGCGCTGGGCTTGGTGCTGATTGGCGGCTGCCAGAGCGCGCCGCCACCGGCGCCTACCGCCAACCCCGTACCGGCAAAAGAGGGGGTAAACGCGGCGCCAACCGAGCAACAAAACAGCGCCAGCGGCGCCACCCTCAGTATCACCCAACCACCGTCGACCCCGGCGGGACCGACGCCTGCCACCGCGGCATCGGCAGCGCCTAAGGTGCAGGCTCCCCAGTACGACAACGCCAAGGCCGATTTTGCCTACGGTAGCGGTCAGCCCTGGCCACGGCTGACCTTGCCAGCGCTGTTGCTGCCGGGGCCGCTGCCAGCCGCGCCGGGAGCACCCACCTTGCCCCTGCCGCCGATTGCCAGTGCGGATGACGATGCTCAGGGCCAAGTGCTGGCGGGCGCACCGGCCCCCGATCCCGCCGCCCGGGTTCAGTCTCCTTGCGCTGGCCCCTGGGCAGCACAGTCGCTGGTGATCGGCCCCAAGGAGGGTTGGTTCAGCGGCGCGGTCCAATCGATGGGTAATGCGTTGATCGGCAAGGTGCTCGGGGGCTTTGGTCCCTTTGATGGCGTTGAGGATGAGCCGGATGCGCCGCCCACGGTCAAAGACCCGATCCCCAAGTCAGCGCGGCAGCACTTTGAAGATGACCTCAGTGATATCGAACTGAGCCTTGCCGGTCGCCTTGACGACGACGGCCTGCTGATCAGCGCGCACATTGATGACGCCCCGGATGACTCCACCTTTCATGCCATCTATCTGGAAGATAAAAGCTGCCAGCGCCAATTCCCCGACCGCTACCTCAACTACCGCATCTGGCTGGAGTGGTCGCTGTCGGTCAGTTGGAGCAAGACCGAACGCCATTACGAAAACGACCAACTGGTATCGGAGAAAACCACCAGCGGCAGCTCTTTTGACAGCGGCGTGATCGACCTGGCCGAAGGTAGCACCAATCTGAACGCCGCCGATATGGCGGAGCTGGATCAGTACCAGCGCGACCTGCTGCAACAATTGCCACCGCCGATCTGGCAGCAGCTGGGCTTTTCTGGCCCCACCGCCGGGGTGCGCGGGCTGGGCACCCAGTTCAACCGGGTAGACCCGGAGGCGCTGTTCCGCGGCGACAATATCGCCGTGCTGCATCTGACCCGGGTGGTAGGGGACCGCTACGTCACCCGCGCATTGCCGTTCCGCCTTAGTCGCGGTGCAGGCAACCTGGTCAGCTTCACCCGGCTGTGATTTCTGGCGGCGTGTAGGTATTTACTGTTTGGGCGACAGCTTCAACGGATTTCTGGTTAGAGGTGGCTGATTAATGCCGGGGCTGCTTTCGGCGCGGAGCGGTCATGTTAGGTGGCCGACTAAATCTGCGTTTCAAGCTCCTTCCACTGCAATCAGATAGTCTTTGTTCCGCCCACCCGGGCGGGTCACTTTTTGTCCGTCGTGACAAAAAGTAAC
>NZ_JAERQK010000008.1 GCF_017912535.1 Motiliproteus sediminis
AGCACAGCATCAGCGGCGACTACGTCACCCACGTGCTGGACCGGATAGCCCAGTTCCGAGGTTATCCGAAAGCCATACGGACAGACCAAGGGCCGGAGTTTACCGGCAAAGCGCTGGACCAGTGGGCTTATCGACACGGTGTTGAACTGAAACTGATTCAGGCGGGCAAGCCGACCCAGAACGCCTACATTGAAAGCTTCAACGGTAAGTTCAGGGATGAATGCCTCAATGAACACTGGTTTACCAGCCTGCCTCACGCCCGTGATCTCATAGCGATCTGGCGGCAGGACTACAACGAGCACCGCCCACACTCGGCACTGAACTACGCGACCCCCGCCGAGTTTGCAGCCAAAGCACGGCAGCAGCCGAAGGGCGGTACAGAGCGGAAATCACGAGATAAATGAACAGGACTTTACTAGAGGAAAACTGGTACTAAATCTGGGGGCAGGTCATAACACCATTACTTTTCTCTTGTGCGAGATTTATAACGATATTAGTTCAGATTAATGTGGGGGCAGCAGGAAAAGCATGCCGTCCCTAGGGCCCTGTAATTTCTATCTTTGGCACCTGATAAGGAAATTACCTTGCGTCACCGGCATCTACGATATTCAGATAGCGCACCCAATAGTAGCCTTCCACCTTTCTTCTTAGCCCAACAAAAAAAGCCAGAGCATTGCTCTGGCTTTATAACCCTGGACAACTTATGCGCAAAAAGTAAGCAAACACTAACTTGCGCGTTTTACATCCCAAAAAATCCCTTTAAAATCAACTAGTGGCAGTTTATGCGCAAAAGCCCACCCTAACTCTTTGATTTACCGTACAAGTCGGGACAGCTTATGCGCAAAACAACAGTGTGTGTGGGTTGGGGCAAAAGATGTCCGAATTACTCCCTCATCATGCGGCCTCCAGAGATTTCTAGGAGCATAATGTGTCCTAGCGCCAGAGCATAAGCTGTCATTTTTGTCAGTTTTTGGAGCATAAAGTGCCAGCCCTCTCAACTCGGGGCTTTGCGGAAAGTCTACACCTGCTCCTGAACCTCGCAAGACTCCCAAACTAATCCGTTCTCGATAACATTGATAAAACGCTCTGCCGAGAAATCATTAGGGTACAGGGAAGTGACTACTGACGACTCTGAGGAGTTCGACGGGCCATTAGCAGCGAACATCCCCGCGGGATCATTAAGTAGGTGCCGATCATCTCGAAGCGCAATCAGAATTTCCTCAACAGAGATTTTCAGGAAGCCGGAAAAATGCTCATGATCATGTTCCAACGAGGTATCAACAATCCACCCACGAACATCTTGAACCGCTTTTCCCTCTTCTATTCCCAGGGACGAAGCCAGTTCCCTATCACTATCCAGTGCAACCGTTACCGCATCCACTTTTCGCCGAAGCTGCAACCCCGCTTTTCGAAGTGTCGTCACCTTATGTAACCAAGCATCCTTTAGCGAGCGACGCAGGTATGTCGATTTAACCTCCAGCACTAACACGTGTCCGTCTCTGAAGCAGATTAGATCTACCTCTCCAGGGTCATCATCGGCTGTGCGCACTGGTTGGTAGTTGGGAAGGACGGAAAAACCATGTCCTCTTAGCTGCTCAGCCAACCGCTGTTCTATTCGCGCTGTTTCGTCGCGAGCCTCAGCGCGCCTGGCTCCCAGCCTTCTTAGGTTGTTGATGGCAGCAGAGGAATTGTTTTGAACACTTGTCATCCACGGCAACTGGAACAGGTAACGGCCCATTTTCAAAATTGGCCGTTCAAATAGTTCTGGGGATTTTGTCCCCCCTTGTTTGCGCATCTCTGAAGACAATCCCCCTAGATCACTGGTCCAAAAATCTAGGATTGCCTCCGCCGCTTTAGCCAGCCCGTTGGGAAATGCCTCACTGACCGTCCACGGGCGTATGCTTTCTATTTTGGCTTTCTTTTCAGACCAGGTGATTGGAAACCTGTTTTGCAACCCCTCCATCAGGCCACCCACTGCGAGCCGGCTTAAGGCCTGTTGCCAACTGCCGGTCTGATTGAGGTAGTCGTTATACGGCATCACAAAATCAACGTGGTAAAAGATCGACATCAACTCCAGCGATAGCAGGGCCTGAAACAGATCTACGCGCAAACCCGTTTCTGTCTGCAGGGATTCACCAAGTCCATAGACATCGGTTAAGCGAAGCGTCGTTCTAAGTGCTTTGATATAAGCAAGCTGATTCTGTTCGCTGTTCTCTGCGCGCCCCATTTGCGCCTCTGCCAGCCCAGATCCCATAAAAACTTGTACAGCACGGTAAAACCAATACTGGTGCAACCGAGCAAGCTTTTCGCCATTGTGCTCCCAGATCTGACGAAGCCTGAGATCTCGCTCGACAATGACCAATTCTGAACCCGAAAACTCAAAGCGAATCCCATCGTCATAGCAAAACGCGTCTACTGACCGCGTCATAAAGCTATTGAACTCAAGCTGTGCGGAAACCAACGCGCCAAAAATGCGATAACGATCAAGGTGATCACGCGCAAATTCAGGTGATGGAAACAGAAATGGCGACAGATGCTCTCTTAAAGACGATCCCAGCATCTCCTCCGTCACACGAAAGTCGTCCGCAGAACTGAGCCCAAGCCTCCAGAGCAAGATGTCGTTGAGCGCCTCCCAACAATGTTGGGTTTCAATTCCACCATCACTCTCCGAGACGGAATCGGGCAAAAGATTTTCGAAGGCGTAGAGGCTTGAGTTGACCAAGAGCTCAAGAGGCGACAATTGCTTCAACTGACAACGCAAACTCTCGAGTTCAGAATGACGCTCCATATGCGCTTGGCGGAAGGTTTCGCAGATCCTCACCAACTCCCCAAACTCATGGGGCTGGGTGTTCGCTAGCTGCTTTATTTCCCCCCAACGCAGACTCTCTTGCCGCAGCACCAGGCCAGAGTATCTGACCGAACGCCAAACTACGTTTGGCGTCACCCTTGCCACATGTGCAAGTAACGGGAAACTGGCTACTCGCTCCTGGCGGAGATAGTTAGAGAGGGCCAACGAGAACGGCAGGCTTTCATAACTGTCGTCCGCAAGATCCCAAAGAAAAGCACACTGCCAAAAATCAGCATCGTTATCCGATGCTTTCCTCTTTCCCTTGCGCGGAGCCGGCTTGCCCGCCAAGTAGGCTTCTATGACCTCTATTGCCGCATCGGCGCTAGAAAGCCCCATCAAAGTGCATTGGCTGAACTTTCGCTCGTAGTAATTGCTACTGGCATCCATTCCTAAAACTCGAATCACTATCCATTAAGTGGAGGTGGTCTCACCTGCCCTTACTAGCCTGTTGATATATGTAGTCATCGCTTCTTAGACAACCACCAAATCCACAGAATGAACAAAAGAACAGCCGCACCTGGATATTTCATTGCCACCAACAGCAGGCCTATCGTTGCCAAGTCCATTTGGGCTTACCACCTCCATTACCTCATTTACTACCTTGTACTCACACCAATCTTAATCCGGCTATCCGCTCTTAAACTAGACGAACCTTGTTCACCATAACGACGTTTAGCAATAGATTCGAGCCTCTTTGATCTCCGTGGCAAGCCTCACGGATTCAAGAAACACCTATTGATCAGCCGGACAAAAAAGATTAAAAACACCAACAATTCATATTCTTATGCAGAGGGAACAGCATAGTGGCAACTTTTCTCAGATCTCTAGAGTACATGCTCCACAACCTGGCTCGCGGCATCGCGGGCACGTTGCTCTACTTCAGTTTTGGGCTCGCTGCACTTTGCGGCTTGTATCTCTTGCCATGGCTAATGTTTGAGCACAACGAGGGCCTGCGGGATTTAGATATGCTGGAGCTGGCAACGCTAATCCTCGTGGGATACAGCATAAGAACCTTCTTCTCTCGCTGTAAGCATGCCGGATGGCAACGGCGCCAGGCCCTGAAGCAACTGGGGTTTATTTTGGGGGCTTTTGTTCTCTTCGTATCGGCACTAGTACTCGCTGTTTGCTACTGGGGCCAAGACGACGGCCTGTATGCCTTCGAACTTCCGCGCCTATACAGCAACGGCTCACTACTCGCGATATATCTTGGATTGTCATTTTGCGTTTACGCCGCAGCACCTATCCAGCAAAAGGAGCCCCGCGTCGCTTCCGTCCCCCTATCAGAACAAAAGCACGAAGAGACAGATCCTTGGGGTAACGCCAATGGCACAAAGGAAAAAAGCACGACGGAGGGGGATAAATGAGAAAAATAGCCCTCATATCGTTGGCCACATTAGCTCTGCTTCCCTTGGATGCTCAGGCTAAAAGTGACCCTTTCACTAACAACGACTCGGCATTTTTGATCGAATCATGCAGGGAAGCCGTCGAGATATACCAAAAGCGGGACCAACAAAACCTTTTGGCCGGTATCGCAACATCCATGTCAGAGGCGCTTCGAGCAGGATTCTGTATCGGAGTGGTTCAACAGCATATCAACAGTTCTGATAACTGTTACGGTACAGACTGGTTAGAGGCCGCATCAACCATCGCTGCGCTATCAGTCACTACTCGATGGAATACGAGGAAGCGCCTGCTCCAAGAGGCTGTCTGCGATGACTGACGGCCTCACTATTCCCGAAGCGATTCGGCGCATTTTTGGCGTCGATGTCGCGACCGAAAGCCCTCTTCTCAAAAATAAAGCGATGTCGCTGGAGCGCAACGGTCTGATAAAAAGTTCAAGGACCAAGGCCGTTGAAAGGTCATCGATAATGATAGGCGTGGACCAGCTAACGCCGCTGCATAATGCACTGGTTCTGAACGCAGTGTTCTCCGATCCAAAGCAGGTAAAGAAAATTTTTACCGACCGGACCTACCGGACGGAATGTGCCCAGATTTTAAAAAAGCTGTTCGGAGAACGAGACAGCCTGCTGGGAATAGCGCTGCGGACAGACGCAGCATTTGCCCTCTCGGAGGCGCTCGACAGTAACTGGGATTTGAACGATAAACGACTGCCTAACCCATTCGAACAGCTCCCCCAAGTCGCCCTCGGAAAAGACCTAAGCGTATTGCAGGCTCTTCTCGCCCAGGCCAGTACCTTAGCTCCAGCAGACAGCGTTCTTTTAGCCTACCTGAAAGGTGACTTGAAAAGAGCCGCCGAACTGGTCGACGCCTGCGGCTTCCCGCCCGAGTCCGAAGTGGGGCTCCTGGGACATCACATCAAAGCAAAGCTCAAAGAGGCTGCTGATTTTGATGACCTCTTGGACATGCTAAGAAAATCCTAACTTTTTCTGTTTTAGCGCTTGTTAGTGCATTGCACTATCAGAAGGTGTCCTCGTGTTTAACAAAACGACGAGGAAAACCTCATGCTAAAAGTAAAATTCATCGGCGCAACCCAAGGCGTAACCGGCTCCTGCTCCTGGCTTTGGCACACCGAATCAGATACCCAGCTACTGATAGATTGTGGGCTCAATCAAGGCCGCCACGAAGATGAGTGGCACAATTATCAGGACTTCGAATTCAATCCCAAAGAAATCAAGTACGTCCTGCTGACGCACGCGCATATCGATCATTGCGGCCTGCTGCCCAAACTCATCCAGGGCGGGTTCAAAGGCTGGGTGTACTGCACTCAAGCGACACGCGACCTTGCCAAGGTAATGTTGGCCGATACTGCAAACAATTCAGATCTATTTACCCGCTCAGAAGTGGATGCGATCAAATGGGTAGCCATCGACGCCCACGGTTTTTACTGGAACAAATTATTCCGACTGGGAGATGGGCTCAGCGCAACGTTCAAGCGAAACAGCCATGTCCTAGGCTCATGTGCCATTTCAATCGCATGGGAGGCCACGCCCGGCATCGGCACCAAAGGACTAAAAAATATCTATTTCAGTGGAGATATCGGCTGCCAAACGGAAGACAACCCCTATCTACCCCTGCTCAAAGATGACCATGCACCGTATCCCAGTGCGGACTACATCGTTATCGAATCAACGTACGGAGGAAGAAACCGCCCCAGCGAGTACAAGGACGCCGAAGCTCGCGTTGAACGGTTAGGGCAAGAAATTACCCGCACAGTCTTCGAAAAAGGGGGGCGCGTCCTTATTCCAGCATTTTCATTTCATCGCACCCATGAGCTCATCATGGATCTTTATTGGTGGCAAACCGCCTGCTGGGAGAAATCGGACCTGGCCCATTACATGGGCACACTTCAGGAGAAGCCGAACGGTAAACACCGTTACGAAAACCCTCTCTGTGTTCTGGTCGAAAGCCCTCTCAGCGCCAAGCTCAATGAAATCTATGCACGGGAGCTTCGCAAGAAAACGTCGAATGGAAAATTCCAGTACCTGAACAATCAGCTGCCAGATCGACTAGGGATCTCCGCCCATGAAGTTGGCGGGCTGTTTGAGCAACTGGCCGACCAGAATAGCCTCTATAACGCGGGTCATCTCATCAGCTATGGACCCAAGACCGAGAAAAAGCGTAAAGCACAAACCGATCAGGAAAAGTTACTAAACAACCACGTTATCCTCGCAAGCTCGGGCATGTGCGATCATGGCGCAGCGGCACGGTTCCTCAAACTTATGCGAAATGATCCTCGAAATACCATTTTACTGACCGGCTTTCAGGCCTCTGGATCCGCAGGCGGGCACTTACAAAAGCAGGCCAAAGACGGCACGCAATCCGCTATGGCCGAAGTCGTTGACCTCTCAGCCTACTATTCGGGACATGCGGATCAGCAAAAGCTGCTTGATTATGCCTTCTGCTTGGGAACCTATGCGGGTGACGCCCGTCCAGCAACCATCTTCATAAACCACGGAGAGACCTCCCAGAAACAACAGCTGAGAGAGCAACTATTGAGCCGGGCGTCGGAAACATTCCCAGGAGACCGTCCCATCGATAATGTACTTATCGCCAATCGAAAGTGGTTTGACTTAGATAGCGGTAAATTTATCGAAGAGCATGAGTTTAACCGTGATATCGAGGAGCTATTCGCCAAGCTCTGTTCAGAAGTCAGCGGCATCAAAAACGAATTAGACCTCATTCGCAACACTCTTCCCCGCTGACGGCGACGGCGCTATCGGTTAAACGACAAAGGTCGTTCAATCCGATAGCGCCGTTACGCTCTTGTGCTTACAGACATTATTAATACTTAAACCATTCATCGCTTTAATGATCGAAAGCGCCCGGATCGAACGATATCACGTGAACAGTGCTGTCGTTTCTCGGGCATAAAGTGCTAATCCCAGAATAGCGAGGCTTCAAGGAAGCCAATCCTACTCAATTGAACATTCCCCAGCGGTGAGGAGCGCATCATAGCCCCCACGCCACTCCGTCCCGAGATAGTCGATAATTGTGTTTGCTAAGTGTCGCAATCATCAACATGCCTGCCAGCTGAAGTTAGAGCTTCTATGATTGGATCATAAAAGGTTATCCCTGTGATCGGGTCAAAACTGTCGCCAAGAGATTCAGAGCCGTCGATGAGTAGCTGAGCCTTAGATTCTGCAGCATTCATGAAAAAGAGCTGGGTAGCTAACCAATCCTCCTCTGTGTACTCATAACATGAGAAGTGCAAGCTGATGGTAAAGTGGCCGCCAAGTGCTGTTGCTGTGGCGTCAATGCTAATTTCGAAACTTTCCTGCTCTTCATCACCCATCTTCATTGACCCACGGAACGAGTATACCTCGTCAATCAAACAGACCAATCGGATACAGGAGAGTGTTCTAAGAGCTATATCGGTGGTGCAGTGATCGAGATCTTCTATAGGGCTGAGTACTGGGATTTGTGGGCTGATTCCTTTGGGATACTGCTGTTGGAGTTCAGTAAGTCGGTGGTGTGCGATTGCAATCTGTAATGGTTTTTGAAAATTCGAGGTGAGCGGGCCGAACTCATTGGCATGGGCGCATGCAGTCCAGTATGCTTCGGTGAGGCTCATTAAGTACTTCCACTGAGTGCTTTCGAGTTCCGGAAAAACGTGTTTAGCGGCTTCCAACATGTCGGTTAAGGGTAACAATGAGTTGCATGCACGTTCCGTGCTCTCGAACGTTTGCAACTCCTCTTTTAGCTGATTGAGGGTCTGTGTTTTGTCGAAGCAGATAATCTCAGTTGCACCGCCAAAGAACTTGCACGCGTCCCTCCAGGCTTCTGTAAATTTTGGATGTTTGTCGAAAAAATTATCCCCTACCGATAGTTCGTCTAGTTCTCCTGGGGCGATAGCGCAGTTAGGTTGTATGTACCGATGAAAGCCCTCTAACCCCTTCTTTGTGTCACTGTATCGGAGTAGGTTTATTTCCCATATTCTCCCCTGCGCCGTCGTTGAGAAGTACATAGCTACTCGTATCGACAATCTACACCTAAAGGCGCTGGATAAGTCGTATAGCGATTCTCGGGAAGTGGGGCGCAGTTTTTCGCCTGTTGTAGTCATGGACACTCTCTTATCCTCTTCGGTTGATCGAGAGGTAACAGGCTTTAGGAGGAGATAAGCGCCGTTTTTTTAAATAGTGCGTGGGCGTTCAACTTCGGCCTTGCGGGCTCGGACCTCCAAAAACCAGCGTTTTCGAAAACCAATTGTTAAACAAGGATCTGTTGATGGAAAAAACTTACTTTATCCGCCATTCGGGACAACTTGACGTTGATGATCACACGATTGATTTACTCTGGAATGGTGACTTTATCGGGCTTCACTTTCCTCAAGATAACGTCGCACCTTTCGAGGACGGGGACTCGAAAAGCTTAGACCCTAATGATTACAAAGATACGGCCCGACACTCATTGGAGCGTTTTCACACGCTTGCTCGGGAGGGTGGGTATGTTTTTGCCGCCTATAGGGATAAGGAAGGAGCTAAATTAGGGTACGTGGCTCCCGACTCTACGGTTGAACTTCTGAGAGGAAAATGGGGGCAATTGGATGAGTTCGAAGGCAGGGATGCGATCCTCAAGGTACTAAAACTATCTAGCACAAAACAACTCACGGCCCTACAAAGCATCTCTTTCAAGGCGGTGCAGCCTCAGCAAGGCACCTTTTGTCAGTGGCACAAAATCGGCCGACGTGTCGAAGCAACCTTCAACGGAGAGCGGCCAAGCACCCTCAACGACCTGACTCCCGACTTGCAAGAAGTCATGTGCATGGAATACCTGAGGACGGACCTAGCAAAACGGCACGGACTTCCAAAATTACAAACAACCATCCTGCCCGTGGGTCGCACATTGCTTGATCTTGATATCTTTGGCTTGGCTGAAGATGGACAAACAATTTCAGCTCAGGTCACCTTCCACAAACTCGGTGACGCCGATGAAAAACTGCACAGACTCAAGCCATATGCTGGAACGGGAAATCATGCTGTCTATTTCTGCAATTGCGCCGATTCCTGCGAAGTAGAGGGCGTAAAGGTCTTCCCAATAAGTACTGTTTTTGACGAGTTCTGCAAAGGGTCTAAAGACGGCATAAGGTGGTTTGAAGTCGCTGTAGGTGACAACACGTCTTTCTGACAGCGGGCTGGACACACCTATTGATAAGCCTAAATACTTAAACCATTCACCTTTCTTTAACGATCGAAGGCGTCCGGTTCAAGCTCTATAACGGGGACAGTGCTGTAACTCTGTTCCCATTCGCTCCTTTTGGCGCCTGCTTTCACTAGGACAATCGCACCGCTACGCACATAAAGATCAACGTCGTCGCCGATATCGACATCAAGCGCTTGCAACATCTCTGGCGTCAACGGGACCTCACGATTCCTTCCAATCTTCGTTCTCATAGTCTCCTCCAGATGCAGTCGCAGTTCATGCTATTGGCTTTCACTTCAGACTTTCTACCGGTAAGCCTCGAACCGCTGCAGCGATAGCCCGCGCATCTTCGAGTGCATGATGGGGTCGGTGAGCCGCATCTAAACGCGCCCTCAGTTCCGAATGCCAGAGTGGATGAAAGTGCTCGAAGAGGTACTGCACCACAAACGCTTGATCATTGGGTTGGGTAAGTCCCGCCCCAAGAAACAGTCGTTGAATCCACCAGCCGTCCCATTGTTCGCTGTCTGAAAGGACGACCTTACCCGCCAAGGCTTGGTTTAATCGCGCGCACGCATCGCGAACATCAAGGCCCTCGTCGATCAGGGTGCGGCGGCTAAGGTTGTGGAGTTTCTGCGCCTCGGTACTCCAGTGATCCCAGGGCTCAAGACTCGTGTCGGGATTGATTAGAAAACGATCCGAGTCGTCTGTTTTCAGGCACACCCAGCCAATCTCGATGGGGTAGGAGCGCGTATCCAATCCGCTTGCTTCAACATCGATAATAATCATGATGCACCTTCCTCCGTTAGTACTTACTGGCTGACCAGGCGCGAAACCGGGACTCGTTTGTCCTATCCCAAATAATCGCAATCTGCATGCGAGCGTTGCCCATTAAAACGACCACTTAGCCGAGGTTGATGCTTTTCTTCAGGGCACTGTACAGCTCAGCCGGGACCCAATAGGCGATGACCTGCCCGCGTTCGGTGATCGCCAACAGCTGCTGTTTACGCATCCATTGGCGTAGCTCACGCCGCAGCTTGGTTTTAGGTAAATACTGAATACTGTCCATCCCTTTGCTCCTCAAATACCTATCCCCTTTCGACCAAGCACGTGTATCACCCGAAGGATTCACGCAGGCACAGAGCAAGGGGTTCCCCTGTGCCAACAGTCTGACCGTTACCGGTCATGGCCGCGAAGCTCGATACCAATCGGCGGATCCGCAATAGAAGCGCGCATCGCTAATTTCGGTGGAGAGACAGAGCGTGTCGAGAAACGCATAACGATCCGGCTCTTCACGCCGCTTCGCCGCAACAAAACCCTCGACGCTGACGGGATAGGAGAGATCGATTTGGGACAGAGCCTCAAAGGGATCCTTGCTCGCCGCTTTGTCTTCAATCCACTTGAGCCATTCAATCTGCGTTCGAGTTAGTACTCCCGATAGGGCAAAGCGGGCGCGAGCTTCGCTGGCAAAATCACGCAATTCAGCGGCCTGAGCACGGCGTGCCATCAAGTCAGTGAGGTTGTCGTCGCAGGACTGTTGCCGCCGAATCGCCTCATTCACCAGCCGTCGCAGTTCCTGGCGATGCCCTTCGAGGACAAGCCGCTCCTTTTCCCGCCGCTCGGCGCGTTCCTGTTTGATGATCTCCTCTTCAAACGCTTCCAGTATGTCGTGGACCTGGTCCTCCAATTTTTGCCGTTTGCCATCCCGAAACGCCGCACCGTAGCGCCGACCAGTACGTATCTCGAGCCAACCCGCACCTGTGTAGGAGCGCTCCGTTTCTTGGAAGGAGTAACGTGATTTCACCTCAATGGCGGTCAAATGTTCGCGGATCAGAAAGGCTACCTCCCGGCCACCAATCTGCACCCAATTGGTCGGCTTGCGTTCATCCTCTCCTGTCCCGATACGCAGCCTCCACCGTCGTGTTTTGAACGCGCGCACCAACTGGTCATACAGCAGCAACGCCCGCTGGAGCGTTTCCGGAAACACATGCACGACCGGTATCCCCTCAACCGCTGGCGACAGGTAACGATGACGGTCATCGCGTGGGCAACGAGGTGAGGCATAGGAGCGATGGGCGCGTCGAATCAACGGTAACGCCTCGGCCATCTTCAGTTTACGTGGTGGGATGACGTCGGCAGGGCGCTCGTACGGTTCAAAACACGCCAACGGTGTGGTTTTTGTGCGGCTCGTTCTCCGCTTTTTCGGCGCGGGCATGACCACGGTAAGATCGGGGTTCCCCGACAACGCAGGTCGAAGCGGCGTCGTACTGAATGCCGCCTGCGTCCAGTAGCCGGCTGTCGGCAAGGGAATCTCCTGCTCTCGGCACAGCCGCGTCAGCTGCGCCGCAGTGACGCCCCACAGCACAGCCAAGCGACTGCGCGGCATTGACCACACGGCCTCATAAAGCGTCTGCCGGGTCAGTGATTGATCGGGTTCCATGCCACACCTCCAACATTTTTCAGCACCCTTGGCTTCACGCATTCACTCAGGTCACGCCAGATCCAATGACACCTGCAGCACACCGCGAGTACGCAAAAACTCAGCGGCGGTATCCAGCTTGCGGAACCGCCGCACCGACTCGCGCCGCGAACGCAGCTGAAAGCGCTCACGTCCCATCCGCGCCTGGATCGCATAGCCGCCCTCGCAGCGCACGATCAAAAATTCGCGAATCGCATGGGCGGCAATCAGCGTTGCCAAGGTCTCTTCTTTCAGCAGTTTCATCCGAACCTCCCACCAAAAAATCGAGCCACGGAACCAGGCATACCAGGTGTGGCTAGCCACTAGTGCCACCCCTGGCAACCACTAACTACACCCCGTCCGCCAAGGTCCCCACCTCAGGCGGTGCGTTTTGAACATAACCGCCTATTACGCGCAGTCGCTTCCTTGACGCATTTAGGCACCCGGTCTTGCACAGGGCAGCCCGCATACGGCCCACCGCACTGGATCCGCCCGGGATAAAGCACATCATTCACGATGGCATTTCTGTCAACCCAGCCCGGCCCGTTAAGTTGCCAGCGGCAATCCAAACTGATGACCTCGCCAATGTCGACGTTCAGCTCCCGTACCCTAAGGCAGCGAATAAGGCGACCAGGTGCGAACCTGCCCTCACGATCTGTCACCACTCTTCCGTAAACGATCAGGGGCATGAAATCGGGGTGTTTTTTAGCGAATTGGGCCCGCCACTGATCACATACAGGGGGATAATGCACACTCCAGTCTTCGATTACGTAGCTCAGCGGGAAGTCACGGTATTTTTCGTTATTAGCCATCAGGCGGCCCTCTCTTCATTGTTATTGTTATTCTCAAACCAACAGGCCCGCAGCAGCGGGGCGCCGATGAGCGGCTCCAGCTGCAGCAACTGCTGCTGATGGATAAAGGGCTGTGGCGCTCCCTTGCCACGCCGCGCGGCCCACAGCAGGGGGATGTCGTGATCAACGCAGTAGCGGCTGATACGTGACGACTGAGTGCCGGCCTCGCGGGCCAAAACCGCTAGTGGTGTGTACTGCTGCCGAAAAGCGTTGATCGAGGTGCGACAGATTCCTGCATCCTCAAAAGTGAGGTATTCGCGCGCAATAAGATCATCGATCACCAGAGGGTCACAGCCGATCAATTGCGATGCTTCGTAGGGCGTTAAACAGGCTCGGTGTGCCTTTTGCTCCGCCACCCAGGCCTCAACAGCCTGACGCGGCAGGCGCATCTGATTCAGAGCCTCGTCACGGGCTAGTGCGAAGGGCATCGTACCGTCCAGTACGCGTTTAATAAGACACGCCGCGATCTCTGGCCCCTTGAGTTTTTTGCGCAATACCTCGTCCAAGGTGCAGACTTCAGTCTCGCCCGAGGACGCCAGGATCCCAGTAGCAAATCGATCACGAAAGGCAGCCACATCGCTTTCACAGAATGAGGACGAGCGTTCTGGAATCGTGCGCACGCGAAATACGCGGCGACGACGCAACTCTTCAAGCACAGATTCGGGCAGCCCTAATCGCCGTGAGGCTTCCCGACCAATCAGACTGTCAGCGGTGGCGTCCTTGCACGGCAGCCCGCCATGGGTATCGATTAGCCAGCCGCGCCCTGAACCGCCCGGGTGTGCGGCCACACTACCCAATTTAATTAACGTGCGAACGGTCGGCACGTACACCCCGATCAATTCCGCTGCTTTATTGATCCCCACATAACGAGGCCCCTGCTCACCGACGGCCGACAGGTGACAAGGATGTAGTCGCGCAGGTTGCGTGCGCCCACCTGACCACTCGCAGAAAGCCTTGAACAGAAAATCACAGCCGGTCACGCGCTGTCCGGCCTTGAACAAGGCGCCATAAAGACGCTCGTTCTGAGCACGCAGCCCGAGAGCGGAAACAGCGTCATTGCCACTGCTCGCCACCCGGTCCAAGTACTGATGAAACCCACGCGGCCAGTCCGATAATGCCTCGGCTGTCGCAACCAACTCGCCCTCCAAACCCGCTACATAGTGCCCCTCACGCGGCCGCTGCCCACCAAGCTTCTTAATCAGTTTCAGCAGCGACTCGAGATCCAGTGCTATCAACTGGTCAACCGGAAACCGCTCGGCGGCCAAGCGTGCCTCATCCACCCACTCCTGCTGACAGCGAGCGTGGACCAGGTGAAGCAACGCCAGCACGGCCTTGTTTCCATAACCGGGCGCCTCGTGAGTTAGAAAGTCCGCTTCGCAGCGACAGACGCACAGATCCGGCCGCGACCACGACAGCTTCATGCCGCAATCTGGACAGTGGGTCACAGGACGACACTGATGAATCGGGCAGGCGATCGCATGCCCCAAACTCCAGTACTGCTGATAGTAACCATGCTCCTGCACGCACAGCGGGCAAACCTTACTGGACTTGAGGTCCAAGTACGGTTTGGTGGGTGTGGGTACACCGTTAGTAAACGCAGTGCGAAGACGCTCAAGTTCGTCATCGTTGCGATAGAGCAACGGCGACAAAGGCAGTATTGGAATAACGGCTGCACGGGCCGCATTTGGCTCCAAGTCAGCCATGGCCGTCAGCGAGTTGATGGACTCGTAGCCGTTCAGTGCCGCCAAGCGGAGCAAGTAGCCCCGCTGCGACTCACCATCAATGAGTGGAGGCGTGGAGACCAATTTATACAGGGGTAAGGTCACGTTCATTTTTTCAGCCCCAGCTTGCGCATCATGCGGTCATACACGGGCGTTTCCATCCCAAGAATCTGGGCAATAGCCGTCGTCGACGCCCGTTCCTCAAACTTCGGCGAGAAGGGGTTCTCGCCATTCAGGGGCAGCGTGCAGATCGCTGAACCGACAGCGTCGGCCAGGTGCTCCCACGTAACATAATTGCGTTGGTCGGTGTCACAATCAGCAACAACTTGGGCGAAAATGTGCGCCAACTGTCCTTTTTTACCGGACGACGCACAGTACAAACGCCACAGTGCGTCATCGGTTAGCAGCTCGGGAAACTCGATGGGGCTACAGACATCAACCATCGCCGCCACCGTATGGTAGAGCTGTGACTGGTCCTGAGGATCAGCGAAATTGAGCTGCTTGAGGATAATTGGCCGACACGCTCGTCGATCCAGTTGATCATTAGCGCTTGAGGCCTCCAAGACATCGGGCGTGCCGGCCAGCACAATGGCGATCTGCGTATCGCCAATGAGCAGCTTGATCTCATCAACAAAGTTCACCTGCTGCTTGGTAGTACGATGCTGAATAACATGCTGACTCTCATCAATGATCAGCATATTGATCCCCATCTGCTTGATGCCCTCGCGCAAAATCCGTCGCAATGGGCGGAGACGGAAGTTGTATTTGAACGGGATCTGCAGAGCCTCGAGGAGTTTGATGGTGAAGTCGTTGACGTTGGAGGCAGATTCCAACTCGCAATAACCGATTCGGGCTTGACGCTGATCGGGGCTATCTTGAGCCTGATGCCGGTTCGCAAAGGCTTTGACGATGGCCGATTTTCCAAGACCCGAATCCCCCGCGATGATAACGGCGAAGGGATTGAGTTTGGCCTGAGAGCGCACAAGCGCCTGCCCCATCAAGCGGTGTACCTGGTCGCTGACCGGACAGGATAAAAAAAGACAATCGAGATTGCGTAGGATCGTTTCGTACGGGACTTTCACGGGTAATACCTCATTTATTGTTGTTGTTATGAGAGGCGGCCATGACTACTGGCCGATGATTTCGTAAGCCCCGCGCTCGCGAACCGTCGGCTGAAAACGCACCGTCTCGGTATCAGAAGCTGGGGGGTTAGGGGCGGGGCCTTCAGCCAACGTCGACTGAGCTTTCTGTGCTGCCTTCGCGTCCTTGGCAACACGCGCTGCCCTTGCGTTCATGCGACGCTGTGTTTGGGTCTTGTTGTATTCATCCAACTCCATGTCGGCAATGTGGCGGTAAGCCCTCACAAGCTCATCAATGCTGGCCGAGCTCCCTTTGCGCGGAGCGTTGTCACGCAGAAACTTGTGGAGATAAAGGCTCATACCTGGCCCGTAATCCGGCCGTGAACAGTTAGCCACAATGGGCTCGCCCGTTTGGGGATGGATCACCCAAACCCGCCCGAGATCCAACGCGTTGTAGCGGAAGTCCACCTTTGTCTTGCCGACCTCGCGAAACATCGCGTTCAACTCGGGCGAGTTGTAGTGCATGTTGGCAAAGTTGACGCCTGTGTGGGATAAGGCGCGATCCGTTTGGGTATCACCCAGTAGCGGTTCCAAATTATCGGGATCGGGTACTTTTTTCACGTGATCAATCAGCATCCGCTCAGCCCATCGCGCCGCAGGGCTTGTGCCAAGCGAACGGTGGTATTGCTGGTGATACACGTTGGTCACCCAGTAGGAGAAGATACGGCGCAGCCCGTCGAGGGTAATGCACGCATGTTTTTTGGAGTCGTACTCACCGCGCATATTGGGATTCGACAGCGTGGTCCCACGCAGGGTATGGATCAACTGATCATTGGAGGTCCGAAACCAGCGTTCAATCGCCCCTTTTAGCCAACCGGTTTTGCGAGGACAGCGCCGCACATCGATACCGAACGCTTGTGTGAGACGCTTAAAGCTTTCCGAGTGAAACTCGGCGCCGTTATCAACCACCAAGATAACCGGCACCCCGTACATCAGCCACTCCTTGGCGCCCGGTTCATCCGACAGCGGTTTTGGCAACATGGCCAGCTTAAGGGCAAGGCTCGCCGTCAAATACGACGGTGGCTCAAGACCGATATAAAATCCGAGAATTGCGCCCGTGTTGCGACAGATGCAGGCCGTCAGATAGGGCCGCTGAATGGGATTTCCGGCCTTATCAACGATGATGATATCGAGCGGGGTATGATCAATCTCGACGTATGCAAGCGCCTGCTCACCAATGCGCTGTTCCAAGATACAGCGAAAATCTTCGCGAACGGCTTCCGGCCCCTCGCTGATAAAGGCCCGCTCGTAGGCGGTGAGCGCTTTAACTTCGTGGTTTATCACATCATAGGATGGATAGTCTAAGCGCAGTGACTTGGGCTGCTTCTCATTATCCGCTTGGATAAACTCACGCACCTTCTTCTGGATTTGCGTGATCTTCCAGGTTTTCTTATCACGTCGCGCCAGTTCGATGACGAGGTGAATGTAGTTGAGCGCTTCAGGGCAGACACGGCGAGTGCGGTTTCCTTTGCAATCATGTCGCGGTAGCAATGACGCGCTATTTTTTCCACTGAGCAAATACTTCTTAATCCAGCGGCGAAACGTTTTGTAATCCGTTTTTTTGTCGCGTTGTCCTTTGAAGCACCGCTTCATTGCCTCGGGGTCTTTTTGGTATGCCTTAAACCACTCGTTGTTACCCGCCTCCAACCGGGCGGCGTTAGTAACACTGTGCCCCAACGCCAGGATCACACGAACGACACGCGTCGCGACATCCATGATGAAAAAATCATCGTGGCTCAAATTGAGCATGCGACTGACCAGATTCTCTTGGTCCTCGGGGAGGTGGTTGCGCTTACCAAAAAGCGTCAAGTGACCTTGCTGCAATAGCTTAATGACTTCGCGCTGACTAATGACCCACGTGTGTTGAGATACTTTCTCCTGCAATTCGTAAAACCCGTCGTCAAGCCGCCGAACCACGGTGTACTCCTGCTCATGAATGGCGATGCATTCCGGATCAATGAGTTGAAGGCTCATACCGCGGCCCTCACTACCGTATCGAGGGTTATCGGTTGGTTGCGCGGATAGTCGATACTTCCCAGTAAGGCCATGCGACAGATGCCTTGAAACAGTCGTTCGCTTGGGTCAATTGCTAATGCGTCTCTCAGCGAAATCGACTTGCGATCAATCACGACTTTCATAACGTCACGCTCGAGAGAGGGCGGGCAAATAGACGCGGCGTGATACTTCAAGAAACGCGCGTTATCGAGCGCAGGCTGACAATCAAGTTCGGCACGGGTAATGAGTCGATAGGCTATACCCAACCGACCCAGTCGATCGATCATGAACTGGGTTCTTTCAATGACTCTTGGGGTCCGTGCTTCATCATCATCTTTGTTCTCGATAATTAGCGAACGCCCATCTAACGAGCGCGCTTCAAAATCGGGCACATGCGTCTTTACAACGCCTCCGAGCGTATAAGTAATCACGACTGGCTGTTCTTGATAGGAGCCGACAGTTAAGCAGGCCTCCAGGACGTAGGCCTGCATGTATTCGATATCGCTTTCGCACTGAACGGTGCGATTGAGCTTGCACGAGCTGAACTCTGACGTGGACCTCATATTGGACCGAGAAACGACGTCTCGGACACGGCCGTCTCGAACTCTGGGGTCCCCGAAGCGGAGATCGATGATGTCGTCGGAGGCCAGGAATTGCGCCTCTCTCACGGGAGAAAACTGGAATAAAAAATTTGCCATAACGGGTCTTGCTTCTTTTTATTGTTTTTGATATATTCATGCTGCGGTGCTATGCATAGGCTAATATTATGTTAGCATGCCTATCTGCGGGCGCAAGGTTTTTGCGCCCGATTCGCGTGCCTGCAATTCGAGCTACCGACCCTCCCTGCCTTGAACCGCGCGCCTTCATGCTGATCCCAAGTCCCGATGATCGCTGTAGCAAGCACTTCCATTACCGCGACTTCCTATTTTGCGGCGAAACTCAAAACAGACTAGACCTACCAAACACCCCAACGGATCCGCAGACCTATGAAGCGATTAAAGCCCTGGCCTGCGAGATCCTCGACAAGGTCGTCGACGAATTTGGTGATATTGAACTGACGTTCGCCTTCTGTTCAGCAGAGCTCGCCAAAAAGATCCGAAAAAATCCTCGCCCACGCATTGCTCCTGAGCGCGACCAGCACGCAGGCTACGAGCAGAATTCATGCGGCAAACAGATCTGTAACCGCGGAGGGTTTGCTGCCGACTTCCGACACCCCTCGGTGCCTAGCGACCAGTTGGCCCATTGGGTTATTGGCAAGTGCGCCTTCGACCGACTTTACTACTACGGCAGCAGCCACCCCCTTCATGTCAGCACTGGTCCCAACCACAGCCGCACGGTCGTCCTCATGCAGGAGCGAGATGGAAGGAGAGTTCCACGCGTCATCAAAGAAGACCAATTCAACACCCTCATAAATGCCGATGGACTTTGATACCTATCAGTCACTAATAAAAAACCTAAAAGGCGGCAAACAGCTACCAGACGCCACCTACCTGCACACCACCCTACTCGAAGACATCGCATCCGAACTGCACGAATTCGTGCAGCGCATTACCCAAGCCGTCAAGATTGATCCGGACTCTTGGAATGTCTTGAAATGCTACAAGCGCGACTTCCGCATCTCACTACTGCATTACCCCCAGTTTTTTGACGACGCCTATCCAGCACTCGCCCGAAGCACCACGATAGATTTAAAAAGCAAAACTATCCGACACAACGACTACCAGAACTCCGACAACCCCCCAATCCTCCACCGCAAAGAACTCTTCATCCCTGCATCGCATCCGGAACACATCAATTTTTGCGCAATCACCGAAGAAGGTGAGGCGGCAGGACTTTATGAGAACGCCCGCCTGATCGGTTTCCAGAAGTCCTGGGAGCGACTGGTCGAGCAACATGGCTACACCCTTATCGACGGCCGCTTGTTTAGGTCCGCAGCACTGACCCCAGCCTCAGATGATCCCACCGTTGATCGCCACAAAACCGCGATCCCACGCCAAGGGCTTTCAGCCCCCATGAAAGCCCTCGCCAAGCACGGTTACTTAAGCGGCGAGCACAGCGTATTTGATTACGGCTGCGGCCTCGGAGACGACCTCAGAGAACTCGAAGCGCATGGAATTGATGCAACCGGCTGGGACCCTGCGCACCGCCCCGACGCAGACATATTCTCCGCCGACATAGTCAACCTCGGCTTTGTCATCAATGTAATTGAGGATCGCGATGAACGGATTGAAGCCCTGCTCCGCGCCTATGAGCTGGCCGACAAAGTTCTGGTGGTTTCGGCGATGCTGGCTAGCGACAGCCATATCCAGAAATTTCAGCCTTACAAAGACGGCGTCCTGACTTCACGCAATACATTCCAAAAGTACTACGCGCAGTCAGAGCTACAGGCATTCATCGAACAGACGCTCGAAGAGAGCGCCATAGCGGTTGGCCCAGGTATCTTTTACGTCTTTCGAGACAAGCTCCAGGAGCAAGCCTTCTTTGCGCGCAAGCAACGTCGCCACCACCAATGGAGACAGCTAAGCCATCGTCCCACTCGCTCGGCCAGCAAAACCCAACGGCTGCTTGAAGAGCACCACGAGCTGTGTGAATCCTTCTGGCATACCTGCCTGGAACTGGGGCGCCTACCCGCTACTGATGAATTCGATAGAGCCCAATTCATCATTGATACCTTTGGCTCGCCCAAGCGACTGTTCAACGCACTGAACAAAAAAGAGAATCAGAGCGATTTCACCAGCTCCGTTGCCGCTCGAAAAGAAGACATGATCATTGCGCTGGCGCTTGCTCACTTTAGCAAACGGAAGCCCTACACCCGTCTTTCAGATGGATTCAAACGCGACATCAAAGCCCTCTTCAGCAACTACACCGAAGCCCTAACACTTGGAAAAGAAGCGCTTTACGAAGTCGCTGACACTACCTTGATACAGCAGGCATGCGAGGAAGCCCACCAACAGCTGCCCGCCAGCTTTTTGTCACCCGACCATTCGCTGACCCTACATGCCAAATTTCTAGAGCGACTGCCGAGAATTCTGCGCATTTACGTAGGTTGCGCCACTCAGCTTTATGGCGACGTAGACGAAGTCGATCTCATCAAAATTCACATCCGTTCAGGCAAAGTCAGCCTGATGGTCTACGAGGGCTTCAACAATTCGCCCTTACCACTGCTAAAGGAGCGCATCAAAATCAAAATGCGGGAGCAAGGTGTGGATTTCTTTGATTACGTTGATGAATTCCGCCCCCAGCCGCTGTACAACAAATCGCTACTGATCGACGAATCCTTTGATGACTTCAACAAGCAAACCTCTTTCGACAGGCAATTGAGAAAGCGCGTTCTCGTAGAAGAATTGATTGGACCTAGCGCCGATGAGCTTACCCAAGCCCTCGATAATCAAAACACTGAAATCAAGGGCTATCGATTCTTCTCAAGAGCGTCGTGAGCATTGCGCTCTGCCCATACCTGCCGCTTCTTCTCACTTCCAGAACGGCGTCTACGCTTAGACTTACCAACAACAAAACAAACTTAACAAAATGACGCTTCTAGTTATCGCCCTATGCTGCACGGCCGCCCTGGGCTATCTAGCCCAATCCGTTGGACTCTGCATGGTCCGCGGCGTGAACGAATGGCTAAACGGTAAACCGGAATTTTTGATAGCCATTCTCTTGGCCGGCACTACAGCATGGGTCGCCGCGGCCATAGCTTATTTCGCAGGCCTCCCACTACCCTTTAGGACATTTTCCGCCGACGGATGGGTTGTTTTAGGCGGACTGCTATTCGGGCTAGGTACCGCCTTCAACCAAGGCTGCGGTGTCTCGACTCTCAGCAAGCTGGCTCGCGGGCAACTGCAGATGACCTCAACACTTACAGGATGGGTAATCGGCTGGTGCATACTCGCTCAATGGCCAATACCACAGCACCCAGGGGAGCTAGAGCCTCCTTCCGTAATCACATTCAGCACCCTCGCCGCCTTATCGTTAGGACTGAGCCTTTGGGCTCTTCTCGGCGACCAAAAACGAAAAAAACTTTGGTTTAGCATGATGGGGATTGGACTGCTTGCTGGACTCCTATTTCTGTACGAGAGAAGCTGGCCTCCAAGCGGCTTCCTACACAACCTGAGTGCGGCATTGCTGCACAATGACAATTTAAGCTGGCCCACTACTCCCCAATACATGCTGCTGCTGGCATTGTTGGGAGGCATGGCTTTCTCCGCTTGGCGCACCAAGCATTTTGATCTTTACATCCCCCATTGGCACTCCTGGTTAATTCACCTAACGGCGGGAACCCTAATGGGATTGGGAGCTTCACTCGCCCTAGGCGGAAATGACTCGCAGCTGCTAATTGCCTTACCCGCTTTTTCACCAGCGGGAGCACTAGCGATTACAACCATGGTGCTTGGTATATTTTTAGGCCTTAAAGCCCGGAAGGTATGGGTCCAGCCACAGCCAATTTAAGACTCATTTTTTCTGCACCGCCCCCATGGTAGATTCATCCTTATAGAAATCTGGATGTGTGCCACTGCCACTCTTAATAAACAGACCTATGGACCTGGCTAGATAACCACATGGACGCAACGAAAAAGTTGACTATTGTTGACGCTGCCGAAGAGGCCCTCAAAAACCTTGGCGGCGAGGGGTCTGTGGCCGAGACATACGCCCGGATCATAGAGCTAGAGCTCTATAGATTTGGAGCCAAAGATCCACTAGCCGTCCTTCGCATCCAGATGGAGAGACACTGCGAATCTACTACCTGGTCTGGCTCAGCAAAAAAGAAGCGTTTCCGGAAGGATGACTATGGACGGTTTTCTCTGATTGATAACCAAAGGCCCTTAATCGAAAAACCAAAAAGTGACAGCCAACACCTGATCCGCCAGCTCGCAGACAAACTTAAGCAGGACACCATAGACAGAATAGTGGACCACCTTTACAGCCTTGAGCCCGAACAGTTCGAAAACTTTTGCTCCATCTTCCTTGAGCGATACGGCTTCGAGGAAATGTCAGTTACACCAAGGGGAAAAGATGGAGGCATTGATGCATTTGGAAAACTAGAAATCGGCATGTCCAAGCTAGATGTGGCCGCGCAGTGTAAGAGATACAAGCGCAACAACAAAGTATCAAGACCTGATATCGACCAATTTAGAGGTGCCATTCAAGGCAAATACCATCAAGGAATCTTTGTGACCACCAGCACCTTTTCAAAAGACGCCAAAGCGGCTGACATACAACCAGGCTGCGTACCCATTGTGCTAGTAGACGGAGAAAAACTAGCCGAAATCATGATAGAAAAAGGTATAGGGGTTTCCGTTCATAACATCCCAATCTACGACTTCGAGATGGATCTTGTGTAGCAGATGCAGGTCATGACCAATCAGCATCAAGGCTTTTCATAACAAAGGTGCTCCATTTAACCTCATGCCGGCTCAGAAAGTCCTCGCTCTTCCGAACGGCCACCAAACCAATCCCTTCTTTTATAGCAGCAGTGATAATAGATTGGTCGTCATGCTCGACCATAGTTCGCCCCCGCGGGGATGGGCCATGGCGCAAAGTCACCACCAATAATCCATTTACCCCCAACAGCTCGTTCAAGCGATGAAAGACCTCCCGCAAAGATGATGCGGGAATATGCATCAGCACAGCACTGACAAGGATCATATCGAAGCGACCCGAAATATTAACGAGCGAAGGCAAGGACGAAGAAGACCACTCGATGGGAGCTGAAGTGGATTTTCCCTGCGCCAGCTTACGAAACTCAGCACAGGGTTCAACTGCTACAACTCGGGCACTTCTATCTGCAAACCAACGCGCATCTCTTCCCGAGCCGGCACCAATATCGAGAACTTTTTCAACGCGATTTGGCAAAAAGGGCATCCATTCTCCATGAATGGATTCAAACGACAAAGAATCGTACTGCGCTAAAAGCTCTCGAGCTTGAACTTCGTATTCGGCCACCGACTGGTTAACAAAGCTCCGCACCATCAAGCCCACCTAGACTTTCAGTGCACTCAGACGCTCGCAAACTTCTCGCCATGGTATGTCCTTGGCCTCATGAGACCATGAAAATCTCAACGCCCCCTCTACCAGGTCTTCCGACAAACCCATTGCCGTCAGTACGTGGCTGGGTGTGTAGCTTGAGGAAGTACAAGCCGAACCATTGGAAATGGCCACCAGATCCTTTAACGCAACTATCGCCGCCTCAGAGTTAACGCCAGGGATCGAAAAGTTCAAGATATATGGAGCGGATCCATTTCCGTTGTACACCGCACCTAGAGAAGACAGAGCCTCTATCGCTTGCGCTTTAATCTCAGAGCAGGACGCCATCCTCGCCTCATGGTTCTTAAGCGCAAGCTCTGCGGTCAACCCTAAGCCTGCAATCAACGGAACAGGAAGGGTTCCTGGCCTCAGTCCTTTTTCTTGGCCGCCACCATACATGAGAGGCTTGAGTGGAACCCGTTGGTATCCCCTTCTGCGGGCCACCAGCGCCCCGATACCTTTCGGCGCATAGATTTTGTGACCACTAACAGAAATGAGATCGATGCGGGGGTTTCTTAGTGGCGCGATTATCTTTCCAAAGCTTTGCGCAGCATCCACATGCAGATAGGCACTATGCCCCTCCAGCGCCGCACAGTAACCATCTAAGTCCTGCACCACTCCCGTTTCATTATTCACGTGCATCAGCGATACCAGCAGCGTGTCCGAACGAAGGGACCCACTGAGAGCTTCAGCACTAATCCGACCATTCTCTTCAGGCTTCAGGTAGGTAACCTCAAAACCTCGCGACTCCAATACCCCCAAAGGCTCGAGCACCGCCTTATGCTCGATCGCGGAAGAGATTATGTGTTTCTTCCCTGTCTTTAGCCCCTCAACCTCCAGCCCCAACAGTGCGATGTTGTCGCTTTCCGTAGCCCCACTGGTAAAAGTAACTTCAGACTTATCAGCACCAACAACCTCGGCGATCTGCTGGCGCGCTTTCTCAACCGCACGCTTAGCCTGAACACCAAACTCATGGGTGCGACTACCCGAATTACCAAACTCATCGACCATCAAACGAGTAACCAATTCAGCAACTTCGGAGCAAACGGGAGTCGTTGCGCTGTAATCTAGATAGACCGGCATCACTTTACCTGAGAACTTTTCACAAAATGGTTGTTATGTACGTGACGATGTTTGTGTAAAATAACACAAACAAAGAGACAAGGTTACCTGCTAATCACCATGGATACGTCGTTCGAGTACATATTTCCCGCAATCAGGGGCATCCAGGCTGGGCGCGAGTATTACGTCTCGATGTGCCCCCTTAAGCTCATCCCAAGAATCTTCCTATTTGATGAAGAAGAGCTGGTCCCAGAGCTGCGAGCGCAGCGTATCCTGAACAACTCACGCATCCCACAACTCGCACGCTACATCGTAGAAAACGAAGACAATTACGTCTTCTCATCAATCACCGCGTCCATCGATGGCGACGTTCACTTTGAGGCGCTTGGCGATAAGGGAGAGGCCAGCAGAGTAGGCAGCCTCAAGATCGATATGAACTCCCAATTCATTATTAATGATGGGCAGCACAGACGTGCGGCCATCGAAGAGGCCATTAAAGCCAATCCCAAACTCGGCGATGAAACCATCTCGGTTGTTTTCTTCGTTGACCGAGGGCTCCAGCGTTGCCAACAGATGTTTGCCGATTTGAACCTAAACCAAGTCAAAACTAGTCGTTCGATTGGCATCTTGTACGACCACCGTGATGATCGCGCACAAGTCGCAAAACGCGTTGCCATCCAATCCAACGCTTTCAACGGTTTGGTCGAAATGGAACGCAACTCGTTGTCCCCCCGATCACGCAAACTCTTTACTCTAAGCGCCATCTACCAGGCCAACACAGCCCTACTACAAGACCTAGAGGTCGATTCCCAAGAAGCGGCTGGAACTCTGTGCATCGAATTTTGGGACGAGGTCTCTAAGCATATCGAAGAGTGGCAAAAGGTTAGAGAGCTGAAAATAACGTCTGGAGAAACACGCCAGGACTACATTCACTCGCACGCCATTGCACTGCAGTCCCTTGGTATCGTCGGCAACCGGTTGTTAAAGCGTAAGCCGAAATCCTGGCAACGCTATCTAAAAGACCTTTCCTCTATCGACTGGCGTCGGGACAACGCTAAAGAATGGGAAGGGCGCACGATGATAGGGGGGCGAATTTCTAAGGCCTCTCACAATATCACTCTGACCGTTAATCTGATCAAACAGAAGATAGGGCTCGACCTCTCACCAGAGGAGCTTCGCGCAGAAGAAGCCTATCAACGAGGCAATAATGAAAACTGAAAACAACTCTCGTTATTCCGCTTTTAACGAGCTAGGCCTTAAAGCTTCCATTGACGCACTAGTTGCCAAGACCCAAGAGATTTATCTGAGTGACGACATCCCATGGGTGCTCGGCTATAGCGGCGGCAAAGATTCCACGGCCATTCTACAGATCGTATGGCGAGCAATAGAAGAGCTTGCCCAGCAGGGAAAAGCGCACAAAACAGTCCACATCATCAGCACAGACACCCTGGTCGAAAATCCGGTTGTTTCTCTCTGGGTGCAAAAGTCTATTGAGCTGATGCAACAAACGGTCAAAGCTCGCGACCTCCCGCTGGCTCCGCAAATGCTCAAGCCCGAAATCAAAGACCGCTTTTGGGTGAATCTGGTTGGTCGAGGGTACCCCTCACCCCGAAACAAGTTTAGGTGGTGCACACCAAGACTCAAAATCGCACCTTCTAACAACTTCATTCGCAATGTAGTTAAGCAAAATGGTGAAGCCATTCTAGTGCTTGGTACTCGTAAGGCCGAGAGCTCCACCCGCTCGGCCAACATGAGCAAATACGAAGATAGTACCCGCGCAAACCTCAGCCGTAATAAGGAGCTCGATCGAGTATGGGTCTACACCCCAATTGGGGATTGGACAGACGACGATGTCTGGATGTACCTAATGCAAAATAAGAACCCTTGGGGATTAACAAACAATGACCTACTAGGGATGTATCAAGGTGCGACTGATGGAGGTGAGTGCCCGTTGGTTGTCGACTCTTCTACCCAAAGTTGTGGTGATAGCCGCTTCGGATGCTATGTCTGCACCATGGTCGGCGAAGATAAGTCCCTCGCGGCCATGATTCAAAATGATGAAGAAAAGGAGTGGATGGAACCGCTACTCCACATCAAATCGTTAATTGATGTCAACGATACTGACCCGAAAGAACGTGTAAAGAAGCTTCAAGCAGACAAAGAAAAGCGTGATTTTAGACGGATGACAGGTAGTTTGACGGTCCACGTCAGCGACAAGTCTGGAGCTGGATTGGTGCACGGCCCCTACAAGCAGTCTTTCCGTGAACAACTGCTAGAAGAAATCCTGAGGGCACAGATGCAGCTACAACAAAATGGCCCCGATCAAGTTCGAGGCTGGGAACTGATCGAGATAGCTGAGCTAGAAGAGATCCGCCGCATCTGGGTAAGCGAAAAGCATGAAGTTGAAGACCATCTGCCGGCCATTTACGAGCGAGTAACGGGGCAAGACTACCCAGGTGCCAAACATCACAAAAGCCCAATCTTTAATACCGAAGATATGGCCCTATTGAAGTCACTGTGTCCTAGCGAAGACAAACATCAGGTGCTGTTCCAAACGGTTCGTGAACTGTTACACATTGAATACCAGCACCGCTCAAGCCTTAAACGTTCCAAGCTGCTCGAGAATATTGACGAAGCACTTGAGCGGGGAGCCTTCGAGAACGCTGAGGATGCTACGGAATTTGCGTTAGTACGAGAGAAAGAGCGAAAACGGCTGAAAAAGAACCGTGTCGCCAACGACCCCAAAGCCATAGCCCTGTTGGATCATGAAATCCAACTGATTGATTCACGTCTTGATGAGCTCAAACGCAACCGTGAAAAACTTATCGACATTGTGGAAGTAGCCTGATTTATGTTGTTTGAAAAGATAGAGCTCCATGATTTTGGTATTTACCAAGGCTCCCACGAGATCAAGCTCGACCAGGCATCACCAGAGAAGCCCATATTGCTATTTGGAGGTCTCAATGGGGGCGGCAAAACCACCTTCCTCGACGCCTTGAAACTCGTACTGTTTGGTAAGTTTGCTGATTGCTCTAACAGGGGCTCTCTTTCGTACCCAAACTACCTACGCCAAACGATAAATCGGTATGCAGAAAACAGTGAAGGGGCTCAGATCAACCTAAGCTTTAAACACTTCCACGAAGGCAAAGTCGACCGCTACGAAATTGAGAGGTATTGGAAAGCTACAGACAAGACAGTTAGCGAGGGCTTCAGGGTATTCCGCAACGGATGTCTCGACCCAATCCTCAGCGAGAATTGGTATGACTATGTTGACCAATTTATTCCCGCCAGCATCGCTAACTTATTCTTTTTCGACGGTGAAAAGATTGAATCTTTGGCCGAACCAGAGAAATCGGCGGAGCTTTTAAAGACAGGCATCAACTCGCTGCTTGGACTAGACATCGTAGATAATTTGGCAAGCAACGTATCCAAGCGCATTAAGCATAGGAAAAAAGTACTCAAAGACGACGCACAGCGAGAAAAAATAGATACCATTGAGACCGAACTTGAAGAGCTCGAAAGCCAACGGCAAGAGTTGAACCTAAAGCGCGCCTCAGTCGAAACCAAAATCGATGCCGCTAAAGCGGGACTTTCACGATTTCTGGATGAATATCGTAAGGAAGGAGGAGAACTATTCGAGCAGCTAGAAAGTCTAAAAGCTGAACGTAAACATATTCAAACCCAGCAATTAGAAGCTCATAACAAATTGAAGGTTATTGCTGCGGGACCTGCGCCACTAATGCTAGTGCGCGATCTGCTGGATGCGGCCAAAATACAAGCGATCACGGAGCAGGAAGCTAATAATAATAGGGTTATGCTAGATACATTAGCTCAGCGAGACAAGGACCTATTGAAGGCCCTTCAAAGCAGCAAAGCCCCAAACTCGGCGATTGATCAGGTATCAAGATTCCTAAACTCTGATCGGAAAACCCGCGAAAAGAGCCTAGCTACCCAGTGTTACCTAGATACCGCGCCCGAAGCATTTTCCACCTTTAATGACGAGTTGTTCGCAGGTATTGAGCAGCAGATAAGGCATAGTGTTAGCGAGTTGGAAGTGCTAGCTGAGAAAAAAGCAATCAACGAGCGGCGTTTAAATGATGTACCCGAAGAAGAGCTTATTGCAGGAATTCGTGTAGCCATCGACGAAACAGAGAATATGCTAGCTAAGCTTGAGGGTGCAAAAGAGCATATTGAGCAAGAAATAGCTCAGATAGAAGCTAGAGCCGAAGCCAAACACAGCGAACTCTATAGAGAGCTTGAGTCAGAGCAGTCTGGGGCTTCCAAGGCGCACATTGATAGAAAGGTCATTAGCCAAAGCGGTTCGATACTCTCAACGCTACGGCGCTTCCGCGAAGAGATTACAAAGAAGAATCTGTCGCGGCTTGAAGCTCTGATTCTAGAGAGCTTTGACCAGCTCAGCCGAAAGTTCGAGCTGGTCACACGAATAGAAATTGATCCTGAAACTTATCACTTAACTCTGTTTGGGCATAACGAACAGCGGATACCTCCAGCCCGCCTGTCCGCGGGAGAACGTCAGCTCTTAGCTGTATCCATACTCTGGGGCTTAGCCAAGGCATCAGGAAAGCCACTACCTACAATCATCGACACCCCACTAGGCCGTCTAGATGGCGAACATCGTACGCAGCTTGTAAACAACTACTTTCCGTATGCTAGCCATCAAGTGATCTTGCTATCAACCGACGAAGAAATTAATGGCAAATACTACGATCAAATTAAACCTTATATCGGCCAAGAGTTTCATATCTCCTATGATGATAATGAAAAAACATCAACTGTTACAGAAGGGTATTTTTAAGCGATGAGCCTCGAAACTATTCGCCTTTCTGAACGAGGCAAGCAACAGTTAATAACGCTCAAAAAAAGAACGGGTATCGACAACTGGAACGTTCTCTGTCGGTGGGCTTTTTGCAGATCTTTAGCAGAACCTTCAACCCCTCCAAAAGAGGATATACCTTCGGATAGTTCGGTTGAAATGAGCTTCAAAGTTTTTGCTGGCGAGTATCAGAAAATATACCTAGCCATCCTCAAACAGCGAGCATTTAACGAAGGAAAATCAACAGAAAATCATGAGTTACTAAGCGAATTAAGAACACATATCCATAGAGGAATCTCATTTATATCAAATGAGACAAAATCAATTAGTGATTTGATAGAAAAGCCTATTGCAGCGAATAAGAATACGGCGGTTTAATAACCGCCGCATTCTTATAAAGAAGAAAACAATGACTAGTCAATATTAACTACATTTCCCTCCAATACCTCTTGAGAGACAGAATAAGACTCTCCCTTTACATCTTGATATAGTCTTCTTGCCCTTTTAACCTGCTGTTTGCTAATAGGCGCCAAATGAGACTTCAACATTTCAACCAACAAGTTTGAAAAGTCCCTTCCTGTTTGCATTTTCAGCTTACCATCTATCAAAATACAGACACTAGACCAAGGCGCAGATGATAATGACCAGTCAAAACCTGAGAGCTTTTCAAGCAACTCTTCCCAGGTCAATAGCTGTTGATCGATAACATATCTTACAGATTCGACAACACAGCGTTGAACGACTCCTTTTAGAAATGCATGCTCACTACCAGGCTTATCCTTTGACTTCCTGAACGAGCGCAAGTCATCAAATTGAATAGCAATTTTATCCAAATTTCCGCAAGAAGAAAAAAGCTGAGTAACCCTTTCATCAATAACCTTATAAGACAATTCAAGATCATCGTCCGTAGGCCTTTTGGAGACTGCGTGACCATCTATTTGCGTATGAAATGACAATGCTTTTACTATTTCATATAGCTGACTTATTGAAGTTAACGCGTGCCTGTCGCTATCTTTAACATTACCAGCTATTGAAAGCTGCCCTTCGTCACCTGACTTGTTAAAAACTGAAACACGCCCCTCTTCGCCCAGCAAAACGTGCTCACTGATTATTCGGCGTGTGACGATTGCATACCCATCATCTTCATCTAGCGCCAAGTTCTCGCTTTTCGTAGTGGTTTTTGCATTCTTGTTTATATTTGTGAATAGCCTTCGGGTCTTTTCCTTCCCTTCTGGGGTATCATAATGACTTACTAAAATAACGCTGATTTCTTCATTCCCTAGCTCTGGATTTTTCTTGATCGCATCTTTAATTGCTTTAAGTCGATGTTGCCCATCGAGTGCAAAATACTGCTGCGCGCCATCAAAAGTCAGGACACCGAAGCTACTATCCAGGCCAGATATCACACCATCAGCATCTTCCATACTTACCGGCATATATTGAGGATCACCACCATATGCAGCAACGATAAGAGAGCCAAGAAACCGATGTTCCGATCGCAGCAAATAGTCAGTTATTTCCTTTGTTCTTTCAGAGATCCCTCTCTGTATTAGCGAGTTCAGCTCTTGGTTTCCGCCCAGCTCGTATGCATAATTAACTTCTTTAGCAACCTGCGCGTACTTCATGACACAAATATAATAGTTCCAATCACCCACCTTTGCCTTTAGCGCAGGTATTAATGTTTTATTTGACAAAATATTTCTCCTTAAAAAGCAGGCTCAAAAGCAGGAGCTCGTTTATCTTTATTAACCTTCCCTGTAATACGACTTCTATTTCGTGTATTACCAGGTGGATTCAAAAGGGCTATAAGCCTATCTTCAATATCTTCGATCTGGTCTTGACCAGCCCCTTCCATAGTTACGAACCAATAATCCAGCTCCCAAAGATTAAGGACTTTTTTCAATTTCTCATCTCTAGTCATCATGCCAGATTGAGTCCAATGAACAGCCGGAAATAATTTAACAATTTTTTGATAATCGTTTATAAACCGCTGACGCAAACTACTATCGCCTTTACTAGCAGAACCCACATAAACAGCTTGATTAAAGTCTATTGATGAGGTATCGCTTTTCATAGAAAACAAGGTTCTCCAAACGAAAACATACACTCCCTTTATTTTTGGTATCACATCAGCAGATTTACCATCAACAGAAGATATTGTTTCCCATCCATTACCACAAACATGAATATCTTCACTCAAAGCCATGCAATACTCTTCGTCTTGAAGATAATCAACAGGAAGAGAAATTTCCAAAGGGACAGGAGTACTTCTTTTATATCTGGCTAACGTTCTTTTCATCTCTGATTTTTTCCCAATGAAATACCGACAGACTGTATTTTATTAGTTCGAGAACCTTTGAATGTATATTGCCCCTCTATTTTGTTGCCAGCAGATGAGATATTCATCAACAATGTACCAAATGCAGATTTGCTTTTATCTGCAGGTTTAAGACTAAGAACCAATGTACCATCAACAACCTGCCCATCAACAAGGTATCTGCCATGGGTTGACTTATCACCCTCTTTGAAGTCCTGAGAAAACCAACCTTTTAGTTGATGACCATATTGCTTCTCAATGCTAAGCATATAACTTATGCTCGAAACAGCATTTTCTATTGAATCTGTTGAGTTCCCAGCTTCATCACTCATTAACGTAGCATTCCATTGCCCCGTAAGCTCAACACCTCTATATATTTGTTTCCTAATCCAAGGCGTAAAAGCCGAATTCCAAACAACAGCAACAAACCAGACTAAAAAGGCCGCAACTACTCCACTAGGAACCCCCAGCAGTATTGTTTGAACTTCCGAACTCAAAACAGAATCCTCTCCTTAAAACCTCGCCATGAAAATAAAAAAACAATATACTTAACTAGTAAGAATAAGTTTCATCTCAGTACCAACCAAAAAATCAATTGCAAAAAAATACAAATTTTTTATAAGCGCTAAATTAATTAACAAAACAAAGACAAACTCAGACATAAAATCAGCTCGGCTATTTATTGAAAATCAAAACAAATGAGATAGACGTCTTATCTTGGCACCCATAAGCATAATGGGCGATATAGCACTTACGGGAGATAAATAACCACTAAGTATAAAAGAAAAAATCATATAAACATCCTTGTATTACGTTTCCATACCTCAAACCGACTGGAAGATGAGGTTTATTTTTCAGCACCTTAACCCATAACCAAGTCGTTTGCCAATACCCGACTGAATAGCCACCAGTACTCTAGACACTCTCCACCCGTTGCTCGTACCCCCTCTACGATTTGGCTCCAACTTATGCGCTGTTGACACGGTTGGTCATCAATATCGACGATTGTAACAATCGATTCGATCGCTGCAGTATAGTTCGATGCGATGGCCACTGTAAGCCTGCATCAAAGCGCGCAATTTTGATAACCCGTCTCTGTTCAGAGAGGCCAACACTGCAGTAGGGGTAGCTCTTTATAGCTAGTTTGCTTTGTTCCTACCTCCCATTAACGCGAACGCGGCGTTAGCTTTCCGCATACTTCGCAGATGCAGGTGACACCGCGTAGCAATACAAGCCGCAATCGCTAGACTATAAACGGCAGCGGACATATCCAATGGACTTAGACCTTGTATCGCCACTTATCATGGTGGAAACTCATTTGATGAAGGGTGGGTGCTTCAACGGATGAGATTAAAAGGGAATAAATAATGACCAAATCAATTGAAAAGACACTCTGGGTTGAAGCGGTTCAACCTGAAAAAATAAATGGCCAAAAGTACATTCCAACAGCTCTATGTTATACAGAAAATAGTGGTCTAGCATTCGGCTCCGAAGCGATAGATATGCGTGAAGATGGACATATCGTAAATTCTGAGTTTAAGGTCGCATTGGGAGAGGTCGTTCCAGGAGGATCAATAGCAAACCGCCGAGAATTTCAGGTTGATGTAGGCGAACCGAAGAATGCTTATAACCTCACCAAGGACTATTTCGACAATGTACTAAAAAATGTCGAAGATAGATTTCCTAGATCTGAGAGCACAAACTATAAGCATCCTGCAAAGATTATTGTTGCTGAACCTTTGAGCTTTCAAATAGAAGGATATAGTCCAAAGTGGATTTCAAATTATAGAGAAAATATACGTCGCATTCTTGACCGATATGAGGAGGTAGAGTTTCTACCTGAGCCTTTTGCAGTATTTCAATATTACCGTTACGGTTGCCGTATTCCAATTCTTCAAGATACAACGAAGCACGTAGCATTTATTGTCGATTTTGGAGGTGGAACCTTTGATGCCTGTGTCATCGAATCGACGAACAAAGGCGATATAAGTATATCTGGAAAGAGCTCAAAGCCACTGGCCGCTGATTCAGTTCCTATAGGCGGCTTCTTTATTAATCGTGAAATAGCAAGCTACTTGATTAAGAGAAACCTAGAGAATGGAAAAAGAAAAGAGGCTGATAGATATATAGGGCAATACCAGCGGATTTTAAAAGGGGAGCTAAAGCTAGAAGATCTCGGTACAAAAAGCAAATGCTTTATTAATAATTACAAGAAATTGGAGGCGGCGGCAGAAAAATTCAAATTAGATCTGTCTTTGAAGATAAATAATTGGAGGCTGGACACCGATGCCTATGAAAAAACAATCGTCGATGTTCCTCTTGATCCATTTGTAAGCGATGTGTTTGTGAAGGACGAATTCTATGCACATCAGATGAGAACTATTTTTGTTCACGAAGTGTGGAACAAGAAGTTAAAAAATACGGTTTCTAATGTCTTAAATCGCTCATACGAAGCGCTAAATGAGCGAATGATTTCTGTTACGCTTATTTCTGGTGGTTCATCTAATCTGCAGTGGTTACAAGAGTTGCTTGTTAAAGATTTCGCGGAGCAATTAGAAAGTGCAGAGCCAGTCCCCATAAGCCATTCTTTTCAAGAAGTAGTAGCTAATGGGCTGGCCATTGAATGTGCTCGTCGATATTACGATACAGATAGTGAGTTTGTCGCAGTTACTTACAATCCAATCAAATTATTTTTAAATCCTGATGGCACTGGTCTTGTTAAAGACAGAAGGTTCAAATCTGTCGGAGAGAAGATAGATATGGCGCAAGCTAAACCTGCTGACCTCGTACCTTCTGCGCAGTCTTTAAAACACTTTTTTGACTCAGAACTTCAGTGGAAGATTAGGCTAAATAAGTCCCCAAGACATTATTTGGACTATTACTTCAGCCGCCCTGATTCGGATCACGAACTCGATTCGTACAATGTGGAAGAGACTAGAGTTAATACAAGGGATAGCAAGCATTTCGACAGTAATATCACAGTTCAAATTATTATCAGGCAGGACGGCACGGTCACACCAAAATTTATTTATAGAGTTAGCAATCCAGAATTTGGCGCAGAAGAAAACTCAGTTACAGGTCGAGCTTTTCATATTGATATGACTGTCGATGCACATGAAATCAAAACGGGTGATCACTTTATAGGTTTCGACTTCGGGACAAGCAACTCTTCTCTATGCGTGCTTGATAGTAATAAAATCAAAATTACGACCCGTCGCCAACAATCATCTTCATGGTCTGGACTCTCTGCATCTATATCTCAATTGCCCTTCCCGGTTGCCTTCTCTATTAGAAAGTTTCTTAGTACAACTCAGGAGCGTGATATTCCTGTAGCAGCGCGAGAAGCTTTTGAAAGTTGTTTGGCATTCATGGCATACACGGCTGCTGCAGAAGCATCATTGAACAGTCCAATAAATATATTAATGCGCCAATTTCGACACAGATCAATGGGACCTTTGAAAGCAATGCTCGAGGGTGCGTTAAATATAATTGGCAATAATGCAAAGTTTTCAAATAATTTTAGTGATTTATTTTCTACTGAAAATAAAGTCAAGTTGAATAGAGCGATAGTTGATTTTAATGACCATAAGCATGACAAACTCGGAGAGCGAGATGCTGACTGGCAAGAGCATGTTGAACTTGTTGTGAAAGTCATCTCTAAAGCTATGAAAAACAAGTTGTTTGGTTATAGTGCTGAATGTTGTTCCGCTCCTTTTAGTTCTGATAGCTACGAAGGTTTATTTAAGGCTGCAAACGACAATGCGCCCTTTATAAATTCATATAAATACACTTCAAAACAGAATATTAGCGATTCCTTTGCGCTGCTATACGATAAATCTTGCGGAGAGGCGTTATGTCTATCCCCATTTATATTCTGGTTTGACAGGATGCACGCATCTGCGCCTCATGGGTGTTTCTGGCTGGACATGAGAGTAGATGATGCTGTGATAGTAAAGCCATGCGATGAAAAAATTAGTATGAAGTCATCAGATCTTCATAGTTCGCTTGCTCAAGTATTCGATAAGCTTTACGAAGATGGCGAGTTGCTTGGTGGGACGATAGCTATTGATATGGTGTTGAGATGAAGATGCTAAGCGCGAAGGCTGAACGTTGGCTGATATGCGATGATGACTCTTAGTCATAGAAATTGCTATGGAATGCATATCATTCTTTACACGGAAGAGGCGCCGAAGAACTGAAAACTATACATGTCTAACAAATCAAGGAGCAGCCTCTGGCTGGACGCACTTAACGCCCGCTCGTTATTGAGGTTTTACCCAAGTCTTCAATCGTCGGCCTTGTGTTTGTAGCTGCCACCTCGCGCCCCAACGCCCAATGTCCGCTGGGGCCAGTAGCAGACATTGAAAAGCCTGCTAAGCCCCTAATTGCAGAAGAAAAGAGTGAGACCAAGACCAAAAAAGCCGGAAATAATCCGGCTTTTATAGCGATGGACACTTTATGCCCTGAAAGTTAGCAACCGCCAACAAGCCTATTTTTTGATCAGAAAAAGTCTTTCGAAATCAATGGGTGGCACTTAATGGTCTTAAGCATGCCCTGCAAGCCGCATTCTAGCGCTTCCTGCAGGACAACTTATGCTCCAAACTACAGTGTGTGGGTTCGCGCAGCCTAGACCGTTAACTTAACCGCACTTGGAATCGCCGCAGTTAAGGCAGGTGTAGCAGCCGTCCATCAGGATCGCCGCTTTGACGTTGCACTTGCCGCACAGTTGCGCATCGGCCGGGAAGGCGCCTTTTTCGTCATTGGCGGGTGTTTCGGTAGCCGTGCCGCCGCTTTTTGCGGCTTCGTATTGGGCGCGTTTTTCGGCGATCAGTTTCTGCTGATGCTCATCCAGCCCTTCCGATTCCAGCAGGCCGATCATCTTCATGTGGGTTTCGATCGCTTCACCGATCTCTGCCACCAGTGACGGCATGAACTTGCCACCGCGCTTGAAGTAACCGCCCTTGGGATCGAATACCGCCTTCAGCTCTTCCACCATGAAGGTGACGTCGCCACCCTTGCGGAATACTGCCGAGATAACCCGGGTCAGGGCGACCACCCACTGAAAGTGGTCCATGTTCTTGGAGTTGATAAAGATCTCGTAGGGGTGGCGCTGTTCGTGCTCGGTGCCCATGTTGAGAACGATATCGTTGATGGTGATGTAGAGCGCGTGCTCGGACATCGGCGTCTTGACCTTGTAGGTCGAGCCCATCAGAAACTCGGGGCGCTCAAGGTCTTCATGGACGCGTTCGAGCGAGGATTTGGCCTCTTCCGCCGCTTTTTCTGCCTGTTTCGCCTTCTCTTCGGCGGAGATCACTTTGTAGCCGGTGATCGCTTTTTCAATTTTAAATGCCATGTTGCTGTTCCTGTCTCGGTCCGCCGTTAGAACTTGCCGTAGTAGCCTTCTTTGAGCGCATCAAAGAGGTTGGCCGCGGTGTGAATCTCGCCGTCGTATTCGACTTCTTCATTACCCTTGAGTTCGACGCTGGTGCCGTCTTCAAGCTGGAACTGATAGGTGGTATTGGCCAGATCCTGCTCTTTAACCAGCACGCCCTGGAACGCTTCGGGGTTGAAGCGGAAGGTGGTGCAGCCTTTCAAACCCTGTTCGTAGGCGTACAGATAGATATCCTTGAAGCTGTCGTAGGGATAGTCGGTCGGGACGTTAGCGGTCTTGGAGATCGACGAGTCGATCCAGATCTGTGACGCCGCCTGAATATCAACGTGCTGCTTGGGGGTGATGTCTTCAGCGGTAATGAAGTAATCGGGCAGCTGCGCCGCAGGATCGTCGCTGTAGGGCATGGCGTCGGCATTGACCAGCTCACGGTAGGCCAGCAGCTCGTAGGAGAATACGTCGACCTTCTCTTTGGACTTCTTGCCTTCGCGAATGATGTTGCGCGAGTAGTGGTGGGCAAAGCTGGGCTCGATGCCGTTACTGGCATTGTTACCAACCGACAGCGAGATGGTGCCGGTCGGGGCGATGGAGCTGTGATGGGTGAAACGACAGCCTTTTTCGGCCAGCGCGTTAACCAGTTCTGCATCCACCTCGGCCACTTTCTGCATGTAGCGGCTGTACTTGGCGTGCAGCACCTTGCCTTTGACCTTGTCGCCGACCTTGTAACCGTCGGTGGCCATCTCCGGGCGCTTGCGCAGCATCTCGCCGGTAACCTCGAACTCTTCATCCATGATCGGCGCGGCGCCTTTCTCTTCTGCCAGCTCCAGGCCGGTTTTCCAGCCAGTCAGCGCCAGCTCGCGGGTTACCTGTTCGGTAAAGGCGACCGAGGCTTGATCGCCGTACTGCATGGTCATCATGGTGACGGTGGAACCCAGCCCCAGATAGCCCATGCCGTGGCGACGCTTGCTCATGATCTCGTGGCGCTGCTGCTCCAGCGGCAAGCCGTTGATCTCTACCACGTTGTCCAGCATGCGGGTAAAGATGGCCACGGTCTTGCGGAAGTTGTCCCAGTCGAAACGTGCCTTGTCGGTGAAGGGATCAAGCACAAAGCGGGTCAGGTTGATGGAGCCCAGCAGGCAGCTGCCGTAGGGGGGCAGAGGCTGCTCACCGCAGGGGTTGGTGGCGCGGATATTTTCACAGAACCAGTTGTTGTTCTGCTCGTTGACCTTGTCGATCAGGATAAAGCCGGGCTCGGCAAAATCGTAAGTGGACGTCATGATGGCGTTCCACAGGTGCTGGGCGCGGATGGTCTTGGAGATACGGCAGGCAACCAGACCTGCACCGTTGGTGACGTAGTTGTCCTTGGTCGGCCAGTCGCGCCAGACCACCAGCGATTCGTCGCTCAGGTCGATACCGTCACGCTCGACCTCTTTCTGGGTCATCGGGAAGGCCAGCTTCCAGTCTGCGTCGGACTTGACCGCATCCATAAACTCGTCGGTGATCAGCAACGACAGGTTGAACTGGCGCAGGCGGCCGTCTTCACGCTTGGCGCGGATAAAGTCCACCACATCCGGATGACCAATGTCGAAGGTCGCCATCTGGGCGCCGCGACGACCACCGGCCGATGACACGGTGAAGCACATCTTGTCGAAGATATCCATGAACGACAGCGGGCCGGAGGTGTAGGCGCCGGCACCGGACACATAGGCGTTCTTGGGGCGCAGGGTAGAGAATTCGTAACCGATACCGCAGCCGGCTTTGAGGGTCAGACCGGCTTCCAGGTTTTTACCCAGAATATCGTCCATGGAGTCGTGAATGGTGCCAGACACGGTGCAGTTGATAGTCGAGGTCGCCGGTTTGTGTTCCTGTGCACCGGCGTTGGACATCACCCGGCCGGCGGGAATGGCGCCGTGGCGCAGGGCCCAAAGGAACTTGTCGTACCACTCCTCGCGTTTCTTCTTGGTGGTTTCAACATCGGCCAGCGCGCGGGCTACGCGTTGAAAGGTGGCATCCATATCCGCGTCGAGTACGCGGCCATCCTTCGCTTTCAGACGGTACTTGGAGTCCCAAATATCGACCGAGGCGGGCTGGTGCGATACTTCCTTTTCTGTCTGAGTCACAACCTGGAGGGTAGCAGTCATTTGCAGTAAACCTTTCTCTTTATATTACAAGGCGTTAAGTGTGTCTGACATCGTTCTCACGACGATTTCCAGATATTGTATGCAGGCCTGACTCCGCATACAACATATAGTGCTGGTGAGCTTTTGAACAGGTAATGTCGATTTTTTGACCACTGCCAAAATATTGGCGCTTGACGGGCGGAGCCCTCACCACGACGAGGTTTGCAAACACTAACTTACCGTCTTTGATTGTGATTAACAGGCTCTTTTTATAACAAATCGATATATAAAACGCAGATGCACAAAACCCATATCTAGGGTCGGCTGGAGGCTGGCACCACTACAGGTTGCGCTTTTGACTGATTTCGATCAATGACGGAGTGCGTTTTTTTGGTGCAGCGACTGGGGGGCAAGCCCAAGCCTGCCGATGGCAGCCCGTTGCTATTCCTGCACTGCCGTTGAGCAACCGTGGCGCAACTGTACCGGTGCAAAAAGCCCCAATTGTACCTGTACCTGACCGGTTCAGGAGGCTAGATTGGCTGTTTTTCCGGCGCGGGAGACCCCATGTCCACAACTGAGCGCGATTCCCTCTCGATCCGGCTGATGCCGGTGCTGTTTGTGTGGCTGTGGAGTACCGGCTTTATCGGTGCCAAATACGGTTTGCCGTACGCCGAACCCTTTACCTTGTTGGCCGTTCGCATGTTGATCACCCTGGCAGCGCTGGGGGCGTTGGCGCTGTTCATGCGCGCGCGCTGGCCCGGTATGACGCTGGCGGGCCACACGGCACTGGTCGGTGTGTTGATCCACGGCCTTTATCTCGGTGGCGTGTTTTACGCCATAGATGGCGGAATGCCGGCCGGACTGGCCTCACTCATTGTTGGCTTGCAGCCACTGTTGACTTCGTTGGCGGCGGTCGCCTTTCTGGGTGAACGGGTCCGCTGGCAGCAGTGGCTCGGCCTGGCGTTGGGTCTGTGCGGGGTGATGCTGGTGTTATGGGAGAAGCTCGGCAGCGTCAGCGGCAGCTTCCCCTTATGGACTCTTGCCTGGGTGCTGGTGTCATTGGTGGGGATATCGCTGGGAACGGTCTACCAGAAGCGCTTTTGCGTTGGCGTGGAGCTGATCCCCGCGACCTTTATTCAGTACTGCGCCGCGCTGGCATTTTTTGCGGTGGGGGCGTTCTGGCTGGAAACCCGCGTTATCGACTGGCAACTGCCTTTCGTGTTGGCACTGGGATGGCTGGTGTTGGGATTGTCGGTCGGGGCGATACTGCTGTTGATGGCTCTGATTCGGCGCGGTGCGGCCTCGCAGGTGGCCAGTCTGTTCTATCTGGTACCGCCCGTTACTGCACTGCAGGCTTATCTGCTCTTTGATGAGCGGTTCGGACCGTTGGCGATTCTGGGCGGTTTGATGACCGTGGCCGGGGTGGCGCTGGTGGTGGTTCGTCGCACCTGAACCGGCGGCTCTCTGCTACCCTTGGTGAGGGTGTCTAAACAGGAGAACCGCGGTGCAGATCAAACGCTTGGATCACGTGGTGCTGCGTGTGGCCGACACCGCACGCAGCGCCGATTTCTACGCCACGCTGCTCGATTGCAGCGTTGAACGCCGGGTCGACAAGATCGGCCTGGTGCAGCTGCGTGCCGGCGATAGCCTGATCGATCTGCTGCCGGTAGCAACGCCCCCCGCCGATGCCAACCTTGATCATTTCTGCCTGCTGATCGAACCTTTTGACGAAGCACTCATCCGCCAACGCTGCCAGCGGCTGGGTATCGACTGCCCTTGCGCAAAGCGCCGATACGGCGCCACCGGTTTTGGCCCTTCCATCTATCTACAGGACCCGGACGGCAACCGGGTGGAGCTGAAGGGGCGGGGCGGCGTATGAGCGTCACCGAAAGCCGGGTGTTCTACCTTATGGGCGCCTCCGGTTCCGGCAAGGATTCCTTGCTGAGGGGCTGTCGGCGCATTTTTACCGAGGCGGATCGCTGTTTTGTCGCTCACCGTTACATTACCCGCGAGCCGGAGCTGGCTGGCGAAAATCATATCTGGCTGAGCGAGCAGGAGTTTGCCAAGAGGCAGCAACTCGGGGCCTTTGCCATGCACTGGCAGGCCCATGGCCGGCGTTACGGCGTGGGCGCTGAGATCAACCACTGGCTGGATCAGGGCATCAGCGTGCTGGTCAACGGTTCGCGCAGCTATCTGCCGAGTGCGCAGGCGCTTTATCACCACCGGCTGGTACCCGTGATGATAGAGGTCGACGACGATACCCTGCGTCAGCGCTTACTGCTGCGCGGGCGTGAAGACGCCGCCGAGGTTGAGCGGCGGATCCGCCGGGCAAGAGAGCAGGCCGTGCCCCTGGGCAAGCGGATGCTGCGGGTTGATAACAGCGCCGATCTGGAGGCGGGTGTTGATGCTCTGGTTCGTGTGATTCGTGGTTATGGCATCGCCAGCGACCTGCCGGACCGGGCCTATGGCGGTGATTGCTAACTTACTGCTTCATGCTATCCGGCACATATAACGGTCCCTTTTTTCCGCCATCCGTCGTTGCTCGTGGTCGCCAACGCGCCACTATGACTCCGCCTTGCGCCCAGGATGATGAAAAAACCACCTCGTTCTAATGTGCCACCAAGTGCGACGCAGCACACTAGCAGCTTTCTAAGGTCGCGTTACGCTAAATAGGCATAGCCTGATAAGCAAAGATTCTGAGGTCAGTTAGCAAACCGGCTGATGCTCGACTATAGTATCAATCCCCACCTTGAGCATACTTGTAGTGTTGAGCCCCGTCCCGCAGGCGGGGCTCTTTTTATCTGGGCCCTCTGCAGCGTGCCGCCAGACATCTTTCTACCCGGTTTCAAAATTCCTCTTATCCTGCACAGTAGCCAACTCTGCTGCCGCTGTTTCCGCCTTCAGCTCGGTGGCGACAAGCTATGCTTAAAACTCATTCAGGAGTGACTATCGGATGTTCACAAAGGTGGTTTGTCGCGCTGTGGCGCTTCTCTTGCTGCTGTTATCACTGCCAGCCAACTCCGACTGGGGCGAGCAACTGGGACTGAAGAGTGGTCATCTGCTGGTGGCTACGCCGCAGCATAAAGATGGCAGCTTTGCCCGCTCGGTGGTGCTGCTGGTGGGGTACGGCAGTAGCGGAGCGCGAGGGTTGATTGTCAACCGGCGCGGCGATTCTGATCTGGCAGCGGACTTCGGGGACGTGGTTACCGCTGCGGTTGCGTCCCAGCCGCTGTTTTTCGGTGGTCCGGTGGGGCCTGAGCATCGCCTGATGCTGGCCAATTTTCGCAATCCCGATGATGGCGCTTTTGAGGTGGTCCCCGGCGTGTTCTTCGTTCACGGGCGTCGTCTCCTCAATAGCCTCACGCAGGTACCGGAATCCGGTGCTGTCTATCGCGTGTTTACCGGCTTTGCGGGCTGGGGACCGCTGCAACTGGAGCATGAGGTGGCGCGTGGCGACTGGTTTGTAGTGCCGGCTTCGCGCCACTATGTGCTGGATGTGGAGCCGGAGCAGCTATGGAGTGAGCTGATCCGCTACTACGAGGCTCAGATGGCCAGCCTTGAGCGTTCTTCTACCAGCGGGGATGGTTAGCGGCGTGTTCCCCTTGCTCCTCAGGTCGCGGTTCGCGCACGCGCCGGGCGGCAGCCCATCGGTCTCATCTCCCTGCCTTGGCCGGCAAAAGAATTACCCGTTGTGCAGAAGAAACCGATGAGTGGCGTGTTATCAGGACAGAGCGATAGTCGTGGGGTGAGTCATTGATGCTGATCAGAACCGGGGTTGTGGCACGGGGAGGGCTACTGCTGCTTGCCCTGCTGCTGGCGGGGTGCCAGGGATTGCGAGATCTTGACCAATGGTGGCAGCAGCAGGGCGAGTCGCCTGCCCAGCAGGCGTCGGCGGCGGAAGCGGCGTATCGCCAAGGGTTGCAACTGTCGCTGGCCGGGCCCGAAACGCAGGAGCGTGCCGTTGCGCTGTTTCAACAGGCTGCCGATGATGGCCACCCCGGCGCGGCCTACCTGCTGGGAATGAGCTATCTGGCCGGTCAGGGCGTCGGGCGCGATCCCCGTCAGGCGTTACGCTGGCTGGAACCCCTGGCCGAGCGAGGCCATGCCCGGGCGCAGTATCATGTGGGCGAGATCTATATGAACGGCGCGGGCGTTGCCGAGGAGCGTGCCTGGGCGGTGCATTGGTATGAGCGCTCTGCGCGGCTCGGCTACGCCAAGGCACAGTTTGCTGCCGGTGTGGCGTATGCCAGTGGTATGGGGGGCGTGACCGACCTGCAGCAAGGCTTTTTCTGGTTGCGTCTCGCCGATCAGGCGCAACAGCCCCACACCGCGGCTTTGTTACAGCGCCTTGGCCCTCAGCTTGGGGCTGCCGAGCGCGCCGCGGCTGATGCTGAGGCAAGAAGCTGGCAGGCCGATAGCACTGAGCGGCAAGTGCCGCGCGGGCTGGTGCGTTTTGTTCAGTATGTGTTGACGCTGGAGTCGTTGGCACCGGGCCCGCTGGATGGCGTCTGGGGGCCACGCACCGCCGCGGCATTGCAGCGTTTTCAGCAGCAGCACCAGGTTCAGGGCGGGGGGATTAATGCCGCTACCATCGCATCCCTGCGTCAGCGGCTGTTGGCCGATGCGATTTAGCCTTGGGCCATGCCTTAGCTTGAGGGAGTTTCCGTTTCCGGCGTTCCATCCAACTGCCGCTCCATCTCTTCGGTGACGTCGCTGGGTTGAATGCCGAGCAGGTCATTAACCTGTTGCATCAGGGCTGAGTCCAGGTTCTTGTTGCTGACCCGGTTGAGTTGTTCGATAGCCGCTGCGGCCTGTGCTTCCAGATCATCTTCGGTGGCTTCCACCATAGCTTTATAGCTGGCGACCTGGCCGACTGCAGAGTGCGGTGCAGCCCGCTCCTGGGCTCGATCGGAGGCGTGCGCTGCATTGGCCCGCCCCAGCCCTTTGCCTTTACCGCCGCTGTTGTCATCGTTTCCATCGGCGTCATCTGACGATCCCTGATCGTCGGCCGACGCCATGCCGCTGATGCCTTGGTGGCCGCCCTTTTCGGCGCCGTTGCCCGCGCTATTACCGCCACTATTACCACCGCCGTTGCCGCCGCCGTTACCACCGCCGTTACCACCGCCGTTGCCGCCGCCGTTGCCGCCGCCGTTGCCGCCGCCGTTACCACCGCCGTTACCACCGCCACCGCCTCCTTTGGCATAGAGCTGAGCGTCCTGATCGAACAGCGGGGTGAACAGGGGCAACGCAGCCAGCGGCAGCGCCAAAGCGGACACTGTGATAGCACGGACACAGAGTGATGCCAGGGGGGACAACATGAGACGCTCCGGAGTATTGGGATTAAACTGGGTAAAGTTTAGCATCAGTGCATGAATCGCGCGGAACAGGAGTATTTGATGAACGATGCATTATGGCTGGGCGGTTTGGCGCTTGGTTTTGCCGCCTATGCGGTGTTGCACTCCGTGTTGGCTTCAACCCGCTGCAAGCAGTGGGTCGGGGATCAATGGCCTGCGCTGGTCCCGGCCTATCGGCTGCTCTACAACCTGATAGCGGTGCTGCTGTTGCTGCCGATTCTGGCGCTGGTGTGGTTGTGGCCGGGAGATCTGGTTTGGCAGCGCCCAGAGCTGTTGGTCTGGCCCGCGAACATCCTGGCGGTCGCGGCGGTAGCCGCTTTTATCCACAGTTTGAACAGCTATGACCTCAGCCTGTTCAGCGGCAGCCGTCAGTGGCAGTGGCGCCGCGGTGATTCGAGCCACCCGGTGGACGATGGCCCGGTGAGTATCGATGGTGGTGAAAGCTTCAGCATCGGTTTCTGGCACCGCTTTGTGCGCCACCCCTGGTACTGCTTTGCGCTGCTGGTGTTGTGGACCCGCGATATGAACGCGGCCCAGTTGGCCTTCTATCTGTTGGTGACGGCCTATTTTGTGATCGGTTCGCGACTGGAGGAGCGCAAGCTGATCGCCGCCTACGGCGATCGATACCGACGCTACTGCCAGCGGGTGCCAGGGCTGTTGCCGCTGCCCTGGCGCTGGCTCAGCCGCGGCGAGGCGGAGCAGTTGCAGCAGCGCACCGCTGATCAATAGGGGCGTTCGGCCAGCACGATGGCACGTTTGGGAGCCGGGTAACCCTCGACGGTGAGTTGAGGATCGGCAGGGTCGAGGAAGTCGCTGAGAGAGTGAAAGCGCATCCAGTCGGTGGAGCGTTGCTCGTCGGGGCTGGTCTGGTTGACATCGACGCAGCGCACATTGACGTAACCGACCCGCTCCAGCCATTGGCACAGGGCAGCCACACTAGGCAGAAACCAGACGTTGCGCATCTGTGCGTAGCGTTCGCCCGGCAGCAGAACCGTGTGTTGGTCGCCGTCGACCACCAGCGTTTCCAGTACCAGTTCACCACCGGGGCGCAGCAGGTCCTGCAGTTCCAGCAGGTGATCGATGGGGCTTTTACGGTGGTAGAAAACCCCCATGGAGAATACCGTATCAAATACCCGCATCGGTCGCGGTAGCTCCTCGATACCGAGGGGTAACAGCTCTACCGGGGTATCGCCGATATACCGCTTCAGGCTGCGAAACTGAATCAGAAACTTCAGTGACGGGTCGATGCCGATCACCTCGCGAGCCCCGGCCGCATGCATGCGCCAACAGTGGTAGCCACTACCGCAACCGATATCGAGCACCCGGCGGTGGCGCAGGTCGCTGATATGGGGGGCTAGCCGGTCCCATTTGAAGTCCGAGCGCCACTCGGTGTCTATCTCCAGTCCGAACACGCGGAACGGCCCTTTGCGCCACGGCATCAGTGCACGGTAACTGGCTTCCAGCTGCTGTGCCTGTTCGGCGCTCAACGACTCGGTGCTGTCGATCGTGACGGTGCCACGATCCAGCGCAAGCCTGTCCGCCGTGAGTGCGGGTAAGTTGTCCAGCGCCTTCAGCCAGCCCGGTAGATCGCCGTGGTTGACCCGCTCCAGCTTGCCATCCAGCGCGTTTTGCAGCGCCGGACGATAGGGGGCCAAGACCTCATCGGCGTCAAGACGCTGGTAAAAGTCGGCGAAATCGATCATTTGAAGGCCACCAACGAAGCAAAGTTAAAGCACTGGAACCAAGGTTGGACACGGCTGAAACCGGCATCGCCGAGGCGCCTGCGGTGGGTCGCCAGCGTGTCGGGCCGCATCACCTGTTCCAGTGCGCTGCGTTTCTGGCTGATCTCCAGGTCGCTGTAGCCGTTGGCGCGCTTGAAGTCATGGTGCCAGTCGGTCAGCGCCTGATCTTCTCCGGCGTCGTCGAAACAGATTTTCTCCGACAACAGCAGTACGCCGCCCGGCTTCAGCCCGCGCCAGATCCGGGCCAGCAGTGCGGCCCGTTGTGCCGGCGGGATGAACTGTAAGGTGAAGTTCATGACCACCACCGACGCGTCCTTGATCGCCACGTCCTGAATGTTCGCCAGAATCAGGTCGACCTGATCCTCTTCGGTAGCAACCTGCAGATGCTCGCGGCAGCGTTCGATCATCGCCGCGGAGTTGTCCACTGCCACCAGTCGGCAGTTGGGCTGGCGAATCTGCTGGCGCATCGACAGGGTGGCGGCCCCGAGGGAGCAGCCGAGGTCGTAGCAGCGACTGTCAGGCTGGGCGTAGCGCGCGGCCAGAATCCCCAGCGACTTGATCACCGTGCTGTAGCCGGGCACGGAACGGTTGATCATGTCGGCAAACACCCCCACCACCTGTTCATCGAACTGGAAATTGACGATGGCGTCGAGGGGGCTGGCGTAGAGTTGGTCGCGAGGTTGGACGTTTTTATCGGACATGGCGGGCAGGGTCGGGAATGGCTGATTGAAGTGAGTGCGCATTATACGTGCGCCGCTGCTTTCTCGCCAAAGGGCCGTGGTCCCGCGGGCGGTATCCGGGGCTAGTCAAGTCGGATCTGCTGCAGTTCCTGCCATAACAGCTGACCGCAAGGGCCTAGTCGGTCGGGTCGGGGGACCACCAGATGCAGGGGGATTCGGCGCAGGTTGCCCTCACGAATGGCCAGTACGACCAGCGCGCCGCGTCGAATCAGTGGTTCGACCCGGTGGCGCGGTAGCCAGCAAAAACCGATGCCGGTTTGCAGCAGTTCGATTGCCGCTTCAAAGCTTTCCAGGGTCCAGCGCTGCTCGGCGCGCAGCCAGCCCTGATTCTCCATCGGTTTGCGACCGCTGTCGCGGATCACCAGTTGCAGCTCGCGACTGAGGGCGTCAGCCGTCAGGGGAGCCGAGGCCTGCGCCAGAGGGTGTTGCGGGTGAACTACTGGCAGGATATCGACTGCGCCGATCGGTTCGCCCAGTACCCCTTTGGGGAGCGGTCCACAGATGGCCAGATCGACACTGCCTTCGCTGATCGCTTCGTGGGTACCGGTGATAATGGTTTCGCGGACCTGCAAACGGCTACCCCGGCTCTGCGGGTAAAACTGTTGCAGGGCACGGTAGAGCATGGGGCGTGGCAATAGCGGCTCCACCGCCAGTCTCACCTCGGGTTCCCAGCCGATGCCAAGGTTGTCGGCCAGGCTTTCGAGTAGGTGGGCATCGTCAGTGAGTTGGCGGGAACGACGCAACAGCACCTCACCGGCGGCGGTCAGTACCGCTTTGCGCCCCTGTAGCTGCAGCAGCGGAACGCCCAGTTGCTGCTGCAGCTTGGCGATGGCGTGATTGAGTGATGAGGCACTGCGGTGGAGAGCGTCGGCTGCCTGCTGGTAGCCGCCATGATCCACGACGGCTTGCAGGGCGCGCCACTGTTCCAGCGTTGTACGGTGTCGATTTGGCATGGTTGTTTCTAAAAAATCGAATGAATTGTGCGAATTAATGCGATTTTATTTCATAAAAACTAATAAGAGAATGGCTCCAATCTGATCGAATCGTCAGCTCGAACACTCAAGGAGTCTACTCATGAATCGTCTTCTGGTTATCCAATCAAGCCCTGTTACCGACAACTCGCACACCCGCCAGCTGATCGGCCGCTTTGTTGACGCGGCGCGACGTACGCAGCCTCAGCTAGAGATCGTTGAGCGTGATCTGGGTCGCAATCCGCCGCCCCATATCGACGAGGTGATGATCGGTTCCTACTACACCGCACCGGCTGAACGCAACGGCGCCCAGCAGCAATCGATTGCGCTATCGGAGGAGCTGGTAGACGAGCTGCTGGCCGCCGATACCCTGGTGATCGGTGCGCCGATGCATAACTTTTCCGTCACCTCCGGACTGAAAACCTGGATTGACCATGTGGCCCGGGTCGGTCGGACCTTTCAGTATGGTGCCAATGGCCCCGAGGGGCTGGCAACGGGCAAGAAAGCCTACGTGTTGACCGCCAGTGGTGGCGATTATCGCCCGGGATCTGCGGCCGAAAGCTACAACCACCTCGATCCCTACCTGCGCACGGTGCTGGGTTTTATTGGCATTACCGACGTGACCTTCGTCAACGCGGTGAGTGTGGCGTCCGGCGATGAAGGTCGCCTTAACGCCGAAGCGCAGATCGAGGCGTTGTTCGGCTAGTAACGGTCGGCAACGATCCCCCCTCGCCGGTGGCAGGTGGCCTAGAATAGGTCCATCTGCTCATCGGCTTTTTTACGCGGCCGCCAGGCCTTGCCCCAGCTAGTGGCGATGTAGACCACCTGAATATGATCGCCCGCAGTGATGGTGATATCTTCCAGGCCGATGGTGCCGTGGGCTGGTTCCTCGCCGTTGATGAACACCAGAATGCCCAGCTGTTGTTTGGGGAAGAGCCGGTTGATTTCGCCGTATACCGGATCGAGGCGTTTGATATAAAGCCCGCTCTCCAGCTCTTCACGGCCGGGAAAGACGCTGCGGGCATAGGTGGGGCGTAGCCCCGCACTGACCAGGTGGCGGTGCAGAAACGCCTGCACGCAGGTGCCGGGCAGGTGCAGGGTGTGGGGAGAACCGTCCAGATCCAGCTGCAGGGCCTGCTCGCTGGTGTGGTTCAGGTCCAGCGGAGCAACGGTAAAACCGATCACCTCGCACAGTCCGACGACAGAATCCTTGGGAGCAAGGCGGTGGGCGCTGTAATTGCGCTCTTCAACCCGGAACGGCAGCGATTCGGTGACGCTGCGTTTCTGTCCCCAGATCTGCACCTGCTTCTGCTGGTAGTTGAAGGTCAGCTGGTGGTCCTGTTCGAGCCCGTGGCTGTCCAGTTTGCGCACCTTGTAGATCACCGTGTGCGGTACCTTGTTACTTTCGCTGTCGAACTGGGGCAGGCAGGGGTTGTTATCACGATGGAAGTGATAGGGGAACTGCAATGCGTCCTCGTAACTCAGCCGCGACGGGTTTTTGGTGCCCTGTTCGATCACTCGCTCGAGCAAGAAGCCGACCCCGGTGAGGGCATCGACTACGTCACGAAAGGAGTAGATCAGGGTGGCAAACTGGTCGTCACCGGTTTTGCTGGAGCGGTTGGCCAGCATGTTGTGGCGCACGTGCTGTAACTGGTGGGAAAAACAGAAGATGAACACACCGCCCGGCTTCAGGCGTTTGAACAGGTTGTAGAACAGGTCCTTGAGTTCCTGCGGCGAATCCAGGTATTCCAGGGAATAGACCGACAGGATCAGGTCGAAGCTGGTACCGGGGTAGAAATCGGTCTGGCGCATATCCTGTTGTTGCAGGTGTACCGGCGCGACCTCGTCAACAAAGGGGGCCAGGTTCTGACGCGCACGCTCCAGCATGTAACCGGAGATATCGATGCCGTGACAATTGGCCCCTTTACGCGCCAGCGCAATCAGGTTTTCGCCCATGCCACAGCCGATATCCAGTACATTGGCGTTGGTTAGGTCGATATCGATCAGTTGCAGTTGCCGCTCGCCCGGAGCCAGCCAGCCGTAATGAACTTCGTCGAGGGCGATCTCCCAGGTGCTGGAGTAGGAGTCGCAGAACTGTTGCTCGTCCCAGTGTTGTGAAGCCATAAGCGCAAGCTCTCGCGGATCAAAGGCGATTGATCATTAAAGTGTAAATACCTTGTGCTATCAAGGGGCTCTATTTACCGCTGGCGGTTGCAAGCGGTAAAGTAGCAGGGTGTCGGCTGCGGCACCGCATGGATGCACTCTCGTTTTCCCGTTACTCCCGTTAGGGGTTCAGTAGTACTGTTTATCGAGGTTGTCATGCTGCCCAAGGGGCTCTACGAACTGCTGCCGTATCTGTACATGTTGTGCGGTGGGTGGGCGATAATCGAATATGGCGGCGTAGCGATCCTGCTTGGCACCGCGCTGTTTCTATACGGTGCCTGGGTGTGGAGCATACGCTCCGATCGCCGACGTCGTTCGGAAAAGTTGCGCAATCGTGCCAGCTCCAGCCCCTACTGGAACGAAACCCTATACGAGCTGATGCCCTTTGGGTATATCCTCAGCGGCGTTTATATGCTGGTGTTGTTACCTCACCAGGTACGTTTTATCTCGGGGCCGCTGATGATCGGCACCGGTATGCTGCTGGTGCTGATTCGCTTCAATGAGCGGCGTAAATTCACCCGGGTGATGCCGGAACCCAATACCAATCCGGTTGATCGGCTGGAGCTCAAGTCCCAGCACTGGCCCGACAATCTGGGTATCGCCACCCTTATTCCCGACACTATCGAGGTCCACGAAGAGCCGCAACTAGTACTGGCACCTCAGGGCCAGCGCTGTACCAACTGCACTATCCGTGACCTGTGCGCCGGGGTTTCGCTGAAGAATGAAACCATCGGCGAGATCATGCGCCTGGCGCAGACCGTTGATCCCAAAGATGCGTTCGAACTCTATCACTCCGCGGTCACCAGAATTGAGGGGCGTGAGGTGCCGGAGTCGGAGCTGCGGCCGGTGCTGCAGAAGCTGGCGGCCTACTCATATCTCTGCGCCACCTGGCGGCGCACCGGTCGGCTCGGCGACTAGGCGGGCGCGCTACGGCGCGCGACAACGTGGATATAGCGCGCCATGTGACGGTAGGGCTCCTGCTCTCGCAGCGGACGCTCCAGGGCGATGATGTCGTCAAAATCGGCGGCGCGTTGGGTAATTCGGGGCATGTAGTCGAACAAGCAGCGAACGCCGCGCTTCAGTTCAATCGTCAGGCCCGCCTGTTCCAGCCAGCTATAGGCGGCGGCCGGGTCAATGGGGTTGGTGGGCGTCAGTTTGCGTCCGTCGCCGGCGAGCTTATCCTGCTGCAGCTTCACCAGAATCCCCCCCATTGCATTGCGCAGCACCAGTGAATGGCGGTTGTAGAACATCAGTGACAGCACCCCATCCGGTGTCAGGCGCGCAGCTAGCTGCTGCACCAGCGCGCGGGGATCACGAGTCCATTCCAGCACCGCGTGGCACAGTATTCGGGAAAATTGCGGGGCTCCCGGCAGGTACGCTTGCAGGGTGCTGTGGTGCAGTGTCACCCGTTGGCTGAGTTGGCGCTCGTCGAGCAACAGTTGCGCCTGCTGCAGCATCGGTTCCGCCGCGTCCACCAGGGTAACGCTGTGTCCGGCCGCCGCCCAGATGGCGCTCATCTGCCCCTGGCCGCCGCCAGCGTCAAGCACCCGGGTGGGTTTATCGGTCAACCAGGGCTGCAGATCGTCCTGAAGCAGAGCAAGACGCAGCTGGCCTTTAAGGTTGGCGTAGATGTTGCGGCTGAAGCGGGGAGCTAGCTGGTCAAAGTGGTGGTCGTTGGTCACGGTAACGGCGCCGGGCTGCTGGTGGCGCTATTATGCGGTCACCGGCAGATGGCTGCCAACCCTGTCGCGGCCCGGGGGGCTTGCCGGCTGCAGCGGCTTCGGTGGGAGAGAAGAGGCGAGGCATCGTGCCACGCTCGCGAAGAGAAGGAACGTGCCCTGGGGCGTGAAGGTGGAATACGAAGGTCGGGAGCAGCCGTCTGCCGGCAACAGGGCGCTAGCCCGCATTACCGGCGCGGCGCGTGTCCAACGATACGACCTTGGGGTCTTTGCGAAAGATAAAGCGGTGCAGCATGCCGGCATGGATCTCGGACATATCGAGGTAACGGAAGCCGATGTCGAATTCGGTTTGCGAAAGTCGACGGATATAGATCAGGCGGCAGCGGCAGAGAAAAGGCTGCGGTTCGCCCGGCAATTTGCAGCGCAGGTGGACCTCCACCGGTTCCTGCATCGGATCGCGGTCCTCAAATTCACAGATATGCTGCTTGATGGCAATGTCGCCGTGGATCATCAACCCGCCGGGTGAGAGATTGCTGATGATCGCTTGCCGGGACTCACCTTCACCGTTGGTCAGCTCGGCTTCGAGCCGGGTATGTACTCTGGGAAACTGGCGCAATTCATTCATGGCTGACTCCCCGAGCCCGCTTAGCCTGTCATTGCCGGCAGGTAAGGGCTCACTACTGGACAATGCCCTCATTATCGGCCTGTGCTTCGGTGATTCACAAGCGTCAAGTGGCAATCGGTTGATTTACATCACGTGGGGAAGGGGGGACGTCGCCAGCGCGGTGCACTGGCGACGGGAGCTGGACGGGTTATAGCGGGGTGCCGGAACCGTCAGCGTGCCAGGTAAAGATGCCGAACTTGAAGCCGACCAGATCACCTTTCTGGTCCCAGGTCAGCTTGCCCATGGCGGTATCGACGCTGTTGCCGCGCAGATAGTCACCCACTTTGTAAGGGTCGGTGCTGTCGGTCGCGTCCATCGCCTTGGCAAAGGCCTGTACACCGGCAACGGCTGTCCAGACGAAGGGGCCGGTGGGATCCTGTCCCTTGGACTTCATCAGGTCGACAATCGCTTTGTTTTGCGGCAGTAGATCGTAGCGCGAGGGCAACGTGACCAGCAGCCCTTCGACCGCTTCACCGGCGATGTTAGAGATCTCCTTATTCCCCAGCGCTTCCGGTCCAACGAACTGCGGGGTGTAACCGGTGTCGTGGCTCTGGCGCATGATCAGGCCCGCTTCGGGGTGGTAACCGCCGTAGTAAACCAGGTCGATGTTCTCGCGCTTCATTTTGGTGATCAGCGAGGAGAAGTCCTTGTCGCCGGCAGTGATCCCTTCAAACATCACTACGTTGACACCGGCGTCCTTCAGGTAGTTGTGAACCGAGGTGGCGATACCTTCTCCGTACTGTTGTTTGTCGTGGATGATGGCCACGCGCTGAGGCTTGATCTTGTTAGCGATCAGCTCACCGGCGGTGGGGCCCTGATCGGAATCGAGACCGATGGTGCGGAAGATCAGCTGATAGCCTCGTTCGGTAATCGCCGGGTTGGTTGAAGTGGTAACCGCAATCACGCCCTCATCCTCGTACACGTCGGTGGCTGGCTGGGTGCTGCTGGAGCAGAGGTGGCCGAACACGAACTGGATACCGTCGCTGACCACTTTGTTGGCCACCGCAACCGCCTGTTTCGGATCGCAGGCGTCGTCATACTCGTTGATTTCGAAGGTGTTGCCATCGACGCCACCGGCCTTGTTGATCAGCTCAATGGCGGCATGGGCGCCCTGGAACCACATGTCTCCGTACTGGGATACGCTGCCGGTCATAGGGCCGGCGATGGCTACCGGGATGGTGTCCGCCTGAGCGGTGGTGCCCATCGCGGCCGAGAGCGCCATGACGGCGACGGATTTTTTGAACAGTGTCATTAGGGGTGCTTCCTCGTCATTGTTATTGCTTTTGTTTTCGATTGGCCCCGCCTCGGCGATCTGGCCGAGACTGGATGGGTGAACGCTAGCACAGGGGGTTGAAAGCTGTAAATAAATCGAACAGTCGTTGTGTTATTTCAACGCTTGCCGGTAGCGCTTACAGTCAAGCTGACTATAACGCTGGCGGTAATCGTTGCGCAGTGCCTGCCAGCGCTGCATCTGCTTGCGGCTGCCGCCATGGCGGCGCTGTGCAGTATAGCGATCAATGCGTTGCTTGACGCTTTGGCACTGCTTGAGGCTGCCTTTGTCGCTGCGGGTTTGGGCGCTGCTGGCAGGGCTCAGTAGCGCAAGGCTGAGGGTCACAACAAGCAGGCGTATCGCGCGCTGGTGGCGAATCGTCATGATGGGCATCCTTGCCGTCAGGGGTTAAGCCGTATAGCGGCTGACCGCCATAAGCCTAGTCAATATTCTGGATCGTTCAAACAAAAAAGACGCCCGTGGGCGTCTTTCGTGGTGACTGGCAGGATTGCGATCAGGCTTGCAGGTCGATGACCACCCGTCCGCGCACCTGGCCTTGAACAATGTCCTGCGCCAGTTGCGGCAACTGTTCCAGCGTTGCGACCTGTTCGATCTCGCCGAGCATTTTCTCCGGCAGTAGCTCTGCCAGCCGCTGCCAGGCCTGGGTCCGGCGCGCCACCGGGCACATCACGGAATCGACCCCCTGCAGGCGCACATTGCGCAGGATAAAGGGCATCACCGTGGACGGCAGTTTATAGTCGGCCGCCAAGCCGCAGGCGGCTACGGTGCCGCTGTAATTGGCTTCGGCCAGCAGGCGGGCGAGGATCTCCCCGCCAACGGTATCGATGGCGCCGGCCCAGCGGGATTTTTCCAGCGGGCGGGCACGGGTAGCCATCTCGTCGCGACTCAGCAGGGTGGTGGCTCCCAGGTCGCGCAGGTAGTCATGGGTGCTTTCACGGCCGGTGATGGCGGCAACTTCATAACCCAGCGCCGCCAGCAGGGCAACGGCCACGCTGCCCACGCCACCTGCGGCACCAGAGACCACCACCGGGCCCTGGTCCGGCGTCACGCCGCCCTCTTCCAGAGCCATTACGCACAGCATGGCGGTCAGTCCGGCGGTGCCCACCGCCATCGCCTGCTTGGCGCTCAGGCCATCAGGCAGGGGTACCAGCCAGGCAGGGCGGACCCGCTGCATCTGGCTATATCCGCCCCAATATTTTTCGCCCACGCTCCAGCCGGTGAGTACCACCCGATCACCGGCGCTAAAGCTGCTGCTGCCGCCATCGACCACTGTACCGGCCAGATCGATACCCGGCACCATCGGCCAGTTGAGGACGATCTTACCGGTGCCGGTCACCGCCAGACCGTCCTTGTAGTTGAGGCTGGAGTATTCGACCTTGACCAGCACCTCTTCGTCCGGCAACTCGGCGGTGGTCAAGTGCTCAATCGCGGCAAGGGTTTTGCCGTCATCGCTTTGGCGCAGTACCAGCGCCTTGAAAGGAGTGTCGCTCACGGAATGTCCTCCGGTGTGGGTTGGCTGCGGTGGGCAGCGGGTATGAGGCACCTTAGGGTGTATAAGTTAATTTGTCAAACAAATAGAAAAATAGACGTTGCCATGGTAAAGTTCGCCCTTATCACTGTTTGAATCGGAGTGCCGATGGCAATCAAGTACGACACCCTGGTGACCCAGAGCCTGGCCAAGCAGATAGCCGAGAATCTGCGTGAAGCGATTCTGGATGGGCGGCTGAAAGTCGATCAGCGTTTGCCGACCGAAGAGGAGTTGGCGGCGCGGTTCTCGGTTTCCCGGCCGACGATTCGCGAGGCCCTGAAGCGTTTGGCCGCGCAGAATCTGGTGCGCTCTCGCCGTGGGCCGGCCGGGGGCACCTTTATCACCCGGCCCAGTGATGCCGAGCTGCGGGTGACGCTGCAGAACGCTACCACCCTGATGGTGACGCTGGGCGAATTTGATATCGACGCCATTACCGAGGCGCGGCTGGAGCTGGAACGACTTTGTCTCAAACTTGCGGTAGAGAGGCGTCAGCCGGAGCATCTGCAGCGGATGGCGGACGAGTTGCAGCGGCAGCGCGAGCCCGTCAGCGATGAGGAGTTCTGCGCGGCGGATGTACGCTTTCACCGTGCGCTGGTGGATGCCACCGCCAATCCGGTGTTGCAGTTCAACATGGTGACGGTGATTGAAGCGCTGCAGCCGTTGATGAACATGATTGCCAATCGCACCCGCGAGCGTGAGGTGATTGTCGACCACCATCAGCGCTTGCTCGATGCGGTCAGCGCCAGCGAACTGCCGGCGGCGGAGAAGGCGTTGACCGGATTGGTCGACTACCTGCGTCAGCAATATCAATTGGCACGTGAACGTCAGGCCGCTCGTGGTTGACAGCGATGTCGGCGCAAAGCCCCGCTCGGTCAGGCGTTGCAGTGATTGCGGCAAGAGCGTCTGTTGGCGTTGTTCGGTGGTGTATGCGGCAACCGCGCGGGCGGCTGAGCCTAAGGCTGTATTTCGCAGTGCATGATCGGATTGCCGTAGCCTTCAAAGCCCCAGCGGATCAGCGCCTCGTTACCCTGCGTCCACAGCATGATGTTGCTGCCTTCATACTTGGCCCCGCTGCCTGAGGGGACCAGAAACAGAATCTGATCCTGGTCGCCGCGGCTGACCTTGGCGGTCGCCGGGTCGCTGTTGTAGTAAAGCGCGGATACCTGATCGCCCTCGCTATCGTCGCAGAGGTAGATGAATGGGCCGGTGGCTTGCAGCAGGTCGAAGCGGCTCTGTAGTTCAGCGATGCGGTAACGGTAGCTTTCATCGATGCACTGGATCGGCATGGCGCTTTTCCAGCAGTCGTCGCGCCCCTTGATCCAGCCGCGCTGCTCGGCTTGCAGCTTATCAAGGTGGCCGGGTGGAACAACCTGCACCGCGCCCGCAAAGGCGCGTGCCAGGCGGCGGTCGAGGGCGGCCAGGTCGGGTTGCTGGCAGACCAGGGTTTCGACGCTGCCGGTGGCCGCGCTGCAGTCGAAACTGGGCTGTTGGGCGCAGCCGCCAGCCAGCAGCCCACCGAGGGCTATCGTTCCGAGAGCCAGTCTGCGCATCAGGACTGCGATGCGCGTTCAGCCAGGTGACGAATGTAATCGTCGAGGTTTTCGTTCATCATCTTGCGGAAATCGTCGCTGAACATCTCCAGCATCTTCTCTTTGTCACCCGCAAGGTCTTCGGTCATCAGCGACGATTCGAACGCGTTGTAGCGTGCTGCTGCATAGCGGATGCCCATGCCCACCACGCCGCTATTGTCATCCTGCGCAAGCTCGTTGGCCAGGGCGATAAACTTGTCGGCAACGGCGTAAACGGCTTGGGGATCGAAATCTTGGCTCATGAATACCTCTGCGTGTTCAGCGCCGGCGGCGCTCGATGGTGGGGGATTCGTACTGACTGTAATCGACACCGGCAGGTTGCCACAGCGAGCGGGCGGTCAGCTCTGCCTGGCGTTCGGCGATACTTTGGCGGAACACCGAGCGATGGGTGTCGTCCATAAGCTGGCTCATCTCCTCGTTGGAGACCAACCCCATAAATACCCCCGCCTGAATGAAACCTTCGCAGCGGTGCTTGTCGACGTCGGCGACTTTCAGTCCCTGCTTGGCGGCGTTGAAGATCCGCAGCAGACGCTGACGAACCTCCTCTTTAAAACTGTCGTGATCGGGCTGCATGGCGTGTTGTATGCTGAGTGAGGCGATGATTCTGCCCCACTCGGCCCCGGCTGGCAACTTGCCTCGGCTAGCTGTTGCGGGCGCGCATGAACCCACGTTGGGGGTTGAACGCCACGATAGCGGCGCTGACGAACAGTAGCGTACAGCCGGTAACAATCCCGATGGCTTCGCCGTGCCACTGCCCGTAAAGGGTAAAGCGGATCAGTTCTACCGCATGGGTAAAGGGATTGAGGCGGCAAAGGGTGTAGAGCCATTCTCCCGCTTCCTGCATCTTCCATAATGGATAGAGGGCGCTGGAGAGAAAGAACATCGGAAAAATTACGAAGTTCATCACCCCGGCAAAGTTTTCCAGTTGCCGGATAAAACTGGAGATGAATAACCCCAGCCCTCCCAGCATCAGGCCTGTCAGCAGCAGTACCGGTGCCGCCAGCAGGTAGCCTGAGGGTGGCGGTTCTACCCCGAAAAACCAGGCGATGGCGAGAAATGCATACACCTGCGGCAGCGCCACCAGAGCGCTGGCGATCAGTTTGCATAGCAGCAGGTAACTCCGCGGCAGTGGGCTCATCAACAGCACCCGCATACTGCCCATCTCACGGTCATACACCATCGACAGTGAACTCTGCATGGCGTTAAAGAGCAGCACCATGGCGCACAGTCCCGGTGCGATGTAGACCTCGTAGGTGATGTAGGTGTCGTAGGGTTGGATGATGCTGATGCCAAGGGCAGCGCGGAAGCCGGCAGCAAACACGGCCAGCCATACCAACGGCCTGACCAGGGCGCTGAAGAAACGGGTACGCTGGTGAACAAAGCGCAGCAGCTCGCGGAAAAGAATGCCCACAAAGGCTTGCAGGTAGGCGCTCATGTTCATCCGTTGACCTCTGCCCTGGGGGCCGTCAGAGTTTCAAATGCATCGACCAGGCGTTCTGCTCCGACGCGAGCGCAGATCTCCGCGCTGGTGCTGTTCGCCAGCAGCCGGCCGCGATGGATCAGGGTGACCGGGTCATCGGGCTGGATCTCCTCAATCAGGTGAGTGGCCCATAACACCCCTAATCCCTGATCACGACATAATCCGCGGACATGGCGGTTGAGATCGGTACGGGCATGACTGTCGAGACCCACGGTGGCTTCGTCCAGCAGCAGCAGCCGGGGGCGGTGAAGCAGGGCGCGGGCGATCTCCACCCGCCGTCGGTGGCCACCATTGAGGGTGCGCACCCGCTCTTTGGTGCGCTGTTCCAGCCCCACCCGCGTCAGTTCATCGTTGATTCGGACCTTGCGCTCGCGCCAGCCGATCCCCTGCAGGGTGGCGTGGTAGTTGAGGTTTTCCGCCACCGACAGGTCGAGATCAAGGGTGCTTTGCTGAAACACCATGCCGATACGGCCGAGCACTTTGGCCGGGGCGCGTTCGAGGTCGATGCCGTCAAGGACGATCCGCCCCTGCTGCAGAGCAAAGAGGCGACTGATCAATGCGAACAGGGTGCTTTTGCCGGCCCCGTTGGGGCCGAGCAGCGCATGGAACTGACCGCTCTGCAGCTGAAAGCTGAGGTCACGCAGAGCCGGGGTGTTGCCGTAGCGAAACTCCAGTTGCTCCACCGCCAGCAGCGTAGCCGGCGACACCGTGGCGGGCATCAGGGCTTCACCGCAATGCCCCAGGGGTAGCGCCCGACCTTGATCGATTTGCGTACCTTGAGGTTGTCAACGTCGATCACTGACACGTCGCCGCTCATGCCGTTGCTGGTCAGCAGCAGCGACTGGTCAGGGCTGAACTCCAGATGCCAGACACGACGGCCGACCAGCAGATAGTCCAGCACCTCAAAGCTGTTGGCATCGACCACCGCCACATGGTTGGCCGGCCCCAGAGCAACAAAGGCATAGCGGCCGTCATCGGTCAGTTTGATCCCTACCGGCTGCACCTTGTCGGGATGGATGCCACGAATGGGGAAGCGCAGGGTGTGGCGGATCTCGCGGCTGGCGACGTCGATCACCGACACGGTGCCGCCGATTTCGGCGCTGGCCCAGAGCGTTGAGCCATCCTTGCTGAACTCCACGTGACGCGGCCGCTGATCTACCTGGGTGTTGTCGATCAGCTCGTGGGTGGCGGTGTCGATCCAGTGCAGCATGCTGGTGGTTTCCGAGGTGTTGACCGCCACCGAACCATCGGGGCTGACCGCCATGCCTTCCGGCTCGACGCCGACATCAATCTGCGCCACCACTGTGCGGCTGTCGGTATCTACCACCGTAACCAGCGCGTCGTCTTCGTTGGCGATATAGAGGCGCTGGTTGTCGGGATGCAGCGAGAACTGCTCCGGATCAGCGCCGGAGGGCAGTTCATGAACGATCTTGCCGCTGGCAACGTCCATCACCTGCACGGTGTCGTCGTCACTGGCGCAGATGTAGAGCAGGGAAAAGTCCTTGCTGAAGGTGATGCCGCGCGGGCGCTGGCCGACCTCGATGGTGTTGATCACTTCCAGCGTATCGAGGTCGATCAGCGACAGGCTGTCATCCTTTTCGTTGGAGACATAGGCGATAGCGGCCAGCGCCTGAGTGCTGCACAGCGCGCCGGCGGTCAGCAGAGCAAGAGCAAAACGGTAGCGGCGTAGGATCATAACGAACTCCTTAATGGTCGGCGATCAGTTGGCAACGACTCTCGGGCCGGTCGAAGCCGAGGGTGTCAAGGTCGGTAATGGGGTGAAGGAAGCCCTCCTGCGGCGACTGGGCGATCAGGGCTCGTGGCTGGATCAGTGGTATCGGCTGGCGTAACTGGCCGTTCCAGGGGCGGAAGCTGAGCTTGCGCCCCTTGAACCCGGCGAGGGCGAAGTCGGGGTGTAGCAGTCGCTGTTTGAGCGGTATGTCGGCGGGCAGGTTACGGATTCTCCCAGCCTCGGCAACGCTGCGGACCGCCGCCCAGGCGGCGTAATCCTTGGCAGTCATCCAGCGTCCGCTCTGCTTGCCAAAGCGACTCTGCAGCTGGGCAGCGCCCCACTGCTCCACCACCCGGTGCCAGAGTACCGGTTTCAGTCCCTGGGTGCCGACCACCGGGCGTGGATACCAGGTGTTGTAAAGCACGAACTCGCCGAAATCACCGGGCTCGTCGGCCACCACCACCACGTCGTATTCGTCGGTCTGGGTAAACAGCGGCAACTCTTTTTGCGCGGTGCGGCGCAGGTCAGCATCAAAGGTCCAGTTTTTTTCGGCGACGATCTTGCCGCCGAAACGCTTGGCGGAGCGTTTGATGGCATCGGCATAGGCGCGGTCACCTTCACGGGTACCAACGATCAGCAGCCAGCGCCGCAGCTTTTTGGCCAGCAGCCACTGCGCCAGCGCATCGGTCAGCATGGCGCGGCTGGCCTGGGTGTGAAGGACGTTATCAAGGCAGCTCTCAGTGCGCAGTTCGTCCGCCTGGCTGGCGCTGTTGAAAATCACCATATCCCGGTCGGCAAACTGGCGCGACAGGTCGACCAGGTTGGCCGTTGGCACGTTGGCCACCAACACCCGTGCGCCTTGCTGATACCAGCGTTCAGCGGCATCGGTCAGGGTAGCGGGATCATCGCTGCGCGCTTCCAGCAACTGGTAGTGCTGGCCGAGAAACCGACCAGCGGTGTTGTTGTCCGCAATTCCGAGGCGCGCGCCCTGCAGGCCGCTGTCCTCCGGTTCCGGAAGCACGTTGGAGAGCAGCGGCGTGGCGGGCAGCTGAAGCTCCAGATAGCCGATCGCGATCTGCTTGATCGGCTTGGCCGCCAGGGTGGCGCTGGTTGAGCCGACGATCAGTGCCAGCCCGAAAAGCCAGTGGCGCAGAAACGGTGCCATAGATACTGCTCTCCGAGATTCATTGTTGTTGATGGTTTTTCGGATCAGTGACTACAGCGTAGAGCCCGGCTAGGAGCACGGAAATACGCGAAAAGTACCGAAGAATTACTCCTCTCGTACTATTTCGACCCGGGGGAGGGCGGCTCTAGCATAGGTCGGGACAAGTACAACAAGTAGATAGGAGAGCCCCATGTTTAAGCCTGTGATAAACGCGACCGCGCTGGCGCTGATGATCGGATCGACCGTAACCCTGGCCGCCGGTGACCTGACCAGTCGCCCGCAAGAGCTCCCTGATCTGGTGCTGGGTAACGACCAGAGTGACTACGCCATGTCGCACAAGAGCTACGAGCTGGAAACCGGTAAATCCTACAGCCTTAAAGTGATCTCCAGCGGCTACAAGGAGTACGCCATCGAAGCACCGGCCTTTTTTACCTCTATTTATCTGCGCAAGGTCGAGGCTGGCGGCATGGAGATCAAGGCTACTACCCTGACCCAGCTGGAGTTCGAGGAGGAGGGTGAGGCCGAGGTTTACTTTGTACCGATCAAGCCCGGTGACTACCCCTTCTACGCCGCTGGCCTGGAAGGCAAGGGCATGGTGGGGACTTTCCGCGTTCGTTGAGCGGCGGGTCCAAGGTGCTACTACCAAGGGAGTAAAAGCAGAGCACCAAAGTGGTCTGGGTCCGGATAACGGCCATGCCTAGCATAGGGGTATACGTTCGGTCGTGAACGCCAACCATAACTACAAGATTTAGGTGATAGTGATGAAAAAAGTCCGTGTTTTTGCTGCTGGCCTCACGGCTGCAACGCTGCTGACCGGTTCGGCCCAGTTGTGGGCGCATGGCGACGTAACCCCGCAAAGTGTCGATGTGAGTGGCTTGGAACCGCTGGGTGAAGAGTGGGTGGAGGAGAACCCCTATCGCGGCAATGAGCTGGCGATCAAGATCGGCCAGTCTGCCTATGCGCAGAACTGTGCCCGCTGTCACGGACTCGATGCTATCTCCGGCGGCATTGCGCCGGACCTGCGAGAGCTGCCGGAAGGTCTGGAGGGTGACGAGTGGTATGCCTATCGGGTGATCAATGGCGCTACCCGCAATGGCGTGCCCTACATGCCGAAGATGGCGGATTTTCTCAGCCAGGAAGCGCTGTGGTCTATTCGCAGCTGGCTGGATACTGTCGCGGTCGAATAACTGTCGTGGTTGAACCGATCTGGAGGCGTGTATGAATCGCAGCTACAGCGTAACCACCATCGTGCTATTGCTGGCCCTGCTGGTCGCTACAGTGGCGCAGGCTCGCAGTTACGACGACGTGGTCGCCAGCGGCTATCTGAAGGTGGCGGTTTATGACAACTATCCGCCCTACTCTTTTATGCAGCAGGGCGAGCCGCGTGGCGTCGATGTGGAGATCGCCAAAGCGCTGGCGGCGGGTCTGGGCGTGCGGCTGGAGCTGAGCTGGATGATTCCGGACGAGAGTCTCGACGACGATCTGCGTAACTATATCTGGAAGGGGCCGGTTCTGGAGCGTGAAGCTGATGCGACGATGCTGAAGCGTCCGGTGGCCGATGTGATGATGCGGGTGCCTTATGATCGCGAATTCGCCTACAAGGTGGATCCGGATGGACGGGTGATGAACGAGCTGGTGCATTTCTTCGGCCCTTACCAACGTGAGCAGTGGGTGCTGGGTTATCACACCGAGCGGATGGATCCGTTCGAGAATCTGGCCGTATTCCAGTACGACCGGGTCGGGGTCGAGATCGACAGCTTGCCGGATCTGTATCTGAGCGGCGCCTTTCGTGGCTCGCTGCGCGAAAACGTGGTGCACTTCAACCGCTTCAGTGAAGCCTTCGACGCGATGATCGACGGCCAGGTGTCTGCGGTGATGGGGCAGCGAGCCGAAGTAGAGTGGGGTATGCGCCTAAGCAGTAAAGTGGCCAGTCTGTCGGTGCCGCTGCCCAATCTGTACAAGCCGCGCTGGGATATCGGCATGGCCGTGCGCGAGAACTACCGTCAACTGGCTTATGCGCTCGGCGATACCGTGGAACGCCTGGTGCTAGAGGGAGATATGGCGGCGCTGTTTGATCGCTACGGGTTGGTTTTCGAAGCGCCGGACTACTACCTTCAGGCCGGTCAGCGCCAGTAAATGGCAGCAAAATTACTACTTTAGACCCCTTTTAATATAGGGGCATGGCGAAGGCAGGGGAGTGGCTCTATTCTTTACCAGTTGCCTTCGAACAACGGCTCGCTGCGAGTCATGGTAAGGCATCCAGATCCAGGTTGCATGATAGTCGAGCTCGTCTGAGCCGCAGCAGTATGGCGAAGGGCGAACCCATAACAATAATTCAGGGGGAACCGCCAATGTTAAAGTCCCTGCACATCGATCCGGGCAAGTGCACCGGATGCAAGCAGTGCGAAATGGCCTGTTCGTACGAACACGAACAGAGCTTCAATCCGTCCTTGTCGCGAATTAAAGTTTTTGATTTCCATGAGCAGGGGCGCTTCGTTCCCTACACCTGCACCCAGTGCACCGAAGCCTGGTGTTTGCAGGCCTGCCCGGTGGATGCCATCTCGGCCAACGAATCACTGGGCGCCAAAGTGGTCAGCGCCGACCTGTGCGTTGGCTGCAAGGTCTGCACTATCGCTTGCCCGTTCGGAACCATCAGTTACAACCCCCGCAGCGGCGTGGTCAGCAAATGCGACCTGTGTGACGGTTCACCCAAGTGCGCTGAGGCCTGCCCCACCGGAGCGATCACCTTTGTGGATGCGTCCGCTACCGGGCTCGACAAGATGCGCCAATGGGCGCAGAAAACTGATACCGCAGCCGGTTAAAGGAGGGTTCGACGATGTCTTGGACAGGTAAAATCTTGCGTGTCGATCTCACCAGCGGCACGGTAAAAAGTGAACCGCTCAACACCGAGTGGGCGCAGCAGTATATCGGCCAGCGCGGTCTGGCAACGCGCTACATGTGCGCCGAAGTCGATCCAGCGGTGGATCCGTTGGCGCCTGAGAACAAGGTTATTTTTGCTACCGGTCCGTTGACGGGTACGGCGGCGTCCACCAGCGGACGCTATTCGGTCATTACCAAAGGCCCGCTCACCGGTGCTATCGCTTGCTCGAACTCGGGCGGCTTCTTTGGTGCAGAGCTAAAGTTTGCCGGCTGGGACATGGTGATCTTTGAAGGCAAATCACCGACACCGGTGTATCTATACATCGAAAACGACGATGCCAAACTGATGCCGGCCGATGATCTTTGGGGGCAGTCCGTATGGGCGACCGACAAGGCTCTTCACGATCGTCATCAGGACCCTCAGCTACGCGTAGCCGCCGTGGGTCGCGCCGCGGAAAAAGGCTGTCTCTATGCCGGCGTGGTTAATGATCTGCACCGTGCTGCCGGGCGTTCCGGTGTGGGTACGGTGATGGCCTCCAAGAACCTCAAGGCGGTCGCGGTGCGCGGCACCAATGGGGTATCCAACATTAAGGATCCGGCGCGCTTTATGAAAGCGGTGGCGGCGGAAAAAGCGGTGTTGGCTGAAAACGCGGTCACCGGACAGGGCTTGCCGACTTACGGTACCCAGGTGTTGATGAACGTGATCAACGAGATCGGCGCCATGCCGACCCGCAATGCGCGCGATGTGCAGTTTGAAGGTGCCAGCGACATCAGTGGCGAGGCGATGCACGAACCGCGCAAAACTGATGGTCGTCCCAATCTCACCACCAACGCGGCATGCTTTGGTTGCACCATCGCCTGTGGGCGGATCTCCAGCATCGACGAGAAGCACTTTTCGGTCGAGAACAAACCCCAGTATCACCACAACTCCGGTGGTCTCGAGTACGAAGCGGCCTGGGCGTTGGGTTCTGACTGCGGGGTCGACGATCTGGATGCCGCCACCTACGCCAACTTTATCTGTAACGAAGACGGCATCGATCCGATCACCTTCGGTGCCACCCTGGCGGCGGCGATGGAGCTGTTTGAGGAGGGCGTCATCACCACCGAGCAGACCGGGGGTATCGAGCTTAAATTCGGTTCTGCCGAAGCACTGGTGAAGATGGTTGAGCTGACCGGCCGCGGTGAAGGTTTTGGCGCGGAGCTGGGGCTGGGTTCCAAGCGTCTGTGTGAAAAGTACGGGCGTCCCGAGTTGTCGATGACGGTCAAGGGGCAGGAGTTCCCGGCCTACGACCCGCGCGGTATACAGGGCATGGGCCTGACCTACGCCACTTCCAATCGTGGCGCTTGCCACGTGCGTGGCTATACCGTTGCATCCGAAGTGCTGGGGATTCCTGAAAAAACCGATCCCCACGTTACCGAGGGTAAGGCCGGACTGGTGAAGGCGTTCCAGGATGCCACCGCGGCGGTGGACTCTACCGGTCTGTGCCTGTTCACCACCTTCGCCTGGGGGCTGGAAAACTTCGCCCCGCAACTGGATGCGGCGTGCGATGGCGAGTGGACAGTGGAGCGCTTGGCGGAAGCGGGCGAGCGGATCTGGAACCTCGAGCGCGCCTTCAATCAGGCCGCCGGCCTCACCGGCGCTGATGACAACCTGCCCAAACGGCTGTTGAAAGACGCCGGCAAGGTGGGGCCCACCGCGGGGATGGTCAACCGTCTCGACGAAATGCTGCCGGAGTACTACTCCCTGCGCGGCTGGACCGACGACGGATTAGTACCGGACGAAACCCGTCAGCGACTGGGCATTGCCGACAGTCTGTAATCCTCCCATCGGCGGCGCCCCAGAGGCGCCGCTGCTTTTTCTGCTGACGGAGAGCACTTATGCGCTATGTCATCATTGGCGCCGGCCCTGCCGGTGTCACCGCCGCGGAGACCCTGCGTGGCGAAGACCCGAACGGCGAGATCATATTGGTGGGCGAGGAGCCGGAGCCGCCCTACTCACGGATGGCTATACCTTATCTGCTGGTCGAAAAGATCGGCGAAGCTGGCACCTACCTGCGCAAGCAGGACGATTTTTACCGCAGTCGCGCGATAGAGTTGGTGCAGCAGCGCGTAACAGCGCTGGACACCGCGGCGCAGGGGCTGTCGCTAGCCGATGGCAGCACGCTGGCGTACGATCGGTTGTTGATTGCTACCGGGGCCACGCCGGTTCGTCCGCCCATCGATGGCATCGATTCACCCCAGGTCTCCACCTGCTGGACACTGGCGGATGCGCGTCGCATCGTCGAATCCGCCCAGCCCGGCTCCGAGGTGGTGCTGATGGGGGCGGGTTTTATCGGTTGCATCATTCTTGAAGCTCTGGCCATGCGTGAGGTCAAGCTCACCGTGGTGGAGATGGGTGACCGCATGGTGCCACGGATGATGAACGACAAGGCCGGCAACCTGATTAAACAGTGGTGTATCAACAAAGGGGTGCAGGTGCTGACGTCGGCACAGGTCACCGCCATCCGCGCACCGCAGGCGGCTGCCAACAATGGCGGCGGGCTGATGGGTGGGATCAAAAAGCTGTTTGGTGGCGGCGAAAACGCGGCTGAGCCTGCGGGCAAGGTGACGGTGGAGCTCAAGTCGGGCGAAAAGATTGCTGCTGATCTGGTGATATCTGCCACCGGTGTACGCTCCAATCTGGCATTTCTGCAGGGCTCCGGCATCGATACCGAGCAAGGTATCAAGGTCGATCGCCAACTGCGTACCAGTGCGGATAACGTCTGGGCGGCCGGTGACGTTGCCCAGGGGCGGGACTTCTCCACCGGCGATTATCAGGTGCAAGCGATTCAGCCTACGTCCGTTGAGCATGGCAAGATTGCCGCGCTCAACATGGCGGGCGCCAGTGTCGAGCATCGCGGCTCCATCAACATGAACGTGCTCGATACCCTGGGGCTGATCTCGTCGTCGTTCGGGTTATGGATGGGGGTTGAGGATGGCGATAGTGTCGAGCGCTACTGGCCGGAGGCGTTCCGTTATATCTGCCTGCAGTTCCGCGGTGATGTGCTGGTGGGGGCCAGTTGCGTGGGCATGACCCAGCATATCGGCGTATTGCGGGGTCTGATTCAGACCGAGACCCCGCTCGGAGCCTGGAAGCAAAAGCTGATGGAGGATCCCACCCGAGTGATGGAGGCCTACCTGGCTAGCGCCCAGGGGGCCACTCTTGTAGGATCGAGGGCATGAAGATCCAACTGAAGTTTTTTGCCTCCTTTACCGCGCATCTGCCGGATAACGCCAAGGGCAATATCGCCGAGGTGGAGTTGCCCGAGGAGATCACCGTGCTCGGCGTGTTCGAGCGTTTTGGCGTACCGGCGGATCAGGCGCAGATCGTGCTGATTAACGGGATTTTTGTGTTGGAGCCCGAACGTGCGTCGCGCACCTTCTCTGAAGGCGATGTGCTGGCGGTCTGGCCCGCGGTAGCCGGTGGTTGACACTGCCGGCGCGTTGACGGAGAGCGTCGTTAAGGAGATGGGGCTGACCCCGGGGGGATTCGCCCGCACCCTCCCCAATGCCGCCGGCCATTGGTCGGTGGAGGGGCAGGGTCTGCATTATCTTCTGTTCGATACAGCCGCGCCGGCGCAATGCATAGAGATCCTTCTTACCGAGCAGCCAGATCGCTGTATCGCCTCAATCTGTCTGCCAGTGACGCGGGTGGAGTTGCGGTTTACGGGGATGGATGAGGTTCAGAGGCAGGCGTTTCTGCAGCGTTTCGATCTTTACTTCCAAAAGGGCGGTGGTTAAACCACGGCGCCCGCCCTTGGTTTTCTCTCAGGGGGTATCGAGCACCCGCAAGGTGACCGACTCCACCCACTCCTCGACATCCCGCCGATAGCTCCTGATATGGGGCGTGCGCAGGTGGTCTTCCAGCGCGCCGGTGCTGGACCAGTGTTCCAGCAGGGTGACCTGATCCGGATTACGCTCGAGCCGATCGATACTGCAGTCGGCATCGATCAGAGGCTGATACTTCAGGCAACCCTGTTCATGCAGCACCTCTGGTACCAGCTGCTGTACTCGCGCCAGATAAGCATCACGCATGCCCGGTTTGAGCTGGATGGTGGCGATCACGGTAATCATGCTAGTTCTCCTCGTCCGCTGGCGTCACCAGCTCTCCAGGCCAGAGTGCCAAGCCGCCCTGTAAATTATAGAGCTTGCTGAACCCCTGCGGTGCCAGCGCTTCGATGGCCCGCCGGCTGCGACCGCCGCTCTGACAGTAAACGATCGCGTCGCGGTGGTGATCGAGTTGGCTGAGCAGAGGATGTTGTGGCAGCTGGTCCAGGGGAATATTCAACGCGCCGGGCAGGTGGCCGCGGCGGAACTCCTCCAGCGAGCGCACATCCAGTAGCAGCGGTTGCTCCAGGCGGCGCAGTTCGGCGGCGCTGACCTCTGCCACCGTGCTGACCGCGCAGGCCGTGGTGGCTTCATCCTGCAGTTGAATCTGTTCACGCGGCAGTGAGCAGCAGGGGCAAGCAGGATTTTTGGGTATGTCGATCTGGGTCTGCTGCCAGTTGTGGGTACTGATCAGACTCAGTTTGCCCACCATGGGTTGCAGCCGCTGCTGCCGCCACTGTTTGCCGCCGACAATCAGCTTGATCGCTTCCAGGGCCTGCATACAGCCGATCACCCCTGCCACGGCGCCGATGACGCCGGCCTCGGCGCAGTTGGGTACGTAGCCGCTCGGTGGCTGCGGCAGCATGCAGCGATAACAGGGGCCTTCATCGGCCCAGAATACCGCCATCTGGCCGTCGAAGCCGAGGATCGATCCGTACACCAGTGGCATCCCCAGCTTGACCGCGCAATCGTTGACCAGAAACTTGGTGGCGAAGTTATCGCTACCATCGAGCACCAGGTCGTACTGGCTGAAAATCGCTTCGGCATTGGCGGCAGTCAGGCGTTGACGATGGCAGTTGACGGTGATCAGCGGGTTCAGTTGTTGTAAACGCGCCTGGCCGGCTTCGGCCTTGGGGCGGCCAGCATCGCTGCTGGCAAACAGCACCTGACGCTGCAGGTTGGAGAGGTCCACCTCGTCGTCGTCGACCAGTCCGAGGGTGCCGATGCCGGCGGCCGCCAGGTAGAGCGAGGCGGGTGATCCCAGGCCACCGGCGCCCACGCACAGCACCTTGGCAGCGAGCAGTTTCTCCTGACCATCGCGACCGATATCCGGCAGGATTACCTGGCGGTTGTAGCGCCGCAGCTCCTCTTCACGCATAGCGAACCCTCGTGTTGTTGTTCTGGTGTCGAGTTTTGATCTTAGGCTTCCAAACTGCACAAAAACAAGCATTCATGCGGCTTTCAGCGGGGTAGTAGTACTAAGTGAGTAGTTTTTTGCACCTCTGGTTGCATTGTTGGCGTGGTTGCAGCGGCGAAGAATAGATCAGACACGTGGAAGTCGTTTTGGTGCTTCCCTGTGTTCCCCAGAGGCAGCGTTCCGGGGTGGTTATAGCGGGCCGCTGTGTCTTCGAGCGTACAACAATAAGAGCTTCCTCAAAGGAGAATGCGATGAACAGAATGGGCCACGGGTCAGCAGGCTTTGCCGTCACGGCATTGGTCGCCGCGCTGTCCCTGTCGGGCGGTGCCAGCGCAGCGGTTACCGACAAAGACATCCTCAACGACCAGGCAACCACCAATGACGTTGTCAGCAACGGCTTGGGCCCGCGGGCGCAGCGCTACAGTCCGCTGAGTCGCGTCAACGGTGATACCGTCTCCGAACTGCGTCCGGTGTGGGCGTTCTCCTTCGGTGGCGAAAAGCAGCGTGGTCAGGAAACCCAGCCGATGGTGAAGGACGGTGTGATGTACGTCACCGGGTCCTACTCGCGGGTTTTTGCCATCGATATCAAGACCGGCGATGAGCTGTGGCAGTACGATGCCCGTCTGCCGGACAACATCATGCCTTGCTGCGACGTCATCAACCGCGGCGTGGCGCTGTACGACAACCTGGTCATCTTTGGAACCCTCGATGCCAAGCTGGTGGCGCTGGATAAAGACACCGGCAAGACCGTGTGGAAGAAGACCGTTGCCGACTACAAGGCCGGTTACTCCATCTCCGCCGCACCAATGGTGGTCAAGGGTAAGGTGATCACCGGCGTGTCCGGTGGTGAGTTCGGTATTGTCGGCAAAGTGGAAGCTTACGATGCCAAGAGCGGTGAACTGGTCTGGACCCGCCCCACGGTTGAAGGTCATATGGGTTACCTGAAAGGTAAAGAGAACGGTATCACCGGTGGCGAAGCGGGCAAGACCTGGCCCGGAGATCTGTGGAAATCCGGTGGTGCGGCCACTTGGCTGGGTGGTACCTACGATCCCGACACAGACCTGCTGTTCTTTGGTACCGGTAACCCGGCTCCCTGGAACTCGCACCTGCGCCCCGGCGACAACCTCTACAGCTCCTCCCGTCTGGCGATCGATCCCGATACCGGCGAGATCAAGTGGCACTTCCAGACCACACCGCATGACGGCTGGGATTACGACGGCGTGAACGAGCTGATTTCCTTTGATTACCAAGAGGGTGGCAAGACCATCAAGGCGGCAGCAACCGCTGACCGCAACGGCTTCTTCTACGTGCTGAACCGCACCAACGGCGACTTTATCCGCGGCTTCCCGTTCGTGGACAAGATCTCCTGGGCCAAGGGGCTGGATAAGAATGGCCGCCCTGTCTATGACGATGGCAACCGTCCCGGCAATCCGGCTGGTTCCAAAGACGGCAAGAAAGGTGAAACCGTGGTAGCGGCGCCGTCGTTCCTGGGTGGCAAGAACTGGATGCCGATGGCCTACTCCAAGGATACGGGCCTGTTCTATGTGCCCTCCAACGAGTGGGAGATGGATATCTGGAACGAGCCCACCGCCTATAAGAAAGGCGCGGCTTATTTGGGTGCGGGCTTTACCATCAAACCGATCAACGACGAGTATATCGGCGTATTGCGGGCCATCGATCCCAAGAGCGGTAAAGAGGTATGGCGTTACAAGAATAACGCGCCGCTCTGGGGCGGGGTGCTCACAACGGCAGGTGGCCTGGTGTTCACCGGTAATCCCGAGGGCTATCTGATGGCCTTTGACGCCAAGACCGGTGAGATGAAGTACAAGTTCAACACTGGTTCCGGCATTGTCGGTTCACCGGTTACCTGGGAACAGGATGGTGAGCAGTACATCGCCGTGGCTTCCGGCTGGGGTGGTGCGGTGCCGCTGTGGGGCGGTGAGGTTGCCAAGCGTGTGAAGCACCTTAATCAGGGCGGTACCATCTGGACCTTCAAGCTGCCACGTTCGGCGGAGATGGCTGCACGATAGCCCTTCCCCCAGAAGGTGATATAAAAACGCCGGGCTTTGCCCGGCGTTCCTTTATCTGCGACCACTGACGTGAGTTTTACGCCTGCTTGATCCGAGGGCCGAGAAACACGCCGCACTGATCGACGGGCAGCGGACGCGAGAGCCAGTATCCTTGAATCAGGTCACACTGCATCCGCTTGAGCGCTTCGCGCTGTTCCTTGTGTTCAACCCCTTCGGCAATAGCCCGTAGGCCGAGACCGTGGGCGAGCTGGATGGTTGAGCGGATAACATGGGCGCCCTTGGGATCATCAATCACGTCGATCATCGACTTGTCGAGCTTGAGATAGTCCACGGGCAGTCCCTGCAGATAGGTGAGCGAGCTGTAGCCGGTTCCGAAGTCATCAATCGCCAGCTTGACTCCCAGACTCTTGATCCGCTCCAGGGTGCGTTTACCGTCGTCAAGATTGTCGATCAGCATCGATTCGGTAATCTCAAGGATCAGGGTGTGGGGGGCAACACCGGTACCGGCCAGGACCTCGTCGACCGTGGCCACGATGTCGGACAGCATCAGCTGACGTGGCGATACGTTGACGCTGACACAGAGTTCATCGTTGCCCTCGGTCTGCCACTGTTTGAGTTGCAGGCAAGCGGTTTCCATCACCCAGCGTCCCACATCGACGATCAAGCCGCTCTGCTCCAGTAGCGGAATAAATTCCATCGGCGAGATGAAACCGTACTCCTCGTGCTGCCAGCGGATCAGCGCTTCGAAGGAGACGATCCGGTCATCGTCGAGGCTCTGCTTGGGCTGATAGTAAAGCTCAAACAGCTGGTGGCGGATGGCAGCCGGCAGGTCTCTCAGCAGGCGAGTCTGGCGTGCCGCTTTCTTCCGCATCTCGTCGTTGAACATCTGGAACAGGCCGACCCCTTCGCTTGACGCGTGGCGCAGGGCGTAGTCGGCTGCTGCCATCAGTTCGTCTACCTCACGGGCGTCATCAGGGTAGATGGACATCCCTCCGCTGAGACTGATCTCCACCCGCTCCCCATCGAGCGTGATGGGGTCGTTAAAACGCAACAGTGTGCGTTCGCCAAGCAAGACGCCATCCTCCGCCTGACTCAGATCCTCAAAGATAATGGCGAAGTCATCACCACCAAGGCGGGCGACGGCGGGCAGATCGTTGTCGCCGTCCCGCAATCCCAGTCCATCGGAAAGGCGGATCGAGCTGCGCAGACGGTCGGCGATCGCCATCAGTACCCGGTCGCCCACGGTATGGCCGAGGGTGTCATTAATGGCGCCGAAATCATCAATATCCACGAACATCAGGCCCAGGCGGTTTTTATGCCGGTCGGCGCGGGCCATCGACTGCTGCAGTTGGCGGTACATCAGGGCACGGTTGGGGAGTGCGGTCACGCTGTCGTAATGGGCCAGTCGTATCAGCTCCTGATGATGACGTTGCTGATCCCGGTTGGCTTTGATGAAGATCGCCAGCAGCAGCGCCAGCAGGCCGACCCGAGCGCTGATGCCGACGAACAGCTCCTGGCGCAACGGCGCGGTGAGTGCCTCGATCTGTGCCGGCGACAGGTAGTGGTGCAGCTGCCACTGACCGTCGCTGACGATATCCAGCACCAGTGTGGTGACCCGGCCATCGCTCTGGTCGAGGGCGTTGTCATCCGCACCGCTAAGAAAGCCGTGGCGGCGGTCGGCAATACGAATACCGTGGGTGTCCTGGGTGAGCAGAAAACCTGTGGGTTGCTCCGGAAGCCGCCATCCGGCTGCGCTGGCAGCGGCTTTGTCCTCGGGGGTGACCGGCACGAAGGGGCGGCCGACCAGCAGCGCCTCCAGCACGTTGGCGCGGAGTACGGCGGAAATCATCCCTTTGAACTGCTGCGTGTCGAGATCGAACACTGGCACCGAGTACAAAAGGCCATAGGTATCGCGGACATCATCTTCGCTGGTTGAGCCGTACTGGCTGTTGTCGCAGGTGCGCATCAGCGGCGAACTGATCGCAGGCACCTGAGTGATATCGTTGGAGAATGACCAGCTGGGGTAGTGCTGTTCGAACCATGCCAGTTGCTTCACGTAGTGACGATATTCATCCAGCTCGTACTCTTCCGGCACATCCTCATGCTGGTCGGCTCCAATGATTGAGTTGATGCCGACAATTTCGCCGTCGTACATGAAAAACGGCACTTCGCCCTGATCTGGCTGAAAACCATCGAGGATGTAATAGATCTCTGACAGACGAATACTGTGGGCCAGGTTTTTGTAGATCTGCTGAATGGTCTGGTGGGTGCCGAGCGGTAGCCTGCCCTCTGCTACCACGTTGGCGTCAGCGTTTGGCCGGTTGCCGCCCTCAACGTTACGAATGCTCGGGAGTAACGAAATGGTGCGCGTATGTTCGTAAACCGCTCCCAGCAAGCGCTCGATCTCATCGCGCTTGCCATCCAGCAATCGCTGCTGGTGTTCGCTGATTCTTTGTTCCGTGCGCTGCTGATAATCGGTGACGAGGCTGTTTATGTTCAGCCCCCAGAGAACCAGGATGACGGTGACCATCAGGCGGACGAGGCTGGAGCCTGCGAAGGTCTTGGCTTGGCTTTTTTTCCAGAGGCTGGCAATAGAGTCCTGACGGTCCATGGAAGTCCTTGAATACGGGTGCTCGACAGCGTCGACACCACAAAGTTGCATGGCGGTTACAGCATAGGGGAATCGCTGCCTTATTTAGATGATGCGCATCAACAATTGGTGAATCGGTGCGATCCAGGGCGGTAACGCGAGATACGGTAATCGCCCGCGACTGACGCAGGCTTGCTCCATTTTTGGGAGGCGACGAAGAGCTCTCAGCAATGGGCTGGTTGTTTTTGATACTAACGGCAAGGTTGCCCGGTGTTATATGAGCGGCGAGAGGGGCGCTGTTAATCCTTGTGGGTGGGTAAAGTGACATATGTTTATCGCTGCCGATGGTTCACTGATTTTTTTTGTTACTCTATGCGGCTTTTTTTGCTATTGAGTGATTCTGTACGAGAATTGATCATGACAGCCGTTGCTGTATCCCTCAGTACTGGCAGACCAGCTCGGATTGCCCGGTGTGGTGCAGCAACAAACCTATAACAACAATCGCTGCGACGATGCGCGTGGCACTACCCGCTGTCAGTCCCGGCTTGATAGCCGCGGCGGCACGATGAAGGTGGCGAAATATGGCGATAACAATAATTAGCGCGCCAAAGGTGCAGGACCGGTCAGTGAAGCGCAGTGCGCCTCGCCTGATGCGTATGCCTTTGGTTACCCTTGTCTCTGCTTTGATGTGGCAACCTGCCCATGCGCTGGAGTTTACCCTCGGCGAAGTTGAGGGGCGGTTCGATTCCAACCTCTCCATCGGTGCCAGCTGGCGGATGGAGGATTCCGACCAATCGCTCATCAGCGTGTTGAATGGCGGCACCGCCGCTGGCAACGCGGTCAACGATGATGGCAACCTCAATTTCGAGAAGCGCGATACCTTCTCCAAGATCTTCAAGGGCGTTCACGATCTGTCCCTGACCTACAAGAATATGGGGGCCTTTGTTCGCGGCAAGTACTGGTACGACTTTGAGCTGAAGGACGAGTCCCGCCCCTGGGGGCATGTCAACAACGGCTACGCTGCGGGCGATGCGCTCAACGACGACGGCTTCAACGACTACGCCAAATTCTCCGGTGCCGAAATTCTGGACGCTTTTGTTTACGGCAACTTTGATCTGGGTGACATGCCCGCCACCGTACGTGTCGGCCGGCAGGTGGTGAGCTGGGGCGAGAGCACCTTTATCCAGGGGGGCATCAATGCCATCAACCCCATCGATGTGGCCGCCTTCCGTCGCCCCGGCGCGGAGATCAAAGAGGGCTTGCTGCCGGTTAACATGCTATTTGGCAGCGTAGGGGTGACCGACGCACTCAGTGTTGAAGGCTTTTACCAGCTGGAGTGGGAAGAGACCGCCATCGATGGTTGCGGCACCTACTTCTCCAATGTGGATTACATCGCCCAGGGATGTGATGTGTTGACGTTGGGCTCGGTCGCGTTCCTGAATGGCTTTCCCCAGTTCGCTGGCGATGCGGCGGCGTTCAATAACGGTTTCTATGTTGAGCGCGGTGGTGAGGGCCATCGGAAGCCGGATGATGACGGGCAGTTCGGTTTGGCGTTTCGCTACTATGCCGAGGAGTTGAATGCCACCGAGTTTGGTTTCTACTACATGAACTATCACAGCCGCTTGCCGGTCGCCAGCGGTATCACCACGGGCTACAACTGGTTGATTGGTGATGTAACGGGTGACGGCATTCCGGATACCACGCCGCAAACCTTTATCCCGGTAGGTAATCCGGCGGGGGCATTGGGACAGAATCCGGTTTACTTCAGCGAGTACCCGGAAGATATCCAGTTGCTTGGCTTGAGCTTTGCCACCACGGCAGGTGAGCTGGCGGTATCCGGCGAGATCAGCCACCAGCGCGATGTACCCATTCAGATCAATGGCGCCGACCTGGTTGGGGCCATCCTGTTTGCGGGTAATCAGACCGGCAATCCGATGAACGGTCGGGTTCAGGCTGCCGTTGCCAATACGGTTGCGACGCAGTCCGCTTCAGGCACTGAAGTGCGAGGTTACGACCAGTTTGATGTCACCCAGGCACAGGTGACGGTAGCCAAGTTTATCGATCAGATGATGGGTGCCAGCCGCATCACCCTGGTGGGTGAACTGGCGGTTAACCACATCCACAGCTTTAAGGATGCCGATGAAGGCGGAATCCGCTACGGTCGTGCCAGCGAGTTTGGTCAGGCCGGAACCGATGGTTTCGTTACCCAGGACTCCTGGGGTTATCGCGCGCGGGCGATCTTCTCTTATCCGGATGTAATCGCCGGAATCAACCTCAAGCCCAGTGTCGCCTGGTCCCATGATGTGAACGGCTACTCGCCGGTTAATACCGGCTTTGTCGAGGACCGAAAAGCGATCAGCTTCGGTTTGGGGGCTGAGTACCGTAATACCTATACCGCCAATCTGTCGTACACCCGCTTCTCCGGTGGCGACTACGATACCCTCAAAGACCGCGACTTCCTGTCCGCCAGTCTGGGTGTGTCTTTCTAAGCGTGAATTTGATACCGGGAAGGTGCGTCCTTCCCGTGGAGAGGACTTTTGTTATGCGATTACAGAACCTGAAGATGCTGCCTGTCGCAGCGCTGGTGGCGGGAATGAGCTGGCAGGCTGCGGCCGCGGTTTCAGCCGACGAAGCGGCGCGACTGGGCAATGACCTGACTCCGGTCGGAGCGGAGAAGGCCGCCAATGTCGAGGGCACGATTCCGGCTTGGAATGGTGGCTTTAACGCTGATTTTAGCGGTGACCGTTTTGTCGATCCGTTTGCGGGCGAGCAGCCACAATTGACGATCACTGCGGCCAATATGGAGCAGTACAAGGACAAGCTGACCCCGGGCCAGATGGCGATGCTGGCCAAGTATCCCGACAGCTACAAGATGAATGTTTATCCCACGCATCGCACCGCAGCGTTCCCGCAGCATGTGTACGACCTGGCGGCCAAGAACGCGGTTAACGCGAAGCTGGTTGATGGCGGTAACGGCATCGACAACTTTGACGAGACGCTGCCCTTTCCGATCCCGCAGGATGGCATCGAGGCGATCTGGAATCACGTCACCCGTTACCGCGGCGGCTCGGTGGAGCGGACGCTGGTGCAGGTGCCGGTCCATCGTAACGGCGATTTTACCCCGGTGCGTTTTTACGAGCGCCTGGTGTGGCCTCAGTACCTGAAGGAGGGCTTCGATCCAGACAAGGATGGCAATATCCTTAGCTACTTTACCCAGAAGGTTGAGGCGCCGGCGCGCCTGACCGGTAACGTGCTGCTGATCCACGAAACCCTCAACCAGGTCAAGCAGGGGCGTCAGGCATGGGTCTATAACGCCGGTCAGCGCCGTGTTCGCCGTGCGCCGCAGGTGGCGTATGACGCCCCTGGCACCGCGGCGGACGGGCTGCGTACTTCCGACAATCTGGATATGTACAACGGCGCACCGGATCGCTATGACTGGAAGCTGGTGGGCAAGAAGGAGCTCTATATCCCCTACAACAGCTTTAAGCTGGCTTCGCGCGACCACAAATACACCGACATCATCAAGCCGGGGCATTTGAACTCCGATCTGCTGCGTTATGAATTGCACCGGGTCTGGGTGGTGGAAGCGACCCTGAAAGAGGGTGAGCGCCATATCTATGCCAAGCGTACCTTCTATATCGATGAGGACAGCTGGCAGATCGCGGTGGTTGATCATTACGACGGCCGTGGCGAGCTGTGGCGCGTGGCTGAAGCGTATGAGATGCAGTTCCGCGATGCCAAGGTGCCCTGGATTGCTGCAGAGGCGCTCTATGACCTGCAGTCGGGCCGCTACCTGGTGGGTAGTCTGACCAACGAAGAAGAGGCTGGATTCCAGTTCGGCACCGAGTTCAGTCGGCGCGACTTTACCACAGCGGCGATTCGCCGGGCCGGTACGCGCTAGGCGTTAATAACGGCATAAAGAAACCGGGCATGGCCCGGTTTTTTTATGCCCGCTCTATGGTGGCTGAAGGGGGCGTGCCAGGGCTTTAAGTCGTTCCTTTGTGGGCGAAAATGTAACTATCTGGAGCAGCAGTGGTTGTTAATGTTACCCGGCAGGGGCGTTTTTGACATTGAGTGATGAACCGGGGCTCAGTATCGTCTACGCCTTGAAATAACGTATTGGTGGGCTTTTCGTCTCGCATGATGTTGCGGATTAATTGAGTTGTTTGTCGATTAATCCAAAAGCGGTTGCTAGATTGAACATTGTTGTCACCAAATAAAGCCAATAATCATAAAACAGGCTGGTTATGTCAGGTTCAGGCTTCATTCCGGTAGCATTACCGCCCATGGCGCGTCGGTGCTACCCCCTCGGGCACCTTCAGGTGCTGTTCATCCTTTCCCTTGTTTTCTGGCCACTTTGGGTACAGGGGGCTGAACGGCTCGACCGCCTTGAGCGGCCGGCGGTCAGTTCTTCACTGGCGCCTCATTCGTTATTACTGGATATCGCAGAGGCGGATGGTCTGCTGGTGGCGGTCGGAGAGCGCGGGCACGTGGTGCGCTCGGAAGATGCCGGGCAGAGCTGGCAGCAGGCCGAGGTGCCGGTCAGTGTGACCTTGACCAGCGTGCATCTGGTTGATGACCAGTACGGTTGGGCTGCAGGCCATGATGGCGTGGTACTGGTGACCGATGACGGCGGTCGCCGCTGGCGCAAGCAGCTTGACGGCCATCAACTGAATGAACTGGTGGTCAATCATTATCAGGCGCTGCTGCAGCAGGTAGATGCCGGTGAGCGTGATGACCTGGATCCAGAGCTGGTCGCCACGGCGCTGGATGATGCGCTGTTCGCTCGCGACGATGGCCCTTCCAAGCCTTTTCTGGATATCTATTTTGCCGATCGCCAACAGGGTTGGGTGGTTGGTGCATACGGTCTCTTTGTGCGCACCCTTGATGGCGGGCAGAGCTGGCAGCCGGCGATGTTGGCGCTTGATAACCCCGATAACTTTCATTTGAACGCGATAGCCGCCGCCGAGGACGTCTTGATGATAGCCGGCGAAGCGGGGGCGCTGTTTCGTTCAGTCGATCAGGGCCGCAGTTGGGAGCGCCTGGATGCCGGCTATGAGGGTCCGTTGTTCAGTGTAACCGCCCTTGGTTCTGCAGAGCAGTGGCTGTTGAGCGGGCTGCGCGGCCGCTTGTTTGTCAGTGCTGATGGCGGTCACAGCTGGGAGGCCTTTGAAACCTCCACCCGCTCCACGATCAATGCCGCCTCGCTGCTACAGAGTGGTCAGCTTCTGGCGGTAGGCAATGGCGGTGCAGTACTTCGCGGCAGTCAGCAGCACGGCACCTTTGAGGTGCGGATGCAGGCGGATCGGGTGTCCTATACCGGGGTGGTGGAGTTGGCCCCGGGGGAATTGGTTTTGGTGGGCCAGAAAGGGGTGGTTCGCGCCTCGTTGAACGGGTTGATGGAGGCGCGCGATGAGTAAGTCGTCCTTGTCTGCGGCGGGGCTGCTGAGTCAGTCGGAATCGTTACTGGAGCGGTTGGTGTTTCGTAACCGCCCGTTGATGTTGCTGCTGTTTTTGCTGCTGAGTCTGCTGTTGGGCTGGCAGGCCACGGGGCTGCGTCCCGATGCCAGTTTCTCCAAGATGATTCCCGGCGATCATCCTTACATCCAGAACTTCATGGCCCACCGGGATGATCTGGCGGGTCTGGGAAACGCCGTGCGTATCGCGGTAGAGGCGAGGCAGGGGGATATTTTCGATGCCGACTATCAGCAGGCGCTGAAGCAGATCACCGACGAGGTGTTTTTTATTCCCGGGGTGGATCGTTCGGCGTTGAAGTCGCTCTGGACGCCCAATGTCCGTTGGAAAGAGGTGACCGAAGAGGGCTTTGTCGGCGGGCCGGTGATTCCGGATGGCTATGACGGTTCGCCGGAGTCGCTGGAGACGCTGCGGATGAATGTGCTGCGCAGCGGGCAGGTCGGCAGTCTGGTGGCCAACGATTTCCGCTCCTCGGTCATTCATGCGCCGCTGTTTGACGTTAACCCCGAAACCGGTGAGCGACTCGATTATCAGGCGTTTTCCGAGCAGTTGGAAACGCTGGTGCGGGATAAGTACCAGAGTGATCTGATCACGATACGTATTACCGGCTTCGCCAAAGTGGTCGGTGATCTGATAGAGGGCGCCGCCCAGGTGGTGTTGTTTTTTGCCATGGCGCTGGGGATTACCGCGCTGCTGCTCTATCTCTATACCCGCTGCTTGCGCAGTGCGCTGGTTACGCTCGGCTGCTCGGTGCTGGCCGTTGTGTGGCAGCTGGGGTTGCTGCGGGCGCTGGGCTATGGCATCGACCCCTACTCGATGCTGGTGCCTTTTCTGGTGTTCGCCATCGCGGTGAGTCATGGGGTGCAGGTAGTCAATGGCATGGCGCTTGAGGCGGTGCGCGGTGCCGATCCGCTGACCGCGGCGCAGCGGGCCTTTCGGGCGTTGTATATTCCGGGGCTGACTGCGCTCCTGAGCGACGGTATCGGCTTTGTCACCCTGATGGTGATCGATATTGCGGTGATCCAGGAGCTGGCGGTTGCCGCCGCAATCGGGGTGGCGGTGATCGTGTTGACCAATCTGGTACTGCTGCCGGTAGTGATGTCCTACCTGCCGGTCAGCGACAAGGCGTTGCGGCACCTCAGCCGCCAGCAGGCTAGCTACAAACTGTGGGGTTGGCTGCAGCGCTTTACCCGGCCGCAGGTAGCCAAAGTGACCGTGGCAGGGGCGCTGGCGTTGGCCCTGTTTGGGGTCTGGCAGGCGCAGGGGCTGCGCATCGGCGATCTCGATCCCGGTACCCCGGAGCTGCGCCCGGATTCGCGGTATAACCTCGATAACGCCTTTATGACCGACAACTACAGTACCAGCAGCGATATCTTTGTGGTGATGGCGAAAAGCGCTCCCGAGCAGTGCATCATCTATGACAACCTGCAGCTGATGGATCAGTTTCAGTGGCATATGGCCAATGTGCCGGGGGTGCAGTCGGCGGTGTCGCTGGTGGATGTGGCCAAGCTGACGCTGGCCGGTATGAGCGAGGGCAGTCTCAAGTGGCAGGCCCTCAGCCGTAATCAGTATCTGCTCAACAACACCATGAACTTCGTCCCCCAAGGGTTGGTTAATGCGGACTGTTCGTTAACCCCGGTGATCATATTCTTGAACGATCACAAAGCAGAGACGCTGGAGCGGGTGGTTGATGCCGCCACCGCCTTTGCTGATCGTTACAACTCGGATCAGTTGCAGTTCCTGTTGGCTGCCGGTAACTCCGGTATCGAAGCGGCGACCAATGAGGTGATCGGTCAGGCGCAGTACCAGATGTTGGCACTGGTTTACGCTGTGGTCGGTTTTCTCTGTCTGCTGACCTTCCGCTCCTGGCGCACGCTGGTCTGTATTCTTACACCGCTGGCATTGACCTCGATCCTGTGTCAGGCCTTGATGGCCTGGCTCGGTATCGGCGTCAAAGTGGCGACCCTGCCGGTGATCGCGCTGGGGGTCGGTATCGGGGTCGACTACGGCATCTACATCTACAGCAAGCTGGAATCTTACCTGATTCGGGGGATGTCGCTGGGCGACGCCTATCTGGAAACCCTCAGAACCACCGGGCGGGCGGTGGCCTTTACCGGGCTGACGCTGGCGATCGGTGTTGGCACCTGGATGCTGTCGCCGATTAAGTTTCAGGCCGATATGGGCATCCTGCTGACCTTCATGTTCCTGTGGAACATGCTCGGTGCGTTGATCCTTATTCCGGCATTGGCGCGGCTGCTGCTCAGGCCTCGCCAGCCGCGTGAAGACGGACATGAACTGTCCGAGACCCCGGTAGAGGAGATCCGCGATGCGGTTTGAAAAACGAATCCTGGTAGCGATCAAAGGTAGTGTCGGACCCGAGGCCGTGGTCGAGCGTACGCGTTTGATCGCCGGACGGCTGGGAGCGGAGGTATTGCTGATGGCCGCCAGCCGCAGTTTGGGCGCGGCTGCCGAGGAGCATTTGGCGATGGCACGCGCCGCGCTGGAGCAGGCGGGAATAACTGTTAGCGTGGTGCCGCGTCAGCGCCGCGATCTGCTGACCGATCTGGTGCTGACCGCCCGGGAGCGGGAGTGCGGCCTGCTGATCAAGGCGCCGGATCGTCCGCGCGGGCTGGATGTTGTGTTGCCGCCACGTGATTGGAAGCTGTTGCGCTGTTCGCCCTGTCCGGTGCTGATGGTGCGGCGCTCCTCGTCCTGGGTGGGTGCTCCGCTGTTGGTGGCGATCGATGCGGCGCCGGGGGATGCGGCCCATGCCGGCCTCAATCAGAAACTGTTGCGCCTGGGGGGCGAGATCGGCCGTCTGGGAGAGATGCCACTGGAGCTGGTCAGTGCCTATCCGGCGCCGATGCAGTCCAGCGACCGGCTGCATCAGTCCGCCGAGGAGATGGCGCGAGTCTACCGGGCGCAGGCGGAGGCCTTGTGCCGCGCAGAAGCGGTACAGGCGGTGGCGATCCATATCGATGAGGGGCCGGCGGAAACCCTGATACCGCAGCTTGCCCGCGAACGTCAGCCGGGCCTGGTGGTGCTGGGTACTGTTGCCCGGCGCGGCCTGAAGGCTGCGCTGTTGGGGGGCAACACCGCCGAAGCGATCCTGTCCCGTCTCGCCGGTGATGTGTTGACCCTGCAGCCGCAGGGCAGTGACGAGGTGCTTGAGCTGCTGGCCGACACCGACGTCAGCGAGTAAGTAAGGAGTTACCCATGAGTTTGTCTACCACCACGGTGCCGAGCAGCTATGTGCTGTCTCTGGTCAAGCTGCTCGAAGCGCAGGGCACCGACCCGCAACCGTTGCTGGAAGCGGCGGAGATCGAGCCGCAGGAACTGGAACGCGCCGAGATCGAAGCCAAGAAGTACAGCAAGCTTTACCAGAAGTCGATGCTCGCGGTGCGCGACGAGTATTTCGGCATGCCCAGCGGTGGGCGGGTGCCCAACGGTACCTTCCGCATGATGTGTCTGTGCATTATTCACTGCAAAACCCTGGGGCAGGCGGTGCAGCGCTGTTCCGAGTTTCACGAGATCTCCCGCGGCTCCAAGGTCAAGCCGGTGCTGGAGCAGCGTGGACGCAGCGCCTCCATCGGTATGGGGGGGGTTGAGGGCGTCGACGAGGAGCAGTTCGCGGGGTTGATGAGTGCCTGCCCGCCGGCGGTGATTCGTACCGGCCTGTCGGCCTGGCATCACTTTCTCTGTTGGCTGGCCGGGCGCCGGGTGGAGCTGACCGGGGTTGATTTCAGTTTTCCCAAACCGGACGACGCAGCCGACTATGAAGTGCTGTTTCAGGCACCGATCCGGTTTGCTCAGGCGCGCAATCAGTTGCGCCTGGAGAGTGGTCAGCTGGAGCTGCCGCTGGTGCAGACCGAGGAGAGCCTTGAGGGTTTTCTTAAGACCGCACCCTATCAGCTGCTGGTGATGGTTGATGGGGATAACAGTCTCAAGTCGCGGGTGCAGGCGATCATCGGTCGCGATTTCAGCCGTGAAATGCCCAGTGCTGAAGCGGTCGCCAAGAGTCTCAACATGTCGGTGACAACATTGCGCCGGCGGTTGCAGTCCGAAAATACCTCGTTTCAGAAAATCAAGGATGAGTGCCGGCGCGAAGCGGCTACCAACTACCTCAGCTATCCCGATCTCAGCAATAACGACATCGCCGCCTTGATGGGCTTTGACGAGACCAGTGCTTTCTTTCGCTCGTTCAAGAAGTGGACCGGAATGACGCCCGGAGATTACCGCCGCAGTGTTTTGTAGTGGCGGAATATGTAACGGACGGGTGGCTGGACTAGTCTCTGTTAAGGCGCTTTTGAACTCTTTTGTTACCGTTTTTTGATCATCGACATTCGGCCTGGTTGGTCGCTTTTGTTACAGAATGGGGGGGTAAAAGTCATTGTCGCTGTCGCGCGCCTGACGCCACAATGTCGGCTACCTACTACGACGGTTCGCACCGGGGTGCGAACTGAACATCATAAGCACCCGGTTTCGATCCGGGCCAAACGATGGGTGATACCATGATCTATCAAGGAAAAGCCTTCAAGGTGCTGCAGCTCGAAGACCGTGTGGTCGAGCTGCAGTTCGACGCTGAAGGCAGCACAGTCAACAAGTTCGACCAGCTGGCGTTGACCGAGCTGCCGCAGGCGATCGCCGCGATCAAGGCGCAGTCTGATCTGGGTGGTGTGCTGATCAGCAGCGCCAAAGACGCCTTTATTGTGGGTGCCGACATCATGATGTTCGGCGCGGCATTCGCCAAAACCGACGACGAGCTGGTCGAGATGAACATGGGTATCAATCGCGTGTTCATGGAGCTGGAGTCGCTGCCCTGTGCGACCGTTGCCGCGATCAATGGGCTCGCGCTGGGCGGTGGTTTTGAGTACTGCCTAGCGGCTGACTTCCGGGTCATGGTGGAGAAAGCCAAGGTGGGTCTGCCGGAAGTGAAACTGGGCATCTTCCCCGGCTGGGGCGGCACTGTGCGCCTGCCGCGCCTGATCGGCGCCGATAACGCCATCGAATGGATCTGCAGTGGCAGTGAGAAGCGTGCCGATAAAGCCCTGCACGAGGGCGCAGTCGACGCAGTGGTGCCGGCGGACAAGCTGCGTGACGCCGCGCTGGCACTGCTGGCCCAGTGTCGCGCCGGTAAGATCTCTTACCAGGCCCGTCGTGACGAGAAACAGCAGCCGCTGAAACTCGGCCAGTTGGACCTGATGATGACCTTCGAAACCGCCAAGGGCTTCGTGGCCGGCAAGGCCGGGCCGCACTATCCGGCGCCGGTAGCAGCGATCAAGGCGATGCAGAAGCACGCCATGCTGCCGCTGGAGAAAGCGCTGGAAGCGGAAGCCAAAGGGTTCGTCAAAGTGGCCAAGACCGATGTGTGCCAGAATCTGGTTGGCCTGTTCATGAGTGATCAAGCGATCAAGAAGGCCGCCGGAGCTCATGCCAAGATTGCCGCTAAGGTGAAGCAGGCGGCGGTACTCGGTGCCGGTATCATGGGGGGCGGTATCGCCTATCAGTCGGCGGCCAAGGGTACTCCGATTCTGATGAAAGATATCGCCGAGCCTGCGCTGCAGACCGGCGTCAACGAGGCGGGCCGATTGCTGGTGGGGCAGGTCGAACGCGGCCGGATGAAGAATACCGATATGGCGGCGACCCTGGGTCGTATTCGTCCGACCCTCAGTTACGGTGACTTTGCCGATGTTGACCTGGTAGTCGAGGCCGTGGTTGAGCATCCTGCGGTGAAAGGCAAAGTACTGGCCGAGGTGGAGCAGCAGGTGGGCGACAACTGTGTGCTGACCTCCAATACCTCCACTATCTCCATTACTCGCCTGGCTGAATCACTGCAGCGTCCCGAGAACTTCTGCGGTATGCACTTCTTCAATCCGGTGCACCGGATGCCGCTGGTGGAAGTTATCCGCGGCGAAAAGTCCAGCGACCAGGCGATCGCCACCACGGTGGCTTATGCGCAGGCGATGGGCAAAACCCCGATCGTGGTAAACGACTGCCCCGGCTTCCTGGTTAACCGGGTGCTGTTCCCTTACTTTGCCGGTTTTGCCGGTCTGGTGCGCGATGGCGTCGACTTCAAGCGCATCGACAAGGTGATGGAGAAGTTTGGTTGGCCCATGGGGCCGGCCTACCTGCTCGACGTAGTCGGCATGGATACCGCGGTACATGCCCAGGGGGTGATGGCCGAGGGCTTCCCCGACCGCATGGCTAAGGACTACGACAGCATCATCGACTTGATGGCGGCGGCCGAGCGCTTTGGTCAGAAGAACAGCAAGGGCTTCTACAACTACGAGAAAGATCGTAAGGGTAAGCTCAAGAAAGTGGTTTCCGACGAGGTGGACGCGCTGGTCGCCAAGGCCGCGGTCAATAGCATTGAGATCAGCGACGAGCAGATCATCGCCCGGATGATGATCCCGCTCTGCATCGAGACCGTGCGCTGCATCGAAGAGAACATCGTGGCCACTGCGGCAGAAGCCGACATGGGGCTGATCTACGGTATCGGTTTCCCGCCTTTCCGTGGCGGTGCGCTGCGCTATGTCGATGCCCAAGGGCTGGCCGCGTTCTGTGACTTGGCCGACCAATTCGCCGATCTTGGCAAGCTCTACCAGCCGACCGAGGCGATGCGCGCCATGGCTTCCAACAATCAGTCGTTCTATCAGTAAAGGAGGTATCGAGATGAGCCTGAATCCCAACGATGCTGTCATCATTGATGCCGTGCGGACCCCGATGGGCCGCTCCAAGAACGGCTGTTTCCGTAACGTACGCGCAGACGAACTGTCCGCCGCGCTGATCGACGCGCTGCTGGAGCGCAACCCCGGCGTGGATCCCGCCGCGATCGAAGATGTGATCTGGGGCTGCGTTAACCAGACCCTGGAGCAGGGCTTCAACGTGGCGCGTTCGGCGTCGCTGCTGAGTCGGCTGCCCTATACCACCTCGGCGCAGACGGTGAACCGTCTGTGCGGCTCCTCCATGTCGGCGCTGCACACTGCTGCGCAGGCGATCATGACCGGTAACGGCGATACCTTCATGGTCGGTGGCGTCGAGCATATGGGGCACGTGGCCATGACCCACGGCGTGGATATCACTCCTTCGCTGAGCAAGCATGCGGCCAAAGCGTCGATGATGATGGGCCTGACTGCCGAGATGCTCGGCAAGCTGCACGGTATTACCCGTGAGCAGCAGGATGCCTTTGGCGCGCGCTCGCACCAGCGGGCGCATCAAGCCACGCTGGCAGGTGGTTTTGCTAACGAAATCGTGCCGATTCAAGGGCACGACGATAATGGCTTTAACAAGCTGATCGAGGTGGATGAAGTGATCCGCCCGGAAACCACCGTCGAGACCCTGTCGACCCTTAAGCCGGTATTTGATCCCAAGAACGGTACCGTCACCGCCGGTACCTCCTCGGCGTTGTCCGATGGCGCGTCGGCGCTGCTGGTGATGTCTGCTGCGCGCGCGCAGGAGCTGGGGCTGACGCCGCGGGCGAAGATTCGCGCCATGGCGGTCGCCGGCTGCGACCCGTCAATCATGGGTTACGGTCCGGTACCGGCGTCCAAGAAGGCGCTTAAGCGCGCCGGATTGACCGCTGCGGATCTCGACTTTGTTGAGCTCAACGAAGCCTTCGCGGCGCAGGCGTTACCGGTGCTGAAGGATCTCAAACTGCTGGATGTGATGGAGGAGAAGGTCAACCTGCACGGTGGCGCCATCGCACTGGGTCACCCGCTGGGTTGTTCCGGCAGCCGTATCATCACCACCCTGCTCAACGTAATGGAACAGCGCCAGGGCAGCCTCGGTCTGGCGACCATGTGTATCGGCATGGGCCAGGGGGTGGCAACCGTGATCGAACGGGTCTAAGCTGAGTTCAGAGTCGCTCACGCGGCTCGTCTCCTTGGAGAGGCGCCCCGGGAAACCGGGGCGCCTTTTTTGCTCTAGGGAGTGTTCTGTTTGGTTGTCGCTGTCAGTGTTGTTGTCTGCTATGGCTGTAGGGGCTCGCTGTGGTAAAAGTCACGAGTTTGTTGGCTTTAGGTGCTGTTTTTGTTTCTTGTTTCGGTTGTTTCCGGTCGTTTTTGTCACCTCATTGGGCGTGTTTTGCTATTGTTGATATGGTGTCGCTGGGCGATCCTTTCAACACTGTGACGAGCCCGCTGACACCGCTGGTGGGGCGATACTGATAACAACAGGGGAATCCTGAGATGCCTGACTATAAAGCGCCGCTGCGAGATATTCGCTTCACCCTCAACGAACTGCTGGATATGCCGCAGCACTATGCGGCTTTGCCGGGAGCCGAAGACGCCACCTCTGAGCTGATCGACGCCATTCTCGAAGAGGGTGCCAAGTTCGCCGAGAACGAGCTGGCACCCCTTAATCGGGTGGGTGACACCGAGGGTTGTCGCTGGGAAGAGGGTGAGGTGATCACCCCCACTGGATTCAAAGAGGCGTATGCCAAGTTTGTCGAGGGCGGGTGGCCATCCCTGGCGCACGACCCTGAGCTGGGTGGCCAGGGGCTGCCGGAATCGCTGGGTATCGTGATTAACGAAATGGTGGGCAGCGCCAACTGGTCCTGGAGCATGTATCCGGGCCTCAGCCACGGTGCCATGAATACCATCGAGCAACACGGTACCGATGAGCAGAAGCAGACTTACCTGACCAAACTGATCGACGGCAGTTGGACCGGCACCATGTGTCTGACCGAACCCCACTGCGGCACCGATCTGGGCTTGCTGCGCACCAAGGCGGAGCCGGCCGAAGATGGCAGCTACCGGATCAGCGGTACCAAGATCTTTATCTCCGCCGGAGAGCATGACATGGCCGAAAATATCGTCCATATCGTGTTGGCTCGTCTGCCCGATGCGCCGGCCGGCACCAAGGGAATTTCGCTGTTCATCGTGCCCAAGTTTAACCTCAACGCCGATGGTTCCCTCGGTGAGCGTAACGCGGTCGCTTGTGGTTCGCTGGAGCACAAGATGGGTATCCACGGCAACGCCACCTGCGTGATGAACTTTGACGCTGCCAGAGGGTTCCTGATCGGGCCGCCCAATAAGGGCCTGAACTGCATGTTCACCTTTATGAACACCGCGCGCCTGGGGACGGCGCTGCAAGGGCTGGCACACGCTGAAGTCGGTTTTCAGGGATCCCTCGCCTATGCCCGGGAACGTCTGCAGATGCGAGCGCTAAACGGCCCGGCGGCCCCGGAAAAGCCGGCCGATCCGATCATTGTTCATCCGGACGTGCGTCGCATGCTGCTGACCCAGAAGGCCTTTGCCGAAGGCGGCCGGGCGCTGATCTACTACGCCGCACAACTGGTGGACAAGACCAAGCATGCCAGTGAAGAGGAGAAGGCGCAGGCTGAGACGTTACTGGCGCTGCTGACGCCGATCGCCAAGGCGTTCCTGACCGAGGTGGGCTTTGAATCCGCCAACCTGGGGCTGCAGTGCTTCGGTGGTCACGGTTATATCGCCGAGTGGGGGATGGAGCAGAACGTGCGTGATTCGCGTATCTCCATGTTGTATGAGGGCACCACCGGCATTCAGGCGCTCGACCTGCTCGGTCGTAAAGTATTGATGAGCCAAGGCGAAACACTGAAGGCGTTTACCAAAATCGTGCACAAGTTCTGCAAGGAGCAGGAGGGCGACTCCGCCATGGCGCCTTTTGTTGCGCCGTTAGCCAAACTCAACAAGGAGTGGGGCGAACTGACCATGCAGATCGGTATGAAGGCGATGCAAAACCGCGACGAAGTGGGAGCCGCGTCAGTGGACTATCTGATGTACTCTGGTTACGTGGTGCTGGGTTACTTCTGGGCCCGATCGGCCAAACTGGCGCAGCAGGCGCTGGCCGCTGGTAGTGACGAAACGGCCTTCTATCAGGCCAAACTGGCCACCGCTGATTTTTACTTCAAGCGCCTATTGCCGCGCACTCAGACGCTGGCAGTAACCATGACCGCCGGTGCCGAGTCGCTGATGCAACTGGATGACGAGGCGTTCGCGTTTTGAACTTTGTAAATACTACCCGGCCGTTGCGGAGCATGACCCAACCGCGGAGTTTTGCAGCGGCTCACCACCTCTGGAGAAAGAATATGTCTGATACCAAGCAACTGCTGGATACCATGGTTTCCCGCTTCAACGCTTCTGCTGCCGGTGATCTGGAAGCCGTGTTTCAATATCACATCGAAGAGGGTGGTGATTACTATCTGGAGGTCGCTGATGGCCAGTGCGCACTGAGCGAAGGTGAGCACGATGACGCCAGTGTTACATTGTCGCTGGATCAGGAAACCCTCAGTGAAATTCTCTCCGGCGAGACGGACGGTATGCAAGCCTTCATGGCCGGCCGAGTTAAAGCCGGTGGCAATGTGATGCTGGCCACCCGCTTGGCTGAGCTCTTTCCCCTGGCGTAACGTCAACGCCGGAGGCTGCTAGCGGCCTCCGGCGTTTGTTCGTCTGTACGCCTTCCTGGCGACCCATAACAAGCATAAATAGCAGGGAAAACCATGAATGCCGTGCTTGAAGAACCGGCTCGCGACGCCGGTGACTGCTGTTTTTTACCCGCCATCAACCCCGATGGGTTTGATACCATCAACGCCGTGTTCCATGACGCGATTCGGCGTTACGGTGATCGGCCCGCGTTCAGTGCGCTGGGCTTGACCCTCAGCTACAAAAATCTGGAACGTCAGTCCCGGGACTTTGCAGCTTACCTGCAGAGCCGAGGACTGAAAGCGGGCGATCGGATTGCGGTACAACTCCCCAACGTAACCCAGTATCCGGTGGTGGTGTTTGGCGCCCTGCGTGCCGGACTCATCGTGGTCAACACCAACCCGCTCTACACCGCGCGGGAGATGCTGCATCAGTTCAACGACTCCAACGCCAAGGCGATCGTGATTCTTGCCAACTGCTGCGACCGGTTGGCGGAGATTCTGCCCGAGACCGGGCTTTCGACGGTGATCGTGACCGAAATCGCCGACATGCACCGACCATTCAAACGTGTCTTGATCAATAGCGTGGTCAAGCGGGTCAAGAAGCTGGTGCCGCCTTACCACCTGCCCACGGCGATCCCCTTTACCCGGGTGATGAAGCAGGGTAAAGGGCTGCCGCTGACCGAGCACCAACCGCAGAATCAGGATCTGGCGGTATTGCAATACACCGGCGGCACCACCGGGGTGGCCAAGGGGGCAATGCTGACCCACGCCAATCTGGTGGCTAACATGCTGCAGTTGCGTGCGCATTTTGGCGACTTCCTGCGCGCGCAGCAGGAGATCTTTATCGGCCCGCTGCCGCTCTACCATATCTATGCCTTCACCCTGCACTGCATGCTGCTCACCAACACCGGTAATCACAGCGTGTTGATCCCCAATCCGCGTGATCTGCGCGGCTTTGTCAAAGAGCTGAAGAAATGGCGATTTACCGGCTTTGCCGGCCTCAACACCCTGTTCGTGGCGCTTGCCAACGATGCCGAGTTCAAGCAGCTTGATTTCACCCCGCTGCGTTTTACCGCCTCTGGCGGTATGGCGTTGACTCAGGCGGGGGCTGCGCTGTGGGAGCAGGTCACCGGCAACCAGGTGATCGAAGGTTACGGCCTGACCGAAACCTCGCCGGGTGCCACCTTCAACAAACCGGATGACATTGTGATCGGCAGCATTGGCTACCCGTTGCCTTACACCGAGGCCAAGGTGATCGATGTCGACGGTAACTCGCTGCCGAGTGGCCAGGCGGGTGAGCTGTGTCTGCGTGGTCCGCAAGTGATGAAGGGCTACTGGCAGCGCGAGGACGAAACCGCCAAGGTCCTCGATGCCGATGGCTGGTTTCGGACCGGTGATATGGCGGAGCAGAGTCCTGATGGCCGGCTGAAGATCGTTGATCGTAAGAAGGACATGATTATCGTCTCCGGTTTCAACGTCTACCCCAACGAAATCGAGGATGTGATCTGCACCATGCCCGGTATCCGTGAGTGCGCCGCCATCGGCGTACCGGATGAAAAGTGCGGCGAAGCGGTGGTGGTTTACGTGGTCGCCCATGATGAGGCGCTGGACGAAGCGGCTGTGCGTACCTACTGCCGCGAACGCCTCACCGCCTACAAGGTACCGCGTTTCGTGCACTTCTGCGACGACCTGCCCAAGAGCAACGTCGGTAAAGTGCTGCGCCGGGCGCTGCGCACCGACCACCAGAATGAGGCGCCGGCATGAGCGGTAACCGTCGCTTACTGCACACCCGCCACGTGGTGTGCCAGGGTTTCGCTCTGGATAACGGCCTGTGGGAGATCGAAGGGCGTATGAGCGACCTCAAGAGCTTTGCCATGCGCAACCCCGATCGCGGTGGCGAGATTCCGCTGGGCGAACCGCTGCACGACATCACCCTGGCGCTGACTCTGGACGCCGAATTGCGCATTCACGCGGTGCGGGTGGCGATGGATGCCACCCCGTTCAAGAGCTGTGCGGCCATCACCGGGGCATTTCAGGCGCTCAAGGGGTTGCGCCTGTTGCCGGGCTTTAGCCGCCAGGCCAAAGAGCTGCTGGGCGGGGTCAAGGGCTGTACCCATCTGCTGGAACTGTTGGCGCCCATCGCCACCACCGCTTACCAGAGCCTGTGGCAGTCGGAAAACGGCTACAACGGCGACGATCCGGCGGTGACCGGGTTTCTGATCAACAGCTGCCACGCCCTCGCCGAAGAGGGTGAGGTGGTGCAGGGGATGGCAGCGCAGCTGGCGTTGCCCGAGGAGCTGGCCACCCGGCTGGTACAAGGATAAAGGAGCACCCATGACCGATCTGGTTCAGTATCAAACCCGGGGCGCCATCGCCGCGATCGTTCTCAATCGCGCGGACAAGAAAAATGCGCTGACAGTCGCCATGTACCAGCGTCTGCTGGAGCTGCTGCAACAGGCCGATGCCGATGAAAGCATACGGGCAATCCATATTACCGGCAGCGGTGACAGCTTCAGTGCCGGTAATGATATCAGTGACTTTATCGCCGCCGGCCAGCAGGCGGTGCATGACAATCCGGCGCTGCGTTTGTTGCATCAGTTGCATCGCCAACGCAAACCACTGGTGGCTGCGGTTAACGGCGTGGCTGTCGGGATCGGCACTACCTTACTGCTGCACTGTGATTTCGCCTATGCGGCCCAATCGGCCCGTTTCAAGCTGCCTTTTGTCGACCTGGGGCTGGTACCGGAGGGCGGTAGCAGTTCACTGTTGCCGCAGATGCTCGGTCACCGACGCGCGGCGGAACTGCTGCTGGCCTGCGAGAGTTTTGGCCCTGACGAGGCAGAGAGCTACGGTATCCTCAATGGCGTCTGCGCTGATGATCAGTTGCTGGCGACCAGTTGGGCGATGGCCGAACGGCTGGCGACCAAGCCGCCACAGGCGTTACAGCAAGCCAAAGCGATGTTGAAGGCCAATAGTGGCCGACCATTGGCAGAGGTCATCGACAGCGAGGTAGAGGAGTTCATGCGCCGGCTATCCAGCCCCGAGGCGCTGCAGGCGTTGAGTGCTTTCGTTCGAGGTAAGGGCTAGGGCCGGTCTCGCGGTAACAGTTAAAACCAGGGCCAGCGCGGCGGCGCGTAAGGGGTGAGGTGGAGCAACTGCGGCGTGCTGCGCAGGTTGCCGATCACTTGCAACGGTGACCAGCGCCGACTGGGTTGCAGCGCCTGCAGTCGGCGGATGCGCTCTTCAGTCGGCGGATGGCTACGTACCTGGGAGGGTTCAGCAGGGGCATGGCGACGGAAAACCAGCCGCTCGAACAAGCTGATATGGGGCGGGTCCAGTCGGCGTAGTGCCTTGATCAGCGGCTGAGGTGAACCGATCAGTTCGGCACTGCCACGGTCCGCTTCAAACTCTCGCGTACGCGACAACGCCATCTGCAGCACAATACTCAGCTGCGGCGCGAGGATCAGCAGCAGCACCAGCAGCCAGGGCATGGTCATGTCGGTGAGCACGATCATCGGCAGGCTGACCATCAGAATCAGCAAGCCGGCAAACGAAAACAGTGCGGTGATGCGGCTGGTGAGGTCGGCAAACCCCATCAGCTGCAGATCGCCATTTCTGATGTGCGCCAGTTCATGCCCCAGCACGCCTATCACCGCTTCCCACTGCAACCGGTTCAGCAACCCTTCCGAGACCGCAATAACCGGGCGATCGGCACTGCCGGTGGTAAACGCATTGGGGGATGGATGGGGGAACAGATACAGCTGCGGCGTCGGCAGGCCGGCACGCTGGCTGAGGGTGCGTAACGCGCCATAGAGTTGCGGTGCCTGGAGGTCAGTGATCGGCTGCGCACGGTGCATGCGCAGCACGATCTGCTGGCTCAGGGATTGGCTGAAGTGGTAGCTCAGCACCACCGCCGTCAGACCGCCCAGGGCAACCGGCCAGCCGCCGAGCAGCCAGCCGATGTAGCCGAGTAGCAGCGCCATCGCCACCGCCAGCAACTGCGACTGCAGCCGGTTACGGGAGCGGTAATGCCTGAGGGTGGCCTGATCCATTGCGGGTTCTCCGTCAGCTACCGATTGGACAAGGCCAAGTACAGAGTAGTGCCCTGACGTTCAATCATCAGTAGCAGTGTAGATCGACTGAGCGAGGCCGCGCGCGCCAGCTCGTCCAGATTGCGCACCCGGATTCGGTTGGCTGCCAGAATACGGTCATCCTGAAGCAGACCGGCGTAAGCGGCCGAACTGCGCGATTCGATTGCGTACACCTGCACGGCGTCGCCCTCTTCGCTATTGCGCAGGGTTGCCCCCTCAAGCTGTGGTGCGAAGCGGCCGCCATCGACACTGAACTGGGCCGGAGAACCCAGCTCGGCGGTCAGGGTGAGGCGCTCACCGTCACGCAACAGGGTGAGTTCGATGGCGGTGCCGACACTCAGCACCGCCAGCTGCGAGCGCAGCTCTGCGGCCTGGCGCTGTGCTTTGCCATTGAGTGCCAGAATGACGTCGCCGGGTTTGAGGCCGGCCCGGTCTGCTGCGGAGTCGGGAACCACCTGACTGACCAATACGCCGCCCTGAGTTGCAGCGAGGCCAAAGGCCTCCGCCAGTTGCGCTGACAAATCCTGCAGGTGAACGCCGAGCAGGCCCCGACGTACCTCACCGTGCTCGCGCAGCTGGTCACTGATGGCGCTGGCCATGTTGCTGGGGATGGCAAAGCCGATACCCACGTTGCCGCCGCCGGGGGCGATAATGGCGGTATTGATGCCGACCAGCTCGCCGCGCAGATTGACCAGCGCGCCGCCGGAGTTGCCGGGATTAATCGACGCATCAGTCTGGATAAAACTTTCATAGCCCTCGATGCCAAGGCCGGTGCGCCCCAGTGCGCTGACGACACCGGTGGTAACCGTCTGGCCGAGACCGAAGGGGTTGCCGATGGCAATGACGAAATCGCCCACCTGCAACTGGTCGGAATCGCTCAGCTGCAACGCGGTCAGGTTGTCCGCCTTGACCTTTAGCAGCGCCAGATCGACGTCCGGATCGGAGCCGATCAGGTCGGCGTTGAGCTCGCGGCCGTCAGTCAGCCCGATGCGGATCTCGTCGGCGCCACCGATGACGTGGTGGTTGGTGATCACCAGACCGGCATTGGCGTCGATGATGACACCTGACCCGGCACTCTGGGGGCGGCGTTGCTGCGGCAGTTGCTGCGGCGGCAGATTGAAGAAACGCCGGAAAAACGGATCGTCGAGCAGCGGGTTACCAGCACGGCGGTGGGTGAAGGTCGAAATATTAACCACCGCCGGAGTGATCTGCTTCAGCAGCGGTGCCAGCGTGGGTAGCGGTTGGTTTTGGGAATCGACCGCTGGCAATGCAGCCTGGGCGGTCAGCGCGGTGGCGAGCAGCGGCAGGCTGAACAACAGGGCGCGCAGTGCGTTCATGGTGGTCTCCTCGCGAGTTGCCGGTCCTGTGGGCGTTGGTGATTGATCCGGCCGGCAAACCCTGAGCGGGCAGAGGAGGGGGGCAGGGTCGCCGCAGCGAACTGCGGCGACCGGGTTTGCTACGCCGGACGCGGGTTAGCTTTTACCGCCTTCGAGCAGCGGGCTGTCGCCAATTTCGATCCGGCGCGGCTTCATCGCTTCGGGAATTTCGCGCTCCAGATCGATATGCAGCAAGCCGTTCTCCAGACTGGCATCAATTACCTTGACGTAATCGGCCAGCTGAAAGCGGCGTTCAAAACCGCGTTCGGCGATGCCCTGGTAGAGGAAGCGACGATCGCTGTCCTCGCCCTGATCGCCGGGCTTGGCGCCTTTTACCACCAGGGTGTTGGCCTGGCTCTGGATCTCCAGGTCTGCTTTGGTGAAGCCGGCCACGGCCATGGTGATACGGTATTTGTTGTCGTCCATCAGTTCGATGTTATACGGGGGGTAACCACCCTGAGAGTTAGCCGAGGCGTTCTCGATCAGGTTGGCGAGACGGTCGAAACCGATGGATGAACGGTACAAGGGTGCAAAGTCGATATGCATGGTCATATCCTCCAGTTGAGCAATATGTCTGGTTCGTGCCCTTCCATTGGAACGGGCGGTTTAGCGGTCCCTGTCGGCGACCGCTATTTCCCTAGATAGGGTTGCTCAGAACGATTTCAAGAGGCCAGCAAGCCAAATTCGTGCAGTGCTTCCCACACCAGCTTGGTGCCGGTGATCAGCAGTAACAGATAACAGATCAGGTAGAACCGTTGCTCGTTGACCCGGTGGTGCAACCAGATACCGATACTGACGCCAATCGGCGCCAGTATCACCAAAGTCGCTGAGGTCGAAAGGTTGGTGCTGTCAAACTGGCCGAGCAGAAAGTACGGCAACACTTTGACCATGTTGACCACCGCGTAAAAAATCACCGTGGTGCCGGCAAACAACGATTTTTCCAGCTTCTGCGGCAGCAGATAGATATTCAACGGCGGCCCGCCAGCGTGAACACTGAAGCTGGTAAAGCCGGCCAGGGTGCCCCAGAAACTGCCGCGCAGGGGGTCGGCCGCCCGCGCCGGCTGTGGGCCGTGGCGAAGCTGCTTGTAGAAGTAGTTGGCGGTAAACAGGATGGCGATGGTACCGATCAGCAGCTTGATATCGGCTTCGGTCATGTAGCGGAAGGTGAGCGCGGCGATGGTAATTCCCACCACCGCCGAGGGCAGAATGATCTTGAGGTTGGTACGATCGTAACGGCCGCGAAAACCCCACAGACTGACCAGATCCATAACGATCAGAATCGGCAGCATGATGGCGGCAGCCTGAAAGGGTGATATCGCCATCGACATCAAGGGCACGGCCAGCATTCCCAGACCGCCACCCAGCCCCCCTTTGGAGATACCAACGATCAACACGGCGGGAATCGCGACGGCGAAAAAAAGCGGATCGGTGATCACGTGCGGCACTCCGGCGGACAGCAAAGCGCCAGCCTACCGGAGGGCGTGGCCGGGTGCCAGTGGCAGATGCAGCCGGGCGACGGCTCGGTTACACTGGCGCCAGTCAGAAGCCGGAGTCACCTGATCCATGGAACGTGCCACCCCCAATCTCGGCGCTGCGCTCAAGCAGGAGCGCAAGCGCCAGGGCCTCAATCTGTCGCAGCTGGCAGAGCGCTGCGGGGTATCGCGCTCCATGCTGTCCGAGATCGAACGCGGTAACGCCAATCCGACCTTTACCTCGTTGTGGAACATTACCCAGGCGTTGGGGGTGACCATCGACGAACTCACCCGGCGTTGTCAGAACCGGCCACCGGCGTTTATCGAGTCCCTTAGCGGATTGCAGACGCCAATTATGGTCAGTGACGACGGTGGCTGCGAACTGCGGGCGCTGAACCCCTTGTCGACGGCAACCGAATTCGAGTGGTACGAACTGCGCTTCCAGCCGGGTGCGGCGCTGCACTCCCAGCCCCACGCGCTGGGCACCGTGGAGCATCTGTCGCTGCTCGAAGGGGAGCTGGCGGTACGGTTGAATAACCAGCTGCAGCAAACTATCGATAATCGGGGAACCCTGCGCTATCCGGCCGATGTGCCGCACAGCATCATCAACGAAGGCAGCCGCGAGGCGCGCGCACTACTGGTGCTTCAGCGGCAGGGATAGCGCTCGCGCAGCGCCCTGACCGCCACCAGAGTTTCGTTTTGCAGCCGGGCTTCCGGTCGTGCTTCCAGATAATCGACCACCAACCGTGCGTTGGCGCTGTGGCTCAGGGTCGTTTCACCGAGACAGAAAAACGCTTGCTGCCCCAGCTTGCGTTCGTAGATGGCGTTGAGTTCGCGTATTCCCTGCAGCAGGCCGAAACAGTATGCACCGGCGGTGCGCTGGGCGGCGGAGCTACTCGCCAGCCCCTCAGCTGCCGGACGACAACGCTGCAGCAGGTATTCTCCATCGGCGAACGCCGGTAGCGGATTCAGGGTCAACAACAGAACAGCAAGGGGCGCTTTTTTCATTGCCAGGCTCCGGTTGTCTGCGCTATATCAAAAATTTAACGGGTGCTCTTGTGCTATTTTTCGTCTAGCTTCGGCTGTAGTGGATGCTGAGTCAACGGCGACAGGGAGGGGGCACTACACTAATGGTGTTGAAACCTCTACTTTATTTGCCTGCACGCCAGGGCTAGGGACAGATTATGGGCGCCAAAGTCGCACTGTTTTTTTTACTCGATAGCAGCAAGGCTGCCACGCCGCAGAACTACGGCATGCAGTTGCCAATCCAAAAGGTCGCACCCCTTTACGACTCCCTCAACGGAACCTGTCGCTTTGCCAAGATGAGCTTTCCCGACAGCACCGTGTATGGGTTGAGCTACTTCAAAAAGCCGTTTCATGTCGACATGCTGGTGGTGGTCAAGGAGCTGGAAAACTTCTCTTACGCCACCATCACCAGCCAGTGTCAGGCGCAGTTGGCCAAGATTCTCAACGTCAAAGAACAGTTTTTCCATGCCGACTATCTGCACCGTGCTTTATGGCTGCCGCGGGGGCTGCAGAAGCAGGAGTTCGTCAACCTGGTCAGTCTTTACAGCGGTGATCCCGATCCCAAACTGGACAGCGTATCGCGCCTTGATGCCAAAGATTACTGGGTGATGAACTGGCGCGAGGGGTTTATCTTCGGGGGGCGTAATGAGGCTGATTTCAGCCGTTCGCTGGCGCTCTACGGTTTAGGCCTGGCGTATCACCGGGTGATGTCCAAAGCGATCAACCAGCTCGCCCAGGCGGCCGATACCGGCGGTGACGCGCTGATGGGGCTGAAGATCGAAGCCGGTCGTTTTCGGGCCCAGTATCATTTTGACAATCCGGTCCGTCCCAGTCATACGGAGCTGGCCGACGTCTACAACCATATGGTGAAGTCGCTACGGCTGCCTGCGGTGAAAGCGGAGTTCGACCTCAAGCTTGAGGCGGTTACCGCGCTGACCCAACTGAAGCAGAACCGTTCACGCCTGGGTGGCGAGGGGGGGCTGGGTGACCTGTTCCGGCGGGATCATGGTGACGAACCAGCGGCTGGCGCCATTGGTGGTGCGACGCGAGGTGCTATGCCTCCGGTACCAAAACACAAGTCGGAGTCGCATACGCCCCGCCGGCGTCGACCGCTGCTTTGGATTTTGTTGCTGCTGGCTCTGCTGGCGGCGGGCTATTGGTACCTGCCGGGGGAGTACAAGCAGCAACTGAGCGATGCGGTGCCCAAACCGGCGGCTACCTCCCCGGTTCCTGCGCCTTCCCAGTAGTGGATATGGCCGCTTTGGCGTTCAGGCCTGATGGGGTGAATCGCTGGTGACATTACCGTTCTGGTGCCTGTTGGCGGCGCTGCTGTTTACCCTGTTAAGCAAAGTGCCGATGAATATTCTTGGTGCGCGCCAGCAGCCCTACGACAATCATATGCCGCGCATGCAGCAGGCCGGGTACCGCGGTGCGGCCCATCGCGCCTGGGCCGCGCACCAGAATATGCAAGAGGCGTTCGCGCCCTTTGCGGCGGCCGTGGTGGTGAGTCATCTGGGGCATGCCAATGAACTGGTGGCCACGTTCTGGTGCCTGCTGTTTCTGCTCGCGCGTCTGCTTTACCAGTTGTTTTATCTGCTTGATCGTCCCACCTTGCGTTCGTTGAGTTGGGGGGCCGGCTGGTTGGCAACGGTGCTGCTATTTATCAGTCCTTTGATCTGAGTAAAAACATTAATTACCTGGGGTTATTTTTTTACGCCAGCTGCTCGATTAAGCTAGCAAGCAGTTAGTAATCTGCAGAGCATGGATGCCGCTGCCCACTGAGGTTGTCAACATGGAACGTCGTGCCCCCTTGCCATCCGCGGCGAGCGGAAACAGAGCTAAACCCAAACGCTACCTTGGCAAAGTTCGCGTCTATCTGCGTGATCAGGGGGTGGGTTACATCCAGCTGAAAGAGCGCGAATTTCGCTTTGGGGTGACGGATTTTATTGGTGACGAACAGCCGGTCGAGGGCGATGTCGTCAGTTTTGTTCCGCAGCTCCTCAGTGACCAGTATCGCGCCCGTCATATCCGTATCGAACGGCGCGCGGCGGATCGTCTTGACACCCCAGCCGAGCGCTTGGCGCGCGAGGTACGCCCGGAGTCCGCTGAAACCGTTCGTGCAGCAAAAACCCGTGCGCCCGTTCACGTGGCTAACCCCAAGGCGCGGGACCATGTGCGGTGCGGCAGTTGCAGCAGGCTGGTGATTCCCAAAGTGGTGCGGGTCAAGTCCCGCCTGTTCGGTGGCCAGGCGCGCTGGGTTGAATCCTGTCCGCGCTGCAAAGGGTCGCTGGATGGCAAAACCTCGTCACTACGCATGCTCTGGGGTGCCACCGCGGCCATGGTTGGTGGCGCGGTGGTGGTGACCCGCAGCTTCTTTTTTTAGTCCGATTTCTCTCTGGTAGCGCTGATCCGATCTGCTTGCCTGAGCGTAGTACTCGGGTATAAGCTGGAAGCACGACAGGAGAGCCCCTTATGCTACGTATCATGGTGCTGTTGCTGGCGGCGTTGCTCGCCCGGAATGGGGTCGCCGCAGAGTGTCCGGACAGCCTCGATCATCAGGTCCGTCCGTTGGCGGGCGGCGAACCGACCCATCTGTGTGAGGCGTATGCCGGGCAGGTGATTCTGGTGGTCAATACCGCCAGCAAATGCGGTTACACCTATCAGTATGGTGGGCTGGAGCATCTCTATGACCGCTACCGCGATCGGGGTTTTGTAGTGCTGGGGTTCCCCTCCAACGATTTTGGCTCCCAGGAGCCCGGTAGCGAAGCCCAGATTCAGGCGTTTTGCCGCGATACCTACAGTGTTCAGTTTCCCATGTTCCAGAAAGTTCACGCCGCCGAGGGCAAGGCGCATCCGCTGTTTGACCGCCTGGCGCAAGAGTCCGGCCGTTATCCGCGCTGGAACTTTCACAAGTATCTGATCGGTCGCGATGGCCGGGTGGTGGCCGACTGGCGTAGCAGCACGGAGCCGGAAGACGCCGAGATCATAGCGGCGATCGAAGCGCAGCTGTAGTGTTCCGGTTTGCTTCCCTGCCGGCGCTGTTGGCAGTAGGCTAGGCAGCTTGCTCCGGTAGTAGCCGGAAAGTGAATAGGAAGCCTCTATGCGCGGACAGCGACGTCCTGCCTCGGAAAAGAACTACAGCCGTACTCTTGATCGCCACCAAGCCTGGCAAGTGATTCGCCAGATCTGGCCCTACCTGTGGGATTTCCGCCGCCGGATGGCGGTCGCCTTTGTGTTGTTGGTGGCGGCCAAACTGGCGACCGTGACAATGCCCTGGGCGCTCAAGCAGATTGTGGACGGGCTGGACTCGGCCCAGCAGAGCCTGATTCTGGTGCCGGTTTCCATGCTGCTGTTCTACGGGCTGCTGCGTTTTTCTGCCTCTTTTCTCAACGATGCCCGCGACACCGTGTTTACTCGGGTGACGGAGAGAGCCATGCGGCGAATGGTGCTCAAGGTGTTCCGTCACTTGCACCAGCTCGATCTCGACTTTCACCTCTCGCGCCAGACCGGCGGTATCTCCCGTGATATCGAACGGGGGGGCAACGGTTTCGGTTTTCTGATGCGGATGCTGGTGTTCAATATCGTGCCGACGCTGATAGAGATCGGTCTGGTGGCGGCCATTTTGCTATTCAATTTCAGTCCCTGGTACGCGGTGATCATTCTGGCCTCGGTCGGTGTTTACATCGGTTTCACCGTCTGGACGACGGAGTGGCGTACCCGCTTCGTGCGTGAAATGAACGAGTTGGACAACCGCACCAATACGCGTGCCGTCGACAGCCTCCTCAACTACGAGACGGTCAAATACTTCAACAACGAAGAGCATGAAGCCCTCTACTACGATCAGAATCTGGCGGAGTGGGAGCGCGCCCGGTTAAAAACCCGGTTGACCCTGATGCTGCTCAATGGCGGTCAGATGCTGATTGTCTCTGCCGGGATGGTGGCGATGCTGTGGCTGGCGGCGGACGAAGTGGTGGCCGGCACCATCACCCTGGGCTCGCTGGTGATGATCAACGCCTACGTGTTGCAGCTGTTCATGCCGCTCAACTTTTTGGGCACGGTCTATCGGGAGGTGCGCCGTGCACTGACCGATATCGAGAACATGATGGCGTTGCTGCGGCGTAGCCCCAAGGTACAGGATGAGGCCGGCGCGGCGGCGCTCACGGTAAGCCGGGGGCGAATAGAGTTCCGTGACCTGCACTTTCACTACCACCCGCAGCGGCCGATCCTCAAAGGGGTCAGCTTTACCATTGAACCGGGTGAAAAGGTGGCCATCGTCGGCCCCAGTGGCGCCGGCAAATCAACCCTGGCCCGCCTACTGTTCCGGTTCTACGACGCCACCAGCGGCGATATTCTGATCGACGGCCAGTCATTGCGTTCGGTAACCCAGCTCAGCCTGCGCCAGGCGATCGGCGTGGTGCCCCAGGACACGGTGCTGTTCAACGACACCTTGGCCAGCAATGTTGCCTATGGCGATCCGGAGGCAGAACCAGAGGCGGTGAAACGGGCCATCGATATGGCGCACCTGAGTGACTTTGTGGCGCAGTTACCCGAGGGCGATCGAACGCAGGTGGGGGAGCGGGGGCTCAAAGTCTCCGGTGGCGAAAAACAGCGTATCGCCATTGCCCGAGTGATACTCAAGAATCCGCCTATTCTGATCTTTGACGAAGCCACCTCAGCGCTGGATTCCGATGCCGAACGCGCGATTCTGGAAGCGATGCGGGAGCTGGCGGAAAATCGCACGACCCTGGTCATCGCTCACCGGTTGTCCACCATCGTCGATGCAGACCGGATTCTGGTGCTGGATCAGGGACGGATCGCCGAAAGCGGCACCCATGAGCAGCTGCTGCGGCAGGATGGCCACTACGCTCGCTTGTGGCGACTGCAGCAGCGTCAACAGATCGCGCCGGTCGGGGATGCTCCCCAGAACGCCTAACAGCCTTCCACCACCACGACATTGACCTTGGCGCTTTGTTGGCGCAGCGCTTTCCAGGGTTGGTATGCGGCTGAGTTGTACCAGTGGTAAAACTGCACCAGCTGCGGAAACTCGTGCACCACCATGCGGCCCTCAGGCCAGTGCCCTTCCAGTACTGTGCCGGCGGCACCCTTGACCAGAAAGCGACCGCCGTATGGGCGAAGGGTGGGCTGATGTCCCTCCACATAGCGGTCAAAGGCGGCGGCGTCGGTGATCTCCAGTATGGTTACCAGACAGTAGGCCTTGGCCATGGTCAGCAGCGCCAGCGCTTGGCCAACTGGGCAATCCGTTCCCCGAACTGTCGGGCAGTGGCCAGATCACCGGGCAGCGGGCCCTGGCTGGTATCAGCGTCAGAGGGAGACTGGGCCATCAGCCCACAGTAAGCGCCGAGATAGTTAATATCGTTACGGTCGGCAGCCAGGCTGTTGGCGGGCATCATGCCGGCGCTGGCCCAGACCATGCTGTGTTGCATGGCCAGAGTGAACAGGTAGTGAAGTGTCGAGAGCTTGTCCCCGTTCATCGACGCGGAGTTGGTAAATCCGGCGGCCAGTTTGTCTTTCCAGCCCTGTTCGAACCAGATCTTGCTGCTGGCGTCGGCAAACTTCTTGAACTGCCAGGAGACACTGCCCATGTAGGTGGGTGAACCGAACACGATGGCGTCGGCCGCGGCCAGGGTTTCCCAGTTGTCATCCGACAGCTCGCCCGCTTCATCAATCGGCATCAACTCGGCGTCACTATCGGCAACGGAAGCCATGCCGGCCCGTACCGCTTCGGCCTGTTTCTGCGTGTGGCCGTAGCCGCTGTGATAGACGACAACCAGCTTGGTCATAACGTACTCCCCGGTCGGTAAACGAGTGAAACTGCGGCGCATGCGAGGCGCCGTTGTCACTCTAGGGTAGTGGAAAAATTAGCCGGCTGCGGGGAGCTGTCCTCCCGAAGTAGTAGCCAATCGGTCGCAAGGTAGCATTGGCGGGCAGGTGCCACCCCCCTAGTCTCGATAGCCATATCTGACCACTGGCCGACCCCTTGAGGAGTGAACTATGCGACCGATGACCCGACTGACCGCAGTGCTGCTGGCGCTGTTGACCCTGCTGCCTGCGGTGGCGAATGCCGACCGCGGCACCTCACGGCAGGCGAAGTTGCTGCTGGATAATGCCATTCTCGAGCTGGAGAAAAGCGGTCCTGAGGCCGCCTTTGCCAGTTTCAATAACCCCAGTGGCCCCTTTGTGCAAAAGGATCTGTATATCTTTGCCATCGACATGAAGGGTAAATACTACGCCTCCGGGGCTAATCCGGCGCTGGTAGGCAGCAGTTTGGCGGAGGTCTCTGATGCCGCCGGTACGCCGGTCGGTCAGCAGATTCTCAAACTGGCTGAGGTCATGGGTTACGGCATCGTGGAATATGAGTGGCTTAACCGCCAGAGCAACGATGTAGAGCACAAGTTCAGCCGCATTCGCCGGGTCGGTGACTACGTGCTGGGGGTTGGCTTTTACCTGCCGGAAACCGACTGAATCTTCGTTCTCCGTTCTTCTTTGCTTGGGCGCCTGACGGCGCCCTTTTTATTAATTACTAATAAGTTAGCTGGAGGATACGGGTGCAATCGGGCGTACGACCATCGGCCTAGTACCTGAGCGCCAAAGTACCATTTTGACGGGTCGTGAGCGGCGCTAGTCTGCTGGTGACTCACGGAGCTATAGCCAAATGCTCCGCTATAACAACAGCAACACGATAGGGATACACAGATGATCTACGCAAATCCAGGTGCACAGGGAGCCGTCGTCTCCTTTGAAAGTCGTTACGGCAATTACATTGGCGGTCAGTGGAAAGAGCCTACCGAAGGCCGCTATTTCAGCAACACCAGCCCGGTTACCGGCGAGGTGATCGCCGAAATTCCGCGCTCCTGTGCCAAGGATGTCGAGCTGGCGCTGGATGCCGCCCATGCGGCCAAAGATGGCTGGGGGCGGACCTCGGTCACCGAACGATCCAACATCCTGCTGAAAATCGCTGACCGCATTGAAGCCAATCTGGAGAAGCTGGCGGTGGCGGAGAGCTGGGATAACGGCAAGGCGGTACGCGAAACGCTGGCTGCCGATGTGCCGCTGTCCGCCGACCATTTCCGTTATTTTGCAGGCTGCATCCGTGCCCAGGAAGGCAGCCTGGCCGAGATTGACGAGAACACCGCTGCGTACCACTTCCATGAGCCACTGGGTGTGGTCGGCCAGATCATTCCCTGGAACTTTCCGCTGTTGATGGCGGCCTGGAAGCTGGCACCGGCGCTGGCCGCAGGTAACTGTGTGATCCTCAAGCCCGCCGAGCAGACCCCCATGTCGATCATGGTGCTGGCCGAGATCATCGGCGACCTGCTGCCGGCGGGTGTGCTCAACATTGTGCAGGGTTTTGGTGCCGAAGCGGGGCAGGCGCTGGCCACCAGCACCCGGATTGCCAAGATTGCCTTCACCGGCTCCACTCCAGTGGGCTCGCATATCCTCAAGTGCGCGGCGGAGAACATCATTCCCTCAACCGTCGAGTTGGGTGGTAAGTCGCCGAACATCTACTTCAATGACATCCTCGATCACGAAGATGACTATCTCAGCAAGTGCGTGGAGGGCGCGGTACTGGCGTTCTTCAACCAGGGTGAGGTCTGTACCTGCCCGTCGCGCCTGCTGGTGCAGGAAGGCGCCTACGAAAAGTTCATCGGCATGGTGATCGAGCGCGCCGGCCACATCAAGCGTGGCAACCCGCTGGATACCGATACCATGGTGGGTGCGCAGGCGTCGCAAGAGCAGTTTGACAAGATCATGGGGTATCTGGAGATCGGTCGTAACGAAGGTGCTGAGGTGTTGCTCGGTGGCCAGGCGGCCGAAGTGGGTGCCGAGTATGGCGGCGGCTTCTACGTTCAGCCCACCATTCTCAAGGGCAACAACTCCATGCGCGTATTCCAGGAGGAGATCTTTGGCCCGGTGATCAGCGTCACCACCTTCAAGGACGAAGCGGAAGCGCTGGCGATCGCTAACGATACCGAATTCGGCCTCGGTGCCGGTGTCTGGACCCGCGACATGAACCGCGCCTACAAGATGGGCCGCGGCATTCAGGCCGGGCGCGTCTGGACCAACTGCTACCACGCCTATCCGGCACACGCCGCTTTTGGTGGCTACAAGAAGTCCGGTATCGGCCGCGAAACCCACAAGATGATGCTGGATCACTACCAGCAGACCAAGAACCTGCTGGTGAGCTACAGCACCAGCCCGCTGGGTTTCTTCTGAGTCCTGCCAACCCCGCCGCCCTGGCGCGGCGGGGACCCCTGTCGGGACGCTTTGCTTCATTCCGACGATCTTAGTGGTTATGCTTTCCACAACCGGTGCTTTGCTACCGGTTTTTGTTTTTGGCTCCGGTCGCGGGGCGCTAGGTGGAGCTGCTGATGACCCCCCCCTCTCATTTTGCTGGCCTGGCAGACGCAGGCCTTAATCTGCAGGCGTTGTTTAATCTGCGGGACTTGCCGGTGACGCTCCAATCTCAGTTGGCAGAGGATGCGGCCGACTGGTCTCAGCTGCTGTTACTGGGCCATGCCGGGCCGACCCTGTGGCACCAGCTAACCGATGCCGGTGCGGTGAGCGGCGATGCAGTTGCTCGAGCGGACCCCATCGACGATTACAGTCGCGCTCAGGTTGCCAGGCTGTTTAACGACGAATTGGCAGGGCATCGCTACCGCATCATTTACCCCGGTAGCGAACGGGTGGCTCTGCAGCAGCTCGGGGCGTTGGCCGGATGGCATCATTCGTCGCCGTTTCGAGTTGGGATCAGTGAGCGCTGGGGCAGCTGGTTTGCCTATCGTGCGGTGGTGTTGACCGATACCGGGCTGCATCCCTTCAGCACGCCGGTGGGCGGTTCTCCATGCAGTCGCTGTGTGGAGCGCCCCTGTATCACGTCCTGCAGTGGTCAGGTGCTGGATCGACCGGACGCCACGGCTGCCTGTATCCGTTTTCGTCTTGAGCACAACAGCCCCTGTGCGGGCCACTGTGCGGCCCGCTGGGCTTGCCCGGTGGCAGTGGAGGAGCGCTACAGTGCGGAGCAGTTCCACTATCACTACCGGCGTTCATTGCAAACCCTCCGCTGTTGGGCGGTTCAGGCTGATTCGATACGGAAGTGATCCCGATCGGCTGGAGCTGATAGTGCGGCGGCGCTAGTGACGCGGTTACGTCCGGCGTCTTTAGAATCGTACAGGGCACGATCGGCGGCATCGAGCAGCATCCGCGCCGGTCCATCGTTGCCGATTGCTGTAGCCACGCCGAGGCTGAGCGTTACCTTGCCGCCGGGGCTGGCGTCATGGATCAGGCAGGCCCGTTCCAGGGCGTGGCGAAGCTTCTCCGCCAGCTGTCTCGCGCCGTCCAGATCGGTGTTCGGTAACAGCACTGCGAACTCCTCGCCACCATAACGGAACAGGGTATCACCGGGCCGATGAATGTGGCGGTTCATGATCTCGGCAACTTGCTGCAGGCACTGATCGCCTTGCAGATGGCCATAGTGATCGTTGAAAGATTTGAAGTGGTCGATGTCGCAGAGAATGACCGACATGGGATGCTGCTGTTGCCGGCTGCGGGTCCAGCAGAGATGCAGGTAATCTTCCAGTGCGCGGCGGTTGGCAATGCCGGTCAGCGCATCGGTGTCGGCGAGCTTTTGCAGACGCCGGCTGTGCATCTGCTTGGCGGCATTCTGGCCTTCAATGCGCTGCAGCAGCTCCTCCAGCGCGATCGACAGGTGACCCAACTCGTCACGCCGTTTGATCCGCGGGCGCAAGCTGTAGTCGTTCCGCTCGACCACCTGCTGCATCACTCGCGACAGATCAGTAATGGGCCGCACGATGGTGCGGTTGAGCAACCAAGCCAACAACAGCAGCATCGCCAGACCTAACCCCGCCGTGGTCATCCAGGCTTTTTGCGCCTGCTGGTAACTCTGCTGGGTGAGGGCGCGCGAGAGGGTTGCGGTCAGCGTCAGGCTGGCGTTGCCATCGGCAGCGTTGAGACGGCGCTGGGCGGCAAGACGCTGGCCTGAGAGTTCGATGAAGCGGGTGTCTCCGCCACGAGTGGCAAAACCGGATCCTTCAACGGGAGCGGCTGACGCGCTCCAGCGATAGTCCAACGTAATCGCTTCCTCTTCGGCAAACCGGCTGACCCGGGCGGCATTAAGTTCACGTGCCATAACCAGCGTACCGGCAACGGGGCCCTCGCCGTCATTGGTCAGGATGGGGCGTGAGGCGACCAGCCATGGACCTTGGGTAGTGATCAGAACCCCGCCCGCGGCGCGTTCAGGCAGCGACACGGCGTTGGAAAATCCTAGTAGCCGGTGGATCGGAGTCAGGTTTTGAGGGGTCAACTGTTCCTGAATTTCGCCCGGTAGGCGCTGGATACTGCGAAAAAAGAGGCGCTGGCCCCGATTGTCGTAGATGGCAAACAGATCGATCTCCACCTGTGGCAGGGTGCCGGAGGGTAGGTGACGGTCGATGTAGGCCGGGTTGGTGCCGCGGGCAAAGCGGTAGCTTTCGTCCCAGATCGCCCAGTCCGTTGCCAGCAGATTAAGGAAATTCAGCTCCTGCTGCAGCCGGTGTTCAAACCGCGCCACGATGCCGTCCGCGCTATGGCGTTCCCACGCCTGGAAGCTCGGCCACACCATCTGCTGACGAATGGCAAAGTCCGCTGCACCATAGAGGCTAAACAGCGTGAGCAGAACCAGCAGGACACGGGTGCGAATCGACATAACGGCCAGGGTCTCGAACGGGAACTAATCCCAGTAAAAGGGTCGGTTAACGCTATCAGGTTGTGGGCGCGATGCAAACGGTCGTTCGAACTAATCAATGTTTTATTGATAAAAAGCAATAACGTTCCCGGCTTGCGTGCTGCCGACCATGCCAGCCAGTACTAACGAACTACGACCAAGGGAGGGTTAATAGCCCTCTATGGTGCGGTGGGGTGATAAATGTCACGGCGTTAGCATGGGATTGTGTCGGTGGGAATGGCCCGCCGTGCTGCTAATAACAAGAGGTACGACCCATGTGGAGCAAGCCCGCTTACACCAACCTGCGTATCGGTTTCGAAGTCACCATGTATTTCAGTAACCGCTGACCGGGTCGCGCCCGGTGACACTCCCGGGCGCGGTTTAACCAAATTCAGGAGGCAGGCCGATGCACATACGGGTTTTGGGTTCAGCCGCCGGCGGCGGTTTTCCGCAGTGGAACTGCAACTGCCGCAACTGCCGCGGCTACCGCGAAGGGCGGATCAACGCCGATGCGCGCACCCAGTCCTCCATTACCCTCAGTGCCGACGGCGAACACTGGCTACTATGCAACGCCTCGCCGGATATTCGTGCCCAGCTGGCCGGATTTGCGCCGTTACAGCCCGCCCGTAAGCTGCGTGATACCGGCATCAATGCGGTGCTGCTGATGGACGCCCAGATCGACCATACCAGCGGCCTGCTGATGCTGCGTGAAGGCTGCCCGCTGGAGGTGTACTGCACCGACCCGGTCTACGACGACCTTTGCAGCGGCTTCCCGATCTTTCCGATGCTGACCAAGTGGAACGGTGGTTTGCAGCGTCATCCCGTTGCGATCGACGGCAGCGGCTTTTCAATACCGGCGCTGCCCGGTGTTGAGATCACCGCGCTGCCGCTGACCAGTCAGCCACCGCCCTATTCGCCGCGCCGTGGTCATCCGGTGTCCGGCGATAATATCGGCATTTTCGTTAGGGACCGGCACAGCGGCGGCAGCCTGTTTTACGCCCCCGGACTCGGGGCTATCGAGCCGCACCTGCTGCCCTGGATGGAACGCGCCGACTGCCTGCTGGTCGACGGCACCCTGTGGACCGATGACGAGATGATCACCAACGAAGTTGGCACCCAGACTGGCCTCTCCATGGGCCATCTGCCGCAATCGGGGCCCGGCGGCATGATCGAGCTGCTCGGTCGCTGGCCGCACAAACGCCGGGTGCTGATCCATATCAATAACACCAATCCGATTCTGGATAACGACTCGCCGCAACGTGCCGAACTGGCCCGGCTCGGTATCGACGTCGCCCACGACGGATTGGAGATCGAACTCTGAGGAGTCCTGCCATGTACGCTGCCGATGCTGCTGTCCCACTTGCACCCGCCGGTTACGATGAGCCACCCTGGGATCGCGACGAGTTCGAGCGCCAGTTGCGTGCCAAGGGGGCCTGTTACCATATTCATCACCCCTTCCATATCGCCATGCACCAGGGGCGCTGCTCACCGGAACAGATCCGCGGTTGGGTGGCGAACCGCTTCTATTATCAGGTCAATATTCCGGTCAAGGATGCCAATATTCTGGCCAACTGCCGGGATCGCGACGAACGCCGCCTGTGGGTGCAGCGTATTCTGGATCATGACGGCTACGGCGAGGCCGAGGGCGGGATCGAGGCCTGGTTGCGACTCGGTGAAGCCTGTGGCCTGCCGCGTGACGAACTGCTGAGCCAGCAGCATGTGCTGCCGGGGGTGCGCTTTGCCGTTGATGCTTATGTTAACTTTGCCCGCCGGGCGAGTTGGCAGGAGGCCGCCTGCTCCTCGCTGACCGAACTGTTTGCCCCGGAGATTCATCAGTCGCGGCTGGATACCTGGCCGCAAAACTACCCCTGGATCGAGTCCCACGGCCTGCAGTACTTCCGCAACCGCCTGACCGAAGCACGGCGTGATGTGCAGCATGGTCTACGGGTGACGCTGGACCACTTTACCCGCCGCGACCAGCAGGACCGGGCGCTGGATATCCTTCAATTCAAGCTCGATATTCTCTGGACCATGCTTGATGCCATGAGTATGGCGTATGAGCTTGAGCGTGCGCCGTACCACAATATCGACCAGTCCGTAACCTGCCACCGGGGGATCTACCGGTGAGCGCGCTGGCGTTGCCGGCGGCGGTACCGGCGCTCAATCGCCACTTCCGTTTTCAGTGGGAACCGGCGCAAGACTGTTACGTACTGCTCTACCCGGAAGGGATGGTCAAGCTCAATGGCCCGGCCGGCGAGATCCTCGCCTGCGTCGATGGTGAGCGCGATGTGGCCGCCATCATCGCCTGCCTGAAAGCCCGGTTCCCCGAGGCCGACGGCATTGAGCAGGATATTCGCGAATTTCTCGGAGATGCCCATGAGCAGCGCTGGATCGATTATGCCTGACTCCGCCCCGGGCGAGGTCAGCAACCCGTTGTGGTTGCTGGCAGAACTGACCTACCGCTGCCCGTTGCAGTGTGCTTACTGCGCCAACCCGGTAGCGCTGCGTTACAACGATGAACTGGATACCGACGACTGGCTGTCGGTGTTCGAGCAGTCACGCGCATTGGGAGCGGCTCAGCTGGGTTTTTCCGGCGGCGAGCCGCTGCTGCGTCAGGACCTGGAAATCCTGATCAGGAGTGGGCGGGAGCTGGGCTACTACACCAATCTGATCACCTCCGGCATTGGCTTGAGCGAGGCTCGCATCGCCGCCTTTCGTGAGGCTGGCCTCGATCATATCCAGGTCAGCTTTCAGGCTAGCGATGAAGAACTCAACAATCGCATCGCCGGCAGCCGCAAGGCGTTTGCGCAGAAATTGGCGATGGCGCAGGAGGTTAAGGCCCAGGGCTACCCGATGGTGCTTAACTTCGTGATCCACCGCCAGAATATCGAGCAGATCGACCGTATCATCGAACTGTCGATGGAGTTGCAGGCGGATTACGTGGAGTTGGCCACCGCCCAGTACTACGGCTGGGCGCTGTTGAATCGGGACCACCTGTTGCCCACGCGGGCGCAATTGGAGCGGGCCGAAGCGGTCACCAATGACTACCGTGCCCGGCTTAACGGCAGCGGTCCCAAGCTGATCTTTGTGACCCCCGACTATTACGAGGAGCGCCCCAAGGGCTGCATGAACGGCTGGGGCAACCTGTTTCTGACCATCACCCCGGATGGTACTGCGCTGCCCTGTCACAGCGCCCGTGAACTTCCAATCGATTTTCCCAACGTGCGCCAGACCAGGGTCGAAGAGATCTGGTATCGCTCCAACGGCTTCAACCACTTCCGGGGCTACGAGTGGATGAAAGAACCTTGCCGCTCCTGTAGCGAGAAAGAGAAAGACTTCGGCGGCTGCCGCTGTCAGGCGTTCGCCATGACCGGCGACGCCGCCAACGCCGATCCGGTGTGCAGCAAATCACCCCACCACCACCTGATTACCGACGCCCGCGAGCGGGCGGAGCAGGGCATGCAGCAGCAACCGTTGTTGCTGCGCAACCACCACAACAGCGCGGAGGCGGAGCGACTGATTGCCAAAGGGTGACGCGATACCCCAAAGGGTGATTGATGCCGCCAGTCAGGCGGCGCAAAACAGCCAGCAACGGGCCGAGCTCAAGCTCGGCTTTGGCCGTTGTGGCTGGCTGCAAACGGATCCCGCTGCCGGTGTAGTCAGCTTATGGGCGCTGCGCATTGCCGAGGCCGGAAGCGGCCGCGGATCGTGCGCTGCTGCGGTCCGCCTGACACCGGCCCGGTTCAGCGTCCGTTCGCGGGTGCATGAGTACGGTGGTGGTGCCTGGGTACCGGGCCCTGAAGGTGCCTGGTTCGTCAACGACCGAGATCAGGGGATCTATCTGCAACCTTGGAACGGTGAGCCTCCCCAGTTGTGGTGGCGCGCGACGGCGTGCCGTTACGGCGATCTGGTGCTGGATGAGGCGCATCAGCGCCTGCTGGCGGTGGAGGAGCAGCACCGGGATGGCGAGGTGACGAACCGGCTGGTGGCGATCTCCCGGATCTGTCCCCAGCGGCTGGTGCTTGCAGAGGGCGCGGATTTTTACGCTGCACCGGCACCCTCCCTGAACGGCCAGCAGTTGGCGTGGTTGGAGTGGGATCACCCCCTCCAGCCCTGGACCGCCACCCGCCTGCAGTTAGCCTCGGTCGCTGGCTCAAATCTTGACCCGGTGGCGGGTTCCCTCACCACCCTGGTAGACGGCTGCAAGGCTGCTTCCCGCACAGTGAATGGTGAATCCTTGCTGCAACCCCGTTTTGCCGCCGATGGTGCGCTGTGGGTAGTCAGTGACCGCAGTGGCTGGTGGAACCTCTACCGGATCGATCTGCCCCGGGGCGACAGCTCGTTGAGAGGCATGCTGCCGCTGGTGGCGGAGTTCGCTGCGGCGCCCTGGCAGTTGGGCGGGCAGCATTACGACCTGATCGATGCCGAGCAGCTGGTCGCTGGATTTCTCGATCGGGGTCGGGCGCGCTGGGGGGTATTGAACTGGCGTCAGCAGCGCTGGCAGCCGCTGCCCGGTAACTGGGGCGAACTGGCCGCGGTCCAGACGGACGGTGAGTATGGCTATGCGTTGGCTGGTGATGATCGCCAAACCGGTCGTTTGATCCGCAGCCCACTAGTAAACCCCGCGACATCCGCACAGCCGCAGACGCTGCTGGCCGGGTTTGGCGATGATGCCACGCAGCCAGCGCAACCCTTCAGCTGCGGCGCGGGCCGTGCCCGGGTGCATGGCTTCTATTACCGCGCCGCTAACCCTAACGGTTGCCTGCTGGTTCACCTTCACGGCGGCCCCACGTCCTACCGGGCGGCGGTTTACGACCGGCAGCGCGCGTTCTGGCTGGAACAGGGTTACAGCCTGGTTGAGCCGAATTATCGTGGCAGCAGCGGCTATGGTCGCGGCTACCGGTTGCAGCTTCACCATCGCTGGGGTGAGATCGACAGCGACGATGCTACTACCGTCGCCCGTCATGCCATCGAACAGGGCTGGGCCCAGGTCGGTGCGGTGGCGGTGCGTGGCAATAGTGCCGGCGGTTATACCCTGTTGCGGGCACTGCAGCGCCAGTCACACCCCTTTGCCGCAGCCGGCTGTCATTACGGTATCGGCGACCTCGCCAATCTGGCGCGCCATACTCACAAGTTCGAAAGTCGCTATCTCGACTGGCTGATAGGTGACCCCCAACATCAGCGCCACCGCTACCGCCAGCGCTCGCCGTTACTGTCGGCTGATTCCCTGACGACGCCGGTGATCTTTTTCCAGGGCAGCGACGACCGGGTGGTGCCAGCCGAGCAGACCTACAGCATGTACTGCGCACTGCAAGCGAACGGGGTGGCGTCCCGTTTTCTACTGCTGGAGGGCGAGGCGCATGGCTTTCGCCGCGCCGACAGCCGCGCTAAGGTGCTTCAGGCGGAGTGGGCGTTCTATCAGCGTCATCTGCGCCAGGGGGCGGCAGTCGACGATGTTGCCGGCTCGGAAAGGGTCACCGCACAGCGTGAGGGCAGAGCATGAGCAGGTTGTTCAGTATGAGTGGCAAGGTAGTGCTGGTTACCGGCGCCGGCGCCAACGGCGGCATCGGTCACGCGCTGGCGCTGGGGTTCGCCGAGGCCGAAGCACAGCTGGTGGTAGCCGACATCGATGCCGAAGGGCTCGATCAGACCTTGCGCCAGCTGCAGGCTTGCGGCACCAAGGCGAGAGCCTTGCCTTGTGATATCAGCGATGGCGAGCAGGTCGCCGCGCTGTTCGCGTCGGTGGCGGCCGAGGAGGGGCGCCTCGATGTGCTGGTCAATGTGCCCTTTGCCTTTCCCAGTCGGGTCAAACCACACCAGTTGGCGTTTGAGGACTGGCAGCGGACACTTGATGTCAGCCTCAGTGGCTACTTTCGTTGCTGTCAGCAGGCGCTGGCGCTGATGTTGGCTCAGGGCGGCGGCAGTATCATCAATATCGGTTCCAATGCCGGGGTGTCGGCGCTGGGGCGGGGGGCGATGCCCTACGCCTGCGCCAAGGCGGCGGTGCACCAGTTGACCCGGGAATTGGCGGTGGAGTATGCCGGGCAGGGGATTCGTTGCAACGCACTGCTGCCGGCCCAGGTACTGACCCCGGGTTTGAAAGCGCATCTGAACGACCCGGATTTCCAGCAGCGGGTGCTGCCGGCGATCCTCAAGGGTCTGCCCCAGGGCAAACTGCTGGAACCGGAGGACCTGGTCGGGCCGGCGCTGTTTCTGGCATCAGACGCCGCGCGCGCGGTCAACGGTGCACTGTTGCCGGTGGATCAGGGTAATACGGCACTGAATGCCGGCGGCAGCCACAACTGGACCGGGCCGCAGTGAGTCCGGCCAAGAGCCGTCGGTGCCGCCATCATGGCCCTCCCTGACAGCTGTCAGATACGGAACTGCGCCAGTTGGCGTTGCAGTTGCTCGCTCAGCTGGCTGAGTTCGCGACTGGTGGTTTCACTTTGGCGCACCCGCTCGGCCGTGCTACGCGACAGGTCGCTGACCTGAATGACGTTCTGGTTCACCCCGTCGGTGGTGGCTGTCTGCTCTTCAGCGGCGCTGGCAATCTGGGTGCTCATGTCGGTAATCCGGGTTACCAGGTCGGCTATCTCGGTCAGCGCATGGCCGGTCTTGTTGGTCTCCTCCACGGTCTGGTTGCTGCTTGCGTGGCTGGTCACCATCACCTCGACCGCGCGCTCGGCCTGGGCCTGAATCTCGCTGATGATGCGGTTGATATCCTGAGTGCTGTTTTCGGTCTGGCTGGCCAGTGCTCGCACTTCGTCGGCGACCACCGCGAAGCCGCGCCCCTGATCACCGGCGCGGGCAGCCTCGATGGCGGCGTTAAGAGCCAACAGGCTGGTCTGCTCCGAGACTCCCTTGATCACCTCCAGCACTGCGTTGATGTTGGTGGTTTTGGCATTGAGATCGTTAATGACCTGCACCGCGTTTTCAATTTCTGACGCCAGGTGCGAGACGGTGCTGACGGCGTGATTGACCACTTTGCGCCCATCTTCGGCATGGCGCTGGGCGGAGTCGGTGGCGTGGGACGTGTCTACGGCATTGCGCGCGACTTCGTGCGCGGTGGCGGCCATCTGGTTGATCGCAGTAGCGATCTGGTCGATCTCCAACTGCTGGGCCTGAATATCGCGGCTATTGTGCTGGGTGATCTCGTAGGCTTCAGCCGCCGCGCTGCTCAGGCGTTGCGATGAGGCCTCGACCTGACGCAGCAATCGCTGCACCTTTTCCACGAAGTGATTGAACGCATCGGCGATTCGGGCCATCTCGTCATCGCTCTTGACCTCCAGGCGCTGGGTGAGGTCCCCCTCGCCATCGGCTATATCCTGCATCATGGCAACCGTGCGGTTGATGGGCAGGATGACCGAGCGCAGACTGATCAACAGCGATACGCAGGCGATCAACAGTGAGCCGATCATGCCGGACACAATCAGGTTGCGTTCAAAGTGGATCTCGCCCTGAAAGCCGGTAGCCAGAGACCGAATGCCGGTGTTGGCGTCCAGGGTTGACTGAGCCAACGTGACCTGCTCGGCGACCTGCTGGTTAACCGCCTTGACCTTGTCGGCGGCGCTACCGACGGCGCGACTGAACTGGTCCATGCTGCGTACCGTGGCGGCGGCGTTGATCATCCCTTCCCGCTGCAGTGTTTCCTGAATGTTGCCGATCTCGTCGGCAATGTCATCCAGCGCGTCGCGAGCCGGCCCGCCGTCGAGCTCTTCACCGATATAGCCGACCTCCTCGGCCAGGTCGGCCAGAGTATCGTTGATCTGGCCCATCTTGCGTTCCAGCAGTTTGGCCCGCTGGTTCGCAACGATGATGCCCTCGGCAGTGGTCTGCATCTCGGAGGTGACGCTATCCAGTTCGCTACTGGCAGTGGCGGTGCTCTGCTGGGCACGGGTAGAGTTGTCCACCCCCACCTTTGATCGTTGCACGACGTCGGCGAACCCCTCATTGAGATGGTTGAACGAGAGCAGGGTGATGCCGCTGGTGACCAGCAGCAGCGTGGCGGTGGCAACGCCACCGGCCAGCAGTTTGGTTTTGATCAACATCGTCAGCTCCTTCTGCGCGTTGAGGCCCACCGCGGTCCGCTATTACTTGGCGGATTCCTGTTCATACATCTTCACCGCGGCATTCATCTCTTTCAGTAGCGGCAGATTGATCTCTGCCACCTTGGCGACCATGCTCGGGGAGATGCTGGCCGTGGTGGGATTGGCAGCTTGCTCCATCATTGGCTTGAACTCGGTCCAGATCGCCTGAACTTTGCCCAGCTGTTCCCGGATTGCCGGCTGCGACGTGCCGGGCAGACCCAGGGTGTCATCGCCGTCCAGCAAGCCCTTCAGGGTTCGTTCGAACAGGCTGTAGGTTTCCAGCAGGTTGAGTTTGTTGTCTTCGGGTTCATGGCCGTAGGCGATCAGCAGAAACTCTTTGCTCATTTTCTGGCTGAGCATGCGCTGCTTGCCCGACAGGTTGATGGTGGCAGCCAAGGCGGGATCCGCCTTCAGGCCGTTGGCGGACGCGTCTTTCTCGTACAGGCCCACCGCTTTGTTCATCTCCTTCAGCAATGGCAGGTTCAGTTGGGCAATCTGAGCAATGTCCGCCTGGCTGGCGCTGCCATTGGCACTGATGCGGTCGATGGCCGGACGGAACTCCGCCCACAGCTTATCGATTTTGTCGAGCTGGCGCAGAATCCGGGAGCTGCTGGTCGGGGGCAGACCCACCGCCGGATCACCATCGCGCAGGCCCTTGAGGGTGGTATTGAACAGGGCCGCCGTCGCCTTGAGGTTGTTGGCATTGCCGGACTGGTCGACCTCCAAGGCAACCAGTACGGCCTCTTTGCTCATTTTCTGGGTCAGCATGCGCTGGCGTCCGGACAGATTGAGCACGACACCGTATTCGGCTGCCGTCGGGCCGTCAGCGGCGTGGGCCGCGGGAATACCGCTCAGTGCGGTGATACAGGCGGCACTGATAAGCAGGGGGCGGACTAAAAAAGAACGGATAAATTGTAGGGTTTTCATGATCGATCATCCTTGTCGAAAGCGAATCTTTTGAAAACCAACGAGCAGACTGCATTCCTTGCAGGTGGTGACCGCGACTATAGCAGACGGTGGTTCAGGCGCACTTGATCTTGGGCAATTCTGCCTCGCTCGGTGGTGGAGGCATGCCGGTGGCCTCGGTAGCTGAGGCCTGGCTGTACACAGACTGATCAATGGCGGCCATTTCTTGCTATTTATTTGACTTTTCGCCGAATTCGGCGAATAACTTCCCGAGTATCTTCGGAGCTGGCGAGTCTGATGTTCGGGCTCCGGGTTGTGTCAATGTCGAAAAAAAGGATTTATCTATGAAGCGTTTAGTTCTTGCTACGTCTCTGGTCATTGCTTCTTCTACCGCTTTTGCCGAAGCCCCGGGCGGCCCCAACTGTGGTTGGGGTAACATGTTGTTTGACGGCTCCTCCGGTCTGCCTGCTCACGTAATGGCTTCGCTTACCAACGGCACTACGGGTAACGCGACCTTTGGCATGACCTCTGGTACCAACGGCTGTGACGCCAATGGCACACTGACATACGGCGGTCAGAAGTGGATGGGTCTGGCGGCGGTGATGGATGAGTTTTCCGAGGACGTTGCCCGCGGCGAAGGTGAAGCCTTGAACGCGGTCGCAGTAATGATCGGCGTTGCCCCGGAAGATCGCGAGCATTTTGCTGCGGTCACTCACCAGAACTTCTCCACCATCTTTACCAGCGAATCGGTGACCGCAGAAGATGTGGCTCGCAACCTGGATGAGGTTATGAAAGCAGACGCGCGCCTGAATCGCTACGCGTCCTGATCCCCACAAGCCCCTGTTCGCAGGGGCTTTTCTTTGTCTCAATTTTGCCTATTTGATGAATCGCATCCTGATTGGCGCGTTGTGTGCGCTACTGATGCCGGCGGTTGCCGGTGCTTCATCCCTCAAACAACTTGCAGAGTCGCCCTATTGGCAGAGGCTGCTGCATCTCGATGCCGGCGGTCGCAGCCGGGTCGACGATGAACGTTTTTTCCTGGCCGGCCGCTCCGATCCCAGTGCGCTTGAGGAGTTGGTTGCCATGCGCGACGCGGCCAGCGCCGAAACTGATGACCCCCGCACGCATCCGCGCTGCCGCTATCCGGCCCGCTATCGCTGGCTGCAGCAGCAGGGGGTGATCGACGCCAAAGCCTTGCCGGCGATCCGTTGTCCTGACTATGAAGAGTGGCGTGCCCAGGTCAACGCAACCCGGGTCAGTCTGATATTCCCGGCGGCCTATATGAACAGCCCGTCATCCATGTATGGGCACACCTTTCTGCGCTTTGATCCGGAAGACGCCGAGTCGGGCTCGCTGTGGCTCTCCTGGGCGCTCAACTTCGGTGCCAACATCACCACCGAAGACAACTCGTTGCTATATGCCTACAAGGGCCTGTTCGGTGGTTATCCCGGTCAGTTCAACATGATGCCCTACTACCGCAAGATTCAGGAGTACAACCGCATGGAGAATCGCGACATGTGGGAGTATCCGCTCGACCTCAGCGCGGCGGAAGTGGATCAGCTGCTGGAGCATGTGTGGGAACTGAAGGATATCAACTTCGATTATTTCTTCTTTGACGAGAACTGTTCGTTTCAGCTGTTGGAACTGCTGGACCTGATTCGGCCCGAGGCGCGGCTGACCGAGGGCTTTGATCTGCATGCGATTCCGGCGGATACGGTGCGGGCGGTGGTCAACGCCGGCATGGCGGGGGAGGTGGTCTACCGGCCGGCCAATCGTACCCGCTTTGACGCCCTGGTCGCTGACTTCAGTGACGATGAGATCGACCGCCTTGAGGCACTGACGCGGGCACCGGAACAGGCTGATCAGCTGCTGTCGGCGGTCCCTGTTGAACGCCGACAGCAGCTGGTGCAGGGGGCTTATGATTATCTGCGGTTGCAACAGGATGGCGCGGTCCGGGACGAAGACGCCAACCGGCGCAGCTATCGCCTGCTGCAACTGTTGAATCAGCAACCACGGGCCCCGTTGCCGCAGCCAGTGATGCCGACCAATCCGGTCAACGGGCACTATTCCGGCTTGCTCCGCGTGGGGGCAGGACAGCGCGCCGAGCGTGATTTTATCGAGCTGGGAATCCGCGCGGCCTATCAGGATCTGCTGGACGCCGATGACGGCTTCCCTGAAGGGGCCGAGCTGGAGATGGGTGAGCTGGCGCTGCGGTACTATGCCGGCGGTAACCTCAAGCTGGAGCTGCTGGATCTGGTATCGATTCGTTCGTTGCCGCCCCGTTCGGCCCTGTTCTCACCCTGGTCCTGGCAGGTGCGGGCCGGGCTGGAGCGGGTCCACAGTGATGCCGCATCTGGCGATAACCTGGTCGGTCAGGTTGCCGGTGGCGGTGGCGTCACCTACGATCTTAACCGGCAGCGCACGTCGCTGTTTGCGCTCGCCACCGGCCGACTGGAGTTTAACGACCGGTTTGACCCGGCGCTGACGGCAGGTATCGGTACCAACTTCGGGGTGCGGCACAAGGGCCGATGGGGCCAGGGCATCGCCGAGTACAAGCTGATGCAGCTAACCAACGGTCAGTTGCGGCAACGCTTCGATCTTGGCATGCAGTGGAATGTTGGCCGCCAGCAGGGGCTGCGGGCCGGTTACGTGCACCGTCAGCACGATGACGGTAGCTACGATAACGCCCTGCTGGTCGAGTATCGCCATCACCTGTTATGAAACGATTCGGACCGCTCCCCGTCACCTTGTTGCTGCTCACGCTGCTGCTGGGTGGCTGCGGCTCCCCCTCCCAGCTGCTGTTCTACCCGATGAAGCCCTGGGTACAGACCCCAGCCGATATGGGGCTGCTGTATCAGGATCTGTATCTCACCACCGCCGATGGTACCCGGCTGCATGGCTGGTATCTGCCCGCTGTGGGAGAACCCCGGGGGCAACTGTTGTTCCTGCACGGCAATGCCGAGAACATCAGCACCCACGTGGCCAATGTGGCCTGGCTGCCTGCCGAGGGCTATGGCGTACTGGCGCTGGATTATCGCGGCTATGGTCGTTCCGACGGGGTTGCGATGCTGCCGGCGGTGTTCGAGGATCTGAGTGCCGCCAGCCAGTGGTTGTTTACCCACACGCCGCCGCCCTGGATTCTGCTGGGGCAGAGTCTGGGCGGGGCGCTGGCGGCGGGATTCATCGACCGGGCCGATGCGGCACCCTTTGATGGGTTGGTGCTGGATGCTCCGTTCGCCCGTTATCAGGACATCGGCCGCCATGCTCTTAGCCGCGGTTGGCTGAGCCGCTGGCTGCTGGCTCCGGCGGCGCGTTTGCTACCGGAAGAGTACGATCCTGTCGATCACCTGCCCCGGCGCTCGTTGCCGTTGCTGGTATTTGCGAGTCCCCATGACCGCGTCGTGCCCTTGGCCCACACTCGGGAGCTGTTCGCCGCGGCACGAGAACCCAAGCAGCTGCAGCTGCACTCGCTGGGGCATGCCGCTACCTTCAATGACGCCGCCCAGCGCCGGCAGCTGCTAGCCTTTCTGGCCGGGATAGAACCGGGTAGCGCAACTCAGGGGCCGGGCGGGCAAGAGTGACGCGTTTACCTGCTGTCCCGGCTGCCGAACGGGGTGAAGATCCGCAGGGAGATGGCCCTGTCAGACACCGCTCTGGCCGCCGAGTTGCGCTATCAGGGGCTGGGCTGCTGAGTTGCGGTGTCGGTTGCGGCGCCGTTCTGTTTGCCGTTCAGCTCGTCGCGGACCATGGCAATGAATGCGCGTAGCAGGGCGGGATCCCACTGGCCGCTGTCCTGTTCGCTCTCCAGAATCGACAGCGCTTTTTCGCTGCTCATCCCCTTGCGGTAGACCCGGTCGCCGGTCATGGCGTCCCAGGTGTCGGCAATTGCCACGATCCGCGCCAGCAGGGGGATCTCGTCGCCGGCAAGGCCATCGGGGTAGCCTTTGCCATCCCAGCGTTCATGATGCCAGGCGGCGATCTCGGCAAAGCTGTGAAAGCGCACCAACGGCTTCATGATCGAGGCAGTGTTGCTCGGGTGTTCCGACATCACTTCGAGTTCCTCGTCGTTCAGCGGGCTGGGCTTGTTGAGAATGTTGTCGGGCACCCCGATCTTGCCCAGATCATGTACCAGTGCTCCGCGTTTAAGCAGATCCAACTGTTGCTGTGATAACCCTACCCGCTTGCCCAGCATCAGCGAATAACGGGCCACCCGACCCGAGTGAGCGGCGGTGTAGGAGTCTTTTTTCTCCAGCGCGCGGGTCAGCGAACGCAACATTTGCAACAGCGCGCTCTCCTGCTCGGTTTGCAGCTCCTCGATGCTATCGGCCATCCGGTCCACCGCGTTGCTGAGGTTGCCGATCTCATCGTTGCGGTGCAGGCCGGTGCGGCTATCCAGATCGCCGCTGGCGATATGGTTGGCGGTGGCGGCGATGCGCGTCAGTGAACGGGTCACCTTAAACGACACCCACCAGGCAACCAGAATGCAGAGCAGCAGGATAACGGCCCCCAGGAACCAGAGCTGCTGGAGCAGGGCATTGTCTTCACGCTGAATGGCCGCCGCGGCTTGTTGGGCCTGGGCGCGGAAGTCAGCCAGGCTCTGGGTCAGCAACAGGTAGGTGAAACCGGGGCGGATGGGTGTGTAGGCCCAGAGCAGCGGCGACGCGCTGCTGGTATTGGCCTCAAGCCTCACCTGCCCCTGACGTAACCCCGCCAAGTGGTCGAACAATCGGCCGCTGGTATCGTCAATGTAGTCGGGCAAGGGGGTGTTCAGCCAATCCAGCTGCGTAGCGTCCGCCGCGGCAGCGGCAATACGCTGGACCCGTTTTTCGCCGGGCGGCAGCGCCATCAAACTGATCTCCAGCGGTGCCTGTTCGAGCTGCCCGGAGACCAGCCTGGCAAAGGTCTGGTCCAGCGACAGATCGATGGCAGTGACACCGGCCAGGGTACCATCAGGGTGTAAAAAGCGGCGGGAGAGGGTGATCAACAGGCGTCCGGTGGTGGCGTCGATATAGGGATCACTGCGCTGCAGGCCACCGTTGGCGGCGGCTTGACGGTACCAGTCACGTTGGCGCGGATCAAAGCCGTCCGGGTAGCCGCCGTGGCCGGGAAAACTGCTGTGAAGGCCGCTCTCCAGGGCGGCGGTGTGCCACAGACTACCTGCTGCCGGGTCTGCATGTACGCTGCGATAAACTGGCAGCAGCGATGTCAGCAGATTGATGTCGCCAGCGGGTGCCGGTGCCGCCCCGGGGGGCTGCAGCAGGCTGACGGTGGCATGGGATATGGGGTGGCGGACCCGTTGTTCTCCCTTGTGAGCGGGAGTGGTGCCGTCGGTGGCAACCAGGCCGCGGTCAAAATCCGTAGCCCAGGCGTAGGGCTGGGGCGAGGCAGGTGGCTGGCGCAGTCCTGCTTCAAGGGTTTCCACCTGGCGCTGCAGTCCCTGTTCAATCAAGCCGAGCTGGGCCCGAAGCAATGCGGCCAGGGTTCGGGTGCGGGTTTCCAGATGAGCCCGTTTCTGTGCCAGCAGGGTATCACTGCTGTAGCGGCTGACCTCATCCCCGAGATGGTCGATCCCCCGAAAAGCCAGTAGGCTGAACAGCAGCAACGGCCCCAGGGCGGTCAACGTGAGCAAAGAGAGCAGCTTGTAGCGAATCCGCATCGTGGGTATATCCTTGGTTGTCCCGGCTCATACGGCCATGTATGAGGTGCAGTGAAGCATAATCCAGATTGCTGCGGTTGCACGCGGTGGCGCAATAACGGTGCGCAGCAGTGGTTATACCTCACCGGTCTTGGGCCATTGCCTGGTGACTGGCTGAAATCGCCGTCTTTTGCGCCCCGGTGGACCCGTCCTATGCAGCGACGCTGGGTGCTTACGCCCGCTCTCGCCATGGGTGCTTTAAAGCACTCCAATTCTGTCGCCTGGGCGCCGATGGCGGTGGTAGCGATGCTGTGTGACTGCAGTGTCGTCAGGTGCTGGTTTGATCGGCGTTCTGGCGGAAACCGGGCTGCGGTTCACGAATGCATGGTGCGCTATTGCGTCAGATCAACAATAACGTGGTGACGACTCAACAGGGGGGCGGGATCAATGCTAGATTGTGCCAACGACCCACCTCAATCGGTAATCAAGGACGATATCATGTCAACAGAACGTTTTAACGTGGTTGTCAGTGGCAGTGTGCTGGAGGGCTTTGAGCCGGACGCGGTGAAGGATGCGTTCACCCGCCTGTTCAAGTTGGACGCAGCCAAAACCGAGCAGATTTTTCGGCGCGGCAATGTGGCAATCAAGCGCGACATCGATGCTGACAAGGGTCAGCGTTTTATCGACGCGCTGCAGCGGATCGGAGTCGCAGCACAGCTGCAGCCGTTCAACCCCGCGCCAGAAGCTGCGGCGGTCGCACCGGCCCGTGGCACCATCTCGGGCGCCGTCAGCAAAGCGGCCGCGGCGGCCAGAGCCGAGGCGGGTGAGCCTGACAGCAGCGGCGAGGTGAGCCAGCGTGGCGGTGAGATGGCGGCTATGCAAGAGAGCGACGCGGAGGGCACCGCTACGTCCGCTGAGAATGCAAGCAGGGAGGCGGGCGAGCCAGCGGCTCACCCGTTCCGCTTTTACGGCAACGGCACCGAATACTTCCGCATCTGGATCGTTAATATACTGCTGACTATCGTGACCCTCGGCATCTACAGCGCCTGGGCCAAGGTTCGTAACGCCCAGTATTTTTACGGCAATACCGAGGTGGCGGGCAGCCGCTTTGCCTACCATGCCAAACCGCTGACCATTCTCAAGGGGCGGATTATTGCGGTGGTGCTGTTCGTTGCCTACTCGCTGATTTCGCAGCTCAACCCCATCGCCGGGTTGGCGCTGGCGCTGGCGATTCTGGCGGTGTTGCCCTGGATCATCGTGCGTTCGCTCAAGTTCAACCGCCGGGTGACCGCCTGGCGCAACCTGCGCTTCGGCTTCGACGGCGAGATCTGGCCGGCCTTCAAGGCGTTTGTTTTCTGGCCGCTGGCGGGGGTGTTCAGTTTGGGTTTGTTAATGCCGCTGGCGTTGTACAAGCAGCAACAGTTTATTGTTGATAACAGCCGTTACGGTACCGAACCGTTTCAGCTGACGCCCTGCGGTAAGGCGTTTTACATGATCTTTGTCGGCGCTTTCGGCATCTTTATGGTCGCCTTTGCGCTGATGTTTGGCTTGAACTTCCTGCTGCCGCCGTTGGCGCCGCTGGTGATGCTGGTTGCCTACCTGTATGTCTTTGCGTTCATTTCAGTGCGCAAGACCAACCTGATCTTCAACAACAGCGCGCTGCGTGGCGGGGATTTTGATTTCAGCTGTGACTGGTCAGACGGCTCCTACATCAAGCTGATGCTGGTCAATACCCTGCTGACGCTGCTGACCCTCGGCTTCTACTACCCCTGGGCCAAGGTCCGGGTGGCGCAGTACAAGGCCGACCACCTGCAGCTCAATGCCCATGCCGATCTGGAAGGCTTTATTGCCGGCGAAACGGAGAACGTGTCGGCGCTGGGTGAAGAGATGGGTGACGTGTTCGATATGGAGGTCGGCATCTGAACGATTCAACGGCGCGCGAGCCACTGTTTCACGGTGAATGGTACGACGGCCAGGGGTCGGCGCGTACCGAGGTGACGATCGGCTGGGGCGACGATGGTCAGCTGGAGGTGCGTCGCGGCTCGGATGGTGGGGTGATCTACCGCATCTGCGGTGGTGAGCTGCGCATTTCGCCGCGATTGGCCAACACCCCCCGCTATCTCCACCTGTTGGACGGACCCACGATCGAAACCCTCGATAACGACGCCGTGGACCAGCTGCAGCAATTGCTGGAGCCCAGCAGCTCGCGCGGTCTGGTGCACCGGCTGGAGTCTCACTGGCGCTTTGTTGCGCTCACGGTGCTGGTGGTCGGGGCGGTGTTCTGGGCCACGGTGCGTTACGGTGTTCCCGCCGCGGCGGATGCTGTGGCTGCTGCGCTGCCCGCCGAGCTGCTGGACAGCACCTCCGAGCAGACCCTGCAGCTGCTCGATCAGCGCTGGCTGGAACCCTCCATGTTGAGTGCCGCGCGCCAACAGGCGCTGCAACGGCACTTTCAGCCGCTGGTGCAAAGTCGACCGGAGCTGCGTATTCAAGTGGCGTTCCGTGCGAGCGAGGCGGTGGGTGCCAACGCCTTTGCCCTGCCCAACGGCCAGATCATCTTTACCGATGCGATGGTCAATCTGGCGGCCCATGACGACGAGTTGCTGGCGGTGCTGGCCCACGAGATCGGCCATGTGGAGCACCGTCACAGCCTGCGGCGGCTGGTGCAGAACTCGCTCTATGTGTTCGTACTGGCGCTGATCACCGGCGATACCTCAGGGACCGCCGAAGTGGTGCTGGGGCTGCCGGTGCTGATGGCGGAACTGGCGTATTCGCGCGCCTATGAGACCGAGGCGGACCAGTACGCGCTGGCCTACCTGCGTGAGGCCGGCATTCCGCCGCAGCGCTTTGCCGACCTGATGCGGCGGCTGGAGACAACGCGACTGGCCAAGGCGGGTGAAACCGCCGAGCCGGCGGATGCCGATCAGATCCGCTGGCAGGGGTATCTGTCCACCCACCCGCCCACCGAGGAGCGGCTGCGGGCGTTTGAGTAGTGCCCGCGCAGGGGGCTTTTGGATTTGGGCGCCACCAGCGGTTGTGCTATGGTCCGGCAAAACGTGGCAGTGACGCCGCGACTATCTGATCGAGAAGGGAATCGCGAGCTATGGTCATTGTCCCGACCGAAAAGCGCTTCGACCGCGAGCGCTCGCCAGTGGTGCTGTTTACCCTGGTTATCCTCAATGTACTGATCTTTTTCTTCTATCAATCGAACGACGATGAGAAGTTCTTTCAGGCGCTCAACGGTTACGAGCAACTGGGTTACCTGGACCACGAATGGCCGCTGTTCGAGGATTACCTGCGGGCGCAGCCCGACGGTGCGCCGGAAGAGTTGGCGGAGCTGCAGCAACGCTTCCGCGAAGGTGAGCGTGAAGGCCTGGCCTTCTATCTCCTCAATGACTCCTGCTTTTTCCCTTACCTGGTTGAGAACCGCCGCTTTCTCCCCGCGTCGGAGGACTTTGGCTACTGGGAAAACCGGGAACAGATCGACGACCTGATCCAATCGATCAGCTTTCGCCGCTTTGGACTGGTCCCCCGCGACCATAGCTGGTTGACGCTGTTGAGCCACCAGTTCCTCCACGGCGGCTTGATGCACCTGCTCGGCAATATGTTCTTCCTGCTGATGTGTGGGTTCGCCGTCGAGGCCGCCATCGGCCCGTTGCGTTTTCTGCTGTTCTATCTGCTCTCCGGAGTCGCTGGCGGTGTGCTGCATATGGCGCTGAACGGCGGCAGCGCGGTGCCGCTGGTGGGCGCCTCCGGGGCGATCTCCGGGGTGATGGCGATGTACCTGGGCGTGTTCCGGCTGAAGAAGATCGAGTTCTTCTACTGGTTCTTTATTTTTGTCGGCTTCTTTCGGGCGCCGGCGCTGGTGATTCTGCCGTTTTACATCGGCAAGGAGCTCTACAGCTACTGGACCGACGTCGACTCCAACGTCGCCTTTATGGCTCACGTCGGTGGTTTTCTGGCCGGCAGCGCGGCAGTGGGTATCGCGCTGCTGTTGAAGCTGCGGATCCTGGATGAGGAGTATATCGAAGAGGACCAGCAAGCCCCGCCATTGCAGAAAGATATGGCGGCTGTCTACGGCTATCTCGAGCGGTTCAATTTCAACGGCGCGTTAAAGGCTTTGGAGCAGGTCGAGCAGACCTATGGTAAGAGTTTTGAGCTGAGCAAGCTGCGCTACAACATTCTCAAGCTGGCTCCTGAACAAAGTCTGGATGATTGCGTGCTGGAACTGCTGCAGCAGGAGCGTTTGCGGCCGGCTCAGCTGCGACAGGTGGGGGAACTGTGGGATCAGCACCAGGATCTCCAGCACCGCCTGGCCGACGACCCGCTACTGAAGCTGGGTTGGCGACTGACCGGGCTGGCCGACATCGCCGCGGCCGAACAGATCTTCGGGCTGTTGCAGGGGCGCGACTCCCACAATCGGGCCCTGGGCAATTTTGCCCGCAAGTTGGCGCGCGCTCATGACGAGCGCGGTAATCGTCGCAAGCGCAGCAGCTACGAAGCGCTTGCTAAACAGCTCAGTCAGGCATAGCAGGAGGCCCCATGGAATACTGTAAATATCACCCGCTGGCCGCCGCTACCTTCGCCTGCCCCGAATGCCAGATCAGCCTGTGCGACGGCTGCGTCGATGAAAGCGGCTACGGCGAACAGGACCGCTGCTTTGCCTGCGGCAACATCGTTTCCAGCCTGGGTGCCGCCAACTCAGTGGCTCCCTTTTGGCGGCGGCTGCCGGAAAGCTTCCGTTACCCGATGAGTAGTGCGCCGTTGGGCTTGATCATCGGGATATCGCTGATCTCGACTCTGCTGTCGTCGGTCCCGTCGCTGATCACCTTTCTGCTCTGGGTGGCGGTCACCGGAGTCATGGTGAAGTACTGCTTTCTGTGCCTGCAGCATTCGTCCAGTGGTCGTGCCGAGGCGCCGGCGGTGGGGGATGCCTTCAGTGGTGGCGTCAGCCTGATCATCAATATCATCGGCATTCTTATTGCGCTCGGGGGTATGGTCTACGCCGCCGGGCTCTATCTCGGCGAGGGCGTTGCCGGTGGTCTGTCATTGCTGTTCACGCTGGGGTTGCCGGCGGTGATCATCAACTACGCGGTGACAGAGTCGTTCAGCGAAGCGATCAACCCGATGAACATGCTGCGCCTGATGGGTTCACTGGGGCTTTCTTACGGGGTGCTGCTGGCGTTTCTGCTGATCCTGTCTGCATCGGTGGGCATTATCAGCAGCCTGATCGGTGACGGCTTGACCCTGCTGACCGCCGCGCTACAAAGCGTGGTGTCCTACTACTACATGGTGGTGACCTTTCACATCCTGGGGTACATCATCTTTCAGCATCAGGAAGCGCTGGGATTTGTCGCGCGTGGCGACTTTGGGGGCACCCGTAGCGTCCGCCCCGAACGGGAGCGACTGCTGTCGCGTTTGGATGTGCTGATCAAAGAGGGCCGCCGCGATGAGGTGGTCGCCGGCTACAGTGAGGCGGTCAAGCGCTACCCGGATGACCGCCAGTTCCAGTTGCAATGCTTCGATCTGCTCCATGCCTGCGGCAACGTTGAGGCCCTGAGCCGATTCGCACCTGAGTTTTTCAGCTTTCTGGAACGCACCGGGCGCGGCGATCAGCTCTACGGCTACTACCGTAAGTTGCTGCAACTGAATCCCGGTTACCAGCCACCTGCGGCGGAACTGCGCCACCAGTTGGCACGTGCCTGCCAGCGGGCGGGTAATGCCCGCCTGGCGGTCAAACTGCTGGCGGGATTGCACCGGGATTATCCGAACTACGACGGGCTCAGCGATGCCTATCGCTTGCTCGCCGACAGTCTGGACGAGATGCCCAATATGAGCGGCAAGGCGGCACAGGTGCGGCGGCTGGTGGGGCAGTGGAGCGCGGCGGACGGGGTAGGAGCGGGACAGAGTGGTGATAAAGATACAAAGAGCCCCGCGTAGCTGGGCTCTTTGTTGGGCTACTCGCTATGAGCGACTTACGCACTCATGCTTGAATTTGGCGTAGTAACCCATGAGGTTATATTGCTCGCTATCTGCTCTGGTGGTTTTTATCAGGCGCAGCCCCTCTCTGCTGAAATGGTGGTAGATCACCCCATTTGCATCGAGGTGTTCTTCCAACCTCTTTGCAGCGCAGTCAGAGTCGATAATTATGGAGTCGCTTTGCAAGCCCCGTGTTGAGGCTATTTCCCCAAGCGGGATATAGATCTCATCGATGACTTGCTCAGGCGCGACATAGAACCCGAGTTCGTTTTTCCTGTATTCGATACCCCTTTGCTCCAGCAAGGACTCAAAGTGAGCGAGAACAAACGGATCATCTTGAGGCCGGTAACTGTGTTCTACGTCCGACATCTCCTTTGAACAGGCTGTCAGCAAGAAGATCGATAGAACGGCTGTGACTCTCATAGCATTTAACGCTGCCGTAACGGGCCGAAGCTGCGTAGCAGCGAAGGTCCGAGCCCAGCGTAGCTGGGCTTTACGTTGACGGCCTTGTTATGTTTCACGGGGATGTCTGTATATATGCCAGTTTGCACCACGGAACAGAACCTCTTTTTCGAACTTTGCTCCAATCGCGTGCGCTAGCCGTATAGACGCCGTATTCTGAGCGTTGATGAAGCTGATGAGAGAAATGTCCGGCAAGTGACAAATCCCAGCATTTTGCACAGCTCGTGCAGCCTCACTGGCGTAACCTTTGCCCCAATGCTCAGGAGCCAGCGCCCATTTTATTTCAGGGCTTGGCCAGTCGTTCGGATACCAGAAACCAGCCGTTCCCAATACCCTACCACTGGATTTTTCTTCTAAGGCGTAAGGACCGTAGCCACGGACTTGCCAATGGCCGACCATGCCACACATGGTTCGCCACGTTTCGCCTTCGGTGAACTCGCGACCCACTGTGAATTTTGTGGCTTCAGCGGAGGAGTAGTAGTGGTGAAGGTCTTTCCAATCCTCATCCCGAAACTGCCGGAGGATCAGTCTTTCAGTTTCAAGATGGTCAGGAACTAAGAATTCCATTTCGATGGCTTACTCCATTACTTGCCGTGAAACATAACGCTTTTGCTAAGGGGCGCGCAGCAGCAACGCTGCGGAGCGTCCCGCGGAGGGCCGAAGGCCCGGAGTGGACTTGAGCAATTTGTTATGCATTTAGGTAGCATCCCCAGCGACCTAAAACTGCGCGCAAATGTTCTGGTAGGAGAATTTTACAATTTTGTGACTCAATACTAAGGGCTTGCCCGATCTCACGAATGGGTTTGTTTAATTCGAATGCCTTTATAATTATTTCGTAAGCCCAGTCAGAATCTTCACCTTTTAAATTCTCAACACAATTGCTCTTAATGAAATTGTTAAGAGACGCCCTGCTGCCTCCGAGGCCATGCCCCCAACCTTCACTTTCTTCAATCGGATAATTTTCATCATCCAAATTCCATTCGATTATTTTTGGGTAGCGGCCATTGTGGCCTCCATCCCAATCTCCTAGTTCTATTTTGAGAATGATTTTAGTCATAGTGATGCATAACATTTTAATATTCGGCCCTTACAAGGTTGGTCTACCTTGCAAGGTTGCTCTACCTTCCATGGTAGGAGGGTATTCCAATGTATCGACGCAGCAAAAGATATCAGGAGCAAATCGCCCGCTTGGCGAATGCTAGAGCCGCTAAAGAACGTAAGCGGCTGGAGAACGCTATCCCTGCTGATCGTATCGACCTCCCTGATCTCCGGTGAGTCATAGAGATTACCGATTACGATACCGGTTCACCTGTGACTCATCGAATAGAACTATACCGCAGCGATCGAATCGATTGCTACAACGTCAGAATTGACGGCCAGCCGTGGCAACAGCGGATCGGTTGGAGCCGCATTTTAGAGGGATTAAGAAAGGCACTCCCAAGGCTGAGGCAATTCGACGACTAACTTGATATATCAGATATCGCTAACGGTCAAAAATGGGGCCAAAAGCGGACTGTTGTTGATGACATTCAGGCGTGCGAATAGTGATTGGCGTCCAGTGCGCACAAGTCGAGAGTTCCCTCATTACGAAGTTAACAACAGACTTCCGCCATCCCCATCCAGCAGCGCTTCGCTGCCCTCCTGCAACAGGCGGGTGGCATCCGGCAGTACCATCGCGGGAATGCCCGCTTCGCGCGCCTGACAGGCGGCGTGGGCGAGAAAGCCTCCGATCTCTACCACTAGTCCGGCGACGCTGCGCAGCAGCGGTGCCAGCCCCAGGTTGGCGCTGCGGGTCACCAGAATGTCGTCCGGGTGCAGGCTGCGGGCGAGGGCGCACAGGTCGCTGTTTTCATCCACCAACCGCAAGCGGCCGCGGCGGATGCCGGGGGCGATCCCTTCGCCTTGCCACCGGTTGCCGCCGGACGAGGGCGGCTGGTTAAAGGCGGCGTCCGGATCGTCACCGAAAATCACCGCGGGCAGGGGCCGGGCGGCGGCCAGGTTTTTGGCCAGCCGATGCTGCTGGCGGCGCTGGTCGATTAGCCGTTCCGCTTCACCGCGGCGGTTGATCGCCAGCGGCAGCTCGGCCGGTTCCAGGTAGAACAGGTCGTCGCGGGCCAGTCCGGTGCTGTCGGCGTAGGCCAGCAGGGCGCGGCGCAGCAGGTCGTATTCGCCGGCAAAGTGGTACTTGATGGTCTCCCTGAGCGGCAGATAGCGCCGCGCCAGCCGCAGGTGCAGAAACAGCTGCTGCTGGTCGGCAGCGCTGACGCCGGCCAGGCGCAGTTGTTGCCGTAACTGACGTTCGACGCCCTTGCGCTGGCACCACTGCTGACGGAACCGGCTGCGGCTGTCGGCGCGCTCACCGGGGATGGCGGTCAGGCGCTGCAGTTGTTCAGGATCTTCGTGGTAGCGGGGCTGGGCGATTTCCAGTTCGGTGACCGCCAGGTGGCCGTATCGACGGACAAACTGGGTGCGCTCCAGTTCACCGCGCTGCAGTGCGCCGAGGTCTAGCATCTGCTCGGTGATACGGCTGCCCGGCAATGCCTGCAGCAGCTGCCCCATCAGGGTATCGGTCTGATGCGGCAGATACTGCTGGAGGGCCTGGCGTAGCCGTTCGGCAAAGTAAAAACCCAGCCGCGCGGCGATCACAAAGTGGTAGCAGCTGACCTGCTGCAGATGCTGGATTAACGCACTGACCCGGATCAGCAGTGCCTGACTGGTATCGCCCGGGGTACAGCGCTCCATGCTCAGCCGGTGGCGCTCCAGCTGTGGTTCGATACGACGGCGAAAACGGCCATAGTAGTCGCGTCCGAAACGCTGCAGCGCATCCTGGTGGCGGCGGCACTCCCGCGCAAACAGCATGCCGCTCTGTTCGCCGAACAGCGCGGTGGCTTCGCCGGCTTCCAGGTACTGATGGTAAAGGCCGAATTCCGGATAGTTGGCCCGGGCAGGGTCGGCGCGCACTGCGTCCAGATAAAGCGCTACCGGCTGTGGCTGGCGCAGATCGTAACTGCGGGCATCCAGCTCCAGATGAAAGTAAGGCTGGCCGGCGATCAGGGTGAACAGCTCGCGGTTGGCACGCGGGCTGATTTCGTACCCCAGCGCTTTTCTGCCGCGGGGAATGGCACCGCCGTCACCGGTAAAAATATGCTGAAACAGGGCAAAGCTCATCGGCGTTGGCAGGGGCAGCAGTTCACCGATATTGCCGTTACTCAGCACCCCCCGGCCGTGACGCAGAATACGGTGCTCGGTCAGCTGATCGAGCTTGCGCTTGAGGGCATGCAGCTCGGTGTTGCGGTAGCGTATCAGGGCATCCCGGTCGGGCGCCCTGTTGCAGACCACGGGGCGACTCTGCAGCAGCCACAGTTGATCGCCGTCAAAGGCAAACTCGATATCCTGGGCGCTGCCCAGTGAGGCTTCCAGGGTGACGCCGAGACTGGCGAGTTGCCACAGTTGTGCGGGTGTTAACGAGGATCTGCCACCGCGCTCCGGTGGCAGCGGGTGCTCGCCGGCCAGCGACAGGCGGCGTTGCTGAGGGTGAAGATGCTGACTTATCAGCTCGCCCCGGCGACTGAGCTGGTAGCGGTCGCCCCGTTCCAGACCGGATACCAGCGGTTCGCCCAGCCCCTGGACCGCGTTGACGCACAGCTGTTCGGCGCGCGGATGCAGCGGGTCGCGGGTGAACAGCACGCCGGCAGCGGAGGCGTCTACCTGCTGTTGAACCAGAATGGCGATGCGGGGTGCGGGGGCCGGCTGTTGGTGCCGCCGCTGCTGGGCGCGTAACTGCACCACCGCGGGCCGGTGCAGCGAACGCCAGCAATCGAGCACCGCTTCAAACAGCTGTGCGGGTGAGGTGATACTGAGGTGGGTGGCGAACATTCCGGCCCAGCTGGCGTCTGCCTGATCCTCTTCCAGCGCGGAGCTGCGTACGGCGACCGGAGCCCCGTCCAGTTGATGCCAGGCGTCCAGCAGCAATGTTTCCAGCTCCGCGGGTAGCTGTGCCGGTGCGCTGGAGTCCGACAGCATGGTGAGGGCGTCGCAGGTGAGGCAGAACCCGGGGGGGACGGGCAGCCCCTGTTGCCGCAGCAGGCCCAGGGTAAACGCCTTGGCACCCACAACCGGTTGGTGCTCCGGGGTGATCTGATCCAACCACAGAACGGGCGTTGCGGTGGCCTCGACGGTGCGGGTCTGAACGCGGGTTAGCGGCATCAGTTATCCCGCCAGCGCCAGACGGACCTGCTTGCTGTCCCGTTTGCGTTTTTCGCCCTCCCAGCGCCCCTTAAGCGCCTGCCACTCCGCTTCAAAGCCACTCAAGTCGTGATTACCACGCTGAATCTGGTCCACCACCCGGCGATAAAACGCGGTGATCGCCACCACCAGCTCCACCGAACGTTCGCGACCGGGGATCTTCAGCCGCGATACGCCCAGTTCGAGATAGCGCGGCAACTCCCACAGCAGCAGCTCGGGGCTGGCCTTGAGGTTCTGGCGCTCGGCGAACAGTTCGCCGCCAAGGTTTTCCGCGCCCTGCATCATCTGCCAGTCGCTGCGGCAGATGCGGTGACAGCTGCCGCCGCGGCTGGCGCTGCCGATAAAGTGGTCCTTGTCGCTGGCGTCGTTCTTGTGGGCGATGTGAAAAAAGCTGCTGGCGTAGCAGCGGCCGGGGCAGATCCAGCTGCGCTCCGGGGTCTGGAACAGGAAGGCTTCCAGCTGCACGCCGGCTTGGTCACGAATCTGTTCGATCTCGGTCTGGCCCCAGCGGTAGGGGATGACCACGATGTCGGCACCCAGCTCGCGGTAGAGGTGAATATCCTCACGGTTGAACAGGCCGGCGGTGACGCTGACGTGGATCTCCAGCTCTGGAAAACGGGCGCGCACTTCGCGCATGCAGCCGGGATCGCACAGCATCACCCCTTGCGCGCCAAGTTTGGCGAACTGTTCGATCTTGTTGAGGAACAGCCCCATCTCGCGCGGACTCGGCATGACGTTGATGGCGACGCGGATATCCTTGTCATGGTGGACGCCGTAGTCGATCACTTCGGCCATTTCGGCGTCGTTGAGCTCGTCGGTCTTGGGGCGGCGGCTCCAGCCCAACGGGCCGACGAAGACCGAGTCGGCGCCGTGCTCCAGCGCCGCCAGCGCCATCTCCCGGGTGCCGCCGGGCGCCATTAGCTTGACCGGCGGTTGGTTGGTTGTCTGTTGCCCTTGTTGTTGTAGTGATACAGGCATCGTTTGGTCCTCGTCAGGGCTCTTGATCAGGGCATAGCCGGGGCTTGCAGGAAGTCCCAGGCGAAGGCCTTGTTGAACTCGGTTTGGGTACAGCTGCCGGCGTTTGCTGGCGCTACAATCTGGGTCAGCGACCACAAGCCGCTGATCTGATCCGGCTGCCAGGGTTGGCCGATGCGGTTGTTCCAGATGCGCCGCAGTTGCGCCAGCAGTTCGGGGTTGTCGATGGCGAGCAGCTCGGCACCGATACGTTGCCAGGCGTCGCCGCGCTGCAACTGTTGCCGCGCGTCGTTGAGGGCGGCGATAAAGGCGCGGATCAGGGCCGGTTGTTCTCTGATCAGCGCGTCGCGGAACAGGAAAAAGGTAGTGGGGGTGGGATCGAGACCGAGCGCCGGCAGCAGCAGGGGGATATCTACCAGCAGCCGATAGCCCTGCTGCTGCAGGGCCGGTAGCTGATGCCAGTACACTACCGCCGCGTCGAGCAGGCCGTTGCGCAGCCAGTCAGCCAGGGTGGTCTTGGAGCCGGCTTCCAGCACCCGGCAGCGATCATCAAGATCGAGATCGTGCAGCTGGCGACCGTAGGCGCACAGCAGCTGCCAGTTCTTGTCACGCCGGTTGACGATGCCGATCCTGGCGCCCATCAGGTCATCCAGATCACCGATGGCGCTGGCGGGCGGCACCACCAGCCCGCCCAGCACGCGGCCGTAGGGGTAGACGGCCGAGATCGCGGCGCCTTCGGCGCGGCAACGCAGCAGGGTCAGCCAGTCGCAATCGATAAAGTCCACCTCACCTGCCAGCAGTGCCGCTTCGGTGGCATGGCGCCCCTGCTGCCACTGGTCGTCACCGTAGTTCACCCGCAGTTCAAAACCGTGGCGGCGGTCGAACCCCTGCTGCTGGATGCAATCCATCAGCCAGTAGGGGCTGCCGCTGCGTTCAAAGGCGGCAGTCAGGGTGCCCAGCGGTGCGGTTTGGCAACGTTCAGCCATGGGCACGGGTCCCGGCATGCAGGGCCGGCTGTTCGCCGTAGCCTTTGGCGCGCGCCATCAGGGTGCCGACCCGACGTGACTTGGCCTTGACCCAGCGTTGCTGCAGCGTGGCCAGCTCGGTTTCGTAATGGCGCATATCGGTCTGGCTGCCATCGAGGATGCCGTCCATCACCTTGCGGTAGAAGGTGACCAGATCGCGGATCATCTCGGTGGGGCGTTCGCGGCCTGACAGTTTGAAGAACTGCACCCCGCGTTCGATAAAGGCCGGCAACTGGTGCAGCATCAGCCGGGCGTCGCTTCTCAGTTTCAGTTGCTGGTGCGGCTCATCCCGCTCAGTGCCGTGGCCCCAGTGGGTCTGGCATACGCGATAACACTCCTTGGCACCGCGGTTGGCGCTGCCGTGGAAGCTGTGGTTGCCCTCGCCCTCGTTCCAGTCGCGGAACTTGAGGTAGGAGCTCATGATGCAACGGCCGGGGCAGATGATGCCGGTCTGGACCGTTTCAAACAGAAACACCTCGATGCCGATGTTGCTGGTGGCCTTCAACTGGTCGATCTCGGTTTCGCCCCAGCGGTAGGGGATGATCAGCAGATCGGCGCCAAGGTGCTGGTAGAAGCGGCCGTCCCAGGCGTTGGTGATGCCGCTGCCAATGCTGACGTGGATCTGGGTGTCGGGCAGGATCTCGCGGATCAACGGCATGGTGCCGATGTCGGTGACGATAAAACCGGACGCTCCCCAGCCGCCAAAGAGACGCACCTTATCGAGCCAGGCGTCCATCTCCAGCGGACTGGGGAAGGTGTTCAGCACGATCCGCGGTTCGCAGCCGCGGGCGTTGGCGTAGTCGATGGCGCGGTGGATGTCGTCGTCGTTCATCTCTGACTCGGAGGGGCGACGGCTCCAGCCGAGCGGCCCCATGTAGAGCGCATCGGCGCCGGCATCGACGGCGGCCATCGCCATCTCCAGCGAACCGGCGGGCGCCAGCAGGCAGGCAGGGCGGTTGGGATCAAGCGCGGAGGCGTTCATGTTCAGGCTCCCAGGCGCTGTTCGCGGCCGACGTAGGTCTGGCCGGCGCCTTCGAAGTAGTAGCCGTTGCACAGCCCCTCTTTGGCCAGCTGGCTCAGGGTTTCCACCCCGCTCGGGCCCGGCAGCGCATCGGTGGCCAGCGCCCGCTCGATGGCGGCGCGGTAGAGGCGACCGGTTTCGGCTACGTACTCCGGCGTTTCGCCATGGCTCTGCACGTAGAAGCAGCAGAGACCTTGCTGCAGCAGTTCCGGCATATGCTCGATCATGCACAGGTCCTTGCCGGAGAGGGTCATGCGACCGGTATCTTTCAGCACCCAGCCGCCATTGCTGCGGTTGAGCCAGTAGTCTTGGTTGCAGGGGAAGTCGCACACCAGCTTGCCGCGCGGATTGACCTTTTGGGTGGCGCACTGGGAGTTCTCAACGATAAAACAGGTTTCCGAGATCACCAGCGGGATCTTGCCGTGGACCGGGAACAGCACCTCCACCGGGGTGTTATCGCGGATGTAGACGATCTCCTTGAGGCTGAGCTCGGGATTGGGGTAGACCCGCTCCACGCCGTAATCCTTCAGCACCCGCGCGGTGGCGTCGGTGTAGAGGTTGCCGAACACGCCGAGGTGGATCGGGGTGCTGTTGCCGCGCTCTTTCAGCATCCGCAGTACGCCGAGGTTGTGGACCTCCAGCGCATTGAAGGGTAGCGCCAGCGCGGCGTCCAGCATCGCCTGCACCTCCGGCAGATCTTCGTTGCCGGGGGTGGCGTAGATCCGCAGGTACGCCTTTTTGCCGGCGTTATGGATCTCGGCCACGGCGTCGGCCAGCAGCTCCGGGTGGGAGCTGAAATTGTTGGGGTAATCCATGCAGGAGAAGTCGCCCAGATAGATGGCGTCAAAGGCGCTGATATCGCACTGGCGCAGCTGCTTGGGGTTGGCGACATTGGTTGACAGTTCAATGCTTGATAAATCGATCTTATTGTTATTCATGATGTTCCTCCGCGGGGGTCGCCCGCCGTCCGACGAATAAAGAGAATGGGTATCAGTAGCCGATTGCGTCGGCCACCAGAGCACGATTCGACGCCGCCAGCGCCGAGCTGATCAGGCCGTCGTCGCGGTTGTTGCGTTCTGCCTTCCAGCGTTCGCGCAGCGCCTGCAGCTCACGTTCCAGCGGCATCAATTTGGGCGCGTCGCTGCCGAGGATCTCGTCCACCGCGCGCCGGTAGACGTTGGTGATGTCGCACACCAGTTCCACCGAGCGGTCCCGCCCCGGCACCTTGAGACAGCCGACGCCGGCTTTGAGGTAAGCGGGCAGTTCGGTCAGCCACAGGGACGGATTGCTCTTGATGGTGATCTCCTGCTGGTGGCGCTGAGCCTCGGTCTCTAAGTCCCACTCGGTCTGGCACACCCGCAGACAGTCGCCGCCCCGACTGGCGCTGCCGAAGAACAGGTCCTTGCCCTCCTCGTCGAGGGTGCGCTCAAAGCTGAAGTAGCTGCTCATCATGCACTTGCCGGGGCAGATCTTGCCGCCGGAAGGGGTCTTGAACAGGAACACCTCGATACCGGTGTTGGGGTTTTCCCGTTTGATCGCCTCGATCTCCGCCACGCTCAGGCGGTAGGGCAGCACCACGTAGGTGGCACCCAGTTCGGTGAGGAAGTGAACATCGGCGTAGTTGACGATGCCGCATCCGACGCTGGTGTGCACTTCGGCGGTCGGGATCTGGTCGCGTACCAGCTGCATGCAGCCGATATCGGAGATCATGAAGCCGGTGGCGCCCCACTCGTGGTACATCTTGACCCGCTCCATAAACATCGGGATTTCGGTGGAGCTGGGCAGGGTGTTGACCACGATGCGCACGTTCTTGTCACGGGCGCGGGCGTAATCGATCACCTCATGAATCTGGTCGTCCGGCAGCTCTTCGGCATTGCCGCGGCGGCTCCAGCCCTTGACCCCCACGTAGGTGGAATCGGCGCCGGCGTCGAGTACCCGCATCGCCATCTCTTTGGTGCCCCCGGGGGCCATCATCATCACCATGGACGTTGCTCCTGTTTGTCGTTGTTGTTCTCGGTGCCATCGTCACAGGGAAGGCGCCGGAGCAGGTTGGAAAGCGCTTCAATAAAGGCGCGGTTGTCGTGCATCAGCCCGGTACTGACTCGCAGGCAGTGGGGCAGGCCGAAGCGGCCCATCGGCTTGAGCAGCAGCCCGCGCCGGGCCAGCTGATCGACCAGCTGTTCGCTATCGATCGCGTGAGGGGAGAGATCGACCAGCAGAAAGTTGGCCTGACTGGGCCAGACCCTGAGCCCCAGCGCTTCAAGCGCTGAGGTCAGGTAAGTAATGCTGCGCTGGTTGAGGTCACGGGTGCGCCGCAGGTGATCCTGATCCTGCAGTGCGGCACAGGCTGCCGCCTGCGCCAGCGCGTTGGTGTTATAGAACTGGCAGCAGGCGTTGAGGCGGGCGATCAACTCTGGCTGGCCGACGCCATAGCCGATGCGCAGCCCCGCCAGCCCCCAGGCTTTGGAGAGCGAGCGTAATACCAGTAGCGGCGCGCCGCAGCGGATCCGTTGCAGCGCGTCCGGGTAGTCGGTGGCGGTAACGTATTCGACGTAGGCCTCGTCGATCACCACCAGCACCCCGTCCGGCACCCGCGCCAGAAAGGCGTCCAGCGCTGGTGCGTCGATATAGCTCCCGGTGGGGTTGTTGGGGTTGCCGAGCAGAATCAGACGGGTGCGCGGCGTAATGGCCGCTTCAATAGCGTCCAGATCGATCGGGCCGGGGGCGTTGCTTACGGTGACGGCGTTGGCGCCGGCACGGACCACCACCTTCTGGTAGGGCATGAACGAGGGCACCGGTATGATCGCTTCGTCACTCGGTTGCAGCAATACGCGCGCGGCGATATCCAGCAGTTCCGAGGCGCCATTGCCCAGCAGCAGTTGGTTGCTTTCAAGGTCGAGTTGCTGCGACAACAGAGCACGCAGCCGGGTGCCTTCACGGCTGGGGTAGCGGTGCAGGCCGGTGATCTCGGCCTGAATCGCGGCAGCCACTTTCGGCGACGGGCCGAGCGGATTCTCGTTGGCCGAGAGATCGATCACCGCACGGGCGACCGGCAGATTTTGCAGCGCTTCAGCCATAACAGACCTCGGCCTGAAGGGTCAGCGTGGTATCGGCGACAGTCGTTGCGGCCGGCGTGGCCAAGCGGTTGCCCAAAGTGCCGACGCCGCTGATGCTGACCTCGACCCGATCGCCCGGTTGCCAGTCACCCATCCCCTGTGGGGTGCCGGTGAGAATCAGGTCGCCCGGCTCCAGTGGCATCACCTGGCTGATATAGGCGATCAGCTGCTGTACCGGAAACAGCAGATCGCTGCTGTGGGCGCGCTGGCGCAGCTCACCGTTGACGCGGGTTTCCAGCCACAGATCGGCCGGGTCCAGAGCGGTTTCAATCCAGGGGCCAAAGGGGGCGAATCCGGGAAAGCTCTTGGCGGTACCGTAGTTGTCTTCGGCCTCCTGAATGTCACGCGCGGTAACATCGTTGGCGCAGCAGTAGCCGAGAATGCTCTGTTCGGCCAGATAGGGGTCGATGTTCTGGGTGTGGCTGCCGATGACGACGCCGAGCTCGCCTTCAAAACCGATGCGGCCGCTTAAGGCGGGGTAGGGGATGTCGCAGTCGGGCCCGGTGGCCGCGCTGGCCGGCTTGAGAAACAGCAGCGGCTGCGACGGCAGGGTATGGCCGTCGTCCGCATGGGCGCGGTAGTTGATGCCGGCGCAGATGATCTTGCCCGGGCAGCAGGGTGCCAGCGGGGTGATCTGATTGAGGGCAAAGCTGAGGCCGGTGTAACGCAGCGGCCGTTCAAACAGGTTGTGGACCACCAGTACCCGGTCGTAAGCGACCACGCCCTGATAGCAGCTTTGCTGGTGCTGGAAGCGCATCAGTTTCATGCCGCACTCTCCTGGGCCAAGCGCACGGCGTGATAGTCACGCAGTGATGCCAGCAGCTCCGGGTGGGGCTCAGCCTGGGGGCGGGCTTGTTTAATCAGTGCAACCGCCTGCTCCAGCTCCATCTGCTGGTATTGGTGCAGGTAGCTGGCGATCAGGCTGGGGGAACGCGAGATCCCCATCTCGCAATGCACCAGCACCCGCCGGCCCAGCTGTTGCTGGGCATGGATGAACTCCATCGCGCGGCGGATAGTGGTGTCCGGGATTGGCTGGCGGTCGGCCATCTGCAGGTGCAGCTGGCACCAGATGCCCCGTGGACGGGCGGCGGGGGCAAGACTCAGGACGGCGCGGATATCATGCCGCTGCAACTGTTCGGCGTCGGCGGCGTCGAGGCGGCTGCCTACCGCCAGTGACGGAGTGACCAGATTCATGGAGGCTGCTCCCGGACCGGTAATGCGCCCGATCCTGATGATTATTGTTGTTAGCAGCCATGTTACGGAGTGGGTGCTGGAGCCCACATTCCACAGCGAGTCTAAAAAACTACTACTTTGGTGCTGGCACTTATGACCTACAAAAAGAGAGGGTATTGATGGATGTCATTTCGCAGCTCTGGAGGGCGCCGGACCGGTAGCTGCGAGCGTGGTTTACTTGGCCGTTGTCCGGTCAGGGAGCAGACTGCTGTCGGCGACCTCAAGGCGGTTTTTACCCTTCCGCTTGGCTCGGTACATAGCCTGGTCGGCCGCGGCCAGTAGTTGATCAACCGTATCGCCATGATGGGGGAATACTGAGACACCGATGCTGATACCGACCTGAACCGGCCCGGACCTGGTCATCACGGGCTCGCTGATCACCTCGATAATGGTTTCTGCCGAGCGCAATTCCTGCGCGCCGGCCGAGCTGAGTAACGCGATAAACTCGTCCCCCCCAACCCGCGCCAGAATGTCCGATTGCCGTAAGGTTTCTTGCAGCCGGTAAGACACCGAGCGCAGTAACTGGTCGCCGGCCGCGTGGCCGAGATTGTCGTTGACCTGTTTGAAGCCATCCAGATCCATGAAGTAGACCGACATTTCGATATTATCGCGCTTTGCCTGCAGCAGTGCTCGTTCGGCCAGCTCTATAAACAGGCGGCGGTTGGCCAGACCGGTCAGCGCATCATGGGTTGCCTGATGGCGCTGGTCTGACTCTGCTTGCCGGCGGCGTACCACCTCCTGCTGTAGCTGGTAAGTGGCCGTGTCGACGGCATTAACCAAGGCGTAGCGATGGTTGACTACGCGGTAACTGCCAATAACAACGAGGACGCTCAACAGCAGAATGCTGGGCCAGTACCACGACGAGAGAATAAATTGGGACTCGTGGGCATGGGGATGCTGTTTGGCCGCCAACTGCCAGGCACCGTTGCGGAGCGAGATCACCGCTTTCAGCGGATTATCCTCGAAAATGGCTGGCTGGCCGCTGAACACCGCTCCCTCGATGCCGCGGCCATCAAGACCGCGCAGAGCCACATCGAAGTGCTGGGCAAATTCGTTGAGCATGGTGCTGTTGAGCAGCGCGTCAACATCGATCAGCACTGTGGCCAGCCCCCAGAACCGGGTTGTCTCCTGCGAGTACCGGGTGAATATCGGCTGGCGGGCAATCAGCGCGCGTCCCCCCTGAATCAGGGTGACCGGCCCTTCGACGATCACCTGATCGGAATCGATGGCTTGCCTGACCGCCTCCCGGCGGCGACTGTCCTTGAGCAGGTTATGGCCGATTGCCTTAGCGTTGCGGTTTTCGTTGCTGACATAGGTGACTATCCCCTCGGGTGCCAGTTGCAGGCTGATAATGCCCGGCATACCCTGCGAAAGAGTGTCGGTGAAGGTGTGGAACTCGGCTTTGCTGAAATAGGGATTGGCCAGCACAAACGCCTTCAGGCTGTCGGTCAGGCGCAGCCGCGATTCCATGGCGATCTCCAGCGAGCTGGCTATATCCTGCAGATGGCGTGTATTGGTATAAGCTTCAGCTTGTTTCTGCATCCCGTGTTCGTGGTTACGAATCCCCGCGGCGATGGCGATGCCGCCGATGCAAAGTAACAGGGCGATTAAAGCGGCTCGCGGGTTGATTCGTTCCAGCGAACGCTGCTGGTCAACGTCGTTGTCGCAGATTAACCCGCGGTATAAAAAGAAGTAGGAGCTCAAGCGGAACAGATGGCCCAGTGCGTTGGCCGGTCCGTAAACCGAGGCATACTGGGTAAAACAGAGCTCGGCCAGGGCGGTGAAAAACAGCGCGTAGGTGAGTGATGATACTTGCACCGGCTTAAAGCGTGCCCGATAGCGGAACAGCCCGTAACCGGCCAGAGCGGTGAGGGCTATAACTACGAATTCAGCCGTGATCTTGAAATCAGTCAGACCCTGACCGGGGATAAAGGCATCCGGGAACAGTTGGGCCGGGTAGATCGCCAGCAGCCCCGCGGCGGTCGCCATCGTCAGTCCGATGGCATAGCGGGAAGCCAGCACGCCGCGGGTCTGGAAATTGAAAATCACGGCCAGCCCGGCCGCCTCAATCAGTCGTGCCAGAATCCATAGTTGCGTTGGCGGATTGGGACCCAGATCGCCGGCAAATAGCGACCCTTCATAGGTCACCGTATGGGCGAAGTCGATCAGGGCGATACAGCCGTAAAGTACGGCCAGTGAGAACAGGTAGTTGTGCTTGCTTCTGGCGCGAAGCTCCCAGCCGGCTAGAGCGATCAGTGCAGCCACGCTGATGGTGGCGAGTTCGACCAGGGTGTGAAAAGCGAGAAAATTGGCCAGTGACAGCCACCAAAGCAACCCCACCGCGACCGGCAATGCCAACCATCTGGCGGATTGTTCTATTCGGGAGGGGGCGTTTAGTTCGGTTCCGTCCATCGAGTACCTCTGCCGATCCATCCTGATCGGCCATCAGCCCTGTGTTGATGCTGATATAAAATTGTTGCGGCGCGGCAAGAGTATCATTTGACAACATCTGTCAAATTGCAATAGTCCACACCTGTTATGGTAGATTTTTTTTGCGGCTTTGCTGCGGACACTTATGGCCTGCAAAAAGTAAGCAAAATGCAATTTATCAATTCTAATGCAAAATCAGTTGATGACTGTTTGACCTTGGTTTTAATATGGTTAAAGTTTACTCGATGGTTTACAGGTCGTTAGGGCCTGTTGGAGCTGCTGCCGGTGGCTCGCTTTCAGCAGTCAAGGGCCTTTCCGATGAAAAAGAACTTTCCCGTCTCGCAAAAAGAAAAGACCTTTCCTCCCCACTACAGCATTCTTTCCACCACCGACCTCAAGGGCGCAGTCACCTACGCTAACGATACCTTTTCGGAGCTGGCGGAGTTCACCCTCGACGAGCTGATGGGTAAAAACCACAATATGGTGCGCCACCCCGATATGCCGCCGGCCGCCTACGAGGATCTGTGGACGACCCTCAAGACCGGCAATAGCTGGATGGGGATCGTGAAGAACCGCGCCAAGAGCGGCGATCATTACTGGGTTGATGCCTATGTGACTCCCATTCGCAACGGCGAAACGGTCGTGGAGTACCAGTCGGTGCGCTTTCAGCCCAAGCGCGAGCGGGTGGAGCGCGCGGAAAAGACCTATGCGCAGATCAACGCCGGCAAGATGCCGCGCGCCGTGACCCGCCCCGCTACCAGCCTGTTTCAACGCTTGTCACTGGGGGCTGCCGTCGCGCTACTGCCGGTGATCATTACGGCGGTAATGGCAGACAGCGCGCTGGTTATGGCGGCGGCGTTAGCATCCTTGATTGCGGTGGTGGCACTGAACTACGGGCTTACCCGGCCGCTTGACCGGCTGACGGAAAAGGCCCGCGGCAAGGTCTGCAATAAGCTGATGCAGTACATCTATACCGGCAAAACCGATGACATCAGCCAGATCGATCTGGCGATCAAGATGTATAAGTCGGAGCTGCGGGCGGTGGTCGGACGGGTCGAAGACACCTGTGAGCATGTGCGTCGTGACGCGGCGGCTTCCTCCTCGTGTGTCAATGAAACCCTGACCAGTGCCACCGAGCAGCAGAGCGAAACCGAACAGGTGGCCGCGGCGGTGGAGGAGATGTCCGCCACCAGTCACGAGATGGCAGATAACACCGCGGCGGTCTCCGAGGCGGCGCGGGTGGCGCGCAGTGTCAGTCAGGAGGGCAACACTGAAGTTGAACGTGCAAATATGTCGATCCGCGCCCTGGCGGAAGAGCTGGCGCAGACCACCGAGGAGATTACCCAGCTGTCTCAGCAGAGTGAGCAGATCGGTACGGTGCTGGATGTGATCAAGTCGATCGCCGAGCAGACCAACCTGTTGGCCTTGAATGCGGCGATTGAGGCGGCCCGGGCCGGCGAGCATGGGCGCGGCTTTGCGGTGGTGGCTGATGAGGTACGCTCGCTGGCGCAGCGGACCCAGGAATCCACCGGCGAGATCGAGTCGATGATTGACGGGTTGCGCGGTGGGGTGTCATCCAGTGTGGCCTGTATGGACAAAAGCCAGCGAAGTTCCGCTGCCGCATCCGCCCAGATGGCGCACGCCAGTGAGTTGCTGGTGCAGATTACCCAGCTGGTGGATCAGGTGACCGATCTGTCGATTCAGGTGGCCTCGGCGACCGAGGAGCAGAGCGCGGTGGCCGGAGAGATCGCCTCCAATCTGGGCCGTATCAATAAGCTCTCGGCGCGCACCAAGGATAATGCCCACGCAGCATTGCAGCATACCGAGCAGTTTTTGCACACCATTGACGACCAGCAGGGGCTGGTAGGGCAGTTTCGCACCCTGTGAACTGATCCGGTCAGATCTGGTAGTCGATTCCCGGTTGGAACGGCCCCGCGAGAGGCAGGCGGGGGAGTCCATCGGCATCGGGGTTTTGCAGCAGTCGTTCGAATTCATCAGCGGGCATCGGGCGGCCGTAATAGAATCCCTGCGCCTGGCGACAGCCCTGCAGTAACAGGAAGTCCGCCTGCTGGCGGGTTTCGACCCCCTCCGCGACGACGTCCAGATGCAGGCTGGCGGCGAGCGCCAGAATCGCCTGTACGATGGCGGCATCATTGGGATCGTCCGGAATATCGCTGACAAACGAGCGATCGATCTTGAGGGTGGTGACCGGCAGCTGTTTGAGATAAGCCAGCGACGAATAGCCGGTGCCGAAGTCATCAATCGCCAGCGATACGCCCATCTTGCGCAGTTGCTCCAATGCCTGCATCACTTCGTCCGACTGTTCCATGATCAGGCTTTCGATAATCTCCATCTCCAGGTGACGGGCATCAAGTCCGCTGCGCTGGAGAATGTCACTGATCTGCTCTACGAACAGCCCTTCGATCAACTGCTTGCGAGAGAAATTAACCGCCATGCTGTGCAACGGGTAACCGTTATTGAGCCAGGCCTGCATCTGATGGCAGGCCTGCTCCAGCACCCACAACCCCAGCGGCCGGATCAGCCCGGTTTCTTCCGCCAGCGGGATGAACTGGTCCGGCGGTAGCATCCCTTTTTGTGGATGGATCCAGCGCACCAGCGCTTCGGCACCGGTAATGCGGCCGTTCTCCACGGCGATCTGGGGTTGGTAATAAACGGTGAACTGTTGCTCCTGCAGCGCCTCTCGCAGCAGTTGTTCAAGTTCGGTACGTTGCTGCGCCTGGCGGGTAAATTCGGCCGAGTAGTACTGGTACTCGTTGCGCCCACGCTCCTTGGCTTTGTAGAGCGCAGTATCGGCGTTGCGCAGCAGGGTTGTGTCATCGCTGCCATCCTGTGGCGAGATGCTGATACCGATGCTGGTGGTGACATGGAACCACTGGCCTTCGATTTGAAACGGCTCACGGAACCGTTCCAGCAGTTTGCTGACGATGGTATCCACCGGTGTGTGGTCTACCAGCCCCTCCAGCAGCAGGGTGAATTCATCACCGCCCAGCCGCGCCACGGTATCCTGCTCGCGCACCGCACCGGAGAGACGCTCGGCGACCTGCAGTAACAGCTGGTCGCCGGCGGCATGGCCGAGGCTGTCGTTGACCTTTTTGAAGTGGTCAAGATCAAGGAACAGCAGGGCGACGGAGGTACCTTCACGTCGTGCACGTTGGAGTCCATGCTTCAGCCGGGCCATAAACAGCATGCGATTGGGCAGTTCGGTAAGGGGGTCGTGATGGGCCAGATATTCGAGCTGCTGTTCGGTCTCTTTCACTGCCGAGATATCGGAAAATACCGCAACATAGTTCAACAGTTCCTGGTTCTTGCCACGTACTTCAGTGATCGACAGCCATTCAGGAAAGACCTCGCCGTTCTTGCGCCGGTTCCAGACCTCTCCGCACCACTGGCCACCGTTATTCAGGTTGTCCCACATCTGCTGGTAAAAGGCCTGGTCATGTTTGCCGGACTTTAGCAGGTTTGTTTTTTTGCCGATCGCCTCCGCTTCGCTGTAGCCCGTCAGTTCGGTGAAGGCCGGATTCACTGCGATGATCCGCAGTTCGGCATCGGTGATGATGATCCCTTCCTGAGTGTTGTCGAACACCGTTGACGCCAGTCGTTGGCGCTCTTCATGGCGCATGCGTTCGGTGATATCGCGCCGCAGAATCAGGGTGCCGCCGTCCTGAGCTCGGTACTGATTAACCTCGATCCAGTGGTCGTTGAGGGTGGGAAACAGCAGCTGTTTATCGCAGCGCAGGTACTGCTGCCAACGATTCTGCAGCCAGGTATCCCAATGCTCTCTGGGGACGCGGACCATCCCTGTTTCCAGCAGGGCACGGTTGAGCTCTTGAATGTGGATGCCCGGTTTTAGCAGCGGCGCCACCGCAGGGACTGCCTGCCGATAGGCGGTGTTACACATCACCAGGCGGTGGTCGGAGTCGGTCAGCAGCAGACCATCGGTGATCGCTTCGAGGGCGTCGTCCAGGCGCTGCTTGAGCTGGTCCGCCTGACGTTGGCTGCGTACCTCGTCGGTGACGTCGCGTCCGGTACCGCGGTATCCGTCAAAGCGACCGTCGGTGGTGAATAGCGGCTTGCCGCTGATGCGGAAGATCCGTTGTTCTCCGTTGGGCAGGCAGGCGTCGTACTCAAAGTCACTGAAGGGCTCATGCCGCTCCAGCAGGCTCAGGTGTGCTTGCCACTGGGGAGAGAGGTCGCCGTCGCGAGTCAGGTCGAGGCGGGTTTTGCCGATCAGCTCTTTCGGTTCCAGGCCGAGATAGGTTTTCAGACGGGCGGAGAAGTAACTGAAACGCAGCGCTGCATCCATCTCCCACAGCCAGTGTGCGGAGGTCTCGGCAAATTGGCGAAAGCGAACTTCGTTGGCAGCCAGGCTCTGTTCCAGCAGTTTGCGTTCGTTGATCTCGGTACGGAGCTGATGCTGGATCGACAGGTGACCTACCTCATTTTTCAGCATCTCTTCGATACAGGCTTTGACGATGGAGGCAAACTGACGGGCATCGGCCAGGGCTGCTGCGACACCGACGCAGAGCACCCGCTGCTGGTTCATATCGATGCCGAGGTTGCAGCCTTCCAGCATGACCCCCGAGCGGCGCGACAGTTCGGCGTCGATCTCCAGCTCGTCGATCTCTCCCCGCAGGATGCGGGCGGCCCCCTCGTGCCGGATCCCGATACGTTCCGGGACCGACGAGGCGACGATCTCGCCGTCGCCCGCCATGATCGATATCTTGCAGCCGACCATGGCAGCGACCGAGTGACAGATCTGTTGCAGACGGTTCAGCTCAATCGGCAGCGCATGACGCTTAACCTTATGATTGGGTGCGCTTTTAACGAACTCTATGGGTGGGGTTGGCGGTGTCATCCGCATAGTATAGATGAGAGAGAACTGATGTTCTGCCGTTGTTGAAGCCGGCCGGGCGGTGATCGCCTGCCGGCTCAGTGTGTCAGCAGGCAGTGGCTCATCAGGGCGCGCAGTTTGTTGGGTTTGACCGGCTTGTTGAGGCGGGAGACTCCCAGCTGTTTCAGTTCTGCCAGCACCGGATCGCTACGGTCAGCGGTAATGACGATGGCTGGTAGCTCGCGCTCGCACTGCTGGCGTAGTTGGCGAATCAGCTCGGCACCGGTTTCCTCCCGATCGAGGTGGTAATCCGCCAGTACGATGGCCGGTGGCAGTGGCATTGAGGCCAGCTCGCTGAGGGCGGTGTCGATACTGGTGGCGGTGTGCACGCTGCAGCCCCAGGTGCTGAGCAGGGCTTTCATGCTGTGAATGATCGCCTCTTCGTTCTCTACCACCAGTACCCGGGCGCCACGAATATTGTCGATGGTGTCGGGGAAGAACGGCGTGCCAACGGGGGCGGGCGCGGGCAGCTCACACAGCGGCACCTCGATGCTGAAACAGGAACCCCGCTGCGGTCGCGAGACCACCCTGATCGGGTGATCCAGCATGCGGGCGATCCGATCGACGATCGCCAGACCCAAGCCCACCCCCTTGTCGCGTCCGGCGATGCGGTTATCCAGCTGCTGGAACTCGGCGAAGATGCGCGCCTGTTCCTGCTCGTTCATTCCGGGCCCGGTGTCGCACACCATAATACGCAGCCGGTCACGGCGGCGGCGACAGCCGATCAGAATACCGCCGGTGGCGGTATAGCGCAGGGCGTTGCTGACAAAGTTGCGCAAGATCCGCATCATCAGGCGCGAGTCGCTCATCACGATGGCGTTACTGCGCCGTACCTTGAGGCGCAGTCCGGATTGCTGGGCCGAAGGTTCGAACTCGGTGGTGAGCGAACGTAACAGGGTATCGATCTCGAAGCGGCTGGGGTCGGGGCTGATGGCGTTGGCGTCCAGCTTGGCGATGTCCAGCAGATCGGTCAGCAGCTCTTCAGCGCCGTGCAGCGCCACATGAATCCGCTCCACCAGTTGGCGGTGGTTGTCGTCGGCGTGCTCGCAACGCAGCTGTTCCTGCAGGGTGGCCACCAGCAGCCGGGCGGCGTTCATCGGCTGCAGCAGGTCATGGCTGGCTGCAGCCAGATAGCGGTCCTTGCTGCGGTTGGCTTCCTCGGCTTCCTGTTTGGCGTGGGAGAGGGCGCTCTGGATTTCACGCCGCTCCTTGATCTCTTCGACCAGATGACGGTTCACCCGGCTCAGCTCACGGGTCCTGTCCTGCACCCGCTGCTCCAGTTCTTCGTTCAGCTTGGTCAGTTCGCGCTGGGCTTTTTTTCGCTCGGTGATGTCCTGCACGAACACTTCGATGAGGCCCTCGTCGGCGCTTTTCAGCAATACGTTCATGGACACATCGACCTGTAGCCCCTGGCGGGTTTGCAGCAGGGTTTCGAAGCCGGTGCGCTGGCCGTCTCGACCGAGCAGTTTCAACAGTCGACGAAAATCGTCGGGATCGGCAAACAGCTGCGAGGCGATATCGCCAATGGCGCGCACCAGCTGTTGCGGCGAGGCGTAGCCGCAGATCCTGGCAATGGCCGGATTGGCGGTGAGAATGGCACCATCTGTGGTGGCCTGAAATATCCCGTGCAGGGCGTTTTCGAACAGCCACTTGTAGCGGTCTTTCTCCGCCTCTAGCTCGTCGATCTTGCGCTGCAGCTCGGGGTAGTAGCTCTTGCGGGCGGAGAAATCGCCGAGGCCGATCAGGTTTTCGATCAGCGCCTGATCGTCGCGGCGGTTAGAGGGCTTCCTCATACACTACCTCGACGTCGCGCTTGTTGGATTTGCGCGGATTGGTGAGGATGCAGGGGTCCTTCAACGCCTTGCCTGACAGAATCGGAATGTCGCTGCTGCTGACGCCGGCCTCCTTGAGGCGCTGGGTGAGGCCGACTTCACTTTTCAGGTGACGCACACCGGCGAGCAGCCGTTGCTTGATCTGCGCTGCGTTCATGCCGCGGGTATCGATGCCCACGGTTTCGGCCACCTTGCGGAAGCGGTCCTCCGCCGAAACGTAGTTGTAGTCGATCACATGCTCCAGCAGGATGGCGTTGCAGAGCCCGTGGGGCAGATCCAGATGGCCGCCAAGGCTGTGGCTCATGGCGTGGACCGCGCCGAGGATGGCATTGGAAAACGCCAGCCCCGCCTTGAGGCTGCCGAGCATCACCTGCTCGCGCAGGTGAATGTCCTCGGGGTTGGCCACCAGCGCGGCGAGGTTACCGGACACCAGTTGGATCGCCTCCAGCGCATGCATGTCGGTCAGCGGACCGGCGGCGGTAGACACGTAGGCTTCCACCGCGTGTACCATGGCGTCGATGCCGGTACAGGCGGTCAGAAAGGGGTCCATGGTGCGGGTGGTTTCCGGGTCGATCAGCGACACGTCCGGCACCACCGCCTTGCTGATGATGGAGATTTTGTTGCGGGTTTCCGGGTCGGAGATGATCGCAAATTGAGAGACGTCGGCCGAGGTGCCCGCGGTGGTCGGCACGAAGATCAGTGGCGGGATCGGCGACAGAATGCGGTCGACCCCCTCAAAGTCGAGAATATGGCCCTGGTTGGCGCTGATGATGCCGATCCCCTTGGCGCAATCCATCGGGCTGCCGCCGCCAACGGCGACGATCAGGTTGCAACCGAGCTGGCGGTACAGCTCGGCGCCCTGCATCACCTCTTCGGCGCGGGGGTTGGGGCTGACATTGGTGTAACGATGGGTTTCGATGCCGATCTCGGTGAGGCTGATTTCGACATCGTCGACCCAGCCGGCGGCCACCACGCCGGGATCGCTGACAATCATTACCCGTTGGGCACCAAAGGTGCGGGCGAAATTACCGGCCGCTTTGCGCGCGCCGACACCGAAGATGATCTCCGGTGCGACAAACTTTCTGAGGTTGGAGAACCCCGATTCCATAACTGACTCGCTGTTATTGTTGTTGTGCTTCTGTTATCACTCCACGATAACAGTTTTTCGCCTGCCAAGGGTCAGCACTTTAGTATCGCCGTGGCCCAATCCTGCCTGGATTGTTCATACTGGAGCAGAGTGTTGCGGAGGGCGACGCGCCTGGCGACCCCACACAGGGATACTGTTATGACCATCGACCAGACCATGATTGCTGTCATTCTGCTGGTCACGCTGGGGTTGTTTGTGTCCGGCCGCTTCCGCCATGATGTAGTGGCGGCGCTGGCGGCGCTGGCCTGCGTGCTCACCGGTCTGGTGCCGGCAGAGCGGGTGTTTGAGGGCTTTTCCCACCCGGCGGTGATCACCGTGGCGGCGGTGCTGGTGGTGAGCGATGCGTTGCGCCGTTCCGGGCTGGTGGACTGGATCGCCAGCCACCTGACCGGGTTGACCCACAACAGTACCCTGCACGTGTTGGTGTTGACCGCGGCGGTCACCGTGGCATCCGCGTTCATGAACAATGTTGGCGCGCTGGCGCTGTTTCTGCCCATCGCATTGGCAACGGCGCACCATCACCAGCGCTCGCCCGGCATCCTGCTGATGCCGCTGGCCTTTGGCAGCATTCTTGGCGGTATGACTACCGCCATCGGTACCCCGCCCAATATCATCATTGCTACCTTTCGCGCCGAACAGCAGGCCGAAAGCTTTGCCTTCTTTGACTTTACCGCAGTGGGCGGCGTGGTTGCGCTCTGCGGGGTGCTGTTTATCGCCCTGATTGGTTGGCACCTGATTCCAAAGGCGCGTCGCAGCAGCAATCAACCTCAGGGACTGTTTGCCATTGAGGAATATCTGGTGGAGCTGCGGCTTGCCGAGGATAACGATCTGGTGGGGTCCGAACTCAGCGAACTGTCGGGGCTGAATGATGGGTTAGAAGTGGTCGGTGTAGCGCGGTTCGGGCGCTTACGAACGGTATCGCCGCGCTGGCGTCTTGCCGTGGGCGATGTGCTGTTGTTGCGTGGCGATATCGAGCAGGTGCCGGGGTTCGCAGAGGATAACGGCCTGTTGCTCGAAGGGGCGCCGCAGCATGGGGCCGGCGATACGGACGGCAACACCCCCGCAGAGCGCGATCTGGAGCTGGTCGAGGGGGTGGTACAGCAAGGATCGCGCCTTGATGGTCGCCGGATCAGTGAACTGAGCAGCCTGACCGCGGGAGGGCTGACGCCGCTGGCGCTGGCGCGTCAGGGGCGCATTATGAACCGGCGGCTGGCCGACCAGCTGTTCAAACCGGGCGATGTGCTGTTGGTACAGGGTGAACGGTCGGTGGTGGATCAGCAGTTTTATCGCCTCGGTGTCCTGCCTCTGGCGGAGCGGGACCTCAGTCTCGGTCAGCCGCGCCGCCTGCTATTGGCGGGTACGGTGTTTGCGCTGGCTATCACCGCGGGCGCTGCCGGCTGGCTGCCGCTCCCAGCGGCGTTCTGTATCGCCGTGTTGGCGTATCTGTTGCTGGATATTCTGCCGCTGCGCAGCCTATATGAGCCGATCGACTGGCCGATTCTGGTGTTGTTGGCGTTGATGTTGCCGGTTGGTGGTGCGATCCAGTCCACCGGACTGGCGGCCACCATCGCTGATGTGGCCAGCGGACTGGTGGTTGAGCTGCCTGCGTTCATGATCGTGGCGCTGGTCATGCTGATCACCATGTGTCTGTCCGATGTGATCAACAATGCGGCGACGGCGGTGGTGATGGCTCCCATCGCGCGGGATATGGCGTTGGCGCTTAACTTCAACCCGGACCCGCTGCTGATGGCGGTGGCCGTGGGAGCATCCTGCGCTTTTCTGACCCCTATTGGTCACCAGTCCAATACGCTGGTGATGGGGCCTGGTGGCTACACCTTTGGCGACTACTGGCGTATGGGCTTGCCGCTGGAGCTGCTGATCCTGTTGGTGGGCACTCCCATGCTGCTCTGGGTCTGGCCGATCTAGTCTCTTGCCGGCGGCCTCAACAGATCCGTTTCAGCAGCAATCCCGCTCCAGCGCGTCGAGCAGTCTCAGGCCGTGCGGGTCGTCATGGCTCTCAAGCAGTTCGCGCATGTAGAACACGTAGGAGTGCACCAGAAACAGCGCGTCCGGGCCGCCGGGCTGGTTGGCCTTGGCGGCGAACAGGGTCCAGAAACGGTTGTCTGGCGCGCGCTTCGCCGCTAACTCGAGAACATGGGCGACCAGTTGCTCAGCGCGCTGTTCGCACTCCAGGCCACAGAATGACTGGTAGCGATCCAGCTCCGCTGCTGATTCGACAGGGGTGGTCATTCAAAGCTCCAACAGCAGGCGGCCGCTTTTGGCGCGTGAAACGCAACTCAGCATCCGGCCAGCATCGCGCAGTTCCTGCGGCAGTACATTGTCGCGGTGATCGACCTCGCCCTCCAGCACCGTTACCGCGCAACCGCCACAGAATCCCCGCGGGCAGTTGCGCGAGATCGGCACCCCGTGCAACTGCAGCGCTTCGACCAGGGTTTGATCGGCGGGCACGGTCAGCACATCGCCACTGCTTGCCAGTTGTACGTCAAAGGGCTGATTAACTGCTGCCGGTTCGGCGGCGTCAAACACCTCACGATGGAGCTGCTCGGGCACGATGGCGCCCTGCAGCGCCGAGCCGATGGCCTCCATAAAGCCGTTTGGCCCACAGAGGTACACCTCAGTAGCGGCGTTGCCGGCTAGCAAAGCGCGATAGTCGACACCACCTTCGGGGTCATCGTCGAGGTGCAGATACACCTTGTTGGCAAAGGGTGCGCTGGTCAGTAGTTCCAGAAAGGGCGCTCGTTCACGACTGCGCGCGTGCAGGTGGAGCTCGAACGGCTTGCCGAGCTGTTGCAACCGGTAAGCGAAGGTGAGCATGGGGGTGATGCCGATACCACCGCCGATCAACAGTGAGAACGGTGCGTCTTCTCGCAGTGGAAACAGATTACGGGGCGGGCTGATATTAAGCTGAAAACCGGGCATCACCAGATCGTGCAGCATGGCCGAACCGCCGCGGCTGTTGGGGGCTTTCAATACGCCCAGCAGGTAACGGTGGGTTTCCGCCGGGTCATTGGCCAGCGAGTACTGACGGCTGATGCCGTAGCCGATCTGGACGTCGATATGGGCACCGGCGGTGAACGGCGGCAGCTCGCCGCCGTCAGCGGCGACCAGCTCAAGGGCGACCGTGTCTGTAGCGATGGGGTACTTGTCGGCGACCCGGACCGGGATCAGTGCATCGTTCATGCGAAATACCTGTGTCAGCAAAATCTGCGCAATATCAGGTAGTCAGCAAAGAGTGTGCCGCGGCGGGTCAAGCCGCGCTAATGCCCGCGGGTCGGGGGCTCAGGTGCCGATCAGGGGTGCCTGAACCGCCCCGTCGGCTGTCAGTTTACGGCCAATGGGGCGGTGGTTGTGGGTATTGATACAACGGCGATCAGCCGACCTTTACCTGCCGCGGCTCCAGCATCCCCTGTTCGACAATAAAGTCGATGATGGTCTGCAGCCCCTGGCCGCTCTTGAGGTTGCTGAACACGAAGGGGCGTTCGCCGCGCATCTTCCGGGCGTCGTGGTCCATCACCTCCAGTGAGGCACCCACCAATGGGGCCAGGTCGGTCTTGTTGATGATCAGCAGATCCGACTTGGTAATGCCGGGGCCCCCCTTGCGCGGGATCTTGTCGCCAGCGGAGACGTCGATCACATACAGGGTCAGGTCCGAGAGTTCAGGGCTGAAGGTGGCACTGAGGTTGTCGCCGCCGCTCTCCACCAACACCAGTTCCAGCCCCGGATGGCGGCACTGCAGTTCGTCGATGGCGGCGAGGTTCATGGAGGCGTCTTCGCGGATCGCCGTATGCGGACAACCGCCGGTTTCCACCCCCATGATGCGGTCGGCTTCCAGCGCCTGATGACGCAGCAGGAACTGTTCGTCCTCCTTGGTGTAGATATCGTTGGTGACCACGGCCAGGTTGTAGTGCGCGCGTAGCGCCTGGCACAACTCCTTCAGCAGCGCGGTTTTGCCGGAACCGACCGGGCCGCCGACACCGACACGCAGACATTGGGTAGTCATCGATAGTTCTCCTTGAATCCTTTGAATAAATGAACGGTGTGCCGGTTCAGCTGCGGAACAGGCGCGAATACTGGGTTTCATGCAGGCTGCTGGCCAGGGCTACGCCGGGCAGGGTGGCACCGAGCTGGTCATCGGCCAACTGCTGGGCGCGCGCCACCGCGGTATCAATCGCCGGCAGTAGTCGCATCAGCAGCTGCTGGGCGGCGGTCTGCCCCAGCGGCAGGGTCTTGCAGGCCACCGCGATCTGGTTCTCCAGCCAGGCCCAGGCAAAGCCGTTCAGCATCTCGCTGTCACCGACCCCGTAGTGGACGGCAGCACGGGCGAACTGGCTGCAGTAGCTGGGTTCTTCGGGCAGCCGGTCATCGGCGTCGATCACCGCCAGCGACAGCAGCAGCCTGCGCAGGGCCAGGCCCAGTTGCTGATCTTCGAACAGCAGCTCTTTGGTCTCGCGATTGGCCAACAGCCACTGGTTCCAGTAGCGCACCGCGGCGTCGTCATGCTGCCGATAAGCCTCGGCGAAGCGCAGCAGCAGCGGCAGTTCCAGCCGCGCCATCCCCTCGCCCAGCACCCCCTGCAGCCACTGTTGCAGTTCGACGTCGCCGGTGATCCAGCCGCTGTCGATGGCGTACTCCAGCCCCTGCGAATAGGCGAAACCGCCGATCGGCAGCGACGGACTGGTCAGGTGCAACAGGTGCAGCAGTGCGCGACTGCCACCCGTGGTTGACGAGGTGCAGGTGGGTTCAGTGGGCATGGGAATGCCCGTGCTTATGCAGATGGTTGTGCTCATGCCCGTGGTCATGATCCTGGCCATGGCTATGGCTATGGCTATGGCTATGGCTATGGCTATGGCTATGGGAATGACCCTGCCCATGGGTATGGCTCTCATGGCCGATATGGCTGAGGCCGTAGGCGCCGTTTTCCGGGGTAAAAGGCGCCTGTTCGACCAGCGCGGTCAGGCCGTAACGCTCGGCCAGCTCCTGCAGTACGTGGTCGGGTTGAAAGCGCAGCCAGCGTTCGCCCACCTGCAGCGGCACGTGGCGATTGCCGAGGTGATAGCAGACTTTGGCGAACGCCAGCCAGTCATCGGTAGAGGCGGTGACCACCGCTTCCGGCGCGGCGGTGACCTGGATCAGCTGACCACAGTCGCTTTGCAGCAGATCACCTTCGGCCAGCACTTGGCCGCGTTCGATAAATACGCCAACTTCGCGCCCACCCTCGGTGGTGGCTTTGAAACGACCCCGTTTACGCAGGTCGTAGGGCAGCGCCAGGCGGTCGAGAATGGCGGCGGGCTGACCATCAAAACGTTGAGTAATTTTCAGCATGGTTCGGTCCGTCAGAATAAAAAGTAACGTTGTGCCAGGGGCAATACTTCAGCCGGCTCGCAGCTGAGCAGTTCGCCGTCGGCACGCACCTCGTAGGTTTCCGGGTCCACTTCCATGGTTGGCATATAGTCGTTGAGCACCATGTCGGCCTTGCCCACCGAACGCACGTTGCGACAGGCGGCGAGGGTGCGTTGCAGCCCCAATGTCTCATTCAGGTTGCTGTCCAGCGCTGCCTGGGACACAAAGGTCAGACTGGTCGCCGCGGCGGCACGGGGTGACGCCCCGAACATGGGGCGGTAGTGCACCGGCTGCGGAGTCGGAATCGAGGCGTTGGGGTCACCCATGGGGGCGGCGGCGATAAAGCCGCCCTTGATGATCAGCGAGGGCTTGGTGGCGAAAAAGGCGGGCTTCCACAGCACCAGGTCGGCCAGTTTGCCCACCTCGATGGAGCCTACCTCGTGGCCGATGCCGTGGCTGATGGCCGGGTTGATGCCGATCTTGGCGATATAGCGCTTGGCGCGGAAGTTGTCGCAGCCAAGGCTCTCGTCTTCGGGCAGCAGACCACGCTGCACCTTCATCTTGTGGGCGGTCTGCCAGGTGCGGATGATCACCTCGCCCACCCGGCCCATCGCTTGGGAGTCGGAGGCGATCATCGAGAATGCGCCGAGATCGTGGAGGATGTCCTCCGCGGCGATGGTTTCCTTGCGGATACGGGAATCGGCAAAGGCTACATCCTCGGGGATATTGGGGTCGAGGTGGTGACACACCATCAGCATGTCGAGATGCTCGTCCACGGTGTTGACCGTGTAGGGCCGGGTGGGGTTGGTGGAGGAGGGCAGCACGTTGGGCAACCCGCAGGCCTTGATGATATCCGGGGCGTGGCCGCCGCCGGCGCCTTCGGTGTGGTAGGTATGAATCGAGCGGCCCTTGAACGCGGCCAGGGTGTCTTCGACAAAGCCGGATTCGTTGAGGGTGTCGGTGTGGATCGCCACCTGCACGTCATAACGGTCGGCGACACTCAGGCAGGCGTCGATGGAGGCCGGGGTGGTGCCCCAATCCTCGTGCAGCTTGAGTCCCATCACCCCCGCCTTCAGTTGCTCTTCCAGCGCCTCCGGCAGGCTGGCGTTGCCCTTGCCGAGAAAACCGAAGTTCATCGGCAGGTGGTCGGTGCCCTGCAGCATCTTGCCGATGTTGAAGGGGCCGGGGGTGCAGGTGGTGGCGTTGGTGCCAGTGGCGGGGCCTGTGCCGCCGCCGATCATGGTGGTGACGCCCGACATCAGCGCTTCGTCCACCTGCTGCGGGCAGATGTAGTGGATGTGCGAATCGATGGCACCGGCGGTGAGGATCTGGCCCTCGCCGGCGATCACTTCGGTACCGGGACCGACGATGAGGGTGACGCCCTCCTGGGTGTCCGGGTTGCCCGCTTTGCCGATGGCAGCGATGCGGCCGCCCTTGATGCCGACATCCGCCTTGACGATGCCCCAGTAATCGAGGATCAGCGCGTTGGTGATAACGCAATCCATCGCCGTATTATTCATGCCTTCATTAGTGACTTGGGCCTGACCCATGCCGTCGCGGATCACCTTGCCGCCGCCGAACTTCACCTCGTCGCCGTAAACGGTGTAGTCCTTCTCTACCTCGATCCAGAGTTCGGTGTCACCGAGGCGGACCCGGTCACCGGTGGTGGGTCCGAACATATCGACATACGCCTGCCTTGAAATCCTGGCCATCTCAGTTGCCTCCCTGCTGGCTGTCATCAAGCCTGCCCATCACCTCGCCGCGGAACCCGTAGATGGTGCGCGATCCCGCGTAGGGCACCAGCTCCACGGTACGGGTCTGGCCCGGCTCGAAACGCACCGCGGTGCCGGCGGCAATATTGAGCCGCCAGCCCCGGGCGGCGTCACGGTCGAAGCTGAGGGCCGGGTTGGTTTCAAAAAAGTGGTAGTGGGAACCCACCTGAATCGGGCGGTCACCGGTGTTGGCCACCTTGAGGGTCTGGGTCGGGCGACCGGCGTTGAGTTCGATCTCGCCGGGTTGAAGCTGCAGTTCGCCGGGAATCATACGGCCTCCTATTGAATCGGTTGATGCACGGTCACCAGCTTGGTGCCGTCAGGGAAAGTGGCTTCCACCTGTACTTCATGGATCAGCTCGGCGATGCCATCCATCACCTCGTCGCGGCCGAGAATGGTGCGGCCGAAACTCATCAGTTCCGCCACCGTTTTGCCATCGCGGGCGCCCTCCATGATTTCGCAGGAGATCAGCGCCACCGCCTCCGGATAGTTGAGCTTGAGGCCGCGGGCGCGGCGCCGCTCCGCCAAGAGGCCTGCGGTAAACAGCAGCAGCTTGTCTTTTTCGCGGGGGGTCAGTTCCATCGTCTGCTCCGTTGATTCGGTGATTGCATGGTCATGGTTGTTCGATGCGGCCGGCTCACGTCAGCCAGATCCGCGGCAGCGTGGCGTCCAACCCCAGCAGGGCCGGGCGGATCTGCTGCCACAGCCGGGTAAAGCAGAGGCGGGCCTGTTCGCTGTCCTGTCCCAGCAGCCGCGCCACCAACACCCCGCGGCGCCAGGTCACCGCTACGCAGAGGTGCGCTCCCGTCAGTGATTCGAGGCTGGCGCGCAGCTGCGCTAACAGTGCGGTGGGTTCTTCACTGAAACCGACGGCATACAGCGAGCCGAGCTGCGGGTAGCCCTGCAGCCCCCAGCGTTCGCTGGCGATAGCGTTATCGGCTTGCAGCTGTTGTTGTTCCAGCAGCAGCGGGACACCGTCGCGGTAGAGCCGGGTTTTCTGAACAAAATGGCCGTTGCTGAAACGGATGTTGCTGGCCGGGCGGCCCAGGCAGATCAGCTCCCAGCCAATAAAACGCGCATCACCGCTGAGCTCGATCCGGGTGTCGCTGTGACCGAGGGCGCCGTCGTAGAGGATGGTTTCCTGCGGCAGCCACTCCAGTGTGCTGCCCCCAGCTTGTTGCAGCCTGACCTGCTGGTACTGGCTGACGCCGCAGCTGTCGCCCTTGTAGATCTTGCCCGCGGAGGGGGTGGTGATCAGGGCGTGACAGTCAGACGAGAGCTGGGCGTCAATCTGCAGCTGGTCACCGCTGACCAGACCGCCTGGCGGGTGCAGCAGATACACATGGCATACCGGACCTTCGGGGTAGAACGGACGCTGCACCCGCAGCGGCCCCTGGTGAGTCAGCTGTGGCAGGGCCGTGCGACCGTGGCGCGCTTCGAACCCCAGTGCAATCCGGGCGCGCCATTGACGTTCGGTGCCGTAGCCGGTGGAAGAGGGCCATTCTCGGGCCAGCGCCTGATTCATTGCTGCGATCCCTGTGGTTGATTGCGGCCCGATGCGCTCAGGTTTGTTTTTGGGGTGTCATGAGCGCGCTGCACCGGGCCGACTGCTGTTGTTGATGCTTCGCAAGAAGCGGACCAATCTGAGGGATGAACGCTGCACTGCGCTGTATCTGCGGGCAGACAGGGGGTGGCAGCGGTGGCCGGCCAGTGCCGCGGGCCCGCCTGCTTGCTGGCGGTTGCGGCCAGCGCCCTGAACCGGTGCTGCTCCCGCGCCGCGCACTGTTATGGTGCGCGGCTCCGGGCTGGCGCATCGCTCCCTACGGGGCCGTTAAACGGTCAGGTACTGCTTCACCAGTTCGTCTGACAACTGCTCGATGCCACCGGAAGCAACGTTGCGGCCGCGATCCAGGATGCAGAAGTGGTCTGCCACCTTGCGGGCGAAGGGCAGTTTCTGCTCTACCAGCAGCACGGTGAGGCCGATCTCGCGGTTGAGTTTGCGAATGATGTCGCCGATCTCCGCCACCACGTTGGGCTGAATCCCCTCGGTGGGTTCGTCCAGAATCAGCAGTTGCGGATCGGTCACCAGTGCGCGGCCGATGGCCAGCTGTTGCTGCTGGCCGCCCGACAGGTCGCCGCCGCGGCGGTGCAGCATCTCTTTCAGTACCGGGAACAGCTCGAAGATGAACTCCGGAATCTTTTTCTGGCGGTCGCTGCGTGCCGGCAGACCGATCTGCAGGTTCTCCTCCACCGTCATCAACGAAAAGATCTGCCGTCCCTGCGGCACGTAACCCACCCCCAGCGCGGCGCGTTTTTCCGCCGAGGCGCGGCCGAGATCCTGACCGTTGAACCGCAGCTCGCCGGAGCGGGTGGGCAGCAGTCCCATGACGCATTTGAGCAGCGTGGTTTTGCCGACGCCGTTGCGCCCCATCAGGCAGGTGCAGGCGCCGCCGGGTACCTCCAGATCCAGGTCCCAGAGGGTATGGCTTTGGCCGTAAAACTGATTCAGTGCACGAATAGAGAGCAGGCTGTCCTTGCCCGGTGCGTTAGCGGGCCTCTCATCCCTGTTTGTCGCCAGATTGTTCATAGCTGTCGCTCCTGTGGCGGGCGGGTAATTATTGTTTTTGACCAGAGTGTTAACGTCTGTCGACCGGTTATTCACCCAGATATACCTCGATGACGCGCGAATCCGACTGCACCTGGTCCATGGTTCCCTCTGCAAGAACCGAACCCTGATGCAGCACGGTAACGGTGCGGGCGATGGAGCGGACAAAATCCATGTCGTGCTCCACCACCACCACCGAACGCTCCCCGGCCAGCGAGGTCAGCAGCTCACCGGTGCGGTCCATCTCCTGATGGGTCATCCCCGCCACCGGCTCGTCCACAAGCAGCAGCTTGGGGTTCTGCATCAGCAGCATGCCGATCTCCAGCCACTGCTTCTGGCCGTGGGAGAGAATCCCTGCGCGCAGCCAGCGGTCGTTCTCCAGCCCGATCAGGACCAGGGTTTCCTCGATGCGGTCCATCTGTTCGCCGGACAGCCGTGCCCGGTAGGTGGGCCAGACCGCCTTGTCGCCGGCCATCGCCAGTTCCAGGTTTTCGAACACGCACAGCTCTTCAAACACGGTGGGTTTCTGAAACTTGCGCCCGATGCCCGCGGCGGCGATCTCGGCTTCGCTCATCTTCAGCAGGTCGATGCGCTGGCCGAAGAATGCCTTGCCGCTGTCGGGCCGGGTCTTGCCGGTGATGATGTCCATCATGGTGGTCTTGCCCGCACCGTTGGGGCCGATGATGCAGCGCAGCTCACCCGGTTCGATGTAGAGGTTGAGGTTGTTGATCGCCTTGAAGCCGTCAAAGCTGACGTTGAGGTCCTCCAGATAGAGGATGCAGTTGTGGCTGAGATCCAGTCGGGCTGAAGGTTCCGGTTTCAGAAACTCGAATACCTCGTCGCGGTTGAGCCAGCTCGGTACATATCCCATGGCTGTCATTAATGGGCCTCCTGTGGCAGTGCAGCGGTAGTGACGGGGCCAGAGTCGTCGCCATCGGTCGGGTGTCGTGCCTTGGATGGTTGGTCCGAATCGCGGTTAAACAAGCCGACAATCCCGCGCGGCAGGAACAGGGTCACCAGCACGAAGATGGCACCGAGGGCGAACAGCCAGGCTTCCGGCATCGCCGCGGTAAAATAACTCTTGCCATAGTTGACCAGCAGCGCACCGACCACGGCACCGAACAGCGTGCCGCGTCCGCCGATGGCGACCCACACCACCGCCTCGATGGAGTTCAGCGGTGAGAATTCGTTGGGGTTGATGATCCCCACCTGCGGCACGTAGAGAGCACCGGCAACGCCTGCCAGCACCGCCGACAGGGTGAACACTGCCAGCTTGATCTTCTCCACCCGGTAGCCGATAAAGCGCACCCGGTCTTCACTGTCGCGGATCGCCACGCTGACCCGCCCCAGACGCGAATTGGTGACACTGCGGCAGAGCAGGTAACCGGCCGCCAGCGCGATGGCTGAGGCGATAAACAGGCCCAGACGGGTGCTGTCGGCCTGCAGGCTGAAGCCAAGGATGTCCTTGAAGTCGGTGAGGCCGTTGTTGCCGCCAAACCCCATCTCGTTGCGGAAGAACGCCAGCATCAGCGCATAGGTCAGTGCCTGGGTGATGATGGAGAGATAAACCCCGGTCACCCGTGAACGAAACGCCAGCCAGCCGAAGGCGAACGCCAGCAGCCCCGGTACCAGCAGCACCATGATCATGGCGAACCAGAACTGGTCGAAGCCGGACCAGAACCAGGGCAGTTCCTGCCAGTTGAGGAACACCATGAAGTCCGGCAGCTCCGGATTGCCGTAGACGCCGCGATCACCGATCTGGCGCATCAGGTACATCCCCATGGCGTAACCGCCGAGGGCAAAGAAGGCGCCGTGGCCGAGGCTGAGAATACCAAGATAACCCCAGGCCAGATCCACCGCCACCGCCAGCAGGGCGTAGCAAAGATACTTGCCCAGCAGGGTTACCGTGTAGGTGGGCACGTGCAGCATCGAGTCTTGTGGCAGCAACTGGTTGGAGGCCACTACCGCCACGCTGACCAGCAGCAGGGCGGTGAGTAGAATGCGGCCGCCGCGGTCGTTGGCTAACAGACTTTTAATCAACATGAGCGATCCCTATCAACCTTCGGCTGCGCGTCCCTTCTGCGGAAACAGTCCGCGCGGGCGCTTTTGAATAAAGAGAATGATGAACACCAGCACTAGGATCTTGGCCAGTACCGCGCCGGCCCAGGGCTCCATAACCTTGTTGGCGACGCCAAGGGATAGCCCGGCCACCAGCGTGCCCCAGAGATTGCCGACGCCACCGAACACCACCACCATGAAGGAGTCGATGATGTAGGCCTGGCCGAGGTTGGGACCGACGTTGGTGAGCTGGCTCAGCGCTACCCCGGCCACCCCGGCGATACCGGAACCGAGCCCGAAGGTGAGGGCGTCGACCCACTGGGAACGCACCCCCATGGCACGAGCCATCTGGCGGTTTTGAGACACCGCGCGTACCTCCAGCCCCAGCCGGGTGCGCTTGAGGATCAGGTGCAGCAAAAAGAACACGATCAGGCAGAAAGCGATGATGTAGAGCCGGTTGAGGGTGAGGCTGAAGATGGCGTTGATCTCCCAGGTGCCGCTCATCCACTGCGGGGTTTCCACCGAACGATTGAGCGGCGAGAAGATCGAGCGCACCGCCTGCTGCAGCACCAGACTGAGGCCGAAGGTAGCGAGCAGGGTCTCCAGCGGGCGACCGTAGAGAAAACGGATCACTCCACGCTCGATGGCGATCCCCACCAGACCGGAGACGATAAAGGCGGCCGGCACGGCGACCAGCAGCGAGTATTCGATGGCGTTGGGCATCAACAGCTGGATCACGTAGGTGGTATAGGCGCCGATCATGATCAGTTCGCCGTGGGCCATGTTGATCACGCCCATCACCCCAAAAGTGATCGCCAAGCCGATGGCGGCGAGGATCAGCACCGAGCCAAGGCTGACACCGAAGAACAGGGTTTCCAGATTGCTGAACAGATTGACCCGCGATTCGATGGTGATCAGCGCCTTCTCCGCGGCTTTGCGTACGCCGGCATCGGCGTCATTGGCGGTCATCGTTACCAGCCGGTTGCGTACCGAGGGGTAAAGGCTGCCCTCCAGCGCTTGCAGCGCCTGCAGGCGCACGCTGCGTTCACTCGATTCCAGTTGCGCAACGGCGATGGCAATATCGAGCACTTCGATCACGCTGTCGTCCTGCTCGGTACGGCGGCGTTTTTCCAGTAGCGGCAGCGAATCGGCAGTGAGCTCGGACAGCATCGCTTCAAGGGCCGTCTTGCGGATGCCCGGGTCAGCTGCGCCCAGCTGCAGCTCGGCAATCGCCTGGGTCAGTTGCGAGCGCAGAGTATTGTTGATGGCGACTTTCTTGACGTCGCGGCGGCCGACGGTGCCGAGTGCCTCACCGCTGACGGCATCGGTGATCTCATAGCCTGTGTCGGCGTCGCGGCGGGTGACGATGCGGTCATCGGACTTGCGGTAGTACAGCTCGCCGGCGCTCATGGTTTGCAGCAGCGGCAGCACTTGCTCGTGGCCGGACGCGACCAGCAGCTCGATTGCCCGTCCTTTCTTGCTGAAGCTTTTCTCGCTCAGTAGCGCCAGACCCTGCTCAAAGTCATCGGATGCGGCGAAGGCGGTGGAGGCTGTTGATACGGTGAACAGTAGCGCCAGCAGCCACAGTGCCCGCCAGCCCGTTGACCTGCGGCCTTCCGGCATAGTGCGGTAATGGGTGGAGGTTGTTGCCATCACAATCGCGTCCTGTGATTTAAATTCGAACGAATGGAGGTTCGGATTCCAGAGAATGAAGGCCCGGCCCTGGCAGAAGTCGGGCGTGGGCAAACCGGCCGCCCGAGGGCGGCCGCTTGCCGCGGGTGCCGGATCAGAAGTTCTGGCCGGAGCACTTGCCGGTTTTGACGTTGTAGTTGCCGCAGGAGAGCGGTGCGCGCCAGTCGGCGATCAGGTCTTTGGAACCGGGCAGGAAGTCGGACCAGGCGTCACCCAGTACGGTGCCGGAGGTGGACCACACTACTTCAAACTGGCCATCGTCCTGGATCTCGCCGATCAGCACCGGCTTGGTGATATGGTGGTTGGGGGCCATGGTGGCGTAACCGCCGGTGAGGTTAGGCACGCTGACGCCGATGATCGCGTCCTGTACCGCGGCCGGGTCGGTAGTGCCCGCCTTCTTGACCGCCTCAACCCACATCTTGAAGCCGATGTAGTGGGCTTCCATCGGGTCGTTGGTGACCCGCTTCTCGTCACCGATATAGGCATGCCAGGCCTGGATAAACTCGTCGTTGGCCTCGGTGTCGACGCTCATGAAGTAGTTCCAGGCGGCCAGATGGCCCACCAGCGGTTTGGTGTCGATGCCGGACAGCTCCTCTTCACCCACGGAGAAGGCCACCACCGGGATATCCTCGGCGGAGATCCCCTGGTTACCCAGCTCCTTGTAGAAAGGCACGTTGGCATCGCCGTTGATGGTGGAAACCACCGCGGTCTTCTTGCCGGCAGAGCCGAACTTCTTCACGTCAGCAACGATGCTCTGCCAGTCGGAGTGACCGAAGGGGGTGTAGTTGATCATGATATCTTTGTCGGCCACCCCTTTACCCTTGAGGTAGGCTTCCAGAATCTTGTTGGTGGTGCGCGGATAAACGTAATCGGTGCCCGCCAGCACCCAGCGTTCAACCCCCAGCTCGTTCATCAGGTAATCCACCGCCGGAATTGCCTGTTGGTTGGGCGCGGCACCGGTGTAGAACACGTTCTTGGAGGACTCTTCACCCTCGTACTGGACCGGATAGAACAGCACGGTGTCGAGCTCTTCAACCACCGGCAGTACCGACTTGCGCGACACCGAGGTCCAGCAGCCGAAGATGGCGTCGACGCCGTTCTTCTCCACCAGTTCGCGGGCTTTCTCCGCGAACAGCGGCCAGTTGGAGGCGGGATCCACCACCACCGCTTCCAGTTTCTTGCCCAGCAGGCCACCCTGCTTGTTCTGCTCTTCGATCAGCATCTGCATGGTGTCTTTCAGCGTGGTTTCACTGATCGCCATGGTGCCGGAAAGGGAGTGCAGCACGCCGACCTTGATGGTGTCATCGGCGGCCATGCTGGCCGAAGCCATCATCGCCAGTGCAATTCCTGAAGCCAGTTGTTTCATTTTCATGGTTGATCCTTCCTTCATTGCCTGAGGTGGGTATGCGAATTCGGTTGCTTTTCGGTGCCGCCTTGAGTGCGGCGGCGCCGGTAGATCACTGGATTAAAACGTTTCAGTAGCAAGCGGAATCGATTGTGCGCCCTATGTTGCAGTGCAGGTATGGGGTGATAAACGCAGGGGGGTACGTCAAATGACGTAGGGGGCGGCAGATACCGGGATTGGCAGAGTTACAGGTGAGAATGGGTGCTCGTTGGCAATTCAGAGCTGCCTTAGCGGCTAGACACGCTGCCTGATGTGTCCCAAAGCCGGAGCTGATACGCGGTATCCTGTACCGCAGCCACACGACAAACCCGCATTGAACATTAGGCATGGGGCGTGTCCGGACAGTCGGCATCCGATTCGTGGCCAACAGGCAGCGGCAGATCCACGCAGAGGGGCCAGATGCTCTATGGTGGTGTTATTGGCGACGATTTACCGATTGGGTTAGTCAGTTATCTGTATATCGGTCGATACTATCTTTAAATGCAGTATCTCCACTTAAACGACTAAGGGATAGATTGTGGACCGAATCTGCTTGCGCCTGTCACCGGATCAGCAATTTGTCGAAGCGGTGTTGACTCCGGAAACTGAACCGGCACCTCTAACCGAGACGGCGCTGCGAACCATGCTGGCTGAATCTGACTTCAAGCACTTCAAGCCGCAGGATGATGCCATTCGCACCTTGATCGACTCGGCAGCTCGTGCTGCTGACACCCCCCTGACCGAACAGGTGTTCCTGTTGGCACAGCGCGTGGACGCGGTGCTGGAGCTGGTTGTCAGTGAGAACCAGATGGCTTGTGAAGCCCGGATTACAACCGGTTACGGTGGCGAGCCGATCACCGCGAAGCGGTTCAAACAGGCGCTGCAGGAAAGTGGCGTGCGCATGGGCATCGACACCGCGGTTGCATCGGCATTGATGAAACAGGCTTATCGTGCCGAGCCTGGCTCGATCCACAAAGCCATCATCGCCAGAGGGCGTGCCGCGGATAAAGGAAAGAATGGGCGCTGGGTATCTGAGGTTACTACGGTGCGACCGGCCATCGAGAACCCGAAGATGCGCGAGGACGGCAGTGTCGATCTGCTCGATTTCGGTGAAATCCTGAGCGTTGCGGAAGGCACGTCACTGATGCACCTCGAGCCGCCGACACCGGGTGTCCCGGGCTTTACGGTCACCGGTAAAAAACTGCCAGCCGACCCGGGTAGTCCCGCCAAATTTGTTGCCGCAGAAGGCGTTACGTTAGCGCCGGATCAACAGCATATTCTGGCGGCTCGATCCGGGATGCCGGTTGAAGTTCCAGGCGGTATTCGTGTCGATAACGTCTACAAGGTTAAACAGGTGAATCTGGAAACGGGCCACATCGAGTTCGACGGCACCGTCATCATCCAAGGCGATGTCTGTGACATGATGAAGGTGGTGGCCAGCGGGGATGTCATGGTCGGCGGGTCGGTGCAATCGGCACGGATCGAAGCTGGCGGTGACTTAACCGTCCGTAAAGGTGTGATCGGCCATCAGCGAACGGAAGAGGACGAACTCCATAGCGACGACCTGACCTGTGAACTAATGGCAAGAGGGCGCATGCAGCTGGGTTTTGCCCAGTATGCGCGACTGGAATCAGGAGGGGGGATCTATGTTGACACGCAGTTGTTGCACTGCGTGATCACAACCGCCACTGAACTCGTGATCGGCCGGGAGGGAACGCGCAACAGCAATCTGATCGGTGGCATCTCACGGGTGGGTAAGCGCGTGGTCTGCGGTAACTATGGTACCGATGCGTTTGTGCCGACAACAATCGAACTGCGGCCAAATACCCACGAGATTGACCAACAAGTCCGGCAGTTGACCGAAGCCAGTGAGCTGAAACAGCAGCAACTTGCGGAGATCAAAGCTACGTTGCCGCAGCTATCGACATTACCCAAAACCCCGGAAAACAAAAAAAGCTACAACGCCGCGCTGAAACAGAGTCTTGAAGTCGGCAATGCCGCCGTGGCATTGGATCAGCAGCTCAAGGCCCTGGAGGAGCAGAAGAAAGCGCTGTTGGCCCATGCCTGGGTGGTTGCGCGCGGCACCATCTACCCAGGCGTATCCGTCGTGATCCCACCCTATATCCATAAGACTCACCGCGAGCACCAAGGGGGCGGAATCCGGTTTGAACAGGGCGAGATCCGCTACGACCCTGCCCTGGCCGAGTAACTGGTTCAGCGCCATCAGCAGCTGGGCTGACTCGGCGGCTGCCGACCAACCACCCAACCTCAGATTGCAGCAAGCTGAATAGCTCCGCGGGATGGTAGAAGCTGGCACGTGCACTGCAATAAATAACCATAGTTAGCGATTTCGCCACGGTTTTGCACCCACCCGGTGCGCCGCGGCGTGCGCTATTGGTGCGCCGCGCATTATTGGTGCGGCGTGGTGCTCCGCCATGCTGACCGAAGAGCCCATTGATGCCCGCTTCTCAGAAAGTGTTCAAGGTGCGCCGTCGCTACAACAAGTGGGTGGCCAACCAGACGCTGGAAGATTTTGCTCTGCGCTTCACTGCCCGCAGCGGGCGGCGCATGAGCATCGAACGGGTGGCACAGACGGCGCTCGGTGCCACGGCGTTTCTGGCGCTGGAGGGTTTGGCGGCGGCGGTGACCCTCAACTACGGCTTCACCAACAGCGTGATTGCGATGCTGGTGGTGTGTGCGGTGTTTTTTATCACCGGTTTTCCTATCACGTACTATTCCGCCAAGCACGGGCTGGATATCGATCTGCTCACCCGCGGCGCCGGTTTTGGTTACCTTGGCTCCACCATCACCTCACTGATCTACGCCTCTTTTACTTTTATATTCTTTGCCATCGAGGCGGCGATACTGGCCTCGGCGCTGCAGGCGCTGTTCGGTATCCCGCTGTCGGTGGGTTACTTTCTCTGCGCGGTGGCGGTGATCCCCATTGTGACTCATGGCATCTCGGCCATCAGCCGCTTTCAGGTCGGCACCCAACTGATCTGGGTCGGGTTGCAGTGCACCGCGCTGGCGGTGGTGGTGGGTTACGAGTTCGAGCGATTGGAGGAGTGGACCGGCTACGCGCCGCCGCTGGTAGAGGGCGCCGGGGAGTTCAACATTCTGCTGTTCGGCGCTTGTGCGTCGATCTTCTTCGCGCTGGTGGCGCAGATTGGCGAACAGGTCGACTACCTGCGCTTTATGCCGCCCAAAACCGAGGCCAATAAAAAACGCTGGTGGTTCTGGCTGGTGCTGGCCGGCCCTGGCTGGGTACTGGTCGGTCTGATCAAGATGCTGCTGGGCTCCTATCTGGCCTATCTGGCTATCAGTGACGGGCTGGCGTACACCCAGGCGATCGACCCCACCCATATGTACCAGCGGGTGTTCAACTACCTGACCCAGTCACCGCAGGTGGCGTTGGTGCTGGCGGCGGTGATGGTGATTGTGTCGCAGATGAAGATCAACGTCACCAACGCCTATGCCGGCTCCATCGCCTGGTCCAACTTTTTTTCGCGTCTGACCCACAGTCACCCGGGGCGGGTGGTATGGCTGGTGTTCAACGTTACCATCGCGCTGCTGTTGATGGAGCTGGGTATCTATCAGGCGCTGGAGGCGATTCTGGGAGTATTCGCCATCGTCGCGGTGAGCTGGCTGGCGTCGCTGTCGGCGGATCTGCTGATTAACAAACCCCTGGGGCTGAGCCCCTCCTACGTGGAGTTCAAGCGCGGCCACCTGTACGACATCAACCCGGTGGGCACCGGCTCCATGCTGCTGGCCACCGGGCTCGGAATGCTGAGCTATCTCGGCTTGTTCGGCGAAGTCGCGCGCACCCTCAGCCACTTTGTCAGTCTGGCCACCTGTTTTGTGGCGGTACCGCTGATCGCCTGGCTGACCGGTGGGCGCTACTACCTGGCACGCCAATCCCCTGAGCTGGTGCCGCTGCTGGCAAAGAGCGAGGGCTGCGAGGAGCACCAGACGCTTAAGTGCGGCATCTGCGAAAACGCCTTTGAGGGCGAAGATATGAGCTTCTGCCCGGCCTATCAGCAGCCGATCTGCTCGCTCTGTTGTTCGCTCGACGTGCGTTGCCTGGAAAGCTGCAAGCCCCATGCGCGGTTGTCACAGCAGATCAAAACCTTTCTCAACCTGTTTCTGCCGCGGCGGGTGGTGGCCTGGGTGAACTCGCGGTTGGGACGCTTTGCTGCGCTGTTGTTCGCCATCAGCACCCTCAACGCTGCGGTACTGGCCCTGATCTACCAGCATATGCAGCCGGCGTCGGTAGCCGAGGCGTTGCTGCTGCAACAGGCCCTGTGGACACTGTTCTTCACCCTGCTGATCGCCACTGGCGTGGTTGCGTGGCTGTTCCTGCTGGCGCATGAGAGCCGGGTGGTGGCGCAGGAGGAGTCCAATCGCCAGACCCAAAAGCTGACCCGCGAGATTGAAGCGCACCAGCAGACCGACCAGGAGCTGCAGGCGGCCAAAGAGCTGGCCGAGCGCGCCAACGAAGCCAAGAGCCGTTATCTCTCCGGCATCAGCCACGAGCTGCGCACGCCGCTGCAATCGGTGCTCGGTTATGCACAGCTGCTCAACGACCGCGCCGACACCCCCGAGGGACACAAGCGCGGGCTGGAGATTATCCAGCGCAGCGGCCAGTATCTGGCGGATCTGATCGAGGGCCTGCTGGATATTTCCAAGATCGAAGCGGGGCGGCTCGATCTTTACCGTAATCGGGTCAAGCTGCCCCAGTTGATCGATCAGTTGGTGGCGATGTTCCGGATGCAGGCCCTCGACAAAGGGATCCATCTGAGCTGCCGGATCCATAACGCGTTGCCGGACCAGGTCATCGCCGACGAAAAACGGTTGCGCCAGATCCTGATTAACCTGCTCTCCAATGCGGTTAAGTACACCCCGCGTGGAGAGGTGGAGCTGGAGGTGTTCTACCGCAACCAGGTGGCGGAGTTTGTGGTTCGGGACAGCGGCCTGGGGATCGACGACGAAGCGCTGAAGCGGATCTTTGATCCGTTCGAGCGGGTCCGCACCGCCGACAGTACCCATCTGCCCGGCACCGGACTTGGCCTCACCATCGTCAAACTGCTGACTGAAATCATGGGTGGCGATCTGCAGGTGGAGAGTACGCCGGGGGTCGGCAGTTGCTTTCGGGTCAGCCTGATGCTGCCCTGGGTCAGCGATGCGGAGGTGCCGGAACTGGCGCGCCAGCGAGTGGTTGGGTACGAGGGCTACCAGCGCACCCTGTGCCTGGTTGATGACGACCCGGTATTGCGAGGCATGCTGGCGGATCTGCTTACGCCGTTGGGGTTCGTCACCCTGGAAGCCCCCGACGCCGCGGCCTGCCTGCGGATGCTGGATAAGGCCAAGCCGGATCTGTTTCTGCTGGATATCTCCATGCCGGGCATGAACGGTCTGGAACTGGCGCGTGAGCTGCGCCGACTGGGTGTCGATGTGCCGGTGCTGATGCTGTCCGCCGATGCCCAGGAGGCCGACCGCCACCCGGACGATCAGGCGGTGTACAACGATTATCTGGTCAAACCGATCACCAACCAGAAGCTGCTCGACAAGTTGGCACAGCATCTCAAGTTGCAGTGGACCTACCAGCAGCAGCCGGAAATCACCGAAGTGGCCATTGCTGAAGCCCCGGCCGGCGACGATCAGGCGTTGGTGATACCCGACCATGCACTGATTCGCGAACTCAGGGCCTACGCCGAGATGGGCTATCGCAAGGGGGTGCGCAGTGTGCTCGCGCAACTGCAAAACGATGCGCTGCTGAACGCCGCCACCCAACGGCATCTTGAACAACTGAATGAACGCTTCCAGCTCGAACAGCTGGCGCTCTGCCTGGAGAAACCCGGTTAATGAACGCACCTGCAACCACCGATACCGTGCTGGTGGTGGATGACTCCGCCGACGCCCTCAGCCTGATTAACGACACCCTGGAGAGTGCCGGTATGGATGTACTGGTGGCGCTGGAAGGCAAACAGGCGCTGACTATCGCCCGCCGCATCCGCCCCGATATCATTCTGCTGGATGCGATGATGCCGGTGATGAATGGTTTTGATACCTGCAGCGCGCTGAAGGCGGATCCGGCGCTGGCATCGATACCGGTGATCTTTATGACCGGCCTGACCGACACCGACGACGTGGTGCGGGGGCTGGAAGCGGGCGGAGTGGATTACCTGACCAAACCGATCAACCCCAACGAGCTGCTGGCGCGGATGAAAGTACACCTCAGCAACGCCCGCCTGACCCGCAGCGCCCAATCGGCGCTCGATAGCACCGGCCAGCACCTGCTGACGGTGGGTGCAGCGGGTGAGGTGCGCTGGGCAACGCCCCAAACCTACGCCCTGTTGGCCAAGGCCCGTGCCGATGAAAGCTGGCAGCGGCAGCAACTGGCGCCGCAGCTGTTGCGCTGGTTCAGCCACCGGCCGGAACTGGGGCAGAAACTTACTCTGGAGGAGCTTGACTATCCGCTGACGGTGAAGCTGGTGGAGCATCTGGCCAGTGGCGAACAGTTACTGAAGCTGCTCGACGGTGAGCGCCCCGGTGGTGCCGCGTTATTGAAACAGCAGCTGGATCTGACCGAACGTGAATCGGAGGTGCTTTACTGGATCGCCAACGGTAAAACCAACCGCGAGGCGGCCGAGATTCTGGCCATGAGCCCGCGTACGGTCAACAAGCATCTGGAGCAGATCTTTCCCAAACTGGGGGTTGAAAACCGCACCGCAGCGGCGGGAATCGCGTTGCGCTGCCTGGCGCAGGAGGTATAAGTCAAGGCAGTGCTAGCGATTGTCGGTAATACTTAGGCGCAGCGGCAGTCGATGCTATGGCCCGCTGCAAGGTGCAGTGGATGATCGGTTTTTCCATATCAGGATTTGCTAACAGAGGTGTATCAGGGTATACCCCATGGCTTTACCTAGCCGCTAACGCCGAGTGAACCGCTGGCAGTACCGGTGAAGCGCAACCCGAGATCTACCGGCAGAGAGACCTGTGAACAAGCCTTTGGCATCCATAACCTCTGAGTCGCACCCCGGCGGTCTAAATGGCCGGCTGGTGGCGTTGGCGTTGGCAGCGATGCTGGCGCTGGCCAGCGGCTTTATCTTCACCTATCAGCAGCTCGCCGATATTCGCGAACAGTCGTTGCGCCAAAGCGCGCGCGACAGTGCTGCCTCGTTTCGGCTGCAACTGGATTCGTCGTTACGCCGGATGATGGATTCGGCGGCGTTGCTGGCCAACGAACCGGCGCTGACAGAGGCTTTTCCGCTGTCCCTGAGCAGCAATATCGGTGCGGTCAACGAGGTACTGGATCGCCACTGCATCACCCTCAATGCCAGCGTCTGTTATCTGCTCGGCGCGGACGGGCGCACCTTTGCGTCCAGCAACCGCGACCAGACTGACAGCTTCGTGGGTAAAAATTACGCTTTTAGGCCCTATTTTCAGCAAGCCAGCGATGGCCTGAACGCGCTCTATCTGGCACTGGGAGTGACCAGCGGCAAACGGGGGATCTATGTTTCCGCACCGGTGCGAAATCGTGTGGGGGCGGTGGAGGGTGTGGCGGTTATCAAATATTCGCCGCAACTGCTGGAGAAGGAGCTCGCTCAGGTGAGTGGTCAGGTGTCGCTGGTGAGCGATAGCGGGGTGGTGTTCGTTTCCAGCCGCGCCGACTGGCGCCTGCGCCCGCTGCAGATTCTGGACCAGCAGACCGCGGCCGAGCTGCGGCGTAGCCGCCAGTTTGGCGAGCTGCGCGATGCGGTCGGCTTGCAGGAACAGGCCGGTGGCCGGGTGCGGGACGCTGCCGGGTCGTCATACCTCATTCACCATCTGGAACTGCCACTGTTGCCCGGCTGGCAACTGATCTATCTGGCCGACGAGCGTGAAGGGGTCGCGGGCTGGGTCGGCTCGCAGTTGCTGTTCGGGCTGGTGGTGATCTTTGTCGCCTTCACCGCACTGGTGCTCTACATGTACCAGCGCAACGACCGCGCGCGCTGGCAGGCGGAATGGGCGCGCAAGGCGATGGAGGAGAGCGAGGAGCGGTTCCGCCGGCTGTCCGAGGTCACCAGCGAAGCGATCTTCGTGCATGAAGGGGGGCAATGTCTTGATGCCAACCGCACCGCTGAAAAACTGTTTGGCTACACCCATGATGAATTTCTGGTGCGTCACGCCACCGATATCATTGCCCCGGAGTGTCACCCGCTGCTGATGGAGAAGATCCGCAACCGTGACGAGGCCCCCTACGAAGTGGACGCGGTGCGCAAGGACGGCAGTCGCTTCCCGGCAGAGATCCAGGGGAACAACCTGATCTGGAAAGGACGTGCCATACGTGTCACCAGTGTCCGCGATATCAGCGCACGCAAGGCACAGGATGAGGCCATGCTGCGCCAGGCTCACTACGATAACCTTACCGCTCTGCCCAATCGGGTGCTCTGTCGGGAGCGAATACTGCATGCGCTGGAGCGTCGCCAGCGTAACGGCTCGCAGCTGGCCGTCATGCTGATCGATCTGGACGATTTCAAGAAGATCAACGATACCCTGGGTCATCAGACCGGCGATGAGCTGCTGCTGCAGGCGAGTCAGCGGCTCAAAGCCTGCCTGCTGGACGGCGATACCCTGTCGCGCCATGGTGGCGACGAATTTGTGGTGCTGCTCGAAGATCTGGCCGACGGAGGGCAGGTGGAACGGATGGCGGAAAAAATACTGGCAGAATTGAGCCGGCCTTTCGTTATTGATGCCATGGATCTGGTGGTGACCGCGAGTATTGGCGTGGTGTTGGCTCCGCGCGATGGCCTCGATTATCCGAACCTGATGCGCAACGCCGACATCGCCATGTACAAGGCCAAATCGGAGGGCAAAAACAACTTCGACTTTTTTACCCCGGAAATGAATGTTGAAGCGCACCGCCACCTGGAACTCGACCGCGGGCTGCGCCAGGCCTTGGCTAACCGGGAGTTGTCGCTACAGTACCAGCCGATCTGGGATGTTGAGGGTGATCGGGTACTGGGTAGTGAAGCACTGCTGCGCTGGCACAGCCCGGAACTGGGTTTTGTGTCACCGGCGGAATTTATCCCGCTGGCGGAAAATACCGGCATCATCGTCGAGATTGGCGCCTGGGTTCTGGAACAGGCCTGTGCGCAGATGCGCTGTTGGCTGGATCAGGGCTGTGACATTGCCGCGGTATCGGTCAACGTATCCCCACGCCAGTTGCGGCAGGAGGATTTTGTTGTGCTGTTGGCGGCAGCACTGGAGCGGCATGACCTGAAACCCCAGCATCTGGTGGTCGAAGTGACCGAAGGTATGCTGATTCAGGATGATGCTCGCATTACTGGCGCCATCGATCAGTTGCATCGACTGGGAGTGTGCCTGGCGATGGACGACTTTGGCACCGGCTACTCCTCCTTGAGTTATCTGCGCCGTTTCCCCTTCACCTACCTCAAGATCGACCGGGCCTTCGTCAACGACAGTGACAGCTCGTCGGAAGCAGCGGAACTGCTGAAAGCGATTATCGCCATGGCCCATGGCCTCGGCCTCAACGTGGTTGCCGAGGGGGTTGAAACCGAGCAGCAGCAGGCCTTGCTGCAAACCCTCAGCTGTGACCGTCTGCAGGGCTACCTGCTGGGGCGGCCGATGGCGGCCGCGGATCTGACCGCGTTGTTGAATTCGTTGGTGATTTCCAACCGCTAACTTTTTGCGCGCAACCCTCTAAGACCGAACCCGCGAACAACTCTCTGTGGTTGCTGCCAGCGCCTGAGTCAGCCTGATGGCAGATGCAGATTGCGGCTAATGGACCTGGTCCTTAGCCAAGGCGCTCCCAAAGCGAAGGCCCGCCGCCGGCAGGCAGTCGGGCCTTCAGGTTGGAACCCGGTTGAGCGCTTAGCGCTCGCTGACCAGTGCTTCATCACGCGGGTCAAAGCGAAACTGCAGATCGACCCGGCGATCGAGCGGCGAGTAAGGGTTGTTACTGCTCACCTCGGCGACGCCTTTGCCTTGCGTGATGATGCGGAAGGGCGGCAGTCCGTGCTGCTGCAGGGTCTCGCCTACTTCTTTGCCGCGGCGTTCCGACAGTGCCTGGTTGTAGTGATCCGGCCCTGAGGTGTTGCTATGGCCGGCCAGGTCGATGGTCAGCCCTTTGACTTTGTCAGCACCGTCGCTGAGGGACTTCAGCAGATCCTCATAGCGGGGGTCGACCTGGCTGCTGTTCTGGGCGAAGTAGACCGACAATTTGAGCCCGCTGACCATCGCCTTGAGGGCGCGATGCTCGTCGTCAAGCGTGGTCATCTGTTGTTCCACCGCTGCCAATTGAGCGCGGCGATCGCTCAGTTGCTGCTCGGCAGCAGCCAATTGACTATAGGTGTCGCGCAACTGCTGGCTGAGCCGGTCGTGCTCCTTCTGCTGGGCCTCCAGCGTGTTTTCCTGCACCTGTTTGTGGCCGACCAGGGTGCCGAAGGCGGTGCCCAGAATTGCGCCGATCGGACCGGCGACTACCGCGCCGGCCACCGCGCCGGTGCCGGCGCCGATATGCTGCGGGGTCTTGTCCACTTCGGCGGCCAGCAGCGGGGTGGCGGTGAGGCTGGTGGCAAGGGCCGCGGCGATCAGGTTTTTGTTGAAAGCGATAACAGTGTTCATGGCGTTCCATCCTGTGCAATAAGCGTTGTGTGTTGACGGAATTCATTACAGCGCGAACGCCGTTGCCAAGATGGGAGTGATGGCGGAAGAAAAGGGGAGAAAAAAGGGAAGCAGCGGGGGAGGGGAAGCTGGATTCTGTTTTCGGCGCGGAGCGGACATCTGAGATTGCTTCTATAAACGGTGTTCCAATCTCCTTCCCGTGCAATCAGATAGTCTTTGTTCCGCCCACCCGGGCGGGTTACTTTTTGTCCGTCGTGACAAAAAGTAACCAAAAAGCACTCGCCCACAAAAGCCGC
>NZ_JAERQK010000009.1 GCF_017912535.1 Motiliproteus sediminis
GGCCCGCGCAAAGCGCGGGGCGAGGCATGGACGCCGAGCCGGATTGCGGCACAGGTATGTGCCGTCCGATCCGCCAGAATCACCGTTGCCGCGCGCAGTGGACCCGTAGGGCGGCGGAACCAGGGGAGCATAAGGCACAAGTAGTTCTTTCTTCCCCTGTTCTTTGGAACGTTTGCCAAAGAATAGGGCCGCCCGAGTGGGCGGAACAAAGGCTTTCAAGCAACACAGCAAATGAGCTTCAAACGCCATTGATTTAGTCGCTTCTCAGCCGAGCAAAAACGTCCGCTCCGCGCCGCTTCGGGCCACTTAGCAAGTGCCTGATGGCCACTTGCCGTGAAGCCAACAGTGGCTTTATAGGCCCATACAGAGATACTTCATCTCCACGTAATCGTCGATCCCGTAACGCGAACCTTCGCGACCAAGCCCCGACTCCTTGATGCCGCCAAAGGGTGCCAGCTCGGTGGAGATGATCCCCTCATTGATTCCCACCATGCCGTACTCCAGTGCTTCCGCCACGCGCCAGACGCGGCCGATATCGCGAGCATAGAAATAGGCGGCGAGGCCAAAGGGGGTGTCGTTGGCCATTGTGATCGCCTGCTCCTCCGTGTCGAACGGGATCAGCGTTGCCACCGGGCCAAAGATCTCCTCCTGCGAGATCGCCATCTGGTTGTTCACATCGGCCAGCAGGGTGGGCTGGTAACCGTTTAACAGCCCCTCCAACCGTTGGCCGCCGGTAACCAGTCGCGCACCGCCGGATTGCGCGTCGGCGACCAGTCGCTCCACCTTGGCCAGCGCCCGGTCATCGATCAACGGGCCGATCTGCACGCCGTCGCTGAAGCCGTCACCGACTACCAGTTGCTCCACCGCTGCGCGCAGTTTGTCGGCAAAGGCCTGTTGGATATCACGTTGAACCAGAATACGGTTGGTGCAGACGCAGGTCTGGCCGGCGTTGCGGAACTTCGAGGCCATCACTCCGGCCACCGCTTTATCCAGATCGGCGTCGTCGAAGACGATAAAGGGGGCGTTGCCGCCCAGCTCCAGCGACACTTTCTTCACCTGACCGGCGCATTGTTGCGCCAGCAATTTGCCTACCGGGGTGGAGCCGGTAAAGGAGAGCTTGCGCACCCGCGTGTCCTCGCACATCACCGTGCCGGTGGTGGGCGCGTCAGTGGTGGTGACCACGTTGAACACCCCGGCGGGAATGCCGGCGCGCTCGGCTAACTCTGCCAGTGCCAGCGCCGACAGCGGGGTCAGCTCCGCCGGCTTGACCACCACCGGGCAGCCGGCCGCCAGCGCCGGTGCCACCTTGCGGGTGATCATGGCGATGGGGAAGTTCCAGGGGGTGATGGCGGCGGCGACACCGATCGGTTGTTTGAGCACCAGCAGGCGCTTGTCGGCACCGTGGGCGGGGATGACATCACCATAGACCCGCTTGGCTTCTTCGGCGAACCACTCCACAAATGATGCGCCGTAGACCACTTCCCCACGGGCTTCGGCCAGCGGTTTGCCCTGCTCGGTGGTCATCAGGATCGCCAGATCCTCCTGCGCAGCCATGATCAGCTCGAACCAGCGGCGCAGGATGGCGCTGCGTTCCTTGCCTGTCAGCGCCCGCCATCCGGCCCAGGCAGCGTCGGCGGCGCCGATGGCGCGGGTTACGTCGGCTGCGCTCAGATCTGCTACCTCGGCGATTATCTTGCCATTGGCGGGGTTAGTGACGAAGAAGGTGCGTTGATCGGCAGCATCGCTCCACCGGCCGTCAATGTACGCCCGGCGCTGTAGCAGGCTGGAATCGGATAATTGCATGAGTTTCTCCCGGGGTCGGGGACGGGCATCAGAGCGGGCCCGTCGACGGATTTAACGGTACTGGAATCAGTAATGTCCCTAATGGTAGCGGCACGGGCGCTTGGTCACCAGTACCCCTTTAGCGTAAAGTCGCAGTCAGTCACTCGGATATGAGGCGTTCAGATGTTATCGCGCGGATTGTTAAAACTGTTGGCTCCACTGTTTTTTTGGCTTGCCTATGGAGCGTTTCGTTCCCGCTGGCTGGCGGACTCTACGCGCAAACATCGCTGGACTATGGGCACTTTTCGGTTGGCCGCGGATGTAGGTCACCGCCGCGCGCTGTCGGTCTATGGCTATCTGTTGTTTCTGCGCGGCGACAGCGTGCAGAGCCGGATTCAGGGGGCTATCTACCTCGAGCGCTCGGCCAGCGCCGGCGATGCGCGGGCGTGCTACCAGATGGGCAAAATCTACGAAGAGGGCTTTGAATTCCACTTCCGCCCCGACAGTGCCAAGGCGCTGACCTATTACCGCCAGGCGGCGGCCAAGGGCCACGCATTGGCGATCACGCGCTTGGCCGATGCGGCCGCACAGGGTGAATTGGGCCTGCAACCCGACGCCGCCGAGGCGGAGCGATGGCGGGCGCTGATGCCGGGCGGATGATCTCGACGTGAGATATGTCATTTAATGCGCGGTTTCTGCTAAACTCCTGCGCTTGTTATTTGTTGCTGGAGTTGAAGCTTGATGAAAGTTATCCGTTGGCTGTTGGGCCGCCTGATTCTGCTGATTAATGCCCTGACCTTGCCCCGTGGGGTGAAGCGCTCCGCCGAGCAGCAGGCGCTGATTGATCAGCAAACTGCTGCGCTGGCGCTTTACCAGTACAAAGCCTGCCCGTTCTGCGTCAAGGTTCGCCGCAGCATGAAGCGCCATAGCCTGGCCATCGAGACCCGTGAGGTAAAAAACCACCCGGTTCACCGCGCGGAACTGGAGCAGGGCGGCGGTCAGGTGAAGGTGCCTTGCCTGCGGATCGACGAGGGCAACGGCCAGGTGCGCTGGCTGTATGAATCCTCGGAAATCGTCAGCTACCTGGAGCAGCGTTTCGTTGGCGCCGAGTTTTCCCAAGACGCCACTGCCTGAGCCACGTTTTAACGACTGATAATCCCCGCCACCCGTGCCGCCGCCATCTGTGGTTGGCGGCACAACTTTTTTACGACTTCGGTACTGCTTTCGAACGGAATTGACCTTCATCAAGAGCCTGACGCTTTTGATCGGATACTGTCGCCTCCCTGTGAATCTCCTAGTTCAACAGTAAGGATTGCGATTATGTTTTGCGTTCAGTGTGAGCACACCATCACCACTCCCACCGCCAAGGGGTGCAGCTATACCCAGGGCATGTGCGGCAAGACCGCCGAGGTCTCCGATCTGCAGGATCTGCTGGTTTACGCCCTGCAGGGTACCTCGTTCTACGCCGAACAGGCGCGGACGTTCGGGATCGTCGACCGGGCAGTGGACGCCTTTGTCCCGCAGGCGTTTTTTGCCACCCTGACCAACGTTAACTTCGAAGGCGAGCGGATCACCGGCTACGCCCGTCAGGCGCAGCAGTACCGTGATCTGCTGCGCGAGCGTTACCTGGCGGCCTGCGTGGCGGCGGGTAAGACACCGACAACCCCCACTGCGGCGGCGCAGTTTGAACTGGCCGCGGATCACGCCGGACTGCTGGCACAGGCCCCCGAGGCGGCGGTTAACCGCGGCAAGGAGAGCGTCGATGCTGACGTGATGGGGCTGCGCTTGCTGTGCCTCTATGGCCTCAAGGGCGCGGCGGCCTACATGGAGCACGCACGGGTATTGGGCCAGCAGGATGACAGCGTGGCGGCGGAGTTCCACCGCATCATGGCCTGGCTCGGCAGCGATCCGGCCGAATTGGCGGCGCTGCTCAACTGCGCCATGGAGATCGGCCAGCTCAACTACCGGGTAATGGCGATGCTGGATCGCGGCGAAACCGAAAAGTTCGGCCACCCGGCGCCGACCCAGGTCAACGTCAAAGCGGTGCCGGGCAAAGCGATCCTGGTTTCCGGTCACGACCTCTGTGACCTCAAGCTGATTCTGGAGCAGACCGAGGGTACCGGCATCAACGTCTACACCAACGGCGAGATGCTGCCCGCCCATGGCTACCCGGAGCTGAACAAGTTCAAACATTTGGTGGGCAATTACGGCAGCGCCTGGCAGAACCAGCAGAAAGAGTTTGCCGATTTCCCCGGTGCTATCGTCATGACCTCCAACTGCCTGATCGATCCCAACGTCGGCCAGTACGGCGACCGCATCTTCACCCGCAGCATCGTCGGCTGGCCCGGCGTGCGTCATATCGAGGGTGACGATTTCAGCGAGGTGATCGCCTGCGCCGAGCAGCAGGCGGGCTTTCTTTACGAGGAGATCCCGCACCGGATCACCGTCGGCTTCGGCCGCAACGCGCTGATGAACGCGGCGCCGGCGGTGATCGAGCAGATCAAGCAGGGCAATATCCGCCACTTCTTCCTGGTCGGCGGCTGTGACGGCGACAAGTCCGAGCGCAGCTACTACACCGACTTCACCCAGGCGGCGCCCGATGACACCGTGATTCTGACCCTGGCCTGCGGCAAGTTCCGCTTCAACAAAAAGCCCTTTGGCGACATCAACGGTATTCCACGTCTGTTGGATATCGGTCAGTGCAATGACAGCTACTCGGCGATCCAGTTGGCGCTGGCGCTGGCCAAGGAGTTCGACTGCGACATCAACGAGTTGCCCCTCAACCTGGTGCTGAGCTGGTTCGAGCAGAAGGCGATCGTGGTGCTGCTGACCCTGCTGTCGCTGGGGGTCAAGAACATCCGCGTTGGTCCGTCGGTGCCGGGCTTTTTGACCGATAACCTGCTGGCGGTGCTGAATCAGGAGTTCGGCCTGACCACCATCGGTACGGTGGAAGACGATCTGGCGACGATGCTGCAAAAATCCGCCTGAGAGGCACCATTCCTCTAATTAAGCTAGCCGGGCGCGAGGCGCCCGGCTGATCCGTTTTCCGGGTGGACCCCTCCTTCCCCAGAGTGTGCCGATCGCTGTGACTGAGGCGGCCGGTGTTTTGGGTCCATCCGCTCTTTTCTGATAAGGAGTTACTGATCATGACCGCCAACGCCGCTCTGTTCGCGCCGCTGATCTGTACCGGCCGGGTGGAGGAAACCCACGACACCGCCACCTTTACCTTCCGCGCCGCCAACCAGAGCCCCTTCGCCTACAAGGCGGGCCAGTTCATCACCTTCGAAGTGGAGGTGGCCGACCAGAAACTGCACCGCGCCTACTCGCTCTCATCCAGCCCCTGCCAGCCGGATCAGGTGGCGATCACCGTCAAGCGGGTGCCAGGGGGCAAAGTCTCCAACCACCTGCTCGATCACCTGCGACCGGGGCACATGCTGCCCGGCATGGCGCCAGCCGGCGAGTTCAACGCCCTCGACTGCCCGCGCACCGACAAGGTGTTGCTGTTCAGCGCCGGTAGCGGCATTACCCCCTGTATCTCCATCGCCCGTTGGCTGCTGGCTAACGGGCCGGGCTGCGAGATCGACTTTGTCTACAGCGCCCGCAACGCGGACCAGGTGATCATGGCCGCCGAGCTGGATCGGCTGGCCGCGCAGGACGAACGCTTTCGCCTCCATCGGGTTCTCGGTCAACCAGCCCGCGAAGGCGACCTGCAGGGGCGGCTGGACCGCGCGCTGTTTGATCGCATTGTGACCGAAGTGGCGGGGAAAACCTTGTTTACCTGTGGTCCCGAGTCCTACATGGCGGCGGTGGTGGAGTTTGCCCACGCGCGTGGTATGCCGGCCGAATTGATCCATCAGGAGAGCTTCGTACCGGCCTCGGCCAACGACGCTGGCGCCAGTAGCGGCGCGCAATTCCAGCTGCAGGCGCCGCGCTTCGGCAAGACGGTCACCGTGACCGATGGTCAAACCCTGCTGGAGGCGATGGAGAGCGCCGGGCTGCCGGTGATCGGTGCCTGCCGCAGCGGGGTGTGCGGTTCCTGCAAATGCCAGCTGCTGGCGGGCGAGGTCGAGGCGAGCAGCACAGCGACTCTCACCGAGGACGAGATCGTTGCCGGCTACCGGCTGGCTTGCTCCAGCACCATCCGCTCCGATCTGGTCGTGGAACTCTGAGCCACCGCTCAGCCGGCGGCTGGTGATTCGATGCTGACTGCGGCGATGCGGTCGCCCTGGCGGGCCTGCTGCTTGCGCTGCTGCAGGCTGGCGACGCAGCGGCTGTCATCGTTGAGGATGGCGATGCACTCCAGACACTGGATGCATTCGTCGTAGTCGATGCGGCCGTCGCGGTGAATGGCGTTGATGCCGCAGTGGCGTCGGCACAACTGGCAAGGGTCGCCGCAGAGTTCGATCCGCTGCAGCCATTCGAACCGGCGCAGCCGTCCGATCACCGCCAAGCCCGCGCCCAACGGGCAGAGGTAACGGCAATAGAATTTGTGCACGAACAGGCCCGCCGCCAATAGCAGCAGGGCGTAAAGCACAAACGGCCAGCTGCGCTCGAACACCAGCGTAATGCTGGTCTTGAACGGTTCCACCTCGGCCAGCCGTTCGGCCAGGGTCAGCGAATAGAACGCGCTGCCTACCAGCCCCGCCAGTAACGGGTATTTGAGCCGTATCAGCCGCCGATGCCAGCGCTCACTGATCCGCCATTGGCGAATCCGCAGTTTCAGCGCCAGCCAGCCGACCATCTCTTGCAGCGCGCCAAAGGGGCAGAGCCAGCCGCAGAACAGTCCGCGCCCCCAGATAAACAGGCTGATAAAGGTGAACACCCAGAGGATAAAGATCACCGGGTCGAGCAGGAAAATGGTGATATCAAAGCCGTCGGCAATATTGAGCAACAGGGTGTAGATGTTGACCACCGACAGCTGTCCCTGAGCGTAAAAGCCCAGCCAGAACAGGGTGAACAGCAGAAAGCTCCAGCGGAAGGTGTAGAACAGTCGCGGGCGTTCGGTCAGCCAGTGCTGGTGGACAAAGGCCGCGCTGAGCAAGCCAAGGGCGAGCAGCAGGATGGTGACCTGCGGCCAGCGTTGTTGCCATAGCATCAGCCACAGCGGCTGCGGTTTCCCCGGCTCGGCTTGTTCGACCCGGTCGAACAGCGCGTCCGGCAGCTGGTAGCGATCAACAAAGTGGGCGTTGTCCTGAATCAGGTGGTTGCGTGCCAGGGTGACGTTGAGCCGGAGATCCATCGGGCTGGCCGGGTCGAACCCCGCTTGCGCCTTGATCCGCAGCAGGTGATAGGCAAGGGACTCGGGCGTACCGTCGAGCATCAGCGGCAGTTCGGTGCCGACGTTGAGATCGCGCAGCTCCACCGACAGGCCGTTCTGTTCCAGCCCCACCCGTTCCGGCACCGTGCCCGGTTTGAAGTCGTCGCGCACATGGGGCCAGCCTCGTTCGGTGAGCACCATCAGTGCCTGCTCCCCCGGTTTGAGTACCTGTTGCAGGCGCTCGAAACCGCCATCGCCGAGCAGATTGCGGCCGATCAGCGGCGCATTCAGGTAGGCGTAGTAGAGGATGGTGAACACCGGACCGTCATCCTCTGGCTGCCACTCGGGATAGCTGTCGAGGCTGCGCCCCAGTGCTTCTTCAACGTTCCCTATCGCTAGTGACCACTGCCTGACCAGCCCGCGCTGCAGTAGTTGGTTCCAGTCCAGCGGCTCGTAGAGGTCGGGCTTAGGGATCGCCGCCGGCGGTTGGGCGAACCCTTCCAACTGCCGCCGTGCGACCTGCAGTGCTGCCGACAGTACGGTGTCGTTGATGATGATCACCGATACGGTCGCTTTGGTGACACCGTCAATAAACACCGGGCCGCCTGGTTCGCCACGGCGGCCGCTGTGGATGATGATCTGGTCTGCCACCGAGTGGCCTTGATACTGGTTGACGAAGTCGAATAGCGGCTCCGGCCCGAGGCCGTGCAGAAATACCGGCTCGTGGTGATCGAGTACCCGCACGCCAGTGAAACGGCCTTTGGCATCAATGCCGATCAGCAGCTTGATCTGCTTGCCGGAAAAACCGGGCAGATCGGTGAAATCCTGGGATTGGAAGGCGTAGCCCAGCAGCTCGCTCAACTGGTACACCGGCACCACCGGGAAGTCGGCCAGTGGCGGTTCGATGCGAGTCGCCTTGGGGAACAACTGCTGGATCAGCGGGTGCAGCTCCTCGCCGGTGATGGCGTAACTGGGCGCTGCCGGTCCCAGCAACAGAGCCAGCATCCAGCACAGGGCAAACCAGCGACGAAGTGGCAGCACGGCGCAATCCTTAGCGAAGTGATCGGGTAAGTCTCATCCTGAGCGCCAGTCGGCGGGGCGGCAATGGTACTTCCGACCCATTTTTTGGCGATGTTGGCGTTGGGGGGCTGAGGCCCGGCGGGGGAGGCCGTTTACGGCGCAGAGCGGACATTGACTTGGCTCGCTTGGCGAAGTGTTCAAAGCTCTTTTCCGCGTTGCATGACAGCCTCTGTTCCGCCCACCCGGGCGGGTTACTTTTTATCAGTCGTGACTAAAAGTAACCAAAAAGCACTCGCCCACGAAAGTCGCCCTGCGGGACCTGCGCTCTGACGTCACTTGAGGGGCTCAACAGAATGGCCCTCCCTGGCCATACTGTTGCGGCGGCGGCCATCCAGGCCTTGCCCTTGACGGGCTGAAACCCTCAAGTGACACCAGTGCTCGTCGACTTTCTAACGGGCCCTGGGTGCCAGCCGCACCTATGTCACCTATGTAACCTATGTAACCTAAGTCCCTTTATTCGCTGGATATAAATCCCAAACCTTCCGGCAGCTCCACCTTCCCCCTTTTACGCAGCCGGAGCAGGGTGCGAACAATCCGATTAAGGCCCGCAAGGGGCGAGCGCTGGATGCGCGAAGCGGCGGCAGCATGGCCAGGGACGGCCATTCTGACGATCCCCGGATTGTTCGTGCCCTGCGCAGGGAATCGGCGTAGCCGACAAGTAAGTGGGGCGCTTTTTGATGCACATGGATGTGCGAATGCCACGTAAGGCCATGGATGGCCGTAGTGGCCTTGCTTCGGTTTCTTTTGCGCGCGCAAAAGAAATGAAGGCGCCCGAGTGGGCGCAACGAGCGGTATCGGAGCGCACGGCAAGGAGATTTAAACGCCCTGAAACAGCCTTCCAAGTATGTCCGCTCTGCGCCGTTTGCTGCCTTGCCACTTCGGCAGTTTCGACAACCTCCAGTTCATCGATAGCCACATGTAGGCCCGGCGATCCGCAATGGGTCTAAAGGCGTAATGCGGAGGTCGCGCTGCTGGCGGCGGTGCCGGCCTACCAAAGCCTCACTACCGTGGCGGCGGTGCCGGCCTACCAAAGCCTCACTACCGTGGCGGCGGCGCTTAAGTGCTGCCCGCACTACCTAGGTCGGCACTCGTTCGGAGCACCGCCAAAAGCCTAGGAAATCGCCTGCTTTGGCGAATGGGTTCCATTCACTGGGTTCGGAATACTCGGTACAGCAAACCAAACCGACGAACCTCAATGGGATGGAAACAATGAAAAATAATAAACTGATGAAAGGGTTGTTACCGGCGGCAGTCTCTTTGGCCATGATCGGTCAGGCTCAAGCGGCGATTACCGTTTACGATCAGGATGACACCAGTTTTTCCGTAGATGGCTTTTTTAACACCTTCTACGTCACCAGTGACCAGGAGCAGAACGGCCAGCCCGATCGCAGCCAGTCGCGGGTCAAGATGGGTTTCCTGCCCAACTATATCGGCTTTAACTTCGCCAAAAAGGTGGACGGCCTGCAACTAGGCGGGCGTTCGTCGTTCTGGGTGTCGATCAACGACAGCGACGTCAACCGCAGTGTGGATGCGGGTGGTTCCGGTACCGCCAGCCTGATCGACGTGCGTCAGTTCTATGCCACCGTTGCTGGCGACTTCGGTGAGGTGCTGGTGGGTAAGGACTTCGGCCTGTTTGGCCGCACCAGCATCCTTAGTGATGAGATCCTGATGGGCTACGGCCAGACCATCACCACCGGTCTCGATGGTGGCAACGTCTCTTTCGGCAACATCGGCACCGGTTATCTCTACCCGATGCCGAACGCGCAGATCACCTACCGCACACCGGATATGGGCGGCTTCAAGCTGGCCGTGGGTCTGATGGATCCCAACAAGAGCAATGGTACCTCGGAAGAAAGCGCACCGCGTATCGAAGCGGAAGCGACCTTTGGCGGTGATTTTGACGGCGGCTCCTACAAGGTGTGGCTGGGTGCGATGACCCAGTCCTCGGAGCAGCCCGGCGGTGGCGGTAAGGTGGGCAGCGATGGCGTAGCCTACGGCGCCAACGTCAAATTCGGCGGCTTGTCGCTGACCGCTTCCGGCTTCCAGGCCGACGGCATCGGTAACGCCGGTCTCGGTAACCTGCCGACCACCAATAACGGCGATGTCGATGGTTATCTGGTGCAGGCCTCCTACAGCTTCGGCAGCGAGCGCATCGTTGCCTCTTACGGGGAAAATGAGGGCAGCACCACCGGAACCGGCGATAATCTGGATCTTGAGAACACCACGGTTGCCTGGTTCCACAGCGTTAACAGCAACTTCACCCTGGTCGGTGAATACAGCACCTCGGAGCAGAAATCCACCACCATCGAAGTCGACACCATCGCCCTAGGCGCGGTCATCAACTTCTAATTTTCGGTCTGAATCCAAGCGCAGACCGTCCGGACAGTGCCTCTCCCTCTTCAGTAGGTGCTGTCCGGTTTTTTCCGCTGACCCGATCGATCAGCGTGCCCTGCCTAAGCGGGAAGCCACCCGGCCAGATAAACCACGGTCACGTAGCGCAATCCTTTCCCAGTCCCCACCAAAATAAGAAATGGCAGCAGTCGTACGCGCATGATCCCGGCGATCAGGGTCAGTGCGTCGCCACCCACCGGCAGCCAGGCCAATAGCAGGCACCAGACGCCATAGCGCTGAAACCAGCGTTGGGCGTTGTTGATCTGGTTGTCATTGAAGTAGAACCATCTGCGGTGCCTGAAGCGCAGCAGGTACAGGCCCAATACCCAGTTGACCACCGCGCCCAAGGTGTTGCCTAGCGTCGCTACCAGCACCAGCATCATGGGATCGCCGCCTTGGCGGAGCAGGGCGTACAGCAGGACCTCGGAGTAGAACGGCAGAATGGTCGCGGCCAGAAAGGCCGAACCGAACAGCAGCAGGTAGCTGCTGATCATTCGCCAGTCTGGCGCAGCCAGCGAAACAGCGCGAACTGGGACGGCAGGTAGAACAGGTATTCCGGGTGCCACTGCACACCGATGATCGGTTTTCCCTCGGTGCTTTCTACCGCCTGGGTCAGATTGTCCAGGTCCCACCCCACTAGCTGCAGGCCAGTACCTGGCTCCTTTATCGCTTGATGGTGCAGGCTGTTAACGCGCAGTTTGTTGCTATGACAGAGAGCCGCAAGGCGGGATGCCGGTTCAAGGCGAACCTGTTTGGTCGGCAGCAGACCGGGTCGGTTGTAAGTGAGTTTGCGCAGGTGGCGAATATCCGTATGCAGCGAGCCGCCGAGGACAACGTTGATCAACTGCGCGCCGCGGCAGATGCCTAGCAGCGGAATGCGTTGCTGCAGGGCGCGCTTGATCCAGTCAATCTCCAGTTGATCGCGCGCCGGGTCGAGTCGTACTTGCGCATTGATATCACCACCATAATGTTCAGGGCTGATATCGTCGCCGCCGCCAATGATCAGTGCATCCAGCTTTTTGCCGGACCAGGAGTGACGCACACTCAGTCGCTCCGGACGTGCCCCCGCCAAAATCAGTGCCAGGCGGGTGCACCACCAGGAGGGCGACCAGCGCCGGCCGTTACCGGTTACGCCCACCCGCGGTCGTTGAGCCATTGTGAAATCTCCTGTTGCCAACTGCTGCGGCTGACGCCGATCAGGGGGCGGGAGCGGTCCAGAAAACGTGCGCTCAGGGTTGCTATGGCATCGGGGTCCGCCGCGAGCTGTTCGACCACACACCACAGGTTCCAGCTGCTGGCCAGGCTCCAGTCATCCTGCTCTACCATGCAGTTGGGCAGCCGGTAGTGGAAGGTGGGGCGGGCTTTGATCTTGGGATCGTCAACCGTCTGGCGCACCCGCGCCTGGTCAATTTCCGCCAGCAGCGGTAGCAGGTCGAGTGCGCGATTGCGTGTCGGGTTGTGCTTGAGGTAACGGTCGAACACTGTGTCGATGGTGGGGGCTGAGTCGGTCAGTACCGCTTCAAGATAGGGTTCTGGGTACAGGTCGACGTAGGGGCTGAGTTTGCGCGCAGGGTCTACCTCGTGAGCCTCTACCAGCCACCACTGGAGCAGCGCAAATGCCTTGAGATAGTGGTCGATGGTGTTGATCTCGAGATCGGGTAATTCGGGATTGATATGGACGCCGTAGGCTGCAATCAGCGAGTCGTCGGTACCTTTGGCACCCGCACTGCGCAGCGCCGCGACCAGAGGGTTGAGTTCGTCGAGCTGGTCGAGCGCTATCGGCGGGCAGACTATTTCAAGCGGGACCACGTGGGAGGCGGCCTGATGCAGGAATTCGACCCACTCGTGGCCTTCGTCTTGCTGCTGCGCCTGTTTGGCTTTGCGTTTAAGGTAATCCCAATCCAGTTCGATGTTGAAGGTGCCAAACTTATCGGTTTGCAGCGATAGTTCGGCGCTGGAGTTTCGATCCAGCCTGCCGCCGAACGTGTGACATAGCTGTTCGGCCGCCTGATCAAGGGTCAGGCCGGAAAATTCCAGCTCGAAGCCAACGCGTCTGGGTTTGCCGTCCGCTGTGTTTTCCCGGGGTGGTGTTTTAAATTGCATGATGAGCGCGTGCCTTGCATTGATGAAGGGTAAGCCTAGCTGAGGGGGACGATGTTCGCAGGCCCGGGCCAGGTGTCAAAGGCAAACGCCTGCGCGGTCCTGCAACGACGAGAGGGTCGTGATGCCGGTCTCCGGCAGATGTTTTGCTACCCTTGAGTTGTCCGTAACCCCGGGGCGCGATTAATCTGTTCAACTCGCGTTGTCGTGGCGGAGTGCTGCACATAGCCAGCGCAGGGAGTCCGGTTTGGGCCTGTCAGACAAGGGCGAACATAACCAAAGCACCTCAACCGTTGCACGCTGGAACCGGCGCGTCCAGCGCTCCCGGCGTGCGCTCGGTGTGTTATTTCTGGCTTCGTTCGCGGAAACTCTGGTGATACCCATTCCAATCGAGTTGATCGTGCTTCCGTTTATGGCGACCAACCGCCATCGTCTCTGGCGGACGGCGGCGGTGGTGACACTGGGGTGCCTGGTGGCAGCCTTGGTTGGGTACGGGGTGGGTTATCTGTTCTACGAGTCCATCGGCCTGCGTTTGATCGAGTACTTTTCCTGGACCCAGCAGGAGCAACAGTTTAGAACCCTGTTTGATCAATACGGGTTCTGGGCGATTGTCGCGGTGGGGATTCTTCCCATACCCTTTCAAGTGGCATTGCTGGCGGCTGGTGCCAGCGGTTATCCATTGTTGCCGTTCATTGCCGCGGCAGCGCTCTCCCGCGGCCTTCGTTACTATGCCCTGGCGCTGCTGGTGTATCTGGTTGGCGATCGTGCGGTCACCCTGTGGCAGGACAATAAATGGCTTGTCAGTCTCGGCGCTGCTGTCATAGTCGCGCTGGTTCTGTTGCTGCTGGCATGACGCTGATGTCGTGCCATGGGGGCAGGTAGCGCTCCAGCGCTGCAGTGAATGACACCCCGCCTGCAAGGCCAGCAGGTTTGGGTGATCTTGCCCGCGCGCCAATCCAGCCCCGTTTTCACCAGGCTGAATTGGGGTCGGAAGTAGTATTTACCCGCCATCTGCCCGGTTCCAGAATGACGCTATCGTCTTGTGTCGGGAGTGTGTTATGCCCCTTTCCTTGGCCACCGAGTCTGCCCCGGCACGTACCGCGGTATCCAACCTCAGTAATCCCCTCCAGGCGGCGGCGGAACTGGGCCAGCAGTTACAGTCGGTCAGCCCCAGCCTGGTGCTGTTTTTCTGTTCCACCGATTACGACCTGGGGTTGCTGTCGTCCGCGCTGCAGACGCAGTTTCCCGACGTGCCGCTGGTGGGGTGCACCACCGCCGGCGAAATCACCCCGCTGGGTTATAGCCGCGGCAGCATTACCGCCGTGGCGTTCAGCGCCGAGCATTTTGCCATCGAGGTGGCGCTGTTTCACAATCTGGCGGAGTTCTCGTTTTACGATGCCCAGCAGCTGGTGCACAGCATGCTGGATCGTTGCAAGGAGCGCACCGTGGCGCCGATCAAAGGGCACAGCTTTGCGCTGGCGCTGCTGGACGGGCTGTCGGTGCGTGAAGAACAACTGCTGAACGTGCTTAGCGCCAATCTGGGTTTGATACCACTGCTGGGAGGGTCCGCCGGTGACGACCTGCATCTGCGTGACACCCATGTTTATTGCAACGGCGAGTTTCACTCCGATGCGGCGGTACTGTTGCTGATCAACACCTGCTGTGATTTCGAGGTGTTCAGCATCGACCACCTTGAAGACAGCGGCGACAAACTGGTGGTGACAGAGGCGGTCGCTGACGAACGCCGGGTGCTGGAGCTGAACGCCAATCCGGCGGCGCTGGAATACGCCAGTACCTTGAATCTGCGGGTCGATCAGCTGGACTCGCTGGTGTTCGCCCTCAATCCACTCAGTGTCCGCATCGGTGATCGTTTCTACCCACGGGCGATCCAGAAGGTGAATGAAGACCTCAGTCTGTCGTTCTACTGCGCGGTGGAAACCGGCATTGTGCTGACCCGCTCCCACCCGGTTAATCTGGTGGGTGGTCTGAAGCAGCTGTTTGATGAGCTGCGCCGGCGCATCGGCGAACCGCAGCTGATGATCGGCTACGACTGTATTTTCCGCCGGTTGGAAATTGAGCACAGTGGCATACAGGAGGATGTGTCGGCGCTGCTGCGCGACAACCATGTGGTCGGTTTCAATACCTATGGGGAGCAGTTTGACGGTATGCACCTCAACCAGACCTTTACCGGGGTCGCGCTGGGACGATCCTGCCTTGAGTGAGTTTCCGGCTGTGGGTGACTGCGGTCAGTTGGCGATGGAGCGCCGCCTGCTGCAGTTGGAGCAGGAAAACCGGCGGCTGCGCAAGATCAACCGGGCGCTGATGGAGCGGGTGGAATCGGGGCCTTCCAATCATGGCGGTGCGTACGGCAACTTCGAGCACGCGGTGTTTCTGGCCGAGCAGGTTCGGGAACGGACCGAGGCGCTCAACGCGGCGCTAAGCGAACTCAAGCACAGCAATCGCGCCCTCAAGGCGGCCAGCAACGAGGCCCAGAACGCGCACGGGCTGCTGCGAGACGCGATTGAAAGTATCTCTGACGCTTTCGTACTCTACGACGGCGACCGCCGGCTGGTACTGGCCAACTCCAAGTTCTCCGAATTCTGGCGCGCCTCCGGGGTGCAGATTCGCCCCGGCATGCATCAACAGGAGATCAAAGTGCTGTCCCAGCGCTTTCGTCTGATCGACCGCCTCTATGATGCCGGCCGCAGCATGACCGGTGGCAGTAATACCCTGCTGGGCGACGGCAAGGTGTTTCGCCTGCGCAGCGGTAACTGGCTGCAGGTGAGCGAACGCAGCACCCGCGATGGCGGGCTGGTGGTGCTCTACAAGGATATCACCGCGTTAATCGAAAACGAGCGCGCGGCGCGTGAACGGGCGCTGGCGAAGAAGTCGGAGCTGTTGCAAAACACCCTTTACAACCTGTCACAGGGCGTGGTGGTAGTGGGACCACTGCAGCGGTTGGAGACCTGGAACCAGCGCTTCTCGGAGCTTACCGGTATACCGCGCAGCAGACTGGCGGTGGGGGTGCCCTTTGAAGCGTTGATGGCCGATGCCGAGGTGCTGGCGCTCACTCCGCGCAGCACCGATGCTGACGGCAAGGCGCTGCTGCAGAGTGAACAGGTGTTGAGCAGTGGCCGGGTGCTGGAGATCAAAACCCATCCGCTGCCGGATGGTGGTTTCGTTAACACCTATACCGATATTACCGAGCGCAGTCGCGCGGTGCAGGCACTGGCCGCCAGTGAGCGTCGTATCCGCTTGATCACCGATGCGGTGCCGGCGTTGATCGCTTACGTCGACAAGGAGCTGACCTTCGGCTTCACCAACCGCGCCTACGAACGCTGGTACGGTTGGGACCGGGAAGCGATTCTGGGTCGGCGGCTGGCGGATATTCTCACCCCGGAACAGCAGCAGAAACTGCAGCCCTTTATCGACCGTGCGCTGGCGGGAGAAACGGTAACCTTTGATATCTCCGAATCGCGCGCCGACGGCGACGATCGCTACGTGGTCAAATCCTACGTGCCCCAGTGCGACCGCGATGGCCAGGTCGACGGCTTCTACGTGCTGGTACAGGATATTACCGAGCGCCGTCGCACGGCCGAGGCGCTGCGCGAGTCCTATATGCATCTTGAGCAGCGGGTGGCGGAGCGCACCGCGGAACTGACCGAGGTCAATGCCATGCTGCTGGAAGCCAAGAAAGAGGCTGAAAACGCCAACCACAGCAAGACCAAGTTCCTTGCTGCCGCCAGCCATGATCTGTTGCAGCCGATGAACGCTGCACGGTTGTTTGCGGCTTCACTGCTGGAGCATGGTCTGAATGAGCGCACCCGTCAGCTGGTGGAGTCGCTCAATTACTCGCTGGAGGATGTGGAATCACTGCTGGGGGCGTTGGTGGATATCTCCAAACTGGATGCCGGGGCGGTTAAACCGGATAAGACCGCTTTTTCCGCCCGCGACCTGCTGGGCAACCTGGCCAACGAGTATCGCTCGCTGGCACAGAATGCCGGTCTGGCCTTTCATTTTGTGCCTTCCAGTGCGGTGATCTGCACCGACTCGCAGTTGCTGGCGCGGATTCTGCGCAATCTGCTGAGTAACGCCATCCGTTATACCCGTGCCGGGCGCATTCTACTGGGGTGCCGGCGTACCGCCGCCGGTCTGTCGATCGAGGTTTGGGACACCGGTATCGGCATCGCTGCCGAGAAATTGCAGGAGATCTTCGAAGAGTTCAACCGCCTGCAGCCCGATAACTCTGCCCGCGATAAGGGGCTGGGGCTGGGATTGGCGATCGTCGATAAGATGGCGGGGATTCTCGATCATCGTATCAAGGTGCGTTCCATCCTTGGCCGTGGATCCTGCTTTGCGGTGGAGGTGCCTTTTGGTCAGGTGCCCGCGGCACCGGCGTTCAAGTCGGGCCTGGTGGCGCAGCTCGATCAGCAGCAGTTGCTGGGTAAGCGGGTGCTGGTGCTGGATAACGATCACGCCATCTGCGAAGCGATGCAGACCCTGCTGGGTGGCTGGGGGTGCCGAGTGCTGACCGCCCGCAATGTCGCCGGGGTGCAGGCCCAGGCGGATGAGCTGGCGCGCGGTATCGATCTGTTTGTGGTGGATTATCATCTGGACGATGGCGTGACCGGGCTTGAGGCGCTGCACCAACTGGAGCCGCTGGCGATCGACGCGCCGGTACTGATGATCACCGCCAACTACAGCAACGAACTCAAGCAGCAGGTGCGCGATCTGGGGTACAGCCTGATGAACAAGCCGGTTAAGCCGGCCAAGCTCAAGGCGGTGGCCCATCACCTGATGATGCCGGCGACAGTGGCTTGAGCGGCGGTTATCCGTGGGTTTGTTTGACCGTCGGCAGCTGCTTGCTGACGCTGCTCGATACCCTCGCTATAATGGGCGCTTTTGGCCGCGTTAGTTTTCATGTCCCCAGCTCTCAACCGCCCCGCCGACACCTTGGTGGTGCTCGACTTCGAAACCACCGGTCTGTCGCCCGACCAGGGTGACCGCGCCATCGAAATCGGTGCCGTACGGCTGCTCAACGGCAGTGTGGCAGACCGCTTTCAGGCGTTGATGAATCCGGGGCGGCGGATCAGCGGCTTTATCGAGAACTACACCGGGATCAGCAACGCCATGCTCGCTGATGCGCCACCCTGTGCCGAGGTGATGAGTGAATTCGCCGCCTTTGTCGGCGACGATCATCTGGTGGCCCATAACGCGTCGTTCGACAGCCGCTTTCTGGAGGCGGAATTCGCCCGCATAGGGCTGCCCGTCGGCGGGACGTTTGTCTGTTCCATGCTGGCGGCGCGGCGGCTCTATCCGCAGGCCCCCAACCATAAACTGGGCACTCTCGTAGCGTACAAGAACCTGCCCACCGAGGGCGTTTATCACCGTGCGCTGGCCGATGCGGAGATGACCGCGCAGCTGTGGCTGCAGATGTTGGCCGATCTGGAGCAGGAACATGGCTTGAGCCGGGTGCCGTTCGCGGTGATGCAGCAGTTGACTCGCACCGCCAAGAGCAGTGTTGCGGCGCTGTTGAGGCGGGAGGCACAACGGTGAGGCGGAGTTGAAACGTGCGTCTTGATCGTATGCTGGGCAATCTGCCCCAGGGGAGTCGTCAGCTCGCGCGGCACTGGCTGGCCAGCGGACGGATCGCGGTGGATGGCGTGCGGATCGCCGATGGCTGTTATCCGGTAACCCCGTTTAGCCGCGTGACGTTGGATGACCAGCCGATACAGACCCGTCAGCCGCGCTACTTTATGCTGCACAAGCCCGGCGGCTACCTCAGTGCCACCTCGGACCCCGATCATCCTACGGTGATGGAGCTGCTGGATGACGCCGATAGCGGCCAGCTGCATATTGCCGGGCGGCTGGATCGCGCCAGTACCGGCTTGCTGCTGTTGACCGATGATGGGCGCTGGTCGCGCCGCCTGACCGAGCCGGAGCGTCGGGTCGCCAAGGTCTATCGGGTCGATACTGAAGATCCGATCCACCCCGATACCGCGCGTCGTTTCGCCGAGGGAATCTATTTCGACTACGAGGGTATCACCACCCGGCCGGTTGAGCTGCAGCAGCTCGGCCCCAGGCAGGTGCGCCTGACCCTGTTTGAAGGGCGCTACCACCAGATCAAGCGGATGTTCGGTCGCTTTCGCAACCGGGTGCTGTCCCTGCATCGCGAACAGATTGGCAGCCTGGCGTTGGATCCGGACCTCGCACCCGGCGAATATCGCCCGCTGACGCCCGCTGAGGTGTCGGCTCTTGGCGACTGATCCAGCGCTCCCTCTCTCTTGACACCCCCAACTAGGCGCAGTGGCGCCGGCTTTAAGGGTGCGAGCACGCATGAATCGCTGTTTGTCCACCCGGTTAATCGCTTCTGCTACAGTGGTTTGATTGACAGCCATGGAGCGGATCTATGCAGCCCTTTCCCCATCACTATCAGGTTCAGGTCAACGCCGAAGCTAACCAACCCCTCACCACCGGTTGCGATCAGTTGCCACCGCTGCGGGTGGACACGCCGACCACCTTTGGCGGTTCGGGTGAGCACTGGTCGCCGGAAGAGTTGCTGTTGGCGGCGCTGGGTAACTGTTATGCGCTGTCTTTTCGGGCGCTGGCCAAAGCCTCGGGGCTGGCCTGGGTGAGCCTCGATGTTGCGGTCGAAGGGGTGCTGGATAAGGTGGAGCGGCAGATGCGTTTTACCCGGGCGACCCTGCGTGTGGGACTGACACTGGCTCCGGGCGCTGACCTGGACGCCGCAGAGCGGCAGCTGCAGCGGGCCGAATCAATCTGCATCGTCGCCAACTCGCTACGGGTGCCGCTGGCGCTGATTACCGAGGTCCAGGCTGGCGTGGGTTAACGCCGCAGCCTGATGGTGCCCTGGATGCGATTGAAACTCATCAAACCGCGGTCGGGTCCGCTCAGCTTGATTGATCCCTGGGCTGCCCGCCCGGAGATCTGAGCACCCTCGCCCTGGAAGTTGGCGCTGCTCTTGCGACCGAAGTGAACTTCGTTGTTGCGGCTTTCAAAGCTGAGCTGCTCGTAGCGTTCGTCGAGGTAGGGGATCTCGATAAAGTCTTTGCCGATGGTGAGCTGCCCGAGTTCAACGGTGATGCCCTGGTTGATCAAAACACCCGACCATCTGCCCTGGGCATCATGGGAATCGGTGGAACAGCCCAGCAGTAACGTCACCATGCATAGCGCAACGGTCACACCTGTTTTCATCGTACTACCTGCCAAATGCTCAATGAATACGTTGACTCTAATGGATCGAGCCTTCATTCACATTGATGCAGGGCAGTGAAGCGCAAATGGGTGGCAGTTGTGTTGCAGATTAATACCGCCGGTGGCGTGGGCCGGCGGTATTAAGGGCTGGTCTCAACGCTTGAGATAGTGGTTAAAGTCGATGTTGCTGGCAGAGAGTACGGCCTGAATGCGGTTGTGGACGTTGAGCTTGCGCAGAATGGCGGAAACGTGGGCTTTGACCGTGGTTTCGGCGATGCAGAGGTTGTAGGCGATCTGTTTGTTGGATTCGCCGTTGGCCATCCGCTCCAGCACCAGCAGCTGGCGTCGGGTCAGGCTGTTAAGCATCTCCGGAGGGATGGCGTTGTCATCCTGGCGGCGATGACGACTGCTGCTGGAATCCTGCGCTGAACGGATCACGTCGGACGGCAGGTAGACCTGCCCGGAGAGTACCTGCTCCAGCGCCTGGGTCATCTTTTCTCGCGGTAGCGATTTGATAATGAAACCCACGGCACCATAAGTCATCGCCTGCAAGACGATGCTCTTTTCCTCTTCTGCCGAGATGATGACCACCGGAATGGTGGGCGCTTCATTGCGTAGCTGCATCAATCCGTTGAGGCCATGCATTCCCGGCATGTTGAGGTCGAGCAGAATCAGATCGAGATCTTCGTTAGCTTCGGCGTGGGCCAGTGCATCGTCGAGATTTTCGGCTTCAACAATGACGGCATCGGGGTAGCGGCTGCGGATAACCCCGGCAATCGCTTCGCGAAACAGGGGGTGGTCGTCGGCAATCAGTAGGTTGTACAAGGTAAGGCTCCCGTACGTGTCTTTATTATTATGATGTTACGACTATTAGATCGTTAGACCTGTAGCAAGTGTATTCTACCTTAGCGGCTGTAAAAGGGGTCGAAAGTACTATTTTGCCCCGGCCTTCCTGCGCTCTACCGTGATATCTACCTGAATATCCATGATCACCGCGTGAGACTGCCATGCCGCTGCTGTTTGCTGTTACTTCGCTGTTGTGCCGCTGCGGGCCCGCTGTGCTGGCATTGCTGTGCTTTGCTGGGGCTGCTGCGCAGGCTGACGAGCAACCCCTTATCCGCGCGGCGGTGCTGAAATACGGCACGGTCAGCTGGGAACTGCAAACCCTGCAGGCGCAGCGGTTCGACCAACAGCAGGGTTTTAGCCTGCAGCTAGTGCCGCTGGCCAGTATGATGGCGACGCAAACGGCGCTCAAAAGTGGTGCAGTCGAGGTTATCGTCGCCGATTGGCTGTGGGTCGCACGTCAGCGTGCAGCGGGCGACAAGCTCCAGTTCATGCCTTTTTCCGCCAGTGTCGGCAAGGTCGTGGTCGCCGCCGATAGCCCCATTCAGCAACTGCAACAGCTGCGTGGCCGGCGCATCGGTGTGGCGGGCGGCCCGTTGAGCAAAGGCTGGTTGCTGCTGCAGGCGGTGGCACTGCAACGTGGTATCGACCTCAAACAGGAGTCCTCGCTGCAGTTTGGTGCTCCGCCACTGCTCAACGCTGCACTGGAGCAAGGGCAGCTGGACGCAGTGGTGACTTTCTGGCATTACGCCGCTCGGCTGGAAGCGAGGGGCTGGCGCGCGCTGGTGGATCTTGATCAGCTCGGTCGGGAGCTGGGGCTGAGTACCGACCTGCCGCTGCTGGGTTATGTGTTTGCCGAATCCTGGGCCCGCGAACATCCGCAGCGCGTAGCTGCCCTGCAGCGCGCGGTGCGCTTAGCGCGCGATTATCTCAACCGGCAGGAGGCCGGCTGGCAGGCGCTGCGTCCGCAGATGCGGGCCGAGGATGAGGCCGTTTATCGTCGTCTGCAGGCCGGTTACCGCTCCGGCACCCCGGCCGTTTTGACCGCGGCCCATCTGCGTGATGCCGAACGTCTCTTTCAGGTGCTGGCCGAGATCGGCGGTGCGCCGCTGGTGGGCTCGGCTACCCGGCTGGACCCACAGTTGTTCTGGCGGGGCGGCGATTAATGGCGGCTGCCAGCCTGCGTCGGGTGCTGCCACTGCTGGCGCTGCTGCTGTTGTGGCAGCTGTTGGCGTGGTGGGTGAGCGGCCCCTTGCTGCCGGCACCCGTGCAGGTACTGGGGGTGTTAGCCCAGCAGGCGCTCAGCGGCGAGCTGTGGCTGCATCTGGGGATGACGCTGGCCCGGGTCGGCGTTGCCTTTGTGCTGGCGATGCTGCTCGGCGTGACGCTGGGGGTAGCGATGGGGCGGCGACCGCGGCTCAACGCCCTGCTTGATCCGTTACTGGTAACCCTGCTCAACGTACCGGCGCTGGTGGTGATTATCCTGCTCTACATCTGGGGCGGGCTGAACGAGCTGGCGGCGGTGGCCGCTGTGGTAATCAACAAGGTTCCCAACGTGGCGGTCACCCTGCGCGAAGGCGCACGTAGTCTGGATCGCCAGTACCAGAGTCTGGCGCGGGTCTATCGGTTGGGGCGGTTGACCCTGCTGCGCGATATCTGGCTGCCTCAGTTGAGCCCCTACCTGTTGGCGGCCTCGCGCTCGGGTCTGGCGCTGATCTGGAAAATTGTGCTGGTGGTGGAGCTGATGGGGCGTAGCAACGGTGTTGGCTTTCAGCTGCATCTGGGATTCCAGATGTTCGACGTGGCGTTGATTCTGGCCTATAGCCTGGCGTTCATCGCCGTAGTGCAGGCGATAGAATGGTGGCTGCTGCAGCCCTGGGAGCAGCGCCAGAACCGCTGGCGCACGGAGGCAGCGTTATGATTCGACTGACCATAGCGCGCAAGCTAGTGGCGACCCGTCCACTCTATCGTGACTTCACCTTGCAGCTGGAGGCCGGGGAGCTGGTATGCCTGCTGGGTCCGTCCGGTTGCGGTAAAACCACCCTGCTGAATCTGGTGGCGGGCCTCGACCAGGATTTTGACGGCCGGCTCGAAGGTCTGGACCGCTGCCGGTTGGGCTATCTGTTTCAGGAGCCGCGCCTGTTGCCCTGGCGCACGGTGGCCGAAAACCTCACCCTGGTGGCGCCCGCTCGTGCCGATCAGGTAGAGCGGCTGTTAGGTGATCTGGAACTGGAGGGATGCGCTGCGCACTACCCCCGTCAGCTGTCGCTGGGGATGGCGCGGCGGGCGGCCTTGGCGCGAGCGCTGATGGTGGAGCCGCAGCTGTTGCTGCTGGATGAGCCCTTTGTCTCCCTCGATCCGCCCACCGCGCAAGCGATGCAGCGGGTGTTGCAGCGGGTGCGTCAGCGTTACCCGGAGATGGCGGTGCTGATGGTGTCCCATGATGTGCGTGAAGCGCTGGCGCTGGCGGATCGGGTGCTGGTGCTGGGCGGCGCGCCCACCACCGTGCGTCATCAGCTCAGTCCACATCCCGGTGCTTGCGCCGACCAGCGAGCCCTGGAAGAACGCCAGTTGCTGGCGGCGTATCCGCTCTCCGCCTCGTCATAGCGTATGGAATCCGGTATCATGCGCGCACACCAAAGCCCCTCGCGAGATCGCGCGCGGCACCTATGAATTCGCGCCCTGCGCATCCTGAGTTATCCCCATTATGAGTTTTACCTCTCTCGGCCTGGCCGAACCGATCCTGCGTGCCGTTAGCGACAAGGGCTATACCGAGCCGTCACCGATTCAGGCCAAGGCGATCCCCGCCGTTATGAGCGGCCGCGACCTGATGGCCGCCGCCCAGACCGGTACCGGCAAAACCGCTGGCTTTACCCTGCCGATCCTGCACCGTCTGGCGGCAGGACGCTCGGCGTCACCGAACCAATGCCGCGCGCTGGTGCTGACACCTACACGGGAACTGGCCGCTCAGGTGGGGGAGAACGTCGCCGAATACGGCCGCTACCTGACCCTGCGTTCTACCGTGGTGTTTGGCGGGGTCAAGATCAACCCGCAGATGATGGCACTGCGCAAGGGCGTCGATGTTCTGGTGGCGACACCAGGGCGGCTGCTGGATCTGTACAACCAGAACGCGGTCAAGTTCGACCAGCTGGAGGTGCTGGTGCTGGACGAAGCGGACCGGATGCTGGATATGGGCTTTATCCACGATATTCGCCGGATCCTCAAGGCACTGCCGGCCAAGCGCCAGAACCTGCTGTTTTCGGCCACCTTCTCTGCCGATATCAAGCAACTAGCGGCGACCATCGTTAATGATCCCGTCAGCGTTGAAGTGTCGCCGCCCAACAGTACCGCCACCACGGTCAAACAGTGGCTGCACCCGGTGGACAAGAAGCGCAAGCCCGCCTTGCTGAGCCACCTGATCCAGGAACAGAAGTGGCAGCAGGTGCTGGTCTTTACCCGCACCAAACACGGCGCCAACCGGCTGGCACAGACGTTGGAAAAGGACGGCATCAAGTCGATGGCGATCCACGGCAACAAAAGCCAGGGAGCGCGTACCAAAGCGCTGGCCGGATTCAAGAAGGGTGAGGTGCGGGTGTTGGTGGCGACCGATATCGCCGCCCGTGGCCTCGATATCGACCAGCTGCCGCAGGTGGTCAACTTCGAGCTGCCCAACGTACCGGAAGACTACGTGCATCGTATCGGCCGAACCGGCCGGGCCGGTGCCAGTGGTCAGGCGGTATCACTGGTCTGTGCCGACGAGTTCAAGGAGCTGGCCGGAATTGAACGACTGATTCGCAAGAAGCTGAAGCGCGAATACGTGGATGACTTTGAGCCGCAGCATGAACTGCCGGATCTGCCGTTGGGGGCGCCGCCAAAGCCTAAGAAACCGAAAAAGCCCAAGCCGCCCAGAACGTCCCAAACCGGCAACAGCAGCAGCTCTGCCAAGCCGCGCGGTGGCAGCGAAGCGGGCACGGGGCGTCGCCGTGGTGGCAACCCCGGTCAGGCTGCCAAATCAGCTCAGGGCGGTAACAGCAATCCGCACAGCGGTAACCGCAGTGATGCCAACGCACCGGCCAAACGCCGGCCCCGTCGTCGTTCGCGTCCAGCGCTGGCTAGCGCCGCGCCGCGCGGCAACGTCTGAGGTTCACACCCCGCCGGGTTACTAACCCGGCTGCCGCTCAGGATGAGCAGCTGACACAAAGGTCGGCTGCCCATTCCGGCGCTGCGGCGCTGAACGGCTCGAATTGCGGGTGCTCGTCAAAAGGCGCCTGCAACAGGGTCAATAACTGATCGACCAGCCGGTTGTCGCCCTCTTTGGCGGCATCGATCGCCTGCTGCGCCAGATAGTTGCGCAGCACGTACTTGGGATTCTCACGGCGCATCTTGTTTGCCCTGTCGGCATCCGGTTCCTCCTCAAGGCGTAGCCGGTAATCGGCCAGCCAGGCTTCTATCGGCCCACGCTCGCCCTGCTGCAGCAGCCATTCGTTGGTGTCACCGCTGTCCACATAAGCGCAAAGCCCGCGGAAAAAGCGACTGTAATCCAGTTGCTGCGCCTGCATCAGCTGAAACAGGGCGGCGACCAATGCTTCGTCGATCTGCTCCTGCGTCGGGCCGGCTTGCCACAGGCCGAGCTTGGCACGCATCCGCTCAAGATAGTGCTTCTGCAACACCGGGTCGTAGCGATCCAGTGCCGCTTGCAGGGCGGCTTTATCGACCAGCGGGGTCAGCGCCTGGGCCAGGCAGTAGCAGTTCCACAACGCCATTCGCGGCTGCAGTTCAAAGGCGTACCGTCCCTGATGATCGGAGTGGTTGCAGATATGCTTGGGATCGTAGGTTTCCAGAAAGCCGTAGGGACCGTAGTCGATGGTCAGTCCCAGAATGGAGAAGTTGTCGGTATTCATCACCCCGTGGCAGAAACCGACCGCTTGCCATTGGGCGATCAGTTTGGCGGTGCGAACGACCACCGTTTCGAACCAGGCGGCGTATCGATCCTTGCGTTCGGCTAAGTCTGGGAAATAGTGCTCGATGCAGAAGTCCGCCAACTGGCGCAACCGGTCATACTCCTGGCGGGCGTAAAAGTGCTCGAACGAGCCAAAGCGCAGATGACTGGGGGCCACCCGGATCATCATCGATGCGCTCTCCACCTCCTCGCGAAATACCGGTGTGTCGCTGTCCACCACGCACAGCGCACGGGTGGTGGGGATGCCGAGTCCCGCCATCGCCTCGCTGGCGAGGTATTCGCGGATTACCGAGCGCAGCACCGCTCGACCGTCAAAGCCGCGGGAATAGGGCGTCGGTCCCGATCCCTTGAGCTGAAACTCCCAACGCTCCCCCTGAGGGTCGGCGAATTCGCCTAATAGCATGGCCCGGCCATCACCCAGCTGTGGATTGAATACTCCAAACTGGTGACCGGAGTAGGCGCAGGCTAGCGGTTGCACCCCTTCGGGCAGGCGTTTGTCGGCAAGGTAATGAAGAAAGTTGTCGGGAGTGAAGTCGGCGCCGCCGAGGCCGAAGTGGTCGGCCAGAGGTTGGTTCAGATGAATCAGGCGAGGGTGGTTGAGCCCCCGGGGCTCCACCGGCGCAAAAAAGTCGGCTTGCCCAAGGGTGGCGTATCGACAGGGATAAAGGTGAGCTGAGGTAAACACAAGCGGCTCCAGCGGCGCGGTGGTGAAAGTAGTTAACCAAAATAGTCGGGTATTATCAATCGATCTATTTGAGCCACTTTTCGTTGCGCCATTGGAAATGGACTATCTACTTCTGGTTGTAAAAAGTGCGATTTGTCAGCTAGATTTAGGGGGCTGCGGAGACGGATACTCCTGACGGCAGCAGAACAACGGAGCGTTCCTCATCTGCTGATCTCACCGGAGGTGCCTCATGATCCCCAAGTATCTATACGAATCCTTGCCTCTGCTGTACCTCGCGGCCGGGCTGATCGCCCTTAATATGCTCAGCCACTCAGCCGGAACCCTGGCCGGTTTAATCCTGATCATTGCGGGATCGCTGGTCAGCTATTGGCGTTACAGTCATCGCATCGGCCGGCGTGCGGCCTAGAGCGCTCAAAGCCTTTGATCGCCCCCAACCAGGCGGCGCGGAGTGCGACAAAACGAGAAGAACTCCTCACAACTGTCCTACTGGGTACGAGAAGACTCCCTGTTGGGATCGGGTAACCTATTGAAACTATGATTGGCTGCTTTAGTGGAGCGGGTGAAGGGAATCGAACCCTCGTATGCAGCTTGGGAAGCTGCCGTTCTACCATTGAACTACACCCGCGGAGCTGATGCTCGAAAGGAGCCGCTAGCATAGGAATTTTCCGTTGCTGTGACAACAACTTTGCATGGCTGTAATGCGTTGCCGGTCGGAGCGTCTATGGTTTCCACATCGGTTAAGGGTGAAGGAGACGGTTATGGCGGAAGTGGCCAATGTATATCAGGACGCGTTACAGCGGGTTCGGGCGATCGGTGAGGATGCCGGCGTTAGCGATGAGGTCGTTGAGCAACTGCTGCACCCCAAGGCGACTTTCTGTGCGTCGTTACCGCTGCGAATGGACGATGGCTCCATGCGCTATTTCAAAGGCTATCGCTGCCGCTATAACGATGTGCTTGGCCCTACCAAAGGCGGTATTCGCTACCATCCGCAGGTAACTCTCGACGAAGTGCAGGCCCTGGGTCTGTGGATGACCATCAAGTGTGCCTTGGCCGGATTGCCATACGGCGGCGCCAAGGGAGGCATTGAAGTACAACCCAAGGAGTTGTCGCCGATGGAGCTGGAGCGTCTCTCCCGCGCTTATGTGCGCGCCATGGCGGATGTGATCGGCCCGCAGATCGATATTCCCGCGCCGGATGTGTACACCAACGCGCGCATCATGGGCTGGATGATGGATGAGTTTGAAGCGATCAAGCGCCAGCGGGCGCCGGCGGTGATCACCGGCAAGCCGGTACGTCTCGGTGGCAGTGTGGGCCGTGACGAAGCCACCGGGCGCGGTGCGTATCTGTGCGTGCGCGAGTTGGCCCGGCGCCTGGACTGGGAGCCGGCGTCAAAGCGGGTGGCGATTCAGGGTTTTGGCAACGCGGCGTATCATCTGGCGCGACTGCTGGAGCAGGAGGGCTACAAGATCGTGGCGGTGAGTGACTCCAAAGGCGGGATCTACTCCGAACAAGGCTTCGATATCGAGTCGCTGTGGCATGAAAAGCAAACCAGCCGCTCGATGCGGGCCGTGTATTGCGAGCAGTCGGTGTGTCAGTTGATTGAGCACCAGGAGATCAGCAACGCCGAGCTATTAGAACTGGATGTGGATCTGTTGGTGCCGGCAGCGCTGGAGAATGTGATCACCGTTGGCAACGCCAACGCGGTTAAAGCGGGTCATATCGTCGAGGTGGCCAACGGACCGATTGACAGCACGGCAGAAAAAGTTTTGGAGCAGCGGGGAGTTACCGTGGTCCCGGATGTGCTCGCCAATGCCGGCGGGGTGACGGTGAGTTACTTCGAATGGGTGCAGGGGATGTCCGGCTATCCCTGGGATCTGGAAACAGTACGTACCCGCTTGGCGGAGTATATGACTCGCAGCTTCGACAAAGTGTGGGATACCGCGGCAGATGAGGGGCGTACCCTGCGCAGCGCCGCCTATGTGGTGGCGATGCGGCGTATCGCCGAAGCGGTTACCGCTCATGGCGATCGCGAGTACTTTGGTGACCAGGGTCGCAAAGGCTGAGTTGGCGCCTCTGGTCAGCCCAGTTGTTGTGACCAGGCTTGCAGCTGCGCGCGGGTTACACCGACGCCACCGCAGACGATGACCAGAACATTGGTCTTGTCGTTTAGCGCTTCTGCGCGCTGATAGACGGCCGCGAGAGCGGCACCGCAAGCGGGTTCCACCAGCAGGCGGTGATCATCGGCGAACGCCAGACAGGCATCCAGCGCCTCGCGGTCACTGACCTGATAACACAGGACGCGGTTATCTCTGGCCGAGGTCAGCGCCTGGGCCGCCACCTGTTTGGCACCCAGAGAGGTGGCGATGCTGTTGATGGCGTCCAGCGTTACCGGACGGCCGGCGCTCACCGCCGCCTGCAGTGAGGCAGCGCCTTCGGTTTCTACCGCGACAATCGGAACGTCGCACCAGCCTTGCCGGTTGAGCCCTTCGATGACGCCACAGAGCAAGCCCCCACCGCCCACCGATAGCACCACCGCATCCGGTTTCAGCCCCGCTTCGGCAACCTCGTCGATCAGGCTGGCGTGCCCCTGCCAGAGTAACGGGTCGTCGAAGGGGTGGATGTAGGCGCCGTCGTCGGTGGCCAGTTGCTGGGCGTGTTCGTGGGCGTCGTTCCAGGACGCGCCTTCGATCACTACCTTGGCCTGTTCGGCGCGTATCAGTTCGATTGCCCGCGCCGATGTGGTCTGAGGGACCACTACGGTGACCGGTACCTTGAGCTGGCGGCCGGCGTAGGCGACCGCCAGTCCAGCATTGCCGCCGGATGAGGATAGCAGCTGCTTGGCGCCTTGGCGGACGTAGTGTTGGCAGGCATGCCCAACCCCGCGGGCTTTGAACGAGCCGGAGGGTTGCAGGGCCTCAAGTTTGAGCCATACCTGTCCACCGGTGAAACGGCTTAACAGCATCGATGCCAGCAGCGGTGTTTGAATGTGAATAGGCGTCGTCTGCATCTGTATTCCCCCGGCCGGTTGTTCGCCGCAGGGTACTTAAATAGTTGGAGACTGGCTAGGGAGCCGTGGCCAGGCTGGATCAGTCAGCCGCTGACTGCTGCACCAGTCGGCCATTGCTGGCGCTGAACAGCGCGTATATTTTTTCGCGCTTGTCGTTGTATCCGTAGAGGAAATAGCAACCGGTGACGGGATTGAAGTTCAGGTTGATGATGCTGTAGCCGCGATCGATCAACTGCAACTTGAGCTTGGTTTCGCCAAGCGGAGGTTGCTGGGTGTCGCATTGCCCGGCTGAGGCCGACGCCGGCAGTGCGGTGGTACCAATACCGGCCACGAAGAGTAGGTGGCGAAGGCGGATGGGCCATACAGCCATGAGACGGACTCCGAGAGTAAGTTGATCCACAAACGCCTACTTTGGCGGTGGCGCCTGGCTGGATCCAATTCCGTTAACGACTATCGATCATGTACCGGGGTTATGGTCGCCACGCGGCAAACCGCTTGCCGGTGCTCGCACGGGGCGATATTCGCGTATAAGATGGCCGCCTTCGGGTAAGCCGGCTGCTGGGGAGCGGGGTTTGGAATTTCTGATCGTATGGAAAGTGCTGGTGTCCATCGCGGCGGTGGTTGGACTGTCACTGGTGGCAGAGCATGTCAGTCCGCGGGTGGCGGGGATCCTGTCCGGCTATCCGCTGGGCAGTGCGATTGCGTTGTTTTTTATTGGTGTGGAGCAGGGCGCCGCGTTTGCCGCAGAAGCGGCCAGTCACACCCTGGCCGGATTCAGTGCCAGTCTGGCGCTGGCCGGATGCTACTGGCTGGGCTCGCGCAGCGTGGCCCGTGGTCACCTGCCGGCAGCCGCAGTCGCAGGTGTGGCCGGCTTTCTGGCTGTCTCGGCGCTGCTGAACAGCTTGCCGCTGGCCCTCGTCAGTGGCGGGGTGTTGACGGTTCTGGTGATTGTTCTGTGTACTTTTTGGTTCCGGGGAATTCCCAACGCGGTGGTCGGGACGCGGGTACGCTTCAGTCATGGTGTGCTGTTGTTTCGCGCGCTGATGGCCGCTGCCACCGTGCTGTTGATCACCGGTCTGGCGGAGTGGATCGGTCCGGCCTGGGCAGGGTTGTTGTCGGCATTTCCGATTACCCTGTTCCCCTTTATGCTGATAATCCATTACAGCTACGGTAAGCCTCAGGTCTATACCGTCATTCGCAACTACCCTGTGGGTTTGTGGGCCCTGGCGATCTACGCGGTGACGGTGCACTTTGCGTATGCGTCGGTTGGCGTGGGTTGGGGAACGCTGCTCGGTTTTGCCGCGGCGACGATATATCTGGTGGGGCTGTCACTGTTCTATAGCTGGCGCCAACGACAGGAGGCCCGTGCCAATGCGGCTGGATAAGTATCTCTCCCAGGCTCTTAATCTGAGCCGTAAACAGGCCCATATCGCGATCCGGGGCGGGCGGGTTACCGTTGCCGGTAAAGCGGCCAAAAAGCTGGCCACGGCGGTTGGCGATGCCTCCGAGGTTTGTCTGGATGGCAACCCGGTGGCCATGCCTTCGGCGCGTTATCTAATGCTGAACAAGCCGGCGGGTTATGTGTCCGCGACTACCGATGGTGAACATCCAACGGTGCTGGATCTGATTCCGCCCGAGCTGCAGCGTGACCTGCACCCGGCGGGGCGGCTGGATATTGATACCACCGGGCTGGTGCTGTTGAGTAGCGACGGTCAGTGGACCCATCGCATCACCTCACCGCGGCACCGTTGTGCCAAGGTCTATCTGGCCGAGCTTGCCGAGCCGCTGGTGGAGAACGCCGAGCAGCAGTTTGCCGAGGGGATTCTGCTGCGCGGCGAACAGCAGCCAACACGGTCGGCGACGTTGGAGCGGTTGGGGCCGTGCCTGGCCCGAGTCACCCTGAGCGAAGGCCGCTATCATCAGGTCAAGCGGATGTTCGCCGCGCTGGGTAACAAGGTAGTGGCGTTACATCGGGAGCAGATCGGGGAGCTGGCGTTGGATCCGACGCTGGCCGAAGGCGAGTACCGCCATCTGCGCAGCGACGAGATCGACAGTTTTCGGAGCGGTCATGAGTGAGTTGATCGAGCAGGCGTTACGGCAGCGGCTGCAGCGGCATCAGGGCGCGGGGTTGTGGGTGGTGGATGAAAACCTGGCCCGGTCGCAGCAACACCCGCTGCCCTCGGGACTGGATCTGCTTACCAACCGCTATGATCTGCTGCCGGGGCTGGCCGCCTGTGGGCCGGTGCAGTTCAGCGACTTTGATTTCTCCTCCTGGGTTCATGGCACGCTGGATCAGGCCTATTACCGCGTGTCCAAGGAGAAAGCGGTGGTGCATCACGTGATCAACCAGCTCAGTCTGCGGCTCAAGCCCGGTGGCCGGCTGTGGTTGCTCGGAGGTAAGCAGGAGGGCATCAAGACCTATTTCACCAAGGCGCGAGAACGTCTTGGTGAGGGGGGGCTGCATAAGCTCGGCAAGGGCGATTTTGTGGCTGAACTCTGCCGTCAAGGGGCGCTGGGCGAGCCGCTGGACGACCAGCGTTACGCCGAGCTGCGTGAGCTGGAGCTTGGTGGTGAGCGCTTTGTCAGCAAGCCGGGATTGTTCGGCTGGGACAAGATCGACCAGGGCAGTGCCTGGCTGATCGCATCACTGGATGAGGTCTGGCAGCGGCTGGCGGTGGCCAGACCGCGGGTGCTGGATCTGGGCTGTGGTTACGGCTATCTGTCGGTGCATTGCGCGCGTCGTGCGGTCGATTCGGTCACCGCCACCGACAACAACGCCGCCGCGTTGGCCGCCTGTGCGCGTAACCTCGGTGCTTGTGGCGTCGGACATCAGGTGGTGGCGGCGGACGCCGGCGATGCGGTAACCGGGCGTTTTGATCTGGTGATCTGTAATCCGCCCTTTCATCAAGGTTTTGCCGTCGAGGGGGAGCTGACCGACCGGTTTCTGCGGGCCGCCGCGGGTCATCTGGAAGCGAACGGTCAGGCCGCCTTCGTGGTTAACCGCTTCGTGCCGCTGGAGCGCAAAGCGGCGGCACTGTTTGGTGAAATCGACACCTTTGCCGACAACGGCCGCTTCAAGCTGGTGCGGTTGGCGCGCCCACGCTAAGCGACCGTACCAGCCCTGGCTTAGCGTGACAGGGGGTGCGCGATCCGTGGCCAGTATGTTTCCACATTGAACTGCGGGCTGTGCTCCTTGACATGGCACTGCATGCAGAGCGTTTCCATTGCCGCCTCTTTGTTCAGCGTGGCCACCTGGCCGGCACTTTCGGCGTGTTCGCGGCCCCCACCATGACAGTTCTCGCACTGCACCCCGGCCAGATGGTCGGTCAAGGTGATATCCAGATAGCCGCCGGGCTGGTTGAAGCCCACCACATGGCAGCCGACGCAGTGGCTGTCGAACGCCTTGCCGACGATCTCCAGATCTTCAAAGGCACGGGCATGGTCGGTGGTCTGCCAGAGCCGGAACTGGTCGCTGTGGCAGCTTTGACACTGGTCGGCGCCCAGATAGGGTGAGTCGCCCGAATCCAGTTGCTGGCGCTGGGCGACACGTTGCTCATAGTCTTCGCGCAGGGCGTCGTTGTAGGCCTGATACCAGGCGTCCAGCCGCGCCGCGCTGGGGACGCTGTCGGGCAGTTCAGTGATGAGGTGATTCCAGCCGGTAATCCTGCCATCGGCGATATCGAGAGTCAGCTTGCCCATACGCTGGCCACGCGAGCCAGGTTGCAGCACCAGCGGGCCGTTTCCCAGAGCTACTGGTTCGCTGAACAACTCGTATGCGGAGCCGATAATCAGCAGGTCAATCTGATTGAGGGGCAGCTGTGCCCGGGCTTGTTCGAGGTCAAGCGTGGTCGCGACCATGGTCAGCTCCCCGGCCGCTTCGGCCTTCTGTAGCTCGGCGGCCAGCGTCGCGCTGTCAGGGGTGATCGGAGATAGGGCTGGCATGCTGGCATAGGGCGAGGTGGCCGGATCCAGCCACTGCAGGTAGCGAATTTTATGGCCATTGCGCTCGATCAGGCGACTGCGCGGAAACTCGCTGCCGATCCAGTTTGCGGCACTGAAGGGCAGCGCCACCTGCTTGAGAAACTCGGGGCCGTGGGTCAGGTCGGTCCACTGTAGCCCTACGGCGTCGTAATTGAGTTGCGCCAGGCCGGTGAGGATAAAGCGGTGCTTGATCTGATCGCTGCCCATCTCCGGAGAAAATAGCCCGCCGCTGGAGATCAGCACCAGTTGCGGGTTCTGTTCACGCTGCTGGTCGACAAAGGTGGCGCGCCGTTGAATGCCGCCAAAGTCGGTGTCGAGGGTGCAGCCGCAGGGTTCCAGCTCACCGTCGAGGTTGCCGCTGTAGAGCAGGGTGAGGTTGTCGGCACGGGAGGTCAGGCTGGCCGGCAGGGCCAGCAGTAGGGTCAAAGCAATAACGGTAGCACGCATGGTGGTGGTTCAAGTCGGTAAAAGGGCGAGTATAACCCTTTTTTGCGCCGCGTCATCCGGACGCTGGCGGTGGAGGAAGCCAGCGCCGGGGTTCGAGGGTATAATGCCCAACAGATCACAGTGTGAAACAGTGAGGTGTCTGTGTTGAAACCGCTATTAGTGCTTCTGGCGATGCTGTTTGTGGCTGCCTGTAGCGAGGAAGATTTCAAACCCCAGCCCCGCCAGCCAGTGCCGCAGCCGGTGACTCCTGCCGTAACCCCGGTTGAAGATTCGGCACCGGAGCCGGTGGCACCACATAATCTGGGTCGGGTCGCCGACTCCCGGGGAGTAACGCAGGCGCAGCTGGAGGCGTTAACCGTTGGCGTTACCACCGAGGCGGAGGTGCTGCAGTTGCTGGGCGAAACCAAGCCGTTCACACTCGGTGACGGTAAGCATATTCTGCGTTACGACGTCGGTAAGTTTGTTTTTGATCAGAACAAAGTGCTGATTCGTAAATTTCTCAACCACTGATTCCCTGTGGCCGGAGGGAGCGGACATCGCGCGCTTCGGCGATCAGGTAAAGGGCCACACCGAGCCCCGAGAGATCCCTTTTTCGATCGCCTTGGCGTCTATTTTGTAGATCCCATTACCCTTGACCTCTTTGGCAATGCTGCGAATCAACGTCGCCAGATTGCTCTCGGCGGCGTCGATACGTGCTTCGTCATCGGCGCACCCCATCACATCCATTTTCAGGCAGCCGCCGCGAATAATCGGTTTGAGTTCGTCCAGACCGTCGCCGGTGAGCTTGACGCTTTCACGCGTTGCCAGTCGGTCGGCGGCGCTGAGCAGACGTTTCTCCAGAGCAGAAATGTTTGACATCGAATAGTCCGTCTACAGGCACGGTAAGGAAGTTGTCGGCGTAACTACCGGCTGACTGCTGTGTTGCAGCAATAGTTCCATTCTTTTTGGTTATACCTCAAAGGCTCCGGTTTGATTACAGCAGAGGTCGCAGGAGGCGTATGCTGCCAAGCGCACTCTGCGCCTGAGGCTATCGCTCCCCCTCAGGTGGACGGCTGCGCTGATCGTGGCCCGTGCCGGTTGTTTTTGTTTTTGAGTAAACATGTTACAAAGGCTGTGTGAGTCGTGATTGGTTCAACAGATTGAAAATAAGGGGTTATCTATGCCACTGAAAGTGAGTAACTTCATGACCGCCAAGGTACTGACGGCGCAACCGGATGATGGTATTCGGCAGACGTTTTTCCGGATGCGCGAGAGCGAGGTGCGCCATATGCCGGTGGTTGATGAGGATCGCAAGCTGCTGGGTATCATTAGTGACCGTGATCTGCGCCGCCCGGAGTGGGTGGATGAAGCACCGGATCTGGCCCACATCTATCACCTTGACGATAACCTTTCGGTCAGTGACCTGATGACCCGCAACGTGATGGTGGCACACACCTACGACACCATTGCCAAGGCAACCCGTATTCTGCTGGAACATCGCTTTGGTGCTCTGCCTGTGCTCAACAAGGAACAGGAACTGGTCGGCATGCTGTCATCCCATGATCTGTTGAAGGCACTGGACCTGTTGCTGTCCGAGCAGAAGGCTGAGCGAAAGGGTCATTAACGCGCCTATGAGTCAGTTCCTATTAGATCGGGTGCAGTCGCTGGTGGAGCGTGCCGCTGCTTACCAACGTTCCCGGTTTCGTCAAATGCCGCCGGGTGGTGGCGACGAAAAGTCGCGGCGGGAGTTTGTTTCCGACGTTGATATCACCACCGAGAGGATGTTGACCGAAGGCCTCTCCAAGCTGGTACCGGAGGCCGGTATTTGTGGTGAAGAGCAAGGGACTAGCGGAAACTCGTCCACTCAATGGGTGATCGACCCGCTGGACGGCACGACCAACTACCTGAGCGGTCTGGAGCACTACTCCATATCGGTTGCGCTGGTGGTTGACGGTCGCGCCGAACTCGGCATGGTCTACAAACCCCAGAGCCAGGAGTGCTTCCGTGCCTGGCGTGGCGGGCGCTTTCAACATAACGGCAAGGTGGTGGCGCAGCCGGTACCCCTGTCGCTGGAGGGGGCGTTGCTGGGGACCGGTTTCCCCTACCGCTCGCCCGACCTGGCAGCGGCGTTCTTTGCTTGCACCGAGGCGGTATTGCCGTTGACGCGCGGGATTCGGCGCATGGGGTCGGCCGCGCTCGATCTCAGTTACGTGGCCGCCGGGTTCCTGCAGGGATTCTGGGAGAGCGACCTGCAGGTTTACGATGTGGCTGCCGGCCTGCTGTTTCTGGAGATGAACGGCTGCCCGGTGACCAACGAGCGGGGTGAACCTTACCGGCCGGGTATTGACCGGTTACTGGTATGCGGTTGGCCGGCGGTTCATCAGGAGCTGCAGCCGCTGGTGGGCTGGCACTACGCTGATGAACCCCTGCGCTAATCCCTTCTTTGGTTCGGTGACAGCGGCTAGCCGCGTTCAAACAGCGCCGGATCAATGCTGTAGGGATGGGGCAGCAGGGTGACCGCAGGCCCATCGGCCGCCTCCAGGCGCAACGCGCCTGCGTCTGCTTCTCCCTTGTTGATGACTGCCTGCAACAGCTGGCTGCCATCCTCCTGCGGGATCACCGCCAGCACTTTGCCGGCACTGCTGCGCGTGTCACTGTGAAGCAGCTGTCCGGGGGTCGCGTCTTTGGCGGTAACGGTAGCGGCGTAGAGCAGCTTTTTCAGCTTGCCACGATACTGCAGGCGAGCAACCACTTCCTGACCGGTATAGCAGCCTTTGGTGAAGCTTATTCCGGCCACCGCCTGCAGGTTCAGCATATGCGGCAGATAACTGTCGACGCTGTCAGCGTCCAGCTCGATCAGGCCGGCGCGCGCTTCCTGCGCACGCCAGAAGTTAGGGGCGACTCGAGCAAGCGCGGAACCAAGCTGGTCCCACAGCGGTTGAATCCGCTCCCTGGATGCCCAGATCTCGTAGCGCGGCAACTCACCGGGGACGCGCACCACCACGCCCTGCTCGAAGGCATACTGTTGCTCGACCTCGGCGGGACAGCCCCCGAGTGCTTGTGCGATCACCGCGGCGGCCGTCTGTCCGCCGAGGCCGATACCGCCCCAACTGTCGGCACCATCGTCCAGCTCCGCTTTTGAAAATACGATGTACTTGCGCAAGTTGGCCAGGGCCGCGTCGGCGATGGCGTCGTTGACCCGCAGGAGCAGGTTGTGGGGCGCAAGCTGAAGCAGGCGGAAGGCGCTGATGACGTTGCCTTTGGGGGTGCAGTTTGCCCCCATCAGGCTGTGATCCGCCGTCAGTTGGTTGAGGTCGCAGGTTACCTGTCCCTGGAGAAACTTCTCTGTGTCGGGGCCGTGCAGATGTAATACCCGGTGGCTGTTGAGCGGCGTCATCCAGCCATCGGCAGGAGCCGTCAACGGGGCGGGCGATTGTGGCGAGATCCCCGCCTGTGCCAGGGCTGCGTTCCAGAATGTATGCATGGGTGACTCCGGTCGGTGTGCGTTCAGGCCAATATGGGGGCGCGCGCTCAGGATTCAATCAGTTGACCGAAGGCTTCGCCCAGGCGGGTCGGGGCGTCGGCGGTGTAACTGTCGAGCCACTCCATGGCGTCGTCACCAAACAGCAGCACAACGGTAGAGCCCAGTTTGAAGCGGCCCATCTCCTCGCCTTTGGCCAGCACAATTGGCGTTGCTGGTTGCGGCAGGTAGGAGGTGTGCTCAATGCTACGGCGTTTGGGGGTCACCTGACCGGCCCATACGGTTTCAATTCCAGCTACGATCATGGCGCCCACCAGCACCATCGCCATGGGGCCCGCGGCGGTGTCAAAGATTGCGACCAGGCGTTCGTTGCGGGCAAACAGGTTGGGAACTTCACTGACGGTAGCCCGGTTGACCGAAAACAGGTCGCCCGGCACGTAGATCATTTCACGCAGGCGACCGTCGAGGGGCATGTGAACGCGGTGATAGTCGCTGGGTGAGAGGTAGATGGTGGCGAAGCGACCGTTGAGGAAGGGGCGCGCACGATCCTGGTCGCCCCCCAGCAGGGAGGTAACGCTGTAGCTGTGACCCTTGGCCTGCAGCATACGACCGTACTCCAGCGTTCCCAGCTCGCTGATGGCGCCGTCAGCCGGGCAGACAATATGGTTGGGGTTGGGATCCACCGGGCGGGCGTCGGCTTTGAGCGCCCGGGTAAAAAATGCGTTGAAGCTTGGGTAGGCGCGTGGATCCTCCTCTTTGGCTTCCTCCATGCGGATATCGTAAAGGCGCAAAAAGAGACCGATAAAGCTGTTTTTGATCCAGCTGATCCGGCTGTCGGCCAGTTGGCCGACCAGGCGGGATAACAGATGCTGGGGGATAATGTACTGAAGCAGGGCAAATAGGCGGGATTTAGTCACGTCGTTTCTTAATCGGTCGGGTTAATGTTGGCGGTCAGAATCAGGATTCCACCGGCGTGTCGGGCGCGTTGCCCCATTCAAACCAGGAGCCATCATAGCACCGCACCCGCGGATAACCGAGTGCGCGGGCGACGATATAGGTCAACCCTGAGCGGCGGTGCGTTTGGCAATGGGTTACCAGCTCGTGCCGGGGCGAGAAACCCTGTGCCAGAAGCATTGAAGCCAACGTTTCGCGATCCTTGAGGCGCCAGTTGTCAGCGCTAATGAGGGTCTCGGTCCACTCCAGATTCCGGGCCCCGGGGATGTGCCCCCCTTTGGCAGCGTTGATGACTTTGTCGCCGCGGTACTCCGCCGGTGAACGCGCGTCCCAGATGGCCATGTCGGGGTCGCTGAGATGCTGCAACAGGTAGGCTTTGTCGGCAATCAGGCTGCTGTCGATGGTGGCGTTGAAGGTCGTTGGCTGCGGTTGGTTGGGAGTGGTCTCCAGCATCCCGCCGGCCGCAATCCAGGCGGGCAGTTGACCGTCCAGAAATGACGCCTGCTGATGCCCAGCCAGATGCAGGCTCCAGATCAGGCGGCCGGCCCAAGGCCCCATCTGGTCGTCATAAGCGACCACCTGCAGGTCGGGGCGCAGCCCCAGTTCGCTGAATAGCTGACTGAGTTGGGTGGCGGAGGGGGCGCGGTTGGGCACCGGGCCATCGCCCCGCAGCAGGCGTTTGGGGTCGAGGTGCACGGCGCCGGGGATGTGCCCCTTGGCATAGCTCTCCGCGCTGGAAAGATCGACCACCAGTAAGTCGGGTAACCGGAGGGCGCTGTTAAGCGCGCTGGCATCGATAATCAGGGGCAATAAGGCCATAGGTTGTAGGAGTTCCGCAGCAGGTCAATCGGTATCGGTATCGGTATCAGGATCGGGATCGGTGGGCGGGAGGCTGAGACAGCGGCTGGCCGCCGTGGCCAGTTGCTTGAACTGTTTGAAATCAAAGCGGCTGAGCATCCGCAGCGCGTCACCGCGATCGGCGTAGATTATATAGCGGGCTTCGCCGTCGATGAACAGCGACGTCAATATCAAACTGTGCTGATGGCAGATGCCCTTGAAGCGCTCAGGTAACTCGGCCCAGATCCGCTCGCGGTTGTCAGTATTGATCCACACCGCCAGCGGTTTCTGAGCCAGCTTTTTAAACAGCGATGGCACCTTCAGGCTCTGAGTGAAACGGGGCAAAAGCTCGCCCCGGGCGAATCCCGATTGTTTAAAGGGTGCCAAGTTGCCTTGTTCTGCCCGGAACAGCGCTACTCGCTCGAGCCCGAGGCCAAGACGCAAGCCCCGCAGCAAATCGGTCAGCAGCTGGGTCTCGTCGCTGTAGAGGGAGGGCGCGGTGCCCAGGCGTTTGAGAATCTGGGCGTACAGCGCCTCGTCGGCCATGGGGCTGTCCTCGGCTTCCGGTTCCGCTGCGGGTTGCGGTGCCGGTGCGGGACTGTCGTTGACTCGCGGTGTGCTGACCCCAGAGGGGGACTCCAGTCGGTAGCTCAGGACCTGATCCGAGGGCAGCAATAGCAGCATCGCCGCGGGCGAGAGAATGCCGGCGATATGGTACTGACGTGAGGCCGTGAGGCAGTTCTGATGCAGCCGTTTGATGACGTCATCAGGGGGCTGCTGCAGGAAGTCGGTGATCAGTTCGATCAGGCGGAGTGCTTTCGGCTGCGTCCAGCCGTAGGGCACTGTCAGGGACAGCCAGTTGGCGAGCTTGACCGGATAGAAAGGCGCATTGAGTAACTGCTTGACCTCACGCAGGTCGGCGTCTGACAGATTGTCGTTATTGCCGGCGTAGCGGTGAAGCTTGTCGAGCATCTCCGCATCCGGCGAGGTGGCGTGTCGCAGCGCCTCGACCGCCAGTCGGGACAGGTGCCAGGACTCGGCCAGATGCTGGGATATGTCCTGAATGGTGCAGCCGAGCACGTCGTCTTCGGCAAGAGCGGTGTCCGCCCCCTGCTCATAGATGCGGATTTTTACTTCGCTCATCTGGCGCGGTGCGTAACGCCAAAGAGCCCAGTGACCGACGCCATATACCAGCGCCGCGGTGCGGGTTTCGTTGACAACGGCGGGGTTGCTGAAGCGACAGAGATTGGTAGCCTGAGTGGCCGCGTGATAGCTGTTGGCGATGGTATGGAAATACTGTTTGTGGGGAACACTCTGGTGGTTGATCTTTATCACCGGCAGTTTTTCTGTCAACGCATGCAAGTGGTCCATGCCGAGGGTGGCAACGGCCAGGTCGGCGGTGGAAACGTCGGTATCGGGATTGCGATTGAGCTGGTTGGCGAGGCCGATAGCGTGGACGGCGAGAACCGGGTCTGAGGCGATCACGGGCTGGAACTGCTTGAGCGACGCATCCGGGCTGTCGAACAGGTTGCGCATCAGCAGTTTGGTGCGCGCATGGATGGGTAGCGGTTTGTCCCGCAGGAAGGTGATCCACTGATCCAGTCCGTAGGGCGAGGCCTGCTGCTCCATCCGTTCCTTGTGTCGCATCCGCTCAGAAATGATGTCTGGACTATAGCACCCGTGCAGACCCCTGCCTATCCCTGTCACCGGCTCAGAAGTTGGCCTCGTCGAGACTGGAGAGAATGGAGCGGTAGCTCTCCATTCGTCGCGGCTCGATCTCGCCGTTTTCCAGCGCGGCCATCAATGCACAGCCAGGTTCCTGTTCATGGCGACAGTCGCGAAAACGGCAGTAGCCGAGATGGGGGCGAAACTCACGGAAGCCTTCCAGCAGGGTTTCGCGGCCGATATGCCACAGGCCGAATTCACGGATGCCGGGGGAGTCGATCAGGTCACCGCCGTCGGCAAAGTGATAGAGGCGTGCGGTGGTCGTGGTGTGGGTGCCCTTGGCGCTTGCCTCGGACAGCGCGCCGACTTTGATATCAACCCCTGGCATCAGCGCATTGATCAGCGAGGACTTGCCCACCCCCGACTGGCCCACAAAAACGCTGATGCGGTGATTGAGTTCCTGCTTGAGCTGGGTCAGTCCGTCGCTGCTATGGGTTGAGGCGGTCAGCACCTTGTAGCCGATGCGCTGGTACAGGCCGAGCAATTGATCGAGCTGCGGGCGGTTGGTGTCGGTGATCAGGTCGCTCTTGTTGAGCAGGATGACCGGCTCTATATCGACCGATTCCGCCGCCACCAGGTAGCGGTCGATAAGATTGGCGTAGGGCGTTGGTTCCGGAGCGACGGTGATGACGATGTAATCGATGTTGGCAGCCACCGGTCGCAGGTCGCCATGCATATTGGGGCGTGACAGCAGGCTGCGGCGCGGCAGGGTGGCGACGATGACCCCGTTGGGTTCGCCATCTCGCCAGACCACACGGTCGCCGGTCACCAGCGACCCCAGATTGGCGCGCAGGTGGCAGCGGCGAATGATGCGGTCGCTGCCCTCTACATCTACCTGAGCGCCGAAGTGGGAAATAATCAGCCCTTCCTGTTCCGGCCCTAGCTCGCCGCTGGTCAGCTCCACCTCAATCTTTTGGGCCTTGCGCTGGGCTCGCTCGGCACGCTCTTCCTGGACCTTTTGAATACGCCAGGACTGGCGCCGTGTGAGTTTGCGTTTTGACATGGATGCTGAAAACGTAGCCTTATCGGAGGCGGGGACTTGAAACCGCAGATTTAAAAGGCAAACATACCACAATTTCACCGGACGAGAGGCCGTTATGTCGCGTGCAACAAACCTGATCTGGATCGATTTGGAGATGACCGGCCTCGATCCCGATAACGACCGCATTATCGAAATTGCTACCCTGGTTACCGATGCCAACCTCAATCTACTGGCGGAGGGGCCAACTATCGCGGTGCATCAGCCGGATGCGCTGCTGGATGGCATGGACGAGTGGTGTACCCGCCAGCATGGCCAGTCCGGCCTGACCGAGCGGGTCCGCAACAGCACCATCAGCGAGGCGGAAGCCGAAGCCCAGACGCTGGCATTTCTGCGTCAGTACGTCGACGAGCGGGCTTCGCCCATGTGCGGTAACAGCATCTGTCAGGATCGCCGTTTTCTCTACCGCTACATGCCAAAGCTGGAGCACTTCTTTCACTACCGCAACCTGGACGTCAGCACCCTCAAGGAGTTGGCGCGACGCTGGCGCCCGGATGTGTTGGCGGGAGTGAAAAAGAGTGGTGCGCACCTGGCTATGGACGACATCAAGGACTCGGTCAACGAGCTGCGTCACTACCGCGCGGAGTTTATTCGCGCCGACTGAGCGTCACGCGCGACTCAGCCTGCCGGCATCGCGTGCCGCCGAGCCCGGGAGCTAGCCGTCAGGCCTGCATCCCTTCCCTAGAGCAGGTGGCGCACCTTGCGCGGTTGGCGCTCGGTCAGTGGCAGTGTGGATGGCGGTTCCCCCGCGACCAGGCGCTGTAGCGCCCAGGCGACATGCTCGCGTACCACCTCGGAGGGGTGGTCGCGATGCTGATTCAAGACCTTGATGGCGGCCTCTCCACCGCCGCTGTTGCCCAGCCCGACCGCCAGATTGCGCAACCAGCCCTCGTAGCCGGTGCGCCGGATCGCTGACCCCTCAGTGTTTTTCAGAAAGGTTTCCTCGTCCCAGCTGATCAGGGTGGCCAGCTCCGTGCGGTCGAGGTCGTGGCGCGGTTTAAAGTCGTCTTCGGCGCTGAAGTGGCAGTAGCGATTCCAGGGGCAGACCAGTTGGCAGTCATCGCAGCCAAAGACCCGATTACCGATCAAGGGACGCAATTCTGCGGGAATGGAGCCTTTGAGTTCGATGGTCAGGTAGGAGATGCAGCGGCGGGCGTCCAACACGTAAGGCTCGGCAATCGCATCGGTGGGGCAGATATCGATACAGGCGCTGCAGCTGCGGCAGTGGTCTTGGGTGTACGGCGGATCCTCGACCAAAGGCAGATCAGTAAAGAGCTCGCCGAGGACGAAGTAGCTGCCGGCTTGGCGGTTGATCAGCAGGCTGTGCTTACCCTGCCAACCGAGACCCGCCTGCTGCGCCAGGGGTTTTTCCAACACCGGTGCACTGTCGACAAAGGCGCGATAGTTAAAGCTCCCCCAGCGTTGCTCTATCCGTTTGGCGAACTGTACCAGCCGTTTGCGCAGGGTTTTGTGGTAGTCGCGCCCCAGCGAGTAGCGGGAGATGTAAGCCTGATGGGGGTTCTGCAGTACACGTACCGTTTCCACATCCGGCGGCAGGTAGTCCAGCGTTACGCAGATCACCTTGAGCGTGCCCGGATGCAAGGCCTCTGGGTGTAACCGCAGGCTTTCATGGCGTTCCATAAACGCCATGTCACCGTGGTAGCCGGCTTTTAGCCAGCGCTCCAGTCGCGGTTGCTGGTGCGCAATATCGATACCGCTCACGCCCACGTGGCTGAATCCCAATTCGGCGGCAAGGGAGCGCACTTCCTGGGTGAGTTGTTCGGGGTTGAGCTGTTTGGGTGTGGCTGGCATGGCGACCGCTGTGGTGCTTGGAACCGAGCGTCATCGCTCCGTATAATCGCTAACTATTCTAACGAAGGTAGGAACCCCTATGCCACAGGCAGACGTGCGCCGGCCGCAACTATACACCGCCGAGCAGACTCGCCGGCTGGATCAGTTGGCGATTGCGTCAGGCACGCCCGGATTCGAGCTGATGATGCGGGCCGGGCGGGCCAGCTATCGGGCACTGCGTCGACGCTGGCCCGAGGCGCAGCGGCTGTTGGTCCTCTGCGGCGGCGGCAATAATGGCGGCGACGGACTGGTGATCGCCGCGCTGGCGCTGGAACAGCAGCTTGAGGTGCAGGTGCGGATGGCCGGTGGTGAGGCTACCCGAGCGCGCTTGCAAGGCGAGGCGTTGCAGGCATTGCAGTGGGCCGAGCAGCGTGGGGTAAAAGTACGGCCTTATGACCCTGCCGAATCCATCGATGCGGATGTGGCCGTTGACGCCCTGCTCGGAACCGGCCTTGGCAGCGAGGTGCGCGGCGAGTATCGGCAGGCTATTGAACAGCTGAATGAGTCCGGGCTGCCGGTGCTGGCGGTGGATATCCCCTCGGGGTTGTGCGCGGACACCGGGGCGGTAATGGGGGTGGCGGTGAATGCTGCGGTGACCATAAGCTTTATCGGTCGCAAGCGCGGACTGATGACCAATGAGGGCGCTCAGTACCGCGGCGATTGCCTGTTTGATGACCTGCAGGTTGATGACGCGGTTTATGCGCAGGTGCCAACCGGATTGCAGTTGCTTGCGCCGGCCTGTCTGCGGGCCTGGCTGCCACGACGCGAGCGCAACGCTCATAAAGGGCGCTACGGACACCTGCTGGTGGTCGGTGGCGATCATGCCATGGCTGGTGCGGTTGCCATGGCGGCGGAGGCGGGGTTGCGAAGCGGCGCAGGCCTGGTCTCCGTTGCTACGCGCGCGGCACATCAGCCGGCGCTGAACGCTCGCACACCTGAGCTTATTGTGCATGGGGTTCGTTCGGGCCAGGATCTGGAGCCGCTGCTGCAGCGTCCGACGGTGGTGGTGATCGGGCCGGGGCTGGGACAGAGCGCTTGGTCCGGTCAGCTGCTGCATGTGGTCCAGCGTCTGAGTTGTCCGCTGGTGCTGGATGCGGACGCGCTCAATCTGCTGGATAGGGGTGAGCTGGTGAGCGAACGCCAGCGAGACAACTGGGTATTGACGCCGCACCCGGGGGAAGCGGCCCGATTGCTGGGCTGCAGTGTTGCTGACATTCAGGCCGACCGCTTCGCTGCCGTCAAGCGGCTGCAGCAGCGATATGGCGGTGTTGTGGTGTTGAAAGGGGCGGGTACGCTGGTGGCGTCCGCCGAGCGGGTGTGGGTGTGCGCGCAGGGCAATCCTGGCATGGCCAGTGGCGGTATGGGTGATGTCTTGGCGGGCACGATGGGTGCTTTGCTGGCTCAGGGCTTGGCCTGCGAAGAGGCCGCCGCGGCCGCGGTGCTGGTGCATGCCTTGGCGGCGGATCAGTTGGCTGCCAGTCACGGCGAGCGTGGCCTGCTGGCGACGGACCTGCTTTTGCCGATGCGACGTTGGCTCAATCCAGATCTGTTTGCGGAGGAGGTATGAGCGGGATGTGCTGGCAGGGCGAGCTGCACGGCGAAGCTGCTATGGTGGCCTGGGGGCGGCAGCTGGCAGCGGCCGCCGGCGACGATCTGACCGTTTTTCTGCACGGTAATCTGGGCATGGGTAAAACCACCCTCTGCCGGGGGGTGTTGCAGCATTTTGGCCATGCGGGCGCGGTGAAAAGCCCGACTTATACCCTGGTTGAGCCTTATGACATGGCGGATGGAGTGGTTTATCATTTTGATCTCTACCGCCTTGCTGACCCGGAGGAACTGGAGTATCTGGGTATTCGCGACTACTTCGCCATCCGCGCACTGCGGTTGATTGAGTGGCCCGAACGGGGTGAGGGCGTGCTGCCGCAAGCTGATCTGGAGGTCCACATTAGCCTGGCGGGCGAGGGGCGCTGTCTGCGTTGTGACGGGGTGAGCGAGCGAGGGCGCGCCGTCGTGGAGCGATTGGCCAAATCAGTGGTCCAAAACTGAGGCTACGGTTTTCGGGAGCCGGGCCGACAATAATGATAACTACAAATGACTAGCAAGAAGGGGAACCGGGCAGCGTGCTGAGAGTTGTGAGCGTCCTGCTGCTGTTGATGGTAAGTACCCTGAGCGGTGCTGCCAGCATCGACAAGGTGCGCGTTTGGCGTGCGCCGGATCACACTCGTCTGGTGTTTGACCTCAGCGGCCCCGTCAATCATAAGCTGTTTCCGCTGGATAACCCGGACCGCATTGTGCTGGATATTGATAACAGCAAGATGGCGTTTGATCTTGCTGTACTGGACCTTGATAACAGTCCCATCAAGGCGGTGCGCAGCGGTATCCGCAAGGGTGATGACTTGCGAGTGGTGCTTGATCTGCGGGGTAAAGTACAGCCGCGTAGTTTTGATCTGGCCCCCAACGACCAGTATGGCCACCGCCTGGTGGTCGATCTGGTCACCGCTGACCAGCCGAAGGAAAAAACCGTCGCTGATACCGCCCAGACCCAGAAGTTGGTCAAGGGGCGTGATGTGGTCGTTGCCATCGACGCCGGTCACGGCGGTGACGACCCCGGTGCGATTGGTCCCGGCGGGTTGCGGGAAAAGGAGGTGGTTCTTGCAATCGCCAAGGAACTGCACCGTCTGTTGAGTGCCGAGCCGGGATTCAAGCCCGTGCTGATTCGTGAGGGAGACTACTACGTGTCCCTGCGTGATCGGACCCGGCTCGCCCGTAAATCGGGGGCCGATCTGTTCGTTTCGATTCATGCTGATGCGTTCAAAGACAAGCGCGCCCGTGGCGCCTCGGTCTGGACGCTGTCGGCGCGGGGGGCGTCCAGTGAGATGGGGCGCTGGCTGGCCGGACGAGAGAACAGTACCGACCTTATTGGCGGTGTCGGCACTCTAAGCCTGACCGACAAGGATGATGTGCTTGCGGGGGTGCTGCTGGATATGTCGATGACTGCGGTGATCGGTGACAGCAGCGAGGTGGGCGGATATGTCTTGCGTAACATGGGTCGGGTGGCGCGGCTGCACAAGAAGCATGTTGAAAAAGCAGGTTTTGTGGTGCTGAAATCGCCGGATATTCCGTCGATCCTAGTGGAAACCGGGTTTATCTCCAACCCCACTGAAGCGCGTTTGCTGAAAAGTCGCGACCATCAGCGCAAACTGGCTCATGCCGTATTCAAAGGTGTTAAACAACACTTCGAGCGCAAACCGCCGGCGATGACCCAACTGGCGTTGCTCAAGGAGCAGCGCACCGGGCGTTCCTATCGGGTGGCCCGAGGTGATACCCTGTCGGTCATTGCCAGTCGACAGGGTGTTTCCATCCAGCGCCTGCGTGAAATCAACGGATTGAAGAATGACCTGATCCGCGTGGGTCAGGTGCTGCAGATCCCCGCATCCTGATCTTTATATCCTAGTTTCGGACCGTTTTGTTCATGAGCCGTATTCAGCTGTTATCTCCTCGTCTTGCCAACCAAATAGCAGCGGGGGAGGTGGTCGAGCGCCCGGCGTCGGTGGTGAAAGAGCTGCTCGAAAACAGTATCGACGCCGGTGCCGACCGGATCGAACTCGATGTGGACCAGGGTGGTGTCAAACGCATTCGCCTGCGGGACAACGGTAACGGCATTCCTCGTGATGATCTGGCACTGGCGCTGAGTCGCCACGCCACCAGCAAGATTCGTGACCTCGACGACCTGGAAGCGGTGGCTACCCTGGGGTTTCGTGGCGAGGCCCTGGCCAGTATCAGCTCTGTCTCCCGCTTGACGCTGACCTCCCGTAGCGCCGATTCGGCCGAAGCTTGGCAGGTGGTGGCCGAGGGGCGCGAGATGGAAGCGGCGGTCAAGCCCGCGGCGCATCCGCAAGGCACCAGTGTTGAAGTCTGTGATCTGTTCTTCAACACGCCGGCGCGGCGCAAGTTTTTACGCACCGAGAAAACCGAGTTCGGGCACCTCGAGGAGGTGGTCAAGCGTTTGGCGTTGAGCCGTTATGATGTTGGCTTTCAGCTCAGTCATAACGGCCGGGTGATTCACCAATTACGCCCGGCAGCGAGCGAGCAGGAGCAGCTGCGCCGAGTGGCCAGTCTCTGTTCCACCGGATTTATTGACAACGCCATCGCGCTGGACGTGGAAGCCTCCGGCTTGCGGCTCTGGGGTTGGGTTGGGTTGCCGACCTTTTCTCGCAGCCAGGCCGATCTGCAGTACTTCTTTGTCAATGGGCGGGCCATTCGCGACAAGCTGGTGGCACATGCGGTGCGTCAAGCTTACCGAGATGTGCTCTATGGTGGGCGCCACCCTACCTTTGTGCTCTACCTGGAGCTGAATCCGGCGGATGTTGACGTCAACGTGCATCCAACCAAACACGAGGTGCGTTTTCGCGATGGCCGGCTGGTGCATGACTTTTTGTTCCGTACCCTGCATCGCGGGCTGGCTGAAGTCAGTCCTGCTGATCAGTCCAGTGGTGTGGTCCCCGCCCCAGCGAATAGCGGCGGCGATACGTTGGCACCCGCTCCTGCTGCTGCCGTGAGCGGTGTGGCAGCGGGTGAATTTCGCGGTCAACATGCGATGAATCTTTACCAGGCTCCGGAGCGCCCGGTGGCGGGGCAGGTAGCGGAGCAGGTACAAGCTTACGGTCGGTTGATTGAATCGGGCCCGCTTGCTGGCGGACTAGCTGCGGCTCCAGAGTCGATACCTGCGGCGGTGGACCCGGATACGGGTGAAGAACTCGCCGTGCCGCCGCTCGGCTATGCGCTGGCGCAACTGCACGGCATCTATATCCTGGCGCAGAATACTCAAGGGCTTGTGTTGGTGGATATGCATGCGGCCCATGAGCGGATCGTTTATGAGGGGTTGAAACAGTCCTACGAGCAGCAGGGCGTGCAATCACAGCCGTTGCTGGTGCCGGTCAATATGGCGGTTAGCGCGGCGGACGTAGGCTGCGCCGAGGAGTATGCCGAGCTGTTTCAGCGTCTTGGAATCGAACTGCAGACCATGAGCGACGAATCACTGGTGATCCGGCAGGTACCGGCACTGCTTAAATCCGGCGATGTGGAGCAATTGGTGCGCGATGTGATCGCTGACCTGCGGGCGTTGGGCAGTAGCGACCGTATTGAAGCGCAACAGAATGAAATCCTTGCCACCATGGCCTGTCATGGCTCGGTCCGTGCAAACCGCCAGCTGACGGTGGCGGAGATGAACGCGCTGCTGCGAGACATGGAGCATACTGAGCGCAGTGGTCAGTGCAATCATGGTCGGCCCACCTGGACCCAGCTGAGTATGGTGGAGCTGGATAAGCTCTTTATGCGGGGGCAGTAATCATGGCCAAGCCTATGCCTCCGGTGCTCTGCGTGATGGGCGCTACCGCGACCGGCAAAACTGATCTCGCCATACGCCTGGCCGATCAGTTGCCGGTAGATATCATCAGTGTGGATTCGGCGTTGATTTATCGTGGTATGGATATCGGCAGTGCCAAGCCGGAGCCTGCGATTCTGGCGCAGTACCCTCACCAGTTGATTGATATCCGCGATCCGCGGGAAAGCTATTCGGCCGCGGAGTTTCGCGCTGACGCCATGGCGGCCATCGGCGCCAGTCATGCCCGGGGGCGCTTGCCGATACTGGTGGGCGGCACCATGCTTTATTTCAAAGCGCTGCTGCAAGGGCTGGCAGCCCTGCCTCCAGCGGATGAGGCAGTGCGTGCCAGGCTGATGGCAGACGCGGAGGAGCACGGGTGGGAGGCGCTTCATCGACGCCTGCAGGTCGTTGATCCGGTGTCGGCCGGGCGCATCCATCCCAACGATCCCCAGCGGTTGCAGCGGGCTCTGGAGGTCTACGAAATCAGTGGCAAGACCCTCACCGAGTTGTGGCAGGCGCAGCAGCAGGCGGGGTTGCCATTCAAACTGTTGCAGTTGGCCGTAGAGATTCCCGATCGCGCCATGTTGCATCGCCGCATTGAGACCCGTTTCAAGCAGATGCTGGGCGCAGGTTTTCAGGCCGAAGTGGAGTTGCTTTACCAGCGCGGTGACCTGCATCCGGGCCTGCCGTCCATTCGTTGCGTGGGTTACCGGCAGATGTGGTCTTATCTTGAAGGCGAAATCGATTACGAACAGATGGTTGACCGTGGTATTATCGCAACGCGTCAATTGGCCAAGCGCCAGCTGACCTGGTTGCGCAGCTGGTCCGATCTGCATCGGGTGGACGCTACGGATCCGGAATTCGTCAGCAACGCCTTGAAATTGGTGGATCACTACCTAATATAGGGAAGAGCAATGCTGCAAAGCGACTATGCTTGGGCGCTTCCGTCAGGCGCTGAATCCGTTACCCAGCGACGCTAACCAGAAACCAACTATTTGACTACGAGTCAGTGCTTAAGGAGTACAGAATGTCAAAAGGGCAAACCTTACAAGACCCTTATCTGAATGTGTTGCGCAAGGAGCGGGTTCCCGTTTCTATCTTTCTGGTCAACGGTATCAAACTGCAGGGGCAGATTGAGTCCTTCGATCAGTTTGTGATTCTGCTCAAAAATACCGTTAGTCAGATGGTCTACAAGCACGCTATCTCTACCGTGGTTCCTTCGCGTCCGGTCAAGACTCCGGTGTTGAGTCCCGAAGGGGATAACGCCTGATCTGAGGTATTTGCTTGTTTTTCGAACGCCCTGAATCGGGCGAAGTAGCGGTACTGGTCCATCTTGATCTGAGTGATGAAGAGGATCGTGAAGACCCGAGGGAGTTCGAAGAGTTGGCACTTTCAGCAGGCGCCGATCCGGTCGCTCTGGTCGGAGGTGCCCGTCATCGTCCCAGCCCTCAATATTTTATTGGCGCCGGAAAGGTCGAAGAGATCGCGGAGCAGGTGCGTCTTCACGAGGCTGAGCTGGTGCTGTTCAATCATGCCCTTTCGCCCGGTCAGGAGCGCAATCTGGAACGAGTCCTGAAGTGTCGGGTGCTTGACCGTACCGGTTTGATTCTCGATATATTTGCCCAGCGTGCGCGCACCTACGAAGGTAAGTTGCAGGTGGAGCTGGCGCAACTTGAGCACATGTCTACCCGCTTGATTCGTGGCTGGACCCACCTGGAGCGACAGAAGGGGGGGATTGGTCTGCGTGGGCCGGGTGAAACCCAGTTGGAAACCGACCGGCGTCTGCTACGGGCACGGATCAAATCGATCCACCGGCGGTTGGAGAAAGTTCGCCGCCAGCGCGATCAGGGGCGGCGGGCGCGCCGGCGCAGTGAAACGCCGACGTTGTCGCTGGTGGGCTACACCAACGCGGGCAAATCGACCCTGTTTAATGCCCTGACTACCTCGGATGTGTACGCGGCCAACCAGCTGTTCGCGACACTCGATCCGACGTTGCGCCGGATCGAGCTGGCCGATGTGGGGCCTGCGGTACTGGCTGATACGGTCGGCTTTATTCGTCACTTGCCGCACAAGTTGGTGGAGGCGTTTCGCGCCACGCTGCAGGAAACGATTGAGGCAACCCTGTTGCTGCATGTGATCGATGCAGCATCCGAAGAGCGTGACCTGAACATCGGCGAAGTCCATGCGGTGCTGGACGAAATCGGTGCCGACCAGGTGCCGATGCTTGAGGTCTACAATAAGATCGATCTGATCGAGGGTGCCCTGCCGCGCATCGATCGTGATGCCGATGGCAAACCGGTTAGGGTTTGGTTATCGGCGCAGCAAGGGCTTGGTCTGGATCTTCTATTCGAAGCGGCGAGTGAACTGCTCGGTCAGGATATTGTCCACCGATGGCTGACGCTGGAGCCGCGGGAAGGGGCTTTTCGGGCTCAGCTCTATGCACTGGGTGCGGTTTTGGCCGAAAGGGTGGCCGATGACGGTCAGCTCGAACTTGAGGTGCGCACTCGCAAACGCGATTTTCTGCAGGCGCTCAGCCGGGCGGGTATCCGTCCCGAGCGCTATCTGGAGCCCGCGCATTGAAGGGCGCTACCTTGAAAGCTGATGGGTGGCTTCCTACAATGCGCTGGCGCTGAATTGTTAATCAAACGGAGACTGTTATGGCCTGGAATGAGCCGGGTGGAAACGGGGGTAATCAAGATCCTTGGGGTGGCGGTAACCGCGGTGGCGGTAATCGTGGCGATCAGGGGCCTCCCGATCTGGACGAAGCACTGAAGAAACTGCAGGAGAAGATGAACGGTATCTTCGGCGGTGGAGGTGGCTCTTCCAAAGGAGGCGGTCGCGGTCCTTCCAGTTTGGGGCTTGGTGGCCTGCTGGTGCTGGTTGTGGGCGCGGCGGTTATCTGGGCTGCAATGGGCTTTTATACCGTTAACGAACAGGAGCGTGGCGTTATTCTGCGCCTGGGTAAATACCATGACACCGTGCTGCCGGGTCTGCGTTGGAATCCGCCCCTGATCGACCAGCGCTTTACCGTCAACGTGACTCAGGTTCGTTCCAAGGACCACCGCGCGCTGATGCTGACCGAAGACGAGAATATCGTCGAGGTGGGGCTGAAGGTGCAATACCGGGTTACCGATCCCCAGGCGTTTGTGCTGCAGGTGCGAGATCCTGAAGTGAGCCTGTCCCATGCGCTTGAGAGTGCGTTGCGTCACGTGGTGGGTACCTCCGAGATGCACTTTATCCTCACCGAGGGGCGGGCATTGCTGGCGACCGAAGTGCAGGATCGCCTGCAGAGCTATATGGACGACTACGGCACTGGTCTGCAGATCTCCAAGGTCAACGTCGAAAGCACGCGTGCACCGACACAAGTGCAGTCAGCCTTTGATGATGTGATCAAGGCCCGTGAGGACGAGCAGCGCGAAAAGAACCAGGCGGAATCCTATGCCAACGGCATCATTCCGGAAGCGCGCGGTAAGGCTCAGCGCTTGCTGGAAGAGGCCAATGCTTATCGTGAAGAAGTGGTTGCTCGCTCAGAGGGTGAGGCGAGCCGCTTTATCCAACTGCAGGCCGAGTACAGCAAGGCGCCGGAGGTTACCCGCGAGCGGATGTACCTGGATACGCTGCAGTCGGTGATGTCCAGCTCCACCAAGGTGCTGATGGATGTCGAGGGTGGCAACAACATCATGTACCTGCCACTGGACCGTTTGGTCGAGCAGGGTGGCGGGCGTGCCTCTTCAGTCAAGTCTTCGCAGGCGTTTAGCGATGCGAGCACGGAGCAGGTAGCCGATGAGGTCATCCAGCGTCTGCGTCGTCAGGCTGCACCCAGAAGGGAGGAGCGTTAACCATGGGTGGTAAATCTTTTGCCGGGCTGGCGGCACTGCTGCTGGTCCTGATTGTTGGCTCCAAGTCGATCTACATCGTCAGCGAAATCGAGCGCGCGGTATTGCTGCGCTTTGGCGAGGTGGTTAATCCGGATATCCAGCCGGGGCTGCACTTCAAGCTGCCTGTAGTGAACGAGGTGCGTAAGTTTGATGCCCGTATCCAGACGCTGGATTCGCGTCCGCAGGACTATCTGACGCTGGAGAAGAAGCGCTTGATCGTGGATTCCTTCCTGAAGTGGAAGATCTCCAACGTGCGCACCTACTATACCGCGACCTCGGGTGACGAGTTCCGGGCATCCGACCTGTTGTCGTCGCGGATGGATACAGGGCTGCGGAACAAGTTCGGCCGCCGTACGCTGAACGAGGTGGTGTCCGGCGAGCGTGAAGAGATGATGGTGGAGCTGACCAAAGAGCTTAACGACATCACCTCCGAGGAGCTGGGTATCGAAGTGATCGACGTGCGGGTCAAGCGGATCGATCTGCCGGCCGAGGTGAGTCAGTCGGTGTACGATCGGATGCGTACTGAGCGTGAGCGGGAAGCGCGCGAGCTGCGTTCCAAGGGTAAGGAGCTGGCCGAGGGGATCCGCGCGGATGCCGATCGCCAGCGCACGGTTATTCTGGCTAACGCCTTCCGTGATGCCGAACGTATCCGTGGTGAAGGGGATGCCCTGGCGGCCTCTACCTACGCCAAGGCCTATGGTCAGGATCCCGAGTTTTACTCCTTCTACCGTAGCCTGGGGGCTTACCGCGAAACCTTTTCCAACAAGGGTGACGTGATGGTGCTGGAGCCGGGAAGTGAGTTCTTCAAGTATCTGAATAGCGCTACCGGCGGTAACAGCAAATAGGGTCTCGGGCGCGGCTGGATTAATAGCTGCGCCCGTCCTCTTTTTCGTGATAGTATTCGCCAACCGGGATCAGTCCCGGTTTTTTTTGGCGTCGGCGAAACGGTTTACGCAGCGGTAACCTGATGGATTTGTGGCACGAATTGGCGGTTGCCGGCTGTTTAATGCTGGTTCTTGAGGGGGTGGTGCCTTTTCTCTACCCCCAGCGCTGGCGCGCCCTGGTGGCTCAGCTGGCAAGAATCGATGATCGTTCGCTGCGGCTGATGGGACTGTTCAGTATGTTGATCGGTACCGGCGCGCTATACCTGATTCGCTGAGCCGGTGATTAAAGGAGTTCGATACCCTATGTCCATCGCAGATCGCTGGCTGTTGCCGGATGGTGTGAAGGAAATTCTGCCTGCCGAGGCGCGCCGGGTCGAGGCGTTACGCCGTCGCTTGCTGGACCTGTTTGATTGTTGGGGCTACGACCTGGTGATGCCGCCGATGGTGGAGTACCTCGAGTCGCTGCTGACCGGTACCGGTAACGATCTGGATCTGAGTACTTTTAAAGTGACGGACCAGCTCACCGGGCGGATGATGGGGTTGCGGGCCGACACCACGCCGCAGGTGGCGCGTATCGATGCCCACAGTTTGAATCACCAGGGTCCGACTCGACTCTGTTATGCCAACTCGGTACTGCATACCGTACCGGCGACACTGCAGGCTGGTCGTTCGCCGCTGCAGGTGGGCGCCGAACTCTATGGCCACGCCGGGGTGGAAAGCGATATCGAGGTGGTGTGTCTGATGCTGGAGGCGCTGGCGGCGGCCGGTGTTGAGAAGCTGACCTTGGATCTTGGCCACGTAGCGATCTATCGATCGTTGGTTGCCGAAGCCGGGCTGAATGCCGATGATGAGGCGGAACTGTTCCGCTTGTTGCAGGGCAAGGCCATGACGGAGTTGGGTGAGCTGCTGGCACGATTGCCGGTGGCTGACGCGCAGCGGGAACGCCTGAAGGCGTTGTGTCGTCTTAGCGGTGATCAGTCGGTGCTGGCTGCTGCCCAGCAAAGCCTTGGTGACGATTCCGGGGTTGCGGCGGCGCTGGCCGATTTGGCTCAGGTGGCCGCTGCTGTAACCGAGCGCTTCCCGGCGGTCACGCTTTACTTCGATCTGGCCGAGCTGCGTGGTTATAACTATCACACCGGCCTGGTGTTTGCCGTATATGTGCCGGAGTACGGTCAGGCGGTCGCCAAGGGTGGGCGTTACGATCAGATCGGCAAAGTGTTTGGTCGGGCGCGCCCGGCGACGGGTTTTAGCGCCGATTTGAAAGTGATCGTCGAAATGTCCTGCGCTGAGGTCGCACCGGCAGAAGGTGTCCTTGCGCCGGTGAGTGATTGCGCCGCGCTGGCGCGTCGCGTGAACGAATTACGGGTAGCGGGTGAGCGCGTGGTGTGCGCGTTACCCGGTGCTGTGGCGGATGCAGTGGACATGGGCTGCAATCGTCAACTGGTTGAGGTGGATGGCAACTGGGTTGTCAAAGCCGTTTGAATTAACTGAATTTACGCACAGAGATTTACCGACTATGGGCAAGAATGTCGTTGTTTTGGGTACCCAGTGGGGCGATGAAGGCAAGGGTAAGATCGTCGATCTGCTCACTGAGCAGGCGGCCGTGGTGGCGCGCTTCCAGGGCGGTCACAATGCCGGCCATACACTGGTGATCGATGGTGAGAAAACCGTTCTTCACCTGATTCCGTCAGGCATTCTGCGCGAAGGTAAGCTGTGCATGATCGGCAACGGCGTAGTGTTGTCGCCGGAAGCGCTGCTGAAGGAGATTGCTGAGCTGGAAGTCAGGGATGTGCCGGTGCGTGAGCGCCTGCGTCTGAGTCCCGCCTGTCCATTGATTCTGCCCTATCACGTGGCTCTGGACCAAGCGCGCGAACTGGCTCGTGGCGAAAACAAGATCGGCACCACTGGTCGGGGTATCGGCCCGGCCTATGAGGACAAGGTGGCGCGCCGGGGTTTGCGGTTGGGTGATATGCTTGACCCGGAGCGCTTTGCTACCAAGCTCAAGGAGGTGCTGGAGTATCACAACTTCTCCCTGACCCAGTACTACAAGGTGGAGCCGGTCGACTTCCAGCAAACGCTGGATCACTGCATGGCAATGGCGGAAGAGTTGCGGCCGATGGTGGCCGATGTTTCCGGCATGCTGCATGACTTCCGCCGTAACGGTGACAATATTCTGTTCGAGGGGGCGCAAGGGTCGCTGCTGGATATCGACCACGGTACCTACCCCTTCGTGACGTCTTCCAACACCACTGCCGGTGGCGCGGCCACCGGCAGTGGCTTCGGTCCGCTTTATCTGGATTACATTCTGGGTATTACCAAGGCCTACACCACTCGGGTCGGCTCCGGTCCTTTCCCGACGGAGCTCGGTTGCGAGGTTGGCGCACACTTGGCCAAGCAGGGGCATGAGTTTGGCGCCACCACGGGGCGTGCGCGCCGCTGCGGCTGGTTTGACGCAGTTGCATTGAAGCACTCCATTCAGATCAATTCGGTTTCCGGTATCTGCCTGACCAAGCTGGATGTGCTGGATGGACTCGAGACTATCAGGGTGTGTGTGGCTTATCGTGATGCTGCAGGCAACGAGGTGCCTACTCCTTACGACAGCGAAGGCTACGAAGCGGTGGTTCCCGTTTACGAAGAGCTGCCGGGCTGGAGTGAGTCTACTGTCGGTGCGCGCTCTCTGGATGCCTTGCCCGCCAATGCGCGTGCATATATCAAGCGCCTTGAGGAGCTGGTTGAGGCGCCGATCGATATTATCTCCACGGGGCCGGATCGCAACGAGACCATTGTGCTGCGCAGCGCGTTCGAGTAACGCGTTTGACGGACAAAACAAGGCGACCCGAAGGTCGCCTTTTTTGTGTCTTCGCGCCCGGACTAGCCGAGGGTGGGGCGAATAGTTTGCAGCAGTTGCTTGAACAGCTTGGGGTTGGCCGCCACCAGTTCGCCGCGCTGCGCCAGCGCGTTGCCGCCATTGAAGTCGCCACTCAGGCTGCCTGCTTCCTGCAGCAGTAGCAGGCTTGGCTCCAGCTCCCACTCGGTGATGCCTTTGCACCATGCCGCGTCCATGCGACCGGATGCAACGTAGGCCAGGGTCAGGGTGTAGCTGCCATTCTGCTGCACGTCGGCACCCAGAAGCTGCACGCGTTTGAAGATGTCAAGGTGCTGGTCAAGGGCCGGGCTTTCCGGGTCTTCGCTCTGGTAGTTGGTGCCGATCAGGGCGTCGTCGAAGCTCTTCAGTGGGCTGACGCGGATGCGCTTGCCGTTAAGTTGAGCGCCACGCCCGCGGCTGGCGGTGTACTCTTCGCCGGTGATCGGGTTCAGGATCACAACGTGCTCGGCGCGGCCTTTGACCTTGCAGACCAGCGTCAGGGCGAAGCTCGGCAGGCTGCGGGAGAAGTTGGTGAGTCCGTCGATCGGGTTAACCAGCCACTGGTAGTCGGAGTCCTCGGCCGGCTCGCCGACAGGGCCGGAGTGAAAGCCGATGACGCGGTGGTGCGGGTTGGCTTTTTGCAGGTGATAGGCGACCGACTTTTCGGCGCCGGCAGCGGTGTCGCGCATGAAGTCGCTGACGCTCTCCTGCTCGGAGCGAATGATGTCGAGGCGCTCGATAGCGCGGGCGACCTGCTCGCCGGCGATGCGTGCGGCGCGAAGGGCAATGTTAAGCGTGGGTTGCATGGTCGTTCTGGTATCCGAAAGGGAGGGAAAAACAAACGCGCAGTATATCAAAGGATGTGCGCTTGCGGCTATTAAATCGGCGCCGAATCGGCCTGGCCGGGGGCCGGGTTAACACTCTGTTTTCGCCGCTGCCGGGTGATTCTGATAGAATGCGCCGTTTTTAAAATCCAACGCGTGGTGACAGATGTTTCCAACGGTTCGCATTGTTCTGGTACATACCAGCCATCCCGGCAATATCGGCGGGGTGGCACGCGCGATGAAAAACATGGCGTTTGAAAATCTGGTGCTGGTAGCGCCAAAGGAGTTTCCCAGCGAAAAGGCGGAAGCTCGTGCCTCGGGGGCGACCGATGTTCTGGCCGCCGCGCAGGTGGTTGAGACGCTGGAACAGGCGGTAGAGGGGTGCCATCTGGTGGTCGGTGCCAGCGCTCGCGGTCGCCATATCCCCTGGCCGGTGGTGGATCCGCGTGAGCTGGCGGCGCAGGTGGTGCCCGATCTGTCACGGCTCAAGGTGGCGCTGGTTTTCGGTCGCGAGGACCGCGGCCTGACCAATGAAGAGTTGCAGCGCTGCCACCGTCACGTCCATATCCCTTCCAATCCGGATTTCAGTTCGTTGAACCTGGCGGCGGCGGTACAGGTGCTTTGCTATGAGTTGCGGATGGCGGTGCTCGCTGACCAACAGGGTGAGGTTGCCGGTGAACGGCCGCGTTGGGGGACCGAGTGGGATATCGAACTGGCCACGGCGGATGAGTTGGAGCGGCTGTTCGAACATCTGGAAACAACCCTGGTAGATATCGACTTTCTCGACCCTGACAACCCGCGCCAGCTGATGCCTCGCCTGCGCCGGCTGTACCTGCGCAGTCATCCCGACAAGGTCGAAGTTAACGTGTTGCGTGGTATTCTTACCGCAATGCAAAAAAAGATTGGCGGTTAAGGCGTTCTTTATGTTTCAACAACTGAAAGAAGATATTCGTTCAGTATTCGACCGCGACCCCGCAGCGCGGAATACCTTTGAAGTGCTGACCAACTACCCCGGGCTGCATGCATTGCTTTTTCACCGTATGTCCCATGCCCTGTGGGGTTGGGGGCTTAAGTGGCTGGCACGCACGTTGTCGACTATCGCGCGCTGGCTGACGGGTGTAGAGATCCATCCCGGCGCACGCATTGGTCGTCGCTTCTTTATCGATCATGGCATGGGAGTGGTTATTGGCGAGACCGCCGAAATCGGCAATGACGTGACGCTCTATCACGGTGTCACCCTCGGTGGTACGACCTGGAACAAGGGCAAGCGTCACCCGACTCTGGAAGATGGCGTGGTAGTTGGTGCAGGGGCCAAGATTCTGGGGCCCTTTGTGGTAGGCAAAGATGCGCGGATCGGTTCCAACGCGGTGGTTACCAAGGCGGTACCGGCAGGGGCGACCGTGGTCGGAATTCCCGGTCGTATCGTGCGCCAGCGAGCGTCGGATGACGAGAGTGTCGAGGCCCAGCGTCAGGCAATGGCTGATAAGATCGGCTTTGATGCCTACGGTGTTACCAGTGAGCTGCCAGACCCGGTGGCCCATGCAATCAAGTCGCTACTGGATCACATGACCGCCGTTGACCATAAAATTGATGGGATGTGCAAGGCGATGGCGGATCTGGGATCCGACTACTGCGATGAGCGCTTGCCGGCGCTGAAACCAGAGGATTTTGAGGCGGTGAAAGAGCAGAGTGACGACAGCAAGCCCGCGCAATAACCCATAATAAAGGTAGGGCTTGTGTGGGCCGGGGGTTCTGTTTATGATGCAGTCCCCTCCCGGCGTTCTGCCGCAGATAAATATCCGACCATAATAGTAAGTTAAGTAGTTGACTGTTTTTGTCGGCTAATGCATAATCGCTCCAGCAATCACTCTGGGGGAAAGACTGATGCGTTTGACGACAAAAGGCCGTTACGCCGTGACCGCGATGCTGGATCTGGCGTTACATGAAGGACGGGGACCGATCAGCCTCGCTGATATCTCATCACGACAGCAGATTTCGCTGTCTTATCTGGAGCAGTTGTTCGCCAAGCTGCGCCGCAACGAACTGGTTAAAAGCGTGCGTGGTCCCGGTGGTGGTTACCAACTGAGCCGCGACAAGGGCGATATTTTCGTGGTTGAAGTGATCGATGCGGTTAATGAATCGGTCGACGCGACCGGTTGCAACAGTAAGGGTGATTGTCACGACGGTGAAGCCTGTCTCACTCACCACCTCTGGTGCGACCTGAGTCAGCAGATTCATACTTTTTTAAGCCAGATCAGCTTGGCTGACTTGGTGGCACGCAAAGATGTTCAGGAAGTTTCCCTGCGCCAGGATCGTGCCCAGGCGATTCAGAGTATCAATCTGGAACGAATTGAAGCGGTCGGCTAAGTACCGACCAAGACGTTGTTCGACGGAGAACCTTGATGAAGTTGCCTATCTATCTCGATTATTCAGCGACCACCCCCTTAGACCCGCGTGTGGCGGAAAAGATGGCGGCCTGTCTGACGCTGGAGGGAAATTTCGGCAACCCGGCGTCCCGCTCCCACCTGTTTGGCTGGAAGGCGGAAGAGGCGGTAGAAAATGCGCGCCGCCAGGTGGCGGACCTGATCAACAGTGATCCGCGTGAGATTGTCTGGACCTCCGGTGCAACCGAATCTGACAATCTGGCGATCAAAGGTGTTGCCCACTTCTACAGCAAGAAGGGCAAACACATTGTCACCTCCAAGATTGAGCACAAGGCGGTGCTTGATACCTGCCGGCAGCTTGAGCGTGAGGGTTACGAAGTGACCTATCTGGAACCGTTGAGTAACGGTATCATCACGCCCGACGCCGTGCGCGAAGCGCTGCGTGATGACACCATTCTGGTGTCACTGATGCATGTGAACAACGAGATCGGCGTGATTAGCGACATTGAAGCGATTGGTGAGATTACCCGCGCCAATGGTGTGCTTTTTCACGTTGACGCGGCCCAGAGTGCGGGCAAGGTGGAGATCGACCTTGAACGCATGAAAGTGGACCTGATGTCGTTCTCGGCCCACAAGATTTATGGTCCCAAAGGGATCGGTGCGCTGTACGTCCGCCGCAAGCCGCGGGTGCGCCTGGAAGCCCAGATGCATGGTGGCGGCCATGAGCGTGGTATGCGCTCCGGTACTCTGGCGACCCATCAGATTGTCGGCATGGGTGAAGCCTTTGCCCTCGCCAAGGCTGAAATGGCACAAGAGAATGAGCGCCTGCTTACCTTGCGCCAGCGCCTGTGGGACGGCGTCAAGGATATGGAAGAGGTCTACTGTAACGGCGACATGGAGCAGCGGGTGGCTGGCAATATCAACATCAGCTTCAATTTCGTGGAAGGCGAGTCGCTGTTGATGGCGCTGAAGGACTTGGCGGTATCGTCCGGTTCCGCCTGTACCTCAGCCAGTCTGGAGCCCTCCTATGTGTTGCGTGCGCTGGGTATGAACGACGAACTGGCGCATAGTTCGCTGCGTTTCAGCATCGGTCGCTTTACCACTGAAGAAGAGATTGATTACGCCATCGATAAAGTGCAGAACGCTGTGGGCAAACTGCGCGAATTGTCGCCCCTGTGGGACATGTACAAAGATGGTGTTGACCTGAACAAAGTCGAGTGGGTTCACCACTAGGAATCCGCGGAGGAACGAGTCATGGCATACAGCGAAGAAGTACTGGACCATTATGAAAACCCGCGCAATGTGGGCAAGATGGACGATGCGGACCCCCATGTCGGGACCGGCATGGTGGGTGCCCCGGCCTGCGGTGACGTCATGCGGCTGCAGATCAAGGTTAGCGACGAAGGTGTGATTGAGGACGCCAAGTTCAAGACCTATGGTTGCGGCTCGGCAATCGCGTCCAGCTCTCTGGTGACAGAATGGGTCAAGGGCATGACGCTGGATCAGGCGTCCGAGCTGAAGAATACCGATATTTCGCAGCAGTTGGCGCTGCCGCCAGTAAAAATCCACTGCTCAGTATTGGCTGAAGACGCCATCAAGGCGGCGATTGACGACTATCGCAAGAAGCAGCAGTAAGCGTTTAAAGACTAAGTAGCGCGGGTGCGAGGCACCCGCCACCAGAGTAAGGTTTTACTATGGCCATAACCATGACCGAGGCTGCGGTCAATCACGTCGCCAAGTTTCTTGAAAATCGTGGTAAGGGTGCGGGCATTCGCGTTGCAGTGCGTACCACCGGGTGTTCCGGTATGGGGTATGTACTCGAATTCGCTGACGAATATGACCCTGAAGACCAGGTTTTCGAAACTCAGGGTATCAAGGTGATTGTGGATCCGAAAAGTCTGGTTTATCTCGACGGCACCGAGCTCGACTTTGTTAAGGAAGGGCTCAACGAAGGGTTTAAGTTTAATAACCCCAATGCCCGTAGCGAGTGTGGTTGTGGTGAGAGCTTCTCTGTCTGATAACGATGCAGATCGAGCAGAACTACTTCACCCTTTTCGGGCTTCCCGAATCTTTTCATATCGATAAAGCGCAACTGTCGGAGCGCTACCGTGCGCTTCAGCGAGAGCTCCATCCGGATCGGCATGCGCACGCCGGTGACCGGGAGCAGCGTTTGGCGGTGCAGTACACGGCCCATCTTAATGACGCGCAGGCAACGCTGAAATCGCCGCTAAAGCGCGCACTTTACCTGCTGCAGTTGCGTGGCCACCCGGTTCGCGATGATGACCGTCGTCCGATGGCTCCCGAGTTTCTGATGCAGCAGATGCTGCTGCGGGAAGAGCTGGAAGAGGTGGCCGCCAGCGCGGATCCCGACAGTGCTTTGGAGCAGCTGCAAAAGCATGTGGCGGAGGTGCGCAAGCAGTTGGAGGCAGAGTTTGTGCATCATCTTGAGGCCGCCGATGAGGCCGCTTTGCTGGCGGCTGTGGACCGGGTGCGGGAGCTGCAGTTTATCGATAAGATGCAGCGCGAAATCGAACAATTGGAAGAACGACTGGCGGACTACTGACCGACATGGCTTTATTGCAGATTGCAGAACCTGGCCAGAGTGCCAAACCACACCAGCACAAACTGGCTATCGGTATCGATCTGGGTACTACCAACTCGCTGGTGGCATCGGTGCGTAGCGGCGAGGCGCAAACCCTGCCCGATCGCGACGGGCGGCATTTGCTGCCATCGGTGGTGCGTTATTGCCAGAACGGCGCCATCGTGGTGGGCGAAAAAGCGCGTCTGGCCGCGGCGGAGGATCCCACCAATACCATCGCTTCGGTCAAACGCCTGATGGGGCGGGGGGTCAAGGACCTGAAAACCCTGGATAGCCAACTGCCCTATGAGTTTGTCGGCAGCGAGGATGGCATGCCATTTTTGCAGACGGTGGCCGGGCAGCAAAGCCCGGTGCAGGTGTCTGCCGAGATTCTGCGGGTGTTGGCCAATCGGGGTCGGGATGCGCTGGGTGGTGAACTGGTTGGCGCGGTGATAACGGTTCCGGCTTATTTTGACGACGCCCAGCGTCAGGCAACCAAGGACGCAGCCCAATTGGCGGGCCTCAACGTGTTGCGTCTGCTTAATGAACCGACTGCAGCGGCGGTGGCTTATGGCCTTGACGATGCGGCCGAAGGGGTGTTCGCCATTTACGACCTCGGTGGCGGCACCTTCGATATCTCCATTTTGCGCCTGAACAAAGGGGTGTTCGAGGTGATGGCCACCGGCGGCGATAGCGCGCTGGGGGGTGACGACTTTGATCACGCGCTGGCCCACTGGCTGCTGGACAAGCTGGGGCAGCCCAGCCTGGGGCGAAATGCCCAGCGGGCGCTGCTGGCCGAAGCGCGGGCACTGAAAGAGCAGCTGACCGAGCGCGACCGGGTCGATGTGGGGCTGCAGCTGGAGGGGCTGAGTTGGCAGGGTGAGCTGACCCGTGAAGAGTTCGACCAGTTGGTGGCACCGCTGGTCAAACAGACCTTGCGCGCTTGCCGTCGTGCCCTGAAGGACGCCGAGGTCGACGCTGACGAGATACAGGAAGTGGTGATGGTTGGCGGCTCGACCCGGGTACCGCTGGTACGCAGTGAAGTCGGGCAGTTTTTCGGTCGCGATCCGCACATCGATATTGACCCTGATCGGGTAGTTGCCATCGGTGCGGCGATTCAGGCCGACGTGTTGGCCGGCAATAAACCTGATTCCGACATGCTGCTGCTGGATGTGATTCCGCTGTCGCTGGGGCTGGAAACCATGGGCGGGCTGGTTGAAAAGGTAATCGATCGCAATACCCCGATTCCGGTAGCGCGGGCACAGGAGTTCACCACCTACCGCGACGGCCAGACGGCGATGGTGATTCACGTGCTGCAGGGCGAGCGCGAGCTGGTTGATGATTGTCGCTCGCTGGCGCGTTTTGAGTTGCGCGGTATCCCCGCTATGGCGGCCGGTGCGGCCAAAGTGCGGGTCACCTTTCAGGTCGATGCTGACGGTTTGCTGAGCGTCGCCGCGCGAGAATTGGGTAGCGGGGTGGAGAGCAGTATTGAAGTAAAACCCTCCTACGGTTTGTCTGATCAGCAGATCGCCGGCATGATTCAGGCCGGTTATGACAGTGCCAAGGCGGATCATGATGCCAGAACGCTGCGCGAGCAACAGGTTGAGGCGGATCGGCTGGTGGAGGCGCTGGAGAGCGCGCTGGAAGTCGACGGCGAGCGGTTGTTGTCGGCGGATGACCTCTACGCCTTGCGTGCCGGCATTGCCCAGCTGCGTCAGGTGCGTCAGAGTGACGACCATGAAGCGATTGCCAAGGGGATCGAAGTGTTGAGTGCTGCCAGCGATGAATTTGCGGCGCGGCGGATGGATGACGGAATTCGGCGGGCGTTGTCCGGCCACACGGTGGATGAGATCTGAGGAACGAACATGCCACAACTGATTTTTTTGCCCCATGACGAGATCTGCCCCGAAGGCAAAGTGATCGAGGTGGATCCCGGTGTTTCGATTTGTGATGCGGCGCTGGCCGAAGGGATCGAGATCGAGCACGCTTGCGAGAAATCCTGTGCCTGCACCACGTGCCACGTCATTGTGCGCGAAGGCTTCGAGTCGTTGGGTGAAGCCGACGAGCTGGAAGAGGATATGCTGGATAAGGCTTGGGGGTTGGAGCCGGAGTCTCGCTTGAGTTGTCAGGCGCTGGTGGGCGACGAAGATCTGGTGATCGAGCTGCCCAAATACACCTTGAATCAGGTTTCCGAAGCACGCTGAGGAGGCAGAGATGGGACTTAAATGGGTTGATACGCTGGATATCGCGATCGAACTGTCGGAAAAGCATCCCGATGTAGACCCTAAAACGGTTCGCTTTACTGATCTTTATAGCTGGATCATGGAGCTGGACGAATTCGATGATGATCCCGATCACTGCGGTGAGAAGATCCTGGAAGCGGTTCAGATGGCTTGGATCGAGGAAATGGACTGATAACGGTCCGATGGAAAACGCTGCTTCGGCAGCGTTTTTACGTTTTGCTCCTGGCACCAGACGGCGACTTTGGTAGGGATGGCAAAACACTAGATGTTGTGGTTGTGAGGGTGGGTTCGGGTCTATATAATTGGCCCCTTTTTATTGTTCGGACTGCAGGTTGAACCATGTTGCGCGTAGTTGAAGAAGCTCTGACCTTCGATGATGTTCTGTTGATGCCCGGTTACTCCGAGGTGTTGCCCAAGGACGTTAGCCTGAAGACGCGGCTGACGCGCGGTATTCAACTCAATATTCCTCTGGTTTCCGCGGCGATGGATACCGTTACCGAATCGCGCTTGGCGATCGCTATGGCCCAGGAAGGTGGCATCGGTATCATCCACAAGAATATGACCATCGAGCAGCAGGCGGCAGAAGTGCTCAAGGTCAAGCGTTACGAAAGTGGCGTGGTCAAGGATCCGGTCACCTGTAGTTCGGATCTGACCGTCGGTGAACTGCACAAGTTGGCCGACAAGCACGGCTTTTCAGGCTTTCCAGTGATTGATAACGGCGAACTGGTTGGGATTGTCACCAGTCGTGATATGCGCTTTGAGCAGCACCTTGATGCCACTGTAGCGACCATCATGACCCCCAAGGAGCGCCTGGTTACGGTGCAGGAAGGCGTCGATCCGGACAAGGTTCGCAACCTGTTGCGCAAGCACCGTATCGAAAAGATTCTGGTTGTTGATGAGGCGTTCCACCTTAAGGGCATGATGACCGTTAAGGATATGAACAAGGCCAAGGCCTACCCCAGCGCAGCCAAAGACAGCGAAGGTCGCCTGATCGTCGGTGCGGCGGTTGGTACCGGTGCGGAAACGCCGGACCGTGTTACCGCGCTGGTCAAAGCGGGGGTTGATGTGATTATTGTCGATACCGCCCACGGTCACTCCAAGGGGGTTATCGATCGGGTGCGCTGGGTGAAGGAAACCTACCCGGAGGTGCAGGTGATCGGTGGTAACATCGCTACCGCCGAGGCCGCGATTGCGCTGGCCGATGCCGGCGCCGACGGGGTAAAGGTGGGTATCGGCCCCGGCTCCATCTGTACCACGCGTATTGTTTCCGGTATCGGTGTGCCGCAGATCAGCGCGGTGGCTAACGTGGCCGATGCGCTCAAAGATCGAGACGTGCCGCTGATTGCCGATGGTGGCATCCGTTTTTCCGGCGACTTGGCCAAAGCCGTAGCGGCTGGTGCCAGCGCCATTATGGTGGGCAGTATGCTGGCCGGTACCGACGAAGCACCGGGTGAGGTCGAACTGTTCCAGGGGCGGGCGTTTAAAGCCTACCGCGGCATGGGTTCTATCGGCGCCATGGCGCAGGCGCAGGGCTCTTCCGATCGCTATTTCCAGGACGCCGATGCCGGTGCGGAGAAACTGGTTCCTGAAGGGATTGAAGGCCGGGTTGCGTGCAAAGGCCCGATGGCCGCAGTGGTTCACCAGTTGATGGGTGGCTTGCGCTCCAGCATGGGTTACACCGGTAGCACCGATATTGACACGATGCGTACCAAGCCGAAGTTTGTACGTATCACCGGTGCCGGGATGAAAGAGAGTCACGTCCACGACGTGACCATTACCAAGGAATCGCCGAACTACCCGGTCGGCTGATTGAACTGATCTAAATGCTGGGGCTGTCGAAGGCAGCCCCTTTTTCGTTACTGACGATTGCAAAAACGGGTCTGGCGGGAGACCGCCGGAACCCCACAGCGGAGTGGAACCGTGACACAAGATATCCATGCACAGCGTATCCTGATTCTGGATTTTGGCTCTCAGTACACCCAGTTGATCGCGCGCCGCGTGCGCGAGTGCGGTGTTTTCTCGGAAATTCGCGCCTGGGACATGAGCGACGACGAGATCCGCGCCTACAACCCCAAAGGGATTATCCTGGCCGGCGGGCCGGAATCGGTCACCGAAGCCGGCAGTCCGCGTGCGCCGCAGGCGGTATTTGAGCTGGGCGTGCCGGTGCTGGGTATCTGTTATGGCATGCAGACCATGGCCGAGCAGTTGGGTGGCAAGGTTGAGTCCTCTGATCTGCGCGAGTTCGGTTACGCCCAGGTGCGTACCGAAGGCGAGAGCTCGCTGCTGGGCGGGATCGAGGATCACGTGGCCAACAACGGCGTACTGCTGCTCGACGTGTGGATGAGTCACGGGGACAAAGTGGTCAAAATGCCGGAAGGGTTCCACCTGATGGCAGCTACGGAAAGTGCCCCCATTGCGGGAATGGTGGATGAAAAGCGCCGTTTCTATGGAGTGCAGTTCCACCCGGAAGTAACTCATACCAAACAGGGGCAGCGCATTCTGTCCCGTTTTGTCCGCGATATCTGTGAGTGTGATGCGCTGTGGACCCCGAGCAATATTGTTAAAGATGCCATCGCCCAGGTGCGGGAGCAGGTGGGTACCGATCATGTGCTGCTGGGGCTCTCCGGCGGTGTCGATTCGTCGGTAGTGGCAGCATTGTTGCACAAGGCGATCGGCGATCAGCTGACCTGTGTGTTTGTCGACAATGGCCTGCTGCGTAAACATGAAGGCGATCAGGTGATGGACATGTTCGCCAAGAACATGGGGGTCAAGGTGATCCGCGCCAACGCCGAAGAGCTGTTTTTGGGTAAGTTGGCCGGCGAAGCTGATCCCGAAGCCAAGCGTAAAATTATCGGTAACACCTTTATCGAGGTGTTCGATCAGGAAGCATCCAAGATCGACAACGTCAAGTGGCTGGCGCAGGGCACCATCTATCCCGATGTGATCGAGTCAGCCGCCGCCAAGACCGGTAAGGCGCATGTGATCAAGTCGCACCATAACGTGGGTGGCCTGCCGGAAGATATGGCGCTTAAACTGGTCGAGCCGTTGCGCGAGCTGTTCAAGGACGAAGTGCGCAAGATCGGTCTGGAGCTGGGTCTGCCCTACGATATGGTTTACCGCCACCCCTTCCCGGGGCCGGGTCTTGGGGTGCGTATTCTCGGCGAAGTGAAAAAAGAGTACGCCGATATTCTGCGCGAAGCGGACGCTATCTTTATCGAAGAGCTGCACCGTTCCGGTTGGTACCACAAAACCAGTCAGGCATTTGTGGTGTTCCTGCCGGTCAAGTCGGTGGGCGTGGTCGGCGATGGCCGCCGTTACGAATACGTAGTGTCGCTGCGTGCGGTGGAAACTATCGACTTCATGACCGCCCGTTGGGCGCACCTGCCCTATGAGCTGCTCGAAACCGTCTCCAGCCGGATCATCAACGAGATTTCCGGTATCTCGCGTGTTGCTTACGACGTCTCTTCCAAGCCCCCTGCCACCATCGAGTGGGAGTGACTTTTGACCCGCCGCAAGGCGGGTTTTTTATAGGGGTTGTGGTTGAGTCGAGCGGCGGGTAACGGCGCGGAGCGGTCATGACGTGAAGGCCGTTACAGGCGTTTAAATCTCCTTACTCTGCCCACCGGTAGTTCTTGTTGCGCCCACCCGGGCGCATTCATTTTCTTTGAACGCTCAAAGAAAACGAATCAAAAGAAAACCGCCCCACTTACTTGTCGGCTACGCCGATTCCCTGCGCAGGGCGTGAACAATCCGGGGATCGTCAGAATGGCCGTCCCTGGCCATACTGCCGCCGCTTCGCGCATCCAGCGCTCGCCCCTGCGGGCCTTAATCGGATTCTTCGCACCCTGCTCCGGCTGCGTAAAAGGGGGAGGGGGTGCAAGCTGGTCGGCCCGTGCAGGTAGTCAGATTTTCCAGTCATCAGGGAAAGTAAGAGGTTCGGCTGCGACTTAGCCCCTTTTGGAGCCGACGAGCACGGTGGCGGGGATTCGAAATAGGCCCCGAAGGGGGCGAGGCAAGGATGCCGAGCCGGATTGCGGCACATGGACAAATCGGCAGGATAGCCGATTTGCACAGCCGTAGGCTGCCCGTAGGGTGAGCCACATGGATGTGGCGAATGAATGTGCCGTCCGATCCGCCCGAATCACCGCTGCCGCGCGCAGTGGACCCGCAAGGGCGGCGGAACCAGGGTAGCATAAAGCACTGTTAGCGTTTTCTTGCTTCGTTCTTTGTCGCGTTTGACAAAGAATGACGCCGCCCGGGTGGGCGGAACAGAGGCTCTCATACCGCGCCGATAATGAGCCTTAAATCTAAAACAGCCGGCCCCGAACTAATGACCGCTCCGCGCCGAATACGGAAATTCGCTCCAATCTGCACCAATGCTCCGCTGGATGTCATCCCCGGTTGCATACCCTGATGTGATTAACTAATCTGGGCGCGGACACTTACGCAGGGATGGGGTATGAACTTTCGAATCTTGTTGGCGTTACTCGGATCTATTGTCGCCATTCCGGTGGCGGCTGCTGAGGTATCGACCATTGTCTCCTGCAAGCGGGATGGCGAGTTCTGGCTCTGTGCCGGCTGGCGTCAGGGGCAGGTCGAGGTGTTCCGCAGCGAGACCTATATCACCCAGGTCGAGTTTGATGCCGAAACACAGGCTACCCTGCAGGCGGCCATCGATGGTCACGCGGCTGGTCGAACTGCTGAACCGATGGCTGCCGCTCCTTCATATACATTGCAGTTATTTGCTTGCCGCTCACAGGCCTGTATCGATGCCAGCGGATTGAGCCAGGTGCCGGCCAGCCGGCAGGTGGAGATCGTGCGTGGTGGCCAGCACTGGTACGTGCTGGCGGTCGGCGAGTATCCCAGCGTCAAAAGGGCGCAGCAAGCAGCGGCGGAGTTGATGCTGACCTACAAACTGCGCGAAAAACCCTGGATTCGGACGCTGGATTCCCTTGAACGACAGCGTCTCAAGCCCTGATTTTTTTGGGGTTGGTTGCCACCGGGGTGACTCTGTACTATCCCTACCGCTTTAGCGGCTAAAAACAGTGCGTTGGCTGTGGTTAAAAGCGACCGAAAAAGCGCTGAAAAAAGCTATCGTTGAACCAATAAATATGAGAAATTAGCGCCCTCTTTTTTGGCGGCACTTCCAGTGCTGTCCGGGGCTCTTTCCCGAGACCAGCGGGTCTCGATACGACAGGGTCGGTTACAACCGGCCTGTGACGACAGTAATAGCTTTCCTTCCGGAGGCGCCTCTCCTTGAATATCGAAACACAGAAAAACTGGACGCCGGATGATTCGGCCGAGTTGTACCGCATTCGTGATTGGGGGTCGGAATACTTCGACCTGAATGAGCGCGGGGAGATCACCGTAACGGCGAAGTTCCCGTCGTCGCAGGTAACCGTGTCGTTGATGGATATCGTTTCCGGTATTCGTCAGCGCGGGTTGCCGTTGCCGGCGATTCTGCGAATCGAAAACCTGCTCGACGCCCAGATTGTGCGCTTGAACGAAGCGTTCGTGCGGGCCATCTCGGCCGCGGGCTATCAGGGCGCTTATCGTGGCGTGTTTCCGATCAAGGTCAACCAGCAAGCCCAGGTTATCGAAGAGGTGGCCGAGTTTGGTGCCCGCTACAAGCATGGCCTGGAGGCTGGCAGTAAAGCGGAGCTGATCATTGCCCTGTCCACCCTCAAAGCAGATGGGCGGCTGATCATCTGCAACGGCTACAAGGATGAGGAGTTTATTGATCTCGGCCTGCGTGCGCAGCGGCTTGGCTACAACTGTGTGTTCGTGATCGAGACCCTGACCGAACTGCCGATCGTTATCGAGCGCAGCAAGGCGCTGGGGATCAAACCGATGATCGGGGTGCGGGTAAAACTGTCCTCAAAGGTGAGCGGCTTGTGGAACGCTACCAGCGGTGACCGCAGTATCTTCGGGCTGACCACCAATCAATTGGTGCAGGTGCTGGATATGCTCAAAGAGCATCAGATGCTCGATTGCCTGCAGCTGCTGCACTATCACCTGGGTTCGCAGATCCCCAACATTCGCGAGATCCGTAACGGAGTGATGGAGGCGTGCCGCTACTACGTCAACCTGGTCGAGGAGGGCGCCGCCATGGGCTATCTTGACCTCGGCGGCGGCTTGGCGGTGGATTACACCGGCGCCAGCATCAACCAGGAGCATTCGCGCAACTACTCGCTGGACGAGTACTGTGCCGACATCGTCGAGGTGGTGATGGCGACCCTGGATGCGCACGAAATTGCCCACCCGAATATCGTGACCGAGTCGGGGCGCGCCACCGTGGCCTACTCCTCGGTGTTGCTGTTCGACATCCTCGATGTGACTACATTCGAGCCGGCGCCGCTGCCCGAGGCGTTGCCGGAGAACACCGATGATCTGATTCTTAATCTGCGCGAAGTGCTTAACACCATATCGCCCAAGAATCTGCAGGAGTGTTACAACGACGCCCTCTATTACCGTGACGAGATCGGCGAGCTGTTCAAACGCGGCCAGATCACCCTGCGTGATCGTTCGCTGGCTGAAAACCTGTTCCTGGAGGTGTTACAGCGCATTCGTGCGCAGCTGGATCTGGCAGACCGCATTCCGCCGGAGCTGGAAGGGCTGCGTGAGTATCTGGCCGATATCTACTACGGCAACTTCAGTGTATTCCAGTCGCTGCCGGATATCTGGGCGATCGATCAGGTGTTCCCGGTAGTGCCGATTCATCGTCACGATGAGGAGCCGACCCGCGATGCGATTCTGGCGGACATCACCTGCGATTGCGATGGCAAGATCGATCGCTTTATTGATGTTCACGAGACCCGTCGTACCTTGCCGCTGCATCCGTTGAAAGCCGACGAGGATTACGTCATGGGGGTGTTCCTGGTGGGCGCGTATCAGGAAACGCTGGGAGACCTGCACAACCTGTTGGGCGATACCGCGGTAGCCAGCGTGCGGATCAACGAAGATGGCACCTTTGATGTCATCAAAGAGCTCGAAGGTGACAGCATCGCTGACGTGTTGAGCTATGTTGAATACCAACCGCAGGCGCTTTACGAGGCTTTCCGGACCACCGCTGAACGGGCGGTTCGTGAAGGCAAGATCACCGCGGCGGAGCGGCGCGATGTGGTCAAAAGCTTTTACGAAAGCCTGCACGGTTACACGTATTACGAGAATTAACCCGACACCAGCAACTCGCATGGGTCGTTATTTGGGTGAACTATGAAGTCCCGGTGTCGGGCAAACGGAGAAGAAAATGGCAAAAGTGTTGATTATCGGAGCAGGTGGCGTCAGCGGTGTGGTGGTTCACAAGTGTGCGCAACTGCCGGAAGTGTTCTCGGAAATTGTGTTGGCGAGTCGCACCAAGTCGAAATGTGACGCCATCGCCGCGCAGCTTGATCGCCCCATAGAAACTGCCCAGGTCGACGCCGATAATGTGCCCGAGCTGGTGGCGCTGATCAATCGCGTCAAGCCCCAACTGGTGATCAACGTGGCGTTGCCGTATCAAGACCTGACCATCATGGACGCCTGTCTTGAAGCCGGTGTTCATTATCTCGATACCGCCAACTACGAGCCGCTGGATACCGCCAAGTTCGAGTACAAGTGGCAGTGGGCCTATCAGGAGAGGTTCGAACAAGCGGGCTTGATGGCGCTGCTGGGCTCCGGTTTTGATCCCGGTGCCACCAACGTCTTTACCGCTTACATCGCCAAGCACTATTTTGACGAGATCCACACTCTGGATATTGTCGATGTCAACGGCGGTGATCACGGTTACCCCTTTGCCACTAACTTCAATCCCGAGATCAACATCCGTGAAGTAACCGCCGAATGCCGTCATTACGAGAACGGTGAATTCGTCACCACCCCGGCGATGTCGCTGAAGCAGTCCTTTACCTGCCCGGAAGAGGTAGGCACCTACAACATCTACCGCATGTATCACGAGGAGCTGGAGTCGCTGAGCAAACACTATCCGACCCTCAAGCGGGCGCAGTTCTGGATGAGTTTTGGTGACAGCTACCTCAAGCACCTCGAAGTGCTGGGCAATGTCGGCATGACCGGTATCGAACCGGTGGAGTTTCAGGGCCAGCAGATCGTGCCGATCCAGTTCCTCAAGCAGTTGCTGCCGGATCCGGCCAGCCTGGGACCGCGCACCAAGGGCAAGACCTGTATCGGTTGTATCGTTACCGGCCTGAAAGATGGCAAGCCGCGCAAGATTTACCTGTACAACACCTGTGACCACCAGGCGTGTTACGCCGAGGTCAAGTCGCAGGCGATCTCTTACACCACCGGGGTGCCCGCCATGATCGGTGCCAAGATGATGCTGGAAGGCAAGTGGATGAAGCCCGGGGTTTGGAACATGGAACAGATGGATCCCGATCCGTTCATGGATGACCTGAACCGCTATGGGCTGCCATGGAAGGTGATTGAAGAACCGGACTACGATCTGGCCCACTGATCGCGCTGTGCGGTTTTAACCACCAGGCCCGACCTTGTCGGGCCTTGTCGTTTCTCATGCTATAGGTTGATGCTCGTGGAAAAATGCACCTCCTTTGATCACTTTGACCCCACCCGGGTACCCTCCCCCTGTTACGTGATCGATCGTGCCGCGGTTGAAGCCAACCTGCAGGCGTTGCAGCGGGTACAAACAGAGAGCGGCGCCAAAGTGCTGGCAGCACTGAAGGCGTTCTCCTGCTGGGAGCTGGGTCCACTGACGGCCCAATACCTGTCCGGCATCTGCGCTAGTGGTCTGCACGAAGCGCTACTGGGGCAGGAGCATTACCTCGGCGCGGATGGCAGGGGAGAGGTGCACGTGTTCTCGGCGGCCTATTCTGAAACGGATCTCGAACAGATTCTGAAGATCGCCCACCACGTGGTGTTCAACTCCTTTGGTCAGTGGCAGCGTTTTCAACCCCTGATCCGGGCGGCAACAGCGGCGCGGCCGGAACTGGAGTTCGGATTGCGGATCAACCCGGAGCACTCCGAAGGAGACGTGCCGATCTACGATCCCTGTGCACCGGGCTCGCGCCTGGGGATTCCGCTGACGCAATTTGACGGCCAGGATCTGGAGGGTATCAGCGGACTGCATTTTCACACCCTGTGTGAGCATCAGTTTGAGCCCCTGGCGCGGACGCTGGATGCGGTGGAGGCCAGATTTGGTCATCTGCTGCCGCAGCTGAAGTGGGTTAACTTCGGCGGCGGTCACTGGATCAGTGCGCCCGGTTACGATATCGACGGCCTGATAGCGCGGATCAAGGCGTTTGCCGCCAAGTATGAGGTGCAGGTGTACCTCGAGCCGGGCGAAGCGGTGGCGATTCGCAGTGGCGTGCTGGTGACCGAGGTGCTGGATATCGCCTACACCGACCGTGATCAGGCGATTCTGGATACCTCCGCCACCTGCCATATGCCGGACACCCTGGAGATGCCCTATCGCGCCGACGTTTTCGGTGCCGGCGAGGCGGGCGAAAAAAACCATACCTATCGCTTAGGCGGTATGACCTGTCTGGCTGGCGACGTGATCGGTGACTACAGCTTCGATGCGCCGTTGCAGGTGGGGCAGCGGTTGATGTTTGACGATATGTCCCATTACACCATGGTCAAAACCACCACCTTCAACGGTATCCGGTTGCCGGCGATCGCCATCTGGGATTCGCGCAGTGACGAGTGCCAGGTAATCCGTACCTTTGACTATGCCGATTTCCGTAACCGCTTATCATAAGCTGTTGGCTTGACCCCTATCCCTGAATTTGTTGTCCGAGGTTTATACCCTATGAGCGAGCAGGCCGAATTTGATCAACTGGTAGCACCGGGGTATCCGGTATTTCTGGGTTCTGAAATCCAACAGCCGGCTCCCAATGCCGCGGCCTATCATGTGATACCGGTACCCTACGAAGAGAGTGTCTCCTATGGCGGCGGCACCGGGGATGGCCCCAGGGCCATACTGGAGGCCTCCTGGCAGCTGGAAACCTGGGACGGTATCTCTACCCCAAGTGACGAGGGGATCTATACCCAGCCGCCGGTGGACATGAACGGCGACGCCGCGACCATCGTTGAGAGAATCGCCGAGGCCACTCGCTACGCGGTGGAGCAGGGGGCGATGCCGGTGGCGCTGGGGGGCGAGCACACCGTGACCTACGGGGTCATCAAGGGGCTGCTGGCTGCCGGTGAAACCGATTTCGGGGTGGTGCAGATCGACGCCCACGCCGACCTGCGCGACGCTTATGAAGGCAATCCCTACAGCCATGCCAGTGTGATGAAGCGAATCGTCGATCACGACATTCCCCTTTATCAACTGGGTATCCGTGCGTTCTGTCATGAAGAGGTTGAGTGCCGCGCTGCCCGCGAAGGCCAAATCCATTATCAGGATGCGGTCACGCTGGTGCCTAATGGCATCAGCGCGATTCAGTTGCCGGAGGATTTTCCCAGTAAGGTGTTTTTTACCGTCGATATCGACGGTCTCGACCCGTCAGTGTTTCCGTCCACCGGGACGCCGGTTCCCGGCGGCTTGGGCTGGTATCAAACCCTCGGTCTGTTCGAGTCGGTGGCCAGGCAGCGCAAGATCATCGGCTTCGATCTGATGGAACATGCGCCCATCCCCGGCTTTCATGCCTACGATTTCGCCGCTTCGCTGCTGGTCTACAAGTTGATGGGGATTGTGCAGCGTAACCGTTGAGTTGGCCGATGAGTGAGTACAACGACGACTATTGGATGGCGCAAGCGTTGGCACGCGCTGAACGCGCTGAAGCGCTGGGTGAAGTGCCGGTGGGGGCGGTGGTGGTGCGCGATGGTGAGCTGATCGGTGAGGGCTGGAACCAGCCTATCAGCGGCTGTGATCCCACCGCCCATGCCGAGATTCTGGCGCTGCGCGATGCTGCCCGACGGATCGGCAACTATCGCCTGATAGACGCCACCCTCTACGTCACCATCGAACCCTGTACCATGTGCGCCGGGGCGTTGGTGCACAGTCGCATCCGGCGGCTGGTGTACGGCGCTACCGAGCCCAAGGCGGGGGTGATGGAAAGTAACGGCGAGCTGTTGGCCAGCCCCTGGTTTAACTACCGTATCGAAACTCTGGGTGGGGTGCTGGGGGAGGCTTGCAGCGCCAAGATCAGCGCGTTCTTTGCCCGCCGCCGGGAAGAGAAACGGGCGGCAAAGGCGGCGCTTAAAGCGCCGGAATAAGCGCCGCAGCTGCCCCTAGAGAGTGTTGGGCAAGGCCTCCGGCAGGCGGGAGGCAGCCGCTCCGGAAGCGCTCTGTTGCTGCTGCACCGCTTCGAGTCGGCTTTCGAGCATCAACTGGTGACGATAGCGACGGATGTTGCGCACGTAGACCACCGGTTCGTGCCCCCGTGCAAAGCCGTGCTTGACCGTTTTGTACCACTTGGCCTGAGTCAGCAGGGGGAGGTGGGCTTTGACGTCCTCCCAACTGTCCGGATTCTTGCCGGCACGTTCGGTCAGGATACGGGCGTCTTCCAGATGACCGCGCCCGACATTGTACGCGGCAAGGGCAAAGTAGGTGCGGTCCGGCTCCTGCAGCCGTTCCGGCAGCCGTTTGTGAATGCCGGCAAAGTAGCGCGCGCCGCCGCGGATGCTTTGCTCGGGGTCAGTGCGCTTGGTTAAGCCGAGGCTGCGCGCGGTGGTTTGGGTCAGCATCATCACACCGCGCACCCCCGTGGGGGAGACCGCGCGTGGATTCCAGTGCGATTCCTGATAGCCGATCGCGGCCAGCAGTTGCCAACTGATACCGGTCTCTTCGGCGGCCTGCTGGAACCAGTCGCGTAGCGGTGGCAGGCGGGTTTCCATATGCCGGCGAAAGGTCAGGTTGTCGACCAGATTGAGGCGTTGGCTGCGACTGAAATACCGCTCTTTCAGACCTTCGATGGCGTGCTGGATCTCTTCGTCGGCAAAGAAGTTGCTCAGGCTGTGCTGCAGGCTGGTATCGCGTTGCTGTTTCAGCATCCAGGCAATGGGCTGCGGCTCGGTGATGGTAAAGGCAGGACGAACCCGCGGAAAGAAGGCCCGGTTAATGGTGAACTCGGTCGCATCCACCAGGGTGTAATCCAGCTCCCCCTCATCGACCCGTGATATCAGATCGAGTACCTCCAGATCACCATCGGCAACGTGCCAGTCAACGCCCTCCGGGGTCAGGGTGGCGAGCAGTTCGGCGTGGCTGGAGTTGGCCATGACTTCGAGCCGGCCCTCGCCGAGGTCGTCGAACCCCTTGGGGCGCTTGTTGCCGGAACGATAGATCAGCTGCGTTTTGCTCTCCATGTAACTGGGGCCGAACTCGAACCGGGTTTGGCGCTCGGGGGTGATTGTCAGTCCGGCAGCGGCGAGATGGGTATTGTTGAGGCGAAGGCTGTCGTAGATCTCCTGCAAACGGTTGTAACTGATGATTTTCAGCTTAACCCCGAGGTGGTCAGCGTACAGCTTGGCAAGTTCGTACTCGAAGCCGCCGGGTTCGCCCTCTTCCAGGAAGTAGGTGGTGGGGCTCTGGCGGGTGGCCACCCGCAGTTCGCCGCGGCTTTGGATTGCCTCCAATACTGTTTGATGGCTGATGTAGGCCAGAAAGGGGGCAAACAGAAACAGCGCGAGCAGCGTCATGGCCAGCAGGTTGCGAATGGAGAATGTCGGGTGAGTCAGCATCAATAGTTGGTCGCTAAACGTGGTAAGCAGGGGCCGATTCCAGTATCATTCGGACCACATTTTTCCCGTTTCTTTCAAATCCCTGATCTGTTTTCGAGAGGCTCGAACTCGACATGCTGACCCTGCGTGGCGCTCCCGCCCTTTCTGCCTTCCGGCGTGAAAAAATCCTATCCACTCTGCAGGCGGAAGTGCCTGTAATTGCAGCAGTATATGCTGAATTCATGCACTTTGCAGAGATCGAGAGTGATCTCGATGACACCGCCTTGGCGGTGCTGGACCGGTTGCTTCGCTACGGCCCCAAAGTTGACGTCGAAGGAACCGATGGCGAGCTGCTGTTGGTTGTGCCTCGTCCCGGTACTATATCGCCTTGGTCCAGTAAAGCCACTGACATCGCTCACAACTGTGGTTTGGCAACGGTGGTGAGGCTGGAGCGCGGTATTGCCTATTACGTCAAGGCGGAGCGGGCCTTGAACGCCGACGAACGCCAGCAAGTCGCCGCGCTGTTGCACGATCGCATGGTTGAGGCGGTGCTCGATTCGGTTGCGGCGGCAGATGCGCTGTTCGCTCATGCCGAACCCAAGCCCTTGGCACGGGTCGATCTGCTGGGCGGTGGCCGTGATGCACTGGCCGAGGCCAACCAGAGCCTGGGACTGGCGCTGGCGGACGACGAGATCGACTATCTGGTGGACGCCTTCACGGGGCTTGAGCGTAACCCCACCGACGTTGAACTGATGATGTTTGCGCAGGCCAACTCCGAGCACTGCCGTCACAAGATCTTTAACGCCTCCTGGGATATCGACGGCCAGGCGCAGGACAAATCACTGTTCCAGATGATCAAGAACACCAATGAGCTGGGCGGTGACAACGTGCTGTCCGCTTACAAGGACAACGCTGCTGTGGTGACCGGTAGCAAGGCGGGGCGCTTTTTCCCGGAGCCGGATAGCAAGCGGTACGGCTACAACGAGGAACTGATTCAGATCCTGATGAAGGTGGAAACCCATAATCACCCGACAGCGATCGCTCCCCATTCCGGTGCGGCGACCGGCTCCGGCGGCGAGATTCGTGATGAAGGCGCTACCGGCCGCGGTGGCAAGCCCAAAGCCGGTCTGACCGGTTTCAGCGTCTCCGACCTTAAAATTCCGGGCTTTGTGCAGCCGTGGGAGTCTGATTACGGCAAGCCGGAACGCATCGTCACCGCGCTCGACATCATGATCGAGGGCCCCATCGGCGGTGCCGCGTTCAATAACGAATTCGGTCGCCCCAACCTGACCGGTTACTTCCGCACCTTTGAACAACGCGTCAACGGTGCCAATGGCGAAGAGGTACGCGGTTACCACAAGCCGATCATGATTGCCGGTGGTATGGGTAACGTGCGTGCCGATCATGTCGAAAAGGGCGAGATCGAGGTGGGCTCCAAGCTGATCTGCCTGGGTGGTCCGGCGATGTTGATCGGTCTGGGTGGCGGGGCGGCTTCTTCCATGTCTTCTGGCAGCAGCTCGGCAGATCTGGATTTTGCCTCGGTGCAGCGTGACAACCCGGAGCTGGAACGTCGCTGCCAGGAGGTGATCGACCAGTGCTGGCAGCTGGGTGACGACAATCCGATCGAATTTATCCACGACGTTGGCGCCGGAGGGCTCTCTAACGCCTTTCCTGAGCTGGTCAAGGATGGCGGTCGTGGCGGCGACTTCGAGCTGCGCAAGGTCAATAACGACGAGCCGGGCATGTCGCCGCTGGAGATCTGGTGTAACGAAGCGCAGGAGCGTTACGTGCTGGCGGTCAAACCGGCCGATATGGCCCAGTTTGAAGCGATTTGCGAGCGTGAGCGCTGCCCCTATGCCATCGTCGGCACCGCTACTGCAGAACATCACCTGACCCTGGGTGATACCCATTTCGACAACAAGCCCGTCGATCTGCCGATGAGCGTGCTGTTCGGCAAACCGCCGAAGATGCACCGCTCCGTGGAGCGGATCAGTTATCAGGTGCCAGCGTTCGATACCGACGGCATCGATCTGGCCGAAGCGGCCGAGCGGGTGTTGAAACTGCCGGCCGTAGCTAGCAAGAGCTTCCTGATCACCATTGGTGACCGCTCCATCACTGGTCAGGTGGCGCGTGACCAGATGGTCGGTCCCTGGCAGGTACCGGTGGCCAACTGTGCCGTGACCACCGCGGCTTATGATACCTACGCCGGTGAAGCGATGGCGATGGGTGAGCGGACCCCGCTGGCGCTGGTGGATTCGCCCGCATCCGGCCGGATGGCAGTCGGTGAAACCATCACCAACTTGGCCTCGGCGCGCATCGGCGATATCAAGGACATCAAACTGTCGGCCAACTGGATGTGCGCTGCCGGTCATCCCGGCGAAGATGAAAAACTGTACGACACCGTCAAGGCAGTGGGCATGGAACTCTGCCCGGAGCTGGGTATCACCATTCCGGTGGGTAAGGACTCCATGTCCATGCGCACGGTGTGGCAGCAGGATGGTGAGGACAAGAGCGTCACCGCACCCATGTCGCTGGTGATCTCCGGCTTTGCACCCGTGCTGGATGCGCGTAAAACCCTTACCCCTCAGCTGCGGACCGATCAGGGTGAAACCGATCTGATTTTGCTGGATCTGGGTAATGGCGAGAATCGCCTGGGTCTATCGGCATTGGCGCAGGTATACAATCAGGTGGGGCAAGCGGTTCCCGACGTGGATGATGCGGTGCAGCTGAAGGTGTTCTTCGCCGCGATTCAGGAGCTCAACCAGCAGGGTTTGATCCTGGCGTACCACGACCGTGCTGACGGTGGTTTGTTCGCCACCCTGGCGGAGATGGCCTTCGCGGGCCGCACCGGTGTTGAGGTTGATCTTGACCTGCTGGCCAGCGATCAGAGCGAGCTGCTGGCGGCGTTGTTCAATGAAGAGCTGGGCGCGGTCATTCAGGTCAAGCGTGAGCAGACCGAATATGTGCTGACGGAACTGAACGCCGCGGGCCTCGGTGAGTGTGCCAAGGTGATCGGCACCCTGAACAGCGATGACCGGATCAATATCAGTTTTGACGACGAAGAGCTGTACAGCGAGACCCGCAGCCAGCTGCAGCGCTGGTGGAGCGAGACCAGCTACCGGATTCAGGCGCTGCGTGACAACGCCGACTGTGCACAACAAGAGTTCGATGCGCTGCTGGATGCGGACGACCCGGGTCTGCATGCCGATCTGACCTTTGATCTCAGCAATAATGTCGCCGCTCCTTACATCAACAGTGGCGTGCGGCCACGGATGGCGGTGCTGCGCGAGCAGGGCGTTAACGGCCAGATTGAGATGGCAGCTGCTTTTGATCGCGCCGGCTTCGAGGCGGTGGATGTGCATATGAGCGACATTCTCAGTGGTCGTCGTTCGCTGGAGGAGTTCAAGGGGTTGGTCGCCTGTGGTGGCTTCTCCTACGGTGACGTGCTGGGGGCCGGTGAGGGCTGGGCCAAGTCAATTCTGTTCAACAGCCAGGCGCGCGATCAGTTTGCAGCCTTCTTCCAGCGCAGCGACAGTTTCGCCCTGGGGGTGTGTAACGGTTGTCAGATGCTCTCCAATCTGCACGAGCTGATTCCCGGCAGCGAGCTGTGGCCGCACTTTGTGCGCAATATGTCAGAGCAGTTTGAAGCGCGGGTGGCGATGGTCGAAGTGCAGGAAAGCAACTCTATCTTCTTGCGCGGCATGGCCGGCTCGCGTTTGCCGATTGCGGTGGCTCACGGCGAAGGTCGCGCTGAGTTCCGTGATGGTGCTCATCAGAACAGCCTCAAGCAGTCTGGCAGCGTGGCACTGCGCTATGTCGACAATTATGGCAAGGTCACGGAGCGTTATCCGGCCAATCCCAATGGCTCACCGGCCGGGATTACCGGGGTGACCAACGCCAGCGGTCGGGTAACCATCATGATGCCACACCCGGAGCGGGTGTTCCGCACGGTGACCAACTCTTGGGCACCGGATAGCTGGCAGGAGGATGGCGCCTGGCTGCGGATGTTCCGCAATGCACGGGTCTGGGTTGGCTAACTCGATCACAATGAATAAGGGGCTTCGGCCCCTTTTTTGTACCCTGCTTGCCGGAGGGGCGGCGGGTTACTCGGCCGCAACAAACATGGGTGGATTATGGTCCTGTCAGGTGGCGATAAATGTGTCGCCCGGTGTGCCGGGCAGCCACCGCCTTGTGCTAGGATAGGGCGCCTGATTGGGGCACTAAGGATGATGCATGTCGTTGATTGAGAGCACCGCTTGGCAGGCGCTGGCCACTCATTACAAAGAGCAGATTGCACCGCTCTCCTTGCAGCAACTGTTTGCCGGCAATGAGTCGCGTTTTGCCCAATTTTCCGTCGAAGCCGACGGCTTGCTGATGGACTATTCCAAGCACCGGATTACCGGCGAAACGCTCAAGCTTCTGGTCCGGTTGATTGAGGAGCGCGAGCTCGGGCGTTGGACCGATGCGCTGTTCAGTGGTGCTCCCGTCAATAGCTCTGAGGGGCGTCCGGCTCTGCACACCGCCCTTCGTGCCGCCTCCGACCAAGGAGTCGAGGTCAATGGTCAGGCAGTCTATCCACAGGTACAGGCCAGTCTCGGCAAAATGGCCGGCATTGTGGCCAAGATCCACGCCGGCCAATGGCGCGGTTACAGCGGCAAGCCGATTACTGACATCGTCAATCTCGGTGTGGGCGGGTCTGACCTAGGTCCGCTGATGATCTGCCATGCGCTGGAGGAGTTCCGCCATGCCGATGCGGCGGGGCTGAATCTCCATTTTGTCTCCTCTATCGATGGCAGTCAGCTGGCGGAGCGGTTGGGGCATCTGAACCAGGAAACCACAGTATTTATCCTGTCTTCCAAGTCATTCACCACCATCGATACGCTGGCTAACGCCGAGGCGGCCAAGCGCTGGCTGGCGCAAAAGATCGATAATGAGGCGGTACTGCTGCGCCAGCACTTTATCGGCTGTTCGGCCAATCCGGAGAAGATGTCAGAGCGCGGCATCCCCCCGCAGAACCAGCTGCTGTTCTGGGACTGGGTGGGGGGGCGCTACTCGCTCTGGTCGGTGATCGGTTTGCCGATTGCGCTGCTGCTGGGTATGGACGGGTTTCGCCAGCTGCTGCGCGGCGCGGCAGCGATGGACGCCCATTTCAGAACCGCGCCACCGGCGGCTAATATGCCGGTGCTGATGGCGCTGCTGGGGGTTTGGTCCAGCAACTTTCTCGGCGTGAAAGGACATGCGGTACTGCCCTACGATGGTCGCATGAGGCACTTTCCCGGCTACCTGACCCAGTTGGAAATGGAGAGTAACGGCAAGTCGGTTGATCGAGATGGTAATCCGATCGACTACGATACCTGTCCGATCATCTGGGGCGATGTCGGCCCCAATGCCCAGCATGCGTTTTACCAGCTGCTGCATCAGGGTACCCAACCGGTGAGCTGTGACTTCTTGGCACCGGTGCTGCGTTACCGGATTTCGCGCTCCGACGGCACTCAGGAGCAGCTTCAAGATCAGCAGGTGTTGACGCTGGCTAACTGCCTCGGACAGTCGCGCGTATTGATGTTGGGCGATCAGGCGCTGGCTGAGGGGGATCCGCGGCGCGGGGCGCGCAATGATCAGCACTATAACGGTAATCAGGGCTCCACCACGCTCCTCTATCCGGAGCTGACGCCCTACGTGCTGGGGCAATTGGTAGCGCTCTACGAACACAAGGTGTTTGTGCAAGCGGTGATCTGGCATATCAACCCCTTTGACCAATGGGGCGTAGAGCTTGGCAAAGTGCTGGCTCAGGATACCTTTGCTGCCATCAAGGACTGCCAGCAGCCCTTCGACGACAGCTCCAGCCAGGGATTGTTGGCTTATATCGCGCGGGTGAGGGGATAACGGCATGCGGGTTTCGGTATACGGCGCCGGATTGACGGGACTGGTCACGGCGTGGGCGCTGGCGGACGTGGGCAATGATGTGGTGCTGGTTGCCTGTGAAGGGGAAGAGCTGACGGCGCTCAAACGGTTGCAGCTGGGTGTTAACGAGCCGGGGTTGAGTGAGCGCCTGGCGGCGCAGTTGGCAGAAGGTCGGCTTCGCTTTGAGGACCAATGGGCGGCGGGCTTCAATCATGGTGACGTGCACTTCGTGGCGCTGGCCGCAGATCGCATAGCCCTGGCTGAACAGTTGCTCGCGGCCCTGGCGCTGACCCGGAGTGAGAGTCTGACGGTGGTCAACCAGAGTACGTTTCCGGTAGGTGCTGCCCGCCGTTTGCGTGAGCTGATGTTGCTGGAGCGAGAGCGTCAGGGACTGGTTGATGATGTCTATTTTTTAGCCCTGCCCAGTTTTCTTCAGGAAGGCGCCGCGATCCATAACTTTACCCGTCCGCAGCGTATTTTGCTGGGTTCCGATGACGAGTGGGGGTTGCGTTTGGTTGCCGAGCTGCTGCGGCCCTTCTGCCGCAATCAGGGCCAATTGATGGTGATGTCGACTAAAGAGGCGGAATTCAGCAAGTATGCCATTAATGGCATGTTGGCGACCAAACTGAGCTTCATGAACGAGATGGCTAATCTGGCTGACCAGTTGCAGGTGGATATCGAGCAGGTGCGTAAGGGGGTGGGGTCGGATCCACGTATCGGGTTTGACTATATCTACCCCGGTTGCGGATTCGGCGGGCTGAGTTTTTCCCAGGACGTGATGCGCTTGGCGGAAACCGTAGAAACCGAGGTGGAGGATTCCTACCTGCTGCAGACGGTGCTGGAGAGCAATGAGCAGCAGAAAGAGGTTTTGTTCCGCAAGCTGTGGCGTCACTTCGACAGCGACCTCGCTGGCAAAACGGTGGCGATCTGGGGGGCAGCGTTCAAACCCGGTACCGATCGTATTGATAATGCGCCCTGCTTGCTGTTGCTGGAGGCGCTTTGGGCACAGGGCGTCGCGGTGCGCATCTATGATCCGGCAGCGCTGGAATCGCTGCGCCGCCACTTTGGTGAGCGGCAGGATATGCGCCTATGTGACAGCGCCTACCAGGCGGCAGAGGGTGCTGACGCGCTATTGATCGTGACTGAGTGGAAGGAGTTCTGGAGTCCCGACTTTGAGCGTTTGGCCGAGCTTATGCGTAACCCGCTGATCTTCGACGGGCGTAATATCTATGACCCCGGGTTTATGCGCGAGATCGGCTTCACCTATCGCGGTGTCGGGCGATCCAGTGATTTTGACAGTTAACCGCGTGCTTTAGCGCAGCAACATCCTTGTAAGGACCGATGAACATGATCGAAACCTGTGTATTCCCTGTGGCGGGCCTCGGTACCCGTTTTCTTCCGGCTACCAAAGCGGTTCCCAAGGAGATGTTGCCGGTGGTGGACAAGCCGCTGGTGCAATATGGGGTGGAAGAGGCGGTGGCTGCGGGGATGTCCAAGGTTTGCTTTATTAACGGTCGTCATAAACAGGCGATCGAGAACCATTTTGATCGTAATGTAGAGCTGGAGAACGCTATTGCCGGTAGCGGCAAAGAGCCGTTGCTGGAAGGCGTCAACCGCCTGATGGCAGAGTGCGCCATCAACTCGATCCGGCAGTTGCAGGCCAAGGGATTGGGGCATGCCATCGGTTGTTCCCGTGCGGTCGTGGGTGACAAACCCTTTGGGGTTATCTTGCCAGACGATCTCTGTGTCAACCTGGACGGGCCGTCGGTACTGGCACAGATGGTCGCGCTGCATGAGCGTTTCGGTTGCAGCGTGGTGGCCATTGAAGAGGTGCCTCGGGATCAGGTGTGTAAGTACGGTGTGATCGCCGGCGACGAGGAGGAGCCGGGAGTGTTTCGCGTCAGCAACATGGTGGAAAAGCCGGCGGTTGAGGATGCCCCCAGCAATCTGGCCATCATCGGCCGCTATATCCTGACCGCGGATATTTTTGACCTGATTGATGCTACCGAGCCCGGCAAGGGCGGCGAGATCCAGATTACCGATGCGTTGATGAAGCAGGCCGCCGAGGGGCGGGTGATCGGTTATCGGTTCCAGGGGCAGCGCTTCGATTGCGGCAGTATGGATGGTTACGTCAAAGCGACCAACTTCTGCTACCAGAATCTCTACGACCGCTGATCGCCTGATACCCGCCGAGACTAAAAAGCCCGCGTGACGCGGGCTTTTTAGTCTGCTGTGTTGCTATTTATGGCAGCACCTTCTTGTATGGCTTGACCACCACCTTGGCATAAACGCCGGCGGCGATGTAGGGGTCGGCGTCCGCCCATGCCTGCGCCGCCTCAAGGGAGTCGAACTCAGCAATGACCAGACTGCCGGTAAAGCCCGCCGGCCCCGGGTCTTCGCTGTCGATGGCCGGGTGAGGTCCGGCAACCAGCAGACGGCCTTCATCCTTTAGAGTGTTCAGCCGCGCCAGGTGATCGGGGCGCGCCGCCAAGCGCTGTTCCAGGCTGTTTTCGATATCTTCGCTGATAATCGCGTAGTACATGGTTGGTTACTCGTTACTGTTTTGTTGTTGGGGTTCTTCCTGAATATGGCGGCTGAGGTACACGCCCTGCAGGATGATAAAGACCAGTGTCAGGCCGAGCATGCCGAACAGTTTGAAGTTGACCCACACCTCTTCGCTCATGGTGTAGGCGACAAACAGATTCAGTCCGCCCATAACCACGAAAAACACGACCCAGGCCAGATTCAGGCGGGTCCATACCGGTGCTGGCAGGGTAACGCTGGCTTCCATCATCCGTTGGACCAGCGACTTGCTGCCGATAAACTGGCTGCCCAGGAAGGCCGCGGCGAACAGCCAATTCACTACCGTGGGCTTCCACTGAATGAAGGTTTTATCCTGAAACAGTACCGTGGCGCCGCCGAGTACGATCACCAGCACCAGTGTGACCAGCTGCATCTTCTCGATCTTGTGGGTGCGCAGCCAGGTATAGCCCATCTGAATCAGGGTCACCGGAATCAGCACCGCCGTCGCCAGAATGATGTCGTTGCTGTACTTGTAGACCGCGAAAAAGATCGCGATGGGAAGGAAATCGAACAGAAGCTTCATGGGGGCTCCAGTGAGTGGGTATCGGCATAGTATATCGGGTTACACTAAGGGACCCAATTGTTGTCCTGGAGTTCGCCATGAGTCGCCCGCCGGTCGATCTGCACACCCATAGCACCGCGTCTGATGGCGGCTTGTCGCCCACCGAGCTGGTTCAGGCTGCGGCTGCCAGGGGAGTGCGTTGTCTCGCGCTGACCGACCACGATACCTGTGCCGGCGTTGCGGAAGCGCGCGCAGCGGCGCAGGAGGCTGGTATCCAGCTGGTGTCCGGCATTGAACTTTCCTCTGTTTGGGAGGGGCGCGGGGTTCATGTGGTGGGGCTCGACATCGATATCGACCACCCGGCGATCAAGGACGCTGAAGCCCATCAGCGCACTGCGCGTGAGATCCGGGCTGAAGAGATCGCCGTGCGGTTGGAGAAGAGGGGCGCGGCTGGGGTGATGCCGCTGGCGCGCAAGCATGCCGGCCCGGCTTTGGTCGGTCGTCCCCACTTCGCCCGGGCGTTGGTTGAACTGGGGGTGGTGGAATCGGAAGGCGAGGCGTTCAAACGCTATCTCGGGGCTGGAAAGGTCGGCGATATTCGTGCGCACTGGCCGGAAATGGCCACGGTGATTCGCTGGATTAAAGATGGCGGTGGTATCGCGGTGCTGGCGCATCCGGGCAAGTACGATCTGAGCTGGACCAAGCTGCGCCGGCTGGTGAGCGAATTTGTCACCGCCGGTGGTGAGGCCATCGAGGTCAGCTACGGCGGCGAAAACCCGGAGCGGATTCGTGAGCTGGGACGCATGGCCAATAAGCAACAGTTGCTGGCCTCAGTGGGCAGCGATTACCATCGCCCCGAGTATCATTGGACGGATCTGGGCAAATTCCCGCCGTTACCGGAGCCAGTGACGGGGGTCTGGGAGCGTTGGATATAGCCCTGCCTAAGCAAAAGGATCGAGAATGAGTATTTTGGTGACCGGCGGCGCCGGCTACATCGGCAGCCATACCTGTGTTGAGCTGTTGCAGGCGGGATACGAGCTGGTGGTGCTGGATAATCTCTGCAACAGCTCCCGTGAATCACTACGCCGGGTAGAGACGATAACCGGCAAGTCGGTGCCGTTGGTACAGGGCGACATCCGTGATCGCTCGTTGCTGGACCAGCTCTTTGCCGAACATGCGATTGACGCCGTAGTACATTTTGCCGGGCTCAAAGCGGTGGGAGAGTCCTGCCAGCAGCCGCTGCATTATTACCAGAATAACGTCGCCGGAACCCTGACCCTGTGTGAAGCGATGGCGGCTGCGGGTTGCAAAACTCTGGTGTTCAGCTCCTCGGCGACGGTCTATGGTGATCCCGCCAGCGTGCCCATCAGGGAGGACTTTCCGACCGCTGCGACCAACCCCTACGGCCGCTCCAAGCTGATGATTGAAGAGCAGTTGGCGGACCTGCATGCTGCTGATCCCGACTGGCGTATCGCGCGGCTGCGCTACTTCAATCCGGTGGGTGCGCATCAATCCGGGCTGATCGGCGAAGACCCCAACGGCATACCCAATAATCTGCTGCCTTACATCGCCCAGGTAGCCATTGGGCGGCTGGAAAAGCTGTCCGTATTCGGCGGCGACTATCCAACGCCGGATGGCACCGGGGTGCGGGATTATATTCATGTGGTTGATCTGGCCCAGGGGCACCTGAAAGCGCTTGAAGTGCTGCAGCGTGACGGGGGGCTGGTGACCTGCAATCTCGGGACAGGGCAAGGCTACAGCGTACTGGAGATGGTGCAGGCTTTTGAGAAGGCATCAGGTCGCCCGGTTCCGTACCAGATTGTGGCGCGCCGGGCGGGTGATATCGCTGCCTGTTATGCGGATCCCGGTTACGCCGGTGAAAAGCTGTGCTGGCAGGCGCGAAAATCCCTGGCCGACATGATGGCCGATACCTGGCGCTGGCAGCGAAACAACCCTAACGGCTTCAAGCCCGCCTAGTAACCCTGCGAGTAAATAGACTGAAGCAGGGCGCGTCAACATTAACCGCGAGGTCAATGTGAGCTCGCGTAAAACAGGCTTCTCCGCGAAGTTGCCTGCGTTTGACGGGGCGATGGCCAAAAAGGCATGGATGGCGATTTGGCCACCGGGTGAATAGTTGTCTGCCGGTTTTTTCGCAGCTGGTCAGTGTTACGTCCGACCGGCTGGCAGGGTATCATCGCAATGCAACTTTTCGGGTTATGATTAGCGCCACGCCGGGCGCGCCCATGAGCTGAAAGTCGCGCTGATATCGGACCCCGAGCTATGTTAGTATCCACGTTTTGGCGAGTAGGATGCTCGCATGCTGTAGCCAAGTAAGGAAGCCAGATTGAGCCAGTTTTTCCAGATCCACCCCGAGACTCCGCAACTGCGGTTAATCCGTCAGGCGGTGGAGATCATCAATAAAGGTGGAGTTATCGCCTATCCCACCGACTGTGCCTACGCGCTGGGCTGCCATATCGGTGATAAGTCCGCGCTGGAACGGATCAAACAGATCCGCCGCCTCGATGATAAGCACAACTTCACCCTGGTGTGTCGGGATCTTTCTGAACTCGCCACCTACGCCAAGGTGGATAACACTGCCTACCGGCTACTGAAACAGAACACCCCCGGTGCCTATACCTTTATCCTGCGCGGTACCCCGGAAGTGCCACGGCGACTGATGCACCCCAAGCGGCGTGAGATTGGCATTCGTATTCCCGACAATGCGATTGCCCTTGCGCTGATGGCGGAGCTCGGCGAGCCGATTATGAGCACCTCGTTGATCCTGCCGGGCGAGACCGAGCCGATGACCGATCCCTACGATATTCGCGATACCCTGCAGAACCAGGTTGATCTGGTGATCGATGGCGGTTATTGCGGCATGGCAGCCACTACGGTGATCAATATGGTGGATGAAGTGCCGGTGATTGTGCGTGAAGGGGCGGGTAATGCAGCCCCGTTTTACGGTTGAAACAGGCTTTATCGATTCGTTGTTCGGCCCCGAGGGCTGGCAATGAGTGGCTCTGGATCTTTATATTCAAGGTTGAAAGGTACTGGTGTGATTGACAGTAAAGAAGACGAGGTTGATCTGCTGGCGCTATTTGGCAAGGTGTGGTGGCGGCGTTGGATGATCACCGGGTTGTCATTGATGATGGCTGCGCTGGTTATGTGCTTTCATCTGCTAAAAAAATCGGTCGATTTTCCTGAAGGTTATCAGTTTCCGATCATGTTTACCTTTGCTGGAGCTCAGCAAGGCACTTACCCCAACGGGGAGCGCTTTGTCGTTGAAGGGCTGCTGGCCAACGAAGTGCTACTTAAAGCGGCGCGAGAAGCTGGCGTGTCAGAAGAGATCATCGGTGCAACCGATATTCGCCTCGGCAATGGCCTGACTGCCTCAAGTGTGAATCAGATTGCCGCGCAGCTTAGGAATGAAAATCTGGCTGACTCTCAGGTTGAGGCGTTGGAAGCTGGGCTGGAGCGCGTCCAAGGGCTGGCGCGGCAGTATGCCGTTTTGCAGGTGAACATGAAACGTTTTAGAGGTGAGCCGGAAGGGGTTAAGGCGTACCTGCGTGAAATTCCTCGTGCTTGGTCAGATAGGGCGGTCAGCGAGATGGGGGTCTTGGAAGTTGAGCATCAGGCCGTGAGTAATGCTTTCGTTTTTGACCCTCAGGCCAGCTTGATCAAAGAGGTATTCCGGTTTGAGGGTTATCTGGATCTGCTCGAGCGCTCGATCATGGAGTTAGGCACGTATGGTATCGCTAACCTTTCCGCCATTAGTGCGGAAAGTGGCCAGCGATTGTCGGAGATACGCTTGAATCTGAATTCGGTGCGCACCGAATTCAATGACTTGGTTTCCATGATCCCTTATGCCATTAACGGTGGGGAAGCTTCGTCCGATCGGATCAGTGAAAGCCTACTGGCGGCGAAACGCCTCAACCTGGAACTGGAACGCGAGCGCTTGCAGGCAATGGTTGCTGTTTATGATGAGAGTCTGGCGCTGCTCAGTGGTAGCCAGGAGCTGGTTCTGCCCGCCGCTCCTAGCAACGAGGCCCTGACACGCGGGGCCAACGCCTCAGCATTGTATTCTCCACAACTCTCAGATCAGATGTTTAACTCATTGCTGGAGCTGGGTAAAACTGTATCGGACTCTGAGCAGAGGGCTGCGATCATTAACAAACGGATTGAAGTGTCCGAACAAATACAAAACGTTAACCTGCGTCTGGCTCGGTTAAGCAATACCTCCAGCGCCCAGTACAACCTGCTTGATAAGGATGGAATTCTTACGCTGCTGGCGCAGCAGACCGATGCGGCAAACTTTATTCAGGGGGATGTCCAATCTATCTCGCAGCTCGTATCACAGCAGGTACTTGGCGCGACTAACACGCTGTGGCAAGGACTGGGGCCAGTATCTGAGCTTAGCGCAACTAGCGCGAAATTAACGCGCGTGCTGGCTCAAGTCATAGCAGCACTAGTGTTCGGGCTTCTGGTGGGGCTGTTTCTGGCGCTAGTACTGCCTTGGCCGAAGAGCAAGAGTTTAATATCGTCTGAGTGACGGCGTGATGAGGTAGTTATGGAGGTTGATCAGTCGACGGTTGATGCTCGGCGGGATGATGAAATTGATTTGGTGGCGCTATTTCGAAAGGTGTGGTACCGCAAATGGTGGGTAGCGGGTGCCACCCTGCTATGTGTGATGGCGGCACTCTCGTATGCTTTGATGGCCAAGCCCATGTACAGGGCTGAGGTTTATCTTCTACCCCCTTCGCCGTCTGATCTTAGCGCACTTAACGTCCGCCTTTTCAAGCAAAGAAGCGATTTGGGCGCCTTAAATAGCGGTTCGGATTTTCTATTTGAAAACACGATCTCGCCAGAACAAGCTTATGATCGTTTCTTAAGGGCACTGAAATCTCGTCAGCAACTCATGCACTTTTTTGAGAGCTCGGGTATCGCTGGTAGTTATAACGGCGCTGGCGAGGTTGATTCTGGAAAGTATTTTGACGCTTTTTACCAAGCCTTTTCTTTTTCGCTTCCACCGGGTGAAGCGCTTTCTGGCGCGAAAGTGACGCTAGAGGGAGAGTCTGCTGTACAGGTGGCGGACTGGCTGAACCGTTACGTTGGTGATGTTTTTTTGGCTACAGCCAGCTCGCTGACGTCAGATCTGGGCTCGCGGCTAAGGCAGAGTAAATCGCAAATAGCTGAGGAAATAGCGTCTAAAAGAGCTCTGGCTGAGGCGAAACGGCTGGATCGTATTGCGCGATTGGAAGAAGCCTATCGCATCGCCCAGGCTATTGGTCTAATCGGGTATGGCTCCGCTGTTAGAGGCGACAACGGGATCATGACTATCAACGTTCAGAGTTCGTCTGACCAGCTGTTTACCCGGGGTACTGAGGCGCTGGCAGCAGAGATCAGTGTTCTGGAGAGTCGAAAGTCGGACGATGCGTTTATTCCTGAACTCAGGAGCCTGCAAGAGAGCCTGAACCAACTAAATGCGGTTAGTGTTCCATCGGATAGCGTACAGGCAGCGCGGATAGATATGGCCGCTTCGGTACCGGACAGCCCGGTCAAACCGAAAAAGAAGTTGCTGGTTGCGGTAGGGGGCATACTGGGATTGGTGTTTGGTGTTTTTATTGTCTTGGTGGTGCCGTTACGCCAGCGATGCTGAGCTGTTGGCAATGACTCCTGCCTGATGGAAAAGCCCGTTCTGGGAGAAGCCTGAAAGGGCCTGGAACTCTGCGTTATGGAAATTATATGAGAATTTTAGCGGTGTTTGGTACTAGAGTGAATGTCGATTATGCGACTCATCAAGCTGATAGCATCATATTTCAGTTGAACCATATAGAGTTCAAGCAGATTGACGAGACGGCTCTGGACGACAAGTGCTCGATTGCTACTCGTGGAATCTGGGCATAATGAAGTTACTAGTTACCGGCGGGGCTGGGTTTATCGGTTCGGCTGTTATCCGCCACATTATCGATAATACCGATGACTTTGTCGTCAATGTTGATAAGTTGACCTACGCGGGCAACCTTGACTCTCTGGCACCCGTCTGTGAGAGCAGCCGCTACTGCTTTGAACAGGTTGATATCTGTAACAGTAGCGAACTGCAGCGGGTTTTTCATCAGTACCAACCGGATGCGGTCATGCATCTCGCTGCAGAGTCGCATGTTGACCGATCGATAGATGGGCCGGCAGCATTTATTGAAACCAATATTGTTGGTACCTATACCTTACTAGAAGCGGCTCGAGGTTATTGGCAAAATCTGGATAGGGCCAAAAAAACAGGGTTCCTCTTTCACCACATATCTACTGATGAGGTCTATGGCGATCTGGAAGGGGCTGAAGACCTATTTACTGAACAGACGCCGTACGCCCCTAGCTCACCTTACTCCGCGAGCAAAGCCAGTTCGGACCATCTGGTTCGTGCTTGGCACCGTACCTACGGACTGCCGATAGTTTTGACCAATTGTTCTAATAATTACGGTCCTTATCACTTTCCTGAGAAACTGATTCCGCTGATGATTCTTAACGCTTTGGAAGGAAAACCCTTACCGGTTTACGGCATGGGTAACCAAGTGCGGGATTGGCTTTATGTTGATGATCACGCTCGGGCGCTATATCGGGTTGTGACACATGGGGGGGCTGGGGAAACCTACAACATCGGTGGTCATAACGAGAAGAAGAATATTGATGTAGTTTATGCGCTTTGTGCTTTGCTGGAAGAGCTTGCACCCAATAAACCCGCTGGTGTGGCCAATTACCAAGACTTGATTATTTTTGTTGAGGACCGACCAGGTCACGATATGCGCTATGCGATCGATGCAAGTAAGATTGAGGCTGAACTCGGATGGACGCCTCGAGAAACATTCGAATCAGGTCTCCGCAAAACCGTGCAGTGGTACTTGGATAACCAGTCTTGGTGTGCGCGGGTGCAAGACGGATCCCACCAGCGCGAACGTTTAGGCACAGTCGCTTCGAAGGGCAAATTATGAAAGGCATTGTGTTGGCCGGAGGCTCAGGAACGCGCCTGCACCCGATAACCAAAGGGATCTCGAAGCAACTGTTGCCCATCTACGACAAGCCGATGATCTATTATCCCCTATCGGTGCTGATGCTTGCGGGGATACGGGAGGTATTGATTATCACTACTCCTGAGGATCGTAGCAATTTTGAGAAACTTCTCGGAGATGGAAGTCAGTTTGGTATCGAACTAATTTACGCTGTTCAGCCCAGCCCGGATGGGTTAGCTCAAGCTTTCATAATCGGTGAAGAGTTTATCGGTGAAGGCCCAGTGTGCTTGGTACTGGGTGATAATATCTTTTATGGTCAAGGTTTTTCCCCCAAGTTGCGCCAAGCTGCTGCACGTGAAAAGGGAGCGACGGTATTCGGATATCAGGTGAAAGATCCCGAGCGCTTTGGTGTAGTTGGATTTGACCAAGATATGCGGGTGTTATCGCTAGAGGAAAAGCCTGCTAAGCCAAAATCAAATTACGCGGTTACCGGACTCTATTTTTATGACAACGATGTTATAGAAATTGCTAAGCAGGTTACTCCATCCGGCAGGGGCGAGTTAGAAATTACTTCCATCAATCAGGCTTATCTAGAGCGGGGGGACCTGCAGGTCGAGATCTTAGGTCGGGGATTTGCGTGGCTCGATACAGGAACCCACGAAAGCTTGCTGGATGCGGGTATGTTTGTTCAGACCATAGAAAATCGGCAAGGATATAAAATTGCCTGTCTGGAAGAGATCGCGTTTAAAAATGGCTGGTTGAATGGTAATGCTCTGGAAGAAAGAGGCCGGATTATGAGCAAAAATAGTTATGGCCAATATCTTTTGTCGTTGCTTCGAGATTAAATATGAGCGATACGCCAATCTATGTAACCCAACCTGACCTTCCCCCACTTGAGGAGTTTATTCCTTATCTTGAAAAAATTTGGGAGAATAAAATCCTGACAAACGGCGGCCCTTTTCACCAACAATTGGAAAAGGCACTATGTGAATACCTAGGTGTTGAGCATCTCGCCCTATTTGCAAACGGCACCCTAGCACTCGTCACCGCATTGCAAGCCTTAAGAGTGAATGGTGAGGTGATAACCACTCCATATTCATTTGTCGCAACTGCGCACTCCCTGCTATGGAACGGTATAAAACCAGTTTTCGTCGACCTTAAGCCCGGCAGTTTTAATCTAGACCCGGGAAAAATCGAGGCTGCGATCACCCCCCAGACGACGGCCATTCTTCCAGTCCACTGTTATGGCTATCCCTGCGATGTCGAGCATATCCAGGAAATTGCCGATACCTACGGATTAAAGGTGATTTACGACGCTGCACATGCGTTTGGCGTGCAAGATCAGGGGGGAAGTGTTTTACGCTATGGCGATCTGTCTATTGTAAGCTTTCATGCCACCAAGGTGTTCAATACGTTTGAGGGGGGGGCAATCATTTGCCCGGACGCGAAGACTAAAAAGCGGATTGATTATCTGAAAAATTTCGGTATAGCTGATGAAACTACGGTGATTGCGCCGGGCATCAATGGAAAAATGAATGAAGTTCAGGCGGCCATGGGGCTGCTGCAACTCGAGCATGTGGACGAGGCGATCATGCGTCGGCTAGAGATCGATCGTCTTTATCGCCAAGGGTTGGGCGGTTGCAAAGGACTCTTTATCCCCGAATTACCTACCACTTCTAGGCACAATTTTTCCTACTTTCCGGTTTTGGTTGAGCGAGACTATCCCCTATCGCGTGATGCACTGTATGAGGCGCTGAAAAGCTTGGGTATCTATTCGCGTCGGTACTTTTATCCGTTAATTTCGGAGTTTTCGATGTATAGGGAATTGTCTTCAGCGCATAAAGGAAATTTGCCCATTGCATCGGATATGTCAAGTAAGGTGCTGTGCTTGCCCATATATCCAAGTTTGTCAGATGAACAGATAAATCAAATATTGGTTATTCTCGGAGAATAGTTTTGCTTGATGAAAGAAAAAAAATTCTAGTTGTATCTGATAATCCTGAGTTAACTAGGTTTTTTCAGGAATACGTTCATCAAAAAAAATATAACGAAATCGCAGTGTTTCAGTATAGATTTTCGATTATAAATAAAAATCCAAGACCGATGGAGGTTTTGGGGGCGACACCGCTTGATGTAAAAGATCGAAAGTTCTTTGGCATAGCTAAAGAAGAATACAGTCTGATAATATCGATCCATTGTAAGCAAATATTCCCCGAAGCTCTAGTGAAATCTGTCCGCTGTGTTAACTTTCACCCAGGGCTAAATCCATTTAACCGCGGATGGTATCCCCAAGTGTTCTCAATAATAAATAAAAAGCCAATAGGCGCGACGCTACATATGATGGACGCGGAGGTAGATCATGGAGCGATTATAGATCAGAAGGTTGTCGCTTTGAAAAAATCAGACACCTCGCTCGACTTATATACAAGGGTACTTAGTGCGGAAAAAAAGTTGATAGAGCGAAATCTTAAAAATCTAGTTTATGGTGTTTTTACTAGTAGCGAAATGGAGATGGAAGGAAACTATAACTCGAAAGAAGACTTTGAAGATCTTTGCAATCTAGATCTAAATAAAACAGGTACTTTAGAAGATCATATAGACATTTTAAGAGCGCTGACTCATGGGGATTTTAAAAATGCATATTTTTTTGATGAAGAAGGGAATAAGCACTATGTGCGGTTAATAATAGAGCCCGACTGCAAGTAATATAGATTATGGTTGATTTTTATATGAATATAGCTACGTTTAATATAGTCTAGAATCAGTTTTCATTCATGTTTATATCTGGAAACAAAGACGGTGAAAGAAATATCAGTTATCTATATTGAACGAATTCTCCAAGTTTCCGTTGGTTTTTTTATTACTTATATGGTTGTAAATTATTTTGATCCAAGTGATTATGGAGTTTATAAATATGTAGTTAGTTTAGGTTCTATGTTTTTAATACTTGTTTTATTAGGTTTTAATTTTGCTAATATAAGATATATACCAGAATACCTGCTGCGAAAAGAGTTTGGAAAAATATTTTTCCAAGTTGGATTATTTGCAATTATTCAATGTGTTCTTATTGTTGTAGTTATGGCGGTTGTCTATACGCTGCACAAAAATGAAATCATTGGTTTTGACAAAAGAATAAGTATCATAATGCTTAGTGTGTTGTGCTTGCTTTATTATATAAAGTCATACTTCTGTGAAAGCCTATATGTAGCGTTATCGAAAAGATTGAGATTAACTTATTTTAGGATATTGCTGTATTTTATACAGTTCGCAATTGTTTATTTTGCAATAAAAGTCAACTTCGTCGATATAAAGGAATTCCTAATTTATATAGTTGCATTTTCAGGAGTTGAGGTGCTTGTCCTGTCGTTCGGTTTGCTTCTTATTTTAAGAAGAATACTTCCCGGATTGTCAGTAGAAAGTTTTAGTTTGAAAGAACATTTTAGTTACGCAACTAATAACTATGGTTTTAGTTGGACAAATTTCCTTCGTGATAATGCGGCGACTATTGTTCTAGTAAGTTACCTGTTTGAGTTTACAGAAGTAGCCTATTATTCTGTGGCGTTAATAATACCTAATATAGTACGTTCTTTTAGCCCAAGTAAAATATTTAGCGGATTCCTAATGCCGGAATATGTGAAATCTTATGCACGGGACGATGACAAGTCTGTTGTTTTTGATGGATTGAATTTTATGGGTAAATTGAATTTATTGTTCTTGATTCCAGCTTTGATTTATTCATTCTTGATGTTTCATCCCGTCATTGAGGCACTTTTTGGGGTTGAATACGCCAAAAATTCTATTTATTTGGGCGCGTTTCTTTTCTTAAATATTTTGGCGTTGTCGTATTTGGATCTCAATTTGTTACTTGCCAATATTATAAAACGATCTGATCTTGTTCTAAAAATAAATATGCTTTCCGTTTCAAATGTTGTAATTATTATATTTTTGCATGAAATGGGAAATATATCTATTGGCATAGCTAATCTTTCAAGCACAATCTTAACTGTTTTTGTATTCTGGTTGACAGTAGGAAAGATATATTCTGATCGGATCAACTTTCACCTTTTTAGTAAAGAGATAGTATCGTACATAGTTGCTATATCGATTTTTTCTCTAATTGTTTTTAATTTAAGCGTAAAGCTGTATGCAGTTGTTTTTATTTTAGTTTCTCCTGTTATTGCTATCCTTGTGATCAAATCTAAATTTTTTAATATTGATGAAAGGGAGAGTATAAAGAAAATGTTTCCTAGTAAGATTAAGGGTATTGTATGAGAAAGCCCAAAATATTGATGGTTATAGATAAGCCAAATTGGGCCTACGATCAGATGGCTAACTACATCATGTCTGAGCTTTCTGATAAATATGACTTTTATAAGGTTATGGCTCAGTACCATATAAAAAATGAACGTCAAACATTAGATTATAAGTTGAAGCAGCCATTTCGGGCTTTCAAGAGAATCTACTTCGAAAGGTTCAAAAAGAACATTGAGTATGATTTGGTCGTTTATATGTGGTGGCATTTGCCTCAAATAATAGACTTAGATATTAAGTATAAGTATGTACTAAAAGGTATATTTACCGAGTCGTTCCCTCCTGGTAAGACTATAGATTTTAACGGCAGTGAACGCGAATTTGTCGATTTATATATAAAACCAGCTAGTGGTATCATATCCGGAAACAGAAACATAGAAAGATTTTATTCCCGCTTCGATCTTCCCGTTTTTTATGCGACGGGAGCAACTAATACAGAAAAATTTATATTTAACAAGAAGAAGAGAGATGACGACCAGTTTATCGTTTGCTGGACAGGAAATCCAAATAGAAATTTTAAGGGTTTCTATGATTTCGTTAAGCCTGCTGTTGAGTTGGCCAGAAAGAAAAGACCTAATATTAAACTGGTGACTAGATTCAGTGGTCCGCTCAGTACGCTGCCAGATTTTTACAGTAATGTTGATGTGATGGCAAACGCGTCTATAGGTGATGCTGGACCAGGATTTATTATCGATGCCGGAGGTTGTGGTATACCTACAATTTCTACTAATGTTGGATTTGCTAGTGAAATAATAAGAGATTACGAAAATGGCATCTTTGTAGAAAGAGAAATTGAGAATATCGCTGAAAAAATAATCGAGCTAAATGACGATCGAGAACTATTAAACAAGCTTAGTGTTAATATTTCTCGTGATATACATCAGAACTGGGGTTATTCCCGAAGAGCTATGTTCTGGGATGAAATGTTTGAAAATGTTTTAGGTGGCGAGTGAGTTTACTATGAAGCAATCTGAGTTGAATAATAAAGCTAGCAGTTACGTCGATAGCTATGAAGTGATTAAATCATTATCGTCCACGTTTGAGCCAAAAGGTATCTTTCATAGCGAGTTGTTGATGGCATATACGTTGATTAAAGAGCTTGGCGTTGAAAAAGTAATAGAGAGCGGAAGAGCTCGTGGGCAATCAACGGAGATCATAGCAAGAATTTGCCAACAGGATGGCTTGGAGTTTCATAGTATTGAGTACGATGATAAATCACCCGACGTTGCGGTGGCAGAAAAGCGATTAGCGCCTTATAAAGATGTTTGCACGCTACATTATGGTGATGGCTTTGAACTAATGCCAAAACTTCTCGATGGTAAAGATACATTAATCATCATTGATGGCCCGAAGGGCGTTTGGGCTCAAAAGCTTGGTTTACTAATGTTGAAAAAAGAAAATGTTAAAGCAGTGTTGTTTCACGATACACATCGAGATGCATATGATTCTAGACCAAGATTAGAGCGTTACTTCGGCCGACACCTTTTGGTATCAGACGATTATGAATATGTTGATGCATTTAGTTATTTGGATGATGTCTGCTGGCAAGAAACTAATAAGTTTTTTGACGGGTACGCACCATATAAAAGATATAACACGATAATGAGAAGCTATGCAGGTACGTTGTCTTGTGTGATAAATAATAACATAGATGAAACTATGTTGGACAATTATATAAATGATATTAATAGGTCGATACTCGTCAAAGAGTCACTTTTATTCAGGCTAGCCAATAAAATCAACTTAATATCTATGATTAAAAACCTGCATTGGAAATTAACTTAGTATGCGTAAAATAACACTGCTTGCAACATTTTGGAACGAATTGGAGTGGATAGAGGCCTCTCTCGACCAAATGCATAAGTTAAATGCGGATGAAATTATTATTTGCGATGGCTGTTTCGATGAAAATAAATATAACGGCAGTGAAGATGGTACATCTGAAGTTTTAAGGAAGTTTGCGGAAGAAAATTCAAATGTCAGGATTATTCGGGCCTTTCGCATAGGTCGTTTAAAATATTTTATCGATAGCATTTTAATTAATTTTTTTTCTTTGTCTCATGTTGCAAGAACATTAATTGATGCAGTCACTAAATCTAACTATCGTCTTAATCAAGCCTATACTTTTAACAAGATGTTATCTATGGCTAAACATAACCAGCCAGGTGACTGGTTTATGACCATAGACGCCGATCAGTTTTATAATGATCGAATGATTGAATTGATTTCAAATAGAGAAAATTGGAAACTAAGTCCCTCTTGCCACTTGATAACCGCCAAAGAACTGACCTTTTTTGAAGATTTTAATCATTATATTCAAGGGCATGAAAAAAGAACATGGAATAACATGCCGCATAGGATAGTGGAAAACGGGAGTTTTTATCCCACCCGCCATTATAAGGTACCAGTAAATGGAAAGCTTAAGTTTTTAGTGGATGTCTTTGACACAGAAGATGTCGGATACTATTTCCACTATAAGTTTAGAAGAAACGTTGAAAGACTGGCGATGGGATATGAGCTGGGAGATAGGAAAAATCCTGAGGTTTATCCGGATTTGAGTATAAACGTATTCACTGGTGATCATCCTGCTTCTGTTAGTAAAAAGGTATCAGAATGATCGCTTCAGTTATTCTTTCTACAAGAAATAGATGCTTTTTCTTAAAACAAACTGTTGCGTCCATTATCCCGCAGTTGTCCTGCGATGTTGAGCTATTAATAGTTAATGATTGTTCTGATGACGACACGGCCGCATATCTTTATGGCGTCGATTCACCCTGGATTAGAGTTTTCGAAAACAGCCAGCCTCAGGGGCTAACTAGAAATCTTAACTTCCTTATGCAGCAGGCCAAGGGTGAATACATCATTCGTATTGATGACGATGATTTGATGACGAAAGATAGAGTTCAGCGCCAAGTCGATTTCGTTAGGCAGCATAATTATGATATGTCATGGTGTTTGCCCGAATTTATAGATGAACATAACAATCGCTTTTCTAAGCAAAAGAACTGGGGGCAACAGTATGTATTAGAGATGCTTGATAGCAAAAATATGATAACCCATGTGTGTACAATATTCCGCCGTGAATCTGTCTTATCATTGGGGGGGTATAGTGAAACGTTTATAACAGGTCAGGACTGGGATCTTTGGAAAAGAATTAAGACGGCCGGCTTACGTATGGGAATGCAGCAGGAGTATCTTACTCAGGTAAGGATAAATAGAGGATCCGTTACTCTAAACAGGCTTGGAATTAAGGATGATCGTACCTATTTTTTTAATTTGTTGAAGGTTTGTTTGAGTAATGATGATTTAAATGGAGCTATTAATAAAGTTCGTGAGTGTAGGAGATATCAATATATTCCCTATGTGGTGATCAGGTGGATGGTAGGCGAGCGAAGATTGGACGCAATAAGAAAGCTTAGAGCATAAGTTGATGCGTCATTATTTGATTTATCTATTGTTGTTTTTGGTTGTTATTGCGCAGCTGTTAAATGGGGTGTATGCGCTTGAAATAACGATTACAAATTATGCGTTGTATGCTCGAGCCGCGATTTTTTGTCTTTTGATTTTTTTGTGCCTATGTTTTAAAGATGCTGTTTGGGTTGTCATGCTGTTTTTGCTTGCTCTTTCAGCTTCATTAGTTAATTTTATTATCAGCGATGCAGAGGATGTTCATAAACTTCTCGGTAATTTGTATTTCATATCAAAGATTATATATCCAATTTGCTTTCTTGGTGTTTCCGCATATATTCATAGGTTTCTGGGGATAAACGATAAAATTCATGGTATGCGTTTTTTGAATGCATATGTGTGGGCTTTGCCATTGTTGTCAATCATCGCTCTTGTTTTTGTTGTTGAATCCGCAAGAACCTATGACGCAAGTTATAGATTCGGATATAAAGGTGTAATCGCAACACAGAACGAGGTAGCCATTACCTTTCTTTTTCTTGTTATGTATGCCGTTAGCCTTAAGCAACCGATTCAAAAGAGTGTGCTGTTTTTTCTGTGTTTGGTTGGGCTTGTAGTTAGTGGTACAAAAGCAGCTGCTGGTGTATTTGTTTTGTCTGGTTTGCTTTTTGTCTGGAAAAGTTTTTACAATAAATTTTTTCTTTCTTGTTTGATACTTTTAATTCCTTTGTCCATGTTTGTGTTTGCAGATGAGATTTATCTTACCTTGTCAAATATGATTGACTACACGGTTCATCAGCAAGAGAGGACAAACTCTTTGTTTAGTGCACTTGTAAGCGGACGGGATATACAGCTCATGGAAGTTCTATCATCGACCGATGTCGGGCTGTATCAGGCTCTCCTTGTTGGTGGTGTTGTCTCCTATGATTTAACAACAGAGCTCGATTTTTTTGATTTGGTACTATTTTGTGGAGTTCCCTTTTCGTTGCTGTATTTATTTGTAATGAGCAAGTTCGCTGTAGAGCTGCGTCATTTCCAGTATAAGATATTCTTCTTCAGTATTTTGATAGTCTTGATGTCCTTTGGTGGACATGTTATTTATGCAGTAAGTTCATTTGAGATACTTTTCGTTTTGACGGTTTTATTGTATGAGAAAAACTTTAAAGAAAGTGCTGCTTTTAGCTAGACATGCTTTTCGATTCAATTTTGGTAAGTTCAGTGATATAGGGTATGGAACTAAGGTTGTCAGGTACCAGTATTTTGATGTTGGCTCCTATTTTTTTTGTGGAAGGTTTTGCTATTTTTCTACAAACCAGCACTGTCCTGTTCTTATCGGAGATGATGTTATGTTTGGCCCCGAGGTTATGATTTTGGGCGGCGGTCACGACTATAAGTATACATTGGGGCATATACGGCATAAAACTTCTCCCGTAGAAAAGAAGTCCTCTATTGTCATAGAAAATGGCGTGTGGGTTGGTGCTCGAGCTATCATCCTTGACGGCGCGGTGGTGTCTGAAGGGGCTGTTATCGGTGCCGGAGAGGTTATTAGGGATACCGTTCCTCCTTACTGTGTATATGCAGATGGTAAAGTAAGGCCAAGGTTTAAAACAGAAGAAGAACTTAAAACTTTACTTAATAATGTGGGTTCAAAGTATAGCGTTCGAGAGGTATCGGACTTTATTTTACAGTGGAAGAATCGGTGAAAATTTCTATTGTTGGTCCTTATCCTCCTCCCTATGGTGGTATTTCTAACCATATTTTTAGAATCTTACCTTATTTGAGAGACTCTCAAATAGATTTTTCCGTTTTCAACCAGTATGAGCATGAAGATCTTTTAGCCAATGTTAGTTCCACTAAGGGTAGCTATATTTGGTGGGTTAAATTTCTTTTTACAAGTAAGAGTGGGCTTGTTCATTTTCATCAGTTTTCATGGTTACATTTTTTATACTTGTTCTTTTTTTCTTTGGTACATGGTGACTGCTTTCTTATATCTATTCATAATGAAAAGCTACTTAATTGTCCCGTATGGGTCAGAAAGGCTGCTGTCAAACTTCTTAAGATGACTCGATGTAAGAGTGTCATTGTAGTTTCGAGATCGGTAGGGAGTATGCTCGATCAATGCGGCGTTAAGAATGTCCGGTACCTGCCCGCTTATGTGCCTCCTAAAACCAATTTTCAGCGGCGCAATAATCATACCTCTACCACCGTTCTTTTTAATATTTGGAAAGTTCAGGACCAAGATTCGATTGTAAAATATGGTATAGATCTTCTTGTTGATCTTGCTGTTTCTTACCCGGAAATAGAATTTGAATGTTTCGTCGCGCAGTCAAAGAATATTGCGCTTATTGAAACGATGCTTACCAAAAAATCGGCTAATAATTGCGTTTTACGGATCGGCGAGAATCTTGTCGATCATTTTCATAGAGCCGATCTTTTTTTGCGCTTAAACAGGGATGATGCGTATGGCGTTTCCATACAGGAGGCGATGGATTGTGGTGTGCCTGCCATCGCGTCTGATGTTTGTGAACGGCCACGCGGTGCGCTGTTGTTCAAGAACGGATGTTATGAAGACTTAAAGCAGAAGTTTGAGTGTGCGCTTGCGGCGAAGAAGGAAGATCTGCTTAAGGATAAAGTAGATACCCATTTTCATACTGAGTTGATAGAGCTCTACAAGGTCCTATTGGGGAAACAATGAAACAAGTTACGCAAACACTTCGTACTGGGCAAATAGATGTTAACGATGTGCCTGTTCCCAGTTTGTCTGACAAGTTTGTGCTGGTTCGTAACCGGCAGTCGGTTATCAGCGCCGGCACAGAAAAAACCAAGATTGATATGGGCAAGAAGAGTTTGCTCCAGAAAGCAAAAGCACGCCCCGACCTGGTCAAACAGGTTTTCAACAAAGTTAGGAATGAGGGGCTAAAAAAGACCCTTCAAACGGTAAATTCTCGTTTGGATTCTCCATCTCCACTTGGCTACAGCTGCGCTGGGGCTGTTGTGGCGGTCGGTGGCATGGTTGAGGGAATTATGGCGGGCGATCGCGTGGCCTGTGGCGGTGCGGATTATGCCAATCATGCTGAGTTTGTCGCTGTGCCCAAAAATCTTGTTGTCAAGATCCCAGAGGGGGTTAGTGATGAAGAGGCATCGTTTGCTACCGTCGGCTCTATCGCACTACAGGGAGTGAGGTTAGCGCAACCGCAGTTGGGTGAGACCTTCTTGGTGTTGGGACTGGGGCTGTTGGGACAGATCGCCGTACAGCTGCTCCGGGCTAATGGCTGTAACGTGATCGCTACGGATCTTGACCCGACGTTGGTTCAGCGTGCGGAAAAGTATGGGGCGATGGGGGCTTGCGGTGCTGATGAGCTGCCAGGGCTTTGCAATTCCTTAACCGCGGGCCATGGGGTGGATGGTGTATTGGTCTGTGCCGGCACCAACAGTAACCAACCGATCGAGCTATGCGGTGAGGTTACTCGGGAGAAAGGCCGGGTGGTGGTCGTTGGCGCGGTGCGAATGGATATTCCTCGGGAGCAGTACTTCAAAAAGGAGATTAACGTAGTTATCTCCCGTTCGTATGGTCCGGGCCGCTATGATCCGTTTTATGAAGAGAACGGCAATGATTATCCGCTGGGGTATGTGCGTTTTACCGAGCAGCGCAACATGGCTACTTTTCTCTCGCTGGTCGAGCAGGGAAAGGTCGACGTCGCCAGCCTGATCAGTCACCGTTTCGATGTAGATCAGGCGGCGGAAGCTTATAAGCTTATTGAGGGTGCCAAAAGCGAGCCCTATCTGGGTATCCTTCTGAGTTACTCCCGGGCTGTTAACGAGTCAGAGGTCGCCCAGCCCATCACTGTCAGTAGTGCGCCTATTGAAAAAGATAAGCTTGGCTTTTCATTCTACGGGGCGGGCAATTACGCTACCGCTAGCCTGCTTCCATCTCTGAGAGAAATGGCAGATGTGCAGTTTCGCGGCTTGGTGACCGCGAGTGGCCGGACAGCGCAGGGTGTTGCCAAACAATTCAACTTTGGATTCTGCGCCGAGACGTTTGACGCACTACTTGGTGACAACACTGATGTTGTGATGATAACCACCCGCCATGACGCTCATGCAGCGGCGGTTATCAAGGCGCTGTCTCAAGGTAAGCATGCTTACGTCGAAAAGCCGTTAGCGCTGACTATCGATGAACTTCGAGAGATCGATGCCGCCTACCATCAATCGGGCGCACAGCTGATGGTCGGTTTTAATCGCCGGTTTGCACCCGCGACGCAGATGGTCCGCCAGCACTTTTCTGTGGTTAAAAGTCCGCTGGTGGTCAACATTCGCGTTAATGCCGGATCTATACCGAAAAACCATTGGATTCAGGATGCGTTGGTTGGTGGTGGGCGGATAATCGGCGAGGGGTGTCACTTTGTTGATCTGGCTTCCGCTATCGTTGGTGCGAACGTGCGCTCGGTCTATGCAGTGGGAACCTCTAAAGCAGAGAAGTCTGCGCTGCTGAATGACAATGTTTGCATTTCGTTGAGTTTTGGCGACGGCAGTATCGCCAATATTATCTATACAGCGGATGGCTGTCCGAAAATGCCGAAGGAATACATTGAGGTTTTTGGGGGCGGCCGATCTGCGCAGATAGCGGATTTCAGAGAGGTCTCCCTGTTCTCTGATGGCGTTGCTCAAACAAAGAAATTAGGCGCACAGGATAAGGGGCAGAAGGCCATGCTCGCAGCGTGGGTTGATGCGCTTAAGATTGGGCGTCCGTGTGTTGACTATGAGTGCTTGATGTCCAGTAGTATGGCGACGATTATGGCTGTTGAGTCTCTTTGCATAAACCAGCCCATGGCGGTTAGCAACGATGTGTTGTTGCTCGATGAAGTTGCGCTTTGCGAGTAATAAGGGCTAGCACCGTTGGCAGATTATATTGATGTATCAGAGCGCCTGTTGTCGGCAGTTAAGCAGCAGGATTTTGCCGGTTATGATCCGTTTGATTCTCTTAACAGCGCGTTGTTGAAGGCTACGCCCTTTTACCGAAGCAGTTGGATCCGGTTAGCCTGGTTGCAGTTAGGAAAGCGGTCCCCACTTAACTTCAGACCGTTGCTGCTGGTGCCCAAAATGAGAAACCCTAAAGGTGTTGGGTTGTTCATTTTGGGCATGTTGAATGACTATGAACGCACCGGGAGCGCAGTCTATTTGGAAGATGCTGTGGCGCTGGGTGATTGGTTACTTGGGCAGCAATGTGACAAGTCGTTATGGAAGCATTCTTGTTGGGGATATCACTTTGACTGGCAGGCAAGGGCGTTTTATGTGCCGGCAGGAAAGCCAAATATCATTACAACGGTTTACGTCGCGCGCGCACTGCAAGCGCTAGCAGAGGTTACCCATAAGGATCGATATGCCGAAGCGGCTATCGATGCCGCTGCATTTATATACAATCATTTGCTTACAAAGACGGATCAACGCACCTTCTTCGCATACATTCCCGGTGAAACAGCGTTTGTTCACAATGCGAGCTTATGGGGGGCGGCGTGGGTTGGCTATGTTGGAACGGCTGTTGGCAACTACCGCTACTTAGAGGTTGCGCTTGAGGTCGCCCGGCAAAGTGCCCGAGAGCAGCTTGGCGATGGCTCATGGGTCTATGGAACTCGCTCTCATCACCAGTTTATCGACGGTTTTCATACGGGTTACAACCTGGAAGCGTTAGCAATGCTCAGTCAAACCGCGGACATTACTGAGTTTAATGATTGTATTCGCAGTGGCTTAAACTACTACCGTGATACCTTTATTCTTCCTGACGGTACGGTTAAATATTACGATAACAAGGTTTATCCTTTGGATATGCACAGCGTTTCCCAAGCTGTATTGACGCTGATTGGGGTTGGCAATTCCCCGGGCGACGAAAAAATTGCTACTAAGGTTTTAGACCGAGCTATAGATAGATTGTATATTTCAAATAAATCTCATTTTATTTATCAAAGGTCAAAATATTATTCAAACAAGATTAATTACGCTCGCTGGACTCAAGCGTGGTCTTATTATGCCTTGTCATATTTTAACAACCATAGAGCCTAGTTTTTAATATGCTTCAGCGGATAAGTTTTTTGGGCTGCCCCTTGGATGTGGGGACAATGGGCGAGACGGTTGAGTATATCGCTCATAAAATTGATGAACGGGAGTTTGTCCAGCACGTAGTTGTTAACGTCGCCAAGTTGGTTAATATGCGGAAGGATTCCCGCTTGGATGAATCTGTTCGTGAATGCGATATCGTCAATATAGATGGTATGGGGGTTGTATGGGGAGCCCGTTTATTGGGGTATGAGGTCCCTGAGCGGGTGGCTGGCGTCGACCTGTTTCACAAGCTTGTTGCAATGAGTGCTGAGAGAGGCTTTCCTGTTTTCTTGCTAGGGGCCAAGCCCGAGGTCATTGAGGAGACGACGCGAAGGGTTGAAAGGATGTATCCCAATATTAAGATAGCCGGTTTTCATCACGGCTATTTTTGGGATGATGAAAAGGCTGTGGTGGATAAAATACGAGAATCTGGGGCTCGATTGCTATTCGTTGCGATAACATCACCTAAAAAAGAGAATTTCATTAACCAGTGGAAAAACCAGATCGGTGTGGACTTTGTGATGGGCGTTGGGGGGACTTTTGATGTGGTCGCGGGAAAGGTTCGTCGGGCTCCTGCTTGGATGCAGCGCTCAGGACTGGAGTGGCTTTATCGCGTTTACCAAGAGCCCCGAAGGATGTGGAAGCGCTACCTTATAACGAATTTTTTGTTCTTGGGGTTGTTGGTTAAAGAGATTGTGAGAGGTAAAACTAAGCGGTAGCCTTTCTGTAAACTGCGTGCAGACTTAGTTTTTGTTTTGTGCAACGCGATCGTTGTTTGATGTGGATAGAATAATGCCGCTAAATATCGAGGCGTAGATTGCAACAAAAGTCGTGCTGATCGCGTGCTTGAATAACGCTTGGGTTAGCCCAAAAATAGTAAAACCGACAATGAGTGCTACCCCCGCGGTTGATAATCTGCCGTTTCTGGATTGATATTTAAAAAACAGATACCCAAAGCAGCTGAAAAAAAGTAGGAATCCAGAGAGGCCAAGTAGCCCCTGCTCCGCTGCTATATGAAAGAAATCGTTGTGGGCATGCCCATATCGTGCCGCGAAACGATCTATTAACCCCCGATCAGCAAGAGCCACAAGCTCCCCTCTGTAGCTGCCCTGCCCGACACCGATAAAAGGCGCATCGGTGAACATGTACCCTGCTGCACGCCACATTTCTAAGCGGGTACCGGCGGAGCCCTCAACTGCTTTCTCATCGGAGAAATAGACGGCAACATCCCGTGCTGCTTTGTTCACCTTTTCCTGAACGAACGAATTGTTGCCATAGAGCGTGCCAGCGAAGACGAGGAGCAGAGCGTAGAGGCCAAATCGGAGGCGTCTTTCCGGTAGCGCTTTGTTCAGGATAAGCCAAATAACAATCGGTAGCGCGATCCAGCCCCCGCGAGCACCGGATGCGATGGAGCCAGTGAGACCAAAAATAAAGGCGATAACACCCAATGCGGTGGAAATTGTCCGGTATTTTCGGCTGCGATTGTCAATACAGCAGGTCAGCGAAAGTATTCCCATCATGAGTGAGAGGTTGCCAAACTGTATTTTCTGGATATGGCCGGCGGCATAATCCCAGCCGAATACAAACTTCTGCAAAAAGCCGAAAGTTCCAGCGCCAATGGCACCGATTATCAAACCGAGATAAAGGCACGTTTGAGAGATCTTGTGGCGGCGCACAAAGAAGTATATCGGCAATACAAGTAGTAATCGCGCGGGGTTGTCAAAGTGATCCCATTGCCAACTCCCGTGAACAAGCATTCCCAGGGCAACCGCAGCCGGATAGGCGGTCAAACCAGTGACGACGAGCTTGTCCTGTGCTGAGAGTTGATAAGGAGGGTTGCGCATAAGCGTCAGATTGAGGGAGCTTAGGAGGACAAGAGCGAGTGCGACAAAGCCATAGGCTCGATCGATAATGAGAAGTATCGCCGGTAGCAGCATTAGCAAGGCGTTAAAACTGCGTTCGGTTATGTCGGGGCGGCGATTGATCGTCATCATTGGGCTGAAGTGTCGTGCGATGCTCAAGGGGGGGCATCTTATCTTCGATTAAGCGGTTACGCCAGTCGGGGAGCTGCGAATTAGCCTAACTGGGTGGTATTGGAATCGAGACACTACTTTGTAGCTCTATATCGAGCGCCAACGGCTCGTTAATTCAGGGCTTGATACAGCGTGCGAGGGTAGCTGAAGTCTCAGCAGGGGAAGTCCAGGCGTCAGGTGCACAGCGTCTGGGTCCCATAAGCCTCTCCGAACCCTGCGCTGGCTTGTCAGGGGGCTCTCGCCAACAAGAACCTGTTTCTGCTTGGATAGTGCCTTAGTGGTAATCGGGCACTATACCCTTGCCAAGCGTTTGGACATAATAGCCGTTCTCGTTGTGACACAGGATCGTCTGGGCGCTGATGAAGTATTCCGGTTTTCTCAAAGAACACTCGCATACATTGATGTGGACTTTGCGCGGCCTGGATTGGCTCGTGCTGGTGTTGAGTTGCTGGGCGGCAATCGGGTGGTCGATTGGGGCCAGCTCGTTTCATCACAACTACATGGTGGCCGTGGTGGTCGCTTCGTTTGCGTCGTTTACGATCTACCCGTTTTTCTCCATTTACCGGACCTGGCGTGGCGCTACCAAGATGGAAGAAGCTCGGGCGCTGCTTATTGGTTGGACCTCTCTGTTTGCCGTTTTGGCGCTGTTGGCTGTGCTTACTAAAACATCAGAAGAGTATTCGCGGCTTTGGTTTGGCTATTGGTACGTATCGGGGCTGCTTGGGCTGGTGCTTTCCCGCTTTTTGATGCGTGGTTTCTTGGGCTTCATTCGGGAAAACGGCCTCAACAGCCGCCGCATTGTCATTGTTGGGGCCGATGAGCTGGGGCAGCGTGTAGCGACGACCCTGCTAACCGAGAACTGGATAGGACTGCAGGTGGCTGGCTTTTTTACCGATGATGAATCACCCTCTTTAAGTACCTTCTTGCGCCCCATTCCGATTTTGGGGGACTTGCAAGCCTGCCCGGAGTACGTGCGTTGCGAGAAAATTGATCAGGTTTGGATCTGTCTTCCGCTCGAGGAAGAGAAACGGATGCGAACGTTGTTTCAATCGTTGGATGATGTTCCTGTCGATCTGCGCTTTGTTCCAGATATCTTTGGCTTTCAATTGATCAACCACTCGGTTTCAGAGATTGCCGGATTGCCGGTGATCGATTTGTCCGCATCACCTATGGATGGTATCCATCGTGTGCTCAAAGCGATTGAAGATCGGGTGCTGGCGGCGATCATTCTGCTGCTGATTAGCCCCGTACTGGCGGCGATAGCTCTGGCGATCAAGGCGACGTCGCCCGGACCTGTTATTTTTAAGCAGCGCCGGTATGGGATTAATGGCGAGATGATTAAAGTCTACAAATTCCGTTCGATGACGGTGCAAGACAATGGTGCGGTAGTGAAGCAGGCGCAGAAAAACGATGCCCGTATTACTCCGCTGGGGGCGTTTTTGCGTCGCACATCGTTGGATGAGCTACCGCAATTCTTTAACGTGTTGCAGGGGCGGATGTCTATCGTGGGGCCGCGCCCTCATGCAGTGGCCCATAACGAGGAGTACAAGGGGCTTATCGGCGGTTACATGAAACGCCATCTGGTAAAGCCCGGTATTACCGGATGGGCGCAGATTAACGGCTGGCGCGGGGAAACCGATACCCTCGACAAGATGGAAAAACGAGTCGAGTTCGATCTGTACTACATCGAAAACTGGTCACTCTGGTTTGATTTGAAGATCATTTTCCTCACTATATTCAAAGGTTTTGTGAACAAGAATGCCTACTAGGGGCGCTCCTGTGCAGTTTTCGCCAAGATTCTAAGGAAGGGTTATGTCTCAGCTATGTATCGTTCCGGTGGTTATGTCGGGCGGCTCTGGCTCCCGTTTGTGGCCGGCCTCACGCGCCCATTGCCCCAAGCAGTTCTTGCCGTTGGTGAACGGCACCTCAATGATTCAGGACACAGTGCAGCGCCTCGACGGATTGGATGGCCTTTGCCCGCCGCTGGTGATCTGTAACGAGTCTCACCGTTTTTTGGTGGCAGAACAGTTGCGTGCCATCGATCAGTCTCATAGCGGCATTTTGCTTGAGCCGGTAGGGCGTAATACTGCACCAGCGGTGGCTCTGGCGGCCCTTCACGCGATGCGGGATGGTGAGGATCCGTTGCTTCTGGTGCTTGCGGCCGATCACGTGATTCAAGATCAGAGCACGTTTCATGACGCTGTAAGGGTAGCGGTAGAGGCTGCAACGCAAGGTGCTTTGGTTACTTTCGGTATTGTGCCTACCCACGCTGAAACGGGCTACGGCTACATCTGCGCGGGCGAGCCTGAGCGGGTCGGTGAGCCTAGTCTTCCTGTATCTGCGTTTGTGGAGAAGCCGGACCGTGATACCGCGCAGCGTTATGTCGACTCCGGCGACTATTTTTGGAACAGCGGCATGTTTCTGTTTCGGGCATCCCGTTACCTTGGCGAGCTCAAGCGTTATCAGCCAGAGATTCTGAGCGCTTGTGAGGCTGCGTTATCGACCGAGCGTCCCGATCTGGACTTTATTCGCCTTGACGAATTCGCTTTCGCCCGTTGCCCGGATGATTCCATCGATTACGCCGTGATGGAGCAAACCGATCAGGCGCGTGTAGTCCCGCTGGATGCGGGGTGGAGTGACGTTGGTGCCTGGTCTGCGCTTTGGGATATCGCTGACAAGGATGCGAGCGGTAATGTCGTCAAAGGGGATGTGCTGCTGAGTGAGGTGAAAAACTCCTATATCAGCAGTTCTGAGCGGCTGGTGGGCGCCGTCGGTGTGGAAGATTTGGTGGTGGTCGAGACGCCGGATGCGGTGCTGGTGGCCAGCAAAGGCCGTGTCCAGGACGTAAAGGAGATCGTTAATCAGCTCAAGATGTCCGCCCGTCCGGAGGCGGAGGATCAGGTCACTGTCTATCGTCCCTGGGGCAGCTACCGCTCCATTGATACGGGGGAGCGCTTTCAGGTTAAACATATCCGCGTGAATCCCGGTGGTCAGCTGTCACTGCAAAAACACCATCACCGCGCCGAGCATTGGGTCGTGGTCAGTGGCACTGCGCGGGTGACCAAAGGGGAGCAGACCTTTCTGGTCAGCGAGAATCACTCCACCTATATCTCCATCGGCGAGATTCACCGGCTTGAAAACCCCGGCAAGATTCCCCTTGATCTGATTGAAGTGCAAACCGGCAGCTATCTGGGTGAGGACGACATTGAACGTTTGGAGGATGTGTATGGGCGCTAGCGGGGCGGTCTAGCGCGCTATTTGGCCCGCTAGCGAGTCGCCCAGAGTTTTACTACTTCGGTGGTATACCGATGCCCGCGCATCGTGATAGCGAAATAGGAAAAACTCGCATGGCTCTTGTCCTTAGCTGGACTAATCTTGGAATCCACGAGGTGTCGAAGGAGCGGCGCGCGGCACGGATGCCGTGGTGTGACTGGAACGTTGCGACCTCTATGAGAGCCCCCAAACCTGGATGGTGCGGGGGCTTGTTTTTTTGGCCCTTCGGCTTGGAGGGAGGGTGGTTGTTCGGCGGCGACGGAGCTCGTCTAATCTCGGTGAATTCTTCCTTTTGTGGCTGACGCGGCAATGGGGCGGAGCGAGCGATTGATGCCAACGAATTGCTTGAAATCACAGTGATAGCGCAGCTTCTATGATAATGTTCCCCGACAAAGGCTGGGGAGAATGTCTATGCGTATTCTTGTGACCGGCGGGGCTGGCTTTATCGGTTCGGCTCTGGTCCGGTTTTTGTTGGCTGAAACACCGCATGTTGTATTCAATGTCGATGTGTTGACCTATGCAGGGAATCTCGATTCGCTGCCCGGTGTTGATGACAACCCGCGCTACCGTTTTCAACAGCTTGATATCTGCGATGCGCCTGGGTTAGCACAAATTTTTACCGATTTTCGGCCCGATGCGGTGATGCACCTGGCGGCAGAGAGTCATGTGGATCGCTCTATCGACGGTCCTGCTGCGTTCATGACCACCAATATCATCGGCACCTACACCTTGTTGCAGGCAGCGCTTAGCTACTGGCGTACGTTGAAGCCTGATGAGCAGGATAAGTTTCGCTTTCACCATGTTTCCACCGACGAGGTCTATGGGGATCTATCTGGTCCCGATGGGCTGTTTGTCGAGTCTGCCCCTTACGCTCCCAGCTCTCCGTACTCTGCCAGCAAGGCGAGTTCCGACCACTTGGTGCGTGCGTGGCACCGTACCTACGGGTTGCCGGTGGTGATAACCAACTGTTCCAACAATTACGGCCCGTATCATTTCCCTGAGAAACTTATACCGCACATGATTCTCAACGCGCTGGCGGGTAAGCCGCTGCCGGTATACGGCGACGGTCAGCAGGTCAGGGACTGGTTGTATGTGGAAGACCATGTGCGGGCGCTTTATCGGGTCGTGACCGTGGGGCGGATTGGAGAAACCTACAATATAGGTGGGCATAACGAGAAGACCAACCTGTGTGAACTGCTGGATGAGTTGGCGCCGGCAGATGAGCGCTTGAGCGGTCCTTACCGTGAGCTGATCAGCTTCGTACCCGACCGGCCGGGGCATGACCGGCGTTATGCGATCGATGCGGGTAAAATAGAGCATGAGCTGGGCTGGGTGCCGCAAGAGAGTTTCGATTCGGGCCTACGCAAGACGGTGCAGTGGTATCTGGACAATAGAAACTGGTGGCAGCGGGTGCTTTCGGGTGATTATCGATTGGAGCGTATGGGTGGGGAGTCGTAATGAATAGCTACAAAGGGATTATTCTGGCCGGAGGTTCCGGTACGCGGCTGCACCCGATTACCCGCGGTGTGTCTAAGCAGCTACTGCCCATCTATGACAAACCGATGATCTATTACCCCTTGTCGGTGCTGATGCTGGCGGGTATTCGCGATATTTTGGTGATCTCAACTCCGGAAGATCTGCCGAGTTTTCAGCGCCTGCTGGGTGATGGCAGCGAGTTTGGTGTTAACTTGAGCTACGCCGAACAGCCCAGTCCCGATGGCCTGGCCCAGGCCTTTGTTATTGGAGAGGACTTTATTGGCGACAGCCCGGTGGCGCTGGTTCTCGGCGACAATATCTTTTTTGGTCAGCATTTTACTGACAAGCTGATGGCTGCGACCGGCCGCACCCGCGGTGCGACGGTGTTTGGTTATCATGTCAGCGATCCGGAGCGCTTCGGGGTGGTCGAATTTGACAGCGACGGCCGCGCCATCAGCATCGAAGAGAAGCCGGTCAAGCCGAAATCCAACTATGCGGTGACCGGTCTCTATTTTTACGATAACGATGTGATTGAGATTGCCAAGTCGCTTAAGCCTTCTGATCGCGGCGAGCTGGAGATCACCGATGTCAATATGGCCTACCTGCAACGCGGCGACCTGCAGGTGGAGATGTTGGGGCGCGGATTTGCGTGGCTGGATACGGGCACCCATGATTCGCTAATTGATGCCGGCCAGTTTGTGGCGACGGTTGAGAACCGCCAGGGCCTCAAAATAGGCTGTCTGGAAGGTATCGCCTACAAGCGAGGCTGGATCAGTAGCGAGCAGTTACGTAGTCAGGCCCAAGCGCTATCCAAGACTGGTTATGGGCAATACCTGCTGCGTTTGCTGGGGGAGTCGCAGTGAACGTGATCGATACCCGTCTTGATGGGGTCAAGGTTATTGAACCGAGGGTGTTCGATGATGAGCGGGGTTTCTTTCTTGAGACCTTTCAGCAACAGCGTTACGCGGACGTTGGTATCACCCAGTCGTTCGTTCAGGACAACCACTCGCGCTCTCAAAAGGGCGTGCTGCGGGGCCTTCACTTTCAGAAGAACAAACCGCAGGGCAAGCTGGTACGAGTTGTGCGCGGCGAGGTTTTTGACGTGGCGGTGGATATTCGGCCCGACTCCGCGACCTTTGGCCAGTGGGAGGGTGTAACTTTGTCCGAATCCAATAAACGCCAGCTGTGGATTCCGCCCGGTTTTGCCCATGGGTTTGTGGTGCTCTCGGACCAGGCTGACTTTGAGTATAAATGTACCGATTACTACGATCCGGCTGATGAGGGTGTGATCATCTGGAACGATCCGGAGCTGGGCATTGCTTGGCCGTTACAGGATGTCATCTTGTCGCCCAAAGACGCTGCAGCGCCACGTTTCGCGGATCTATGTCGATGAAAATCTTGCTAACCGGCGCCGACGGACAGCTGGGGCGCTGTATCCAGGATCGTGCTGGTGATCATGAATTGGTCGCCTTGAATCGCCAACAGCTCGATATCACCGATCAAGGAGCCGTCACTGATTGCGTCAGGCTTCATCGCCCGGATGCGGTGATCAACGCCGCCGCTTACACCAATGTCGATCAAGCCGAGTCCGAGCCCAACTTGGCCTATGCGGTTAACCGTGACGGGCCGGCCCATATCGCCGTTGTTTGCGCTGAACTCGATATCCCGCTGATTCATATCTCCACCGATTACGTCTTTGACGGCACCAAGAGAAGCCCCTACACCCCGGATGACAATCCCAACCCCATCAATGTGTACGGCGCCAGCAAGCTGGCTGGCGAAGAGGCGATTAGGCGCATCTGGGAAAAACACCTGATTATCCGCACTTCCTGGCTGTTCTCCGAGTATGGCCATAACTTCGTCAAAACCATGCTGCGGTTGGCCAAAGAGCGTGATGAGATCCGGGTGGTCGATGACCAGATTGGCTGCCCGACCTATGCGGGGGATTTGGCTGAGGTGGTTTTACGGTTGGCCGATCGTAACGTTGGTTGGGGGAGGTACCACTTTTGTGGTGGTGTTGCTACTAGTTGGTATGAGTTTTCCGGTCATATTTTTCGCCTCTGGTCGGAAGTATCCAGCACTTCTATCCCCGCTTTGAAACCTGTTGGAGCTGTCAATTTTCTCTCAGTTGCGATCAGGCCTAATTATTCAGTTCTTGATAGCAACACCTTTGTTGAGTTGGTACTTAATGATTCTGATAGCCTAGATAGAGTAATAAAAAACGTACTGTTGAGTATATAGTTTTTATCCGTGTACGAAGTGTATTTGATTTTATGATTTATTCCGTGGTGTTAATGAGCGTGTTAACACTATTTTCTAGGAATGAGTGATTTGGATAAAAATATGTTTGCATCTCTGTTAATATATTAATTATTATTCTGACTGAGTTCTATTGTAATAGATTTTGGTAAATTTAAAATTTTATTTATGATAAAATGTAGATCTTTTATTCATTTGACTCTAAATTGATTGCTGATTGTTGTTGTATATTATGTTTCATGATGCCTTTATTTATATTGCTTCTTTTTTGCCAAAAAGTATTTTATTTGGTAGGCGTTTTAGAGATGCGCATTCTGTACATGAGCGTTATAAAGAATCTGAGGATAAAAATAATTTTGTTTTGTCATATACGAAATCATCTCTTTCCTATGTCTTTAAGTTGGCAGCACAGTGTAGATTTTACAATAATCTCCCCGAGAACTGTAGTATAGAAAGTTTTGATTATATAGATAAGGACGTGGTGATTAGTGCTGATGATGCGCTAGTGGTTGATAAAATAGGCTCGGAGTTAGTCAGTACTGGGGGGACTTCAGGCAGGCCGCTTGCTTTTTATGCGGATAAAAGTGGTAGAGGAGTAGAATGGTATTGGATGACGAGCGCGTGGTCATTGGTCGGCTTTGATTGGGCTAAGTCATGGCGCGCCGTGCTCAGAAATCATTCGCTGGGTGGTCGTGATTATGAGGTTAACCGCTTATTAAAAGAGGTTCGTTTTGATAACTTTAGGCTAGATAATGAATATATGGGTTATGTTACTAAAGAGATAGAAAGGCGAGGGATAGAGTTTGTTCATGCATATCCCAGCGCTGCCTTTGCAATTGCATCTTTTTGGAGAAATGAAAACTGTAAACCTGCGTGCGTTAAAGCTTTTCTTTGCGGTAGTGAGAATGTATTTGATTACCAAAAAAAACTTATTCAGGAAGAGCTAGACATCAGAATGTTTACGTGGTTTGGTCATAGTGAGCAATTGATATTAGCGCATGAGGGAATAGAGTGTGAGAATTATCATTCTAATCCGTTTTATGGCTATGCTGAATTAATTGGTGCAGATGGCAAGCAAGTAAAAGAGGTTGGTCAGAGAGGCGAGCTGGTAGGAACTGGATATATCAATAGAAAGACCATCTTTGTCCGCTATCGTACTGGTGATTACGCAGAGTATGTGGGCGATGTTTGTCCTGATTGTGGACATGTTGGTTTGACATTTAAGCAGGTACAGGGGAGGTGGGCCGGTGCCAAGATATACCTCTCTAATGGAAGCTGGATTACCACTACTGCGCTCAATCTCCATGATAGTATCTATTCCCGGATTGATGGGATACAGTATTTTCAGCATAAGGCTGGTGAGTTGGAGGTAAGGGTCGTGCCTGGCTTATCATGGGGTTTTGAGTCAGAAGATGATCTGATTGAGGCGCTTATGCATAAGGTGCCAAATGGTATTAATTTTACGATAAAAAAAGTTGATCGCTTGGAGTATGCAGATAATCGTAAGTTTGAACTATTAGTTCAGAATATAGATGATTTATGAATTTTTTGTAGAGAGTGATATTGTTTTCTTGTGTATCAAGGATATGTTTCTAATGTTGTTTGGATTTGTTTTATGTTCGTTTTCTTAATATGATTGTAGAATTTATTTGAGTCCTTTGGTCTAATAAAAACAAGTCCTCAAGTATGTATATAGTGTGTCGCTTAAATTAGTCGCCCTAGAGCGGGTATTTTGTTTATGCCCGGGGGTGAAATGGAGTTTTGGTTATGCTTCCCCTGATTGATCTTAAAAGGCAGTACGCACAAATTGAAACCCGTGTCAAAAAGGCGGTTGTTGATGTATTGGACAGCGGTCAGTACATCCAGGGGTCTGAAGTGGCCGAGCTGGAGCAGCGGTTGGCAGCCTACGCCGGGACCACGTACTGTGTCAGTTGTGCTTCTGGAACGGATGCGCTTTTGATGGCCTTGATGGCCAAAGGGGTTGGGCCCGGCAGTATTATTTTTACGACCCCTTTTACCTTTGTTGCGACCGCTGAAGTAATCGCTCTGCTGGGCGCGACCCCGTTTTTTGTCGATGTTGACCCAACTAGCTTCAATATGGATCCTAAGCAGCTTGAACTGGCCATCGCGGCTTGTAGAAGCCGCGATCCAGGTATCTACCCTCTGCCGGCAGCAGTCATTGAGAAAGAAATGAAACCGGAAGGGGTTATCGCCGTCGACCTTTTCGGACTACCGGCCGAGTATGACCGCATCAATTCCATTGCCGCGGAGAACGATCTGTTCGTTATTGAAGACGCAGCTCAAAGCTTTGGAGCAACGTACAGGGGGCGCAAGACTGGCGGGCTAGCTGATATAGGCTGTACATCATTTTTTCCCGCCAAGCCCCTCGGTGGCTGCGGCGACGGTGGGGCTATCTTCTGCAATGATGATCAGACCAAACAACTGCTAGAGTCGATTAGGGTTCATGGTCAGGGAGAAAGTAAATATGAGAATGTCCGTCTGGGGGTCACCGGACGGCTGGATGCCATTCAGGCTGCATATCTGAAAGTTAAACTGGATATATTCGACGATGAGTTCAAGGCTAGGCAGAAAGTATCAGCATACTACAATGCCTGCCTTCAAGATGCTGAAGGATTTCGTGTCCCGTGCGTCCCGGAATATTCGGCAAGCGCTTGGGCACAGTATACGCTGCTGGCCTCCAATCAGGAGCGAAGGGATAGGGTGCTCGAGGCCCTAGCTGCAGCAGATATCGGTCACTCGATTTATTATCCGATTCCGCTGCATTTGCAGCGCGCATTCACCTATCTAGGCTATCAGGTGACAGACTTTCATGTTGCTGAAAACCTAGCGTCTCGAGTGTTTAGCATTCCTATGCACCCCTACTTGACGGAGTCGGAAATAGAATCCGTAGTACAGGTGATTATTAGGAGTTAGTTCGTGTCAGATTACTTCAAACACCCAAGTGCCCATGTCAGTCCGGATGCTACCGTGGGTGCAGGCACCAAAGTGTGGATTAATGTCCAGATTCGCGAAGGTGTTCAGGTTGGCGAAGATTGTATCCTGTCCAAGGATGTCTATCTTGATCAGGGTGTTAGGATAGGGAATCGGTGCAAGGTTCAGAACTCTGTTTCCATCTATAGTGGGGTCAGCATTGCCGATGACGTGTTTGTCGGTCCGAATGTTGCGTTCACTAACGATAAGGTTCCTAGGGCTTTCAATGACGATTGGCAGATTACCGAAACCCGCGTCGAGCAGGGGGCCAGCCTAGGGGCCAATGCCACGGTCGTCTGCGGGGTGACAATAGGCGAATATGCTATGGTCGCCGCCGGCTCCGTCGTGACCCGGGATGTCGAACCCTACACTCTGGTGGTTGGTAACCCGGCTAGGGCGGTGGCAAAGGTGGACAGGCTCGGCAACAGGGTAGAAGGGGATATATGAACAATAAGTCATTAAGGGTTGCGCTGCTGGGCGTCGGCAATATGGGGCGCAATCACCTGCGCATACTGTCAATGCTCAAGGGGGTCGAAGTGACCTATATCTATGACCTTCAGCAAGATCGGCTGGCACAGTTGGGTCGGCAGTATGGTGTCCCTTATACAACTGACCTGGCTACGGCACTCTCTGGCGCAGAAGCGGTCATTATCGCCACCCCGACCAGTACCCACTGTGAGCTGTTTGAATACTGCGCCCCTTTGGTGCGCTTTGCTTTTATCGAGAAGCCGGTTGCTGCGACGGTCGAGGAGGCGGAGAAGATCAAGGCGCTGTCGGGGCGGTACAACGTCAAAGTCCAGATTGGATTTATCGAGCGCTTCAATCCGGTGGTTTCGGCATTAAAGCCGATGCTCGACCATGAGAGAGTGATCAATATCGATTTCATGCGAACCAATCGGCTTAGCAGCCGCATATCGGATGTTGATGTCGTGCTGGACTTGATGATCCATGATATTGATCTTGCCCTGTATCTCAATGGACCTGTGAAATCGGTTATGGCCTTCGGTGCGAAGGAGCACGGCCTGGTTGCCTTTGCCAATGCGATGATGGTCCATGAAAGTGGGGCGATGTCGCGGATACTGGCCAGCCGGATGACCGAGAAGAAAATCCGTCAGATCCAGGTGACAACGGATAGCTCGTTTATCGATGGTGAGCTGTTGAGAAAAGAAGTGATCATCAATAAGCAGTCGGAGGTGATCCAAGATGCCAATAAACCCTACACCATCGCTTCGATCGAACAGCAGGTTGAAGTGAAGCCACAGGAGGCCCTGCTAGTCGAGTTGCAGAGTTTTATTGGGCTCTGTACGGGGGAGAGCGATCAGATTCCCGATATTGAAGCTGGGCTTGAGTCGTTGCAGTTGAGTTATCGAGTGTTGGAACAGATCGGATGATTGACAGGTTAGACATTGCAAACAGCACCGTCCTAGTCACCGGTGGTGCTGGCTTTATCGGCAGCCACCTAGTGGACCGGCTGATCAGCGAAGGTGCTAAAAAGGTTATCGTCGTCGATAACCTTTTTCTGGGCAGTGAGCGCAATATCGAATCTGCGCTGGAAAAAGGGGCTCTCTTTTATAAAGAGGATATTGAGTTGGCGACCAGTCTTGATTACATATTCAGTAATCATACGGTGGACCTTGTCTTTAACTGTGCGACCAAGGCGCTTAATTACTCGTTTTTGAATCCGTCGAATGCGTTTGATACCAATGTCAGAGGGGTGTTGAACTTGCTCGAGATACAGCGAAAGGGTGGATTCAAGACGCTGTGCCATTTTTCGACCTCCGAGGTTTATGGTACCGCTGTTTATGAGCCGATGGATGAAGAACATCCCAAGAAGCCAACGACCACCTATGCCGCCGGCAAGGCAGCGGCTGATCTGGCGATTGAAAGCTACGTCAATATGTTCGGGCTGGATGCGTTTATAGTCCGGCCATTCAATAATTACGGCCCCCGGCAGAATTATAAAGGCCTGTTGGCCGGTGTGATTCCTATTACCGCTTGGCGGGTGACTCACGGTGTCGAGCCCGAGATTCATGGTAAAGGTACCCAGACACGCGATTTTATCTACGTCGAAGATACGGTCGATGCGGTTGTGAAGCTCTTCCCGGTGCTTGAAGCCGGTCAAAGTGTGAATATTTCTACCGACAACTGCTGCGATATCAAGACGCTGGTTAAACGAATATGCGAGTACTTCGACTATTTGGGCCCGATCGCGGCAAAACCAGCCCGGCATGCCGATGTGCAGTGCCATATCGCTAGCAATGAAAAGGTTAAGACACTTATCGACTACAGGCTGACCCCGTTTGATCAAGGGCTGGATCAGACGCTGTCCTGGTACCGCAACGAGTTTGGAAGTTGAAATTATGAGCAGTCAGCGGGTTAAGCTGGTAGAACCCTATATTGACTTTGACGACGTCGAGTCAGAGCTCAGGGATATTTTCGACTCGGGGCAGTTTACCCGGGGAGTCAATGTCTCTCGTTTTATCAAGGCATTGTCGGAATATACCGGAGCCAGGCATGCTTTCTTGACGACTTCTGCAACCACGGCCCTGTCGCTGTGTTTGAAGGTGCTGGGAATTGGCGCCGGCGATAAAGTGGCGATATCTGACTTCAGCTTTCCGGCGACCGCGAATGTCGTCGAGGACTTGGGGGCCATACCGGTCTTTGTCGATGTGGATCGGGATACCTACAACATGTCGGCTCGGGACTTGCGGAACAAGATCGACTCTGTCAAAGCAGTTATTTTTGTTGATGCTTTTGGTTGTCCCAGCAGCCTGTTGGAGATCCAGCAGATCTGCCGCGCCAAGCGGATCCCGCTGGTCGAGGATGCGGCCTGCGGGCTGGGGAGCTCTGTCCAGGGTGTAAAAGTCGGCGCGATCGCCGATATGACCTGTTTCAGTTTTCACCCAAGGAAATTACTGACCACCGGAGAAGGTGGTGCCATCACTACCAATAATCCTCAGTACGCAGAGGCGCTGGAGATCAAGCTCAATCATGGTGCCAGGGGTGTCCGGGGCGTCGGAGCCGACTTTATCGATTACGGATACAATTATCGAATGAGTGAATTCCAAGCCTTGCTGGGATGGAAACAGCTGGCCCGGTTGGATTCAGTGATTGAGCGACGCCAGACAATGATGGCGCGATATATGGGTCTTCTGGGGAACCATGGCTTTGCCCGGCAGTCTGTCGATGCGGGATATATCCATAATGTTCAGTCGATCGTGTTAACGGTCCCGGCAGGTATCTACAGGGATGTGCTTATCGACCGATTGAATACGGTGAATATCGAATCCACACTGGGCACGTACAGCCTGAGCGCAACGAGTTATTACGCGAAAAAATATCAGCGCATTCAACCCAACTCCCAGTGGCTGGAACAGAACACAATTACGCTTCCCTGCCATGATAACGTTGACGTGGGCCGGGTCTGCGACGCGATTGTCGAATTTGTCTCTGGAGCGACCTAGTGAGTCATATCCTGTTTGTCGGCTCCAAGAGCACAGGCCTGAGGTGTCTGCGTTCACTGTATCAACAGGGCGATCACCGGCTTAGCTGTGCCACGCTTAATGATCGATCCGATCTAAGGAGCTGTTTTGACGATATCAAGCGGCTGGCGAGCGATCAGGGCTCGGAGATCAATGTGCTGGAAAACAATGACCAGCTTCAAGCTCTGGTCGAACGGACCGAGCCCGATGTAGTTTTCGTCTGTGGTTGGTACCGGGTGATCCCCGAGGCGCTCATTTCGCGCCCACTGCTAGGTTTTTTTGGAATTCACAACTCGCTGTTGCCCCGGTACCGGGGGCATGCTCCGTTGATCTGGTCGCTGCTCAATGGCGATGCTGAAGTCGGGGCGTCACTGTTCAAGTTTGACCAGGGTATGGATACCGGCGATGTTTATCATCAATGGTCGATCCCCAACGACGGTGGCTACGTGAACAGCATTATCGATTCGCTGGACCGGGCGATCGAAAAGAGTTTTGGTCGGGTGTTTGACCGGGTCATACGGGGCGAACAGCCCCGTATGACCCAGCCTCACCGGGATGCCAGTTACTGTGCAAAGCGTCGTCCTGAAGACAGCGCGATCAACTGGAACCGAAGCGCCGAAGCAACGTTGCGATTTATCCGGACCTTGAGTGCACCCTATCCGGACAGCTTTACCTTTATCGACAGCCGTAAGGTTTATATTCTTAAGGCCGAAGCCTTTGATTTTCCGATCAGTGGTATTCCCGGGCAGGTCGTCTGTCACATCGATCGGGGGGCCGTTATCTGTTGCGGCGATGGCCGGGGCATATTGGTAACCGAGGCGGCCGATGAACAGGGCGATCGAACTCTGGCCAGTCTTTTTCGGCGACTCTCCTCGCCTGCTAAAAGCTTTGAATTGAGTGGCAAGCAATAGCAATGATATCTATCGTCGACTGCGGAATGGGCAACCTCGGCTCGGTCCGAAACATGTTCAACTATATTGATGTGCCAAGCGAAGTGGTCTCGAGCGTTGCGGCCATTGAGCAGGCACAGAAACTCATCCTGCCTGGCGTTGGTAGCTGGGACCATGGCTTGGCCAACTTGACCCGCAGCGGCCTAAGAGAGGTACTCGACCACAAGGTTCTGACGCAGAAGGTCCCTTTGCTGGGTATTTGCCTGGGAATGCAGGTTCTGGCCGAGTCCAGCCAGGAGGGCGACCTGCCGGGGTTGGGCTGGATTCCAGGGAAGGTAGTGCGCTTCGGCGACGATGTGCTCGAACAGGGGCTTAAGATTCCGCACATGGGCTGGAACCGGGTGTTCTCCCGGCGGACGAATGTACTGACCGATTCGCTTCCAGATGATCCCCGCTTCTACTTTGTCCATTCCTTCCATTTCTGCTGCTCGGACCCGTCAGATGTTCTGATGACCAGCAAACACGGCAGTGAGTTTGTTTGTGCGGTCCAGCGCGATAACATCTATGGGGTCCAGTTTCACCCCGAGAAAAGCCATAAGTTCGGTCTCGCCCTCATGAAAAGTTTTTCGGAGCTTTAACTTGCTACGTACTCGAGTGATCCCCTGCCTGCTGTTGAAAGGCAAGGGGCTGGTAAAAACGACCGGCTTCAAAAATGAAGTCTATGTTGGCGACCCGATCAATGCCGTTCGGATTTTCAACCAGATGGAGGTCGATGAGCTTTTTCTCCTTGATATCGATGCCACGGCTCGGCAATCCGGGATCAACTTTGAACTGCTAGAGCAGGTGGCGTCCGAATGCTTCATGCCGATCTGTTACGGCGGGGGGGTCAGTAGCCTGAAAGACTATGAGCGGCTCTTTACGCTGGGTGTCGAGAAGGTGTCGGTCAGCCACGCGTTCTTTAACCAGCCGGAGCTGGTCAAGGCCGCGGTGTCGCGGTTTGGCTCCCAGAGCATCGTGCTGACCCTGGATATCAAGCGCCACTGGCTCACTAAGAAGATGTTCGCCTGTACCCACAATGGCAGGCGCAAAAGGCCTGAAGCCCTGCACCAGATTCTTGAGCTGGCGCAGGAGCTGGGTGTCGGCGAGATCGTGGTCAACTCGATCGATCGTGATGGTACTTGGGCCGGATTTGATCGAGAGCTGATTCAAACCGTTAGCAGCCGGGTCTCGGTCCCTGTGGTCGCGCTAGGCGGAGCGGGCAAGCTCGAAGATATCAAGGACGTGGTTGACGGGGCCGGAGCCAGCGCGGTTGGAATCGGAAGCATGGCGGTGTTTCAGGGCAAGGGGCTCGGCGTGCTGATTAAGTTTCCAAAGATGGCAGAGCTCGATGAATTGTTGGGTGGTAAATAGCGAGATGTCCTACCAGATTTGTAGCCGCTGTATTTTTGACACCAAAGTCCCAAATATCGTGTTCGATGACCGTGGTATCTGCAACTATTGTGTCCAGATTGAACAGCTCGAGCAGCAGTTTCCCAATGACGAGCGCGGGGCGAAGGTACTCGACCGGATTGTCTACGAGATCAAGCGCGCCGGGCGCGGTAAGAAGTACGATGCATTGGTTGGCGTCAGTGGCGGCTGCGATTCATCCTACCTGCTGCACAAGTTCTCGAGGGACTACGGTTTAAGATTGTTGGCGGTCCATTTTGACAATACTTGGAATTCGACGGTTGCCACGCAGAATATTCACTGCATGACCGAGAAGCTGGGGATCGACTTGTTCACCCATGTGGTCGATGCGACCGAGTTTGACGACATGCTGCTAGCGGCGCTGAAGTCAGGCGTCAAGGATATCGAGATGGCCACCGACCTTGGCTTGGCGTCGACAATGAATATGGCCGCCGAAAAGTTCGGTATCAAATACAAGCTTGATGGCCACTCATTCAGAACCGAGGGGTCGGCTCCGATGGGATGGGTTTATATGGATGCCCGGTATCTGCACAGCGTTCATAAGCAGTTTGGCACAATGCCGATGAAAACCTTCCCCAACCTTTGGTTATCGAAGCAGCTGAAATGGATGTTGATGAATCGAATCAAGTCGATTCGTCCGCTCTATTACCTGGATTATGACAAGGAAGGGGCCAAGAGGTTGCTAAGTGAGACCTATGGATGGCAGTGGTATGGCGGGCACCACTTGGAAAACCGCCTGACGACTTTTTACCACAGTTATTTTCTCCCTAAGCGCTGGAATACGGACTTTCGAATCGCTGGCTATTCGGCCTATTGCCGAGACGGTCGGATGAGCCGTGAAGAAGCCCTAGCGCTGATGGCAGAAGATCCCCATATGGAAAAGGGGCTGTTGGACTATGTGAAGAAACGCCTGAACCTGAGTGATACCGAACTGCAGCTATTGATGGATCTACCGAAGAAATACTACACGGATTATAAAAACTACAAAAAAACCTTCGAAAGGATGCGGCCCTTCTTTTATCTGATGGCGAAATGGAACCTGATACCTTGGAGTTTTTATATTAAGTACACCTTACCGCACAAAGTTGAGAAGGAGGGCTGCTAAGTGTTTGACAAGTCTATTCTGCAATACGGTAGTCTTGCAGGATGGCCGTATACGATTGCTCACACGCTTAGAGAAAAAGGAATTGCTAGCAGCAATGTTATTTTTTATGACCGAGATGAGTCTGGTTTTAAACGAAATCTAAAGTATGACTCAACGGTTTGTGATCTTGGTGATACTAAATTAGAAAAAATAGCAAAGGCTTGCAGTTTTGTTAACGAATTAAGCCGAGAGTGTGGGTTGGTTCATTACCACGGTGCAACAGTTTTTCCTCCTGAGTACCACTTTATTTACGAGGGGAGAGTGCTAAGAAAAGCCAATGTTCCCATGCTGATATCATTTGGTGGTGGCGATGCAAGGCCATTAGGTATCGCAAATAGATTAAACAAATACTTCTATCGAGATAATGACTTTTTCCATGAGTTGAGAATTAATCTACGCTATTTTTCCTGGTCAAGAAATATAAAGTATTGTGCGACAGATCCTGAAATGAAAGAGTATGCCTTGCCGCATTTTGACCGGGTTTTTACCTTCCGCCAACCTATCGATCTGGCAAGAATACCCGAACCCACCGCGACTCGGTCGGAAAAACCGGTCGTATTGCATATTCCAACCGAACCAGAGGTCAAGGGAACTGCATATATCGTCAAAGCCGTGGACAGGCTTCGGCAGAAGAAACTTGATTTTGACTTTGTCATGAAAACGGGGCTGAGCCAGAGTCAGGTCTACGACGAGATCTCGAAATGCGATATCTATGTTGACGAGCTCAGGTGTGGCTCGCATGGCGTCACAGCGGTTGAATCGATGGCGGCCGGCAAGCCCACGATCACCTATATCCGGGACGATCTGCTCGATAAGTTTCCGGCGGAGCTACCGCTAGTCAACGCCAATCCTGATACCATCGAACGGGTCTTAGAGAAGTTGCTGGTTGACACCGATCTGCGGAGGGATATCGGCAGGAACAGCCGGGCATATGTGGAGAAGTATCACTGCGCTTCTGTCGTTGCCGATGAACTCATCGAGATCTATCAGGGAATCTTACGTGATTGATCTGATTAAAACAGGTTTTCAAAGAGGGCTGTTTCATATACTGGGCGTCAATTTTTTTGTCCAGTTTTTAAATTTTGGTCTGGTTATATTTGTGGCTGGGTATTTAAGTAAGTCAGATCTTGGTGATCTGAAGCTTATCCAGTCCTACGCTGTTTTATTTATTATGCTCGGAGCCTTTGGTTATGATTCTTCAGCATTGAAACTCTGTTCAGAGAATATTTCTTGCAGGCAGAAAACAGCAGACCTGTCCTTTGCTTTTACCAGGGTTTTAAAGTTCTCCCTGCTATCTGTTATCGCCTTTAACGGTCTTTCATATTCTTATATTTCTGCTGGAGATTCAAGGCTGTTGGGATTGATTGGCATTTATTCTATTCTGGTAATTTTCACTGCGTTTAGCTACCTGTCGCTTTCTTTTCTGCAGTCGCAAAAAATGGTCAAGAAAGCTGCCATGGTTCAATTTGTCACCAAGTTGATATTCGTTGCGGCTGTATTTGTATCGGCTTACTTTTGGCAACTGGAAGGAATTATTATTTCCACCGTGCTGGCCGCTATTGTTGGACTGCTGGTTTATTATCCATTTGTCAGGAAGTACATTGATTTCGGCCTGCTTGCAGAGTCTCGTTCCAGTCAGGTTAACAAATATGCCTACGCGATAGTTTTTGGCGCGGTACTGACCCTTGTGTCGCAGAACCTCGATATCTATCTGTTGGATTACTTCTCTGCCAATAAGGAAGATATTGGTGTTTACTCGATAGCGACGATCTACTACACCGCAGCCGTGTTGGTTATCTCTACGATGCAGACCTTTGTGTTGCCCTATTTTAGCGAAAAGTCGGGTGATATCGACTGGATAAAGCAACGGGCTGTCAGGTACCAGCTTGTTTTTGTCGCTGTATCGGTCATCGTTTGTGTCGGCGTCATGTTGTTTGCAAAGGTTCTCGATCTCTACTACTTCAGTGACGGATACCAGGATGCCTTCTACTTGGGGCTGATCCTGTTGTGCAAGTTTTTCTGTTGGTCAGGTTACTCGGTTTTAGGGATCGCTCTGTTTGCGCAGGGAATCATCAAGCCTGGTATCTATTTGGTTGCGGTGGGCATAGTAATCAATCTGGTTTTAAGCTTTTGGCTGTATGACGCACATGGTTACTATGGTGTCGCTACTTCTCAAGCCGTCACGGCCTTGGTTTCGTTTTTTCTAGCCGTTGCAATGTTTATGTATTACATCGGGTGCCGTCCGAATGCCAGTGACTAAGGCTGAAATGTCGTCACGTGGTTCTCAGTTCAGACGACTAAAGAGGCTGAGCTCTAGGCAGCTGGTCTTCAAGGTGTTTGCTCGCGCCTCGCGTGGGTTGCTCAATCCAGTTAGGAAGCTAAAGGACTGTTTGGTTAGTACTTACACCCACTCTTCTCCTCAGGGCAATTCTGTGTGTGCCGTCATGGATACTAAATTGCTGTCCTCTGCAGCTGAAGGTACTCAGGGGGGGGAGTTGCTAGGTGCGCTTTACCTGCAACACCGATTCGACCTCCTTGGCTCCTGCTGGCAGGATTGGTCTGAGCTGCCAGGAGAGACGGGCGATGATGTTTCTGCTGGAGTGGAGAGCTCTAGGCGCTTATTCAGCGGAATGGTGTCTTGCGCTAGTGCTCGCGACTCTCTGCGAATTGCATCCCAGCTTGCGCCGAACTATCGGCGGATTCATTGGCAGCGGGATGTGAAAAGCGGCCATCTCTGGTCTGTTCGCACTTGGTACAAGGATATCCGGTGGGGAGATAGGGCAGGAGCTGATGTTAAAGTGCCTTGGGAAATTGCGCGACTTCAGCACCTTATTATTCTTGCGACAGAGTATCACACTCGTTCGCTATCAAGTGACTCAGAATCTGCCGCGCATATGGCCATTGAGTACCGCAACCAAGTCATTGATTTCATCGCAGCCAATCCGCCTAGATACGGCGTAGGTTGGGCCTGTACTATGGACGTGGCGATTCGTGCTGCAAATTTACTCATAAGTTTTGATCTATTTCGTGCCTTTGGGCATATTTTTGATCAGGCTTTTGTAGATATATTTACTAATTCTATTGTGGATCACGGAGAGCATATTTTTGCGAATTTGGAGTGGAATGATGAGTATTGCGGCAACCATTATCTGGCTAATATAGTAGGGTTGCTTTTTGTCGCAGCTTACTTGCCTGTTGGAGAGGACGCAAACTGTTGGCTTTCGTTTTCGCTCTATGAGTTCATATCCCAGTCGTTAATCCAATTTCACCCGGAAGGAAGTAACTTTGAAGGGTCGACCGCGTACCATGGCTTGTCGGCTGAAATGCTGGTGTTTGGCTGCGCTTTGGTTCTGGGGTTATCAGAACACAAGAAGCAGGCAATAAGCTTTGAGTCTGGAATTAGGCTTCGTTCTGGGCGTAACCAAAGAGTCATCGATTCAATCCTTGATTGGCAGGAGGGAAGGCGAGAGGCGCCGTTCCCAGATGCGATGCTTAAGCGACTCCATGGGGCGCGGCGTTTTATCGAGGCATTGGTGCGTCCTGATGGCCAACTAGCGCAGTTCGGTGATAACGACAGTGGTTGCTTTTGCTTGTTGAGTAGGGTCGTATCACAGGTCAGTTTTGCCTACTTAAAGCGTCGTTATAGTAACATCGGCATGATTGAAAAAGGCCAGCCGGACCCCTACCCCCTTATCGAGCCAATGAATCCGTGTTATTTGCTAGAGATGATGGATTCGCTACTAGGCGATCCATTTTTGCGAGATAGTGACGAGAGGCTTGGCTGGCCAGCTCGGATAATCCGTGCGTTGAGCCAAAGTCAAAACTTGGGTAGCTGTCGGCCTGTAACCCAGAATTGTTTGTTGAGGAGGGCTGATAACCTTCCCTTGGAACCGAACGATACAGCGCTAGAACAGGTTTTTACCTCCGGCTCCGACCTTCACGAAGGGATTGAGTTGCATGTTTTCTCTGACTTCGGGCTTTATATCTGGAAAAGCCAGTCGTTGTATCTGGCAGTGAGATGTGGAGATATCGGGCAAAAAGGTTTTGGTGGTCATGCACATAATGATCAGTTAAGTATTGAACTTTGGGTTGAAGGGGAGCCGATATTTCTTGATCCTGGGACCTACACATACTCCGCTGATCCGAATATGCGCAACATGTACCGCTCTGTTAAAGCTCATAACGCCCCTCAATTTGATTGGGACAACGAGCCTGGTGATTTGAACCTAGGTCTGTTCCAACTCGGCAATGAGTCTCAGGCCCAAGTTCACGGAGTCGACCGTCATACTTTTATCGGTGCTCACCGAGGGTACGGGTTCAATGTCTATCGAAAAATTATGATTGGTACAGATAGCGTAATGATAACCGATTGGCATGATGGGGACCGCTCATTGAAATTTTCACTACCAAAACCTTTGCCATACTCCCCCGGCTATGGCTGGATCGAAAGAAAGCCAACCGGCTACCGAGGGTTATAAATTGGCTTTCACGAAGAAAGCGCTTTTTATCTCTTCACTGGACTGGGAATCACCTATACGTGTTGGCTCGCACTTGTTGGCTAAGTCCTTAGTTGAGAAAGGGTGGCGAGTGGGTTTTGTGTCTTACCCAGTAACTCCGTTGCACCGTTTATCCAAGAACAAAGAGGACTATAACCGGCGTAAGGCTCAAAATAGAGGGGGTTACGGCAAGTACTTCTTGAATGAGCGTCTTTGGTCCCTTGTGCCATGGTCATTAGCAGTGCCTCGTGGAGTAGCACCTTTTGACCATAAATGGTTTTTTAATAATTGGTATCGTCTTTCTCATCAAAGACTGGTCGAAAAAGTCATTAAAGCTGGGTTTGGGGATGTAGAGCTGTTGTATTTTGATAATCCTTACCAAAACTTCTGGCTTAAACGTATTTCTCATAAGAAGTCGGTGTTGCGGATTGCCGACGCTAATGAGGGGTTTGAGCATTTTAAGTCGCAAGAGGCCTCTGTAGAGAAAGAACTATCACTGCGCGTTAATCTAACCGTTTGTTCTGCCAAGAAAATGGCAGATGTTGTTAGGCAGTGGGGAGGTGCTGTTGATATTCTGCCTAATGGTTTCGATCCTGCTAGCTTTGTCGATAATTCGCCAAGCTCGCCGCATGATCTTGCGTGTATTAATGGCCCCAAAGCTATTTACGTTGGATCGGTCAATTACTGGTTCGACTATCAGCTTTTGGAAGGATGCGCTCGAAGATTGCCGGAGGTTGCATTCGTTATCATTGGTCCGGTGGCTAACATGCCTGAGCGCCTAAAGCAGTTTCCAAACCTTCATTTTTTGGGTCGGAAGGCGCACTCTGAACTGGGCGCGTACATGCGTAATAGTGACGTTGGCATTATTCCTTTTGACCGTGCCCGTTATCCACAACTCGTCGACAGCATTAATCCGCTAAAGCTCTATGAGTATCTGGCCTGTGGCTTGCCCGTAGTTTCGGTTCCTTGGCAAGAGCTTAAATCCATTGATCCACCAGTCAGGTATGCGGAAGGGGTCGATCAGTTCGCTGGTGCCATCAAAGGGTCCATTTCGGATCCCCATGACCCCGCCCTCGGGTACCGTTTTATTGAGAGCAATCGATGGGACCGTATCACGGAGCTTTTGTTGTCTAAGCTCGATCTCAGCAACACTTGCGAAGAGGGGCTGCCTTGAAGCGTCCCTTGGTAGTTTTTAGTGCCGTCGGTCTAAATCAAGGCGGGACATTGAGCGTCGCTCATGACGTGTTGAGTGCTGCCGACAAGCGTGACGATGTGCGTTGCATCGCGTTCGTTAACAAACGCTCTCTTTACCCTCGGTACAGGAGAGTGAAGCTGTTAGAGGTCCAATGGCCAAAGCGTAGTTGGTTCCTTCGGTTGTTTTTTGAGTTCGTGGCGAGCTATCGTCTTAGCTTGCGCCTCAACGCCGAGGCTTGGTTTGCGTTACATGATATCTCGCCACGAGTTAAAACGCCCCGACAATATGTTTACTGTCATAATCCGACACCTTTCTACAAAGCGGGTTGGCGTGACTTAGTGTTTCAACCAACGGTTTTTGTTTTTGCATTGTTTTACCGATACCTATACCGGTTGAATATCACAGCGAATGCTGCGGTGTTCGTTCAGCAGAGCCATATCAGGGATTATTTTCTGGTTCGATACTCTGCGAAACGGGTCGTTGTAGCTCGGCCTGCTTCTACCGGGGGGGCTGTGGCAGCATATACCAGACAGCATGCCCAGGAAGGCGATGGTGATAATACTGTTCGTTTACTTTACCCAACGCTACCCCGCAGCTTTAAGAACATCGAGCATTTGATCAAAGCCGCGGCTGCGCTGGAGGGGCTCGGTGTTCGTGGCTTTGAGATTCGTATCACTGTCTCAGAAAAAGACAGTCTTTATGCCCGTTATCTGATCTGGAGTGCGCGCCGGATAGAAAGTATACGGTTTTTAGGCCGGTTAACCCGTGAGCAGGTTGAGAGCGAGTATGCGGCTTGTGATGCGCTGGTCTTTCCTTCCAAACTGGAAACTTGGGGTTTGCCTTTAACGGAAGCTAAGTTCCACGGCCTGCCGATCTTGGCTGCCGACCTGCCGTACGCCAAAGAAACATTGGGGCAGTATGCCCGGGTCTCTTTTTTCGATCCTGGCGATGCCCAGCAGCTGGCTGATCGGATTCGTGAGCTTATAAGCGGAACGCTGCGGTTTGAAGGTAGCAATTTTGTGATGCCGGATAACACTCCGGTGGTAAATGGATGGGACGATCTGATTCGTTATGTCGTTGATGGGAAATAGAAGCTGATGGAGTTGTTTGTATCGATGGTGTCCCATTGACCTGCCCCCAATTTTCGGCCCCAGTCCTAGCCCTGAAGCTCAATGGTGCGAGAAGTCTTAACCAATCCTTAGAAGCTCTTTTACTGGCACCGCGCGACAAGCCTAAATGCCGGGTAATTCCACGAAATCTCGTAGTAGTAATCTACAAAGCATTTTGGTCTGATAGACTACGCTCAAGCTGCAACCGGATGCCCTCGTTCCTAAAAGGATTACCATGCCGACCAAGATTCTCCTCGTCTTCGGAACCCGCCCTGAAGCAATCAAAATGGCGCCGCTGGTGTTGGCGCTGAAAAAGTCCGCTGATTTTGAAACCTACGTCTGCGTTACTGCTCAGCACCGCGAAATGCTGGATCAGGTTCTTAATCTGTTCGACATCCAGCCCGACTATGATCTCAACCTGATGAAAGCCGGGCAGTCGCTGACAGAAGTCACTTGTGCAGTCTTGCAGGGATTGGAGCCGGTGCTGCAGGAGCTGAAACCGGATCGCGTGCTGGTTCATGGTGATACCACCACCACCTTGGCAACGACTTTGGCGGCGTATTATCAACGGATCCCCGTGGGACACGTGGAAGCGGGGCTGCGTACGCACAATATCTACTCGCCTTGGCCGGAAGAGGTCAATCGTCGGGTGACCGGAGCGATCACGGATCTGCATTTCGCCCCAACGCTGAAATCACGGGATAACTTGTTGGCGGAGGCCGTAGATTCGACGCAGATCGAAGTGACCGGCAACACGGTGATTGATGCGTTGTTGCATGTTGATCGCCGGCTGAACGAGGATCGCTCACTGGCGGCCGCGTTTGCGCAGCAGTTTGAGTGCTTGGAGCCGAATAAAAAGCTGATCTTGGTGACCGGCCACCGGCGAGAAAGCTTTGGTGGCGGGTTCGAGAACATCTGTCAGGCGCTATTGCAGTTGTCGCAGCGCGACGATGTGCAGGTATTGTATCCGGTCCACCTCAATCCCAACGTGCAGGAACCGGTAAAGCGCATTTTGGGTAGCGCCAATAACGTGCTCTTGATTGAGCCCCAAGATTACTTGCCCTTCGTCTACCTAATGGGGCGTGCCTATCTTATTCTGACCGATTCGGGGGGAATTCAGGAGGAGGCTCCGTCGTTAGGGAAACCGGTGCTGGTGATGCGTGATACCACCGAACGCCCGGAGGCGGTGGACGCAGGTACGGTCAGGCTGGTGGGATCCGATTGTGAGCGGATCGTCGCCGAAGCGACTCGGTTGCTGGATGATGCCGCGCACTATCGTGCCATGAGCGTGGCCCATAACCCCTACGGGGACGGTGAGGCCTGCGCTCGCATTGTGGCGCGACTGCGTCAGGTACATGGGTAATCAACTGAGTCAGGTACACGGGTAATCAATAGAAGGGAGCAACGCCCGCATGAGCTTTGAACGCGTTTCTGTAATCGGTTTGGGGTATATCGGTTTGCCAACGGCGGCGGTGCTGGCGTCGCGCGGTCTTGATGTGGTCGGCGTAGACGTCACCGAGCGCGCGGTGAACACCATCAACCGGGGGGAGGTTCATATCGTTGAGCCGGATCTTGATATCATCGTTAAAGCGGTGGTTACCACCGGTAAACTGCGGGCCACCCGGCAGCCGGAGCCAGCAGATGCCTTTATGATCGCAGTTCCGACTCCCTTTAAAGGTGACCACGAGCCAGACCTGAGTTATATCCGTGCCGCGGCCGAAGCGATCGCGCCGGTGCTGGAGCAGGGCAATCTGGTCGTGCTGGAGTCAACATCGCCGGTGGGGGCAACGGAACAACTCTCGCAGTGGCTGGCGGAGTTTCGCCCCGATCTGCGTTTTCCTCACCAGCACAAAGATAAGCCCGATGTGAATCTTGCCCACTGCCCCGAGCGCGTTTTGCCCGGCCATGTGCTGCATGAGCTGGTGGCCAACGATCGCGTTATCGGTGGTCTGACCGAGGGCTGCGCCGAAAAGGCCAAAGCGCTGTATCAGACCTTCGTGCGCGGTGAGTGTATTACCACCGATGCGCGCACTGCGGAGATGTGTAAACTCACCGAGAACGCATTCCGGGATGTCAACATCGCCTTTGCCAATGAGTTGTCGATCATTGCGGACAAACAGCGGATCAATGTGTGGGAGCTGATCGAGCTGGCCAACCGCCATCCGCGTGTTAACATCCTGAATCCGGGCCCTGGGGTCGGGGGGCACTGCATCGCGGTGGACCCTTGGTTTATCGTCAGTGGTGCACCGGAAGAGGCACGGTTGATTCATACGGCGCGGCTGGTAAATGATGGCAAGCCTTACTATGTGCTGCAAAAGGTTCGCCAAGCGGCTGACCAGTTCAAGAAGCCGGTCATCGCCTGTCTGGGGCTGGCGTTTAAGGCCGACATCGATGACCTGCGTGAAAGCCCCGCCATGGCTATCGTTGAAACCCTGGCCAGAGAGCAGCTTGGCGAGCTGCTGATCGTCGAGCCCAATATTGATGAACTGCCCGTTTCGCTGGCTGAGGCGGGCTGCCGGCTGGTGGCTCTTGATGAAGCGTTGGAAAACTGTAATACCCTGGTGGCGCTGGTCGATCACAAACCGTTCAAACATATAGCGCTGTCGCGAATCGCCAGTAAAGTGGTAATTGACACCCGCGGGCTCTGGTAGCCAGCGAGACTCGCACGCAAGGATAACGATGAAAGTATCAATTTTTGGTACCGGCTATGTCGGGTTGGTGACCGGAGCCTGTCTGGCGGAGGTCGGTCATGAGGTGTGTTGCGTTGATATTGACGCTGATAAGGTTGCGCGCCTGAAGCAGGGTGAGATACCGATCTATGAGCCTGGGTTGGATGATTATGTGCGCCGGGGCGTCGAACAGCAGCGGCTACATTTTACGACCGATGCCGAACAGGCGGTCAACTTTGGTGAGGTGCTGTTTATCGCCGTGGGGACGCCGCCGGATGAAGATGGCTCGGCGGATCTCCGCTACGTGCTGGACGTCGCTACTACCTGTGGCCGGTTTATGCAGGATGTTAAAACAGTTGTAACCAAGTCCACGGTGCCGGTAGGCACGTCGGACAAAGTGCGTGCCGCGGTAGCCGGTGCATTAGCCGACCGTCAGCTGGATCTCGACTTTGATGTGGTCTCCAACCCCGAATTCCTCAAAGAAGGTGCTGCGGTGGAGGATTTCATGCGTCCCGATCGCATTATTGTCGGTACCGATAGCGAGCGGGTGCGGCAGCAGGTGTTGAAGCTTTACAAGCCGTTTAACCGTCAGCGTGACCGGCTGGTGTTTATGGACATCCGCTCGGCGGAGCTGACCAAATATGCGGCCAACGCCATGCTGGCGACCAAGATCAGCTTCATGAACGAGATGGCCAATCTGGCCGAGCGGCTGGGTGCCGATATCGAACAGGTGCGTCTCGGCATCGGCTCGGATCCTCGTATCGGTTACCACTTCATCTATCCCGGTTGCGGTTACGGCGGCTCCTGCTTTCCCAAGGATGTAAAAGCGTTGGAACGGACGGCCCGAGAAGTCGGCTACCAGGCAGAGCTGTTGGCGGCAGTGGAGAGTGTTAACGGGCGGCAGAAGGAGCGGCTGTTTGAATTGTTGAGTACCCACTACCGGGGTGAGCTGCGCGGCAAAACCATTGCCCTCTGGGGGCTGGCGTTCAAACCTAAAACCGACGATATGCGGGAGGCCCCCAGCCGGGTGCTGATTGAGGCGTTGTGGGCTGCCGGCGCCTCGGTGCAGGCTTTTGATCCGGAGGCGATGGTGGAAACGGCTCGTATCTACGGTGATCGACCGGAACTGCGGCTGTGCCAGAGCCAGGACGATGCCCTCGTTGGTGCCGATTGTCTGGTAATTTGCACCGAGTGGAAGAGCTTCTGGGCACCGGATTTTGATGCCGTCATCTCTGCGTTGAATGACCCGGTGGTGGTCGATGGCCGCAACCTGTATGACCCGCAGCTGATGAAAGAGCGTGGTATCTGTTATTACGCTATCGGGCGCGGCGATAGTGTCAGACGACTGAACGGGTGATCCTGCGCCGATGCTGAAGCGTCTGTTACGCCTGCAGAGATATCAGAAAGCGTTGCTGATCGCGCTGGCCGACACCGGCCTGGTGGTGGCGTCTCTGTGGGTGGCTTTCTCGTTGCGGTTGGGGGAGTTTTACTTGCCCAATGGCAACCAGTGGCTACTGTTTCTGGCGGCGCCGCTGATTGCGATCCCGGTGTTTATTCGCCTCGGTCTCTACCGTGCGGTTATCCGTTACATCGGCCATCGCGCCATGGTTACCGTAGGTTACGCCAACGCGCTGGTGGCGCTGTTGTGGTCGTTACTGCCGTTTTACATCAACCGTTTTCTCGAACTCGAGCTGTTCTCGCCCCGGTCGCTCCCCTTTATCTTCTGGATGGTGCTGTGTATCAGTATTGGTGGCAGTCGCCAGATGGCCCGCTGGTTTGTTTCCGGTAGTTTTCGTGCCCGGCGCGGTAACCATGTGCTGATATACGGTGCGGGTGAGGCGGGTGCTCAGTTGGCCATGTCGATGGCCCCCAGCGCCGAAATTACCGTACTGGGTTTTGTAGATGATGCGCCGGAGCTGCGTGGACAGCAGATTGCCGGCTATCCGGTGCTCGGAGGGCGCGATGTTATCGGCGCGCTAAAGCTGGACTATGAGAACCTGGAGGTGTTGCTGGCGATGCCTTCGGCCAGCCGACAGCAGCGGCGCGACATCCTCAATGCGCTGGAGAGTGAAGAGGTGGCGGTACGCACCATGCCATCATTGGATCAGGTGGCGCTTGGCCGTTCGGACATGACCGAGCTTAACGAGATTGACGTGACTGACCTACTCGGGCGCGCGCCGGTGGAGGCTGACACGCAGCTGTTGGGCTCCTGTATCACCGGGCAGCAGGTGTTGGTGTCGGGTGCTGGAGGGTCCATTGGCTCCGAGCTCTGTCGCCAGATTATAGAGCTGGGCCCGCGCAGGTTGGTGCTGGTCGAGCACGCCGAGTTTGCGCTGTTTGCCATCGAGCAGGACCTGCGTAAACGCTGCGTCCAGCAGCAGCTTGAGGTGGAGTTGGTGCCGTTGCTGGGGTCGGTGCTGGACCAGCCGCGAATGCTGGGCGTAATGAGCCGTTTTGAAATTTCAACGGTTTATCATGCTGCCGCCTACAAGCATGTGCCGCTGGTCGAGCAGAACGTGCTGCCTGGGGTCATCAATAACGTGATGGGTACCCGGGTGATGGCCGAAGCCGCGATCGCGGCGGGTGTTCGTCAGATGGTGCTGGTATCGACCGACAAGGCGGTTCGACCGACCAACACCATGGGCGCTAGCAAGCGGATGGCCGAGATGGTGCTTCAGGGTTTGCAGCAACGGGTTGCGCCGGAACAGACCCGATTCGTGATGGTGCGTTTTGGCAATGTATTGGGATCGTCCGGCTCAGTCATTCCGTTGTTCAAGCGTCAGATTGCCCAAGGCGGACCGGTGACGGTGACGCACTCGGAGATTACCCGCTATTTTATGACCATTCCGGAAGCGGCGTCGTTGGTCATTCAGGCTGGTTCGATGGGCGAAGGGGGCGATCTTTTCGTGCTCGATATGGGGGAGCCGGTTCGCATTGCCGATCTGGCGCGACGTATGATTCGCTTGAGCGGCTACCGGGTTGCGGCGCCGGAGCAGGGAGGAATCGACATCCACTACAGCGGTTTGCGCCCTGGCGAGAAGCTCTATGAAGAGCTGTTAATCGGCGATGCGGTAGCGGGTACACAGCACCCCCGTATCTTGGTTGCCAGGGAAACCGCCCCCGATGACGCTGAGATGGACGCGGCGCTGGAGCGCTTGCGGCAGTTGGCCGATGCCCAGGATGTTGCGGGAGTGCGGCAGCTATTGCTAGAACAAGTGGACGGGTTTGCGCCACAGTGCGAGATTCAGGATTGGCTGGTGGTTGCCGGCCGGTCGCCAAAGGAGAGTGAAGAATGAAGACCTTAGCGGAGTCAAGGATTGCAGTGGTTGGTCTGGGCTATGTTGGCCTGCCGCTGGCGGTAGCGTTCGGACGGAACTATCCCACTTTGGGGTTCGATATAAACCAGTCGCGGGTTGCGGCCCTTGGTGAAGGGCGTGACAGCACGCTGGAAGTGTCGGAAGCGGAGCTGGCTGAGGCCGCGCAGCTACGTTTTTCCTGTGACCCTGAGGCGCTGGCCGAGTGCAATGTGTTTATTGTTACCGTGCCGACGCCGATTGATGAACATAAACAACCGGATCTGACCCCCCTGCGTCGTGCCTCGGAGATGCTGGGCAAAGTGCTCCGGTCGGGTGATGTTGTGGTCTACGAATCGACCGTCTATCCGGGGGCGACGGAAGAGGAGTGTGTGCCGCTGCTGGAGCAGCATTCCGGGCTGCGGTTTAACCAGGACTTCTTCGTTGGATACAGTCCCGAGCGGATCAATCCGGGCGACAAGTCGCACCGCCTCGAGAGTATTCTCAAGGTGACCTCCGGTTCCACCCCAGAGGTGGCGACGTTTGTGGACAGTCTGTATGCCAGCATCATCACCGCCGGCACTCACCGGGCAAGCAGTATTCGGGTGGCGGAAGCAGCCAAGGTTATCGAAAATACCCAGCGCGATCTGAACATCGCGCTGGTCAATGAGCTGGCGATCATTTTTGGTAAGCTCGGTATCGATACCGGCGAAGTGCTGGAAGCGGCTGGCACCAAATGGAATTTTCTACCCTTCCGTCCGGGACTGGTCGGCGGTCACTGCATCAGTATCGACCCCTACTACCTGACCCATAAGGCACAGGCGATCGGCTACCACCCTGAGATTATTCTTGCGGGTCGACGTCTGAACGACAGCATGGGCGCGTATGTGGTGTCGCAGGTGATCAAGCGCATGACCCAAAAGCGAATTCAGGTGGTCGGTAGCCGAGTGCTGATCCTGGGGCTGACGTTCAAAGAAAACTGCCCTGACCTGCGTAACACACGGGTAGTCGATATGCTGCGTGAACTTGAGGAGTATCATGTGGGCGTGGATGTGTACGACCCCTGGGTGGATCCGGAAGAGGCTGAACAGGAGTACGGTATCTGCTTGACCCCGCAGCTGGAATCGGGAAGTTACGATGCGGTGATTGTCGCTGTCGCCCACGATCAGTTCAAAGCGATGGGGCCGGAAGCCATTCGGGCACTGGGGAAGAGAGACTCGGTCATTTTTGATATTAAGCACCTGCTGCCGGCGGATATGGTAGACGCGCGGCTGTAAAACAGGAGGTTTTGCCAATGAAAGTACTGGTCACGGGTGCTGCGGGCTTTATCGGCTTTCATGTCAGCCGCTATTTGCTGGATCGCGGCGATGAAGTGGTTGGGTTGGATAATCTCAATGACTACTACGCGGTTTCACTAAAGGAGGCGCGCTTGGCCGAGCTGGCGAAGCATGCCAACGCCGACCGTTTTCGTTTCGTTAAGCTGGATTTGGCCGACAACGAGGGGATCGAGCAGCTCTTTGCCAGCGAGGGTTTCGACCGGGTGGTGAATCTGGCAGCGCAGGCGGGTGTGCGTTACAGCATTGAGAATCCGCGCGCCTACATCGATAGCAATATCGTCGGTTTTCTCAACATTCTTGAAGGTTGCCGTCATCACGGAGTCCAACACCTCGTCTATGCCTCTTCCAGCTCGGTCTACGGCGCCAACGAAACCCTGCCGTTCTCGGTGCATGATAATGTCGACCATCCCTTGTCGCTGTATGCCGCGTCGAAAAAGTCCAACGAGCTGATGGCCCATACCTACAGCCACCTTTACGGCTTGCCGACCACGGGACTGCGTTTTTTCACCGTTTACGGCCCCTGGGGCCGCCCGGATATGGCGCTGTTTCTGTTTACCAAGGCGATTCGTGCTGGCGAGCCGATCAACGTGTTCAACTACGGCAAGCATCGGCGCGACTTTACCTATATCGATGATATCGTTGAAGGGGTGGTACGCACGCTTGACCGAGTGGCGGAGCCGAACCCTGACTGGAATGGGAGTGCTCCCGATTCGGCCACCAGTAAGGCGCCGTGGAGGGTGTTTAACATCGGTAATCAGAGTCCGGTCGAGCTATTAACCTACATTAACTGCATCGAACAGGAGCTCGGTCGTAAGGCGGAGATGAACCTGCTGCCATTGCAGCCTGGCGATGTACCCGATACCGCTTCGGACGTCCAGGCTCTGGTTGACTGGGTAGACTATCGGCCCTCCACGAGTGTCGAGGAGGGGGTAAAGCGTTTTATCGCCTGGTACTGTAAGCATTACGGCTAAATATATTTTGGGGGAGCAATCAGGTTTGAATCTACCTCGTTTCGCGGTGTTGTTGGCGGCATATAACGGGGTGCGCTGGCTTCCTGAGCAGTTCGAGAGCATATTAGGGCAATCTGAATCTGAGGTTACACTTTTTGTCAGTGTGGACCGATCCGATGACGGAACCTATGAGTGGGTGACCCAGCAAGCCGCAGACGATCAACGTATCGTGGTGCTTCCCTATGGCGAAGTGTATGGAGGGGCTGCTCCAAATTTTTATCGTCTGGTTCGTGATGTTGACATTGCCGACTTTGATTATGTAGCGCTGGCGGATCAAGACGATATATGGTCACCCGATAAGCTCCGTCGAGCGGCCTGCCTTATGACTACAACGGGCTGTCAGGGCTATTCTAGCGATGTCATGGCTGTCTGGGAGGATGGCCGGGAAAAAGTGGTCAAGAAGTCACAGCCGCAGCGCCAGTGGGATTTTCTGTTTGAGTCGGCAGGGCCTGGTTGCACTTATGTGTTTGATAACCAGCTTGCGCTGAGTTTGCGGCGCCTTGTGACCGTGGAGTTTCCGCGAGTGTCTGAGATTGAGTTCCATGACTGGCTGTTCTACGCCTACTCTCGCTCGAAAGGTAGTCGCTGGCTTATTGATGATTATTGCGGGCTTAGATATCGACAGCATGAATCGAACCAATACGGTGCGAATGTCGGTTTGCAGCAGCTTATTAATCGCTTGGCTCAAATGAAGTCAGGCTGGTACTTTGACCAATCTCGAAAGATTGCGGCGGTCTGTGGACAGGATGATTCCGGTTTTGTACGGAGGATGCACCGCGGATATCTGGGGCGCCTGTTCGTAGCATTAAATATCGGTAAGACCCGAAGGCGGTTTCGGCATCGGATGGTTTTGCTGTTGTTGTGCGTTTTGAATGCCACTTGAGGCTGAGGTCATTGACTATCTTGATTACAGGGGCCAATGGCTTCATAGGCAAGCAGCTTCACCGTCATTTTCTGAACCGAGGGTTTTCAGTCCGAGGGGTGGTGCGACATCGTGACAAACAGGGTGATGACGCACAAGATTGCGTTGAGCTGGATGCGCCTCTCGAAACCTTCGATTGGACCAGGATTTTGGACGGAGTTGATACTATTGTCCATACGGCAGCGCGAGTCCATGTTTTTAAAGAGACCAGCCGTAATCCTCGCGAGGCTTTCAATTCAGTAAATGTTCAAGGCACATTGAATCTTGCTCGCTACGCTGCCCGAGCGGGTGTACACCGTTTTGTTTTTTTTAGCTCGATAGGTGTTCATGGCTCCGAATGGGCAGCGCCTATCACCGAGCAATCGAATCTTGCCCCCCAAACTCCCTATGCTGAATCCAAATTGAGAGCCGAAAAAGAACTGGAAAGCGTCTGTTCTGGATCAGAAATGGAGTTTGTCATTATTCGTCCGCCATTGGTGTTTGGTGCCGGTGCCCCCGGTAATATTGATCGGTTGGTCAGGCTGGTTCGATTTGGACTGCCTCTGCCTTTCAGAGGGGTGAATAATCGTCGTAGCGTAGTGTCGATTGCTAATCTTTGTGCGTTTGTTGAGCTTTGCGTCACTAGACCGGAGGCCGCCGGAGAGGTGTTTCTCGTTGCGGATAATGAGGCCGTTTCAACCATGGATATGGTTAATGCCATTGCCGAGGGTTTGGGGCGGAAATCCGTGTCGTTTTACTTTCCGCCAAGCGTGATTCGTCTGCTACTCAGGCTACTTGGGCAGAGCCGGCTGTATGCGCAATTATTTCGATCGTTAGAAATAGACACTGGAAAAGCGAGAGAATTGTTGGGTTGGTCTGGTGGGGTCCCTACTCGCGATGCGTTGCGTGAGATGAGCAGCGCCTCAGCGTCGGAGCAATGATACAAATGTTAGTGATAGCAATACAATTTCACGGGTACTGAGGATGCATTTCAGCTATGGCTTTCTCTTTATTGCATTGTTTGGGCTTGCCGTCGGCAGTACCTGGATCGTTTTGAGATTGTTGAGATTTAATGGGGTAATTGATCATCCAAACGTCAGGAGTTCTCATCAAGTTCCCACGCCTAGCGGCGGTGGGGTTGGTTTCGTAATTCCCTTTATTGCTTGTTGCGTATGGCTCTTTTTTGAGGGGCACATCGATAGGGCCATGTTCATGACTTTGGGTCTAGGTGGCGGCGGCATCGCTTTTCTCGGCTTTTGGGATGATGTGCGTAATTTATCTGCGCGGCTGCGTATCGCTATCCAAAGCGTCATTGTGTTGTGGGTTTTGTGGTGGGTGGGGGACCTATGGCTTTACGATCTAATTCCCTTGCCGGGAGTAGCGGTGGCTTTGGTAGCTTTAGCTAGTCTGTGGTTGTTGAATCTGTATAACTTCATGGACGGTATTGATGGTTTGGCTGCGGTTGAGGCGCTCTGTATCTCAGCTGGTGCTGTGGTTTTGCTCTGGCAGGGCGGTGCTTCTGAGGACTTAGTTGTCCTTTGGTTGGGGTTGATTGCTTGTGTCGGAGGTTTTCTGTGTTTTAACTGGCCGCCTGCGCGTATTTTCATGGGTGATGTGGGGAGTTGTTTTTTAGGCTTGATAATTGCGGCGTTGGCGCTGACCTCGCTGCAACAACAGTTCATGTCACTGTGGGGGTGGATAATCCTGACGGCCCTGTTCTGGACCGATGCGACGCTTACGTTATTGCGGCGTATTGGTCGCGGGGAAACCTGGCATCAGGCGCATCGCTCACATGCGTATCAGATATTGTCACGGCGCTGGGGCTCTCACCGTTCAGTAACGCTTCTGGCTGCAGGTATAAATCTACTGTGGCTGATACCGTTGGCACTGGTTGAAAGCGGTATGCCCGACAACGGACCGTTGTTGGCTCTAGTGGCGTGTGTTCCGCTGCTGGTGGCGCAGTGGCTGATCGGAGCCGGAGATTCCCGGATCGCGTGATTTAATTTGTTTGATCGTCTGATCTGATTTTTTTGAATATAAGTTTTTTGCGCTAATTATTTGCGTTTTTTATTTCTCCGCTTTATTTTTACCCTACCTGTAAATATGACCTTCAAATCGGGGTTTTAAGAATGAGCGATATTATCAACGTGCTGACGCGCAAAACCTCTTTGCGTAAGGCGTGCAGGGATTTGCAACTGGCCGATATGGAAAAACTGGCCGAAACCTTGGCTGAATTGATTGCCGAGCGTCAACAAGAGGAAGCTGATCGCTTGGAAGCGCAGAAGCAGAAACTGGCCAAATTGGAAGCAATCAAGAAGCAGATCGCTGAATCGGGTATCGATATATCCGATCTGGTTGAGTCCCTGGACCCTGCTCCTGCTGCGAAGAAGCCGAAAGGCAGCGTCAAGCCAAAGTACGAGATCAAAGACGACAAGGGCGAGATTCATCGGTGGACCGGCCGCGGGCGTACGCCGAAAGTATTTCAGGCTTATTTTGACAAAGGTGGCAGCAAAGAAAGCTGCCTGATCAAGTAAGCTGCAAAACTCAGTACCTTAAAAGGCGCCCAATAGGGCGCTTTTTTTGTCTCGGTTTGCAGGCGCGCGCCGCGCTGTTATCATGGCGGCACACAATCCCTTGTGTCTCCTTCCTACGACCGAAAGATGATCATCCCATGAGTGACGAAAAACTCCAGAAAGTGCTGGCCCGTGCCGGTTTGGGCTCCCGCCGTGAAATGGAAAGCTGGATCGCCGATGGCCGTGCAGTGGTTAACGGCCAGGTGGCAAAACTGGGTGACCGGGTTAAAGCGGGTGACGAAATTACTGTCGACGGTCGTCCGGTTTCCGCACGGGCAACCACGCCCGGTTGTCGGGTTATCGTGTACAACAAGCCGCTGGGTGAGGTGTGTACCCGCAAGGATCCGGAAGGGCGACCAACGGTATTCGACAAGTTGCCAAAACTGGCGGGAGAGCGTTGGATCTCTATCGGTCGACTGGATATCAATACCAGCGGTTTGCTGTTGTTCACGACCGACGGGGAACTCGCCAACAAGTTGATGCACCCCTCCTCAGAGGTGGATCGTGAATACGCCGTTCGGATTCATGGCACCGTTAACGATGAGATGCTGGCTCGTTTGAAGGAGGGTGTGCTGCTTGAGGACGGTATGGCACGCTTTACCGATGTGCAGCATTTTGACGGTAGCGGGCTGAACCAGTGGTTCCATGTGGTGGTGATGGAAGGTCGTAACCGTGAGGTACGGCGTTTGTGGGAGTCCCAGGGGGTCGAGGTTAGTCGGCTCAAGCGGGTGCGGTATGGCTGTATCTTTTTGTCCAAGCGGGTCGCCGCCGGGCGCTGGGAAGAGCTGGGGCAGAAAGAGCTCAACGATCTGTGCGATATGGTCGACCTGCCGCGCCGCAAGCGAGCCAAGCAGACTAAAGAAGAGCTACAGGCGGATCGTCGGGTTCAGCGTCGCGCTCGCCCGGTTAGGGACGTAGGTCGCAGAAAATCGGCTAAAGGCGGTCATTGACCGCCTTGCAGTGACGCCGGCGAGCCGTTGCCCTGGGCGTCGATGGAGTGTCCGGTTACGCCTTTGGCATCGGGTCCCATCAGGTAGAGGTAGAGCGGCATGATCGATTCTGGTGTCGCCAGCGCTGCCGGATTTTCGGCCGGATAGGCAAAGGCGCGCATGCTGGTACGGGTTGCGCCCGGATTGATGCAGTTGACCCGCAGCGTTCCCAGCCCCTCCAGCTCGTCAGCCAGCACCTGGGCAAATCCCTCCAGCGCAAATTTCGACACGGCGTAGGCACCCCAGAAGGCGCGCCCCTTGCGGCCCACTCCTGAAGACGTAAAGACAATCGAGCCGTCATCGGACTGCTGCAGGAGTGGCAGCAACGCCTGGGTCAGGTAGAACTGGGCGTTGAGATTGACCTGCATGACCTGATTCCAGATGCAGGGGTCGTAGTTTTCGATCGGCGTGCGCTGGCCAAGCACACCGGCGTTATTCAATAATCCATCCAGGCGGCCGAACTCCTGTTCCAGCGTGGCGGCCAGGGTTTCGTACTCATGGGCGGCGGCTCCCTCCAGATTGATCGGGATGATCGCCGGTTGTGGGGCGCCGCTGGCTTCTATTTCGTCGTAAACCTGTTCCAGTTTCTTGACGGTGCGTCCGGCCAGAACCACGGTGGCGCCATGGGATGCGTAGCACTTCGCTGCGGCACGGCCGATACCGTCACCGGCACCGGTAACCAGAATAACGCGATCCTTGAGAAGTGACGTGGGGGCTTGGTAGTTAAACATGCTCAGTTCCTGTTAGCGGCTGAGAGGGATCGATGGATGCGAGCCAGGCCTGTAGCGCAGTCGCGGAGGTGGCTGCGTAGTCGGCACCCCAGCGGCCGGGGTCGCTGTTTTGCGGCAGATAGCCAAACAGTGCTGTGGCCGTCATCATGCCGGCATTCTTGCCTGCTTCGATATCTCGCGGGTGGTCGCCGACATACACGCTGGCGGCAGGCTGGCAGCGAAGCCGGGCGCAGGCCAGCAGCAGCCCCTCCGGGTCCGGCTTGGTGTGTCTGACCTGCTCCGGGCAGATCAGCGCTGAGCAGCGGCGGTCAAGGTTCAGGGCGCGCAGCAGCGGGCGGGCAAAGCGCTCGGGTTTGTTGGTGACAATCCCCCAGGGCCAGTGACGCTGTTCCAGCCAACAGAGCAGCGCCTCCATGCGGTCGAACAGGCGGCTGTGATCGGCAATATGGTGGCTGTAAAGGTCGAGCAGGCGCTGCAGTAGCGGTTGAAAGCCGGGATCGGTCTTGGCCAACCCAAACGCCAGCTGAATCATCGCGCTGCCACCGTTGGAAACCTCTGATCGCACTGTATCAAAGTCGAGCGGGGGCAGAGACTCCTGCTGGCGAAGACGATTGATGCAGGCGTGAAAATCGGGTGCGGTATCGATCAGGGTTCCGTCCAAGTCGAACAGGACCGCGCGGCGGGGAGTTGTCATCGAGTGGCTCCGCCCATTGGGTTACTCCGGCTTAATGCACTGCAGCAGGTAGTTGACGTCGACATCGGTTGGATGGAGGCGGTAGTGCCGGGTCAGCGGGTTGTAGGTCATGCCGCTGATTTCGCCGCACTCGAGTCCGGCTCCGCGGCACCAGTGGGCGAGTTCGCTCGGGCGGATAAACTTGCTGTGGTCGTGCGTTCCCTTGGGGACCAGCTTCAGCAGGTATTCCGCGCCCAGAATGGCCATCAGGTAGGATTTGGCGTTGCGGTTCAGGGTCGAGAAAAACAGTTGGCCGCCCGGTTTGGTCAGGCGCGCGCAGGCGCCTACCACTGATGCCGGGTCGGGAACGTGCTCCAGCATCTCCATGCAGGTGACGACGTCGAACTGCTCCGGGTTTGCGGTTGCCATGGCCTCGGCGGTGATCTGTTGGTAGCGGACGCTTACGCCGGATTCCAGACCATGTAGTTTGGCGATCTTCAATGGTGTTTCACCCATATCGATACCGGTGACTTCGGCGCCGCGCAGCGCCATAGATTCTGCCAGGATGCCGCCGCCGCAACCGACGTCAATCACCTTTTTTCCTGCCAGTGATGCCAGTTGGTCGATAAAATTGACCCGCAGCGGATTGATGTCATGCAGCGGTTTGAACTCGCTCTCCTTGTCCCACCAGCGGCTGGCAAGGGCTTCAAATTTGGCAATTTCGTCCGGATCGACGTTGGCGGACTCGGGGGTCTCTGGTGCAGCGTGCTGGCTCATCGATGTCTCGCTTTCGAGTGCGGGTGATCGGTTTCAGGGCGCCATGTTATCACCCCCGCCAGGTTGCGCCCAGTACGGGGCTCGTAAGGCGAATTGGGTGCCCCGTTTTGTGCTGGCCTGTGGTATGATTGCGTGATTTTTTAAACGCGGTCGCGAGGGACAGCTTCGGGCCTTGGAACCACGATCACGTCTGCGGGATTAGCGCGGATTTGGAAGAAGGAAATCAGGGTTTTATGGGTGAGATAGCCAGAGAGATACACCCCGTTAACATCGAGGACGAACTGAAGCAGTCGTACCTTGATTATGCTATGAGCGTTATTGTTGGCCGGGCGCTGCCGGACGTACGTGACGGGCTCAAGCCGGTACACCGGCGGGTGCTTTTTGCCATGCACGAGCTGGGCAACGACTGGAACAAGTCCTACAAGAAATCGGCCCGTGTGGTGGGTGATGTCATCGGTAAATACCACCCCCATGGTGACTCTGCGGTTTATGACACCATCGTGCGGATGGCGCAGCCTTTTTCCATGCGCTACACCCTGGTCGATGGACAGGGTAACTTCGGTTCTATCGACGGCGATTCCGCCGCGGCAATGCGTTATACCGAGGTGCGGATGGCGAAGATCTCCCACGAGATCCTGTCTGACCTGGACAAAGAAACCGTCGACTACGTACCCAACTACGACGGTACCGAACAGATTCCTGAAGTGATGCCGACCCGCATCCCTAATCTGTTGGTCAACGGCTCCTCCGGTATCGCGGTTGGTATGGCGACCAATATCCCACCGCACAACCTGAGTGAAGTGGTCAAAGGCACCATCGCGCTGATCGATGATCCAGCGCTGGATGTTGATCAGCTGATGGAGTACATCCCGGGTCCGGACTTCCCCACTTCCGCCATTATCAACGGGCGTGCCGGCATTCTGCAGGCCTATCGCACCGGACGCGGGCGTATCTATTTGCGGGCGCGATATCACATCGAGACCGACAACAAGAACGGCAAGGAAACCATTGTTGTTACCGAGATCCCCTATCAGGTCAACAAGGCGCGCTTGATCGAAAAGATCGCCGAGCTGGTTAAGGAGAAGAAGGTCGAGGGCATTACCGAACTGCGTGACGAGTCTGACAAGGACGGCATGCGGATCGCCATCGAGTTGCGTCGTGGTGAGGTGGCCGAGGTGGTGATGAACAACCTCTATGCCCACACGCAATTGGAAAACGTATTTGGTATCAACGTGGTGGCGCTGGTTGATGGTCAGCCCAAGACGCTGAACCTGAAAGAGTTGCTCGAAGCTTTCATCCGCCATCGCCGCGAAGTCGTGACTCGCCGTACAATCTACCTGTTGCGCAAGGCGCGCGAGCGTGGCCATATCCTTGAAGGTTTAGCCGTCGCGCTGGCGAACATCGATCCGGTTATCGAGCTGATCAAATCCTGTAAAACCTCGGCCGAGGCGAAAGAAAAACTGGTCGAGGCGCGCTGGCTGCCGGGCAATGTTACCCAGATGCTGGAACGTGCCGGTGCTGACGCCTGTCGCCCGGATGATCTGGATCCCGGCTTTGGAATTCATGACGGTCATTATCACCTGTCACCGGCACAGGCACAGGCGATTCTGGATCTGAAACTGCACCGCCTGACCGGGCTGGAGCAGGAGAAGCTGATCGCCGAGTATAAAGAGCTGCTTGATCGCATCGCCGAACTGCTGGAGATCCTCGGCAGCACCGAGCGGTTGATGGAAGTAATTCGTGAAGAGTTGGAAGCGGTCGTCGCGGAGTTCGGCGACGAGCGCCGCACCGAAATCACCGCCTCGCGTCAGGATCTGACCGTTGCCGACCTGATCACCGAAGAGGATATGGTGGTGACCATCTCCCACGGTGGTTATGCCAAGACCCAGCCGCTGACCGCTTACCAGGCCCAGCGCCGCGGTGGTAAGGGTAAGTCCGCCACCGCAGTAAAAGATGAAGATTATATCGAGCACCTGCTGGTAGCGAGCACTCACGCCACCATTCTCTGTTTTACCAGCCGGGGCAAGGTTTACTGGCTGAAGGTCTATGAGATTCCACCGGCCAGCCGTGCGGCGCGCGGGCGGCCAATCGTAAATATTCTGCCGCTGGAAGAGAACGAGCGGATCACTACTATCCTGCCGGTGAACGAGTACGTTGACGACCATTACGTCTTCATGGCGACCGCTAACGGCACGGTCAAGAAAACACCGCTGATCAACTTCTCCCGGCCGCGCAGTTCCGGTCTGATTGCGTTGGCGCTGGATGAAGGCGACACCCTGATTGGCGCGGCGATTACCAATGGCGACAATGAAGTGATGCTGTTCAGTGACCAGGGCAAGGTGGTGCGCTTTAAAGAGGAGCTGGTGCGGCCGATGAGTCGCACCGCGCGGGGCATTCGCGGTATTCGCATTCCCAGTGATGCGCAGGTGATCTCGCTGATTATTCCTGCTGAGGGGGGGCGTATCCTCACTGCCAGCGTCAACGGCTACGGCAAGATGAGCCCGTTGAGCGAGTTCCCCACCAAGGGGCGGGGTGGTCAGGGTGTTATCGCCATGACCATCTCCGAGCGCAATGGCAATTTGGTCGGTGTTGAGCAGATGTTCCCGGGCGATGAGGTGATTCTGATCAGTGATCAGGGCACCTTGGTGCGCACCCGTACCGACGAGATTACCGTGCAGAGCCGGAATACCCAGGGGGTCACCCTGATCCGTGTCAACGCCGATGAAAAGCTGGTGGGTATCGCGCGGGTTGAAGAGCCTGAAGAGGTGGATTCTCTCGAGGGTGAAGCTATTGAGGGTGAGGTCGTCGCAACCGAAATTGACGCTGAGGTTGCTGATGCCGCCGACAGTGGTGACGAGTAAGCCGTTTCGGTGCGGGAGTCGGGGCGATGAGTAGCCAGGAAGAGCAGTTGGGCAAGCTGCGCCAGCAGATAGACCAGATTGATCAGCAGATCCTTGAACTGGTCAGCAAACGGGCCGTATGCGCCGCAGAAGTGGCTGAGGTCAAGCAGCAGAACCCCGGCAGCGATGCGGTGTTCTATCGCCCTGAGCGTGAAGCGCAGGTGCTGCGCAGCATTATGGCTAAAAACCCGGGGCCGCTGGGGGACGAAGAGGTGGCGCGGGTCTTTCGCCAGATTATGTCCTCCTGTCTGGCGCTGGAGCAGCCGATGCAGATCGCCTTTCTGGGGCCGGAGGGAACCTTCACCCAGGCCGCGGCGTTAAAGCACTTCGGGCATTCGGTGATCAGCAAACCGCTGCACTCTATTGATGAAGTGTTCCGCGAAGTCGAGTCCAGAAGTGCCCATTACGGGGTGGTGCCGATCGAGAACTCTACCGAGGGCATGGTTCACCACACACTGGATATGTTCCGCAACTCGCCGTTGAAAATTTGCGGTGAGGTTGAGCTGCGTGTCCATCAGCATCTGCTTGCGGCGGATGGTGTTGATCTGGAAAACCTGACCCGGATCTATTCTCACCAGCAATCCTTGGCCCAATGTCGTCGCTGGCTGGATGCTCGTTATCCCAACGTGGAGCGGGTGGCCGTCAGCAGCAATGCGGAAGCGGCGCGCCGGGCGGCCGACGAAAAAGCCGACAATGTCGCCGCGATCGCCGGCGATATGGCCGCGGAGCTGTATCAGCTTAACTGTGTGGTTGACAGTATCGAGGATCAGCCCGACAACACTACCCGCTTCCTGGTGATCGGCAACCAGTTGGTGGGGCCGAGCGGCAAGGATAAAACTTCGATGTTGATTTCGGCGCGCAACAAACCCGGAACCTTGTATCACTTGTTGGAGCCCTTCCATCGCCAGGGGATCAGTCTGACCCGGATTGAAACCCGGCCGTCGGGGATGGGTACCTGGGGTTACATCTTCTACATCGATTGCGAAGGCCATTATGGCGATGCACCGCTGCAGCGGGTGATGAAAGAGGTCGCTGACGAAGCGATGGAGCTAAAGTTGCTGGGGTCCTACCCCCAAGCTGTTCTTTGAGGATAGGAGTCGATCGTGTCCTGTGATTTTTTCAGTCTGGCCACCCCGGGTGTGCGCGGATTGCATCCCTATGTGCCGGGTAAGCCGGTGGAAGAGCTGGAACGTGAACTGGGCATCCGCAATATCGTCAAGCTCGCCAGCAACGAAAACCCGTTAGGCCCAAGCCCTGCAGTCGTTGAGGCAATTGCCGGCGCGGCGTCTGATAGCACCCGTTATCCTGACGGCAGTGGTTTTCGCCTCAAGCAGGTGATGTCGGAGCGCTTTGGCCTGGAGTCGGCGCAGATTACCCTGGGTAACGGGTCTAACGATGTGCTGGAGTTGATCGCCCGTGCGTTGGTAACGACGGCCGATGAGGTTATATTTTCGCAGCATGCCTTTGCGGTCTATCCCATTGTGACCCAGGCCGTCGGAGCCACGGCGGTGGTAACCCCGGCACGGGAATGGGGTCATGATCTTGAGGCCATGGCGGCGGCGATCAGCGCCAGAACCAAACTGGTCTTTATCGCCAATCCCAATAATCCCACCGGTACCTGGTTGTCACGCGAGGCGTTGGTGGCGTTTCTGGGTAAGGTCCCTGCCCATGTGGTAGTGGTGCTGGACGAGGCCTACACCGAGTACGTTGATAATGAAGCCTTCCCCAACGGCTTGTCGCTGCTGGCGGAATATCCCAACCTGATTGTGACACGGACTTTCTCCAAGGCTTACGGTCTGGCGGGCTTGCGTATCGGCTATGCGGCTTCCAACCCGCAGTTGGCCGATCTTTTGAACCGGGTGCGGCAGCCGTTTAACGCCAATTGTCTGGCCCTGGCTGCTGCGGAGGCGGTGCTTCAGGATGCGGGCTATCTTGCCCGCAGCGTCTCGGTCAACAGCGCCGGTATGACTCAGTTGGAAGCCGGCTTTGCCAGCCTCGGACTGAGCTGGATTCGATCGGTGGGTAATTTTATCGCTGTGGATGTCGGTCGTGAGGCGGGCCCTGTCTATCAGGCGCTGCTGCACGCCGGTGTAATTGTGCGTCCGGTGGGCAACTACGAGATGCCGCGGCACTTGCGCGTCAGTATCGGCCTTGAGGCGGAAAACGAAGCCTGTCTGGCGGCATTCAAGCAGGTGCTGGGCCGGTGACGCCAGCGCTACCCAAACTGCTGGTTGTCGGCCTGGGTTTGATCGGCGGCTCGTTTGCCAAAGGACTGCGCCAGCAGGGAGCAGCGCGCGTGATCGGCTTTGATGCCAACGCAACGGAGCTGCGTGAAGGGTTGCGCCTGGGTGTGATTGACGAGGCCGCCGACGATCTGTGCGCTGCTGTAAGTGCTGCCGATGTGGTAATGCTGGCCGTGCCGGTAAAAGTCATGGAGCGGGTGATGGCGCAGATCGCGCCGGTGCTGCGTCCTGAAACCGTGTTGACTGACGTCGGTAGTGTCAAAGGCAATATCATCGACGTGGCGCGCCGCGTGTTTGGTGAGGTGCCGGCAAATTTTGTCCCCGGGCATCCGATTGCCGGCTCTGAAAAGAGCGGTGTCTCCGCCGCCAAAGCGGATCTATTCGCGCATCATAAGGTGATTTTGACACCAATGGCGGGTACCGACCGCTTTGCGTTGAAGCTGGTCAGCGATCTCTGGCAGCGGTTGGGGGCGGATGTTCACCATATGGACGTCAAGCGCCACGACGAGGTACTTGCCGCCACCAGTCATCTTCCGCATCTGCTCGCTTTTTCGCTGGTGGATACTCTGTCGAACGACCATGAAAATCGCGACATTTTCCGCTACGCGGCGGGTGGCTTTCGCGATTTCACCCGCATTGCCGCCAGCGATCCGATGATGTGGCACGATATTTTTCTGGCCAATCGCGATGCCACCCTCAAGGTGCTGGATGAGTTCAGTGCCGGTGTTGAGCGTCTGCGCGCGGCGATCGACGCAGGTGATGGCCATCAGCTGTTGGGTATATTCACCCGCGCGAAGTCGGCGCGCGACCATTTTTCCAAGATTCTTTCCGGAACCGCTTATTCCATGCCTATGAACAGTTCAAATGTACGTTTCCGGGTGCAGCCCGGTGGTCAGATTAACGGCACCCTGCGGGTGCCCGGTGACAAGTCCATCTCCCACCGCTCGATTATGTTGGGCGCGTTGGCGGAAGGGGTGACCGATGTTGAGGGTTTCCTTGAGGGAGAGGATAGTCTGGCAACATTGCAGGCCTTTCGTGACATGGGGGTGGTGATCGAGGGCCCCTACCAGGGCAAGGTGCGAATCCATGGCGTGGGTATGCACGGTCTTAAGCCTTCTGCCGGGCCTCTTTACGTTGGCAACTCCGGAACAGCGATGCGTTTGTTTGCCGGCTTGCTGGCAGGGCAGGCGTTTGACAGTGAACTCACCGGTGATGAATCGCTCAGTCAGCGTCCAATGGAGCGCGTGGCCAAGCCGCTGCGCAGCATGGGCGCACAGGTGGAAACCGGTGCTAACGGTTGCCCGCCGATTCGGATCCGCGGTGGCAGTTCGCTCAAGGGGATCGACTATGATATGCCGATGGCGAGCGCCCAGGTAAAGTCCTGCGTACTGTTGGCAGGGCTCTACAGTGAGGGCGAAACCCGCGTGACTGAACCTGCGCCCACCCGCGATCACACTGAACGGATGCTGCAGGGGTTTGGCTATCCGGTTAGTCGGGCTGGCGCGTCGGCCAGCGTCGTTGGCGGGGGCAAGCTCAGTGCCTGCCATATCGATGTGCCGGCCGATATCTCCTCAGCCACCTTTTTTATGGTGGCTGCATCCATTGCCCCGGGATCTGAGGTGATTCTTGAGCACGTGGGTATCAATCCCACCCGCATCGGGGTGATCAATATTCTGTGCGCCATGGGCGGGGATCTGACGCTGCTCAACGAGCGCGAAGTCGGTGGTGAGCCGGTGGCGGATATTCGCGTGCGTTCGGCTGCGCTGAAAGGGATCGACATTCCCGAAGATCAGGTGCCGCTGGCGATCGATGAGTTTCCGGCGATCTTTATAGCCGCCGCCTGTGCCGAGGGGACGACGGTGCTTCGTGGTGCCGAAGAGCTGCGAGTTAAAGAAAGCGATCGCATCCAGGCGATGGTGGACGGTTTGCTGGCGCTGGGGGTTGAGGTTGAAGGGACTCCGGACGGTGCCATTATTAAGGGTGGGCCGATACAGGGCGGGAAAGTGGATAGCCTGGGAGATCATCGCATCGCCATGTCCTTTGCCATTGCCGGGCTGCGGGCCCGCGGTGTGATCGAGATTGATGATTGCGCCAACGTGGCGACCTCCTTCCCTAATTTTATCGAGCTGGCGTGTGCCGCCGGCTTATCCCTGGATGCAGAGGGCTGAGCGATGACCGAGCAGGTGTCGGTGATTACCGTTGATGGTCCCAGTGGTTCGGGCAAGGGCACTGTGTGCAAGCGGTTGGCGGCAACGCTCGGCTGGCATCTGCTGGACAGTGGCGCGCTGTACCGGGTGCTGGGGATTGCCGCTGCTCGTCACCAGGTGGCGCTCGATGACGAACCGGCGCTGGTCGCTCTGGCGGCCGGGTTGGATGTTCAGTTCATCGCCGATCCCGCCGACGAGGTGGTTCGGGTGGTGCTTGAGGGCGATGATGTCTCCGGCGCACTGCGCACGGAGGAAGCCGGCAGCGCCGCTTCGGTAGTGGCCGCGATCGAGTCGGTGCGGGCGGCTCTGCTCCAGCGTCAGCGTGACTTTGCCTTGGCGCCGGGGCTGGTGGCGGACGGTCGCGATATGGGTACTGTAGTGTTCCCCGCGGCACCACTGAAGATCTACCTGACCGCGAGCGCGGAGGAGCGCGCCCGGCGTCGGTATAACCAGTTGATAGGCAAGGGGGGCGGTGCTAGTCTTCAGAGCGTGCTGGATGATATCAAAGCACGGGATGACCGCGATATGAACCGCCCTGTTGCGCCGTTGAAACCGGCGGACGACGCTGTAGTTCTGGATACCACTGAACTCGGCATCGAGGATGTGCTGGGCCGGATCAGCGAGTTGGTCAAAGGGCGCCTGGCACCGTAACGCAGGTGTCCGTCTGAACTCATTGATTCAGCCTTAGGCTGAGCGCAGACGAATCTGGTAAAGGATTATGGGCGAGAGCTTTGCGGAGCTGTTTGAAGAGAGCCTGAAACAGCTGAACCTGTCCTCGGGAGCCGTGATAGTCGCGACTGTCGAAACGATTGGCAGTGACATGGTGACTGTCAATGCCGGCCTCAAATCTGAGGCCGCCATCCCCCTCAAGGAGTTTATCAACGACCAGGGTGAGCTTGAGGTCGCCGAAGGTGATCAGGTTGACGTGGTGGTCGTGAATCTGGAAGACGGTTTTGGCAACACCACCTTGTCACGCCTTAAAGCACGCCAGGCTGAGGCCTGGACCCGCTTGGAGCGTGCCCATGAGCAAGGGGATACGGTTAACGGTGTCATTACCGGCAAGGTGAGAGGGGGCTTTACCGTAGAGCTCGACTCCATCCGTGCATTCCTGCCTGGTTCCCAGGTTGATCTTCGGCCACTGCGCGACGCCTCTCACTTGGAAGGCCCGCCGCTGGAGTTCAAGGTGCTCAAGCTCGATAGCCGGCGTAACAATGTGGTCGTCTCCCGCCGTGCGGTGTTGGAGGAGGCCCACAGTGCCGAGCGAGAGGCGTTGCTCGGCGAACTTTCCGAGGGCGCGGTGTTGAGCGGCGTCGTTAAAAACCTGACCGATTACGGTGCCTTTGTCGACCTTGGTGGCATCGACGGCTTGCTTCATATCACCGATCTGGCTTGGCGGCGGGTACGTCATCCCAGTGAGTTATTGAGTGTGGGTGACGAGATTCGGGTCAAAGTGCTTAAGTATGATCAGGATAAGCAGCGTGTATCGCTAGGGATGAAGCAGCTCGAAGACGATCCCTGGAGTGGCCTCAAGGCGCGCTACCCGCGTCAGACAAAACTGCAGGCGACGGTCACCAATATCACGGATTATGGCTGTTTCGCCGAGATCGAGCCCGGCATTGAAGGACTGGTTCACGTGTCGGAAATGGACTGGACCAACCGTAATGTACACCCTTCCAAGGTGGTTCAGCTCGGTCAGGAGATCGAGGTGATGGTGTTGGATATCGACGCCGATCGTCGTCGAATTTCGCTGGGTATGAAACAGTGCCAGAGCAATCCCTGGGAGCTGTTTGCGTCGACCCACAAAAAAGGTGACCGCGTACGGGGTACCATCAAGACGATCACCGATTTTGGTGTGTTTGTCGGTCTGGATGGGGGGATTGATGGCTTGGTGCACTTGTCCGACCTCTCTTGGGAGCAGTCGGGCGAAGAGGTGGCGCGTAACTATCATAAGGGAGACGAGGTCGAAGCGCTGATTTTACAGGTCGATACCGAGCGCGAGCGGATATCTCTGGGTATCAAACAGTTGGACGATGATCCGTTCAGTAGTTACGCTGCTGGTCACGACAGGGGTGAGATGGTTAGCGGGCGCGTGGTTGAAGTCGACATGCGCGTCGCTCTGCTTGAACTGGCAGAAGGGGTGACCGCGGTGCTTAAACTGTCGGAGTTCGCTGAGGCGGCCGATGATCTGCGCACTGCGATAAAAGTGGGTGATATGCTGGAAGCGTCTATACTCAGCGTGGATCGCAAGAAAAGGCAAATAGTGATATCTACCAAGGCGTTGGAGTCGGCCCGTCATAAGGAAGCGATGCAGGCAGTGCGTGAAAATCAGGACGCGGCTCACTCGCCGACCACTATCGGGGATCTCATCAAGGCGCAACTGGAAAAGAAAAACTAACACGAAGCCCGGTGGCGCAAGACGGTCTCCCCGCGGGGAATAGGCGACGGGTGGCGAAAGCAATAGATTAGGGGTTATCTATGACGAAGTCCGAGCTGATTGAGCGACTGGTAAGTCGACACGAGCACCTGTCGGTGAAAGATGTGGAGTTGGCTGTAAAGACGATTCTGGACCATATGACTGAATCGCTGTCTTCCGGGGAGCGTATTGAGATTCGCGGGTTTGGCAGTTTTTCGCTGCATTTCCGCGCTCCGCGTGTCGGCCGCAACCCTAAAACCGGAGAATCGGTTAAACTGGAGTCCAAGTATGTTCCCCACTTTAAGCCCGGAAAGGAGCTAAGGGAGCAGGTCAACGATAGTCTTAAGCGCTAACGTTTAATTTTCGAGGTCATTTGTGCGTCTCATCAAGGGCATTCTGGTATTAGTCGGGCTTGTGGTGTTGCTGCTGGCGGGTGTTTTGCTGACCGTCAATAACCAGCAGCAAATAGCGGTCGATCTGGTGTTTTTTCAGCTGCCTGAAGCCAGTATTGCGCGCTGGCTAATGTTAAGTTTTGTAGGTGGAGCGTTGCTCAGTTTCGTTTTGGGCGTAGTGGCTATATTGGCATTGCGTACCCAGCTACGGAACGCGCGCCGCAAAATCCGTAATTCCGAACGGGAACTCGATAAGCTCAGAACTGCTCATCTCAATCAGACCAGTTGATTATGGGTGACTATCTCATGCTGGTGCCGTTGGTAGCTGCCCTCGGTATCGGTTGGTTGCTCGGCCGGGTTGAACGTAAAAAGTCCCGCCAGGAAAAGCTGCAGCAGCATTTCAGCAAAGCCTACTTTAACGGCCTGTCCCAGCTTATTAATAACGATGCGGATAAGGCTGTCGATAGTTTCATCGAAGCGTTGCGCCTGGACTCCGAAACAGTACCGCTGCGCCTGGCGCTGGGTACTCTGTTTCGACAGCGCGGTGAGATTCAGCGCGCAACACAGATTCATCAGGAAATTCTGGCCTATCCGCAGCTGACTGCTGATGAGTCGGTCCAGGTTCAGTTAGCGCTTGCTGAAGATTACCTGGCAGCTGGCTGGTTTGATCGAGCGGAAAATCTGCTCCTCGGTATTGCCGAGCACAAGGGGAGGCAGCGCCGTCAGCGGGCGTTGAGGTTGCTGATTACCCTGTATGAGCAGGAAAAAGAGTGGCAGAAAGCTCTCGACTGGGCGCCTGAGCTGGATCGTGGCGAACAGGATCTGGGGCCGTCTTTAGCCCACTACTGCTGCGAGTTGGCGCAGGTTGCCATCAAGGCCGCCGATGATAAAGCGGTGCGCGGATACCTCAAGCTGGCGCTTGATTATGACTCGGCTTGTGTCAGGGCATCGTTGTTGCTGGCCGAGTGGGAGATGGCGCAGGAGCGTTGGAAGCACGCGATAAAGATACTGCGACGGATAGAGCAGCAAGCGCCGGCGTTTGTGTCTGAAGCCATACCGCTGCTGGTGCATTGCCATCGACAGCTAAATCTCGAGGATGAACTCTATGTGCTGCTCGAATCGAGCATGGCGGCTGCTCCGTCTACAACCACGCTGCTGGCGTTGGCTGACCTGATAGCGCAGCGTCGGGGCGACTACCAGGCGGCGAGTTACATCACTGATCAGCTAAAGCGACGGCCAACGGTACGAGGATTCAATCGGCTGATTGATTTTCATCTGCTTCATGCAGAAGGGGATGCACATGAGAGCCTGGCGGTCTTGCGTGGGCTGTCAGGGCAGTTGATGCAAGTTAAACCCAATTATCAGTGCGGTCAGTGTGGTTTCTCCGGTAAACGGCTGCATTGGCTGTGTCCCGGGTGCCGAAGCTGGGGTACAGTGGCGCCTATTCAGGGGCTTGAAGGTGAATAGAGGGAGTGTGAACAGTTGATGTCTGATGAGTTAAACCCGGGGCCAAAGATCGTGGTTGCTTTGGATTATCCCGAGCAGGCGGGCGCGTTGGCAATGGCGGCGCTACTGGATCCCAAGCGCTGCCGGGTCAAGGTGGGGAAGGAGCTGTTCACCCGCTCCGGGCCGGCCGTGGTAGAGGCGTTACAAGCGCAAGGGTTCGACGTTTTCCTTGATCTTAAATTTCACGATATACCCAATACCACCGCCCAGGCTGTTCGCGCTGCGGCTGAGATGGGCGTGTGGATGGTGAACGTCCACGCGAGCGGCGGCAGCCGCATGATGTCGGCGGCGCGCGATATACTTGATGGCGTTCCCGGCCGCAGGCCGTTACTGATCGGCGTGACGGTGCTCACCAGTATGGGGAGTGATGACCTGAGTGAGCTCGGGGTGGACGCTTCTCCCCAGCAGCGGGTGCTGCAGTTGGCTGACCTGACGCAGAAGTCGGGGCTGGACGGTGTGGTCTGTTCGGCGCAGGAGGCGGCGCTCCTTAAGCAGCGTTTTGGTGCTGACTTCAAATTGGTGACACCGGGAATACGGCCACATGAGGCCGCGGTGGGAGATCAGAAGCGAATTATGACACCGGCAGAGGCCGTCGCTGCCGGCAGCGATTACCTTGTGATCGGGCGACCCATTACCCAAGCGGCTGATCCTGCTGCCGCAGTTGAGCAAATCTGCGCAGAACTTGAATAACTGGTCTACTATCTCCTTGGTCTGTTTTTGACTAAGCAGACAATAATCGAAAGGAGATGATTATGACTAAGTATGGAGTACGTAGTGCGCTGTTAGCTTTGTTGTTGGGGTGGTCTGCGGCGTTATTTGCCGTTGAGCCGGTTGATGTCAATACTGCGTCAGCGGTGGAGCTGGCTGAACGGTTGCAAGGGATTGGAGCGAGCAAGGCCGCTGCCATTGTCGCTTATCGTGAACAGCACGGTCCTTTTGCCTCGGTTGAGGAGCTGGTCGCTGTCAAAGGTATCGGAGACGCTCTGCTGGCGCGTAACCGCGACCGACTGAGGGTCGCGCAAGCGACACCTACCCAGTAAGCAGCAGTTGCGGCATACAAAGGGCGTGGTCTTGTATGCCGCTCATGATTTCGCCAGCTTTTCCAACCTGTCCTTGGCGGCCAGATAGCGCGGTGTCAAACCGACATCTTCATACACCGGTTCCCCTTCTTCGACGCGAATAACGTTAGTACCCGCCACGTAGGGCATACGGGTTTCGACCTCCTGAAGTGCGCTGGCCAGTAGGTTGGCGATGACCTCTTCCAGCGGCAGGTGGTACACCTCGGCCAGGGCTTTAACCCGGACAATATCGCTGCAGGCTATGGGGACCGGGAACTCTTCTTTGTCATGATGTTCGATAACATGGCGCTGCCAATCTTGCAGCATTAGTCCAATCGGGGTGTCGGGCATGGCTCCTTCCTCGTGCACAAAGTCGATTGAGTTCGCGTTTAGTTTAGTCATTACCTAGGTTATTAGGTGAGATAAGACCTTTTAACAAGGTCGGCGCGGCCTTATAATTGGCCCCTTTTTGCAATCTCAAACTTTTGGGGAATATACATGGCAATTGAACGTACCCTTTCAATCATCAAGCCTGACGCCGTTGCTAAGAACGTGATCGGTAAAATTTACAGCCGTTTCGAAACTAACGGTCTAAAGATCGTCGAAGCGAAGATGCTGACTCTGTCTCGCGAGCTGGCTGAGGGCTTCTACGCTGAGCACAAAGGGCGCCCCTTCTTTGAAGATCTGGTTAAGTTCATGACCTCAGGTCCGGTCATGGTTCAGGTTCTGGAAGGCGAAAATGCGATCGCCAAGAACCGTGAACTGATGGGCGCGACTAATCCGAAAGAAGCGGCCGAAGGCACTATTCGTGCCGATTTTGCCGAGTCAATTGATGCCAATGCCGTTCACGGCTCTGACGCGCCGGCCTCCGCTGCGCGCGAAGTCGCGTACTTCTTCGGCGGCTAAGGCTGTCAGGCATACGGCTGGGCCGTATGCCGCCTTTCTTCCTGTAACGCAACCGAGACCTTGTCTGATGTCTTCCAGTAGCGAAAAGATCAATCTGTTAGGGATGCCCCTGTCAAAGCTGGAAGCTTTTTTCGAGAGTATTGGCGAAAAGAAATTTCGTGCGGTCCAAGTGTTGAAGTGGATTCACCAGGGCGGTGCAGAAAGCTTTGACGAGATGACTAATATCAGCAAGGCGTTGCGCGTCAAACTCGATGAAATTGCTGAGATTCGCACGCCGGAAGTGGTTTTTCAGAGCGAGTCTAGCGATGGTACCCGGAAATGGGTTATCCGGGTGGGTGGCAACAACTCCGTTGAGATGGTGCTGATTCCCGAGGGGGAGCGTAAAACGCTGTGTGTGTCGTCGCAGGTGGGCTGTTCCTTGAACTGCAGTTTTTGTTCAACCGGGAAGCAGGGCTTTAACCGCAATCTGACTGCTGCCGAGATTATCGGGCAGGTGCGTATTGCGATCAAATCCTACGGTCCGATCGAGCTTAATTCCAAGCAGCGCCGGGTTACCAACGTGGTGCTTATGGGTATGGGTGAGCCGCTGATGAACTTTGAGCCAGTGGTCGATGCCATGACGCTGATGATGGAAGATAACGCCTATGGCTTATCCAAGCGTCGGGTCACCTTGAGTACCGCCGGGCTGGTTCCTGCCATCGACGAGCTTGGTGAACGCACGGACGTATCCCTGGCGTTGTCGCTGCATGCGCCTAATGATTCGCTGCGCGACGAACTGGTGCCCCTCAATAAGCGTTATCCCATTCAAGAGGTGATTGGCGCGGCCAAACGTTACCTGGCGCGTTGTAATGACAAGCGGGTGGCGACCATTGAATATACCCTGATAGACGGCGTGAACGATCAGCCCGAGCATGCACGCGAGTTGGTACGCGTGCTGCGCGATCTGCCGTGTAAGTTGAATTTGATTCCGTTCAATCCCTTTCCCAACTCAGGTTACCGTCGTTCCAAGCGTGCGGCGATTGATCGCTTCAAAGAGATCACCACTCATGGCGGCCTGATTACGACCGTACGCAGCACGCGTGGTGATGATATCGATGCGGCGTGCGGCCAGTTGGTTGGTCAGGTTGACGATAGAACAAGACGTAGTCAAAAATATATCCCCGTTAATCAAGGGGCTTCGTCCTCGTAATTCGATCAAGGAGTGACCTCAGGGTGCTGCGAATTGTTCTGCTTTTTACTGTTGTCGCGCTGGCCGGTTGTGCCACGACTGAGGTTGATTCTCGATACACCACCAAGGCGGTTGCTGAGCGTGTCGAGGCTTGGAATAACGTGGCCCGTTGTTATATCCAGAATGGCAGCTATGAACAGGCCAAGCGCCCGCTGCAGAGGGCGCTCGAAATTAACCCGCAATCGGGCGAATCCCTGGCGTTGATGGCGTTCGTGTTCCAGCGCCAGCAGGAGTCGGATATTGCCGACCAGTATTACCGACAGGCGCTGGAAAGTGAACCGGACAACGCCACGGTGAACAATAACTACGGCATTTTTCTGATGCTGCAGCAGCGCTTCGATGAGGCCTGCGGTTACCTGGCCTTGGCTGCGGCGGAGCCTCTCTATGCGCAGCGCTCGCAGTCGCTGGAGAATCTGGCTTCCTGCTATCGCGCAGCGGGTGATGCGAAGCGCTCCGAAGCAACCTATCGCCAGGTGCTGGGCCTTAACCCCAACTCGGCAGTGGCTCTGATTGAGTTGGCGGACCTGGCATATGTGCGGGGAGATACGGCCGAGTCCTGGGAGCTGTTTAACCGGCACGGTAGTCTGGTGCGCAACCGTGTTGCTGAGCATACGGCCAAGAGTCTTTGGCTGGGCGTCCGTTTGGCGCGAGCCAGTGAGGATCCCTCTATGGCAGCAACCTATGCGCTCTTGCTCAAGAGCAGCTATCCAGATTCTGCCGAGTATCGCCAGTATAAGGAGTCACGCTAGTGTCCGAATCCCCTCTTGACGAGCAGGGCGCGGAGGGCATCTCTGCGACGGCTGCCATTGGCGAAACATTGCGTCAGGCGCGCGAACAGCTAAGTCTAAGCATTGATCAGGTCAGCACCCAGCTGAATATCACCAGCCGGTATATTGTTGCACTGGAAACGGACCAGCTGGAGCGTCTGCCGGGCGGGGCCTTTGTTCGTGGCTATCTGCGCAGCTATGCCCGCTTGCTGGGAGTGGATGGTGACGCACTGGTGCAACAGTACAATCAGAGTTTGGGGGAGGGGCCCGAACGTAGCGTAACCACGATCACCAAAGTCCGCCCGCAAGCAACTATGGCAGATCCTCTGGTTCGCACTGTGGCGGTGATTTTGCTGTTGGCTCTGGTAGGATTCAGCCTTTGGTGGTGGCAGGCGCAAACCGAACCGTCACCAGCGGTGGTAGTGCCTCCGTCGGCAGTGCCGCAGCTGTCAAGCGAACCGGAAGCCGCATCGCCGGAGGTTGCGCCCGCTGTTTCGGCGGCGTCCTTTGCTGATGGTGATACGGATACGGCTGCTCCTCTCAGCGTGGACGCTGAAGAGAGCGAACCCACCTATCTCACTGATGAAGAGACTGCCCGGCTGGCCGCAGAGATGGCGGCGAACGCTTCATCGGCGCAGGATGAGTCAACCGAGCCGGCGGCCGCTGAGGCGCTAGTCGCCAGCGAGGAAACTACTGCAGAGGTGGAGCTCAGCCTCGAATTTGTTGATGAGTGCTGGGTGACGGTTAAGAGTCAATCCGGGCGCACCTTGGTTGCTCGAATCTTCAATGCGGGCGACCGGTTGTCGCTCAGCTTGTCGGAGCCCGCTGAACTGCTGGTTGGTCGCGTTAGCGCCGTCAATGAGGCTCGGTTCGCGGGTGAGAACTTGGCGCTAGATGAAGCTGCACGCCAGAATGTGGCCCGCATAACTCTGCGCATTCCCTGATTGAACGACAGAATTGAGACCCTAGTTGTGGCAAAGATCCAAGCCATTCGTGGCATGAACGATATTTTGCCAGATCAGTCGCCGCTATGGCGCTATCTGGAATCCACTGTGGAGCGTGTGTTGGGCCAGTATGCCTATAGCGAAATACGCCTGCCGGTGGTTGAAAAAACCGAACTCTTTAAACGCTCCATCGGCGAAGTGACAGATATCGTCGAGAAGGAGATGTATACCTTCAATGACCGCAACGAGGAAAGTTTGACTCTTCGTCCTGAAGGCACCGCCGGTTGCGTGCGGGCGGCCGAAGAGCACGGCCTGCTTTACAATCAGGTGCAGCGGCTCTGGTATCGTGGTCCCATGTTTCGGTATGAGAAGCCGCAAAAAGGTCGTTACCGCCAGTTTCATCAGATTGGAGTCGAAGCTTACGGTATGGGTGGTGCCGATATCGATGCCGAGGTGATCATGGTATCGGCGCGTCTCTGGCAGCAGCTGGGCCTGGCTAATGCGGTAACGCTGCAATTGAACTCATTGGGAAGCAATGAGGCGCGATCTCTCTATAAGTCGGCACTGGTCGACTACCTGAGTGGCTATCGCGACCAGTTGGACGAAGACTCCCAACGCCGCCTGTCGAGCAACCCGTTGCGGATCCTTGACTCCAAGGATGAACGAACCCGACTGATTCTTGCCGAAGCACCGGTTTTGACCGATTACCTTGACGACGAATCGCGCGAGCATTTTGCAACGCTCTGCGGTCACCTTGACCGGGCCGGGATAGCATATGAGGTTAACCCTCGCTTGGTGCGAGGGCTCGACTACTACTGTAAGACAGTGTTTGAGTGGGTGACCGACGAGCTTGGCGCGCAAGGAACTGTCTGTGCCGGAGGGCGTTATGATGGTCTGGTCAACCAGCTTGGTGGCCGGCCAACGCCTGCAGTGGGGTTCGCCATGGGTGTGGAGCGGTTGATTTTGCTGCTTGAGGCGCTCGAGTGTTTCCCCGCGTCTCTGCGTGTGCCGCTAGATCTCTTTCTGGCAGCAGAGCACAAAGGATTGCAGGCCGATGTGGTGGCTCTGGCCGAACAGCTGCGTAACGCCTTGCCGCAACTGCGGGTAATGATCCATTGCAGCGGCTTGAAGAACATCAACAACAAGGCGCGCCAGACCGGGGCGCCACTGATTGTGCTGCTGAAACAGGATCCGGAGCAGGTGTTGGCGACCTTGTGGCGAGGAGAGGAGCGGAGCGAGCCGATGCCGGCTGCCGCCCTGATAGAAGCGTTACAAGCCACGGAGACGGCGTGCCGCTCCTGATCTTATTTTCGATTTAAAGAGGAATGCCGTAGTGGCAGATTTGCGTACCGAAGAAGAACAGATTGAAGCGATTAAGAACTGGTGGAAAGAGAATGGCCGTTCCACCGTGCTGGGGGTTGCTTTAGCCGCAGTGGCGGTGTTTGGCTGGCGCACTTACCAGGACTTCGAGCAGCAGAAGGCTGAGACGGCTTCGGCAATCTATCAGAACCTGACTGGTGCGATTCAGCTCCAGCCTGGCGAGGAGTTGCCGCAAGAGCGGCGTGCAACTGCAGAACATCTGGCCGGTCAGCTCAAAAGTGATTTTTCCGCTAGTGCTTATGCCCAGTTTGCGGCGCTCTGGTTGGCAAAATCTGCGGTAGAGGCAGGTGAACTCGACCGTGCCCGTCAGGAGCTTGAGTGGGTGTTGGCGCAGCAGCCGGAGCCCGAGGTACAGCAGGTTGCCAGTCAGCGGCTGGCTCGCGTGCTGGCCGCCAGCGAACAGTATCCGCAGGCGCTGGCGGCACTGGGCGACGCACCTCGGCAGGGCTTTGAAGCGACCTTCTATGAAATTAAAGGCGATATCTTGCTTCATCAGGGAGATATCGATGGTGCTCGTCGTGCCTATCGGCAAGGGATTGATCTTGCCGGCGAAGAGCCGCGCCCCATACTGACCATGAAGCTGGATGACCTGGCTGTTGCAGAGGAAAGTTAAGATGCGCAGTCGTGCCGTATTAGCGGTCCTGCTGAGCCTGTTGGTAATGCTCGGGGGCTGCAGTGCTGTTTCTGACGGTGAAGAGGTCGAGCCGGCGGCACTGGTCAGTTTTGACGAAGAGTTCGATGTTCAGGAGTTATGGTCGAGCCAGCTCGCTGGCGGGCTGGGCGACAAGTATCAACAATATCGGCCGGCGTTCTTGGGCAATCGAATTTATAGCATCAGCGCGGATGGCCGTCTGGCAGCGGCCGATGTTGAACGCGGTACGCGCTTGTGGCGGGTGGACATTGATACAGCCATAGCCGGGGGCGTGGCTGCCGGTGACGGAAAGCTGGCAGTAACCAGTTACGATGGCCGCTTGCTGGTATTCAGTGCTTTGGATGGTGCAGCGCAATGGCAGACTCCGTTGAGCAGTGAGGCCGTTGCTCCGGCTGCCATTGGTGGCGGCTTGGTGCTGGTGCAGACCATCGACGGACGTTTGGTCGCCTTCAATGCTGAAACCGGCGAACGGCAGTGGAGCTACACGGCTCAGAAACCTTCATTGACCTTGCGCGGCACCAGTCGGCCGCTGATTCTTGGTGACCTGGTATACGCAGGCTTTGCCAACGGCAAGGTGGTTTCGCTGCGACTTGCCTCCGGTGAGATGGTCTGGGAATCACGTGTAACGGTGCCGACTGGCCAAACAGAGCTTGAGCGTATGGTCGATATCGACGGCGATCTGGTCGCCGGTAACGGTGTGCTCTATGCAACGACCTACCAAGGGCGTGTTGCGACCATCGCTATGCGTGACGGCCGTGTGCTATGGGGGCGTGAGTTATCAAGCTACCGCGGCGTGGCTGAGAGTGATGAGCAGCTTTTTGCGGTTGATGCCGAAGGCCGGGTACTGGGTTACGACAAGGTGAGCAGTACCGAGCTTTGGCTGCAAGAGGGACTTTACTTCCGCCAGCCAACCGCGCCCGTCTATTATAAAGGCGCAGTAGTACTGGCGGATTTTGAAGGTTACCTGCACTTCTTGTCACCGCAGGATGGACGCTTTATCGCTCGTGAAAGGGTTGACTCTGCCGGTGTGGCTGCGCCGTTAGCGGTGCGGGACGGTGTGCTTTATGTGCTCGGCAACAGTGGACGAGTCACCGCCCTGACCATCGACGGTTAACAGGGTTTGAATTGAGAGAAAGCGGGTGCCAGCAACTGGCACCCCTTTTTCGTTTTTGTGCTTTTTTGTGCTTTAACCAAATCGGATAGCAACATGGTACCTGTGATCGCCCTGGTGGGGCGGCCCAATGTGGGGAAGTCCACACTGTTTAATCGTCTGACCCGCTCCCGCGATGCGCTGGTGGCGGATTACCCCGGGCTTACCCGTGATCGAAAATATGGTCAAGGCAAGCTCGATGAGCGTGACTTTATTGTTATCGATACCGGTGGCATCTCCGGGGATGAATCGGGGATCGATTCGGTGATGGCGGAGCAGTCGCTGTTGGCGATCGATGAGGCCGACGCGGTAGTGTTTTTGGTAGATGGTCGCAGCGGGTTGAATCCTGCGGACGAGATGATTGCGCAACATCTGCGCCGTACCGACAAACCTTACTTTCTGGCAGTGAACAAAACTGACGGCCTTGACCCTGATGTAGCGATGGCGGATTTCTACGCTATGGGTCTGGCGGCGCCGGTCCCGATCGCCGCAGCCCATGGTCGTGGAGTACGGTCGCTACTGGAGGAGGTGCTGGAGCGGTTTGATAGCGACGCGCCTGAAGAAGGTTGTATTGAAGACGACGAAGAACGCGGCATTCGTATGGCGGTGATCGGGCGCCCGAACGTGGGTAAATCGACACTGGTTAATCGTATGTTGGGTGAGGATCGGGTGGTTGTTTTTGACCAGGCAGGTACCACGCGGGACAGTATCTACATTCCCTATACCCGCAACGACAAATCGTACACGCTGATTGATACCGCCGGTGTTCGGCGGCGCAAAAACATCAAGGATGCGGTAGAAAAATTCTCCATCGTCAAAACCCTGCAGGCGATTAAAGACGCCAATGTGGTTATCGTGGTGATGGACGCGCGTGAGGGCTTGACCGAACAAGATCTGCATATGCTCGGTTTTGCCCTCGATGATGGTCGAGCCATTGTGATCGCGGTCAACAAGTGGGACGGATTGTCCCCGGACGAGAAGCAGCGAATCAAAGATCAGCTTGACCGGCGGCTGGTTTTTGCCCATTTTGCCAACATCCACTTTATCTCCGCGTTACATGGCAGCGGTGTGGGTGACCTGTATAAGTCGGTCGAGCAGGCCTACGCTTCGGCAACTGGCAAGTGGAGCACCAACCGTTTGACCAAGTTGCTCGAAGACGTAATCGCCGATCATCAGCCGCCGCTGGTGAACGGGCGTCGGATCAAGTTGCGTTACGCGCATCAGGGTGGCTCAAATCCGCCGCTGTTTATCGTTCACGGCAACCAGACCGACAAGCTGCCGGAGTCCTACCGCCGTTATCTGCAGAATAGGTTCACTGACATTCTCAAGATCAAGGGTACACCGGTGCGTTTTGACTTCCGCTCCGGCGACAACCCTTTCGAGGGTAAGAAAAACGAGCTCAGCAAGCGCCAGATCGCCAAGAAAGCGCGTCTGAAGCGCTTCAGCCAAAGCGGCAAGAGTGGAAAACGGTAGCTGTGAGCAACCAGGTTCAGGCGGACGCTCGGCGTCCGATCGGTGTTTTTGATTCCGGTGTTGGCGGACTCACGGTTCTGGATGCTATCCATCGGGCGTTGCCGGGCGAAGACCTCGTCTATCTCGGCGATACCGCGCGGGTGCCTTACGGCACCAAAAGCCCGGAGTCGGTCGCACGCTATGCGCGCCAGGCGGCTTTGGCTTTGGTGCAGCGTAACGTCAAGGCGTTGGTGATCGCATGTAACACCGCTTCGGCAGTGGCTGTAGAGCTGCTGCGCGACAGCTATCCGACCATGCCGATTTTGGGTGTGGTCGAGCCCGGAGCCAAAGCCAGTTGTGAAGCGTCAACCAGCGGGCATATTGGTATTATTGCCACTGAGAGCACTATAGCGGGCGGCGCCTACCAGGCAGCGGTCAGGCGGTTGCGGCCGAGTGCGGTAGTTCATGCTCAGGCGTGCTCGTTGTTTGTGGCGCTGGCGGAAGAGGGCTGGACCGAAGGTGAATTGCTTGAGCGGGTGCTGGAGCGCTATCTCGGGTCATTGCAGCAAAGCGATGCGCCGGGGATTGATACGTTGGTGTTGGGTTGCACTCATTTTCCGGTACTGAAAAATGCCATCGCCAACGTGCTCGGTAGTCAGGTGAGACTGGTTGATTCGGCGGAAACTACCGCCGCGGCGTTGACGGAGCTGCTGACTGATTCCGGAGAATTGCATCCGGAGCCAGATCGTCAGGGCGAGATCCGCTATCTGGTCACCGATGGAACGGCTCGATTTGCCCGCGTTGCCGGCACTTTCTTCAGCCGCCCGGTGCGGGCCGAGGAGGTCGAGCTGATCGATATTCCTCAGCTCCAAAAATAATTTCATATTTATTTCATCAGGGCCGTTGACAGGGTTTGGCGAGGCTGTAGAATGCGCCCCCACGTTGCCGCTGACGAAGCGGGAGCGGCACAGGAAAACAGGTGATTTTGAAGTTAAAAATTATCGGTTTTCGCGGTTGACTCCGCATCGGGCAGCGCTATAATGTGCGCCCTGCTTGAGACGAAAGGCATCTCGCTCAGGCACGCTCTTTAACAAATCGACCATGCAATTCGTGTGGGCGTTTGCCGGGATGAAGCAGTAAAGCATTATCAAGGTAAACGACTCGTGAATTCATTTAACTACAACGTTTACGTTTAGTTAGGTTTTTTACAGTAGTTACTTTGAGTCAGATTTGATGGTTTTCGGACTATCACAAAATTTGAACTGAAGAGTTTGATCATGGCTCAGATTGAACGCTGGCGGCAGGCCTAACACATGCAAGTCGAGCGGTAACAGGACTAGCTTGCTAGTTGCTGACGAGCGGCGGACGGGTGAGT